>NZ_CP056030.1:962500-2315106 GCF_013374995.1 Pseudomonas eucalypticola | reverse complement strand
CTGTTCCAGAACCTGGCGTTCTGCGGCTCGCAGCCGGGCAACTACGTCAACAGCATCTACAACGGCCCCATCAGCCAATGGGCGGCTCGCGTGCGCTACCGTTTGAGCGACTCGGTCTATACCCAGATCGGCGCCTTCAACGTCAATCCCTCCACCCTTGAGAACGACAACGGCTTCAAGCTGAACGGGGCCGGCACTCAGGGCACTTTCGTACCGGTGGAGTTGGTGTGGACGCCTAGCGTCAACCAACTGCCCGGCGAATACCGCCTGGGCTACTACCATAGCAACGTGAATGCGCCGCACGTCTACAAGGACGCCGACAACCAACCGGCGGCGCTCACGGGCAACGACTACCGCAGCGTCGACAGCCGCCATGGCATGTGGCTGGTGGGCAAGCAACAACTGACCTCGGTCAACGGCGATGCCAACCGCGGCCTGACCCTGTACGCCAGCGCCACCTTCCAGGACCGCGCCACCACGGCGGTAGACAGCTACCAGAAGCTTGCGCTGGTCTACAAAGGCCCGTTCGATGCCCGACCTACCGACACCCTGGGCCTGGGGGTCGCCCGTGTGCATGCCAGTTCGCTGTTCCTGCGCAACGCCAGGACAGCCAACGCGCAAAGCGGCCTGAGCTACGACGATGCCGGGTACGTGCCTGAGCAGCATTCCGAATATGTGGCCGAGCTGAACTACGGCGTCCAGGCCACCCGGTGGTTGAACGTGATGCCGAGCTTGCAGTACATCAAAAATCCTGATGGCGTGCGTGAAGTGGACAATGCCGTGGTGGTGGGCCTGCAGGTTCAATCGCAATTCTGAAGCCAGGATGAATGAGGCTAGGCGTTCCAGTTTGGAGCACTTGAGCGCCTGGTCCTTTCCACATTGTCCTGAGTAACTACAGGTGATTAACGTCCAGCAATCGAGCAGAGCTCTTGAACAGTCGTACCTCAACGAGAACCAATTCCGTAGTGCTTCACCATGCGGTACCCGAACAAAGGCCCAGGTCACTCCATAGAGCATTAGGCGGTCGCCGACGCGGGGCTGCCACCTGCCGTGGATTAGGATGAACAGATCGACGTCACCGCCACGCCCTCCTCCGAAAATCTGCAACGCCTCGCCATCATAGCCCACTGCCCTCTCTTTCTTCCTCAATTGAGACGCGCTCCACCTATTCCTGGGCGAGCAGATTGCTCCGGCCTATATCCCCAGGTATATAGACGTCTACCGCGACTTACCTTAGTTTTTGCTTACCAGTTTTCGACAAAATAATCGCGAAAATTCATAGGATGAGTGACCGGCAGGTTGACCAGACCACCGGTGGTATTGATAGGTGCCGAAATGGGGCGCCTAGGTGTTCAACCATGAATACGCAGGGGCCAGGCATGATCGCTTCGCCTAGCGCACTGCCAAAACACGTCTCGGGGCTCACCCCCATGAACGAAAAAGACTAGTCCGTTTATAGCTAGCAATGCCTTATCAATTTGACACTGCCAAAAATCTAAAACCCACAATATCCTTGGCGAGGTGCATAAGCAGATGGAAATCGAAAATAGAAGCGTCGAGTTCATTCCAGAGAATGAACGCTATGGCTCGGTCAAGAGACTGTTCACCGTCTGGTGCAGTGCTAACATGCAAGTAACCACCATGGTAATCGGGGCACTAGGTATTGTTGCAGGCTTAAATCTTGGCTGGACATTCATTGGCCTAATCATAGGTAATTTGATTGGATCTATTTTTATGGCAGCGCACTCCGCTCAAGGCCCACATCTCGGGATCCCTCAAATGATCCAAAGTCGTGCGCAGTTCGGAGTTATCGGTGCCGGCGTGCCATTGGCAATTGTAGTAATCGCCTACATTCTTTTCACAGCTGCTAATGGTGTGGTGATGCGGGATTCCATCAAGGCGGTGGTACCCGTATCGGACAACAATGCGATCATCCTGTTTGGTGCGTTAACGCTAATAGTCGGCTTCGTTGGCTATGAATTGATACATCGAATTGGCGCGTGGATGAGTGCCATATCGAGCATTATTTTCACGCTGGCGGCATATGCCATTCTGAAACATGGGTTGCCTGAAGGGGTTTGGCTGCTGTCAGGAAGCACCTTCAAATTTGCTACATTCTGTCTAGTAGTAACGCAAGCCGCATCCTGGACGTTAGGGTTCGGTCCATATGTGGCAGACTACTCCCGATACCTGCCATCTTCTATATCTACGCGTTCTACTTTTTGGTACAGCTATCTCGGAATTGTCGTAGGCTCCACAATACTTATGCTCTTGGGAGCTGTAATGGCTGCCTCTGCAATAGATGTGACAACCGATCCCGGCAGCGCAATCGCCAAACTCTTCCCAGGCTATGAAAGCTTGGCCTATTATGTGATTATCATCGGAGTTCTAGAATGGAACGTAATGAATCTATATAGCTCCTACATGTCCACCGTAACTATTTTTACCGGTTTCAATGGCACATCACGGATCAGCCTACTGACCAAATTCTCAATTATGGCTGTCGTCGCAATCATTGTAACCGTAATTGCAATTGCGGCCCAATACAATTTCAACGCCTATTTCAGCGACATACTCATCGCACAGGTTTATGTACTAGTACCTTGGAGCGCAATCAACCTAGTAGACTACTACCTAATTCGCAAAGGTCGTTATAGCGTACCCGCGATGTACGACAGCGAAGGAATTTACGGAAAAATAAACTGGAACACGTTGTTTATTTACGCAATAACTGTAATCGTGCAAATTCCGTTCATGGAGCTATCCTTCTACAAGGGGCCGATTGATAAAATCATTGGCACCGACATTTCCTGGCTGCCCGCACTGATAATCCCCGGCGCACTATATTACTTCATGAACCGCAGCAAGAGATTGCATCTGACACCTTTTGACGGAACCCACTTACCCACCACCAGCATGGCGAACCTTAAAAACACAGGAATTTAAAAGCCTGAAGATGAGCGGTCGCCAGGCTCCTCAAGTACTTGGCGACCTATCAAAAAAAAAACGGTGCTCGACATATGAGCAACCATTGACAATCCAACCATAAAAAACCAGCCTTTCCTAAAGCCGCCACCCCATCCATAGCCCCCACATCAACCTTCTTGTATAAGAAATAAAAATTTAGCTTGATTTATAACTAACCATTCGCATAACCCATGCATTGACATTTCGGCAGAGCGAAATTATTTCTTGAGAGGGAGTGCTCTCAGCAGAAACCCTACAACATCCATAGGAAGTCCTGAGCACCTCAAGGAGCGCATGCGCATCCAAACTACAAATAAGAAATGTTATGCGCTTAGACGCCTGATGAAAGTAGCCCCGACTATGCCAGACTCGAAACCTTTTATAAACCGTTGACCACTGACCAAATCCTGCCCCGCGCCCCACGTGTATAGTACTTACACTACGTCGACCATCAGCCAGTCAGTTAACCGTGGGTGCCCCTTACCTTGTGTTTAGATGAGGGCCTCGATGATCACATACAAGGCTTCACCCGAGATTGCTTAAAACTATGCCATCACGAGACTCCCTTACGTAGGTGGGTTCAGATGCTTCAGAGTCTGGACTTTCGAACATCGGCCAGCGCGACCGGTGCCGGCGTGCCGGACGCAAAGGCGGCAGCCAGCAATTGCCGGGGGTAGGGGTGGCTGGGCGCGTCGAGTGATTGCCGTCCTCAGCGGTGTCGTGATGTGGTTAGGTAGTCCGCCACTTGTTTACCGTAAGCGTTAGTGCATAGCCCCTGCGCCCAACCAGGCAGCCAGCTCTGGCGCAACAGCCAGGCATCGATGGAAAACCGCCCCGCGCCGGTCATCAGCACACCGGTGAACACCACCAGCAACATCATCACGTATTCCCAGCCGCCGCCACCCGGTGATGCCCAGGCATAGCCGCGCGTCCATTCACCGCCGAAACCGACAGTGGCCACCAGGAAATACACCAGGCTGACTGCCGCCCCAGGCGGGCGAACAGGCCCAGGCCGACGCTGATCGCCGAGGCCAACTCGATCAGACCGCCCATCACCACGAACACCCCGGCATACGCGCCCAACCCCAGCCCCTGGAAGCCGTGCACCAAGGTGTGGAACGAGCCCATGCCGGCAAAGATTTTCTCGGTCGAGTGGCCGATTTCGTTCAGCCCGAAGCCCAAGCGCACCACCGTGGCCTGCCAGGCCAGGGTGCCCAGCCACGCCTGGGACTGGCCGCGCAGGCTCCTCCAGTCCGCGGCCACGCAGTCGATGAACTGCAGCAGCAACAGAACCGCCGTCACACTGGCGACGCCCATCAGCAGCCAGGCGTCGTTCATGGCCGCCACCCGCCAGGCGATCAGGAAGGCCAACAACGACACCAGGTAGCCCGGCACAAACTGCTGCGGCGTGAGCCACAGCGCCGAACCCAAGGCCAGCAGCGCCCAGCCGCTGGCACTCCAGGCCGCAAAGTCCGCGAGGCTGTGTTGGACGAAGCCCGCGTACAGCGCCGCCAGCCAAGTCGCGGCCAGCCCCGCCACGACCACGCCAGGGGGCAGGCGCGTGGGTTGGATCAAATAGGTCATAAGGGTCTACCTCACGTCCGTCGGGGCCGGTTCACGCCCTGCCCCGACGGCCATTCATCCCATCAGTTGAACGTGGCAGCCACGTCTTCGGCCAGTTTCTGTTCGGTCAGGTCGGTGGCACCGCTGACACCCACGGCCCCCACCACGGCGCCGTCATGCTTGAGCACCACCCCGGCCACCGCCGGCAGGATCCCGGGGATGGTGCCGATGGCCAGGTTCTCTTTGCGTGCCAGGTCATAGAAGGTGATGGTGTTGATCGCAAACCGTGCCGCCGAGGTGGCCTTGGCGATCGAGGCCTCGACGCAACCGGCGTAGGCGCCCTGCATGCGAGTGAAGGCCAGCAGGTGGCCATCGGCGTCGGTCACGGCGATGCAGATGTTCATGTGCTGCGCAGCCGCCATGTGCGTGGCCCGGTCGGCCAGTTGCAGGGCAGCGGCAGTGGTCACGTTGGGTTGGTTGACCACGGCGGCGGTCTGCGCGCTGGCTAGGGCTGGCAGCAGGGCGGCAAAGGTCAAGGCAGCGAAAGGCAGAGTGATTTTCATGGGTATTGTTCTCTGGTTGGATGGAAAACGGGCGCAGCACGCCGCCTCGTGCCAAGGGGCACGGGCGGCAGTTCGTAGAAGAAAGGCGTGGCCCAGCCACGCCGGGGTTCAGCCTGGCAGCGCAGCGCCCGTCAACGCCGGCACGGCCTCGCGGCTGCCCAGGGTCGTCGGCAGTTGCACCTTGAAGATCTTGAAGGGCCGTTGCAGCGCGTCGACGCCGCCCGGCCCACGGTTGGCGGCCATGCGTGCACTCTGCGGTACCGGGATGTACAGCTCGCGGCGGTGCGAGATGAACAGGGCATCGGGGTTCCACAGGCGCGGATCTTCAGCCACCACCCTGAGCGCGCCATCGGGCGACAACACGGTGATGCGCGGCTTGTCGTACTCGGAGAAGTACAGGTTGCCGGCGCTGTCGATGCCGGTGCCGGTGAGCGGGCCGGTGTCGTAGACGAACTCCACCTGCTCGCCCAGCGCCTGTTCCGACAACTGGGTGTCACGCAGCCCAGCGGTCGGCACGCGCCACAACGGGCCGCTTAGGGCCTGGTAGTACAACCACTTGCCGTCGGGGCTGATCTCGATGGGGTCGGAATGCACCTGATGGTCGCTGCCATCGGGCATCAGCAATACCTGGCCATCCTCGCCGATGGGCCGGCGCTCGGGCAGCATCTTGGTGGAAGGATGCTTCGCCAGGCGCCGTGCCGAGGCACCGGTGCGCAGGTTGACGACAATGATCGCACCCAGGCCCGAATCGGTGATGTAGGCGTGCCCGGCGTCCAGGCGCAGGTCATTGAGGTTGCCACCGGCAGGCAGCACGCTGGCCGGCAGGCTGATGCTGCGCAGCAGCTTGCCGGTCCTGGTGTCGAACTGCAGTATCTTCTGCGCCAGGTTGATGCCCTTCGGGCCGGCATCCTCCCCCTGGTCGATGGCCCACAGGGTGTCGTCGTCGAAGATATGAATGGTGTTGATCTTCACCAGCGCCTGTTTCCCCGGCTTGCCCGGTGCCCAGGCGTTCCAGTCCCCACCCGGGAATGGCTTGAGCGTGCCATCCGCAAGCACTTCGGCAATCGAGGGGGTTTGCTCGAAGCCTGGCCAGCGCGGCAACCCCACGAACAGGCGCCCGTCAGAGGTCAGTGCCACCGCGTTGCACAGCCAGTCCAGGCTGGCCACCTCGGTCAGCGGCTGGCCGGCGTGCAGCTTGGTGGCGGCCTGGGCCAGGGGGCTGCCAGCCAGGGCAAAGGCGCCCCCTGCCAGCACAGCGTTACGGCAGAAATGTCGTCGATTCAGCATCTTTTTTATTTTCCTTGTGGGATGAAACGTGAAATCAGCGGGCCGGCGCAGGCAGCAGCCCCTCCTCGGGCGGCGCGGTGGGCGCTGGCTCATCGGGCCGCTGCAATGGACCCACGATAAACAGGTAACTGACGAACGCGCCCGCCGCGTTGAGCGCCACGTACACCACCGCGCCGTTGAACGAGCCCATGGACTGCACCATGTAGCCGATCACCACCGGCGTGACGATGCCCGCCACGCTGCCGAAGGTGTTGAAGATTGCGCCGTTCATGCCGGCGCTGCGCTTGGGCGAGACGTCGGCGATGATCGCCCAGCCCAGGGCGCCCATGCCCTTGCCGAAAAACGCCAGGGCCATGCACAGCACCACCAGCACATCGGTCTGCACGTAGTTGCACAGGATCATGCTCATCGACAGCGCCATGCCGATGAAGATCGGCAACTTGCGCGCCAGGGTCAGCGACAGTCCCTTGCGCAGCATCCAGTCCGACACCAGGCCACCGCTGATACCGCCAATGAAGCCGAAGATGGCCGGCACCGCGGCCAGCAGGCCGGCGTTGAGGATCGACAGCCCGCGCTGTTGCACCAGGTACACCGGAAACCAGGTGAGGAAGAAGAACGTCAGCGTGCTGATGCAGAACTGCGCCAGGTAAATGCCCAGGAACATGCGCTGCCCTAACAGCTGCCTGGCACTGGCCCAGGTTGCGCGCCACGCTTGTTTGCCCTGGCTGGCTGGCTGCTCCTGCAGGCCAGCCCCGCCCTGGCGCATCACCTCGAGCTCTTCGGGGCTCAGCGCGCGGTGATCGACCGGCGTCTTGATGCGCCAGATGAACACCAGGCCCATCAGCACCCCGGCCACGCCCATCACGTAGAAAATCCACGGCCAGCCCCAGCGCGTGGAAATCCACGCCAGCAAGGGCGTGAACACCACTGCGGCGAAATACTGCGAGGCGTTGAAGATGGCCGTGGCCGTGCCACGCTCGGCGGTAGGGAACCACAGCGAGACGATCTTGCTGTTGGCCGGAAAGCACGGCGCCTCGGCCACGCCCACCATGAAACGCAAGGCGAACACCGCGACGAACGCCACCCCTACCGGCATCAGCGCAACGCTGCCGATGGCGGCAGTGAACAGCGACCAGACGATGATTGCCACGCCCAGCACCTTGATGCTGCCGAAGCGGTCGATGGCCAGGCCACCGGGCAGTTGCAGCAGCATGTAGGCCCAGGCAAACGCCGAGAACAGCCAGCCCATTTCGCCATGGCTCAGGCCCAGCTCGGCGGACACGCTGGCCCCGGCCACCGACAGGGTGGCGCGGTCACCCTGATTGATGATCATCATGATGAACAGCAACGCGATGACTTCGTAGCGGCGGTGCTGGGAGATGAAACGGCGCAGAGAATCTGTTTTTTTCATTGTCTTCTCGTTCCCGGAAGGTGGACGTCAGTTGCGTGTCTCACGAATGATCGCCCCCGCAAGCCGCCGGGTTTCAGGGCGCAGCGCCGTGCCCAGGCCAGGCCGCGTGGGCGCCAGGGCAACGCCATCGACGATCTGCGGCAGGTGCGTGACCAACTCGCCGTACCAAGTCGACAGCGAGGCCCGCACCACCTCCTGCAGCACCGCCGTGGGCGCATGCAGGGCCAGGTGCAAACCGGCATACAGCGCCACCGGCCCGGTGCAATCGTGGGGTGCCAACGGCTTGTTGTAGGCCTGGGCCAGGGCGGCGATCTTGCGCGCCTCGGTGAAGCCGCCGCACCACACCAGGTCCAGCATCAGGTAATCCAGGCTGCCCGCGTTGAGCAGGTCGCGGTAGGCCACGCTGCCGCCCAGGGTTTCGCTGGCGCAGATCGGCACCCGCGTTCGACGGCGCAGGTCGGCCAGGGCCTGGGCGTCGTCCATCTTGCACAGTGGGTCTTCGACCCAATAGACGTCGAACGCCTCCAGCGCCTGGCAGATGCGCAAGGCGGCCGCGCTGTCCCACAGGCTGTGCAGCTCGCACATGATCTCGATGCGATCACCCACCGCCTCGCGGATCTGGCGGAACGCCTCGCAGCCCTTGCGCACGTCCGCCAGGCTGATGCTGTTGGCGCCGGCCTGGCGGGCAAATTGATCGAAGGGCCAGATCTTCATCGCGGTGTAGCCCTCTTCCACCAGGCTGATCGCCAGGGCGCCGGCGTCGCGGCTGAACGCCAGTTGATCGTCATAAGGGCCTTGGGCCCGGTCCGCGTCGGTGATCTCGCGGCGAGCGCCCTGTTGGGTGTTGAATTCGTAGCCGGCGCAGGTGTTGTAGACCCGGATACGGTCGCGACAGGCGCCGCCCAGTGCTTCGTGGATCGGGATGCCGTGGCGCTGGCCCTTGAGGTCCCACAGGGCGATGTCCACGGCACTGGCGGCCCGAATCTCGGCGCTGGCGCTGTGATAGCCGACATAAGGGGTGGTGAGTTCCAGCGAAATCGCTTCGATCTGGCGCGAGTCCCGACCGATCAGTCCGGGGGCGATCAGCTCATGGATGGCCGCCTCCACGGTGGCGGCGCCGCGAAAGGTTTCCCCCAGGCCGGTAAGGCCCTCGTCGGTCTCGATTTCCAGCCAGATCAGCTTGGGGCGTTGGGGCAGGCGCAGCGTGCGAATACAGGTGATGGTTGACATTGTTTTTATCCTGAGGCGACTTCAACACACGATGGTATCGTTACCATTCATGGGCAAAAAAGTAGGCTCAGGCGGTTTTCATGGCAAGCACTAAACGCAGATTTGAGGGAAACACGTCAAAATGATAGCGATATCACCGAAGGGTGGCCGTGCTCTGCCGCTGTACCAGGCTGAAGCCAATGTCCTCGACCACGGCCTCGCAGGGCAGCCCCTGTAGCCGGTCCAGCAAGCGCTGCGCCGCCGTGTGCCCCATCAGCGCGCCGTCGATGCGCACCGTCGACAGGGCCGGGAAGGTGTGTGCTGCGAACGCCATGTCACCAAAGCCCATCACCGCCACCTGCTCCGGCACGGCAATACCTCGCGCTGCGGCCTCGGTCAGCACGCCCTGGGCGATGGTGTCGGAGGTGCACACCACCATCAATGGCTGTTCGCCGGGGCCCGGCGCTGGCGTGAGCCATGCACTCAATCCTTCGCGGCCCTGGGCCAGGGACGGTGCGCCGGCAAAGACGCGCTGGGCGACGGCGTCGATCCCCTGCTCTGCCAAGGCCTGGACAAAGCTGGCCGCCCGCCGTTGGCCACGGGGGTCGTCCACGCCCAGCAGCGCAAACCGGCGATAGCCCAGGCCCAGCAGGTGGCGCGCCACCTCGCGCCCCGCCTGCTCGTGGGAGAAGCCCACCAGCATGTCGATGGGCTCGGCGCTCAGGTCCCAGGTTTCCACCACAGGCACGCCAGCGGCGCGCAGGCGGTTGCGGCTGGCCGGGGTGTGCAGGGTGCCGGTGAGGATGATGCCGTCGGGCCGGCGGCTGAGAATGACCTCCAGCAACTCCTGCTCCTGCTCGCGCTCATAGCCCGACACGCCCAGCAGCACCTGGTAGCCGGCCTGCGCCAGGCGTTCGTTGATGGCCTGGAAGGTGTCGGAGAACAGAGGGTTGGTGACCATGGGCAGCACCACCGCCACCAGCCGCGTGCGGTTGGAACGCAGCGACCCTGCCAGGCGGTTGTGCACATAACCGGTCTGTTCGATGGCGCGCTGCACCTTGAGGCGGGTAGCGCTGCTGACGGTGGCGGGCTGGTTCAGGTAGCGCGACACGGTCATGGGCGCCACGCCCGCCAGCCGCGCGACATCACTGAGCGTGACCGTGGCGCGACGCAAGTCGGGGGTTTCAGCAGGCAGGTCGACCATGGCGTGAACGTGTCCGGAACAGGAAAGGCGAAAGCCGTGAATCCTATCATTTGTAGGGCAATGGCTGCTTCCTGGCGAGCGCCCGCCTCAATCGGGCTTGAAGGAAACACGTCAAAGAGTGAGTAGCGCGGTGATATGCCGCACCCCTAGACTCGCCCACCGTGCCTGTCCCAGAGCCTTGCGGACGGTCAGGCAGCAGCGTACTGCCTTTCGTGATACCTGAGGAGCAACACCATGAATCGACGAGATGCCTTGATCTCGATTGTGCAATTGACTGCACTGGGTGTGGCCAGCACTGCGGGGGCCAGTGTCATCAACGCCCACACCCCGATGCCCGTGGGCACCCGCCCTGACGCCCTGCCCCGGCCCCCACGCAGCGGCGGGCTGCTGTATCTGACGACAGAAGAGGCCCGTGAGGTCGCCGCTGTTTTCGACCGTCTGATTCCCGAGGATGAACTGGGCATGGGCGCCAGCCAGGCCGGCTGTGTCGAGTTCATCGACCGCGAACTGGCCGGCGACTTCGGCCAGGCGGCCAGCGTCTACCGCCTGGGCCCCGTGGTGGCGGGCACGCCCGAGCAAGGCCCGCAGTTTGCACAAACACCCGCGCAACGCTACCGCAGCGGGCTGAAGGACCTGGGCAGCTACACCCAGGCACGCTACGGCAAACCCTTCAGCGCCCTGGACGGCGACACCCAGGACGAACTGCTGCACGCCATGGAAAGCGGCGCCTTGGCCCTGGCCAACACCGCACCCGCCGACTTCTTCGCCCTGTTGCTGCAGAACGTGCGCGAGGGCTATCTGGCCGACCCGCTGTACGGCGGCAACCGTGGCATGGTGGGCTGGAAGCTGATCGGCTTCCCCGGCGCCCGCTATGACTACCGCCCCTACCTGCAGAAGAAAGGCATGGCCTTGAACCTGGAGCCGGTGAGCCTGCTCGACCGCGCCTGATACAGGTCAACCCTGCTCTTGATACCCCCCTCTTTTTGTCAGCCCGGCACGGCGCCCGGCTGCGCGCACAAAGGATTGACCGATGGCAAACGCAAGACCCAAAGCGGACGTGGTAGTGATCGGCCTGGGCTGGTCCGGTTCCGTGATTGCCGAAGAACTGGCCCGGGCGGGCCTCAAGGTGGTAGCCATCGAGCGCGGCGTCTGGCGCGACACCGCCACCGACTTCCCGCCTTCGGTGGACACCGATGAACTGCGCTGGGCCACGCGCAAGGAAATCCTGCAGCCGCCCAGGCTGGAAACCTACACCGTGCGCAACAACGCCAACCAACAGGCACTGCCGGTACGCGAGTGGAGCAACCTGACCCTGGGCTACAACGTCGGCGGCGCCGGCACTCACTGGGCGGCGGCGTCCTGGCGCTTCAACCCGTTCGACTTCCAGCCCTACAGCAAGACCGTGGAGCGCTACGGCAAGCAGCAGCTGGTGCCCGGCCTGCAAGTGCAGGACTGGGGCATCACCTACGATGAGCTGGAACCCTTCTACGATCGCTTCGAGCGCATTGCCGGCACCAGCGGCCAGGCCGGCGTGATCAACGGCACGGTCATCCCCGGTGGCAACCCCTTCGAAGGCTCGCGCAGCCGCGACTTCCCCACCCCGCCCCTGGTACCCAGCCACTGGAACGACATCTTTACCCGTAAAACCACCGAGATGGGTTACCACCCCTTCCCGGTCCCGGCGGGCACCATTTCGCGCGCCTACGTCAATGCCCTGGGCGTGCGCATGGGCCCCTGCACCTACTGCGGCTACTGCCAGCTGTTCGGCTGCGGCAACTGGTCCAAGAGCAGCCCCAACGCCTGCGTGGTGCCCGCGCTGATGCGCCAGCCCACCTTCGAAGTGCTGACCGATACCGAAGTGCTGCACATCAACAAGGCCGCCGACGGCAAGACGGCCACGGGCGTGAGCTTCATCGGCAAAGATGGCGTGGCGGGCGAGCAGCCGGCCGACATCGTCATCGTCGCCGCGTACCAATTGGACAACGTGCGCCTGATGCTGCTGTCCGGGATCGGCCAACCCTACGACCCACGCACCAGGCAAGGCGTGATCGGCCGCAACTACAGTTTCCAGACACTTTCGTATGCCTACCTGTGGTTCGAGAACGAGCACCTCAACCCGTTCATCAACACCGGCTGCCTGGCCATCCAGATCGATGACTTCAACGCCGACAACTTCGACCACACCGGCCTGGGTTTCATCGGCGGTGCGGGCATCCAGTCGCTGTCCAACAGCGGCCTGCCCATCGGCATGGCCGGCGTGCTGCCCAAGGGCGCGCCTGCCTGGGGCAAAGGCTGGAAAAAGGCCTTCCGGCACAGCTACCAGAACTGGGCCATGATCCAGGGCCAGGGCACCAGCTACGCCCATGAGGACGCCTGGTTCGACCTGGACCCGGTGTACAAGGACAACTACGGGCGCCCGCTGCTGCGCATGACCTACGACTACAACCTCAACGACAAACGCTCGGGCGAGTTCGTGCGCCAGAAGTGCGAAGCCATCGCCAAGGAAGTGGGCGGCACGCGCATCGAGTCCTACAACTTTGCCGCCGACCCTTACACGCCGTTCCGCGCCAACGACTCGTCCCACACCATCGGCGGCGTGGTCATGGGTACCGACCCGAAAACAAGCGCGCTGAACCGCTACCAGCAGAGCTGGGACGTGCACAACGTGTTCGTGCTGGGCGCCTCTTCGTTCCCCAACAATGGTGGCTTCAACCCCACGGTCACCATCGGCGCCCTGGCCCTATGGACCGCCAAGGCCATCAAGGAACAGTACCTGGCCAACCCCCGCCCACTGGTGCAGGCATAAGGAGCACGGAGCATGAAAAAACAGCTTTTGAGTGGCCTGGCAGTGGCCTTGCTGGCGGCCTTGGGCGGTGCGTTGTACCTCAACGGAAGCACCCACGCCGATGACGTGGCCGATGATAGCGTGCAGGCAGCCAGTGCCCCGGCGGCCGACGCCCAGGCGATCCAGCGTGGCGCCTACGTGGCCATCCAGGGGGACTGCGCTGCCTGCCACACCGCACCGGGCGGCCGCGCCTATGCCGGTGGCTATGGCCTGCAGACACCTTTCGGCGTGATCCACTCCACCAACATCACCCCCGACCGCGCCAGCGGCATCGGCAACTGGACCGAACGCGACTTCTTCCGCGCCGTGCGTCACGGCAAGCGCCCGGACGGACAACAGCTTTACCCGGCCATGCCCTACAACGCCTACGTGAAAATGAACGACGCCGACCTGTATGATCTTTGGGCCTACGTTCGCTCCCTTGCCCCGGTGCAGCAGACCGCACCGGCTAACACCCTGGGTTTTCCGTACAACATCCGCCTGGCCATGGTGGGCTGGAACCTGCTGTTCTTCGATAACCGCCCTTATCTGCCCGCCCCCAACCAGCCAGCGGCCTGGAACCGCGGCCGCTACCTGGTGGACGGCGCTGGGCACTGCGCCGCCTGCCACACCCCCAAGAATGGGCTGGGCGGCGATACCGGCGCCTACCTGCAAGGTGCAGAACTGTTGGGCGGGCACGCGCCGGAGATCACCAACAACGCCTACCTGGGCCTGGGCAGCTGGAGCCAGGAACAGGTGCGTGACTATTTGAAGCTGGGCAGCAACCACCAGGCTGTAGCTTCGGGCGCCATGGGCGAGGTGGTAGAACACTCTACCCAGTACTTGCGCGGCGAGGACCTGGACGCCATCGCCCTCTACCTCAAGTCCCTGCCCGGATCCGGCGCGGTGGCGCCAGCAGCGTTGCAGGCCGGCGTTGCGCCCATGGGCCGTGGCGCACAGGTGTACGAAGCCAACTGCATGGCGTGCCACGGGGTCCAGGGCGAAGGCATCGCCGGTATGGTCACCGCCTTCGCCGACAATCCGCAGATCCGCACGCCCACGGGATCGAACCTGATCAGCGCGGTGCTCAAGGGAGGCCGGGCCGTGGAGACCGTGGGTAACCCCACAGGCGCGAGCATGCCATCGTTTGACTGGAAGCTTGGGGACAGCGACATCGCTGCGGTGCTGACGTACGTCCGCAATAGCTGGGGCAATGCGGCGCCTGCCATTGCTACCCAGGATGTGGCACGGGCAAGGTCGGCGATCGGCGCACAGCCCCTGCTGAGCCAGAAACCGTAGGCGTCACCTGCTGCGCAGTCCCACCCGCTGGGACCTGCGCGGGACAGGCGCTTGACGGCGTTTGGCCAAGGCGCAGCACTTCGGCGCAAGTGCGCGCTGGCTTGCTGCAGGCGCTGGCCGATGCACTGGAAACCCATCAGCAGACTCTGGTGCCCCTGGCCGACGAGGAAACCCACCTGGGCGCCCCGCGCCTGGCCGGCGAAATAACCCGTACGGCTTTTCAATTGCGCGGCTTCGCCGATCAACTACAGACGGGTGTCACCCTCGCAGCGCCCTCCCATCGTCGTCAAGGCGCACTAAAACTTCCTACCATCCTAAAAACCAATATGCCTTAGCCCCCCTGATGAACCTTATTCAAAATAGTTCCGAATTTTTATCACATCCAGCCTATAACAAAAGACTCGCAATCAATTAACGCAACCAAACACTCAGCTTCGCAACACACTATCCAAATGACCAAATACACAAACCTTCCAAGCCTCAATTTCCGACCCGCAATACTGGTCACCCCCTAACCCTACACCAAACTTCCGAGCCAGCGGAGTTACTTAAGTAACACTTCATAAGCTCTGGAAAAATCTTTCCAATCGAGCCTGCCGATCACTTTGAAAAAGTATACAAACCAGACCGATGAACGATGCATCCTAAGCCCTTGAGCGGCCACGCTAATAAAGTAAAAAATGCATAGTTATTTAGCGACAAAACATGGTAGCCGTTGTTCTTCAACGGAGCCCAGGAGGGTCGATTAAACGCGACAGAAAATTGCATTCCTCTGTAGACACCACATCATTTTGTCCAGATGGCGGCCATTCTCAAGACACTGTGATTTCGATCTGCCCCTTACCGAGAGCCTTTCCCACACAAAAAAGCTCAATGGGCTCGGAGATATATCGAAGCCTCAAAGCTTCTACGACGCCCACAAGACAAGATTTCATCTTCGAAAATATCGATGTATCGTTAGCTATCGAACAGCTTCCAGGCGCTCTAAAACGGGGGGACTCGGACGTCCGCAACACAGTGGAGCTGCCAGTGAAACCCTGATATAGGGGGCGGATCTATACCGATCGGCATATGGACATGAGAATAGAGTAGAGTCTACCTTCTCCATGCTTTATCGAGATGATCATCCATGTGGGTGACGAATACTGGAGGGCATTGCGCTCGGGCATTATCGCCGACCAAAAAAGTAAGCGGCCGCACACAAACAATAACCACAACACAATAAACTTAACCTGCCAAAAACAAACTTACAAAAGAGAGGCAGCTGCAGTGGAAAATATTGGAACCTACATAATTTACGCAATTATGGTCTGTGCCGTGCTTGGCGCCATTGCTTCAGTGTGCAGCTCGAATTCAGAGCTAGGCAAAGAATTCACCGCTGGAATTCACAGTATTGGACCGATATTTATCCCTGTCGCAGGGATCATGGCATCCATCCCTTATATATCGCAATTCACCAATAAACTCATCGGGCCTTTCTTCCAACATCTAGGTGCGGACCCAGGGATTGCAGCCCCTATTTTGATTGCTTCTGACATGGGCGGCTATCAGCTGGCCCACTCTCTAGCTCAGAGCCCAGAAACTTGGATATTAGGGCTTTTTACCGGATTCCAGTCTGGTGCCGCGGTGATTTTTATTATCCCTGTAGGCCTAGCAATGCTCCGCAAGGCTGACCACAAATACATGGCGTTGGGCATCATGGCTGGACTGCTCACCATCCCAGTCAGCATCATGATAATAGCATTGATGACAGAGGCCCTAGGTATCAGCGTTCGCCCGGACGTCGCTACGACCGGCGCCTCAACACAAGCCTTACATTTTACTTTCGCCATTATAGTTAGAAACCTACTACCACTTTTCATTTTTTGTATTGGTCTAGCGTGTGCACTGCGCCTCTTCACAAACATAATGGTCAAACTTTTCCTGATAACTGGAAAACTACTTTATGCGTCTCTGACTCTGATTTTGGTGGCTTCCATAGTCGAATATTTTACTCAGTTTTTCAGCACGATTTTCGGAACGTGGGGGTTTGCTCCTCTCATCGCTGACGGCCAAGGGCAGTTCCACGCTTTAGAGATCGCAGGGTACATTGGTATCATGCTGTGTGGGGCGTTCCCGATGGTCCATCTGATTAAGCGTTTTCTGTCGAGGCCGATTGAGGCAGCGGCATCTCGCCTTGGACTCTCACCAGTTGGAGCGGCGGGAATACTAGCGGCATCCTGCAATATCCTAGCCATGTTTCGCCTGGTTGAAGACATGCCCCCCAAGGATAAGGTGCTTGTGATTGCTTTCTCTGTATGCGCAGCATTTACCTTCGGTGATCACATGGCCTTTTCCGCTAACTTCCAGCCCAATATCATCCTGCCATTGGTCATTGGGAAGCTCAGCGGTGGGTTGATTGGCATGGCGCTCGCGTACTGGCTTGCGGTTCCTAAGGCTCTGGAACTGGGTCGCAAGGGAGGCATTGGCGAAGACCTTCATGTTCCGCCTCAGCGATCCTCGCTCGTCACCGGTGGCACCGCCCGGCAAGCATAATGCATCGCTCGGCTTCCGCGCTCCCCAGCCTCCCATGAGGCTGGCAATTCACCACCCAGAGCGTTATGTTCTTAGGCTGCACAGTCTTGCAGCCAGGCTCTATGCTGAAGGCTATGGTCACTGACAAAGGCACCATTGGCGCAGGGGTGGGTGCACCAAGATAAAGAAAAGAGTGGTGGGAAATGCTAAATGCAGACGCAGAGGTAATATCAAACCTCATAACCTCGTTGGGTACTACTCGCTTTGGAGACGCTATCGACTCTCTACTGAGGCCGAGAGTGAAGTTCGACATGAGTTGTGGGTTTATCTTTCGTTTCAACTGCAACGCCGTATTGGTTCACAACGGCTACAACAGGACGGTCCCTGAATCGACCTTGAGCGCCTACATCAGAGGTGGATATTTGCTTGATCCGTTTTATGTGGCATGTGTGAACGATCATCCTGCGGGCCTGTGGCGAATGTCAGAGCTAGCCCCAGATAGTTTTTTCTCGTCAGGGTTCTCTATTTCTAAGGACTTGCATCCCTGCGTTTCGTCAGAGCACGGCACCAACGTGGAGGAAATAGGGATAATTATCCCTTTACGCCCGCAAGTTTCTGCGGTCTATTCGGTTATGCGCTACCGGCACAATGGAGAGTTTAGCGATGAGGAAATGGAGTATCTCTCCAATATCAAGTCAGTGATTGCGTCAGCCTTCGAAGCGCATTGTAAAATCAGCTTCCCACAAGTGCACTCGGAGGCCGTCAACTCAGGCACTGTGCTAGAGGACGCCTTCATGGACATCCTTCAAGGTCAATTGACAGACTCGCAACGATATGTATCCAAATTAATTTTGCAAGGACACAGCAGCTCTTCAATTGCGGCCAACCTTGGTATATCGGAAGGTACGGTGAAAGTGCACAAGCACAATATTTATCAGCGCTTGGAAATTTCTTCGAACGCCGAGCTATTTCGTCTGTTCATAAACTATTTGGCTAAGACTGCCTGACAAGGTATGTTCTCAGCCCTGGGCTCTAGGCTCAGGGCTGCAGTTCAGCTTGCTTTTTTCTTGACCGACCTCACGAGACCATGACGGGTTTCCTTTGAGGGAGAATATCCGAAGTAAGCAGTGAAGCATCGGCTGAAATGACTTGGCGAAACAAACCCGCAGGCTACAGCGACCTCTACGATGGGCAAATCCGAATGCTGCAGTAGCCGTCTGCTCTCGATGATCCGTAGCTCGATGTAATATCGGGTTGGGCTGGTACATAACTGACACTTGAATAGCCGTTCAATATGGCGCCTTGATATTCCCACATACGCGGCGATCTGATCCAGCTCCAGAGGCTCCTCAATGTTAGCGTCCATCAGGCTGATAATTTCTCGTAATGGCTCGCTCACTTTTTGGTGCGCACTGGGGCTGAGACGGCGAAATCGAGATTCCTCAAACGCGAGAATTTCGCCTACCCGATCGACGAGCGTGCGCCCGTGCAAGGTCCCAATCCACTCCAGCATAAGATAATATGCCCCTACCGGGCTGGCAGCGGAGAGGCGGCCGCGGTCCACGACGTAACTCTCACTTGTCACGAGGCTATATTTGGCAGTTTCTGTGAGGGCTGCTTTGTGTTCTGGATGAACAGCGCACTTATAACCATTTAGCAACCCAGCCTCGCCAATAAACCACATGCCGTTCCACAAACCACCTAGCGCAATATCATGCTGCGACACCATTGCCAGTACATCACGAAGCTGGTGGTTGCTGACGAGCTGAGTCCTGAACCCCCCACAGATTAGCAAGAGATTCAAATTACAAAGATGGACACTACTGAGCTTTTCTGTGGGATGAATGGGCAATTCCAAATCACTCATTACAGAATCCCCACCCAAAGTAAATATCTTGGTGCTAAAAGCATTTTTACAAATGAGATTAGCTGTTACTAAAGCGTCCATTGCCTGTGTAAATGAAAGCAGTGAAAAGTTTTCCAATAGAATGAACCCAACACGAGCATGGGAGACATGCTGAACATCCAAAGCGCTGCCAAACTGCATATTTAAACCGGAACGAATTCCACTGAACGGTCTTCTTTTTATCATATCAAACCCTCCAGACAATAAAAGAACTACAAATAAATAATAATACACCGAGAAAAAAAGGCCTGATACAGGCCTAAAGCTACCCCCCAGGCTTACTGAGGAGTAGGAGGTGAAATCATCTGACTGGTGGACGTACGTGGTAGCTTTGCATTATTTGAAAAGCAATCCGAGGTGTTCGCTCAAGAAGAAACCTTCTGGATCGAGTTCGCGGCGCAGAGCCAGAAAATCCTTAGCACGAGGGTAGATCGCTTTCACGTCCTCACCAGTGAGGAAGTGCAGTTTTCCCCAATGAGGACGGGCCCCGTACATACGCAGGATCGCGTCTACTGCACGTAAAAAACCCCAATAATCTTTGCCCGGCTCGCCGGAGACAGAAATGGTCGCACTGTCCTGCTCGAAGAAGGGGCTCATCCAAGCCCCATCACCAGCCGTGAAGCGATACTCCAGCGGGTACACGGCTTCCGGAAAATCTTCGAGCATGGTTTTACGCACGGCCATGAGAGCTTCTTTGGCATAAGCAATCGGCACGGCATATTCAAGCTCGTGGAAATTGGGCAGGTACTCGATCGGGTAGACGTCAGAACTATAAGCCACCTTCTCGAACTGGCTCTCGAACGGCGGTCTGTCGGTGATATCCATCACTTTTACTTCACAGACATCAGTAGTGCGGCCCGACTTCGAAGTCGCGGCCGTATCAGGCAAACAGTAGAAATGCCGGCTCTGCTCGTATGGGCACCAGAAGAAGCTGAAATGGCGGTGTTTCTTGGCCAATTCGTCATGTTTCTCCATCACACTTTCGAAATCTTCGCGCCAGATCCGCTCATGGAGATTGAAAGCATCTGTAACCTGAAGAGTGATCTCGGAGACGATGCCCAGCACCCCTAGAGATACACGCCCGGCATTGAGCAGATCTGGGGTGCCCTCGTCGACTTTAATCATGCTACCGTTGGGTTGAATCAACTTCATACCGACAATGGATGATGCCAGGTTACCTAATTGCATACCTGTGCCGTGGGTACCAGTTGTCAGTGCGCCGGCGATTGACTGGCTGTCAATATCGCCTTGGTTGATCATAGACAACCCGGCAGCCTTCAAGGCGCGCCCGAACTCGTTCATGGTGGTACCGGCTGAAGCGGTCACACGTTTACGCTCATAGTCGATGCTGCGAACACCCCTGATATTTCCCAAAGTCAGGTGCAATCCGTTGGTCAATGCAACTGGAGTGAAAGAATGTCCTGAACCTGCGACACGAACGTTCATGCCTTTTGAGGTTGCATCACTCACCATCGAACAGAGCTCTTCTTCATTGGTCGGAGCACCTCGAGCTGCGCGGACACAGGACTGATTGCCTGCCCAGTTGCGCCAGTGAGCGTGATCGAGGCCGAACTCGTTGATATGCATGTTGTTGGATGACGTGCTCACGATAATCTCCTGCAATTTTTTCTTCTGATTAGATTGCGGTGTAGCCGTTGTCGGCAAACAGATGTGCTCCATTCACGAAGCTTGCATCATCGCTTGCAAGGAAAAGAGCAGCGCTAGCCACCTCCTCAGGTTTGCACAGCCTACCTTGAGCCGCAGCAATGGCGCTTTCAGTCACATCGACACCGTATTTGCTAAGAGTGTCGATTTCGCGCAGTCCATGAGCAGTTGCAATGAACCCAGGACAAATAGCATTGGAACGAATGCCTCGATCCCGGAATTCGACAGCGATGGCACGCGCGAACATGTGAGTGGCGCCTTTGCTGGTGCAATAGAGCACTTCCATGGGGGTGCCCACCACTGCAGAAATGGACGAAGTGCAAACAATGCTGCCGCCGCCAGCAGCGAGCATGCCAGGGAGCACGGCTTTCGTGACGAGGAACATGCTTTTCACATTCACAGCCATGATCCGGTCCCACTCCGTTTCAGTTGTTTCCAAGAAAGGAGCAGCCGAAAGAATGCCAGCATGGTTCATGAGAACTGTGATCGGACCAAACGCCTCCTCGACAGATCGAACCGCGTGTGACACCTGATCAGAGCTAGAAACGTCAGCAGGTGCGAAAATTACAGAGTGCCCAGCGTCACGGAGTCGCGCAGCGACTGACTCACCCTGACTGCTTGGAAGATCAACGATGCCAACCGAGGCCCCCTCGGCAGCGAAGAGTTCAGATGCTGCTAACCCGCAGCCCCCAGCGCCTCCAGTGATGAGGGCGACCTTACCCTTAAGACGTTCGCTCATTTTGCTCTCCGGATCGCAAGGTTTGCCCTCGGATCTGTTGGTTTTTTATGACACGGTGCTGTGCCCGTCGTTGCAGGATGAACTAGGGACGAAAGTTGATCCATATGCCGAAGGGTATATGACTGCCACTGCCTAGGCTTGCTTGTGCCCTGAAGGCTGGGACGACCCGACCTGGAAAACTCACCGCCACCTCAGACTCCAAAATTTATTTGAGTTAGCATGCCGTAGCGCTGTTCCCCGGCACCATGGCCCTGTCTTGCACACCATCCTTAAAACTTCATAGAAATTGTCTACCAAACCAATAGTCTCAGAAAGCACCCATGCAAAACTGGTAATTCTATGATTGCACGGCCTTATACTGACATATCTGCCCCACTGTCTAATTTGTCGCACGAGCTCCAGCACAACCCCATACCAATTCGAGGATTAGCATCCGCATCAATGCAAAAACCTCAGCACAAAAAACAACCATTAATCAAAACACACATACAAACTCACCCCCTTACACACCAACTGCTAGAGAACAAAAACAACGACACAACTCTCAAGGAAGAGAATCCGAATCGCACGTATCGATCGCTAGCCTACAAGCTAAGCAGAACTCTGGCTGCAACCTTGAACTCCACAATCACTGAAACCAACCCGCGGCAACTAGCCATCCACAACTACAATCCATTCTCAGGTGGGCCACCACCTCGGCGGACTACACAATCTACCCGCCCGCCCAGCGCGCTCAGAAGGGAGCATCAATGACTTTGTAACAAAAAGTTTCACGTCCGAATATTTATTTTTTGGCATTTGGAGATGTCTAAGCTGCAATTGCATGAAAACTAAAAACAACTCTATAGAGCCGGCCAGTTCTGTATACCCACCTCACATCGCAAGGCCAATTGTAACAAACACGTTACTTGCCCCGCATGAACCTCTGGACATCGTACGAGTCACGAAAGGATCCGGGACGGCACATATCTGTAACCCACTGACAGATCCGAACCCCGGCTGCAGGGAATTCACCCTCTGTAGTCAAAAGGGAAGCCCTGTACATGGACAGATCAATCAAGGGAGGATGTTCAAATGGTCTCACTTAAAACCGATTACCACCCCATAGAGGTTGCCTTGCACTGGTGCAACTTGGCTAACCATGCCACCGAAATTCTCGCGGTGGCTTTCTACAATCCAGACAAGCTCCTCAGGCTATTTCCTCAGTGGCCCTCGCTCCATGCCTACACCGAGCGGATTTACGACGCAATTCTCTGCGGTGAATTACCCGCATGGTATCTCGGACGCCAGTTCCGCCCAGATAGTGATTTCAACCGCGCCTACCTTACGGTTCGCCGCCCCGATCTGAGGGGCTGGGTGGCGCGCGACTATCCCGACGACCTCCCAGCGTTTCTGTTTGAGTGCGACGCGTTGCATGTTCAATGCGTCAGCTTAGGCGCGCATTTGGCGCAAAAATCAGAGCTGGAGGCCACTGCTCGGGAACTGCAGAACGTTCGGCAGACACTCGCCATTCGAACTGCAGAGCTGGAGTCGCAGATCATCGACCTGCAGGCGGTGATAGATCGCATGGATCTGTTGGAGGAGCCGAGCAACGATTCCAGCCTCATGCACTACCTCATCATCGGCGCTCTGCTGGCCATCAGCGCAGGCAAATCTCCCGAGGGGCAGGTGCAGTCCATCTACAAGGACCAGAGCACCATCGTGGCTGAAATTCTGCGCCGCTTTGCCAATATTCGAGGATTGAGCAAACGCTCCCTTGATCGGAAATTTGCGCAGGCTCGGCGCTGCCTGAAGCAAGCGGAGTAAGCCTTACCAGCGATTGCCAGGCAATTGGTGCAATTGCCTGGCAATGACAATCGCCCATTCTGGTTATTGACTGAATGTCACATCCCACCACGCGCCAAACGACGCTAAGGAGTGACATCATGCAATCTACCGCCACCATCACCGCCTCCGCCGAACGTCACATCATGCGTCGTGACGAGGTCGAACAGAAAACCGGCTTCAAGCGCTCGCACATCTACAACCTGATGAAAGCTGGGATGTTTCCGCAATGCCGGCGCATCGGCACCCGCGCGGTAGGTTGGGACTCGCTGGAAATCGAGCAGTGGGTGCAAGATCGCCTGTCGATCCGGGACTGAGGCCATGGACGTTCTCTCGTTGATCTCAACCAAGGGTGGCGCCGGCAAGACGACCGTCGCCGCCAACCTCGGTGGCTTGCTGGCCGACGCCGGTTTGCGCGTTCTGCTGTTGGACCTGGACAGCCAGCCAACGCTGTCCAGCTACTATGCCCTGCCCCAGCCCCGCGCCGCCGGCAGCTACGAGTTGATCGCGCAGAACCTCACCGCGGCCGACCAGATCGTCAGCGCCACGGCGATCCCTGGCCTTGATCTGATTGCCTCCAATGATCGTGCTGGCCATCTCAATACCCTGCTGCTACATGCACCCGATGGGCGCCTGCGCCTGCGCAACCTGCTGCCAGCTTTCGCCGATGACTACGACGTGCTGGTGGTGGACACCCAAGGCGCGCGTAGCGTCGTCGTCGAAATGGCCATCCTCGCCTCGAGCTGCGCGTTGTGTCCCTTACCGCCGGAGATGCTCGCGGCGCGAGAGCTGCGCCGCGGCACCCTGGGGCTGTTCGAGGAATTGGAGCCCTACCGGCACCTTGGGGTGTCGCTGCCGCCAGTGAAACTGCTGCTCAACCAGGTCAATTTCAATCGCCGGGACACGCGTCTGATCATGCAGAGTCTACAGACGACCTTCGGGGACGATGTGCACGTCAGCCTCTGCGACACAGTGATTCCCGACCGTGTCGCTTATCTGAATGCCGCCACCCTCGGGATGCCGGTACACCGTGTCGAGGCGCACCCCGTGCGGGGCGGCCGCGGATGTCCAGCCGCTCTGGTGATGCTCAACCTGGCCCTGGAACTGTTTCCGCAATGGCGCCGGCAGCTAATCAAGACTGCACCCGGCTCGGACAGGCGCAGGACTGCTTCCTGAGTAATCTCCAACCACCCCGCCGTGCCCCATCCCGGGCGTGGCTTAACCCGGGCCGACCTCATGAAGACACCCACCTGCGAGGAAATCACCCGCAAGCTGCAGCACTCCCACTTTCCCAACACGCCAAGTCTGGGCCAACCGGCAGATCCTGCCTGCGATACGCCGATGCTCGTTACCCTTGAGCAGCTGCGCCCTTATGATCACAACCCGCGGTTCATCCGCAATCCGCTGTACGCCGACATCAAGGAATCGATCCGAGAGCGCGGCCTGGACCAGCCACCGGCCATCACCCGTCGTCCCGGCGAGGCTCATTTCATTATCCGCAACGGCGGCAATACGCGCCTGGCTATCCTCAATGAGCTCTGGCAGGAAACCCGCGACCAGCAGTTCTTCCGCATTGCCTGCCTATTCCGACCTTGGTCAACCGAGACACACGCGCTGCTGGGGCACCTGGCCGAAAGCGACCTGCATGGTCAACTGACCTTCATCGAACGCGCTTTGGCAGTGGCCAAGCTCAGGGACATGCTGCAAGCCGACAGCGCCCCGTTAAGCCAACGTGAGCTGGCAAAGCGCTTGGGTGAGGGGGGGTACCCCATCTCGCAACCCCATATCAGCCGCATGTTCGATACGCTGGAGCACCTCCTGCCCGCCATGCCTCAAGTGTTATACACCGGACTTGGCAAACAACTCATCGAGCGCACCATCAGTCTGCGGCGCAGGAGCGAAGCAGTCTGGAACCGCTATGCGTTCGACGTCGGAGACTTTGAGCCCCTGTGGTTGGAGAGCCTGGCACAGTTTGACGGTGACGCTGCGGATTTCGATCTATCCCAGGTGGAGGATGAACTCTTGGCGCGGATGGCGGATATCCTGCGCCAGTCGCCTCGCACGCTAGCGTTGGACCTGGCCCAGGTAGCTAGCGCCGTGACCGTGCCTCCTCCGGTGGTTCATGGGGACGAGCATGGAGAATCAGGCCCAAGCCTTGGAATGTTCTTGGAGTCATCCTCCAGCCAGGACGCTATGCTCGAGCGCAATCCAGTGCCGCAGATGAGTGAGGACACCTCACGGTCCAATGCACTGCCTAAGACGCTCCAGGCAGAGCATGAAGAGGAGGAGGTTCAACCCGCTGTCGCCTCGCCAGCAGATGCAGCGGCGATTTCCCTGCCAACTTCACTCGACCAACTGTGGCTGTTGAGCCTCAAGCATGTCAGTGCCGGCCGGCTACGGCAGGCTTGCGCACAGTTGGCCTTGCAATTGGCCGAATACGGCGATCTCGGCGACGGGGTCGTCCCGATGAACACGCATCTGGGTTTCTCCCTGACACCTGCCATCGAACCTCCCTCCGAACCCCGCAGCCTCGGCATTCAACTGCTGCTGGGCAGCCTGCTGCGGCTTCACGATGAGGTGCTCTGGGAGCATCAACAGCAACTGCCCGCCGCGCTATTCGGCCAGTTGCTGACCGGGGTCTACGACCAGCCGCTGGAGGACCACCAACCGCTGCCGATGAAGCTCGAACGCCTGCCCGATGAGCAGTTGCTACAACTCTTCTGCCTTGTCCGCTTGTCCCGCCAGTTGATCGACCTCTCGCTATCGTCCACTCGCTAACACTCGGAGGTGCCCCATGGGCACGACATTCAATCTGTTGAATCATGCCATGCTCAACCAGGTGCTGCATGAGCTGCGTCATGGCCGCGTGCAGCGTTGCAGGGCCCTCGGTTTGGGCGACGAGGATATCGAGGTACTGCAGTCATTGCCGCCCACCACCCTCTCCCACCTGGCGCACTCAAATATTTCCTGGGTGGAGGTCAAGGTCGACATCACCGTTCTGCGCCGGCTGATCAGCCAGGCCGAGCGTGACGAGCAAAACGAGCGGCTGATCAATCGCGCCCTCAAGCTGGGTGCCAGCTCCAGCATCATGTACCGCTGTTTCGGGCTGGATCATTCGGAAACCGCGCTGCGCCGACGCGTGCTGAAGATCGAGACTCACCGTGGACGTCCGGTACAGCTGAGCGAAGCCCAGGAGCATGCGGTGTGGCAACGCTGGTGCCAACTACGCGACGACGATCAGCACTTCGACCCCTTGGACGCGATGATGATGCTCGCCGAGGAGCAGCACATCAGCCTGACCCTGGTGTGGCAGCAGATCGATCTCTACGGAGGTGCACCATGCTGAGTTTTTACGACATCGATTGGGCCGACGTCGTTCGGCAGAGCCTTCCAGCCCTGAAACGGTATAACCAGTACCTGGTCAAGCAAGGGGCTCTATGCCCGGCCGCGCTCGAAGCAGCGTCTCCACGTTTTGTCTACGCAGGCAAGGACAATCCAATGCCCCAGGCATTGCTGCTCGACACGCGGCTGACGCCGCTGGAGCGCAACACCTGGCAGGTATTACGCTGGCTGATCACCGAGCGCCACGTCGAGGCTCCACGCTACCAGGACCTGCAACCGTACCTGGCCACCAGCCCCTGTGGCGCGCAAGCCTCACGCGAGACCATCGCCCGGGCGTTGAACGTACTGCGCAGCACCCGCTGGTTGAGCTTGGCCGACCGTGCACGCGATGAGCAAGGCTGCCTGCGTGGCAGCATCTACGTGCTCTACGACGAACCGTTGTTACCGCATCAGGCGCTCGATGTCGACAGCGGCTACTTGGCTTTGCTCCAGCAGAACCTCAGCCATGCCACCAAGGGCGTGCGCGACCTGGCGCGACACGTGCTGCAGGAGCTGCGGGATGATGCACAGGTGCCCGCCGATATCCTCATGGGCATCGATCAGGCTGCGGAGCGCGCGGTGCAACAACCATTGCCGTTCGCGCAGCCTTCCAAGCTTGAGGGTTCCGAACGGACGGCAGCGGACAACGTTCGGAATTCTCAAGCCAGCTCGGCAGGGAGCGCCGATGACAGCAAGCCTCCGGTTTTGGCTGATGTTCGGAATCCGAACGCGACCTGTACAGTACTTAAAAGCCAAAGCAATAAAAAAACAGTACCGCGCGCGGGGCTGGCGGACGCTGCGGCGCAGTGGCCGGAGACGCTGCAACTGAGCCTGGGTGAACGCAAGATGGCGCAGCAGGCGCTGCATCGGTTGGAACCGGACCAACGCCAAGCAGTGATCAATGAGGCGGTCGCCCGCTGCATCCGCGGCACGGTCCGAAAACCTGCGGCCTACCTGATGGGGCTGATCAAGCGCGCCTGCAACGGCGAGTTCACCCTCTGGGCAGCCCGGGCGCTCACCGGCGAACCGGAGGCCGCTCGCCCTCGCCCCTCGACATCGCACGAGCCGAAGAACACGCCGAGGCCACCCCGCGAGGCTTCGCCACTGGCGCTGGCGTGCCTCACCGAGCTAAAGCAACGATGCCGCGTGGTCAGCGCCAGCTGACGGATCTGATGCCAACGACATCACGTCCAGCGAGGTCCACTGATAGCGGGCGATCCGGAACGCTTGTCCTCACATTGATCGCCGAGCAAAGCTAGCCCTGCCGCCGTCGTCACAGGTGCTCGAATGGCAAGGAAACCGATGAAGACGATCTGGACCAACGATGGGGTCGATCAACCACGCCTGCCACGGTGAAGCCATCTCGGAACTGCCGGGGCACTGATCGGCGCGACCAAGTCGCCGTGCTCGCCTGCCGACATGGCATGAGGCAGTAGCGTGCCACCCTAAACCACTGCCACGAAGCGGCATCCTCGATGGCTCCCGGTGGAACTGATGCTGATGGCATCACTCCAGCGACGTCCAGCGATGCCGAGCAATCCGAAGCGATCGCCTTCGCATTGATCGCTGTAGAGCGCCGCAAGACCGCCCAAGGTGAGCGCCATCTCCACGGCGAGGAACCGGCGATGGTCGACCACTACCAACTCAACCTGGGTTCATTGCGCAGCAGCATCACCCTTACGCTGCACACCCATCACGCCGCGCGCCTGTGGCAGGGACGCCTGGCCCGCGAGGGCGTGCATGCGATCATGGGCATGGCCGGCTACATCAGCGTCACCAACCTGCTCAAGCAGGCCAGCAGCCAGGATGACCCCTTCGCCGACTGGTTCATGCTGCAGCTGGAAGAAAAGCTGCTGCTGGCCAAGACCGAAATGCTCGCCCTGTCCGAACAGGTGGGGCGCCTGGAGCGCGACCTGCCGAGCCAGGTCGACATCGGCGACAACCTCAACATCCACCCGGTGACCCTGCCGCTGTTTATCGGCAGCCAGCTGGGGTTTCTTGCGGTCTACCTACTCACCGACTACGACACGCTGGTGCGGCGGGTGCTGCTGGCCCACCACACGGCGCTGATCGGCCGCAGCGACATGGAAATCTGGATCGACCGCGGTGCGCACCTGCTGCGTAGCCTGTTTGGCCTGGCGCAACGCTACCGTCTGGCCGGCGTCAGCCGCGATGACATGGCGGCGAACAATGCCCGCGCCCGCGAGGCCGTGGATAAATTTGGCCTGCCGCCGCAGGACATCCTCGAAGGCCTGCGGCGTTCGCAGTTCGCCCCGCCGACGGTACGCCATCCCGCCGTGATCCATGAGGCAGTGCTCGATGACGAGGCGCCAGACGAGCAAGTGGCACCTGAACCAGCCGTTCAGCCCGAAGGCGGTGCGGCATGACCCTGGCCGAGGCGATCGCCCGGCGTCTGTCAACGGATGCCTATCGGCAATTCGAACAGGGTGCCTCCCTAAAAGGCCTTTTAAAGCCTTTTAAGGGTAAGGGGGAGCTGCAGCAACTGGCCGATACCGCGCTGCGCCTGGAAACCCAGGTGGCCGAGCTGATGAGCGTGCTGCTGGCCATCGTGGCGCAGCCGCCCTTCTCGCTGCTGGACCTGCGTCTGGTGGTCCAGCGCAGCGCGGCCGGCACGAACTTCCTGCGCTGGCGCAGCCGTGATTTCAATCGCATGGGTGCACTGGTGTGGGAGCGGGCGATGGCACAGCCACAGCTGGCGCAAGCGGTGCGCGAGGCGCTGCTGCAGCTGGAGGTCAACCGCATCACCCTGAACCTGCAGATGAGCAGCCTGCATTCGCTGCACCGGCACGCCACGGCCAGCGCGATCAAGCTGCAGGCCGCCGAAACCCTCTTCGATCACTCCCCTACCCCCACCGTGGAGCAGCAACCATGAGCACTCTGTTTGTCGGCGAAGGCAACATCGGCAGTGTCCCCGAATTCCAGGAATTCAGCACCAACCCGGATGAGCCACGGCGCCTGCTGCGGCTGAACGTGTATTTCGACAATCCGGTGCCGCGCGAAGGCGGCTACGAGGATCGCGGCGGCTACTGGGCGCCGGTGGAGCTCTGGCACCGGGATGCCGAGCATTGGAGCACGCTGTTCCAGAAGGGCATGCGCATCCTGGTCGAGGGCCGCACGGTCAAGGACGAGTGGGAGGACAGCGAGGACAACGCGCGGGTGACGTTCAAGGTGGAAGCG
The DNA here is from genome assembly GCF_013374995.1 of Pseudomonas eucalypticola. Taxonomy (NCBI): domain Bacteria; kingdom Pseudomonadati; phylum Pseudomonadota; class Gammaproteobacteria; order Pseudomonadales; family Pseudomonadaceae; genus Pseudomonas; species Pseudomonas eucalypticola. Next base: position 2,285,552 of record NZ_CP056030.1, on the reverse strand, counting down.
CGGCGCATCGGCATCCTGCCACACCGCCTGGCGTCGGTGACTATGCGCGAGAAAGCCAGCGAGCCGGCCAAGGGCGACGGCTCGGCGCGCAAGACTGGCGGCAAGAAAGGCGCGCGCAAAACCGATTGAAGGTGGACGTCAGTGGAATCGCGCCGGCTCATCGCGAGGCCCACGCTGGGCCGGCCACCTGCTTGGCGTGTAGCCACTGCGGCTCCTCCACACCTTGATTACTGCTGGCGGGCGAGATCGTGCTGGGCATGTGCCAGCAGCAGGGCCGCCTCGTACAGGTGCTGGTCCAAAGCACGGAACGCCCGCCAATGCGCCGGGCTCTGCTTGACCCAACTGGCCAACGCCTCCCTCGCCTGCAGGTTGTTCGGCTCCACATGAGTGGCCAGGAACAGCTCGTAGGCCTTGATCTCCAGCGCCGTCATGTCGGCGTCATCGGCACGGTCCATGTTGCCTCCTCGTGCTGACAGGTATACCGCACTTTCTCAGCTAAATACGCCCCAACAGGTTGTTAGTCAACCTATCAGGGCGTTCATATGCTCGAGTTGATGATCAACCATATGGGTCGAATTGGAGATCGTCCCGTTGCCCGCCAAACAGCCTAGCCTACGTTACATCGGTCGCCAGTTGGCCCAGCTGCGCCACGCCCGCCAACTGACCCAGGAAGACCTCGGCGAGCGCCTGGAGATTGGCGCCGAAGCGGTCTCGCGCCTGGAGCGCGGCCTGGTCGACCTGTCGGTGACCAAGCTGCTGCAGCTCGCCGACATCTTCCAGTGCTCGGCCGCCGAGCTGTTGGTGGCCATCAGCCCCCGCGCGCAGGATCAGGCCCAGACGTTCGCGACGTTGCTCGACAAGCTCAGCGCCGAGGACCGGCAATTTGCCCTCGATTCCGTCGAGCGCCTGGCCGCGCACCTGGCGCGCAAATAAGGGCACACCGTTTCAGCTTTCCGCTGGATCTTTCCCACCCGCCCCGCACCCTGTCGCTATCTGATCAGGGGAGCCTAGCCATGCGCCTATACATCTGCGAGAAACCGTCCCAGGCCCGCGATATCGCCCGCGTGCTGCAGGCCAACCGCCGCGGTGATGGCTGCCTGCAGGGCAATGCAGTGACCGTGACCTGGTGCGTGGGCCATCTATTGGAGACCGCAGCACCGGAGACCTACGGTGCGCAGTACAAGCACTGGACCTTGGAGGACCTGCCGATCATTCCAAGCCGTTGGCAGGTAGTTGCCAAGCCCAAGGTCGCGGCGCAGTTGAAGGTCATCGAACAACTGCTGCGCACCTGCAACGAGGTGGTGGTGGCCACCGACGCCGATCGTGAAGGCGAGATGATCGCCCGCGAGATCCTTGAGCGCTGCCGCTACCAGGGGCCGGTTTTGCGCCTGTGGCTCTCGGCTCTGGACGAGGCGTCGATCCGCAAGGCACTGGCCGCCCTGCGCCCGGGCGAGCAGACGCTGTCGCTGTATCACTGTGCGCTGGCGCGCTCCCGCGCCGATTGGCTGGTGGGCATCAACCTCAGCCGGCTGTTCACCCTGCTCGGCCGGCGTGCCGGCTTCGATGGCCTGCTGCCGGTGGGCCGCGTGCAGACGCCGACCTTGCGCCTGGTGGTAGAACGTGATCGGGTGATCGCCAGCTTCGTGCCCCGCCCGTTCTGGACGGTCGATGCGCAGCTGCAGGCCGAGGGCATGGTGTTTTTGGCACGCTGGCAGCCGCCTGCCGGCAGTTGCGACGACAGCGGGCGCTGCATCGATGAGGCCGTCGGGCAACGGGCGGCGCGGCGGCTGATGCAACGCGCCCAGGCGCGGGTGTCGAGCGTCGACGTGGAGCGAGTGTGTGAAGGACCGCCGCTGCCCTTCGACCTGGGAACCTTGCAGGAGATCTGCTCGGCCAAGCTTGGCCTCGGCGCCCAGGACACCTTGAACACGGCGCAGGCGCTGTACGAGACCCACAAGGCCACGACCTACCCGCGCAGCGACTGTGGTTTCCTGCCCGAGAGCATGCTCGATGAGGTACCGCGTGTCCTGCATGCCCTGACAGCCAGCGCGCCGTCGCTGGGGCAATGGCTGAAGGAGGTCGACCCGAGCCGACGCTCACGCGCGTGGAACAGCAGCAAGATCACCGCCCACCACGGCATCATTCCCACGGCGGTGGCCCTCGACCTGGATCAACTGTCCGAGCGCGAGCGGGCGGTCTACGGGTTGATTCGTGCCCGTTACTTGGCGCAGTTCATGCCCGACCATGAGTACCTGAAAACGTTGGTGTTGCTGCAGAGCGACGAGGACCAGTTGCACGCTCGCGGCAAGCAGATCCAGGTGCGCGGCTGGAAGGCGGTGATCGATGAGGCCGACGGCAGCGAACCGGGCGAACCGAGCCAGCGACTGCCGACGCTGCGCGAGGGTACGTCGCTGCCCGTGCTCGACGCCGTGGTCAACGCGCATCGCACCCAGCCACCCAAAGCCTACACGGAAGGTACCCTGGTCAAGGCGATGAAGACCATTGCCAACCAGGTTGCCGACCCGCGCCTGAAGCAGAAGCTCAAGGACAGCATCGGCATCGGCACCGAGGCCACCCGCGCGGCGATCATCCAGGGACTGATCGATCACGGCTACCTGGCGAAGAAGAAACGCAGCCTCGCGGCCTCCGCGGCCGCGCACACGCTGATTGAGGCGGTACCGCCGGAGGTCGCCGATCCGGTGTTGACTGCTCTCTGGGAGCAGGCGCTGGACCGCATCGAATCGGGGCAGCTGGACGTCGAGACCTTCCTGGCCAAGCAGGCCGCCTGGCTCACGCAACTGGTGCACAGCCACGCTTCGCTGACCCTACGCGTGCCAGCCGCCAAAGGCCCCGCGTGTCCGGTGTGCCGCAGCGCCATGCGCCAGCGCAAGGGCCGCACCGGTACCTTCTGGTCGTGCTCGCGTTATCCGGACTGCAAGGGCACCAAGCCGGTGGCCACCTCCAAGCGCACCAGCAAGCCGCGCTCCTCCTGAGCAGCGCGCGGCACCTTGACGCTCCTCGCCGAGGCTGTTGTAGTGAAGGCGCCCCATCGCCACCAGGCGAACCAAGACCGATACGCTCCGGGCAGCTCGGTCGAACCGTCGCGTTCGGAGCCATGCCACACCCCTTCCCCGTGATTGCTTTTCGGCGTCATAGATCCTCCAGGCGGATGACCCGTGCGGCTTGCAGCAGGCCCCAGGGGTCATCCGCCTCGGCGATGATGCTCAGCACCGGTGCCCGCCGGCGATAGACTGGGCGCCTTTTGTGCGCGGATGCGTGCCAGCAGTTTCCGATCCAGGCCACGACAAGGGTCGGTTGAACCAGGTGAATGACCGACGACAGTTTTGCGATGGACTTCGCGGTCACGGTACCGGGTCAAAGGTGGTCCTCCTCATCCTAGCCTGATGACCGTCGGGCTATTTTTTCGCCGGCTGTTTTCCACTGAAGACCATCGGCTTCCGGGCGCCGAACACCTGCCCAAGCCCCTGTTGACGCGGGGCTCACCTCGATCTATAGATGAACTGCACCTCGCTGTCGACGACAGCACCCTGGTAGCCAGAACCTTGAAGGCTACGCCCGTTGCGGGTGGTTCTCCCCCAGTGCGATCAGCGCTCGGCAGCTCGCACGGTCACCGATCCCTCGGTGATGAGCGCTCCTCGACCGGTCCTGTGACCACCCTTGCCTCCCCCTGCGGAACTCACCTCCCGCCAGGGCTGGTGGATATCCGCGTTTCTTGCAAACAGGAGATTCACCATGGCGACTGCAAACAACGCTGCACCCACCAGCTACTTCAACCTGCACACCCAAGGCATTGGCTACCTGAACCGTATTCGCGAAGTCCCGGTACGTCGCGGGCAACCGTTCATGGCCTGCGATATTGCCGCACTGCATGGTGCCTCGGATGACGTCGAATACACCCGCTTCGACTGCAAGGTCGCCGGCGGTGAAGCGGAACGTCTGATCCGCGAGCACCTAGAAGACGTCAAGGCCGATCGCAAGGTGCTGCTGGCCTTTCGCATTGGCGATCTGTGGGTCGACGCCTTCACCTATGAAAAAGGTGAACGCAAAGGCCTGCCGGGCGCCAGCCTCAAGGGTCGGCTGATCTTCATCGAGTGGATCAAGGTCGATGGCCAACTGACCTACAAGGCAGCACCCCGTGCTGAAGCCCCTGCTCCAGTCGAACCGGAGCAGCAGGCTGATGAGGCCGATGCTGAACAGGGAGCGCCAGCCGACACCTCCCGCGCCAGCACCGGCCGCCGTCAAGCCCCGGCTGCCAACAGCCGTCGCACCTCCACCCCGGCACGTCAGTCTGCCTAAGGCGATCGACCCACCCACCAGGCGCTCGCACGAGCGCCTTTTTTCACCGGTGTCGGAGGTTGCCATGGAGAGCTACTGGCTCTGCCAGGATTGCCTGCAGGCGGTGGCCTATGACGACTTCAGCGCGCTGTCGCTGTATTACAGCGAGGCTGAGGTCGACCAGCGCATCGCCCAGATGCGCGTCGCCCTGCAAGCCCTACTGCCCTTGAGTGCCGACTTCGATCCTGAGACCGGCATCGGCATCGAGGACTTTTCAACCCAACCCTGCGAGGCCTGCTGCAGTTGCTTTCACGGTACGCGGCATCGCTTCACACGGCTTTGAACTGCTGATACCTACCCAACGGGGGCTCTCCCCCTGGGGGCGCTCCTGCTTAACGAGGAATGTCCCATGAACACCACCCTGAACCTGGTCGACTCCGTCGATCCCGCCGTGATCCAGCGCGTCAACGAGGATGCGCTAATCGAGCAGGCCCTGCAGTTGCTCGACCGCCGCTATTTCCAGCGTGGCGAGCTGCTGATCCAGCCTGCCGATGCCGCTGCCTACCTCAAGCTGCGCTTGGCCCCCTACCGGCAGGAAGTCTTCGCCCTGCTCTGTCTGGACTCGCGCAACCGCGTGCTCGGCTTCGACCAGCTGTTCTTCGGCAGCATCGATGGCGCCAGCGTCTACCCGCGGCAGGTGGTCATCAAGGCCTTGGAGCATAACGCCGCCAGCGTGATCTTCAGCCACAACCACCCTTCCGGCTGCCCGGAACCGAGCAATGCCGACCGCGTGCTGACCCAGCGCCTGACCGAGGCCCTGGCCCTGGTTGAGGTCCGCGTCCTGGACCACATCATCATTGGCGAAGGCCGTCCGTTGTCCCTGGCCGAATTCGGCTGGATCTGAACCGTCATCCCGACGCCACCGCCTGCATGGGGTGGCCTCAACCTTCACTGGAGAGCAGCCATGCATCTTCTTACGCCCACTCCCTTCGTTCGCGGCTACCAATCCTTTCGCTGTGAACGCCTCGTCCAGATCATTTACGAGGACTACTGTGAGCCCTGCTACCGGCCCCTGCATGACTCGCAGGCGCATCTGCTGGACCATGACATCAACCGCCAGCCTTGCATATTCAACGATGACTTCGTGCTGATCACCCGAGGGCAAACCCTGGTCAGGGAAGCCGTCGGGCAATGCACTGACGACGGCACGGTGGTGGCGGTGGTCTACACGGTCATCGCCGACCAGCTTGGCCAGTCTGCCCATTTGGGTGACTATCCCAGCGAAGAGGCCGCGCAAGCAGTGATCACGCAGTTGACCTTTGCCACGGGGCACTACAGCCGCAGCTGGGAGATCAGCTCGGCGCACCTGCCCCCTGCGGAGTTCAAACTGCTGGAGGAGCGCACCTGGCGCGGCATCGCGTCCGGTTTCTTCGAGTGTTTCGAGCTGTTCGACAGCCATGCCATCGGCTGCAAGCTGTATTCGACGCCGTGGCAGGATGGCGGCAACGCCTCCGAGTGTGTCGCCAGCCGCGCAGAGGTCCTGGCGCGCCTGCGTGACGAGCAGGTACCACCGGTGCTGACCGAACTGTTGCTGCTGGCCGGGCAAGCCGACGTGCGTTTCCTGGTGTTTGATCCGGACGCCCGACGGATGCCCGAGCTACCTGTTTTTCCCGATGATTGATGCAAGGCGCCTACGGGCGCCTTTTTTATTGGGCGCGAATAGCCGTGGGCGGGAATCGCTTTATCGGTGGGGCGACAGCCGCCCTTTTCGCCATGGTAGCGGCAACCTTTCCTGAGACATCGCCATGCATCGCCCACTCATGCTCACGCTGGTCATTGCCGCCCTGCTGGCGGGCTGCAGCCATGCTGCGCCGCCGCCCCGCCCAACACCGGCCCCCAACAAGCCAGCGACACCCGCCAAGCCGCGGGTGCCAGAAACACTCCAGGCACCTGACTGGGTGCGGCAAGGTCGCTATACCCTGGTCAGCACGACGCCGACGCTGGAACAACGCCAACCGCTGCTGCAGATGGTCGAAGTCAGTATCCCGCCGGCGCTGCACAGTGATGTCGGCGAGGCATTGCGCCATGTGCTGCAGCGTTCGGGCTATTCGCTGTGTCCGGATGTCCCGCCGCAGGCGCTGCTGTTCAGCCGGCCGCTGCCGGCGGTGCACTATCAGATCGGCCCGATGGCCCTGATCGATGCGCTGACCATCCTCGGTGGACCGGCCTGGGAGCTCAGCGTCGACCCACTCAATCGCTCGGTCTGCTATGCGCTACGGTCGCCATCGCCGGCAGCACCGGTCGGTACGCTGGGGCTCGCCCCATGAAAGTACAGACCTTCCATGACCTGTTGATCGGCGGCCTGTGCATCGCCGCGACCTTGCTGGCAGCGGTGACCTACAACCATCATCAGCAACTCGCGGCCATGGTCGCGATAGCCGCACAGGCCCAGCCCGATCCTGCTCCGGCCCTGCGGCGGGACCTCGATCTGCTTCGCGAAGGTCAGGCAAAGCTGCAGGCACAGATGCACGACATGACCAGCCAGCAGCAGGCAGTCGCAGCCAGCCAGGCAGCGACCCAACAGCAGTTTGATCGGCTCCGCGCTGCAGTTGCCGAGCAGTCGAGATCAACAGCCAATGCCCCCAGCAGCGAGGTATTTGCGGCTTGGCAGCAACGACTCGACAAAGCCGAGGGTGAGCTTGCCCACGTGCAGGCCCAACTCGCGGCAAAAGCTCAACCCCGGCCCCGCGCTGAGCCCGCCCCGATGCCAAAGCCCAGGGTGAAAGCGTCGCCCCCTGCCGAGCCGCCGCTGTCGGTGCTGGGCATCGAGACGCGTGGCGGCGCCCGGTTCGTGTCAGTGCTGCCGACCGGAGCGCGCTCGCTGTCCGCCGTGCAATTGCTGCAGCCGGGCGAGAGCCTGGATGGCTGGCAGTTGCGTGAGATCCAGCGCGACCAGGCCGTGTTCCAGGTCGCGGGGCATGCCGACCGCAGCTTGCCCCTGCCCTGAGGACGCTGCCATGCGCCGTTTCGCTCTTCTCAACGTGCTCCTGCTGCCCATCTGCCTGCACGCTGCCGTTGTTGCCGCGGCGGAGCAGGAAGTCTCCGAATCCACCCCACGGAACAACAACATCACGCCACTGCAGCAGCACCAGACCGTTGCCGCACAGGCATGGGGGCTGACCGACGATGAATGGGCCAAGTTTGAACACCTGCAAAGCGGCCCCCGGCACTACTGGTCGCCGCAGCTGGACCCGCTGACCACCCTGGGTGTGGAGGCGGAGTCCGATCAGGAGCGGCAGCGCTATGCCGAGCTGCAGGTGCGTCTGGAAGCCAAGCGGGCCGAGCGCGAGTTAGCTTACCAGCAGGCCTACACCGCAGCGTGGGCGCGGCTGCTCCCCGGTCTGCAGCCCGTACAGGGCATGAGCAGCGTGGAAAATACGTCAACCAGCACCCGCTACGCGCTCTTCGTCGAAGAGCAGTGCCCAGCCTGCCAAGCCCGAGCCTTGCAACTGGTGAAACAGGGCGTGCAGCTGGATATATACCTGGTCGGTAGTCAGGGCAAGGATGACGTGATCCGGCACTGGGCGCGCCAAGCAGGCATCGCCGCGGCGCAGGTCAGCAGCGGGCAGATCACCCTCAACCATGACCGCGGGCGCTGGTTCGGTTTGGGCGCCAGCCGCCCCCTGCCGGCACGCTATCAACAGGTGGACGGACAATGGCAGCGCGTCGACTGATCTGCGCCCTGGCGCTGGGCTTTGTTACTCAGGCCAGCGCACAGGTAATACCCCCGCTGGCCTACCAGGTGATTGCCGCACAAGCCGGCATTCCCTCCTCGGTGCTGTTCGCCATTGCCTTGCAGGAAAGCGGTACCCGCCTGCGCGGCCAGACCATCCCCTGGCCCTGGACGTTGAATGTCGCCGGCAATCCGCAACGCTTCGCCAATCGTCAGCAGGCGTGCGCCGCCCTCATGCTCGAACTCACCCGCCAGGACCCTCGGCGCATCGACGTTGGCCTGGGCCAAACCAACCTTGGCTACCACCCCGAGCGCTATGCCACCGCCTGTGAAGCCCTTGACCCGCGGACCAACCTCGCGGTCACTGCCGCCCTGCTCAAGGAACACTTCGAGGCGGCCGGCGACTGGGCGCAAGCCGCCGGCCGTTATCACCGGCCAGCAGGAGGCGAGCCGGCCGCCCGCTACCGCGCGCAGTTCATCCGCCATTGGCAGCGGGTCGATGCATCGGCTGACCTACCCTTGGAGAGCCAGCCATGACACCGTTGCGGATACTTGCCCTGATGATTTCGTGTTTGTTGTGGCAGGGCGTGGCCGCCGGGACCTTGGAGCCAACGCCCTCGCGACCCGACCCACGCCGATTAAGCTGGGTCCTGCCCATCCACAGCGCTCGGTTGAGCCCAGGCCCGGTTGCGCCCCGAGAGCTGGAGATGCCGGGAATGACACCGTTGTTTCTGGTCGGGCAGGACCCACTTTCCCTGCAATGGCTGTCTGAACATGCCCAGGCCCTACAGGCGCTTGGCGCCAGCGGTCTGGCCGTGGACGTCGCGGACAGCGACGCGCTGCAGCGCATCCAGGCAACAGCGCCGGAGCTACCGATCTGGCCGGTCAGCGGTGATGACATCGCCGCGCGCCTGCAACTGGAGCATTACCCCGTGCTGATTACGCCAACCGCGCTGGAACAGTGAGGGCACACCATGACCGATCACGCGATGGAGTCCCTGCTGCGCCCTGCCGTAGAGCTGTACACCGTGGGCGTGTGCGCGGGCGCGGCGGCGCTGTGCCTGCACTCGCCCTGGGCAGTGGCACTCTCGCCCGAGATTGGGGCCGGCATGGCAGTGGCCTACACCGCCTTTGGCCTCAAGCGCCTGAATGAAGCCCGCGTCGTGCTGCGCTATCGGCGCAACATCCGCCGCCTGCCGCGCTACTCACTCACCAGCCGGCAGATCCCGGTCAGCAACAAGCGGCTGTTCATGGGTCGCGGTTTCCTCTGGACGCGCCTGCACACCCAGCGCCTGGTGGAAGCCCAGGACCCTGCCCTTGCTCGCTATGTGAATCAGTCCGCCGCCTACCAGTGCGCTCGACGCCTGGAGCGGGCGTTGGAGAAAGCCCCCTTTGCCCTTTCACGCCTGGCCCAGTTCACCGCCTGGGACAGTCCCTTCAACCCAGTACGGCCATTGCCCCCGGTAGGCGGCTCCCCACTGCTGCACGGCGTCGAGCCCCATGAAGGCGAGGCCAGCCTGCCGCTGGGTGAGCGCGTCGGCCATACCCTGGTGCTGGGCACCACGCGAGTCGGCAAGACCCGCCTGGCCGAGGTGTACATCACCCAAGACATCCATCGGCAGAAACCGGAAGTGGTGGTGGTCTTCGACCCCAAGGGCGATGCCGACCTGCTCAAGCGCATGTACGTCGAAGCGCGTCGGGCCGGGCGCGAAAAAGAGTTCTACGTGTTCCACCTCGGCTGGCCGGAAATTTCCGCCCGCTACAACGCCATCGGCCGCTTCGGCCGTATCTCCGAAGTCGCCACACGTATCGCCGGGCAGTTGAGTGGCGAAGGCAACTCCGCAGCGTTCCGCGAATTCGCCTGGCGCTTCGTCAACATCATTGCCCGCGCGCTGATCGAGTTGGGCCGGCGCCCGGACTATCTGCAGATCCAGCGCCATGTGGTCAACATCGACGCCCTGTTCATCGAGTACGCGCAGCAGTTTTTCGCCCATCACGATCCCCAGGCGTGGGAGGCCATCGTACAGATCGAGGGACGGCTCAATGAGAAGAACATCCCCCGGCACATGATCGGCCGAGAAAAGCGCGTGATCGCCATTGAGCAGTACCTGGCCGCCAAGCGCATCTTCGATCCAGTAATGGACGGCCTGCGCTCAGCGGTGCGCTACGACCGCACCTACTTCGACAAGATCGTCGCCTCGCTGCTGCCGCTGCTGGAAAAGCTCACCAGCGGCAAGACGGCGCAGTTGCTGGCCCCCAACTACACCGACCTGGACGACCCGCGGCCGATTTTCGACTGGCTGCAGGTGATCCGCAAACGCGGCATCGTCTACGTCGGTCTCGACGCCCTCACCGATGCCGAGGTAGCTGCGGCCGTGGGCAATTCGATGTTCGCCGACCTGGTATCAGTGGCCGGGCATATCTACAAACATGGGGTGGACCATGGCCTACCAGGGGTCTACAGCTCAGCGGAGAAGCTGCCGATCAACCTGCATGCCGACGAGTTCAATGAGTTGATGGGCGACGAATTCATCCCGCTGATCAACAAGGGCGGCGGCGCGGGCATCCAGGTGACCGCCTACACGCAGACGCTCAGTGATATCGAGGCGCGCATCGGCAACCGCGCCAAGGCAGGCCAGGTGATCGGCAACTTCAACACCCTGCAGATGCTGCGGGTGCGGGAGACCGCGACGGCCGAACTGCTGACCAACCAGTTGCCCAAGGTCAACGTGCAGACGCGCACACTGGTGTCCGGGGCCACCGACACGGCAGACCCGGACGCCCATACCGACTTCACCTCCTCCTCCCAGGATCGCGTCAGCAGCACTGCCGTGCCGCTGATTGAGCCCGCGCATATCGTCAGCCTGCCCAAGGGACAGATGTTTTCCTTCCAGGAAGGCGGCCAGTTGTGGAAGGTACGCATGCCGCTGCCGCAATCCTCCAATGATGACGCCATGCCCAAGGACCTGCAGGAGCTGGCCAACCACATGCGCGAGTCGTACAACGCCAACGCGGGCAATTGGTGGACCAGCGCTGGCGGCGCACCCACGGTTGATTTCAACCCCGAAACGCCACCGCCAACGCGCAAGCGCCAATACTGAATCACCGGATGAAATGCCACGTGCGCCGAGGTACCCATGGCGACCACGCCGGTCAACCAAGCACCTGCACCGCGAAAACCCGGGCTTATCCTCGCCACCGTCGAACTGTGCCTGAGGCTGCTGGGCGTGTTGTTGGGCTCGATGCTGTTTTCCATCGTGCTGGAGTTTGCCGGCATGGTGTGGTTTTGGCCCGATCAGGGCTGGCATCACAGTCAGGCCATTTGGCAGAGCGAGATGGGGTGGCTGAGTGCGAACTTCAAACAGTCCTTGATCGTTGCGCAACCTGCCGAGGCCGTTGGCCGAGTCCTCGGAGCGATCAATGAGTGGTTGTTCGTCAGCATCGGCTGGGGCGAACTCCAGATGCATATGACGAAGCTAAGCCAGGAGGACAGCATTCCAGGAGCAGCGGCTCTAATGTACGTTGGGTTGCAAGACTACCTGGTAGCGGCCCTTTTCACCGTCCTCACGTTTGTAGTCCGCGTCGCAGTGCTGGTGCTGTCTATGCCCCTGTTCCTCTTGGCGGCGGTCACTGGAGGGGTAGATGGGTTGATGCGACGTGACCTGCGAAAATTCGGTGCCGGCCGTGAAAGCAGTTTTGTCTATCATCGTGCCAAACGACTGCTCATCCCCCTGCTAGTCACGCCTTGGATCATCTACTTGTCCTTGCCCTGGTCTATCAACCCAACGTGGGTGTTGGTGCCCTGCGCCTGGGTGTTGGGCTGGATGGTGGCGATCACTGGGTCGACGTTCAAGAAATACCTCTGACTGCGGTGGCTCCATGTCCGCTATCAGCCGTTTGTAGTTCAAAAGTAAAGCGGAGGTACGCTAAGTGAACCTGCTCCACCCCGGGAACATTTCTGTGGCGCACCTCCGCCATTCCAGATCATGAACGTCAAGCGGCTGGCTTGAGCACTACCTTGGTCCAGCCCTCGTCCCGGGCATCAAAGTGCCCGTAAGCCGCCGGCCCCTCGTCCAACGTCAGACGGTGCGAGATAATTTGCGAAGGTGACGCGCGGCCATGATGGATCAGCTCCGCCAACCGGCGATTGTAAACCTTCACATTGGCTTGCCCCGTGCGGATTTGCTGCCCTTTAAACCAGAATGAGCCGAAGTCAAAGGCCATCTTGCCTTCCTTCGCTAGGTCATTCTTGGCTCCTGGGTCCTGCGGTACAAACACCCCTACCACCCCGATGCCACCCGTGGCCTTGGTGGAGGCGACCAGGTTGTTCATTGTCAGATGGTTGGCCTCATGGCCGTGACGATCACAGCACTGGTAGCCCACGCACTCACAGCCACGGTCGGTACCTTTGCCATGGGTAAGGTTGAGAATCTGATCGACTGCTTCTTTTTCCAGGGAATTGATCGGCGTAGCCCCCATTTGCGCAGCAAGCTTTAACCGATCAGGGTGGTTGTCGACCACGAACACCTGTGACGCACCTTTAATCATCGCCGAGTGAGCTGCCATTAGGCCCACCGGACCAGCCCCGTAGATAGCAATGCTCTCTCCAGGCAACAACCCTGCCAGCTCGGTAGCATGCCACCCCGTGGGGAAAATGTCTGAGAGCATAACGTAGTCGTCTTCGCGCTCCTGCGCGTCTTCCGGCAACACCAGGCAGTTGAAATCGGCATAGGGAACCCGGAGCAATTCGGCTTGGCCGCCTTGGTAAGGACCCATTTCGGCGAAGCCATATGCGGCACCTGCACTGCCGGGGTTAGCCGTGAGACAGAAGCCGGTCAGGCCTTTCTCGCAGTTTTCACAGAAGCCGCAACCAATATTGAACGGCAGGCAAACCCTATCGCCGACCTTAACGCGATCCACGCCCTTGCCTACCTCGATTACCTCTCCCAGATTCTCATGACCGAATACTCGACCGGTCTCGAATGAAGTTCGCCCTTCATACATGTGAAGGTCAGATCCGCAGATATTCGTGGTGGTGACCCGCACGAGCGCGTCAGTGGGCTTCTCGATACGCGCGTCTGGCACACTCTGCACACTCACATTTCGGGGCCCGTTGTAGACAATGGCTTTCATGTCGTTCTCCGTTGGTGTGGCCGAACAATTTGCTCGCTTACGAGTATCAGGCCCACCCACGCAGACATCGTTTCAACAGAGCGAGCAACAGCCTGACGAAAGGCCTTCAAGTCTTTTTTGTCGAGGGACTTAAAGGGCTAGGCAGGATTGGGTTGTCAGCATTCTTTGACCTGGCTGCCAGTGGACTAGGCAAGACCGGGTTGTCAGACCGTCCAGACTTGGGCGCAAGCGGACTTGGAGGCAAAGGCTCATCGACCTTAGCTGGGCCAGTACCACTAGCCAGCGGGCTGTGGGGCAATGAGTCCGGATTGTCTAGGGCTGGACCATTTTGATCCTTTGAATGGGTGTTCATGGCTACTCCTGAAATACCCGAGGTAGTTATTGTCTTGGAGGGGGGCGTGCCTTGTGGAATTCAAACTGTTTTGTGGCACACAATCTCGGACCTTTAGTCAGGCGCCCTTCTAGTATTTTTTTGGAGCCACTGTAGCTCTGCGTTGGTCGAACCATCACTGCCGGAGATATGCCACCGGCTTAATTGTTTCGATGAGGAGGTTCATATGGATCTTGGAATAACAGGGCGTGTCGCGCTGATAACGGGTGCCAGCGGCGGGATAGGCCAAGCAACAGCGCGACTGTTGAGCCAAGAAGGTGTCCTGCTGGTACTGACTGATCGTGATGAAGGCGCCTTGCAAACTGCGTTTGCCAACCTGCCCGGCGAACGGCTGTTGGTGGCGGCAGATGTCACAAACCAGCAAGCCGTAAACCAGGTGGTGGCTGATGGCGAATCACATTTCGGTAAAATCGACATCGTCGTGCACACTGCCGGGGTTACCGGTGCCAAAGGCGATCCTCTCGAACTCTCTGATGCTGACTACGAAGAGGCTTGGCAAACTGACTTCTTCTCCTCGGTGCGCGTAGCACGCGCCACCATTCCACGCATGCGTCCACGCGGGTGGGGGCGGTTTGTATGTATCACCTCGGAAAATGCCGCCCAGCCCTACTACGATGAGGCCGTGTACAACGTTGCCAAGGCTGCCCTCGCTGCGTGGGTAAAGAACCTCTCCTATAAGGAAGCCGAGCATGGTGTGTTGTGCAACACCGTGGCTCCCGCGTTCATCGAAACTGGAATGACCAATGACATGATGCGCAAGCGAGCCGAGCAGCTCGGTGTCTCTTTTGAGCAAGCGGTGGAGAGCTTTCTCAAGGAAGAGCGGCCCGGCATCGTGCAACAGCGGCGAGGACAGCCGGAGGAAGTGGCGGCGGTGATCGCGCTGCTGGTCTCACACCGTGGGTCTTTCATAAACGGCAGCAATGTTCGCGTGGACGGCGGGTCGGTACAAGCGGTGCAGCAATAGCCATTTTCTTGATAGCAGGACAAAAAACTGCAAATGGGCCGGCATTTTGCTATCGCTGAATTGGGAACGTCGCGCTGCCGAAACGGTCCAATGGGTGTCCAGCTATTTGGCAGATCGTGGCCGCAGCCTTAGGACTACTGAACTCCGGCAATCAAGGCCCATGATGAACAGCAGCCTGAATTCATTTCGCCTGGAGGGCGATATCGTCGTGGTCGAGGACGATCCATTGCTCAGAAGGCTCATGGGGGACATTCTTGCCGATCTCGGCGACACTTGTCATAGCTTCCAGAACTGTGACGATGCGCTGGTTTATCTTTTGCAATCGGGGGGTTGCGCTGCTGTGGTGGCTGATCACGATGTTCCGGGGCAGCTCCACGGCGCGGAATTTCTCGGCATGGTCGCGGATAAATGGCCGGGGACGCCCACCGTTCTGATGAGTGGCTTTGCTCTGGAGGACATCCCGGTGAAACCCGGGATCGTCTGCCTGGCCAAGCCATGGTCTGCCGAGAGTCTGATCAAGGCACTGGGATCGTTTGCAGCACCGGTCACGGATGGTTGAGTGTCAAGAGACGATTATGGATCAGTGGCACCGAAAATATCTTGGCAGTGGCGTTCAGGTATACGCATCTTTGCGCAACCTTCGCGAGGTTCGGTACCAACTCGACCGCCAGGTGACGCCCGACCGTGGGTTCATTGTCCTTCTTGATATTGAGCGGAACGACATGTCCGCGTACTTCCCACCTGGAAATGATCTTGTTGTGCAAGCGTTAGAGGCGGTTCGCTGCCCGCCACCGGGCGTTGCTTCCGAGAGGGTCAGGGAGTTCTCTCGCGAAGACTTTCCTATCAAGCCGGTATTTCTAGAGCTAAATTTGTTTTGAATTCAGGCGGTTGTCGCATACCTATCCAGCCCCTCACTCGTCCTCGGGCTCATCATCCGCCTCGTCGTCGGAAGGCTCAGCGCGTTCTTTCCGACTCTTGGCGGGATCGTTGACGAAAGGGACGCGATCGGGACCTTGTTCTTCCAAACCTTCTGTTTGTGGCTGCATAGTTGTTGCTCCTGATCAAGACCGCATGAGGAGATCAGCCGAAGCATCGTTTAGCGTTCCCGCTGCTTCACGCATGAATATCTCCACGGTTTTGGGCCCCACTCCTTCAAAGCTTAGTAGCCAGCGCTCGAAGTCGGCGACCCGATGAACCCCAGTGCACAACGCACGCAGTTGTGGTTGCAGTTCCTCGCTAACGCGTTTACCCAATACCCGCAAACGCCTCGCTGTGGATTCGTCATATCGCGCATAGCCGGCCTCGCCCAACCACCTGACGACCTGGGCATGACTGCACCTGGCTAATTGTTCCGGCGTGCCCACCTCCTCCTGGTCGACCAGCCGATGAAAAGCCTTAACCGCCACAGAGGTGCGAATCCGCTTGCCGATCAGAAAACTGGCCAGCAGCCATTTAAACAGGCCGTTGCCACCGGGCTCGTTGATATCAATACCCAAGTCCGCAGCGGTGACGGCGATCATGTTTGCCCTTGCATGAGAAAGCGGGTCAAGCTCTTTGCACAGGCTTCTATACCTGCCGGCAATACTACCTCGAAGCCATGGGTGTTCTCGGTGGGGATGGCGATACAACCCGCCCGGCCAAGGGCCCCTACGGCCAATATCGCACTGGCGTCAGAGGCAAAATCCACCAGCAACGCCGGTTGCGGCGTGTAGCCAGCCCGTTGCGTAGCGGCAATCAATGCATCGGTGACCGAACGGGTGTAATGGCCTTTTTCGTCGCCAACGACGACGATGGGGTTTGCCGATAGCTCGGTGCCATACTCCGTTGCAATCGGGCCGACTTCCACCGCAACGGCGGTACGACATGGCAAATGGTGTGCTGCGAACAGTGCCCCTGCGTTGGTTTCCTCCTCCATGGTGGTGAAGGCGAAGTAAGTGTCCTGGGCTAAGCGGCTTGGCGTTAGGGCAACCATGGCAGCCGCTTGCAGGACTGCTACCACAGGTGCGCGGTCATCCATGAAGTGCGCGCCAATAGCATCCTGAAGGTAAAACGGCTTGCGCCAGTGCTGGCTGAGCACCACTCGGGTGCCAGCTCGAATGCCTTGCTCCTCCAATTGCCTGCGGCTTTGCCGGGTGACCACGTGCACGTCCCGCCAGTGCACATTGCCATCCTGAACGTCGGCTCCCTGCGGCGATTGCCGAGTCACATGCATGCTGCCAAACGAAAGCACGCCAGGCAGCACGGCAGCATCGCCCAGAATATCGACCGGGCACATGCCGAAGTTGACCGGGTTGGCGCCGCCCAATGCGGTGACCTGCAATGAACCATCGTCGTTGATGGTGCGGACTGCCATGGCGATTTCGTCCAGATGCGCCATGATCAGCATGCCGGATGCCGCGGTCTGGGCATGGTCGGTGGGAGCGTTGGGCGCGCGAATCAGCCCGATCAGGTTGCCTGCATCATCGATCCAGGTTTCATCGCAATGCTCGCGCAGTTCGCGCTCGCAAATCACCCGCACCTCTTCCTCTTTGCCTCCAGGGCCTCTGGCATACAGCAGTTCTTCAAGTAGTTGCATAGGATGCATCATGGCTCCTTGAGTTGCCTTTACCTTCCGGAAAGTGAGCCCGCCACCAGCAATTGGATACTCAGGGCTGCCCGGCTCCCCCTGAGGCACCGAACACCTGACCGGTCACATACGTGGACGTAGCCGACGCCAGTTGCACGTACAGCGAGGCAATTTCCGCTGGCTGGCCTGGACGTTTGAGCGGCGTGTCACTGCCAAACGCTTTCAGTTTTTCCATGGTTTGACCACCACTGACCTGCAACGGGGTCCAAAACGGTCCAGGCGCAACTGCGTTGACGCGAATACCTCGATCCGCCAATTGCTTGGCCAAGCACTTGCTGAAGTTGGCGATGCCAGCCTTGGTCATGGAGTAGTCGAGCAGATTCTTCGACGGGTCGTAGGCATTGACCGACGCGGTGTAGACGATGGCGGCTCCCTCCGGCATCAGCGCAACTGCGGCCTTGGTGACCCAGAACATGGCGTAGAGGTTGGTCTTGACCGTCCAGTCGAATTGATCGTCTGGGATATCCAGGATCGAATCGAAGCTGTGCTGGCGGCCGGCGTTGCTGATCAGAACATCCAGCCCACCCAAGGCCTGATGGGCCTGCTGCACCAGGCTTCGACAAAATTCCGGGTCACGCAGATCACCGGGCAACGCCACTGCCTTGCGGCCGGCGTCCTGGATCAACCTCACCACTTCCCTGGCGTCCGTCTCTTCGGCAGGCAAGTAGTTAATGGCGACATCGGCGCCTTCCCGAGCGAAGGCAATCGCCACCGCACGGCCAATGCCGGAATCACCGCCGGTGATCAACGCCTTGCGACCGACCAGCTGGCCGCTGCCTTGATAGCTATGCTCGCCGTGATCTGGGCGCGGGCTCATGCTTCCTGCCAGTCCCGGCCAAGGTTGTGACTGTTCGGTAAACGGCGGCTTGGGGAAACCGCTCTGCGGGTTACGCAACGGCGCAGTGGCAGTCGCTGTCGCCGCTTGCGCCATCGAAGGTGCGGCGAAACCGACGGCGGCGGTTATGGCAGCACCTTGAAGCAGGTAACGGCGCGAGGGTTTGAAGTCTTCCATGAAAGTGCTCCTGACATTTAAAAGTTACTGGTTGGCTTTGTCTGGTTCGCCGGCCGGGGTGGCCTCGCCAGTGGGCGCATCCGGTTTTTGCATTTGCACGGAAGCCTTGCTGCGGTCAGCGCCCTGGGCAGGGTGATCAGTCTCATTGAAGCAACCGTGCAGCATGAAAACGCAGCAGGCCAGGCCGATCAGTTGAGTGGTTTTCATGATGGGGTCTCCTTGGTAAGCCGTTACCAAAAGGGAGAGCCGCACGGGCTTGAAAGTTCAGCTCAATTACAGTGCGTGGTTGGCCCTGAGCCCTGCGCGCCCAACGCCCCGCTGGTCGAGGTAGACCGAAATCCGACTCAACTTTTGCTTCGCCTCAGGGTTCTCAAGCACATACCCGCTGCAAGTTCCAGGAGACCCAAAGCATGCGCAACTATCCAAAACCACCGTTCCCCAGCCAGCCTCAAGCAGTGCCGGGATCGCAACGCAGAATGGACCCGGTGCCCGACTGCGGTGAGCAAAGCTACCAAGGCAGCGGCAAGTTGGCAGGCAAGATTGCACTCATCACCGGCGCCGACAGCGGCATTGGCCGTGCCGTGGCGATCGCTTTTGCCCGTGAGGGCGCAGACGTTGCCGTCGCCTACCTGGACGAGCACGAAGATGCCCGAGAGACTGCGCGTTGGGTGGAAGCCGCTGGCCGCCAGTGCTTGCTGTTGCAAGGCGATGTAGCGAAGAAACAGGTTTGCCAGCAACTGGTCGACGATACGGTGGCCCGCTTTGGGCGCATTGATGTGCTGGTCAACAACGCTGCCTTTCAGATGACCCACGAACGCTTCGAGGACATCACGGATGAGGAATGGGTAAAGACTTTCGATATCAACATTACCGCCATGTTTCGTATCTGCCAGGCCGCCGTGCCCTTCATGTCGGCGGGCGCCTCAATCATCAACACCAGCTCGGTTAATTCCGACACCCCCAAGCCGACGCTGCTTGCCTATGCGACAACGAAAGGCGCCATCGCCAACTTCAGCGCCGGCTTGGCGCAGTTACTTGGAGAACGAGGCATACGGGTCAACAGCGTTGCACCGGGCCCCATCTGGACGCCACTGATCGTGGCCACCATGCCTGATGAAGAGGTGACTCAGTTCGGTTCCCAGACACCGTTGGGGCGCCCTGGCCAACCCGTGGAAGCCGCGCCGATTTATGTGCTGCTGGCCTCGGACGAAGGTAGCTACATCTCCGGCACCCGCTACGGCGTTACTGGTGGCAAGCCCATCCTATGATCGATTGGGTGCAATGGCCGGCGATGGCGGTCACTATTTTTGCCGCCTGGTTCACCGGCTCCACTCAGGCCAGGCGGCGCATCATCGGTTTTTGGTGTTTCATACTCAGCAATGCACTCTGGGTGATTTGGGGCTGGCATGATCATGCCTACGCGCTGATCGCGCTGGAGGTGGCGCTGGGCGCAATGAACTTACGAGGGTTCAAGAAAAATCTGGGCATGCGCCAAGATGGGGTTAAAGAGGCAAGCCGACGATGAATATACCGTTGAAGCAACGGTGTATTTGACGCTGGCAGAGTCGGAGGGCCCGTTTGGGCACGGGATTGCCAACATTCCCTTTTCCCAAGCCTGCGGACGTCATCTTTGGACCTTCTAACGCCCGTCACTAGTGGCCGCTATCGGCCCAGAGTGTGTAAAAACATCAACCGCGCTATCGCTACCGAATTTAAATGGTAAGGAATGCCAACGTTTCAAGGTCGATCTCACCGTAGCTCCCCAAATCACCCTTGTAGAGCCTGATCCTAGAGACCCCAAGCTCCGCCCGCAGGAAAGTGACGAGCTGTCCAAGGTTGCCGTTGGCCTGCGCCGTGGTCGGACTTACGACAGTCGCACGCCCTGGCTCGTCGTCGTAAGTTCTGACCAGGAACATATCCCCATCGTTCTGCACGCTGTAATTGTAGCCACGATACTCATACCCTAAATCGTGGTCGACATCGTCAAAACGGGTAGATTTCACTATCTTCACAGCAGCATCCAATATTCGAGTTCCACAAGAGGATCGTCTCGTGAAGCGCTTTGTTCAAGGGGAGCATAGAGGTCAAGGAACCTTACTTCCCCAAAGCCTCGATGACTACGTCAGCGATACCAATCCGGTGCGCGTAGTCGACGTCTTTGTCGACGAACTCGACCTGGTCAAGCTGGGTTTTGAAGGCGCCATACCGGCCGATACTGGCCGGCCTGCTTATCATCCCGCAATCATGCTGAAGATCTACATCTACGGCTATCTCAACCGCATTCAGTCAAGCCGGCGTCTGGAGCGAGAGGCCCAGCGCAACGTTGAGCTGATGTGGCTGACCGGCCGCTTGATGCCCGATTTCAAGACCATTGCCAACTTCCGAAAAGACAACAGCAAATCCATCCGCGGTGTCTGCCGGCAGTTCGTCGTGCTGTGCCAGCAGCTGGGACTGTTCGAAGAAAACCTGGTTGCCATCGACGGTAGCAAGTTCAAGGCCGTCAACAATCGCGACCGCAACTTCACCAGCGCCAAGTTGCAACGGCGAATGGAAGAAATTGAATCGAGCATCAACCGGTATCTGACTGCGCTCGACCAAGCCGATCGGCAAGAACCCGCGGCCGCGCAGCCCAAGGCTGCGCGACTGGGAGAAAAAATCGCCAAGCTTAAGGCTCAGATGAAAGAACTTCAGGCGATCGAAGTTCGGCTCAACGACTCGCCGGACAAACAGGTCTCACTGACCGATCCGGACGCCCGCTCCATGATGACGCGTGGCACTGGAATCGTGGGCTACAACGTGCAAACAGCGGTCGATACCCAGCACCATTTGATCGTTGCGCACGAGGTCACCAATACCGGCTCCGACCGCGATCAACTCAGCTCAATGGCCAAGCAGGCCCGCGAGGCGATGGCATCAGAAATGCTGTCGGTAGTGGCTGACCGAGGTTACTTCAAAAGCGAAGAAATCCTGGCCTGTCACGATGCAGGTATCACCGCCTATGTGCCCAAGCCGATGACCTCTGGAGCCAAGGCTGACGGGCGTTTCAACAATGGCGCCTTCATCTACGAGGCTTCAAAAAATGAATACATTTGTCCCGCTGGAGAGGCATTGATTTGGCGTTTTTCCAGCATTGAAAAAGGCCTGAAGTTACACCGGTACTGGAGTTCGAAATGCCAAGGCTGTGCCTTGAAATCGCAGTGCACACCGAGCACAGAACGACGAATTCGACGCTGGGAACATGAAGCTGTATTGGAGGAAATGCAGAACCGGCTGAGCAAATCACCGGAGATGATGCGAGTCCGAAAGCGGACGGTTGAGCATCCCTTCGGGACGCTCAAACAATGGATGGGTGCGACGCACTTTCTGACTCGAAAGCTGGCCGGAGTGAGCGCGGAGATGAGCTTGAATGTGCTCGCCTACAATTTGAAAAGGGTCATGAAAATCATCGGCACTAACGGTTTGATGAAAGCGCTGTCGGCGTAAGAAAGGCTATTCCGGCCCATCCGAGAGGCTGTAAAACAGGGTTGACGTGCTCCAGGTCGCTACCGATGCGACCCGCGTCATTTACCGTGCGAACGAACGTCGATGCTCCAGGACGATGAGGCCCATGAGCGTTTTTACACACTCTGGGCCAATAGCTGACCTCAGCGAATGACAGCTTTGGGTCGGAACCGGCCGGTCACCACAGGCCCATTTCGGCCAACTGCAGCCGTTGCGATTATGCACAGTCAGTAGAAAAGGGGAGCGTTGGCACTACAACCTCATTGATCTGAGCCACTACCGCTTAAGGTAATAGCGGCCTACCAGCCTGCTGCTGGCGATTCGACTTAACTGCACGGAGCCCGCATTTCTCCGGTTTCGACACTGCATTGGGACATCAAAAGCGACCAGGTTCGGATCAATATCCTTCAAGCGAAAAATTCACAAGTCAGTCACGGTGATGCCAGACATGTCTTGGATTACTTGTGATGATATTTCCTTTGATACCGAGCCTCTGTTTTCTCGCTGTCCTGCTCCCGCTTCCCACCTTGGCGCAAGAGGGGGTAGAGGCACGCGACCTGGGGTTGATCGTCAACCAGCTAGACGCCATCGCTGGACTGGCTGACCGATCAAAGCTTACTGCGTCTGCCGCTGGTGAATCACGCTATCGCTTCGACTACGGGCAACTCGCCCAAGACCTTCAGCGAATACGCCAGGGCGTTAACGACTACCTGACGCCCTCACGCGCACAACCCAACGAACTCACCCAGTTATCTGGTTCTTACCGCGCCAACGAGCCAGCGGCGGGCACAAGCCATGAGCATGACTGACACCCAGATCAACGCATTCACTGCGGCTGCCGGCTTTGCGCCACAACTCAGTTCGGTGCTCTGGCGTTCGACAGTCTTAGTGCTGGCATTGCTGTGGTGCGCCTGGGCGCTGTGGACGGGCTACCGGGGTTGGGCGGCCGGTAACCTCAGCTTCGGTGCCCTCGGCGGGAGCACGGCCCGTCTCGCGCTTGCCCTGATCGTCTTGATGTTTTTCATGCTGTCCTGACCGCAGGAGACCCTAGCCATGCCCCTTAGCCTATTTCGTCCCGTCCGCTTCATCCACCTACGCCAGCGCCTGCAGCAAGACTTGCTGGGCAGCCTGCTGATTTTGATGTCGAGCCTGGCCTTCGCCGATCTCCCAACCATGGAGGCGCCCTCACGCGGCGAAGGGACTGGGCTGATCGAGACCATTAAGAACTACGCCTACGACGGCGGCATTTTGCTGGGCCTGTTGATCGCCCTCCTCGCCTTTCTCGGTGTGGCTTGGCACTCACTGACGGTCTATGCCGACGTACAGAACCAGCGTAAGACCTGGAAGGATCTGGGCGCGGTCGTCGGTGTCGGTGCGCTGCTGGTGGTGGTCATCATCTGGTTCCTGACCAAAGCCGCTGCCATCCTGTGAGGTCGCCATGCCCGATCCCATCGCGACCCTGCCCGACGGCACCCTAACCTTCCTGCCCGAACGGCTCAATCGTGACCCTGCCGTGCTGCGCGGCCTGACCAACGATGAGATGTGGGTCGCCCTCGCCATTGGCGCCAGCATTGGCCTCATTATCGGTGCGCCCCTGGCGCTGGCCACCAGCTCCATCGCCATGCTGCCCACCTGCATGATCGCCAGCATGGCACTGGTACTGTTTGCCGGCGGCAAGTTGCTGCGCCGCGCCAAACGCGCCCGGCCCGAGACCTGGTTGTACCGCAGGTTGCAATGGGATCTGGCCCTGCACTGGGGCGTCGGCGCCCAGCACCTGATCCTGCACTCAGGCCCCTGGACGGTCAGGCGCACCCGTCGTCATCGGGAGGGCAACCCATGAGCCGCTTCCGCAACAAGGTCGATGCGCAACAGGCGCATATTTTCAGCCTGCGCCTGGCCGTCGGGACACTGGCGCTGCTCTGTGCGGGGCTCTGGTATGGCTGGCAGACCTCCCCTAGCCAGCTGACCATTCATGTACCGCCAGACCTGCGCTCGGGGAGCACGCGCAAATGGTGGGATGTGCCGCCGGAAAACATCTATTCCTTCGCCCTGTACATCTTTGGCCAGCTCAATCGCTGGCCTACGGATGGCGAGGCCGATTACCCCCGGGCGATCTATGCCCTCCAGCCGTACCTCACGCCGGCCTGCAAGACCTTCCTCGACGGTGACTTCGAGTACCGCAAGGGCGCTGGGGAGCTGCGCGGTCGCGTACGGGGCGTCTATGAAGTACTCGGCCGCGGGTACAGCGATGACCCCGGCCTGCGGGTGAAGCAGCTGGATACGCACAGCTGGCTGGTGCAGCTCGATCTCAACGCCGATGAGTACTACGCCGCCGAACCGGTCAAGCGCGTGGTCGTGCGTTACCCGCTGCGCGTGGTGCGCTTCGATGTCGACCCCGAGCACAACAAGTGGGGCCTGGCCCTGGACTGCTACGAAGGCACGCCGCAGAAGCTGTCGCTACCGGGAGATGCGTCATGAACAGACACTTATTGATCCTGGCCTTCGTAGGGTCAGCTACTTGGTGCGCAACCGCGAACGCCGTTGAGATCAAGCATTGGGATCGTCTGCCCCTGGCCGTGCCACTGGTGGTTGGCCAGGAACGCATCCTGATGCTCGACGAGGACGTTCGTGTCGGCGTGCCCAATTCAATCAGCGCAAAGCTGCGCGTGCAATCGGTGGACAGCACCCTGTATTTGCTGGCGTCCGACACAATTCCACCCACACGCCTGCAACTGCAGTCGGTGAAGTCCGGCGATATGGTGCTGATCGACGTTGAAGCGGTGGCCGGCACTGCCGCGCTGGAACCGATCAAGATTGTTGCGGACGCCAAGACGCCTGAAGCGGAGGATGCCCAAGTCGCTGCGCCTGCGGTACCGGCTACGCCAATCCCGGTGGTGCTCACCCGCTATGCCGCGCAAAACCTCTATGCGCCATTGCGTACAGTCGCGCCGCTGCCTGGTGTCCGCCGCGTGCCGGTTGGTAAGTCCGCTGCACTCAGTACCCTGCTGCCCACCGAACACGTTACCGTCAAAGCCCTCGCCGCCTGGCGTCTGGGCGACTATTGGGTCACCGCAGTAAAGCTGGTCAACCAGGGGCCAGGCGAGGTATTGCTAGACCCGCGTCATCTGCAGGCGACCCTGTTTACGGCCACCTTCCAGCACAACTCGCTGGGACGCTCCGGAACGCCTGAAGACACTACGGTGGCCTACCTGGTCACACGGGGCGGCGACCTGAGACAGGCACTGCTGCTGCCCCCACCCAAGCCGGAGGGTGCCGACCATGAAAGCTAACGTGCTGCTGAAGTGGCTGGTGCCCGGCCTGCTGGTTGCCGTGGTGCTGATCATCTTCAGGTCCTGGGTTACACCGCAAGGTGAAAAGCACCCTCAACCTCAGGACAACGCCACCCTCACTGCCGAGCAGGCCAAGTCTCTGGGCATTGCCGGCGATACCCCGCGCGACACCGTGGCCACCCTGGTCGGCCAGGTCAAAGCCATGCGCAGCGACATGCTGACGTTGAAGAAAAGCAATGACTCGCTGCAGACCGAGAACAATCGGCTGCGTACTCGCGAGGGCAGCATCGACAGCCGCATTCAGAGCACCCTGGGCAGCATCACCCAGCAAGTGAACGAACAGCGCCAGCAAGCCAATGATACTCGGCAGAACGCCGAACAACAGCACCGGGAAACCCAAGGGCTGCTGTCGAAGCTCAAAGATCAGATTGCCGGGATGTCAGGACCCAAGTCCGACTTACCCGTGGGTTTCGGCCTGGAGCCCGGTGACGAGCTGGCCATCAAGGGTGTGCAGCCAACGGCGGATGCGCTGCAATGGATTGAGCCAGCGTCCTCACGCGCAGCGAACGACGGCTCCGCGAAAGCTGACAGCCCGCTGTCCAAGTTGTCCTCGAAGTTCAATGGCCTGGAGGGGCTGCAGGACAACGCCATCGACCGTGGTCAGAAACAGCTGCGTGCCGTGGCCAAGGGCGAGCGGGATCTTGCGGCTCAGCATGATCGCAGCGAAGGCGCCAAACCCGTCTACACCATCCCGGAGAACGCCACATTGATGGGCTCCGTGGCCATGACCGCGCTGATCGGCCGGGTCCCCGTGGACGGCACGGTCAATGACCCCTACCCCTTCAAGGTCCTGGTCGGAGCGGATAACCTCACGGCGAACGGCATTGACCTGCCCGAGGTGGTGGGTGCGGTCATGAGCGGTACCGCCTCCGGCGACTGGACACTGTCCTGCGTGCGGGGCCAGGTCGAGTCGATCACCTTCGTCTTCGCCGACGGCACCGTGCGCACCGTGCCGCAGCCACAGGCCGTCGTCAGCCGCAACAGCGCCACCAGCCAGTCCTCGAATACCGAGAAGATCCGCGGCGGCCTGGGCTACATTTCCGACCCCTATGGTATTCCGTGCATTTCCGGCGAGCGTCGCTCCAACGCCCAGCAGTACCTGGGCAGCCAGAGCCTGATCACCGCCGCAGGCGCCGGCTTCGCGGCAGCCTTGGGCAGCGAGCAAAACAGCGCCTCCTTCATCAGTTCAAGCAGCAGCTCGCTGGGCGTCAGCCAGAGCAGCGGCAACAGCGCGCTGAACGCGGTCATCAGCGGTGGCATCAGCGATATCCGTGACTGGGTCAACAAGCTTTATGGCGAAGCCTTCGCTGCCATCTACGTGCCCCCCTCCGCCAAGGTCGCGCTGCACCTGGACCACGAAATCACCATCGACTACGAGCCCAAAGGCCGGAGAGTCCACCATGAAAGCCCTTCCGTCTCCACGCTGGACCTGGATTAGTCTGCTCTGCCTAGCGCTGCTGGGCTGCAGCACCGACAAGGATAAGCTGCTGCCCCATGGCGACCAGACGATGCTCGACGTCTGGAACGGCCCCGGCTCCGTGGGCACCCAGGCACAACTGCAGGAGGCCCGCAGCGAACTGCGCCGGCCGGTCCTCGAACCCGAGCGGCTGATCAGTGACCAGGCTTCCTACACACGCACCGCAGCCAACGAAATCCGCGCGCAGTTTCCTCGGCTGCCCAACCCTGATCTGGTGATGTACGTCTACCCGCATCTGAGCGGCACCCAGCAGGCGCCCGTGCCGGGCTATTCGACCGTGTTTCCGCTGTACGAGAAGGTCCAGTACGCGCTTCCGGGCGAACGCCTGGATGATCTCTGATGACCGAAGAGCGCGATCAGGGGCAACGACGCTGGAAACCATGGCGCTCCGCCCAGCGCCGACGTGCAACGCAAGCCGATGAAGCCGCGCAGTACGCACACAACCCGAGCTTCACCGACCACCTGCCGTGGGTGGAGTACCTGGAGGCGGAGCGCTGCTTCCTGCTCGACGACAACCGCTCGGTCGGTGCTGCATTCGAGCTGCAGCCGATCGGCACGGAAGGCCGCGAGCCCGAATGGCTGCTGGCCGCACGTGATGCGCTGGAGGATGCCCTGCAGGACAGCTTCGACGAGCTCGACCAGGCGCCATGGGTGGTACAGTTTTACTGCCAGGACGACAGCGATTTCTCACCTTACCTGGAACGCTTGGAGCGCTATATCGCACCTCGGGCCCAGGGCACACCATTCACCGACGCGTTTTTCGGCTTGATGCGCCGGCATCTGGCCGCCGTGGCCAAACCCGGTGGTTTGTTTGAAGACCACGTGGTGTCGCACTTGCCATGGCGCGGCAGCAATAGGCGGATTCGAATGGTGATCTATCGGTGGCTGGACGTCCCGGCCGACAACCATGAACAAGCGCCCACGCAATTGCTAGCCAGGGCCTGCGACCGCATCACTGCCTCCCTCCAAGCCTGCGGCGTCAGCCCTCGGCGGTTGAATGGCCGCGACTTCTACGCCTGGCTGCTGCCCTGGTTCAATCCGGCTCCGACCCTGACCGGCGAATCACCCGCCGAGTTTTACCGACGCATGCCCTATCCCGAAGACGGCGAGATAGACTCACTGCAATTGCCCTTTGACCACGATTTTGCCGAGCGCCTGTTCTATCAGGAGCCGCGCTCCGACGTTGAGCAGGGACTGTGGTACTTCGACCAGCAGCCCCACCGGGTGATGGTGGTCGACAAGCTGCGCAAGCCACCCCACATCGGCCAACTCACCGGAGAGACGCGCAAGGGCGAGGCGCTCAACGCGCTGTTCGACCAGATGCCGGAAGCCACGGTCATGAGCCTGACGCTGGTGGTGACGCCGCAGGACGTACTCGAGGAGCAGCTCAATCGGCTCGCCCGCAAGGCCATTGGCGAAAACCTGGCCTCCACCCAGACCCGTCAGGATGTCGAGGAGGCGCGCTCGCTGATCGGCCGCCAGCACAAGCTGTACCGAGGCACCTTGGCGTTCTACCTGTGCGGCAAGGACGAGCAAGAGCTGCGCCAGCGCTCCATCCAGGCCGCCAACGTCCTGCTCGGTGCTGGCCTGCAGCCAGTGCGCGACGGCGATGAAGTTGCCGCGTGCAACAGCTACCTGCGCTGGCTGCCCATGGTGTACAACGCCAACCGCGACAAACGAAACTGGTACACCCGGCTACTGTTCGTGCAACACGTAGCCAACCTGCTGCCGTTGTGGGGGCGCAATGTTGGCACCGGTAATCCAGGCATCACGTTCTTCAATCGCGGCGGTGCTCCGCTGTCCTTCGACCCGCTGTCGCGGTTCGATCGGTCCATGAACGGTCACCTGCTGCTGTTCGGCCCTACCGGCGCGGGTAAGTCGGCTACCCTGGTCTCGATCCTGATGCAGGTGATGGCCGTCTACCGGCCCCGCCTGTTCATCGTCGAGGCCGGCAACTCGTTTGGCCTGCAAGGTGACTATTTCGCTACCTTGGGGCTATCGGTCAACAAGGTCCAACTCAAGCCGGGCAGCGGCTTGAGCCTGGCACCGTTCGCCGACGCCCGGCGGCTGGTTGAGCGCCCCGACCAAGTCGCCAGCCTGGCCACCGATGATCTTGACGACGGCCACGCGGACAACGATGAACAACGCGACGTCCTAGGTGAATTGGAGATCACCGCGCGCCTGATGATCACCGGAGGCGAATCCAAGGAGGAAGCGCGCCTGACCCGCGCGGACCGCAGCCTGATCCGGGAATGCATCCTCGATGCCGCCAAAGCCTGCGCGAATGCCCGGCAGCAGGTCATGACCCATGACGTGCGGGATGCGTTGCTACGGGTGGCCTGCGATGCCCATCTGCCCGGCAAGCGCCGCGAACGCGCCCAGGAGATGGGCGAGTCCATCGATCTGTTCTGCCAGGGCTTCGAGGGCACGCTGTTTGACCGGGCCGGCACGCCTTGGCCCGAGAGTGACGTCACCATCGTGGATCTTGCGACCTACGCCCGCGAGGGATACGAGGCGCAGATGTCGATCAGCTACATCAGCCTGATGAACACCGTGAACAACCTGGCCGAACGCGATCAATATCTGGGCCGGCCATTGATCATGGTGACTGACGAGGGCCACATCATCACCAAGAATCCCTTGTTGGCGCCGTTCGTGGTCAAGGGCACGAAGATGTGGCGCAAGCTGGGTGCCTGGTTCTGGCTGGCCACGCAGAACCTGGCCGACTTCCCCTGCGCCGCGCAGACCATGCTCAACATGATCGAATGGTGGATCTGCCTGAACATGCCGCCGGCGGAAATCGAGGAGATCGCCCGCTTCAAGAAGCTGACGCCGGCGCAGAAGGCGTTGCTGCTATCAGCGAGCAAGGCATCGGGTAAATATACAGAGGGCGTGGTGCTGGCCAAGAACTTGGAAACATTATTTCGTGTAGTACCGCCAAGCCTCTACCTTGCCTTGGCCATGACGGAGCCGGAGGAGAAAGCGCAACGCTGGCAACTCATGCACGCCCACAATTTGTCGGAGTTGAAATGTAGTGGTCTAATGAAACCGGACACCCATTTAGGCGAGAATGCTCGTCATAGAGAGGTGTCTGATGACCAAGCAACGTCGTACCTTTACCCCTGAGTTCAAACGCGAGGCTGCGTGCCTGGTGCTCGACCAAGGCTACAGCCATATCGAAGCCGCCCGTTCGCTCGGATTGGTCGAATCGGCGCTTCGTCGATGGGTGAGCCAGCTTCAGCAAGAACGTGGCGGTGTTACTCCCAGCAGCAAGGCTCTGACGCCAGAGCAGCAAAAAATCCAGGAACTCGAAGCCCGTATCAATCGGCTAGAACGGGAAAAATCGATCTTAAAAAAGGCCACCGCGCTCTTGATGGCCGAGGAACACGAGCGTTCGCGTTAATCGATCAACTGCGGGCTCAAGAGCCTGTTGATCTGTTGTGCTCGGTATTTGATGTCACCCGATCTTGCTACTACGCGTACTGCCGGAAACGTCGGTATCCGGATCCCGAACGAGTAGTCTTGCGTAGCCGCGTGAACGAGTTGTTTACGCAAAGCCGAAGCGCTGCGGGCAGCCGGAGCATCATGCTGATGATGAAAGAGGACGGTATGCAGATCGGGCGATTCAAAGTACGTAGGTTGATGCATGAGCTGAACTTGATCAGCAAACAGCCGGGCTCCCATGCCTACAAAAAGGCTACCGTGGAGCGGCCTGATATCCCGAACGTGCTTGATCGCGGGTTCAGCGTGGCATCCCCGAACAAGGTCTGGTGCGGTGACATTACGTACGTCTGGGCTGAAGGCCAATGGCACTATCTGGCGGCTGTCATCGACCTTTGTGCACGGCGTGTTGTAGGTTGGGCGTTCTCAGCCAAGCCTGATGCCGACCTGGTGATCAAGGCATTGGATATGGCCTATGAGCAGCGTGGCCGGCCTCAGAATGTGCTGTTTCACAGCGACCAGGGCAGCCAATACGGGAGCCGGAGTTTCCGCCAGAGACTATGGAGATACCGCTTCACGCAGAGCATGAGTCGGCGCGGCAACTGCCACGACAACGCGCCGATGGAGCGGCTATTTCGCAGCCTGAAGACTGAATGGATACCGCCGGTGGGCTACATGAGCGCTGTGCTGGCACAGCAAGATATCAGTCGGTTTTTGATGGAGCGGTACAACTGGCGGCGACCGCATCAATTCAACGAAGGGCTACCGCCTGCGGTCGCAGAGGAAAAACTCAATTCAGTGTCCGGGATCAGTTGACCACTACAAAAGCCGCTGAACAGATTGCAGCGAGTCTTGATAATTCACGCAGCTTACTCAGCCGCTAAAAACCCATTATCGCTTGTCGATCGAGACTGGGGCGAGCAGCATATTCCAACATCTAGAACGCTAGACAGCACCGATCACTGCCTGCTGCTTTCAAAATTCAATGCCGTTGACATATGAGGTATCGGCCCCAGCTCCAAAGGGCTTCACTACTCACTCATCGCCACATCCACCGCACACAAGCGTGAAGGCCGATGCTAAAGCCTGCCCCCTCTTAAGGGGCAGGGTTACCATTTCAACTCATTGCCCTGCGGTGATCCTAAACACTGCGCTGGGCGTCGTTTTGGCTTCGGGGTGAAACCAGGGACTATCACCAATAAAACTCGCACTCACATACAGCGCCCCGTCAGCACCTTGAGCGAAGCTATCGGGCCAACGCATACGTTTGTCTTTAACAAGCAGCTTCAGGGGGGCACCTACGTGGTCCGCGACCTCCACAGAGTCCTCACTTGGGTTGGAGACAAAGAACCTGCCAGCCCTATCGATCCACAAACCGTCGGCGGGATGAGTCTTTGCTACAGGTGTAGCCTTGGCCTTCAATGCACGAGCAGGATCGTCCAAGTCGGCCGTGGGGACGCTGTAAACCGTATCACCAGTCAACGCCTGCCAATAGAACGTGCTTCCGTCAGGTGAAATTTCTATCCCATCAACGTTCAGCTGCAAACCTTTACCATCTGGGCCAAGCAGTTTCTTGCCATCACCCATCAGATACAGATCTGGACTTGTCTGGGTGGAGGGATCGCCGTCCAATGCCCGCCAAGCCTTGCCAGTGCGCAAATCCATCACCACGATTGCACCAGCATGACCTGGGTTAGCAACATCACTTAGGTAGGCGAAATGGTCGTCTGGACTAAAGCGGACATCATTGAGGGATGCCCCCTCAGGGACAGCTTTATCGTCAAAATAAAAGACCTTGACGACCTTATTTCGGGCCAGATCAATCTTCACAAGTTTCACAGCACCTTTGATGGGGCCCGATCGCTTGGGCGTGGCTGGGTCCAGGACCCACAAATTATCCTGATGATCAGTGACAATCGCTTGGGCGGTAACGAATTGCTCGGCCGGTTTATTGCGGTCCCCGTTCGAACTACGGTAAGCATTCCACGCCAAGTCAGGATATGGACGAATCTTCCCGTCGATGACTTCACCAAGGCTAATGGGATTATCCAGACTCAAGCGTGGCAGGCTAACAAAAAGCCTTCCCGTTCTGGATATTGCAACACCGGTGCTTTGCTGATCCGGGAAAAACGCTACCTGCTCGATTTTCACAGGTCCGTTGCCGAACGCTGGAGCACTCTTGCCATTGTTGGTCTGGTCCGCTTGGCCGGTCATGCTCACCGAAAGCGCAGCTACCAAGGCGGCAATCCTATACATGGAATGCATAGCTTTACCCTTTTTGTTGTTTATTAAGTTGAAACCCTGCCTTACGGCAGGGTCCAGGCGATGACACTGTCACCGATCGTGGTGCCCAGGCGGGCATGGCCGCCAACAACAGCGACGACATACTGCTTGCCGTTCTGCACGTAGCTCAGAGGTGCCCCTTGTGCACCAGCAGGCAAGCGTTCTTCCCAGAGCAACTTTCCAGTTTCGGTATCGAATGCACGCATGTAGTTATCCAGTGCTGCGCCTAGGATAGTCACGCCGCCGGCCGTGGTCAGCGGACCGCTATCAGTGGGCGTGCCCATCTGCAGCTTCACTCGAGACGGAATGCCGAAAGGACCAGTGTCGTAGCCCGAGCCCAATGGCCGGCGCCAGATCACATCCTTGGTACGCAGATCAACCCCGCTCAGGAACCCCCATGGCGGTGCCACACATGGGTCTTTAAGCACAGACAGCCAAGGTGATTTCTGGGCGCCTATCGGAAGACCGACCTGAGGCATCAGACCTTTGTCCGGGCCACCTTCATTGAGCGAACGCGAACCTAGCTTTTCGATCTCATCGCGAGGCACTAGGCGTTCGATGTACGGAATCCGGTTGCTGTTGAAGACCATGATGCCTTTCTGCAGGTCAACCGATACCCCTCCCCAATTCAAGCCACCGTGATTGCCTGGATACGCCAAAGTGCCGCCAATCATCGGTGGTGTGAACATGCCGTCGTAACGTACGCTGCGGTACTGGATACGACACTCCAGTTGATCAAACGGGCTGATACCCCAAGCATCGCTTTCTTTCAATCGCTCAGGCGTCTTGCTGGGGGCGCCCACAGTGTTTGGCATGCCAACAGAATAAGGCTGGGTAGCAGCAGTCCAGTTACCTCCGTCGGCGCCTTGGGGGGCAGGTTTCTGCTCCACTGGCATTAGCGGTACGCCGGTTTCTCTGTCCAAGACGAAGATCTGTCCGGACTTGGTGGCCTGGATCACTGCCGGTCGAACTCCCTTATCCGTCGGCCAATCGACCAGGTTCGGTTGTGGGCCGATATCGAAATCCCAAAGATCATGGTTAACAGTCCGGAAGTGCCATTTGACCTCCCCAGTAGAGGCATCGACGGCAACTAGCGAATCGGTGAATTCCTCCTCTGCTGCAGTACGGGTGGTGCCCCAGAAGTCACCGGCGGCGTTACCGGTGGGCAAGTAAACCAACCCCAGTCTGTCGTCTGCCGACAGAGGCGCCCAGACATTTGGGGTACCTGGCGTGTACTGACCATCAGGGCCTGGTTCTGAAGTCTCGCCAGGACGGCCGAGGTCCCATGCCCAGGCAAACTTTCCGGTCACCGCATTGTAGGCGCGTACTACACCTGAAGGAGCATATCGATCCTGCCCATCGCGAACCATATGCCCGATGATCACGTTACCGCGAATGACAATTGGGGCTGAGGTATTCCCCCAATAACCAGGGGTAAACTTGCCGATGTGCTTTTGAAGATCGACGTAGCCGCCATCACCAAAGCTCTGGCACAGCTGGCCAGTTCGTGCATCAACTGCAGCAAGACGGCCGCCGTCCACGCCCCA
This sequence comes from Pseudomonas eucalypticola, assembly GCF_013374995.1. Taxonomy (NCBI): domain Bacteria; kingdom Pseudomonadati; phylum Pseudomonadota; class Gammaproteobacteria; order Pseudomonadales; family Pseudomonadaceae; genus Pseudomonas; species Pseudomonas eucalypticola. The sequence goes on along the minus strand of NZ_CP056030.1, from coordinate 2,251,798 downwards.
CATGATACGGGTAGGGCAATCTGCAGTACCTTGAGGAGCCTCGTAGTAAGCGACTCCCCGGCAGTAGGCACCGGCGGTTTGAAGCGCCGTTGGATTGGCCTTGGGGTCAAAGCGCCATTTTTCCTTGCCGCTCGCAGCGTCAAGAGCGATGACTTTCTGCGTTGGAGTACATACGTAGACACTATCGCCCACCTTCAACGGCGTATTTTCGTTGAGGTATTGGGTCTTCGAGCCTGGAGGTGGGAGATCTCCGGTGTGGAACTCCCAAGCACGTTTAAGAGTTGAAACGTTTTGCGGAGTAATCTGCCTCGCTGGGGTGTAATGGTTGGAGAGGTTTGAACCAGCAAATCCGGTCCAATTGGTTTCATCATGAGTAGCTGCGACATTACCATCTGGAGAAGTCATGACGCTGGTGCTGTACGACTCACTGGGACGACTCAAGGCAAGAGACGGATCAGCTAACTCGACGTTGGAGGGAAAAAACAACGGAATCAAAATCGACAGCAACCCGGCCACTGCCGGAACCGCAGTGGCGAGCACGTAGGGGGTGCCACGAAAGCCAACAAATTGCCGTTGCGCGGCACGGTAAGCAACCAGCATCAACAGGCACAGCACCACCAGCCAATCCAAGCGCGGTATCATCGCCCAACCGTTGTAACCTACTTCCCACCATGACCAGATCAGGGTCCCCAGCGTCAAGGCGCTCAACAATATCACCGCAGACAGTTTCCGACGGATCAATTGCACGCCAGCAACCAAGGCTACCAAACCAGCGAAAAGGTAATAGAGCGAGCCTCCCAGGCGAGCTAGCAGCACACCGCCGTAGAGAATGCCAAGACCCACCATCACCACAAATGCGCCAAAGATGAGGAATAGTGTTCGGCCAGATGACGCAGGCCATGAGGCAGAGGGTCCGCCTGATGAGGAGTTTCGAGTTGTTGTTTGCACGGCAGTTATTACCCGGTCAAGACCAGAAAAACCAAGAGATGCGCCCGGCGCACGCCTTGAGGAGAATTGAACCGATCGCCTCAGCGAGTCGGCGCAGCAATATTCCGGCAAGCCCGGTAGACCACCTATTTAAAAAAAGTTAACTATTTAAAGGGCTGGAGATACCCCTACTCTGACGGCCCTGCAGCCCGGAGTGGGCCGTAGCCTTGTCAATTTTGACCCGGAGCGTGCAATGAATAAGATGTATTGTCAGACTGCCCTGCTAACCGCAAGCCTGTTGATCGCCATACCTAGCTTCGCCGCCGAGCCGTCGCTGTCTGCACAAGCCATGCAAAAGAACAAAACGGTAGTGATGGAAACCGAATACCCAGCTGGCCATGTGACCCGCATCGTGAAAACGGTCGTGCCAGCAGATGCCCAAGCACCGCTTCACGAACACCCTGGCATCGAGTCGGGTTATATCCTCAGCGGTGGTGGCACGCTGTACGTTCAAGGCCAGCCTGACCGTGAACTTAAGCCCGGGGAAGCTGCGCTGGTGCCTCCATACACTCCGCATTGGTTCAAAAACGGGCATCAGGAAACAGTGATCCTCTCCACGTACGTATTGGAAAGCGGAAAGGACCCGATGACTCTTCTGAAGCCCTAATTTGAGTCAGCAGCACGACATGCACCGCGCAACGTCACTCTCAACCCAGGAGCGGCTTCGTCCAAAGTTAATTGGTAGCCATGTAGACGCGCAACGGCGCTGACCATCGCCAGACCTAAGCCTGCTCCCGGTATGTGCTGATCACGAGCGCTGCGTCCAAAGCGGTGGAGGACCCTTTCGCGGTCTTCTTCCGCGATTCCAGGCCCGTTATCCTCAACTAACATGACTACTTCATCACTTGGTCGTTGCAGGCGGAACCAAACGGTACCGCCCTCTCCCGTAAATTTCAGAGCGTTTTCCAGCAGATTGATCAACGCTTCAGCCACCAGCGCCCGGTCGGCATGCACCAGACTTCCGAGCTCAATACTGGTTCGAAGCGTTATGCCTGTCTCCTCCGCTACAGCGCCATAAGACTCGGCCAACTCCTCAAATAAAGCTTCGAGCGCGAAATCAGCCATACCAGCCAAACGCTGCTGCTTGTCAATTTCGGCAATGCGCTGCAAGGCCCGGAAGCGACTCAGCAAGCTGTCAGCAGCTGCCAGGGCCTGCTCCACCCGCACCTGCAACTGCACCGGAGTTTCTACCTGCCACTGCTCAAGGGTACGATGAAGTTGGGCACGCATGGCATGAAGTGGTGTGCGCAAGTCATGGGCAACATTGTCGCCTACACTTTTGACCTCATCCAGTAGGCGCGCGACCTCTCCAATCATTTGGTTAACCAAGCTTGAAAGTATGTCCAGCTCATCTCCGTTACCCGCAATCGGCAGCCGGCACTGCAGATCGCCCGTCGCAATCCTACTGCTGGTTTCCTGCACCTGACGCACGCGCCGCATAGGGCCAAGTCCCAAAAGTGCTCCTAACGCCAGCCCCATCAGCAAGATGACTAGGCTACTCCAGCCCAGAGTCTGTACCAAAATCAGACGTAAGCCCGTGAGTGTCTTGGCATCGTACCCGACCACTAGAATAGTGTTGTCAGCCAACCGCAGCGCCAGAGCACGAGCACCGTACTGGAACCCCACTTCCTTAAGCTCCCGCGGTTTGCCATCGATCGGCAAATCGGCAGGTAGGTGCTCGACATTACCAGCTCGTTTTTCTCCCCCTTCGCTGAACAAGCCGTAATAGCTTACATTTCGCAAATCCCCCAACTGCGCGTGCCGGATTTGCTCGGGAAGACTCGCTAGCGGGACAGATTTCAGCGCTCTTGCCTGGCCCTGGACAATTTCATCGCCTTGGCGTGCAAGGTAACTTGCCGCACCCCAAAAAATCACGGCATTGAGAGCCACGAGACCAACAATCCACGATATCGCAAAGTAGATAGATAACCGTACTGGCGTGGTCCGCCAGATACTAGGGCTCGGGTCATTGGGAGGCGAGGACAAAACCTGTTCCTCTAATAGTTGTAATTGCCGGGCGGCATCCTAATTGTTCGAGCTTTCGGCGTAAGCGGGCCAGATGCACATCAATTAGTTTGGTGCCGGGGTCGAAATGATAGCCCCATACCTGCTCGAAGATCAGCGCGCGGGTGACTATTTTACCGGCGTTCCGCATTAGAAACTCCAAAAGCTTGAACTCCATCTGCGGCAACGCCATTCGCTGGTCTGCGCAGCAGACTTCACGTATCAACAAATCCAGCATCAGATCATCCAAGTTGAGCTGAGTAGCCCGCTCATTGATATCCTCATGACGGCGCAGCAGTACCTCGATACGCGCAGCCATTTCTTCCGAGGCAAAGGGTTTCACCAGATAGTCGTCTCCGCCTGCACGCAACCCGTTCAGACGCTCGTCAACATTACTCAAGGCGCTGATCATCATGACAGGTGTGCGAATCCCGGCACGACGCAATGAGGTGATCACCTGAAGACCATCCATTCCGGGTAACATCCGATCCAAAGTAATAACATCGAAACCACCCACCAGACCACGAGCCAGCCCTTCGGCGCCGTCTGCTACGCACTCGACGGTAAAACCTGCTCGCGATAATTCCGAAGCGATTTCCTGCGAAACCACTGGATCATCTTCAATACAAAGTACTTTTCTCATCCAACCCACCCGGGTCTGTGATTAAAAATTATAGACATAGCCCAGAATGATACGATCTTCATCAGCCGAGTCAGAAAAATTGGAGTGACTCTTACCATTGCGCCAACGGACGCTGAGGTTTTTCAAGGGGCCGCTCTGAATGGTGTATGACAGATCAGAGGTGCGCTCCCACTCATCACCCCGTTCGCCGCTCGCCAGCTGCCTCCGGGCTTTGGTGGTACTGACATGGCTCAGTTCAACATTCGTGCCCGACACGTAGCGCACATTAAACGTTAGCCCAGGCAAGCCTAGCGCCGCGAAATCATAATCATACCGCGCATGCCACACCCGTTCCTGAGCCAAAGCGAAGGTACTGATCTGCTGCTCGCTAAACAGATAAGTATCAGTGCCGCCGACAAACGCGTAGGCGGTGCTACCATAGGCACGCTGAAAACCGCCACTGATGGTGTGACCCGCCCAGCTATAGCCGAAATTGGTGCTTAAGGTTTGATTGTCTACCTCACCCAGAAGCCGCCGTCCGATGTCTTGGGCAGTAAAGTATCGCCACTCTGTAAATACCTTGCCGTCGCCCAATGTCGTGTTGGCCTTAAAACCTGCATACCCACGGCGAAACATGTCTTCGAGCTCACTTTCATGAAGACTCAGGGTCACGTCCCGAAACGGCTGGAAATCGAAGCCCAGATAACTGAGTGATCCGCTAGTTGCCGTTGATGAATAGGCCCCTTGCTGGGGCATGGCGGTCAATCGATCGTCACCACTGGAATCACGCAGTTTGGTTCGATCCGCGTGCAGCAAGGTGAACGTGATATGTTCAAAGTCACGGCTGATCAACTGAACACCGTCGAATGTTTGCGGGAACAACCGGCTGTAATTTGCTGACAACAATGGCAATTGCGGGATGAGACTACCGGCCTTTATTTCGCTATTGCCAACTCGCACTTTGAGAGCCAGAGCGATGTCCCCATACTCTTCGGCAGCCCGCTTATCCGATCCCCGCGGTAGCAACCCGCTACCGGAGCGATCAGGACTGGAGTCTAGTCTTAGGCCAAGCATGGCAAAAGCATCCAATCCGATCCCCACTGTCCCTTCGGTATAGCCTGACAGAAGCTTTAAGCCAAATCCCTGGGCCCACTCATCACGGCGCGATTGGGCCGCCAACGGACCATGGTAATCGCGGTTGAAGTAAAAATTACGCAAATCGAGACTACCGCTACCATCCTCCATGAAGTCCGCACGCACCGATGACGCCCAGAAGCCACCTAGCGTCGCGCACGACAACGCGACACGACTCAACAGTTTCGTGACCATAGAATATCCAGAAATGAAGTCAGGCTGGAGGGGGACAAGACACCATAGCGGTACCTCGCCCCCAGCGGAGACGCTTACCGCGAGCGGGGGATCTGCGGAGTGATATAACCTACGCGAGAGCCACCAATTATCGTCGGTACATCATCGCCTTGCTCTCGAAGAGCCTGAGCCCAATCGTTAACATGACTGGCAGCGTCTAATACCTGGATAACTCGGTGCTCATCATCAAGAATCAGCATGGCACCAGTAATGACGAAGATGACATCGGTGAGTTCCGTGTTATCGTCTGAAACCTTAAGCGTATGAATAGACCCTGGAGGCTCGTATAGGTAAGAGCCCTTCACGCTGCGCGGCGAATCCGGGTATTCCAAGTAACGCCATTCGCCCGCGAGCGTGTAGGCGAAAACAATACCCGAGTGATGGTGGGGCGGCAGCTGTACACCTGGGGCAAAACGTATGCGTACAGCGAAGGTACCACCCTCGATATCGGCTTGTAACAGTTGAAGATCAACACCAGGCGCGCCGAAATCACGGGCGAACGGCCGACTTTCGCTGTCAATGTGGAGAGCCTCAGGGATCCCATGGGACTCTACTTGAGCGACAGGTCGGGCATGTAGTTGGTTCATAGACATATTTCTTATCCTTATTAGGTATACTCAGGCAGCTGGCACGCCTCATCGAGAGCTGCGACGGCAAACGATGACTTGATCGTGTGCGCTCCTGACCGTGGCGAGCCATAAAATTAACATTTTAATGAGTTTATCGATATTCACTCCTTACGGACCAATGCCGAGCATCAGACGGAAACAAAAAAACAAAAAAATCTTTATAAATCATTGTGTTACGCGCGAAGCCACCACCAACATCACACGCCACCATGTACCAAAAAAACGATATTCGATATCAGATAGTCATCCAAAAAATTTACCCCTTGAACCCAATCATTTTAATTTTTGGCGAAAATCCCCGGGTGTGATCCCCACTCGTCGACGAAAGCAATCCCCCATATGAGCAGGACTGGCGAAGCCTGTCATGCGGGCGATTGTTTTGGCCGTGAGGTCTGAATGGCGCAACAAACGCTTAACCTCATCGATACGTATACTAATCAAGTACTGATATGGAGTAAGCCCTGTCCCACTACGAAAAACTCGTAATAAGTGGCCTTCGGAAAGGTTTACCAATGCCGCAAGATCCCGCAGACTCACATCTTCGGCCAAGTGATCAGCCAAATAGTCCTGCAGCATTCGTAGCGCATGCCCACCTATCTGACGAGTTGATATTTTAGTACTACGCGCGGGCGCACGATCCCCCATATAGTTATCAAATAGATGCGACAAGAGTAACGCCCACAAACTATCAAGCAACAACGAATCAGAGAAGCCAGCCCCCCCTTTTGCGATGTCAACCCCTAGCATTGTGAAAAAACCTGTTAACCAAGGATCAACTGCAGCAAAAAAAGCTCTAAGCTCTAAATTCTGTCCAGTAGGCGCATGGCTATCTACGAATGATCGCAACGTGTGCTCTGGCAAATAAAGATGCATGATCTCCATTTGACCTTGCAGCTCCCATTCCGATGAACCTGGTGTGGTAAGGCTCACGCTATTGACCCGAGCTCCTTGAGCAATGCAACGACCGTCAATGAACTTTGCGACTCGGGTGCTTCCACTTATATGAAAGGTCAGGGTACTCTCAGGGATATCCCTATATGCGAGCACCGAATCTTGCAGTCGCCACTGAGCGGCCAGCAGTCGGTGATTGCGATCCGTCACTATATGAGAAACTGCTCCGGTCTGCTGAGCCAGCTCAAAAGGTGTCTTTACAGAGCTCTGATATGCTTGATTCAGAATCCCTAATGATGTTTCCCCTTCAACCGGGGTAGAAGGAGCGGAAGTAGTTTCAGTCACGTTCACCTCACCAGACCATAACCTTGGCGGCCCCATTGATAGCCTAGGTCATGATCGCTGATGGACGAAGAGTGGATGTTTACAATTAATTAACTGGCGCTTTTCGCACAAGGCCTATCTCAGGCTACGGCGCTTGGTGCGCGTGTTTGCGCCTTCGATACTGAACACGGATCCGCTAAACGGATGCCTGTGTACTACCATTCTTAGCCGGCAGCGTCGCAAGCGAAAGGGGGGGGAATTAGATGCACCGACTATTTTTCAGGCGTTTTCTAGCGTGTTGGAGGTCGTGCCGACTAATAACTTAGCTAATCGGATTGAGCCGACGCTCTCCCTTACCGAGCCTACCCAGTCCTAATTGCGAATTCGTGACAACAACACGAGGGAAGGGGAATCCCCGAGCATAGGGGAACGCGCGTGGCCCATTTGCACGAGTCTTACGGTCAGCCAAAGCGCACCGTGAGCCTAAAAACCCTAGGGCCATCGTGGAATTCATCATCACGACCAGTTCTGACTAAGTGTCATCCCCCTCGCCCCACCTCATGGGGCATCCAGCGTCAACCAAGAGCACAAAAGTACTCCGCCACCACTGACACTAACTGCGCAAGAAGATTCGAATATTGAGAGTCAAGCAATCAGTTAAACACTAACAGCATACAGAAAAATCAGCGATATTGAAGTCGCCCTAATTGATGCTGACTTACACTAGTCAAGCGGTGCTCATGAACGTAGATAATAATGTTAGATTCGGCAATACCGCCCTCTCGTCATGCAACTACTTTAAGTGTTGCATGAGCAGAGTACGTTGCCGAACCTTGAGCGTATTGTTAATTATGATTCCCACGCCATGCTTCTCGTTGACGACACAAGCCATCATCAGTTCAGTCAACTCGCTTCGGTGCCTGGAGTACCGTGTAGTCGGCATCTGCTACTGGTTGTTGTGTACCCCCTTCGGCTGCACCGTCCGCACCTCGCCCAAAGTCCGCCATTTCATTCCCGAACTGGTGGTATCGAGCTACTCCGATACCGGTGCCAACCCTTGGCTGGAAATGTCGCCCCTATCGACGCCTGTTCCGGGTTCGGAAGGAGGAGGCAATCTGATGACCCCTTCCCCGCGACGCGACAACCTGCCCCGCTTCAAGAATGTCGACGCCATCGGCCATCCCGGAGGGTTGGCGCTGACAGCCCTCGCCCAGCGCTTTGGCTATAGCTGCCCGACCGGCGCAACCCCGCTTACTCCCTATTACCTCAGCACCCTCGATCCACTTGGCTGGCGTCACGGTATTCCCGAGTCAGTCTACCCCCAGGCGCTGGAGCCCGGCGTACGTGAAATCGGCAACCAGGCGCTGGGCGAGATGTGGGGAAATGTCTATCCCCGAGAGGGTTTGCTGGTCCAGCCAGACGACTTCAAAGCCGCCGCCGTCATGGCCCAACGCGCCAGCGATTTCATCACCCGGATGGGCCAGCCTCACGTCTACCTGTCACTGCAGCCCATGCCCTATGACGGCTACTGGCCGCCGCTGCCGGTAATGGAGAACGACGTCAGCAACCATCGCTGGCAGCTGCTCTACCCGCAACTGCAAAGCACGTGTGCGGTGTTTCCAGGCCCAGCGATTCAAAGCGACGACGGTGCCTATGCCTGGTCGCTTTGGCGGCCATACCGCTGCTGCCAGCGCATGGGCCAGACCTTCCTGTTCAGCATCGACTTCGACGGAGGCCACTGATGATTGCGAGTAAATGGCACTTCCCAATTGCCATGCTGCTCGGCCTGATGGGTGCGCTAGCCTGCGCTTCCAGCGCTGCGGCGGATGGCGACTACCACCTTGGGGATCAAGGCCAGGTGCTGGATGACCGGGTGATGTACACCATCGGCGGTGGCTCGGCCGCAGGAGCCCCCTCCTCCTTATACCGCCCCAGTGGCCTGGGCGTAGGGCTGTCATGGCGCGCCAACATGATGTGCGGAAACATGAACCTCGCCAACACGCTGCAGAACCAGTTGAACGGCGCCACCCAGGGCTTCCAGCAGATCATGGGCAACGTCATCCAGAACGCCACGCAGGCGGTGATGTCTTTGCCGGCGATGATCATCCAGCGTGCCAACCCCGGCCTCTACGAATTGCTCAGCAACGGAGTGCTACAGGGTCGGCTCGATTTCGACCGTTCCAAACTCACCTGCCAAGCCATGGCCGCCAAGATGGCCGACAAGGTCGATCAAGCCGGCTGGGGCGACATGGCGAAGAACCAGGAGATGCAGGCCAACCTTGAACAGTCCGGCGGCGACGCGGTAACCGCGGTGAAAAACACCGAGACCAACAATGGCAATAATGGCGTCAGCTGGGTCGGTGGGCAGAAAGCCGGTGGACGAGCCCAAGCGCCCATCCGTGTGACCGCCGACGTCGTCAAAGCAGGCTACAACCTGCTGCACAACCGCTCGCTGGACGACAGTTCCGCCGTGGGCGCTAGCTGCCAGAACGGTGCCATCTGCCAAGCCTGGTCGAGCCCAAGCGAAGCCTCCGACTGGGCGACCCGAGTGCTGGGAGAGACCGAGGTGGAGACCTGTGACGACTGCGAAACCCTGCGTGCGACGGCAGGGACCGGTCTTTCGCCTCTGATCCAGGAAGCATACACCGAGCAGTTGACCGGCCTGCAGCGGCTGGTAGCGGGCACAGATCAACCTACGCCCGAGAATCTGAGCAAGGTATCCAGCCCGCTGCTGCCGGTATCGCGCGGCGTGATCGAAGGCTTGCGCGATGACCCCGACCAGGACTTGCTCGCCCGGCGTCTAGCAAGCGAAACCGCGCTGTCGAGCGTCATCTACAAGGCCATGTTGCTGCAGCGCACCCTGCTGGCAGGCAGTCATGAGCCCAACGTGGCATCGGCGCAGCCCGCAACTAACTCGCTGAATAACAATGTCGAAACCTTGGACCGGGAAATTCGCCTGCTGCAGACCGAACTGCAGGTGCGGCAATCCCTGGCCACCAACACTGCCAGCCTGGTGCTGGACCGCCATGCCGGCGGTGCAGATGCCTCGCGCATCATCGATCAGCGCGACCCGGAACCTGGCAGGCTCCAGCGCGCCGATCAAGGCAGGAACACCCCATGACGATCGCCACCCTCAAGGCAGGTCTGATAGGCGTGCTGCTCGTTAGTGGCGCTTGCCTGGCACTGCTATCGATCGCTTGGCTGGCCATTCACTCCCTGAACGTGTGGCCTGAATGGCCAACGATCCCGCGCGCCCTAAGCGGCTACCTCGCGTGCTGGCGCGTTTTGCTATACAGCCTGATCAGCGCCGGCTGGTGGCGTGCATTCCGAATGCAGCGCTCTACAGAAGGCCGGCGCCGACTGCAGTGCCTGGCGCTGATCGGCTTCAGTGCCATTGTGTTGGCTGAACTGACACGCCTGTGAGGTGAACCATGACGATGAGCACCAACAGTTACCTGGAGTTTTACCTGTCGTTATTGGCCTGGATCATCAACAACGGCATCTGGAACACGCTGGTCGACACGGGACTGTTCGCAGTCCCCTTTGGTGCAATCATCCTGCAGGAATGGCTGTCAGCACGACAGCAAGGTGCTGATGAGGGCAACAAAGGACTCCTTTCGATCCCTCGCGTGGAAAACCGTTTATGGATGGCCTACGTGGTGATCCTGTTCGCCTGCATCCCGTTTTTCCCGCTGAACCTGTCGTCGATTACCTACGATGACGCGGCCAGCCAGCGCTGCGGCGTATCACTGGCCGAGCCGGCTGATACGTCCTGGGACACAACGTTTAACACGATCGGCGACAAGTCGGCGAACGTACCGGTGTGGTGGTTTCTCGTGCATGCGTTGAGCAAGGGCATCACTGCGGCGGCCACGGCCGCCATCCCCTGCGCGCCCGATATCCGTGAAATGCGCATGGAGATCGACAGCTCCCGCATCAGCAACCAGGTGTTGCTGCAGGAGGTCGCGGACTTCACTCGAGACTGCTACGGCTATTCGCGGTCGCGGCTGTTTACCAATCGGCCAGAGCTCGACAAGGCGCAAAGCTACGACGCCTCCTGGATTGGCTCGAGCTACTTCCTCAATACCGCGGGTTATTACGATATCGACCGCTCACGGACGCCGAGGGTCGCATGGCTTTACGACGAGGCTCGCGACACGTCGTTGCCTCAGCTGGCCAACGGCGCGGGCTACCCCAATTGCAAGCAATGGTGGAGCGATGCCGATGTTGGCCTGCGCGCGCGTCTGCTGGCTGAGGTCGATCCCTCGCTGATCTCTCGCCTGGAGGGCTGGTTGACGGGCCGTACCAACACCGAGGTCGAAGATGCCACGCTACGCGAACTGGTCAGCCCGCGGCAGCAGTCCATCAGCATGTCCCCCGGCCAAGTCTTCCAGGACTATGGCAGCAGCGCCCGAGGCGGTTCGGTTACGCAAGGATTGAACAACCTGGCCACGAATACTGGCCTAGCGCTTGGGTCATTCAGCAATTTTCCGGCGATGAATGCGCTGCGGGCAGCACTGCCGATGGTGCAGGCGTTCCTGATCCTGGGGGCAATCATCAGCCTGCCGCTGGTGTTGCTGATCAGCACCTACCAGTTGAAGGCGTTGATGACAGTTACGTTCGCGCTATTCACTCTGCACATGCTGAGCTTCTGGTGGGAGCTGGCCCGGTGGGTGGACTCGAGCATGTTGGACGCTTTGTATAACCAGGTGTCGTCGACTGACCAAACGCTGTTGTCGCTGCCCACCTCCGGATTTATGGACGGCACCGTGACAGCGCAAGTCATCGAATACGTGATGGGCGCGATGTTTGTGGTGTTACCTATGACATTTGTGGGTGCAATGAGCTGGGCAGGTTACGCCGTCGGAGCAAACATTGAGGGAATGCTGAATAGAGGCTCTCATTCAGCAGAAGCTTCAGCGGCGAAAGGCACTTCCCAGCTGATGACCGCGGCGAAAAAATCTGCGCGTTGATGGCAACAATCTTCAACGTAACGAACCGAAATCATCGTAGCGTTCAGGATAAGTCACGCGGTGGTAGGGGTGGTCAATGTCATCGTATCCAGGTGGCGCGTCAGGGCCAACGTCCAGCGACGGCAATCTGCGCAGCACCGCCAAGCCCAATACAATGCAAACAGTAAATACAGCACCTAGCACAATCACCACGATGAACACGCCCGTTGCAATCGAGAGAAATCCATGACGAACCGGTAGCGGAATATCAGAGAACTTCGACGAATAGATCAACGCTCGCTGCGCTTTTCGAGAGCGTACCCAAAGCCCGCCTACGAAAGCCCCAATCCGGTAAGAAAAAGTCATTGTCGAGTCGCTTCGGTGTCTCATTGCAATTACCACACATTGACTGATCCAAAAATTTGGATCCTCTTAATGCTACTCCTCCCATCCGCATGCGGTTGACCATCCATCAGGTCATTGCCAAGTAGAACTCTTCACCGGCACAACTTGGAAAAACGTCCATTCTTGCCTCTTGAAACGCATTCGGAAGGTGGGATATTTGTGAGTTGCAACTGCTGGATTCCAGCACCTAGGTAGCCAGAACCTTGAAGGCTACGTCGCTTCCACGATGGTTATCCCAAGTGTGATTCGCGTTCGGCAGCTCACACGGTCGCCGCTTTCCGCGGAGATGATCGCTCCATCACCAGGCCCTGACTACCTCGGCCTTTATACCAACCGCTCCACTGCTGGGAATTCCTCCCAGCCGGGCGGCATTCCTCAGCGCTATTGCTCGAGGAACTTATCATGCTTCGATTCACGGGAACTGAACTGCAAGCAGTGCTGGCTGAGGCCGGCATCAATGGCTGCCGAGTCATCCTGGTCAAGGATCAAGGCGTTTACCTCATGTCCGAGATCGGCGAGTCCAAACCAGAAGGTGGGCGCAAGCGCGTTGCTTACGCAACCGGCTGCAATCCTGAAATTGACGACTTTGAGTCGTGGTGGCAGCGCGCTCGGGATGAGTTTGGTGGTGACGACTTTGTCGAATACTTCAACGTCGACGACCCCGTGCTGGCCGCGCTTCGCGGCACTTCGGGTTCGTTGCTGCTTGAAGCCACCCCTACACATCTGTGCCTGGCAGCCGAAGTTACCGTCCCTGGAAAGCTGTGAGCCAATCCACGCTTACCTGTGCCGATAGCCCCTCATTACGAGGGGCACCGGCAGCAGCAACCGAGGCAACATCAGCCGCTCATCTGGTTTCTGCGCTGCACTGTCTTCCTTGGAATTCGCTGGATCCCGCCTGCCATTTGGCTGCGCGAGCCTGGATTGACCCTTCGCCCAGCTGGGTTTAAACCACAGCCATCAGCAGTGCTTTTCGAAACAAACCTGCGGCGAGCATCCACCTATTTACATATCCGGTGCCGTGCTCACCCATGATGTGGGAGGTAGCGATGCTTAAACCCAGCCCCTTGTCCACTGCGATCGTACTCAGCCCCGGCGTATGGCAATACGTCATGGAAGCCGACGGTGGAAGTCCGCTATCTGGGCTCTCGAGCCGGCGGCTTTCACGCCTGTTGAGCAACACTTTGTCGCTAGCCAGTACCGGCTTACACGGCGCTGCAGTCGAGCTTGAGCTCGACGCCGACCTCTCAATGAGCTCGCTGCAGCAGGTGCAGGTCAACAAGATGAACCCTGCTGGAGAACCTGCGTTTCTGTTGATTCACCTACCGAGCGAGACAACCGCCGGCCACTGAAAGCGGCCGGCCAACACCACCTTGCCCCCCCTTTCACCCCACCGGGAACCCCTCCCGGTCGGGCGGCGTTCCCTCTCACCTCAGGAGAACGTCATGTCCGACATCTACCTCGACGTCACCAACAAGATCATCACCGCGCTTGATCAAGGCGTGGTTCCCTGGATCAAACCCTGGTCAACACCGGGTTCAGGTGCTGACTCCCCCTTCCCCACCAATGCCATCACCCGACGAGCTTACGCCGGCATCAACATCCCCCTGCTGTGGGCGGAGGCGCGCTTGCGCGGCTATCGTCAGGACCGATGGCTGACCTTCAACCAGGCACGCAAGGCGGGCGGGCATATCCGCAAAGGCGAGCAATCGACCCTGGCGGTGCTGTACAAACCCATGAGCAAGGAAGCCCAGGACGAGCATGGCGAGGTCGTTCGGGATGAACAGGGCAACGTCAAGATGGTGCAGTTTGCACTGCTGCGTACCCATTGCCTGTTCAACATCGAGCAGACCGAGGGCCTGGCCAGCGAGCCTGAGGATACAGGTGAGGCTGAACCCGCCGCCCCCTTCATCGACCATGGGCCAGCTGAGCGAGTCCTGGAGCTATCAGGTGCGCGCATCGAGCATCGCTTTGGAGATGATGCTTTCTACCATCCCCTGCGCGACCTGATACAACTGCCCACCAAGGCCCAGTTCGAGGACGTCGGCAGCTACTACGCCACGGCCCTGCACGAGCTGACGCATTGGTCCGGCCATCAATCGCGCCTCAAGCGCGATGGCATCACCGGCGGACACCGCTTCGGTTCTGCAGAATATGCGTTTGAAGAACTGGTGGCGGAGATGGGCGCAGCGTTCTTGTGCGCCCTCACCGGCATTCAGGGCGAGCTGCGCCACGAGGAGTACTTGGCCTCGTGGTTGAATATCCTTCGGGAGGACAAGCGTGCCATCTTCCGCGCCAGCGGCCAGGCACGCGAAGCGTCGGAGTATCTCATGACGCTGCACGGTCAAAGCAGTATCGAGCCACTGCATCAACTCACCGCATGACTCAGCAGAGAAAACCACAAAGGCCCCGATGGGGCCTTTGTCTTGTTCACGCTCGAGCAAGGATGCCGATGGTCCAGCGTCGATTACTGCAGCCAGCTCTCCACCGTATCTGCCCCGTGCTCCTGCTTCCACTGCTTGAGGATCTTGTGGTTGCCACCTTTGGTTTCCACCACTTCGCCGCTATCTGGGTGCTTGTAGCGCTTGAGTTCGCGCGGCTTGCGCTGCGGGGTAGCGGCGAACTTCGCGGACGGGTGTCCGCCGGCTTTGACGGGGTCAAGGATGGCGATGATATGCTTCAGGCTGACACCGTACTCCTCCAAGAGCGCCTTGAGCTTGCTCTCGAACTCGATCTCCCGTTTCAGCTCGGCATCATTTTTCAAGGCATCCAACTGCTGAATCTGCGCGGCCAGCTGGGCCTCCAGGGCTTTGAATTCTGCAAGTTTTGACATGGGAAATCCTTTTGCACGAGTGAGGATGATTATCTGAAGTAGTTTAGGAAAAATAATAGCCGAAAGGTTCAGAACTATTTCACGCAAGCTACGCAGCTAGGAGAGCCAGTAGCGGAAACCTCGTGGACAACCACTAGGCTGAGATCAGCAATGCATTCTAGCGCTGGCTAAACCTGCTCGATTGAGACAATGTCGATGTACTTGAATTTCTTTTTCTTGGCCAGGTCCCGCGCCTCTTGCTCCGCCAGCAGCGAGCTCAATGTTCGGGCTTCATGAACCAGGGTTTCAACTTCACCCTCGAAGGTCTTGGTCACCTGCATCGTGACCCGCAGCTTCGGGAACAATGACGTCGGCTTAGCCCTCTTCGCGATGGGTTTAGACGCCGCGCGCTTGGTCGGCACGAACTGGAGCTCTGTCGAGTCCACAGTCTCCGCAGGCGCGGCTGCAGCAGAAGGGCCGAATAATGCTTCACGCATTTGTTGTTCTGTCAGCGAATCATGCATCTTCAAATACTCAAGGGTTTTTCAACAGCACAGGCCGCACGCCACGGATGGTGCGCAATAACTTGTAAAAGGGAGGGAAAACAGCCTAATCGACTTGGCAAGCGTAGATCAAGTCAGTTCTGGACGAAACTGGGACAATGTGCCTCGAACAATACAGCACAGGCGGCCTCGATTGCGTAGTTGATTCAGACATACCGTCACACACTTTATTGCCTTCCGCAGCGCCCCCATTTCAATCATCTGTTCCTATCCTAAGTGCACGCCATGGTGTCCACCCGGTCACACAGGCGCTGGAGAGGAGAAGGGTGTCATGCGTCAACGAGGCTCATGCTTCACCGCGTGGGAGGATCACAGGATCTATACCGTGGTTCACGCGGAGACCCTAGACGACGGTACCGAGATTGACGTCAGGGCCAGGACTGCGCGCAGCGGCGCGACGGAAATGTTTTCGAGTGTCTATGAAGGAGACGGACGAATGCTTGCCGAAGAAAGCTATGCCGACTTGCCGGGCGCCTCCGTCGGCAAGGCCCTGGCGATGGGGACACAACGTGCCCGGGAGATTGCGGTCCGCCCCACTACCCAAACGCCTATCACCGAGGCTGAATATTCGTTAGCGCTCCATAAACCGCACTGATCAAAGATCGGCAGTACGATCAGTTATGTGATCGCGGCGTGCAATTCCACGGCAAGAGCGCCTCGAATTCCTCCACTGAGGACGCTTGACTAACACTTACACAGCCTTAGGTGCGCCATAGGTCAGTGTAAGCCCGTTCGCGCTGTCGCCATAGCTCGTAACGTAGTCGAATTGCTTACGCCACGCTTCATTATCCCATCTCTGATTTACCTCGCTCTCGATGTTGAAGCCGAGACGTGCCGGACGTGCAGCGATGTGATAGATCAGCCTTGCTACTACCTCATCACCAAGATGTCGAAAACGATTGCCGTCTGTTGAAATGATCCAGTGATCGCACACAACGCTCTTAACTAGCTCGCGGGAGACATTTTTGTCTGCTGCCATGATGAGGGATTTTTTGAATGCATCCAGTCTACTAGGCTCATTTGCATCAAGACTTTGGATTGCTTCTACCAAATCTGATGCAAACATCTCCGCCCAACAAGATGCGGCTACGTTTATAATCAATTAGCAATGCAATACTGTTGGCGCGCGCCGTAGAAACGGGCGATGCGGGACGCAACTTCTACAACCTCTATTTTCAAACCGTCTGCACAGATCGTCACCACATCCACCCGCTGACCATCCGGTGAGTACAAAGGGGATCCTACCCCCTTCCCTTCTGGCACCAACACATGAACAGCGGCATTATTGGCCAAATCAATAAGCTGAAGTTGGCCATGATCCATCCCCCATCAGGAATGGGACCGTGGCCCTGCGGCGCTCCCCCAGGCCTTGATTGATAACTACGGCCAATTGGTCACCGACCGGATTCAGATCCACGGCTGTTGCCCAGATCCCGCCCACATGTCTCAGGGCAAGGATGTCTTCAAGATTCAGGCTACGGGTTACAACGTCCATAATGGAAATCGATCGCATATTGAGAAACCCTAGAGGTCACCTCCTGCGCAGTCCCACCCGCTGGGACCTGCGCGGGACAGGCGCTTGACGGCGTTTGGCCAGGGCCCGGCCAGGCCTTAGCATGCCGCTTTCACTTCGCTGCGCCGCCAAGAGAGGAACCATGGCCACTCAACCCACCGAACAACAACAAAACCACGAATATACTGTCATCGACACCGCCGTCGACCTGGCGCGGCAGGCCGCGCCGGTATGGGCACAAGCTTCGGCGCAAGTACGCGCTGGCTTGCTTGAGGCACTGGCCGATGCACTGCAAGCCCATCAGCAAACGCTGGTGCCCTTGGCCAACGAGGAAACCCACCTGGGCGCCCCGCGCCTAGCCGGCGAAATAGCCCGTACGGCTTTTCAATTGCGCGGCTTCGCCGAGCAACTGCTGGCGGGTGTTGCCCTCGCCCCGGTCGTTGACTCAGCCGTGGCCGGTTCGCCACCTGCCGGTCGCCCACAGCTGACCCGCGTGCTGCGCCCAGTAGGGCCGGTGGCGATGTTCTCGGCGAGCAACTTCCCGTTTGCCTTTTCCGTGCTGGGTGGCGATACCGCGTCGGCCCTCGCAGCGGGCTGCCCGGTCGTGGTCAAGGCACACTCGGGCCATCCGCGCTTGTCGAAGGCCGTGTTCGACATCGCCCACCGGGTGATTGCCAGCCAGCAACTGCCCGAGGGCTTGCTGACCCTGGTCGACCAGGCCAGCCGCGGTGCCGGCGCTTATCTGGTACAGCACCCGGGCATCGCCGCCGTGGCCTTCACCGGCTCCTATCAAGGCGGCACCGCGCTATGGAAGCTCGCCAATGAGCGCCCTCGCCCCATTCCGTTCTTTGGCGAACTGGGCTCGATCAACCCCCTAGTGGCGTTGCCCGCTGCGTTGCAGGCCAACGGCGAGGAACTGGCAAACCTGCTGGCCGGCTCCATGACCCTGGGCTGCGGGCAGTTCTGCACCAGCCCCGGGGTGATCGTGCTGTTGGATGACCCGAGCAGCGATCGCTTCCTGGGCCAGTTGTGCGAGGCACTGGCGCCGATCCAGACCCACGCCATGCTCACTCCCGGCATGCGCCAGGGCTTCGAGCAGGCCAGCGCCAAGGTTGCGCAGCACGCAAGCACCCTGCTGGCACCCGGCAACGACGGCGCAGGCCCGGCGCCACGGCTGTACACCACCGATGCGGCGGCGTTCATTGCCAACCCCGCCCTGCATGAAGAGATGTTCGGCCCGGGGGCGCTGGTGGTGAAAGCCCGCAATCAGGCTGAAGTACTGCAGGTGCTTGCCGCCGTGGGCGGCACCTTGAGCACCACCTTGTGGGGCGTCAGCGACGATACCCCAGCCAACCGCGCCCTGGTGCAAGCGGCCGAACAGGTGTCAGGCCGCGTACTGTTCGGCGGCGTGCCCACCGGCGTAGCCGTGTGCGCCGCGCAACAGCATGGCGGCCCATGGCCCAGCTCCACCGCACCACAGACCACCTCGGTGGGCTACGCTGCGCTGCAGCGCTTCCTACGCCCGGTCGCGTTGCAGGACGCTCCCCAGTGGGTTCAGGGCTAGTCTGACCGCCCCCTTCTATCAGGGAGGGGGCCTCTCAAAACCCGTACAACCGCTTGGGGTTGTCCACCAGCATCTGTTGGCGCAGGGTGGCATCAGGCGCCCACGTGGCCAACTGATTGAGCATCAAGCCATCATCTATCGACTGGGCAGGTGCAATCTGGGTAGCTGCCCGCGTCGCAACGGGAGCACTGTTGGGATGCGGCCAATCACTGCCCCAGAGTATCCGATCTGGATTGGCGGCAATCAGCGCCTGGGCATACGGACGCATGTCAGCATAATCCGGCCCCTGATCAGAGCAGTAATAGGCCCCGGACAATTTGACGTAGGCTTTGCCACTACCTACAAGCTCCAAGACCTCCTTGAACCCGTTCTGCTGCATTCCCTGGCTCGCATCAAGGCCGCAGAAATGATCGATCACCAACGGTGCCTGCAGCGCAGCCAAGGGCGCCCGCAAGGCCGCCAGCACCGGGTGCTTGCCGTAAACCTGGATATGCCAGGGCCGCCCCTGAACTTGCCTGTCGGCAATGGCCAGGTCGCGGACGGCGGCGTTGAGGTCGACGTCAGCGTTCAAACCCAGAAATACGCGAATGCCCCGAATACCCCGGGCATGCAGGTCATCGAGTTGGCGGGGCGTCAAGGTCGGGTCAAACAGGGCAATCCCACGGGCGCGCTGTTGGCCCAGTTGCTCGATGGCCTGTAGTACAGGCTCGATGGTCGGGCCATAAACCGTGGAATTGACGATGACCACGTGGTCCATCATCAATGCCCTTTGCAGCCCCAGCAATTGCGCGGCCGTCGCCGGAGGGGGCGTGAATGACCGGTTGGGCGAGTATCGCGACGGATCAGGAAACACGTGAACGTGACTGTCGCAGGCGCCAGGCGGCACCTGAATGTGCACAGGAGTCTTGACGGTGGGAGCAGGTGATCCCGAATTTCTTGAAGTAGCTGGCAGGACGGGCAACGGCACCCAGCCACAACCGAGGGCGGCGATCACCTTGAGGCTGTCCCTTCTACGCAGCATGGAATGTCCTTGTCTTGTTGGTTCAACGGCAAGCACCTTCCAGTGTATGGCCCCGCTGAACGCAACCATCACGCGCCCATTCATACCGTGCGAGACTTTTCCCATAAAATGGGAAACTGCGTGACTTTCCTCACACCCGCCACTGGGATACCTGTGCCGTCGCACCCAGGTGCTCCGTCTGAATACTGAACAAATGCCCGGAGCCCGGCGCCTTGCTCAGTATTTCCAGCGCAATATCATGCCGCGCGCTGGTGATGTACAGGGTGTCATGCCGCGGCCCACCAAACGCCAGGTCAGTGGGACCTGGTACGGGCAGCCCGACCATACGGTCGATATTGCCGTCTTCACTAAAGCGCACCAGGCTCCAGCCATCCCGCAGCGTGGTCCACACGCCACCGTCGCAGTCCAGCGCCAGACCGCTCAAGCGTCCCGAGCCCTTGGGCAGTGAGGCCAGCCGTCGCACATGCTGGCTGCCTGCGGCCACCACGTAGACGCTCCCCGATTCAGCCCCCGTGGCGTATAGCGACTGGCCCTGCGCGCCCCAGCACAACGACGTCAGGCGCTCGTGGAATTCCCAAGGCGTGCGCACCTCGCCCTGCAGGCTCAGTTCGCCCACCTTGCAGCCACCGGGCGTCGCCATGCACGCCCAGGTGCTGCCGGAAGGATGGCTGCACAGCCCCAGCAAGGCCTTGCCGGGCCAATCGGGCAAGGGGTGCTGCTGGCCCTGCTCATCCAGAATCAGCCAGCCGGCTGCATGGGCCACCAAGAGGCCCCGCTGGTGCAGCTCCATGGCCACCACCGGGGCGGGAAGCCGCGCCACGATGCGCTCGCCCTGCTCGTCCAGGCGGCGGATGGCCGGCGCCAGGGTGTCGGCCCAGAACAGGCAGCCATGGGCTTGGGACCAGCGTGGGAAGGCGCCATTGAACGCCCACGGACAGTCCACCAGCGTGACCTCGGAATCGCCGATGCGCACCTGGGATTCGCTGAGTTGGGCGCCCACACGACGGGCGGCCTCATGAAGTTCGGGGCCCAACAGTTCCAGGCGTTCCACGGTCAGCCGATAGGCCGGGCCTGCGACACTCAAGGCGCCACGCACGTTACCGGCGTTATCGCGGATAGCCGCGGCCACGCAGCGCACGCCCATGACGATTTCCTCGTCGTCGATGGCATAGCCCCGGGCACGGGTGATCTGCAGCTCGGTCAGCAAGCGTCGGCGGTCGGTGATGGTCAACTCGGTCAGCGGGGCCAGGGTCAGGCCCTTGAGAATGCTGTCGCGGCCAGCGTCGTCCATGGCCGCCAGGATCGCCTTGCCCTGCCCGGTGCAGTACACCGGCTTGCTTTGCCCCAGCGCCGCAGCGGAACGCGTGGTGTGGGCGCCGTCGCAGCGTTCCAGGGACATCACCTGGTTGCCATCCAGCACTGCCAGGTAAGACGTCTCGCCTGTCAGGTCGCGCAGCGCACGCAGCTCGGCACTGGCGGCCACCACCAGGTCGGGCATCAAGTAGGCGTTGCGCACCAGTTCCAGGTAGCGAAAGCCCAGGCGGTAGACCTTGCCCACCGCGTCACGGCGCACCAGCCCCCGCTCCACCAACGTAGCGAGGATGCGATACAACGTCGTCTTGGGCAGTTTCACCTGGTCGGCCAGCTCACCCTGACTTACCCCACGCGGCGCCG
This sequence comes from Pseudomonas eucalypticola, assembly GCF_013374995.1. Taxonomy (NCBI): domain Bacteria; kingdom Pseudomonadati; phylum Pseudomonadota; class Gammaproteobacteria; order Pseudomonadales; family Pseudomonadaceae; genus Pseudomonas; species Pseudomonas eucalypticola. The sequence goes on along the minus strand of NZ_CP056030.1, from coordinate 2,230,472 downwards.
AACCGATCGCCTCCAACACATCCAGCGCCTTCTCCAGTGCCCCGGTACCCTCTGTTGCGGCCATATCGATTCCCACCATTTGGAACTTTTTGTTTTCGCCATCATACGAGCTGTTTTGTCAGCGTCAACCGCCCACTAGGATCGAGACACAGCCACTCGAACAGAACCACTTGGTGTCACGGGAGAACAACAATGACTCAGATCCACCAGTATGCAGACGCACTGGACAACACCGCCCAACGGGCTGTGAAGGTCAGCGATGAGGTGCTGGCGCGCCTCGCTACCTGCAGCAGCGGCTCGCTGACCACGCAGCTGTTCAAGCTGGGCTTTCGCCAACCTGCCCTGGTGGGCCTGCGTGCATTGAACAAGCGCGTCAAGCCGTTCGCCGGCCGCGCCTTCACCATGCGCTTCATCCCGGCCCGCGAGGACATCGACACCTACGGCACCATGACCACCAAGCCCAATCACGACAACCTGCAGTGGCAAGGCGTGGAGCAGGTGCAGCCCGGCGACGTGCTGGTGATCGACAGCCAGAACGACCCGCGTGCCGCCTCGGCCGGCAACATCCTGGTCACCCGCCTGCTGGCCCGCGGCGCCCGCGCCATCGTCACCGACGGTGCCCTGCGCGATGGCAGCGAGATCGCCGCCCTGCCGCTGCCCGCCTATGCCCGCGAGGTCACCGCCACCACACGCATTTCCTACCACCACGTGGCCGACCTGCAGGTGCCGATCGGTTGCGCTGGCGTGGCGGTGTACCCTGGCGACATCATCGTCGGCGACGCCGACGGCCTCACCGTGGTACCCGCGCACCTGGCCGAGGAACTGGCCGACTACTGCACCGTGCAGGATGACCTGGAAGCCTACCTGGCCATGCGCATCGCCGCCGGCGAGGCGCTGTGGGGCGTATACCCGCCCAGCCCTGCCGCCGTCTCCGACTACCATGCCTGGGTGGCCTCGGGCCGCCCGGCCATCCCGAGCATCATCAAGGGGGACGCGCAATGAGCCGCCAAGCCGAATACGCCGCCCTGATCCGCCGCTACTTCGCCGCCTGCAACGCCGGTGATCACGCCGCCCTGGTGTCCTGCTTCACTCCGGACGCGGTGCATTACTTCCCCGCCGGGCTGCCCGACGTGCCGTGGCGTACGGCCCAGACCATCGCCGCCAAGTGGGTGTGGTGCGTGGAGAACCTGGGCTCGCAATGGACCATCGAGAAAATCCTGGTGAGCCACGACAGCCCCGAGGCCGTGATCGAGTGGACCCATTGGAAAGGCAAACTGGGCACCGCGCTACGCGGGGACGAATGGTACATCTTCGACCAGGACAGTGGCCTGATCAAAGAGATCCGCGCCTACTACGCCTCGCCCGCCGACAAGGCCGTGACCATCAATGAACTGGTGGCTTTCGACTACAGTGGCCGCGGCTATCACCTGGAGCCCGTGCAGCCATGATGAAGCACATCGTGATGTTCCGCCGCCTGCCCTCCGTGGCCAAGGACGCGGCACGCGAGGCGCACTTGGTGCGCTGGATGCGCGACCTGCACCATGACATCGAGTTTGCCCGCAGTTGGAAGGTTTCGGCCAACGAGCTGGACCGGCCGATCTGCTGGGACTATGTGCTGGAAACCAGCTTCGATGACGCCGAGGCGGTCAATCGCTACCTGCCGCACCCGGCCCACGTCGCGCTGGTTACCGAGCTGAAAACGTATTTCGAGTGGGTTGCCGTCGATTACACGGAGGCCGGCGACGCCCAGGCTGCCTGATTCATGCGCAAGCCCGGTTTGCCAAGGCTTGCGCCCTCAACAAAAATAATTAGACGAGGCTCCTATGAACACCAACGAGCGCTATGCGCTGGAAGGCCCTGTGCCGGCCAACGCCCCTCCCGCCCCGCTGCTGGCTGAAACCACGGCTGCACGGTCAGCCACACGCCGCACGGGTTATCGCTTCCTGATCCTGGCGATGATCACTATCGTCCTCGCCTTGAGCAGCGGCGATCGCGCGGCCATCTCGGTGGCCGGTACCGACATGAGCCGCGAGCTGGGCATAAGCTCCGTGGAAATGGGCTATCTGTTCTCGGCCTTCAGCTGGGCCTACGTGATCTTCCTGATCCCTGCCGGCTGGCTCACTGACCGCCTGGGCTCGAAGAAAACCATCGCCGCCGCCATCGCCATCTGGTCGGTGTTCACCGTCTGCATGGGCCTGGTGCATTTCATCGGCATGGTGGTGCCGCTGCTGCTGGGCCTGCGCTTCCTGCTGGGCATTGCCGAATCGCCGGTGGGCCCGGGGTGCGCACGGGTCATCGCCTCCTGGTTTCCCTCGTCCGAGCGCGGCATGGCGGGCGCCATCTTCAACAGCGCCCAGTACATCTCCCTGGCGTTCTTCACGCCCCTGATGGGCTGGTTGTGCTTCCGCTTTGGCTGGGAGTACGTGTTCATCGTCATGGGCCTGGTCGGCCTGGGCATCGCCGTGGTGTGGTGGAAGGTCTACTACCTGCCCATCCGCCACCCCCACATGAACGCCGAGGAACTGGACTACATCCGTGCCGGTGAAGGCCTGGTGGATCTGGAAGGCCGCAAGACCGACCCCAACGCCGCATCAACCGGGCTGTCAAGCCTGGCCGAAGTAGGCCTGCTGTTGCGCAACCGCATGCTGGCCGGGATGTTCCTGAGCCAGTACTGCGTCAGCGCCATCACCTGGTTCTACGTCACCTGGTTCCCCATTTACCTGGTGAAGGAGCGCGGCTTCGACATTCTTCAGGCCGGACTGGTGGCGTCCATCCCAGCCCTGTGCGGCCTGATAGGCGCGGTCAGCTCGGGGTTTTTCTCCGACTACCTGGTGCGCCGCACACAGTCGCTGAGCATTGCCCGCAAGACGCCGATCATCACCGGCGTGCTGCTCAGCTCCAGCATGATTTTGTGCAACTACGTCGACTCCCAGGTGCTGGTGATCGCCGTGATGAGCCTGGCCTTCTTCGGCAAGGGCTTCGGCAACCTGGGTTTCAGCGTGGTGGCCGACACCGCGCCTCGGGAAATGGTGGGCATGACCGGTGGCGTGTTCAACGCCATGGGCAACACCGCCGGCATCATCACCCCGGTGGTCATTGGCTACCTGTTGCACTCCAGCGGCTCGTTCAACAGCGCGCTGATCTTTGTCGGCGCCCATGGCCTGATCGCCGCCTGCTCGTACCTGTTCATTGTCGGCCGCATCCGCCGCCTGCACCTGGCCGATTTGCTCAAGCCTTCCACTGCCCGTTGATACCGGAGAACCTCATGATCGAAAGCAACGTTTACATCGACCCCAAGATCGCCGCCCTGCAACCTGGCGAAGCCACCACCGATGTCATCGAGTGGGTCAAGGTGTCCTTGACTATCCTGCCGCTGGCCGCGCCCATCAGCGACGCCAAGGTCCTTACCGGCCGCCAGAAGCCGCTGACCGAGATCGCCTTCATCTTCGCCGAGATCCGCACCCGCGAAGGCCACGAAGGCATCGGCTTCGGCTACTCCAAGCGTGCCGGCGGCCCGGGCATGTACGCCCACGCCAAAGAGATCGCCCCGGTACTGCTGGGCGAAGACCCCAACGACATCGCCAAGATCTTCAACAAGCTGCTGTGGGCCGGTGCATCCATGGGCCGCAGCGGCCTGACCACCCAGGCCATCGCGCCGTTCGACATCGCCCTGTGGGACCTCAAGGCCAAACGCGCCAAGCTGCCGCTGGCCAAGCTGCTGGGCGCCCACCGCGACTCGGTGCAGTGCTACAACACTTCCGGTGGCTACCTGTCCACCCCGCTTGAGCACGTGCTGGAAAACGTCGATATCTCTCGTGAGAACGGCATTGGCGGCATCAAGATCAAGGTCGGCCAGCCCGACACCAGCATCGACTTCAAGCGCGTGAAAGCGGTGCGCGAACGCCTGGGCGAAGGCTTCCCGCTGATGGTCGACGCCAACCAGCAATGGGACCGCATCACCGCCCAGCGCTTTGGCCGCCGCCTGGAACAGTTTGACCTGACCTGGATCGAGGAGCCGTTGGACGCCTACGACATCGAAGGCCACGCCGCCCTGGCCGCCTCCCTGGACACCGCCATCGCCACCGGGGAGATGCTGACCAGCTTCGGCGAGCACGCGCAGCTGCTGAACGGCAAGGCCTGCGACTTCATCCAGCCGGACGCCCCGCGCGTGGGTGGTATCACGCCGTTCCTGCAGATCATGCAGCTGGCCAGCTTCCAGGGCGCCAACCTGGCCCCGCATTTTGCCATGGAAATCCACTTGCACCTGGCCGCGGCCTTCGCGCAGGAGCCGTGGCTGGAGCACTTCGAGTGGCTGGAGCCGATGTTCAACGAGCGCCTGGTGCTGAAAAACGGCCGCATGCAGGTGCCCAACCGTCCGGGCCTGGGCTTCAGCCTGAGCGACCAGGCGCTGGCCTGGACCGTCGCCACCGAGGAATTCGGCAAACGCCCTTGAGCGCTCCCCAGAATGCCGGGCCAGGCCCGGCATCCTGCGTCCATAACAACAGTCAGTTCCTGACAAGGTCACACCATGCAAAACCGTGAAATCAGTCCCGTCATCCGCCTCGACTCCGCCGACAACGTGGTGGTGGCGCGGGTGGAAATCAGCGCCGGCACCCAGGTTGCCAGCGAACAATTGACGACCCTGCAAAACGTACCACTGGGCCACAAGATCGCTGCACGGATGATCGAGAAAGGCCAGCCGGTGCTCAAATACAACACGGTGATCGGCTATGCCAGCGAAGACCTGCCGGCCGGCACCTGGATGCACAGCCACAACATCGAGTTTGGCGACACAGCGCGCGATTATCGTTATGGCCTGGACTACGTACCCACCCAACTGCTGCCCGCCAACGAACGCGCGACCTTCCAGGGCATCGTGCGCGCTGACGGTCGCGTGGCCACCCGCAACTACCTGGGGGTGTTCGTGGTGGGCAACTGCGGTGCCACCGTGGCCCGCAAGATCGCCAACCACTTCGATGAAGAACGCCTGGCTGCCTACCCCAATATCGACGGCGTTGTGCCCTTCGTACACGAGATCGGCTGCGGCATGGAGATGACCGGCGAGCCCATGAACCTGCTGCGCCGCACCATCGGCGGCCACGTCAAGCACGCCAACACCGCTGGCGGCCTGCTGATTGCCCTGGGCTGCGAGCGCAACAACATCCATGGTTTCATCGAGCAGGAAGGGCTGCTGCTCAATGACATGCTCAAGGCGTTGGTGATCCAGGACGTGGGCGGCGTAAAAAGCGCGGTGGACCAGGGCATCAAACTCATCGAGGCGATGCTGCCCCAGGCCAACGCCGTGCAGCGTCAGCCGGTATCGGCCGAACACTTGATCATCGGTATGCAGTGCGGCGGCTCCGACGGTTTCTCCGGCCTGTCGGCCAACCCGGCGCTGGGCGCGGCGGTAGACATTCTGGTGCGCCACGGCGGCACCGCGATCCTCTCGGAAACCTCGGAAATCTTCGGCGTCGAGCACACCCTCACCGCCCGTGCCGTGACCCCGCAAGTGGGCCGCAAGCTGATCGAGCGCATCGACTGGTGGCTGGAATACAACAAGGGTCGCGACACCCAGATCAACGGCCGCGTCAGCCCCGGCAACAACGCCGGCGGCCTGGCCAACGTGTTGGAAAAATCCCTGGGCGGCGCGAAGAAAGGCGGCAACGCACCGCTGATGGACGTCTACGAGTACGCCTACCCGGTCACCACTCGCGGCCTGGTGTTCATGGACACCCCTGGCTATGACCCGGTCTCGGCCACCGGCCAGATCGCCGGCGGCGCCAACCTGATTGCCTTCACCACCGGCCGTGGCTCGTGCTTCGGTTCGCTGCCCGCCCCCACCTTCAAGCTGGCCAGCAACACGCCGATGTTCACCCGCATGAGCGACGACATGGACATCAACTGCGGCCAGATCATCGACGGCGACAAGACCATCCGCCAAATGGGCCAGGAGATCTTCGACCGCCTGCTGGCCCACGCCTCCGGCGAGCCGACCAAGAGCGAGCTCAACGGCCTGGGCGAGGACGAGTTCTGCCCCTGGCAGATCGGCGTGCTGGCCTGAGCCTTACCGGCGCCCCAACGGGCGCCGGCCCCTGACCACAACAACAATAAATGCGCCTTGCACAGGCGCCACGGGCAGCCTTTGCCCGTGCAAGCAGGAGCCACCATGCGCTACAGCAAGCAAATCGTCGTCTGCACCACCCTGTCCCCCCTGGGCCTATTGAGCAGCGCCGCCCTGGCCCAAGGCTTCATCGAGGACAGCCACGCCACCCTGCAAACCAGCAACTTCTACCTAAACCGCGACTTTCGCGAAGACAGCGGCATTTCCAAGCGCGAGGAATGGGCTCAGGGTTTTGTGCTGGACTTCAAGTCCGGCTACACCCAAGGCGTGGTCGGCTTCGGCCTGGACGCCATCGGCATGCTGGGCCTGAAGCTGGACTCCGGTCCGGACCGCAGCGGCACCGGCCTGCTACCGGTGGGCCATGACGGGCGTGCGCCCGACCAATACAGCAAATTCGGCGTGGCGGTGAAAGCCAAGGTCTCAAAGACCGAGCTGAAGGTGGGCGAGATGCTGCTCAAGTACCCCACCATCGCGTCCAGCATCGGCCGCATCCTGCCACAGACTTTCCAGGGCGGCGTGCTGACGTCCAAGGAACTGGACGGCTTCACCTTCACCTTCGCCGACATCAACCGCACCACCCTGCGTGACTACTCGCACAACCAGCCCCTGACCCTGGTGAACAAGAACAAGCGCTTCAGCGGCGCGCCGGACGCTGACGACTTCAAACTGGCGGGGCTGGACTACGCCTTGGGCAAGAACCTGGTGCTGACCTACCAGCGGGGCGAGCTGGAAGACATCTATACCCAGCATTACCTGGGCCTGAACCACGCCTACCCCATGGGCCCGGGCACGCTCAAGAGCGACGTGCGCTATTACATCAGCCACGACAGCGGCGCCGCCCACGCCGGCACGATCGACAACCGCACCCTCAACGCCCTGTTCACCTACGGCATCGGTGGACACCTGGCGGGCATCGGCTATCAGGGGCTGAGCGGCAGCACCGCCATGCCTTACGTGGTGGGCACCGATGCCTACCTGACCAACTACATGATGGCCAACGATTTCATGGAGCGCGACGAGCGCTCCTGGCAACTGCGCTACAGCTACGATTTCGCCGCGCTGGGCATACCGGGCCTGACCTTTGCCACCCGCTACACCAGCGCCAACCACGCCAATCCCGCGACGGTAGCGGGCGAAGGCCGGGAGTGGGAACGCGACACTGATCTTGGCTACGTGATCCAGTCCGGCAGCTTCAAGAATGTCGGCGTGCTATGGCGCAACGCGGCGTTGCGCTCCAATTACCTGCGCGACATCGACGAGAACCGGCTGATCATCAGCTACACGTTGCCGCTGTTCTGACCGGGCCTGCTTCGGCTAATGACCAGGTTGCCGAGGACCAGACTACTGCCCTCGGGCCCCTGACAACGGTAGGGCCATCAACTATCATCCCGCTGGCGGGTATCGGCACGAAATACCAGCTGGCGACACTCCTGATGCGGGTGCAGGATTGATAGAGCTTGCGCACCACAGATGTGTAGCAACTAGCGTGGTGTTTCAAAAGTACCACTGAAAAATCACTTGTCCAGCGCTCGTGCTGCACGAGCGACTGAGGCAGAAAATATCTTCTGTCTTCTTATGCCACCGAAACGGCTTCGGATTACCTTGCAGCACCTGAATTACTAATTGCTGAACCTGCTCATCCGAAATCGTGCGTGGCCACCCATGGCCGAGGGCGCCCGCGCTTTAGCGACCGACTGATGCTCGACGGCGTGCTCTGGGCGCTCTGTTTGGGTGCGGCGTGTCGAGATATACCGGAGCGCTCCGGCCTGTGGTCAACGGTGTATCAAAGGCTTCGGGGGTGGCGAAATCAGGGCACATACAATCAGATGCTCAAACGTCTGCACCTGATATTGAATGAGCAGAGTTTGATCGATCTGCAAACCTGGATGATCGTCTCAATCGCAGTTCGCGCAACTCGAGTCTCATCTGACGCTCGGAAAAAATGGGGCCTGAGGAGCCTGCTGATCACGCTCTAGGTCACAGTCGCGGCGGCCTGATAACAAGAGTCCACATGCTCAGCGATGCCAACCAGCCATCGGCACACCAACACCATCGTCTCAGCAACCTAGGCTCATATTCGATGCCTGAAGCGTCGTATTCGCGCACCCTGGCAAAAGGCAAATGGGGTAAAGGGTAAGGGGCGGCAAAGGAAGGGCCTGCAAGGGTAAGAGGCTTATCCGCAAAGGCAAAAGGATCTCATAGGCACTCAACCGAGGTGGCGATGATGCCGAGTTGGTTCACGCATGAAAAGGCCAAAGTCCCCACGCCCTCACCTGCCCCTATTCTCGAGGGCTATTACGCGCCGATGACGGCAAAAGCGCTGCTCGCCGCGGAGCACCGCCAGAAGCTGCTCGAGCGCATCTGGCAATACACGGCGATGTCCCAGCCGCAATTCGAGCAGCTTTACCTAAACCCGATCCGCCGCTACGCCGGCTATGTCCAGCAGTTGCCGGCCAGTGAAAGCCACCACCATGCCTACCCCGGCGGCATGCTCGACCATGGCCTGGAACTGGTGGCCTGCAGTCTCAAGCTGCGCCAGTCCCATCTGCTGCCCAGCGGTGCTGCTCCGGAGGACCAGGCGGCCCAGGCCGATGCCTGGAGCGCCGGAGTTGCCTACGGCGCCCTGCTCCACGACATCGGCAAGATCGCCGTCGACCTGCAGGTGGAATACCAGCACGGTCAACCTTGGCACCCTTGGCACGGCCCCCTGAATCAACCCTATCGCTTTCGCTACCTGAAAGGCCGCGATTACCAGTTGCACGGCGCCTCTGCCGGCCTGCTATACACCCAGGTGCTGGACCGCGCCATCCTTGATTGGCTCAGCGGCTACCCCGCTTTGTGGGGCAAGCTGCTGTACCTGCTGGCCAACCACTACGAGCACGCCGGCATCCTCGGCGAGCTGGTCCTGCAGGCCGACCGTGTCTCGACGGCGCAGAACATCGGCGCCAACCCCAGCAAAGCCTTGCAAGCGCCCAGGCACTCGCTGCAGCACCACCTGCTCACCGGCCTGCGTCACCTGGTGAAGAACGAGTTCAAGCTCAATCAGCCTGGCGCCGCCGGCTGGCTCACCGCTGAGCACCTGTGGCTGGTTAGTAAGACCGCCACCGACAAACTGCGCACCTACCTGCTGACCCAGTCCGTGGACGGCATCCCCTCCTCCAACATCGCCCTGTTCGATGAGCTGCAGTCTCACGGGTTGGTCGAGGCCACGCCCGATGGCAAGGCCATCTGGACAGCTACGGTCAGCGACGCAAATTGGCAGCAACAGTTTACCTTCTTACGACTCCGGTCCTCCTTGATTTGGGCAGGAGAGATCACGCCTCCACGCTTTGCTGGCACGGTCAACCCAGTCAACCATGCCGAATTCGACGATGTTCAGCCGCCACCATCAACTGACACCAAGCGCCCTTCTCCCACATCGGCTAACCCACCCTCGCCAGACAGGCCCCGGCTGGAAGTGTCAAGTTTCTACATACCCGACGCGCATGACAGCGATCACCTAGGACCTTTGCTTGAGCTGTTCGAGACGCCCGACTCCCAACAGTGCGACTCTTTACCTGATACGTCGGCTGCAGCAGAGCAAAACAAGGAGCTTGGCCACAAATTTCTAGAGTGGTTACGTGCCGGACTGAAGAGTCACGCGCTGATAATTAATGACAGCGCCGCTAAAGTGCACACCGTAAACGCCACATACTTCCTGGTCACTCCCGGAATATTTCAGCGCTATGCTCAAGAGCATCAACTCATGAAAGATCCCACCAACAACTACGAAGCATGGGTGAATGTGCAAAAGGCTTTTGAAAGGTTGAACTACCACCAACGTGATGCTATGGGTCTCAACATCTGGAGCTGCCAGGTGCAAGGCCCACGCAGAAAAGCAAAGTTGAACGGCTACTTACTCTCAGACCCTAAGATGATTGCCCGGCCTTTACCATCCGACAACCCTTTCCTAAGCCTAATTCAAAGAGAGCATTAAAAATAGCGAAGACAAAACCACTAACAGAATACATCAGGGCGCTAATAAACTTATGGAAAAAACTAAACATGACCAATTGCAACATAATCCTCATCGCCGTCCGTGAGGCTTAGCCATTCAAGCCTCCACTGATCAACCTTCATCAGGTCAGCCAAGGTTATTTTATTGTCCGCAATAGCCGCACAATTTTCTAAACATATTTTTTCAGCAACATCGGGAGACCCGTATTGCTCGACCAGAAAACACCTCAATGTCTCAGCGAGAGCTTCACATTCTTTCCTAGCAGTGACAGCATCATACTCAGTGCTATAGACGATAAAAATACTAAGACAGTAAGGCTCATCCTCAAGCTCTACATTTTTATCGCCATCCAACCCAATAAACATTGCAACAACATGCTCTGAAACAGGCTCGGTAAAACGAGCTATGCAACGCTCAACTGTATCTTTCTTCCCTACTTTCTGTTGCAAGTGGCGCTCAAAAGCATTCGGATACGCAGGGCGCCCAAACCGCGCGCTCAGCCACTGCTTCAAGACTCTCTTTTCAGGCTCCGATAAGAAAAAATCGTGGTCAGGACCAGAAAGCTTCGTGGAAAAATCGGATTTCCCTACTAGCACTCTTGACTTAAAGCTTAGCTCTAAGAAAATTTCAGTACCTTCACGCTCCAATTTCAGATGAAGCTTTCTAGGATTTCGGCTGCCGAGCATCGTTTTGTCAGGCGAAACAGCCCGACATACAATTACTTCAACCACCTCCTCTTTTTCATGAGGAATATCACAGTCGTGTGAAATAACTATTGCGTAGGTATCGCCCTCTCCGGCAATACCAACAGCACCCAACTCACCTTGCTTGATTAGACTTCCCTGTCTCCAAGCTGTATTCCGACCGATCAATCTTCATCTTCCTAGACATCATCAGAGAAAGGGATTGAAATTGTAGCTTTCCAATCATCCGTCCGTTTTTGTTGCAGCTTGGATATCCCAGATGAATCGTATGCAACATCCATAGCTTTTGACTCGGCAATCAACATCGAGAGACAGGCAGAGTAATCCGCACCATCCTTAAACAAGTCTAGCACAGACTTACCCTCGAACGCCTTCATTCGCAACAGATCACCCGGTCGACTAACTGAAGCCTCGTTGAAGAGATCTGCAATCCTACTCAGCTCACTTAACCTCTCGAGTTTTTCCTGTTCAGGCATGGAAGAACCAGCAAGCCATTTATAAATAGACTGCCTAGTAACACCGAATAGGCCCGCAGTTTCTGAAACAGGCAAAGCCAGAATATTTTTTACATTCTCCAGATGTTGGACAGGACTCCGGACATCCACTCCTGCATATTTGAAAGACGAACTCTCAGCAGTTTGAATTAACCTATCCGCTTTTGGCTTGGCGTAAGCAGCAGATCTATCATAGTTAAGTGGAGTGGCATTACTACCCGTCCCCATGAACAATCCGAAAACTACAAGCGCAGTTCTAGCAGCGACGTTCACAGCACCACTATTTCGTGTTGCGATTGCGAGATTTGAAGAGTACATGGCGCTATCCTTAGGACCAACGTGAAAAAGCGTATTCAGTGGCTATGGTACGGAAGCATTGTCTAAGCGGCCCACGCAAAGCGACAAGTTTCTCATATACCACACTCGAAACCATAGGTGTCGGTTCTTGAATGAAGTGATCTATATCAATCACCGCATGCTCCTTTGGCTCCGAAAATACAAATTTTTTCTTCAGCACCACGGATCGTGGTTGCAGATCGACAGGAAACCCTAAAAGTGCCTGGGGCGTCTTGTAAATTTTCGAAACCATGACACCTTGCTCTGTCTTGAATCCAGCCTCCCAAGCTCCGCCAATCCAAGGCAAACCGAAATCGACACCTTGGACTTGCGGATGTAGATACTGATTCAGAGATTCGCCTTCGCCTGGCACGATAGCATCAAGGTATCTGATTCCAATTCGGGAAATATCCCCAATACTAGCGACTTCATTTACGACATCTAAGCCAGCACAAAGCGAAGCAAAAAAAGCCTCATGATCGCAATAATCAGTAGCTTGAAAGGTCAGAAAATCTGTACCCAATACGTATCCAGAAAGCCGGTCAGCACTAGTGAAAAACCAATTTGGGGTTTCAGTGATTTTAGGCTTCGCTTCACCAGAAAGGTTTAAATCAGTAAATTCAAAACTCTGAGACTTTTCCATCTCGAAGATCGGAAATCCTGATCTGCGTAGCCGATCCTGAATTTCACTAGAAAATTTTTCCATGAGCGCAACGGGATTGAACCTAACCTGGGCTAAGGCGTAGTACACCGGAGCATTCGCAAGCGTAGCGCTCATTTCAGACCTCTGTTTCATGATGGCATTTCGGATTCAGCTTTCACTGGCAGTTTACACATCGGTTGTCAGCGCCTCAAGACGAAATTTGCGTTTTTACGCAAAGCGATTCTGCAGCGAGCGGCCGAAGGCCGGTGGCCACAGGCCACAGAGGACTGAGTTGTAGGGCCAACGAGCCTGCGATGCCGAGCTCGAATCGAAGCATTGATCTGGCCCCAGCCGACTGGAAAACGTACCCGCCTGCGAAGCCCCCCCTAGACAAGTCCCTCATGTAGACAAACGACCTCGCATACCACACCGTAAGGTAAAGGGCGAATCAAGGTAAAAAACCAGATTTCGTCCGACTTGGAAGGATAGGTTGGTATCTGGCAGTCCGCCGTGCGCACGCTAAGCACTGCATGGGGACTTTTCCAAAATTCTTCACCCGCCCAACAACTCCGCGATCAGTGGGGCAAAAAGTGGGGGCAAAATTAAAAAGCGTAGCAAATGAGCAGGCACAAAAAAATCCAGCCACCGCTAAGTGGCTGGATTTTCTACAAAAATATGGTCGGGACGGAGTGATTCGAACACTCGACCCCTAGCACCCCATACACAAGGTCGACATTGCGCCAAAAAAAAAGCCGCGCATAGCCCGGCTTTACTTTTCAGTACAATCTGTCAGACGTTGAGGCACAAATATTTGATTTCCAAGTAGTCTTCGATGCCGTACTTGGAGCCTTCACGGCCCAGGCCCGAAGCCTTGATGCCGCCGAACGGCGCCACTTCGTTGGAGATCAGGCCGGTGTTGATACCCACCATGCCGTATTCCAGCGCTTCGGCAACGCGGAACACACGGCTCATGTCACGGGCGTAGAAGTAAGACGCCAGGCCGAACTCGGTGTCGTTGGACATGGCGATCACTTCGGCTTCATCTTTGAAGCGGAACAGCGGCGCCAGCGGGCCGAAGGTTTCTTCCTTGGCCACGGCAGCGTTCTTCGGCACGTTGACCAGCACGGTCGGCTCGAAGAAGTTGCCTTCCATGGCGTTGCCGCCGGTCAGCACCGTGGCGCCCTTGCTAAGGGCGTCGGCGATGTGTTCCTTGACCTTGGCCACGGCCTTGTCGTCGATCAGCGGGCCAGTGGTGGTGCCCTCTTCCAGACCGTTGCCGATCTTCAGTTTGTTCACGGCCACTTTCAGTTTCTCGGCGAAGGCGTCGTAGACACCGTCCTGCACGTAGATGCGGTTGGCGCAGACGCAGGTCTGGCCGTTGTTGCGGTACTTGGAGATGATCGCGCCTTCGACGGCCTTATCCAGGTCGGCGTCGTCGAACACGATGAACGGCGCGTTGCCGCCCAGCTCCAGGGAGACCTTCTTGATGTCCTTGGCGCATTCGGACATCAGCTGGCGACCGATTTCGGTCGAGCCGGTGAATGACAGTTTGCGCACGATCGGGTTGCCGGTCAGCTCGCTGCCGATGTCGCCAGCGCTGCCGGTCACCACGCTGAACACGCCTTGCGGAATGCCGGCGCGCTCGGCCAGTTCGGCCAGGGCCAGGGCCGAGAACGGCGTCTGCGAAGCAGGCTTGAGCACCATGGTGCAGCCAGCGGCCAGGGCCGGGCCGGCTTTACGGGTGATCATGGCGGCCGGGAAGTTCCACGGGGTGATGGCCGCGGTAACGCCGATTGGCTGCTTGATGACGATCAGGCGCTTGTCTGGCTGGTGGCCAGGGATGGTATCGCCGTAGACGCGCTTTGCTTCCTCTGCGAACCACTCGATGAACGAGGCGGCGTAGGCGATTTCGCCCTTGGCTTCGGCCAGCGGCTTGCCTTGTTCCAGGGTCATCAGGCGAGCCAGGTCATCCTGGTTCTCGATCATCAGTTCGAACCAGCGGCGCAGCTTGTTCGAGCGTTCCTTGGCGGTCAGTGCACGCCAGGCTGGCAGCGCCTTGTCTGCGGCTTCGATGGCGCGGCGGGTTTCGGCGGCGCCCATCTTTGGCACGGTACCCAGGATCTCTCCCGTGGCCGGGTTGGTGACCTTGATGGTCTGGCCGTTGTCCGCGTCTGCCCACACACCATCGAGGTAGGCTTGTTGGCGGAGTAACCTCACATCTGTAATTTGCATTAGTGAATGTCCAGAAAAATGGGGGACAGCTGCTGCGGGAGCCTGAATTCAGAGCGCGATGATTGCCTTGAGCACGGTCTTGAAGGTGTCGATCTGCTCAGCGTTGAACTGGCCGAAGACTTTTTCCTGCTGCTCACGGGCAATAGTCCAGAGAGCTTCGGTCTCATCGATACCCTTAACGGTCAAGCGCACGCGTTCCTCATCGTCGCTGACCAGCCCCTTACGCTTGAGGTTAGCCACCGCCTCATCAATTTCTCGCGCCGGCATCGCCACCTCACGCTGCAGGTCGCAGCGACTTAGGCCCGCGTCGCTCTCCAACACCATCAGCATGCGCGCTTCGCTTGTACGCAGACCAGTGGACAACTGGCGAGGCTGGTAGCTGGCCTGATAGGTGCGCAGAGCCTGGGTCATGAGGTAGTACAAGTTGTGGCTCAAGCGACCTTGGAAATGACTGCTCGGCGCCTGTCCCTCTGCGCGCTTAGTCATACGCGTGTGCGGCAGCACCATGGAGTAGGCGCCCTGATGATAAAGCAGCGGCGAGCGGCCAAAGTCGTCAAAATTAACCACTTTGCCAATCATGATCCAGTGATCACCGCCATCAACCTGCTGGTATTTCTCACAGTGAAAGCGCGCCGAACAGTCGGCGAATACGGGAGCACCACCTTCGCCAGGCTCAAATTCAATTTCGGCGAAGCGATCGTCCTTGGGACGTGCGAAGTTGTTGGACAAATCAATCTGGTCGGCTGCCAAGATATTGACAGCAAAATGGCTCGCCTGCTCAAACACCTCATGGCTGCTGGAGCGCTTATCGATGCTCCAAAGAATCAACGGTGGATCAAGCGAAACGGAGTTGAAACTGTTGGCAGTAACTCCAACTTTACGACCATCTTCGGTTGCTGCTGTCACGACGGTCACGCCAGTGGCGAAATTGCCCAGAGCGCGGCGAAAAGAGCGGGTATCGAATTCTGTGGACATGCTGGACTCCCAGACCGGCGAGGGACCGGCCATGATTGTTGTTATGGATGAGACAGAAAGCGCAGATGGATCAGACCATAGTGGGGTCAGGCTCTAGCCCCATTAATTCGCGACCTAAGATTTGCGCACAGACGTCGTAGTCGGTGTAGGCATGGGCGCCGGTGAGGTGAGCGTCACGGAACAAGCGTTGCAGTTCGTTGGTCTCGAACCACGCCCCGCCACCCGCTGCTTCCATCAGCCGGTCAACTGCCTGGATGCACATCTTGGTGGCGTAGCCCTGGTTGGTGCGCCAGAAGGCCAGAGTCTCGCGGCTAGGGTAACGATGGGCCCCGCTATGCTCGGCGTGCTCCTGCCAGGTTTTTTCCAGGAAAGCACGCGCGGCGGCGACCTGGTGGGTGGATTCGGCCAGGCGCATCAAGGCCGGGGTGGCTGCGCCCACTGCGGCACCCGTGTAGGCGCGGACGCGGTTGCGGGTTTTCTCTCTGAACACCTCCAGCATGCGTTCAGCCACACCAAGGCTGACGGTAGAGAAGCCGCTGGCGAAATAGGGACGGTACGGTGAGTAGAAGATCTTGCTGTCGGGGTACAGGCCAAACCCGGCAGACTTGCCTTCCATCATGTCCTTGGCCTTCTGGATACGGTGCTCGGGCACGAAGGCGTTGTCGATGATCAGGGTCTTGCTGCCGCTGCCACGCATGCCTACCGCGTACCAGTCGTCACGAATCTGGTAGTCGCTGCGCGGCAGCACCGCGAAGCAATAGTCCTGGCTGCCTTCGGCGTTCGTGCGGCGGAAGCCGACGATGGCCCACTCGGCGTGATCGCAGCCGCTGCTCCAGCCCATTTCGCCGCTAAAGCTCACGCCCCCGTCCACTTCCTCCGTACGGCCGAACGGCGCGATACTGCTGCTGGCCGTGGCGTCGGGGTTCTCGCCCCACACTTCTTCCTGCAGCCGGGCGGGGAACATCGCCAGCTGATGGCTATGAGTGCACAGCAGGCTCATGGCCCAGGCGGTGCTCGCGCACGCGCCAGCCAGTAGGGCGATGCAGTCTGCGAACTGTGGCAGGGAGATTTCCATGCCGCCGAACTTCTTAGGCAGGAAGGCCCGGTGCATACCGATGCTTTTCAACAGGGCGATGTTTTCGGCGGGCACGCTGCGATCTTTTTCGGCGACAAAGGCGTTGGCGGCGATGGGCGGCAGGACGGCCTTGAGGTCTTCAAGCAGGGGGTTGGGCTTTTTCATGGTGCCACTCTGTTTATTATTGGGATAGCGGGAGCCTTCCAGGTTGCTGCACCGTCGCTGAACATACAGCACCAACGATGCCCAACTCAGGCTCAGTCAAGAATGCCTATCCAGTATGTGTTTCGACATCCACTCGGAAAATGCACGTTCCACATTGCCGATTGCACTTTTCACGGACCCTACTACTGATTCGCCCAGGTCAACTCCGAAAGTGCAAGCGATCCCCTGCAAATTACATTTCGTCCTTCGGAATACCTGCCCAATAGCTAAACACTACCTCCGAAGATCTGCCCCTCTTACGCATCGTCACACCTGCTACAGGCATCTTAAACACACCCCTCCCTGTTGATTCGTGGTAGCTGAAAACTCGGCCGGCCTTTCAGGCGAGATCGATACCTAGGAGCCCCCTATCCAACGCCTGCACATGAAAAGTGCAATCAGTCCCAGCGAAACGCCATTTCCCGCGGCACCGGCAAGGGCAATCATGGAGCCCACGTCACAAGCCTGCGATAACAATAATGAGCACGCCGTCACCCCTTCAAACCCGCCTGCCGCTGCCGGTATTCACCCGGGGTCATTTGCGCGTAGCGCTGGAAAAACCGGCTGAAATACGCCGGGTCCTTGAACCCCAACGCGAAACAGATTTCGTTGGCCGAGCTGCCGGTGTACAGCAGCAACCGCCGCGCTTCCTGCATCAGGCGCTCCTGGATAAGCCGCTTGGACGGCAGGTCAGCGATACGCCGGCACACGTCGTTGAGCCGCGCCTCGGTCACGCCGATGCCGCAGGCGTAGCTGGACAGCGGCCAGTGCTGGCGGTAGTGCACTTCGATCAATTCATTGAAGCGGTGGAAGATCTTCAGGTCTTCATGGCGCGCCGGGCGCGCGGCCAGCGAGTTGGCGCACAGGCGCAGCAGGCTGATCATGATCAAGCGCGTCAGGTATTCCAGGGCTGCCGCACGCCCCGGCTGGTCGGCCTCGATTTCGCACGCCAGCTCGTCAAACAACCGCTCCAGCCGGGCGATCTCGCCGCTGAACTCAGGCCCCAAATGCGCCAACGCCACGCAGGCAGCCGGCAACTGCGGGCCGGGCGCCAGCGCCGCGTCGGATTCGATCAATTGCCACACCAGTTGCTGACGCACCGTCAGCACATGTCCATCGGCGTCGGCCTCGGTGACGAACGAGTGCGGAACGGTCGGCGGCGTGAGGAAAAACATCGGCCCCGATTCCACGTATTGCTGGTCGTCCAGGTACACCCGCACGGTACCGGTCTTGACGTAATGCACCTGGAAAAACCGGTCGTGGCGGTGCACCGGCATGTTGCGGCCAAAGAACCCCGCCAGGTTGCCCAGGCGGTCGTAGTGCACCTCGGCGTCGCTGTAGCGCTGGTCGTAGACCTGGCCAATGTTGATGTTGGGGATGGGTTGCCTGTCCTTCATGTCGCGACCTCGATGTTCTTGTTATGGCATGGCTGGCCGGCCCGCACGGCCATTGTGCCACGCTTGACGATGATTAACTTCTTAATTATAAAGTTAACACATTAATTACTTTTCGCAGGGCCGCAACGCCCTGCCCCACCAGGAGAACCGCATGACCCGTGCCCTGCATGACATTGCGACCGGTACCCTGTTCGGCGTTGCGCTGAACTACCAGGGCCTGCTGCACCAACGCCTCGCCGAATTCGACCAGCCGCCCTACAAGCAGGCGCCGGTCAAGCCGGTGCTGTTCATCAAGACCCCCAACACCCGCAACGTGCACCAGGGCGACGTGGTCTACCCAGCCGGCGTCGAGCACCTGCAACCCGGCCCGGCGCTGGGCGTGGTGATCGCCAAGGACGCCAGCCGCGTCAGCGCCGCCGATGCCCTGGCCTACGTGGCCGGCTACACCATCGTCAACGAATTCAGCCTGCCGGAAGACAGCTACTACCGCCCTGCGGTGAAAGCCAAGTGCCGCGACGGTTTCTGCGCCCTGGGCCCGACCCTGGTGCCGGTGGACGCCATCGCTGACCCGCACCAGCTGACCCTCAAGCTGTTCGTCAACGATGAACTGGTGCAGGAAAACACCACCGCCAACCTGGTGCGCGGCATCCCGCAACTGATCGCCGAACTCAGCGAGTTCATGACCCTGCACGCTGGCGACGTACTGATCACCGGCACCCCCGAGGGCCGCGTCGACGTCCGCCCCGGCGACCGCGTGGACGTGGACATCACCGGCCTTGGCCGGCTCACCAACCGCATCGTGGCCGAGTAAGGGAACGCAGATGAAACACGCCAAAATCCGTTTTGAAGGCCAGGACCACGCGGTCACCGTCGAGGCCGACAACGCCGTGCGCCTGGCCGATGGCCGCCTGTTAAACGAGGACCAGGTGCAGTGGCTGCCGCCCGCCAGCGGCAGCATGTTCGCCCTGGGCCTGAACTACGCCGACCACGCCAAGGAGCTGGCCTTCGCGCCGCCCACCGAGCCGCTGGCCTTCGTCAAGTCGCCAGGCACCTACACCGGCCACAACCAGGTCACCTGGCGCCCGGACAACGTCGCCTACATGCACTACGAGTGCGAACTGGTGGCGGTGATCGGCAAGCCGGCGCGCAACGTCAAGCGCGAGGACGCCCTGCAGTACGTGGCCGGCTACACGGTGTGCAACGACTACGCGATCCGCGACTACCTGGAAAACTACTACCGCCCCAACCTGCGGGTGAAAAACCGCGACGCCACCACCCCGGTCGGCCCGTGGATCGTCGACGTCAGTGACGTGCCCGACGTCAGCAACCTGACCCTGCGCACCTGGATCAATGGCGAGCTGCGCCAGGAAGGCAGCACCGCCGACATGATCTTCGACATCCCGTTTTTGATCGAATACCTGTCCAGCTTCATGACCCTGCAACCGGGCGACATGATCGCCACCGGCACGCCCGAAGGCCTGGCCGATGTGGTGCCGGGCGATGAAGTGGTGGTGGAAGTGGAAGGCGTGGGCCGGCTGGTCAACCGTATCGTCAGCGAAGCTGATTTCTTCAAGAACAATAAGGCGTAATCATCATGATCAAGCACTGGATCAACGGCCGCGAAGTGGAAAGCAAGGACGTGTTCGTCAACTACAACCCGGCCACCGGCGAGGCCATTGGTGAAGTCGCCAGCGGCGGCGCCGAGGAAGTCGCGCAAGCCGTGGCTGCAGCCAAGGAAGCCTTTCCGAAATGGGCGGCGACGCCCGCCAAGGAACGCGCCAAACTGATGCGTAAACTGGGCGAGCTGATCGACCAGAACGTGCCGCACCTGGCCGAGCTGGAGACCCTGGACACCGGCCTGCCGATTCACCAGACCAAGAATGTGCTGATCCCGCGCGCCTCGCACAACTTCGACTTCTTCGCCGAAGTGTGCACGCGCATGGACGGCCACAGCTACCCGGTCGACGACCAGATGCTCAACTACACCCTGTACCAGCCGGTGGGCGTGTGTGGCCTGGTGTCGCCGTGGAACGTGCCGTTCATGACCGCCACCTGGAAAACCGCGCCGTGCCTGGCGCTGGGCAACACGGCGGTGTTGAAGATGAGTGAACTGTCGCCGCTGACCGCCAACGAACTGGGGCGCCTGGCCGTGGAAGCCGGCATCCCCAACGGCGTGCTCAACGTGATCCAGGGTTACGGCGCCACCGCCGGCGATGCCCTGGTGCGCCACCCGGACGTGCGCGCCATCTCCTTCACCGGCGGTACCGCCACCGGCAAGAAGATCATGCAGACCGCAGGCCTGAAGAAATACTCCATGGAACTGGGCGGCAAGTCGCCGGTGCTGATCTTCGAGGACGCCGACCTTGAGCGCGCCCTGGACGCCGCGCTGTTCACCATCTTCTCGCTCAACGGCGAGCGCTGCACCGCCGGCAGCCGTATCTTCATCCAGGAAAGCGTGTACCCGCAGTTCGTCGCCGAGTTCGCCGCGCGCGCCAAGCGCCTGATCGTCGGTGACCCGCAAGACCCGAAAACCCAGGTCGGCTCGATGATCACCCAGGCCCACTACGACAAGGTCACCGGCTACATCAAGATCGGCCTGGAAGAAGGCGCCACCCTGCTGGCCGGCGGCCTGGAGCGCCCGGCCAACCTGCCGGCGCACCTGGCGCGCGGGCAATTCATCCAGCCCACGGTGTTCGCTGACGTGAACAACAACATGCGCATTGCCCAGGAAGAGATCTTCGGCCCGGTGGTGTGCCTGATCCCGTTCAAGGACGAGGCCGAAGCGCTGAAGCTGGCCAACGACACCGAGTACGGCCTGGCCTCGTATATCTGGACCCAGGACATCGGCAAGGCACACCGCCTGGCCTATGGTATCGAGGCGGGCATGGTGTTCATCAACAGCCAGAACGTGCGCGACCTGCGTCAGCCGTTCGGCGGCGTGAAGGGCTCGGGCACCGGCCGTGAAGGTGGCCAGTACAGCTTCGAGGTGTTCGCCGAGATCAAGAACGTGTGCATCTCCATGGGCAGCCACCACATCCCGCGCTGGGGCGTATAAATCCCGTAGCCGCTGCCGCAGGCTGCGCTGGCCAGCATGCGCCCTGAAGTTCTGCAGTGTACTCCAGGGCCCGCGCAGCCTTCGGCAGCGGCTACGCCATAACAACAATCTTCAGGAGACGGACCATGGGCACCCTCGCCTTAGCCGCCAAGATCACCCACGTACCCTCCATGTACGTCAGCGAACTAGACGGCCCGATGAAGGGCTTCCGCCAGCCAGCCATCGACGGCCACCACGAGATCAGCCGCCGCTGCCGCGAGCTAGGCGTGGACACCATCGTGGTGTTCGACACCCACTGGCTGGTCAACGCCAACTACCACATCAACTGCGGCCCGCACTTCAAGGGCCTGTACACCAGCAACGAGCTGCCGCATTTCATCAGCAACATGAGCTATGAATTCCCCGGCAACCCCGAACTGGGACAGATCCTGGCCGAGGTGGGCAACCGCTTCGGCGTCGAGACCATGGCCCACCACGCCACCACCCTGGCGCCCGAGTACGGCACCCTGGTGCCCATGCGCTACATGAACCAGGACCAGCACTTCAAGGTGATCTCGGTCTCGTCGCTGTGCACCTCGCACTACCTCAACGACAGCGCCCGGCTGGGCTGGGCAATGCGCAAGGCGGTGGAGGACCACTACGACGGCACCGTGGCGTTCCTCGCCAGCGGCTCGCTGTCGCACCGCTTTGCCCAGAACGGCCAGGCGCCGCAGTTCGCCACGAAAATCTGGAGCCCGTTCCTGGAAACCCTGGACGAGCGCGTGGTGCAAATGTGGCAGAACGGTGAGTGGGAAGAGTTCTGCGGCATGCTGCCCGAGTACGCGGCCAAGGGCCACGGCGAAGGCTTCATGCACGACACCGCCATGCTGTTGGGGGCGCTGGGCTGGTCCGAGTACGACGGCAAGGTGGAGGTGCTGACGCCCTACTTCGCGGCCTCGGGCACTGGGCAGATCAACGCCATATTCCCGGTGACGCCGCAGGACGGGTCGCACATTCCCCCGGTGCAGGCTTCCAACCTGGCCAACGTAGTGTCCACGAGCCGCCTGTAAACAGGAGTCTTCCCATGCCGCATCTGGTACTGCTCTACACCCCGGACCTTGAACAGGAAGCCGATTTCAAGGGCCTGACCCGCGCCCTGGCCGACACCATGCTGGCCCAGCGTGACGAAGCCGGCAAACAGGTGTTCCCCACCGGCGGCACCCGCGTGCTGGCCTACCCGGCGCAGCACTGCGCGGTGGCCGATGGCAACGGCGACTACGGCTTTCTCTACGCCAACCTGCGCATGGCCGCCGGGCGCAGCGCCGCGGTGCACAAGGCGGTGGGCGATGCGCTGATCCAGGTGCTGGAAACACACCTGGCGCCGCTGCTGGAACGCCGCCCCGTGGGCATCACCCTGCAGATCGACGAAAGCCCCGGGCAGGTCTACGACGCCAAGCGCAGCAGCCTGCACCCCCTGTTCAACCAATGATTCCGAGGTTTCCCATGCTCGACCACGCCTTCATCCAGCAAGCCGCCCAGCGCCTCGACGACGCCGAGCGCAGCCGTGAACAGGTGCGCCAGTTCTCCCTGGACCAACCAAACATCACCATCGAGGACGCCTACGCCATCCAGCGCGTGTGGGTAGAGAACAAGATCAAGGCCGGGCGCAAGCTGGTGGGTCACAAGATCGGCCTGACCTCGCGGGCCATGCAGGTGTCCTCGAACATCACCGAGCCGGATTTTGGCGCGCTGCTGGACGACATGTTCTTCGACGAAGGCAGTGACATCCCCTTCAACCGCTTCATCGTGCCGCGCGTGGAGGTGGAACTGGCCTTCATCCTCGGCAAGCCGCTCAAGGGCCCCAACGTCACCGTCTTCGACGTGCTGGACGCCACCGAGTGGGTGATCCCGGCACTGGAAATCATCGACGCGCGCATCCAGCAGATTGATCCGCAGACCAAGGCCACCCGCAAGGTGTTCGACACCATCAGCGACAACGCCGCCAACGCTGGCGTGGTCATGGGCGGCCGCGCCGTGCGGCCCACCGAGATCGATCTGCGCAAAGTGCCGGCGGTGCTGTACCGCAATGGCGTGATCGAGGAATCGGGCGTGTCGGCTGCGGTGCTCAACCACCCGGCCAAGGGCGTGGCGTGGCTGGCCAACAAGCTGGCGGCCTATGACGTGACCCTGCAGCCGGGCCAGGTGATCCTGGGCGGTTCGTTCACCCGCCCCGTGGCCGCAAACCCGGGCGACACCTTCCATGTCGACTACGACATGCTCGGTTCCATCGCCTGCCGTTTTGTCTAACCCACCATCACCGTAGCCGCTGCCGCCAGGCTGCGCTGGCCCCTGGAGTACGCTGAACATCTCCAGGGCTCACGCGGGCCAGCGCAGCCTGCGGCAGCGGCTACAGGAGTTTTTGCATGATCATCAATACTTTCAAGCAACGCCTGCGCAGCGGCCAGGCACAGATTGGCCTGTGGCTGGGCCTGGCCAACCCTTACTGCGCCGAGTTGGCCGCCAATGCCGGCTTCGACTGGTTGCTGATCGACGGCGAACACGCCCCCAACGACCTGCGCAGCCTGCTGGGCCAGCTGCAGGCCGTGGCGCCCTACGCCAGCCAACCGGTGATCCGCCCGGTCATCGGCGACACCGCGCTGATCAAGCAGGTGCTGGACATCGGCGTGCAGACCCTGCTGGTGCCCATGGTGGAAAGCGCCGAACAGGCCCGTGAACTGGTGCGTGCCACCCATTACCCGCCGTTCGGCGTACGCGGCGTAGGCAGCGCCCTGGCGCGGGCGTCGCGCTGGAACACCGTGCCGGGTTACCTGGACCAGGCCGACGAGCAGATGTGCCTGCTGGTGCAGATCGAGAACCGCGAAGGGCTGGCCAACCTGGATGCCATTGCTGCGGTGGAAGGCGTGGATGGCGTGTTCATCGGCCCGGCGGACCTCAGCGCGGCCATGGGGCACCGTGGCAACCCTGGGCACCCCGAGGTGCAGGCGGCCATTGAAGACGCCATTGTGCGGATTCAGCAGGCTGGCAAGGCGGCAGGCATTCTCAGCGCCGATGAAAAGCTGGCGCGGCGTTACCTGGAATTGGGCGCCGCTTTCGTCGCGGTAGGCGTCGACACCACGGTGCTGATGCGTGGGTTGCAGGGCTTGGCGTCCACGTTCAAGGACACCCAGCTTCCCGCACCACCCTCAAGCGTCTACTGACACCTCTCCACTCTGTGGGACCGAGCTTCGCCCGGTCCCACAGGCAGGGGACGAACTCAGCGCTTCAAGGCCTTGAGATCATTGAGCAACCCCAGCAATGTCTGCAATTTCTCTTCGCCAAAGTCGGCCTGCAAGCGGCCGTAATTGCGCTCCATGGCCTGACTCATGGACGCAAACAGCACCTCGCCTTCCGCATCCAGGGTCACTAGTACGCGCCGCTGATCCTGTTCGGCCTTGCGGCGGCGCACCATGCCAGCGGCCTCCATGCGCGTCAGTACGCCGGTCATGCTGGGGCGCAGAATGCACGCCAGGTCGGCCAGTTGGTTGATCTCCAACTCCCCCTGCTGGCTGAGGA
The DNA here is from genome assembly GCF_013374995.1 of Pseudomonas eucalypticola. NCBI lineage: Bacteria > Pseudomonadati > Pseudomonadota > Gammaproteobacteria > Pseudomonadales > Pseudomonadaceae > Pseudomonas > Pseudomonas eucalypticola. Next base: position 2,205,687 of record NZ_CP056030.1, on the reverse strand, counting down.
TACGGATGATGCGCCACTGCTGTTCAGTCAACCCACACTGGTTTAGTGAGGGTCGAAAATAGCTCATCGCCACTTCACGAGCCTGCAGGAGGTTTAAGGTCAAGGAAGGTCTGGGGGAGGACATCGAACGCGCCAAACATAGTTAATAATTTAACTATTGTAGCACCCTACCAGGCGACTCGACACTTTTCCAATGATCCAATGACAAGTTTGAATGCTGCCTTTCCACAGCTAACCTTCGATAACCCCGTGCTTTGCAAATCCGCCAGCACATTTTTTCGCTAGAAATTTAGCTAGCCAGTATTGATGGGCGGCTCCTTCACAATCATCATTGTCACGCCAGAACTACCGAAAATAAAAGATAATAGGGCCCATCCATCCAGCCTAACCGAAACTATTCGCTCACCGATTTTCCTCCCGGCCTTAAGCCAAAATCGTATCCACCATCACATGATACAAGATAACATCCTCAACCCGGAGGATAGCTGGTTGGCATCAAGGTTCCGAATATATGCCGAAATTCGGTTCAGCCAACCCCAACGGCCACTTCGGATTTAAGCCAGTGACAATTCGCTTATGAAAAGTGCAAGCAAACCTATCGTAAACACATGTTCCAAAAATCCCAGGTTACCTAAAATGGGAAGCATATCTGGCCACTGGTTCAGAAACACTCTCATTGCTTCAGCCACGCTTCGGCGTGGCTTTTTTTTAGCCAGTTTCGACCCGTCGCCTCGAGTATTGTTCATGAAGCTGACCGTCATCGACCAAACCCCGGTTCATGCCGACCACCCCGCACACTCGGCACTCCAATGCTCTGTGGATCTCGCCATCGCCTGCGATCGCCTCGGCTACTATCGCTATTGGCTCGCAGAACACCACAATAGCGTTCAATTCGCTGGTCCTGCACCGGAGATCCTGCTAGCCCGTATTGCTAGCGCAACCAAACACATGCGAATTGGCAGCGGTGGAGTGATGCTCAGTCACTACAGCCCTTATAAAGTTGCCGAAACATTTGTTGTGCTCGCGTCACTATTTCCGGGTCGAGTCGATCTGGGTATCGGTCGCGCACCTGGTGGAGGGCATTTGAGTAGCGTCGCCCTTGCCTTACCTGCTCGCTTGGTCGAAGAAGATGTATTTACTCGCCAAGCCACAGAACTGTCGGCTTTTTTGCACTCTGGCTTTGAACGCAGCCACCCATTTTCCGCATTACGCTGTCTGCCTGCTACAGTGGCCTTACCAAAAGTGTGGATGCTGGGCTCGAGTGGCGGTACAGCGAAAATCGCAGGTGAATTAGGTATGGGCATGGCCTTGGCCCAATTCATTGCCCCACAGTTCACTAGCCCGGCCGCATTTGAGCAGCACGCCAGTGCCTGGATGCATTCAGGCCATCAGGGCTCAGCACCGCGACTGCTGGCACTTGCGGTGATTTGTGCACCTACAGATGAGCAGGCGAGGAAAATTGCGGGCACAGCCGTTTACCGCAAAATGATGGCCGGGCGTCTTCCCCGCGAGGAATTGCTTAGTCCAGAAGAGGTCGCGACACGACGCAAGCGCATGCATGCAGCGGATCAAGAAGAGTATGACCAAACGTTAGATAACATGATCGTTGGTTCACCCAGCACTTGCCGAACTAGGATAACTCAAATAGCCAACTTATTCGATTGCAACGAGGTTGGCATAGTGACTGTCACGCACACCTATACCGACCGACTTGTTAGCTACCAATTACTAGCTAAAGAGTTCGAACTCACCTAAGACTACTTTCGGTAAATCACACCAAACAAAAAAAGAAGAGGCAGACCCTGCAAATGAAGAAAACCCTCTTCAGTGACAAAAAGAGTGACAGACAAGTATAGAGACCCTAAATGCATAGCTCCCCCACCACAACCAGTAGCCAGCATGCATACCCAAAACACTAGGTCACGCAAATAAAAAAATGCCCTCCCCCTAAAACACCACCCATCGGCCTTCCAACCGATCTTCCACTGAAGAACGCATAGTTCCACTTTCCGGAAAAACTCACATTCAGAAGCACGTGACTCGCACCTCGCGAACCGCTTTAGAAATCCGTACCTTACCAAGAGCGTCCATACACTTCCTCGATATAAATTCGAGGCCATACTCCTCGAATTTTTTGTCTGCCCCGCAAAAGAAAACGATCATCCTAAGCCGTCGCCCGCCAAAGCCCCCCCTTTGAGGAGAACAAGGATGAACACCATTTTCCTGCTGATGGCCCAGTATGAAGGCAAAGCTATCATTCCTCTCAGCACGGTTTGCGCTGACTACTTCACTCATCTCACGATTGAGATGTTCCAACGCAAAGTACTGGCAGGCCAGATCAAAATCCCAATCACTCGCCTGGAGCCAAGCCAGAAGAGCGCCAAGGGCATCCACATCACAGACCTGGCCAATTACCTCGATGAGCAACGCGAAGCAGCGCTCAGAGAATGTCGCCAACTCAACGGTGCTTCCGCCTTGGGGCGACGTTGACTTCAGCCCTCGCGCCAAGCACGACGGGAGATTTGATCATCTTTTCGATCCACTCCCATTCCAGCCAGACGTCTCCCCGTCGCTTAAGGTGTGTGTAACGTCGCATCGAATTCCAATCCCTGTGCCCGGACACCGAGGCTACGCGCGGAATGTCCCATTCCATCTCGAACAACCGACTGACGCCCTCATGTCTAAGGTCATGAAAATGGAGATCCTCCAACGCCAAAAATTTACACGCCCGAGTCCACGCTGCGGAGATAGAGTCTGGGTTGTAGGGAAATATCTGATCACATTCCCGGGGCATCGTTTGCAGGATCTCCCAGGCAGGGTATGGGATATGGCACCAAACGTTGTTACCAATTTTTTGCCCCGGATTTTTCATGTCCCGGACCAGAACCCGATGCTCTTCCTCGTCGAGGTCTGCCCACCGAATTCTCGTAATCTCGTCCTGTCGACGGGTAGAGAACATCGCGAAGCCGATAACCTTGACCATGTTGATCGAGGTCGGCCGCGTCTTCTGTCCAGCACTGAAATGCTCCAGAATCTTTTCCAATTCAGCTTTAGATGGCCGTCGTGATCGCTCTTGGCTCCGCATATCGTAGCCAAGTTTCTTGAGCACCTTCCTGGCATCAGCCATCGCATGCTGGTCAACTTGGAACCCCCAGGCAGGCTTAGCCACCGAGAGCACCGCACCAAGGTGAGCCAGATCATTCGCCGCGGTCTGTGGCTGCACATCCCCGCCGGCTTTGGTCATACGCCACAGCGCGAACTCCACCAACCGCTGGCTATTGATATCGCTGTCGATGACCTGGCCCAATGAGGTAGATGCAATTGCCTTCAAGACAGCACGCTTGGTCTTGCCCAATGGTCGGGCTTTCTCAACCTCCTTCAAGTAGCGATCGATGATCTCAGCAAGAGGCACGCCGACTCGATTCGCCTTCTCTATAGCGTCGGGCTCATAGAGCTCCGCCTCACGTCGCCGGATCCACGCTTGAGCAGCCTGTTTCCGCGCGAAGGTCTGCGTCTCTTGGTAGACTTGCGCCCCATCACGATTGATCCGGATCTGGGCGGTGTAGCTGACTGTACCGTCAGCTCTTTTGCGGGGTCTGATAGTGGCCATGGAATTGGTACACGCCTCCGTTCAGTTGGTACATTGTACCAACGACTGGAAAAAAAACGCCTGAAAACGCCCGAAAATGGTACAAAATACGCAGACCAAAATGCAAACGAAATCAGCCTCAAACCCACTAAAATCAAGGCCTGAGCCTTCCCGCCGCTTCAGCGTTGCACCTATGATGGACTGGACAGACCGCCACTGCCGCTTCTTCCTCCGTCTGCTCTCCGCCAACGCCCTGCTCTACACCGAAATGGTCACCACTGGCGCCCTGCTCAACGGCGACGCCGCGCGCTTCCTGCGCCACGACGACACCGAGCATCCATTGGCGCTGCAACTGGGCGGCAGCGTGCCGGCCGACCTGGCGGCCTGTGCGCGCATGGCCCAGGACGTGGGCTACGACGAAGTGAACCTGAACGTCGGCTGCCCGAGCGACCGCGTGCAGAACAACATGATCGGCGCCTGCCTGATGGGCCATCCCGCGCTGGTGGCCGATTGCGTGAAGGCCATGCGCGACGCGGTGTCGATTCCGGTGACGGTCAAGCACCGCATCGGCATCAATGGCCGCGACAGCTATGCCGAGTTGTGCGACTTCGTCGGCCAGGTCCGCGACGCCGGTTGCCGGAGTTTTACCGTGCATGCGCGCATCGCCATCCTCGAAGGACTGTCGCCCAAGGAAAACCGCGACATCCCGCCGTTGCGCTATGACGTGGCAGCGCAGTTGAAAGCCGACTTTCCGGACCTGGAGATCATCCTCAACGGTGGCATCAAGACCATGGCCGAATGCCAGGCGCATTTACGCACTTTCGATGGTGTGATGCTGGGCCGCGAGGCGTACCATAACCCTTACCTGCTGGCGACAGTGGACCAGGAATTGTTCGGCAGCACCGCACCGGTCATTTCCCGTGCTGAGGCGCTGGCGCGGCTGCGGCCGTATATCGCCCGGCACCTCGAGGACGGCGGGGCCATGCACCATATCACCCGGCATATCCTGGGCCTGGGCCAGGGTTTCCCCGGGGCGCGCAAGTTCCGCCAGCTGCTGTCGGTGGATATCCACAAGAGCAAGGACCCGCTGGGCTTGCTGGACCAGGCCGGGCAGTTGCTCGAAGGCCGCTGACCGCTACGCCAGGGAACCGGCACGGCGGTTTCGCACTCCAACAAGCAGTCTTTGGTTACCCGCCCCCCGCGGCGCTTGAGCGCATGGCGGTGGTCGGGTAATGTCACTCAATCGCACAGGACAGAGCACGCTCATGACTTCCAAGCTGGAACAACTCAAGCAATTCACCACGGTAGTCGCCGACACCGGTGACCTCGATGCGATTACCCGCCTCAAGCCCGTGGACGCCACCACCAACCCCTCGCTGTTGCTCAAGGCAGCCGCCATCACCAGCTACGCCGACCTGCTGAATGACGCCGTGGGCGACGTCAAGGGCGATATCGGCCTGGCCTGCGATCGCTTCGCGGTCGCCGTGGGTAGCGGTATCTTGAAGGCGATCCCGGGACGCATCTCCACCGAGGTGGATGCGCGCCTGTCGTTCGACGAGCCCAAGCTGCTGGCCAAGGCCCACCAGTTGATCGACCTGTACGACAAGGCTGGCGTCAGCCGCGACCGCGTGCTGATCAAGCTGGCGTCGACCTGGGAAGGTATCCGCGCCGCCGAGAAACTCGAGAAGGAAGGTATTCAGACCAACCTGACCCTGCTGTTCTCTTTCGCTCAGGCCGCCGCCTGCGCCGACGCCGGGGTGTTCCTGATCTCGCCGTTCGTGGGCCGCATCTACGACTGGTACAAGAAGTCCACCGGTCAGGAATACACCGGCGCCGAAGACCCGGGCGTGCAGTCGGTCACGCGCATCTACAACTACTACAAGGCCAATGGCTACGACACCGTGGTCATGGGCGCCAGCTTCCGCAACACCAGCCAGATCGAAGAGCTGGCCGGTTGCGACCGCCTGACCATCAGCCCCGAGCTGTTGCAGAAGCTGTCGGATGACACCGGCACGCTGTCGCAGAAACTCAAGCCTGGCAACGCCGGCGAGCCGAAGCACACGCTGAACGAAGCTCAGTTCCGCTGGGAGTCCAACGAAGACGCCATGGCCACCGAGAAGCTGGCCGAAGGCATTCGCCAGTTCGCCCGCGACCAGGAGAAACTGGAAGCGTTGCTCAAGGCGAAGCTCTGATTCGCAGTCGGCAATGAAAAAGGGCGGCTTCCACGGAAGTCGCCCTTTTTTGTGGTAGCTGGCTTCAGCTGCGCTCGAGGGCGCTGACCAGGTCGTGGAACGCTTCGCGGTTGGAGTCGTTCAGGCCCATGAGGATCTTGTGCGCTTCCAGTACCTTGGTGCGCACGATGTCCTCGGACTGGTCCTGGGATGGCAGGTCGGTCAGGCATTCCGGGCATGGGATGGGGCGGTCGACGATGTTGAACACCTGGTCGAAGCCCATCGATTGCAGGAGGCGCGTGATATCCTCGTGGGTGGTGACCACGGTCGGCAGCAACCCTACCTTCTGCCGCGACAGGATCGACAGCTTGGCCAGCAGGCCCAGCGTGGTGCTGTCGATACTGCGCGTCTCGGTCAGGTCAATGACGATGGCCGAGAAATTCAAGGCAGTGAAGATCTTTTCAATAGTCGCATCCAGCGCCGAACACAAGGTCAGGCGCACTTCACCGACAAATTTCAGCACGAACGTGCCATCTTGCTCGGCGAACTGGATTCTACCCGTACTCATTCTAGGTTCCTGCTTAGCACCAACAGGGCGATATCATCCGGCATCTCCCCGAGCGTGGCCAATCCAAACTTCTGCCGCAGGCCATCCAGGCCGCCGCCAACTTCCTTGACGATTTCCGGCAAGGCAGCCTCTTTGTCTTTGAGTGTTTCACCGGGCAAAAGGTCCAGAATGCCATCAGAGAACAGCGTCAGGCTGAAACTCTCGGGCAACTCCAGTACGTGGTCACTGTAGGTGGCCTCGTTGAAAAGCCCCACCGGCAACCCTCGCCCTTCCAGGTAACGCACCTGGCCCTGGCTGAAGAACACCGGCAACGGCAGATGCCCGCCAATGCTGTACGTCAAAAGGCCGGTTTCCTCGTCGATGACCCCGCCCACCATGGTCACATGCTTGCCCAGCTTGCAGTTGATCAGGCCGCGGTTGATATGGCCCAGCACTTCCGACGGCTTGAATTCCGGCAAGGTGCCGCTGCGCTTGAATTCGAACATCAGGCGCGTGGTCATGAATTTCAGCAGCACGGTCACGAACGCTGACGAGGCACCATGCCCGGAAACGTCAGCCAGGTAGAATGCCACTCTACGCTCATCGACGCGAAAACAGTCGACGAAATCACCTGACAAGTACAGGGACGGGATGATCTGGTGCTCGAACTTGAAGCCGTCGACCTCCCACGGGCTCTCGGGCAGCATGTTCATCTGCACCTGGCGCCCGGCGTTCTGGTCTTCCTGCAACAGGTGCAGGCTGGCCTCCAGTTCGCGGTTGGCGGTTTCCAGCTTTTCCCGGTAGCGCTGGTTCTCCTGCAGCAGCCAGGCACGGTCAAGCGCCCGACGCACCGAGTGCTCAAGCACCGCCAGGTCTTCCAGGGGCTTGATCAGGTAGTCCGACGCGCCGAGGCGCAAGGCCTCCACGGCGTCGTTCATGACCCCCGCACCTGACAGCACGATCACGGGCAGTTCGGGCGCGCGCTCGGTGACCTGGCGAATGAGCTCCAGGCCACCGACCTGGGGCATGCGCAAGTCACAGATCACGAGATCGGGCTTTTCCTGCTCGAATACCTGAAGCCCCTGCAGGCCATTGCTCGCCTGCAGGACGCTGAAGCCACTGTCTTCCAGGTAGGCGGCGAGACTCGCGCGCACTACGTCGTCATCATCGATTATCAGCAGCGTGGCACTGGTTTTCTGCATGTGGGCAAACGGCGCCAGAAATTGGTTGGCGTAAGGTACTCGGCCGGGCCTGAGCTCGCTTACTGGATTCACTTCTAGCCTCTCCTGGTAGCCAGTGTAGGACAATGTGCCCTGACACGATTACCCAGAGGTGCCCTCTAAGGCGCAGACGGTACTCCCATCCGCCGGGTGTTTCAAGCGTGTGCCGATGGTCGCTTGCCGTCTTTACAGCGCAAATCACCGGGGGTTATAAAAACCCCTTCGCAAGCAACCTAATGGAAGGATGCAGCCCATGAGCCAGATCGATCGCGACTTTGCCGAGAAACGCGATTTCATTCGCATGACGGTCAACGCCAAAGTGTTTCTGAAAGTGGACGGGCAACGGATCGTGGGCGTGTGCCGTGACCTGTCCAGCACGGGCATGCAGATCGAGGCGCGCAGCAGCCTGCGGGTAGGCGACATCATCGGCATTCACCTGCCCTCCGAACACGCCGCCCTGCGCGACCTGGAGGCCCAGGTGGAGGTGGTGCGAGTCGAGGAGCTGGGCGCCGGGCTGCAAACCCTGGGACTGAGCATCCTGCAGATGAGCTGACGCTCCACCCCACGAAAAAGGCGACCCGAAGGTCGCCCTTTGCACATCGGGACGATCAGAAATCGTCGACGACGTGACCTTCCTTCACCTTGAACTCGCGCATCTGCAGGTAAGCGTTGCGGATGAAGGTGTACTTGTCGCCATTGATCATCTTCTCCGCCGACAGCAACTGCGCGCGGGTATCGACCATGTTCAGCGCGAACAGGCTGTTGCGCAGCGACATGTCGTCCATGTAGCGGTACGGCTGGGTGAAACTGTCGGGGTATTTGGCCAGGCCATCACGCACAGTGCTTGGCCCCAGCAGCGGGATCATCACGTACGGGCCGCTCGGCACGCCCCACTTGCCCAGGGTCAGGCCGAAGTCCTCGTCGTTGCGCTGCAGGCCCATGCGGGTGCCCACGTCCACGAACCCTACGACACCCAGCGTGGTGTTGAGCAGCAGCCGCGCGGTGTCGACGCCGGCTTCGCGCGGCTTGACCTGCAGTACATCGTTGGCCAGGTTGCCGACGTCACCGATGTTCTGGAAGAAGTTGTGCACGCCGTCCTGCATGAACTGCGGGGTGATGAACTGGTAGCCCTGGGCGATCGGTTTGAACGCGTAGGTGTCGACCGTATCGTTGAAACGGAAGATGACCCGGTTGACACCTTCCCACGGGTCTTCGTCCGCTGCCTGTACCCCTGGGGCCAGGACCACACCCGCGAACAGGCAGGCCTTGGCCAGACGATCGATCATTCCTGCACCGATCAAGCGCATAGACGTTACTCCTTGGATTCGAATCGGCAGCCGGAGGGCCCCGTGACATAAAGTGATGCAGTATAAAGCTTCTGCGGGCGGCGCGTCAGTCTTGTCGCAGGCCCGATACACAGACACCCAAACGTCATCACAGGTTCACGCAACTGTCATGCCGCCTGCGTAGCCTTCGAGGGTCTACACAGGGAAGCCGACATGCCTGACACCGCCCCTTGCGTACCCGCCTTCACCGCGCTGCTCTTTGGCCTGAGCGGCTGCCTGGTGGATTTCGGCGCGCGCACCGAACCCGAGGCCGGCCCCACGCCAGGCGCCCTGCAAGCCTTGAAGCAGCTGCACCACCAGGGTGTTCCCTGTGCCTGGCTGGACGAACTCAAGGAAGAGCTGGCCCTGCCGCTGGCCGCCCCCCTGCCCCAATGGGTAAAAGCCGTGGGGGCTACCGACGGCAACCCCTGGCCTGCGCCGGACGCCTGCTGGCAAGCACTGATGCACCTCAACGTATCGAAGCTGGACGGCTGCGTGCTCGTCAGTGGTAACCCGCGCCTGCTGCAATCTGGCCTCAACGCCGGGCTGTGGACCGTCGGACTGGCGTCCTGCGGCTCGCTGTGCGGGCTGTCCGCCCCGGAGTGGGCGCTGCTGGAATCCCGCGAACGCGACCTGCTGCGCGGCAAGGCCACGCTGCACCTGTTCGCGCTGGGCGTGCATTCGGTGATCGACCACCTGGAAGAACTGGGCACCTGCCTGGCCGACATCGCCCTGCGCCGCTACAAGGGGGAAAAGCCCTGATACAACGACGTTGATCAAGATCATGCAGGCAACGCGGCGCTGGATTAATCTAAAGGTCAGTCATGGACCTTTGGCAGTGCGCCGCGGTCAATGGCAGTGCCTATTATTGAAGGGAGATCGCCATGCCTGCCCGCGAACTGCAAGAGCAACTGAACACATTGCGCGAGCAATTGGAGCAGAACCCGCCGCTGAATGAAGAGGAGCGTGCCAACCTGCACGACCTGATGGCCCAGATCGAGGCCGAGCTGCAGCTGGAAACCGCCACCAACAACCCCAACCTCGCCGACGGCGTCAACCTGGCCGCAGAGCGCTTCGAAGTGGAGCACCCAGGGCTGGCGGGCACGTTGCGCAACATCATCCAGACCCTGGGGGGCATGGGTATCTGAACCCACGGCGCGCCCGATCCCACGGGGAAACCCCAACCAGCGATACCAACGCTGTGGGACCGGGCGCCCGCTCGGGAAGCCTGCGCCACCTACCTTACTGGCGGACGAGCCTCACGTTCTCCAAGGTCACCGCCGACATGCTGCGGTACGGGTTGATGTCCAAGCCACCGCGACGCACATACCGCGCATACACCGTCAGTTCCTGCGGATCAAGCAAGCGCTTCAGGTCCATGAAAATGCGCTCCACGCACTGCTCGTGGAAGTCCGAATGCTGGCGAAAGCTCACCAGGTAGGCCAGGAAGCTGGCGTGGTCCAGCGCCGGGCCGCGGTAGTGCACCGCGACACTGCCCCAGTCTGGCTGGCTGGTGACCGGGCAGTTGGATTTGAGCAGGTGACTGTGCAGGCTTTCCTCGACCCTGCGCGACGCATCGCAGCGCAGCAGTTCGGGCTGCGGGTGCTCATAGCTGGAAATGCTCACGTCCAGGTCATCGATGCACGTGCCTGGCAACCCGACCACCCCTTCCGCTTCCACCTCCGCCAGGCGGCGCACACGCACACCCACCGGCTTGCCGGCGGCCGCGGACAGGTCTTCGACCAGGCAGGCTTCCAGCGCTTCGGTGCTGTCGAAGGGGGTCTGGTTCAGCGAGTTGAGGTACAGCTTGAACGACTTGGACTCGATGATGTTCGGCGAGTCTGCCGGGATGCTGAATTCACCGATGGCCACCACCGGCTTGCCCGACGGCAGCAGCCACGACAGTTCGAAACAGTTCCAGAAGTCGACGCCCTGGTACGGCAGGGTATCGGCGCTCAAGCCCAGCTCGGCCCACTTGGCGGCGCGCGGGATGGGGAACAGCAACGATGGCGTGTAGGTGGAGATGTATTCGCTGGACTTGCCCAACGGCGAATGTTCGGCTGCGGGATGCATGTTGGAAACCTGGACGTGAATAAACCCGCCCAGTTTAACGGTTTGCGCGGCGCTTGTGGGGGCTGGCTTGCCAGCCCCCACCAACGGCTCCGGTTTTATTCGTAGCGCAAGGCGTACGCCGGTTCGATCTGTGCCGCGCGCCAGGCCGGGTAGATCGTGGCCAGGAAGCTCAGGATCAGGCCCGCGCTGCAGATCATTACCACGTCACCGGCCTGCAGGTCGGACGGCAGGTTGCTGATGAAGTACACGTCGGAGGTAAAAATGTGCTGGCCGGTCACCCGCTCGATCCAGCCCACCATGGCGCTGACGTTGAGGGCGGCAATGATGCCCAGCACACCACCGATCAGCGTGCCCACCACACCGATTACCGTGCCTTGCACCATGAAAATGCCCATGATCTGCCGGGGCGTGGCGCCCAAGGTGCGCAGTATCGCGATATCCGCGCCCTTGTCGTTCACCACCATGATCAGCGTGGCGATGATGTTGAACGCCGCCACCGCGACGATCATCAGCAGCAACAGGCCGATCATGGTCTTTTCCATTTTCATGGCGCTGAACAGGCTGCCCTGGGTATGGGTCCAGTCATCCGCCTTGTAGCCATCACCCAAGGTGCCGGCGATGGCCTTGGACACCTGGGGTGCCATGTACAGGTCCTTGAGCTTCAGGCGCACACTCTGCACCTGGTTGGGCTGCCAGTGCTGGATCTGCGCGGCGTCGGCCATGTGGATCAAGGCCATGGAACCGTCCAGCTCGGCACCGACCTTGAACACCCCCACCACGTTCAGGCGCTGCATGCGCGGGGTAATGCCGCCTGGCTCACCGCTGAGTTCCGGCACGATCAGGGTCAGCTTGTCACCCACGCTCAGGCGAAAGCGCCGCGCGGTGATGTCGCCGATGACCACGCCGAACTCGCCCGGCTTGAGGTCCTGCATCGAGCCTTGCACGATGTGGTCGGCGACGATGGACACCTTGCCCTCCTGGGCGGGATCGACACCGCTGACCTGGATCGGCTGCATGTAGCCCTTGTAGGACAGCATGCCGTCCATGTCGGTGAACGGCACCGCGGCCAGTACTTCGGGGTTCTTCATGGCGGCAGCGGCCACCGGCTGCCAGTCGTCCAGCGGCTTGGCGCCCAGAATCGTCGCGTGGGGCACCATGCCGAGGATGCGCGAACTCATTTCCTTCTGGAAACCGTTCATCACCGACAGCACCACGATCATCGCCAGCACACCCAGGCCCAGGCCGATCATGGAGGTCATGGAAATGAACGAGATGAAATGGTTGCGGCGCTTGGCCCGGGTGTAGCGCGCGCCGACGAAGATGGATAAGGGTCTGAACATACGTCAAGGCACCTGGAAAAAGGGTTGAAGCAGGCGCCCGGCGAGTGGCCGGGCGCAACGCCGGGTGGCTCAGATAGGGACCAGACGGCCCTCTTCCAGGCGCAGCACGCGGTCCATCTGGCGAGCCAGGTTGAGGTCGTGGGTCACCACCAGGAAGGCGGTGCGCAGCGACGTGCTCAACTCCAGCATCAGGTCCTGGATACCTTGCGCGGTATGCTGGTCGAGGTTGCCGGTAGGCTCGTCGAGCATCACCAGGCCCGGCTGGTTCACCAATGCACGGGCAATGGCCACGCGCTGACGCTCGCCGCCCGACAGCTCGGCTGGCTTGTGCGACAGCCGGTGACCCAGGCCCACACGCTCCAACAGCGCGGTGGCGCGCTGTTTCGCCTCGGGGATCGGCGTCTTGCCGATCAGCAGCGGCATGCACACGTTCTCCAGCGCCGTGAATTCGGGCAGCAGGTGGTGGAACTGGTAGACGAAGCCCAGGGCGCGGTTGCGCAACAGGCCGCGGGCTTTCTCGTTCAAGGCCGACAGTTGCTCGCCCGCCAGCCACACACTGCCCGTGGTAGGCGTGTCGAGGCCGCCGAGCATGTTCAGCAGGGTACTCTTGCCCGAACCCGACTGGCCGACGATGGCCACGCGCTCACCGGCAAACAGCTCCAACTGCAGATTGGACAACACCACGACCGACTCCGGGCCTTCCTCGTAGGACTTGCCCAGGTTGCGGCAACTCAGCACTGCTTTTTCACTCATGCCCAACTCACTCATAACGTAGCGCCTCTGCCGGCTGGGTGCGTGCGGCACGCCAGGCGGGGTACAGGGTCGCGAGGAAACTCAGGACCAATGCCGCGCCACAGACCATGAACACGTCATTGGCCATCAGCTGCGACGGCAGGTAATCGATGAAGTAGACGTCGGGGTTGAGAAACTTGTGCCCGATGACTTTTTCCAGCAAGGCGATGGCGGCGCTGACGTTCAGTGCCGCGAGCATCCCCAGCACCGCGCCGATCAGCGTGCCGACCACGCCGATCACCGTGCCCTGGACCATGAAGATGCGCATGATCTGCCCAGGCGTCGACCCCAGGGTGCGCAGGATGGCGATGTCGCCGCGCTTGTCGTTGACCACCATCACCAGGGTCGAAATGATGTTGAACGCGGCCACCGCCACGATCAGCAACAGCAGCAGGCCGATCATGGATTTCTCCATGCCGATGGCCTGGTACAGGTTGCCGTGGGTGCGGGTCCAGTCGCGGGCGTAGAAGTCCTGGTCACCCAGGTGCTGCGCGATCTCCCAGGAAATGCGCGGTGCCTGGAACAGGTCGGCGAACTTCAGCCGCAGGCCCTGCACCTGGTCGGGCTGCCAACGGTGCAGGCGGGCCAGGTCGTCGAGGTTGGTCAGGCCCAGGTAGCCGTCGATCTCGCCGGCGCCCACATGGAAGATGCCGGTGACCGTGAAGCGCTTCATGCGTGGGAACATCCCAGCCGGGGTGATGCTCACCTCGGGCGTGACGAACGTGACCTTGTCACCCACTTGCACACCCAGCTTGTTGGCGGCGTTGTCGCCCAGCATGATGCCGAAGTCGCCCGCCTTGAGGTCGTCCAGGCTACCCTGCTTGATGAAGTGATCCAGGATAGAGACCTTGCGCTCCTCGGCCGGGTCGACGCCGTTGAGCAGCATTTTCTGCACCTTGCCGTTATTGGTCAGCAAACCCTGCATTTGCGTGTAGGGCGCTACCTCCACAACCGCGGGATTCTGCTTTACTTTAGCGGCAAGGGCCTGCCAATCACTGATCGGCTTGCTGGATTCGATGGTTGCGTGGGGCACCATGCCGAGCACGCGGGTACGCATCTCATGATCGAAGCCGTTCATGACCGACAGCACCACGATCATGACGATGACGCCCAGGGCGAGACCGATCATGGAGGTCAGTGAAATGAACGACACAAAATGATTGCGACGCTTGGCGCGGGTATAACGCGCGCCGATGAACACGAAGAGAGGTCTGAACATGTCGGGGCTTGTTCGGGTGGAAGAGGAACGTCCTTGTGGCGGGGCTTGACGAGCAGCTTTACACTCAGACCACCGCCGCTACCATGGGTTCGCCATGTCGACATTAGATGAAGAAGATCGCCGCGAATACTACCGTATCGACGATAGGATCGCACTGGAAATTAGCCCGCTGTCGGCCGCCGACGCCGCGGGCACCGATGTGTTGCAAGATGCGTCACCGCTCTTCAACCTGCTCAGCGAACTGCACCTGAGCGAATTCGAGTCCCAGCACCTGCTGCGTCAACTCAGTGACAGCGACCGCACCCTGGGCAACTTCCTCAAGGCCCAGAATAAGCGTATCGACCTGCTCAGCCAGGTGGTGGCGCAGACCGTGCTGGGGCACATCGGCGAACCGCAGCCGGTGGTGCTGTCCGAAGGCGGCGTGGAGTTCAGCCATGACCAGGCCATGGCGCCCGGCAGCCGCGTAGCGGTCAAGATGGCCCTCATGCCCCAGGCACTGGGGTTACTGCTGCGGGCCAAGGTCACCCACTGCGACGCCAGGGCCGATGGCCGTTATGAAATCGGCACCGAGTTCGATTCCCTCAGTGACGCCCAGCGGCAATTGCTGGCACGCTATATCCTGCAGAAACAACAGGCCGAACGGCGCAAGGAACGCGAACAAAACGATCAGCCTGCTGCCTGACACGACAGGCAGGAGTGGCATGCCGACAAGCCAGCCCCTGCCTCCACCGCACACTGACCCAGCGATTTTTTGAAGGAACAGACGTGACCCTTATTTATGGCCACCGCGGCGCCAAAGGCGAAGCACCGGAAAACACCCTCACCAGTTTCCAGGAATGCCTCAAGCATGGCGTGCGCCGTTGCGAACTGGACCTGCACCTGTCCCGCGACGGCCACCTGATGGTGATTCACGACCCTACCCTCAAGCGCACTACCGACCGGCGCGGCAAGGTGGTGGAGCATGATGCCGCTGACCTGGTCACCTACGATGCGCGCAAAGGCGGCCCGGGCTGGGTTCAACCCTGCCCTATTCCACGCCTGGAAGAGCTGTTCAAGGCCTGCGATTTCGAGCACTGGCAACTGGAGGTCAAGAGCGCCTCGCGCACCCGCGCCGCCACCACCGTGCTGGCGATTCGCGAACTGGCGCAGGAGTACGGCATGCTGGACAAGGTCACCATCACCTCCAGCTCACGGGAAGTGCTGCGGGCCGCCGCCGAACTGACCCCGGACATCAGCCGTGGCCTGGTGGCGGAATACGCCTGGCTGGACCCGCTGAAAGTGGCCCAGAACCATGGCTGCAACCTGCTGGCGCTGAACTGGACGCTGTGCACCCCCGAGCGCTTGATCAAGGCCCAGCGCCAGGGGCTGCATGTGTCGGTGTGGACGGTCAACGAACCGGCGCTGATGCGTCGGCTCGCCGACTTCGGCGTTGACAGCCTGATTACAGACTTTCCCGGTTTGGCCACCGCCACGCTCGGGAATCGCTGAAATCGGTCTCCCCGGCCGGCTCAGGCCACCGGCCGGAGCCGCTCAAAAAAGCCGGTTGAGGCCGTCGTATGCGGCTACCCGATACGCTTCGGCCATGGTCGGGTAGTTGAACGTGGTGTTGACGAAATACTTCAGGGTATTGAGCTCACCCGGCTGGCTCATGATGGCCTGGCCAATGTGGACGATCTCTGATGCCTGGTCGCCGAAGCAATGCACGCCGAGGATCTCCAGGGTTTCACGGTGGAACAGAATCTTCAGCATGCCCACCGGCTCACCGGAGATCTGCGCACGGGCCATGCCCTTGAAGAATGCCTTGCCCACTTCGTAAGGCACCTTGGCCTGGGTCAGTTCGGCCTCGGTCTTGCCGATGGAGCTGATCTCGGGAATGGTGTAGATGCCGGTCGGCACGTCGTTCACGTAGCGCCAGCTGCCGTTGTCCACCACGCTGCCAGCGGCCGAACGGCCCTGGTCGTAGGCGGCACTGGCCAAGCTTGGCCAGCCGATCACATCACCAGCGCCGTAAATGGTCGGCACGCTGGTGCGGTACGCCTCGTCGACGTTGATCTGGCCGCGACCGTTGACCTTGATGCCAATGTTTTCCAAGCCCAGGCGGTCGGTGTTGCCAGTACGGCCGTTGCACCACAACAAGGCGTCGGCCTTGATCTTCTTGCCCGACTTGAGGTGCAGGATCACACCGTTTTCCAGGCCTTCTACTTTTTCATACTCTTCGTTATGGCGAACCATCACGTTGTTGTTGCTGAAGTGGTAGCTCAGGCCCTGGGAAATTTCCGAGTCCAGGAAGCTCAGCAGCTGCTCGCGGTTGTCCACCAGCTCCACCAGCACGCCCAGCCCACTGAAGATCGAGGCGTATTCGCAGCCGATGACCCCGGCGCCATAGATGATCAACTTGCGCGGGGTGTGGGTGAGGCTGAGGATCGTGTCGCTGTCGTAGATACGCGGGTGGTGGAAGTCGATGTCGGCCGGGCGATAGGGGCGCGAACCGGTGGCGATGATGACCTGCTTGGCCACCAGTTTTTCCTGCGCACCGTTGGCGCAGATGACTTCCACGGTCTGCTCGTCAGAGAAACTGCCGGTGCCGAAAAACACGTCGACACGGTTGCGCGAGTAATACGTGGTGCGTGATGCCACCTGCTTGGCGATCACCTGCTCGGCGCTTTTCAGCACGTCGGGGAACGAGAACCAGCGTGGTTCGCCAATGGCCCGGAACATGGGGTTGGTATTGAACTGGATGATCTGCTTGACCGAGTGACGCAGGGCCTTGGACGGGATGGTGCCCAGGTGGGTGCAGTTGCCGCCGACCTGGCGACGGCTATCGACCATCGCCACCTTGCGCCCTGCCTTCGCGGCGTTCATTGCCGCGCCCTCACCGGCGGGCCCGGAACCCAACACCACTACATCATAGTTGTAGACAGCCATGCGTACTCCTTCAGAACAGGCCGAGACACCACTCTGGTACCTCCGGCTCAACATGCCGCGCCGCGGCATCGAAAACTCGGGGATGCAGTCTATAGAAGCGTGAACGCCGCGAACATTAACCCTTGGTCGCGTCAAAGGCTATTGATCTCTGGGGGTTGGCGTCAATGGCAAAGGTGGAAGCGGTGCGGGAAATGGTCAACGAGTGAACCGCTCGGGCCTTACTTGCCCGGCACATTGGCCCCCGCCATGCGCTCAAACGCCGGCGTTCCACGGCTGGACAACACCTCGCCATCACGGCGCACGAACAGCGCCGCGATGTCATGCCCCTGGGCGTATTCCCAACCCTGCTCCGGCCCCAATATCATCAGCAACGTAGACAAGCCATCGGCCGACAAGGCCGAAGGATGAATCACCGTTACCGACGCCAGGTCATGGCTGATGGGCGCGCCCGTGCGGGCATCCAGCAGATGGGAATAATGCCGCCCTTCATGGACAAAGTAATGGGTGTGCTCCGCAGAGGTGGACACACCATAACCGTCAATGCCCAGCACCCGGCTGGCGTGAGGGTCGTCAGCGCGCGGGGCCTGCACGCTGACCTGCCAGGCACTGCCATCAGGCTTGCGCCCCACCGCCTTGAGCTCGCCGGTCGCCTCGGCCAGGTAGCTGCCCACGCCCATGGCCTGCAGGCGCGCGCCAATGCGTTCCACCGCGTACCCGGCCGCCACGCTGTTGAGGTCCACTGCTACCGCCGCGTCCTTGCACAGTTGGTCGCCGTCGATGCGAAGGTGGCGGTAACCCACGCGCTGACGGGTCAAGGCCAGCACGGCCGGGCGCGGCACCTGCTGCTGACGGCTGCCCGGGCCGAAGCCCCACAGGTCCATCAGCGGCCCCACGGTCTGGTCATAGGCACCCTCGCTGGCGCTGGACAGCGACTGGCCGTACTGCACCAGGGCCAGGACCGCGGGCGGCATCACCCGACAGCTATCGGCGGGCAATTCGTTGAAGCGGCGTACCTCGGAGTCGCCCCGGTACAGCGACAGTTGCTGGTCCAGCTCACCGAGGATGTTTTCCACTTCCGCCTGCACCTGGCGGGGCTGGGGCGTCTGCGCGCTGGGCACGTACTGCACGCTGTAGCGGCTGCCCATGGTCGGGCCGCTGAATGATTCCACCGGGTCGCCACCGCTGCAGCCCGCCAGGGCGGTCAACAGGTTGAGCAGGATAAAAGGACGGGCATGGCGCGTGAAAAGGCGAATTTTGACTTAACCTTGAGACAGACATTCGAGGAAGACGCCATTATGCGCCACAAGCCGCTGTTGCTTCTGCTCTTCTTCTGTTCGCTGGCACTGGGCGATACGGCGGATCGCCTGCGTGAGGCCAATTTCGCGGCGCAGTGGGGCCAGGCACCGACATTGGAGCGCAAAAACCAGGCCCTGCTCAATTACCTATTCGTCGATGTCTACGCCGCTGCTTTCTATGCCAAGGCAGGGGTCAGCCCGCAACAGGCGGTGGACAGCTTCAGCGACCAACGCCTCGAACTGTTCTATTTCCATGACGTGGACCGCGACGACGTCATCAAGGCGGCCAACCGCACGCTGGAACGCCAGGCCAACCCCAACCAACTGCTGGCGGCCCGGGGTGAAATTGATCGCCTGCACCGCACGTTCACCGACATCCATGCCGGTGACCGTTATGCCCTCGTGTACGGCCCGGCCCGCGGGTTGAGCGTGGAGCGCAATGGCCAGGTGTTTTTTACCAGCAAAGACAAGGACTTGGCCCGTTTATACCTGAATATATGGCTGGCACCCAGGGGCCTTTCTGACAACTTGCGGCTGTCACTTCTGCACTCAAGCACACCCTGAAAGGTACGCTGAAACGTTACACCCAGCAGGCAAAATCGCTGCCAGCGCCCTACACTCAAACATGTTGTTACAAAATTCTGTCGCCGAGCGGCCTGATTCCTGACCAGAGCTTTGCGCAGCGGTACTGTGCACCGCGTCCCACCCCCAACAACTTGAGTGAGTGCATTCCCATGGCCTCGACTACAGGCAAGGGCAAAGCGATATTTCGCGTTGTCAGCGGTAATTTTCTCGAGATGTTCGACTTCATGGTCTACGGCTTTTACGCCACCGCCATCGCCAAGACCTTCTTCCCTTCCGACAATGCCTTTGCCTCGTTGATGCTATCGCTGGCCACGTTCGGGGCCGGCTTCCTGATGCGCCCGCTGGGGGCTATTTTCCTGGGCGCGTACATTGACCGCCACGGGCGCCGCCAGGGGCTGATCGTGACCCTGGCCATGATGGCCATGGGCACCCTGCTGATCGCCTTCGTCCCTGGTTACGCCACCCTGGGCGTGGTCGCGCCGCTGCTGGTGTTGCTGGGGCGACTGCTGCAAGGCTTTTCGGCCGGGGTGGAACTGGGCGGGGTGTCGGTGTACCTGGCGGAAATTTCCACCCCCGGACGCAAGGGCTTTTTCGTCAGCTGGCAATCGGCAAGCCAGCAGGCCGCGGTGGTGTTCGCAGGCCTGCTGGGGGTAGGCCTGAACCATTGGCTGAGCCCCGAACAAATGGGCGACTGGGGCTGGCGGGTGCCGTTCCTGGTGGGCTGCATGATCGTGCCGGCCATCTTCCTGATTCGCCGCTCACTGGAAGAAACCCCGGAATTCCAGGCCCGCACCCACCGCCCCACCCTCAAGGCAGTGGTCCGCTCGATCGGCGCGAACTTCGGCCTGGTGATCGCCGGCATGGCCCTGGTGGTGATGACCACCGTGTCGTTCTACCTGATCACGGCCTACACCCCCACTTTCGGCAAGGCCGAACTGCACCTGTCGGACTTCGACGCGTTGCTGGTCACGGTGCTGATCGGGATATCCAACTTCATCTGGCTGCCGGTGATGGGTGCGGTGTCCGACCGTGTCGGCCGTAAACCGCTGTTGCTGGCCGCCACCATCCTGGCGATTCTCACGGCGTACCCGGCACTGAGCTGGATGGTCCAGGCACCCAGCTTCGAACGCCTGCTGATGGTAGAGCTGTGGCTGTCGTTCCTGTATGGCTCGTACAACGGCGCCATGGTGGTGGCGCTGACCGAGATCATGCCGGTGGACGTGCGCACCACCGGTTTCTCGCTGGCCTACAGCCTGGCGACGGCCACGTTTGGCGGGTTTACTCCGGCGGCCTGTACCTACCTGATCCACGTGCTGGACAACAAGGCGGCGCCGGGCATCTGGCTCAGTGGCGCGGCGGTGCTGGGCTTGATTGCCACGCTGGTGCTGTTCCATGGCAACAAACATGCATTGCGCACCGCGCAGGCCGCGCGGGCCTGAGGGCAGGCGCGGTCGTTCGGCCCTCCCACAAAAAAGCCCCGGCATCTCTGCCGGGGCTTTCTCATTTCACCGCCTGAAGCTTAGCGCGGAAACGCAGGCGGGTTCACACCGGCCATGTCTTCCATCACGCGCACCACCTGGCAGCTGTAACCGAACTCGTTGTCGTACCATACGTACAGCACAACGCGGTTGTCATTGCAGATAGTGGCTTCGGCATCGACCACACCGGCGTGGCGCGAGCCGACGAAGTCGGTGGACACCACTTCCTGGGAATTCACGTAGTCGATCTGCTTGTGCAGGTCCGAGTGCATGGCCATCTGGCGCAGGTACTCGTTGATCTCTTCGCGCGTGGTGGCCTTTTCCAGGTTCAGGTTCAGGATGGCCATCGACACGTTCGGCGTCGGCACGCGAATGGCGTTGCCGGTCAGCTTGCCGGCCAACTCAGGCAGGGCCTTGGCGGCAGCGGTGGCGGCGCCGGTCTCGGTGATCACCATGTTCAGCGCGGCGCTGCGGCCACGGCGCGAACCCTTGTGGAAGTTGTCGATCAGGTTCTGGTCGTTGGTGTACGAGTGAACGGTTTCGACGTGACCGTTGGCGATGCCGTACTGGTCGTTGACCGCCTTGAGCACCGGCACGATGGCGTTGGTGGTGCAGGAGGCCGCCGAGACGATCTTGTCGTCCGCGGTGATTTCGCCGTGGTTGATCCCGTGCACGATGTTCTTCAGCTTGCCCTTGCCCGGCGCGGTCAGGATCACGCGGTCGATACCCGGGCAGGTCAGGTGCTGGCCCAGGCCGTCGGCGTCACGCCACACACCGGTGTTGTCCACCAGCAGCGCGTCGTTGATGCCGTACTGGGTGTAGTCCACCTCGGTCGGGTTCTTGGCGTAGATCACCTGGATCAGGTTGCCGTTGGCCGTGATGGTGCTGTTGGCTTCGTCGATGGTGATGGTGCCATCGAACGGGCCGTGCACCGAGTCGCGGCGCAGCAGGCTGGCGCGCTTGACCAGGTCGTTCTCGGCGCCCTTGCGTACCACGATGGCCCGCAGGCGCAGGCCGTCGCCGCCACCGGTCTTCTCGATCAGGATGCGCGCCAGCAGGCGGCCGATACGACCGAAACCATACAGCACCACGTCCTTGCCCTTGCGCGGCGAAGCGTTCTGCTGGCCCACGATGTCGGCCATTTCTTCACGCACGAACTGCTCGGCAGTACGGCCGTTGCCCTCTTCCTTGAACTTGACCGCCAGCTTGCCCAGGTCCACCGAAGCGGCGCCCAGTTTCAGCTCGCTCATGGCCTTGAGCAGGGGGAACGTCTCGTGGACAGACAGTTCAACGACGTCGGCCTGGCGATGCCGGGCAAAACGGTGGGCCTTGAGGATCTGAATGACGGAACGGTTGATCAGGCTGCGGCCATAGATCGAGCTCACCACGTTGTTATTGCGGTAGAGCTGACCGATCAGCGGAATCATCGCCTCGGCGAGCGCTTCACGATCGATCCATTCACCAAGACACTGGTCGGGCTTCTGAGTCACGGGAACCTTCCACATGTAGGGACTGAAAAAAGGGGCTACATTATGACTTCGGGCGTGGCCCGGAGCAATGAGCGCCTGTCGATACAGGCTCATAGACCGGGCTTTTGCGCCAAGGTTTCGTTTTCGTGCGGTCGAAACTGACAGCCCGGCCCGGTGCCGGTACAATCGTTGTCTTTGTCGCAACGCTTGGAGCTCGACCTCCCGTGCCTGTCCTGCGTCTTCCGCTACTGTCCCCCACCGCGGGGAAACACACCTGGGGCAACCTGCCTGGGGCCGCCCTGAGCCTGGCCATCGCCGAGGCAGCCAGTGCCGCCCGGCGTTTCACCCTGCTGCTCACGGCCGACAGCCAGAGTGCCGACCGCCTGGAACAGGAGCTGCGCTTTTTCGCGCCGCAACTGCCCGTGCTGCATTTTCCGGACTGGGAAACCCTGCCGTACGACCTGTTCTCGCCGCACCAGGACATCATTTCCCAGCGCATTTCCAGCCTGTACCGCCTGCCGGAGCTGGATCACGGCGTTCTGGTAGTGCCTATCACCACGGCCCTACACAGGTTGGCGCCCACGCAGTTTCTGCTGGGCAGCAGTCTGGTGCTGGACGTGGGCCAGAAGCTCGACGTGGAGCAGATGCGCACGCGCCTGGAAGCCAGCGGCTACCGCTACGTGGACACCGTGTACGAGCACGGCGAATTCACCGTGCGCGGCGCGCTGATCGACCTGTTCCCCATGGGCAGCAAGCTGCCCTACCGCATCGACCTGTTCGATGACGAAATCGAGACCCTGCGCACCTTCGACCCGGAGACCCAGCGGTCCATCGACAAGGTCGACTCGGTACGCCTGCTGCCCGCGCGCGAGTTCCCCCTGCAGAAGGACGCCGTCACCCGCTTCAAGGCGCGCTTTCGCGAACGCTTCGACGTGGACTTCCGCCGCACGCCGATCTTCCAGGACCTGAGCAGCGGTATCACCCCCGCCGGCATCGAGTACTACCTGCCGCTGTTCTTCGAAGAAACCTCCACCCTGTTCGACTACCTGCCCCAGGACACCCAGGTGTTCTCGCTGCCGGGCATCGAACAGGCGGCGGAGAATTTCTGGAACGACGTGCGCAACCGCTACGAAGAGCGCCGCATCGACAAGCAGCGGCCGCTGCTGCCGCCTGCCGAACTGTTCCTGCCGGTGGAGGACTGCTTCGCACGGCTCAAGCAATGGCCGCGTGTGGTCGCCAGCCAGGCCGACATCGAACCGGGCGTGGGCCGTGATCGGTTCCCGGCACAGCCGCTGCCCAACCTGGCCATCGAAGCCAAGGCCAACCAGCCGCTGGCGGCGCTGTCGAATTTCCTCGACCAGTTCCCCGGCCGCGTGCTGTTCACCGCCGAATCGGCGGGCCGCCGCGAGGTGCTGCTGGAACTGCTGGGCCGCCTGAAACTGCAACCCAAGACCCTGGACAGCTGGACCGACTTCGCCACCGGCAAGGACCGCCTGGCCATCACCATCGCCCCGCTGGACGAGGGCCTGGTACTGGACGACCCGGCCTTGGCGCTGGTCGCCGAAAGCCCGCTGTTCGGCCAGCGGGTGATGCAGCGCCGGCGCCGCGAAAAGCGCGCCGACGCCAACAACGATGCAGTCATCAAGAACCTCACCGAGCTGCGCGAAGGCGCGCCCGTGGTGCACATCGACCACGGCGTGGGCCGCTACCTGGGGCTGGCGACCCTGGAGGTGGACAACCAGGTGGCCGAATTCCTCACCCTGGAATACGCCGAGAACGCCAAGCTCTACGTGCCGGTGGCCAACCTGCACCTGATCGCCCGCTATACCGGCAGTGACGACGCCCTGGCGCCGCTGCACCGCCTGGGTTCGGAAACCTGGCAGAAAGCCAAGCGCAAGGCCGCCGAACAGGTGCGCGACGTGGCCGCCGAACTGCTGGACATCTACGCCCGGCGTGCGGCACGCAAAGGCTACGCCTTCGCCGACCCGACCGTGGATTACGCCACCTTCAGTGCCGGCTTTCCGTTCGAGGAAACCCCCGACCAGCAATCGGCCATCGAGGCGGTGCGCGAGGACATGCTCGCGCCCAAGCCCATGGACCGCCTGGTGTGCGGCGACGTCGGCTTCGGCAAGACCGAGGTGGCCATGCGCGCGGCGTTCATCGCCGTGCACGGCGGCCGCCAGGTCGCGATCCTGGTGCCCACCACCCTGCTCGCCCAGCAACACTACAACAGCTTCCGCGACCGCTTCGCCGACTGGCCCGTGCGGGTCGAAGTGATGAGCCGCTTCAAGTCGGCCAAGGAAGTCAGCGCTGCCGTGCAGGAACTGGCCGACGGCAAGATCGACATCGTCATCGGCACCCACAAGCTGCTGCAGGACGACGTCAAGGTCAAGAACCTGGGCCTGGTGATCATCGACGAGGAACACCGCTTCGGCGTGCGCCAGAAAGAGCAGCTCAAGAACCTGCGCAGCGAAGTGGACATCCTCACCCTGACCGCCACGCCTATCCCGCGTACCTTGAACATGGCCGTGTCGGGCATGCGCGACCTGTCCATCATCGCCACCCCGCCGGCGCGGCGCCTGTCGGTGCGGACGTTCGTCATGGAGCAGAACAAGAGCACCGTCAAGGAAGCGCTGCTGCGTGAGCTGTTGCGCGGCGGCCAGGTGTACTACCTGCACAACGACGTGAAGACCATCGAGAAGTGCGCCGCCGACCTCGCCGAACTGGTGCCCGAGGCCCGCATCGGCATTGGCCACGGGCAGATGCGCGAGCGCGAACTCGAACAGGTGATGAGCGACTTCTACCACAAGCGCTTCAACGTGCTGATCGCCTCGACCATCATCGAGACCGGCATCGACGTGCCCAGTGCCAACACCATCATCATCGAGCGGGCCGACAAGTTCGGCCTGGCGCAGTTGCACCAATTGCGTGGCCGCGTGGGGCGCAGCCACCACCAGGCCTACGCCTACCTGCTGACCCCGCCCCGCCAGCAGATTACCCCGGACGCCGAAAAACGCCTGGAAGCCATCGCCAATACCCAGGACCTGGGCGCCGGCTTCGTGCTGGCCACCAACGACCTGGAAATCCGTGGCGCCGGCGAGCTGCTGGGCGAAGGCCAGAGCGGCCAGATCCAGGCCGTGGGCTTCACCCTGTACATGGAAATGCTCGAACGCGCCGTGAAGGCCATTCGCAAGGGCGAACAGCCCAACCTCGACCAGCCGCTGGGCGGCGGCCCGGAGATCAACCTGCGCCTGCCGGCGTTGATCCCCGAAGACTACCTGCCCGATGTGCATGCACGGCTGATCCTGTACAAACGCATCGCTTCGGCGGTGGACGAAGACGGCCTCAAGGACCTGCAGGTGGAAATGATCGACCGCTTCGGCCTGCTGCCCGAGCCGACCAAGAACCTGGTACGCCTGACGCTGCTCAAGCTGCAGGCCGAGACCCTGGGCATCAAGAAGGTGGACGCCGGCCCGCAAGGCGGGCGTATCGAGTTCGCCGCCGAGACCCCGGTAGACCCGCTGGTGCTGATCAAGCTGATCCAGGGCCAGCCCAACCGCTACAAATTCGAAGGCGCCACGCTGTTCAAATTCATGGT
Organism: Pseudomonas eucalypticola; assembly: GCF_013374995.1. NCBI lineage: Bacteria > Pseudomonadati > Pseudomonadota > Gammaproteobacteria > Pseudomonadales > Pseudomonadaceae > Pseudomonas > Pseudomonas eucalypticola. The sequence goes on along the minus strand of NZ_CP056030.1, from coordinate 2,180,061 downwards.
GCCGATGGAACGTGCCGACGAGCGCTTCAACACCCTCGAAGCGCTGTTCGAACGCCTGGCGCCGAAGGCCTCATGAGCACGCTGGTTATGAACAAGGTGTCTGCCCGCTAAATGTCCGAACACCTGATGCAACACCTCGAACCCCGGCCACGCCTGTGGCTGGGCAGCGTCGAGTTCAGCGCCTTCGAACCGCGCAACGGTCGCATGCAGCGGCACATCCAGCACCGGGCGGCGTTGGCGTATGGCTATGCCGGTCAGTATGTGTCCAGCGCACGCGCCCACCACGAATTGCCTGTCGCCCGCCAGCCACTGAGCGAAAAAGCCCTGCGCGAAACCCTGCAAGCGCTGGGGTTTCGCATCGCTACCCGGCAAAGCAAGGCACTACCGGAAAGCGCCGGCGACATATTCGAACTGCCCAGTGACAGCGCCTGGCTGCGCTTTGTACTCAACGACCTGCCGTTGCTGCGCGAGCAAGGCTGGGAAATCGAGTATTCGGATGATTTCGCCTTCGACCTGACGCCTGTGGACGACTGGTACGCGATAGTGGACGAGGCGCCGGACCGTGACTGGTTCGACCTGGAACTGGGCATCGTGATCAATGGCGAACGCCTGAGCCTGCTGCCGATCCTGCTCAACCTGCTGCGCACCCACCCCGAGCTGCTCAACCCGGCCCAACTGGCCCGACGTCGCGATGACGAGCAGATCCTGGTGCCCATCCACAGCCCCCAGGCGCACAACAAACCCAAGCTGATGCAAGTGGCGCTGCCCTACGGCCGCCTCAAGCCGGTGCTCTCGACCCTGGGCGACTTCTACCTGCGCGATGAGCCCAGCGAGACCCGCCTGCGCCTGCCGACGCCGGACGCCACGCGGCTCAATGCCCTGAAGGAACTGCCGCTGAGCTGGGAGGGTGGCGAGCGCCTGCGTGGTTTCGCCGAACGTCTGCGCGACATACGTACCCAGCCCACGCCACCGCCAGCCGACCTGGCCGCCACGCTACGCCCCTACCAGGCCGAAGGCCTGAGCTGGATGCAAGCCATGCGCGAACTGGAAGTGGGCGGCATCCTGGCCGACGACATGGGCCTGGGCAAAACCCTGCAGACCCTGGCGCACCTGCTGTGTGAGAAGAACGCCGGGCGCCTGGACCGCCCCGCCATGGTGGTGATGCCCACCAGCCTGATCCCCAACTGGCAGGATGAAGCCCAGCGCTTCGCGCCGACCCTGCGGGTAGCTGCCCTGCACGGCGCCGGGCGCAAGAAGCATTTCGACCACCTGTTCGACTATGACCTGTTGCTGACCACCTACGCGCTGCTGCCCAAAGACCTCGACGCGCTGGCCAAGGTGCCCTTGCACGTGCTGATCCTCGACGAAGCGCAGTACATCAAGACACCGGGCAGCAAGGCCGCCCAGGCGGCGCGCCAGCTCAAGGCGCGGCAGCGCCTGTGTCTGAGCGGCACGCCGCTGGAAAACCACCTGGGCGAACTGTGGTCGCTGTTCCACTTCCTGCTGCCAGGCTGGCTGGGCGACGCCAAGGCCTTCAACCGCGATTACCGGGTGCCCATCGAAAAGCACGGCGACCAGGAACGCCTGCAGCACCTCAATGCACGCATCAAGCCGTTCCTGCTGCGCCGCACCAAGGAGCAAGTGGCCACCGAGCTGCCAGCCAAGACCGAGATCACCCATTGGGTAGAGCTCAACGAGGCCCAGCGCGACGTGTACGAAACCGTGCGCCTGGCCATGGACAAGAAGGTCCGCGAAGAGATCAACCGCAAGGGCGTGGCACGCAGCCAGATCATCATTCTCGAAGCCCTGCTCAAGCTGCGCCAGGTGTGCTGCGACCTGCGCCTGGTCAACAGCGCGACGCCGCCCAGCCGCGGCGGCAGCTCAGGCAAGCTGGCCAGCCTGATGGAGATCATCGAGGAACTGCTGCTGGAAAAGCGCCGCATTCTGCTGTTCTCGCAGTTCACCTCCATGCTCGGGCTGATCGAACAGGAACTGCAACACCGCGGCATCGACTACGCCCTGTTGACGGGTGCCACCAAAAACCGCCGGGTGCCGGTGCAGGACTTCCAGAAGGGCAAGGTGCAGATCTTCCTCATCAGCCTCAAGGCGGGTGGCGTGGGCCTGAACCTGACGGCGGCCGACACGGTCATCCACTACGACCCGTGGTGGAACCCGGCCGCCGAGCACCAGGCCACGGATCGTGCGTACCGCATTGGCCAGGAAAAGCCGGTGTTCGTCTACAAGCTGATTACCCGAGGCACGGTGGAAGAAAAGATCCAGCACCTGCAGCTGGAGAAATCGGCCTTGGCCGCCGGTATTCTCGATGGCCGCGAGGCCGGCGACTGGAAGCTTGCGCCCGAGGACATCGACGCCCTGTTCGAGCCGTTGCCCGGCCGCAAGCCGCGCAAGCGCTAGGCCCAGCCTCCCCGGCGGGACCAGACGCCCGCCGGGGAGCAGGCGCCGCGCCTCATCAGTCGATCAACTGAGCATCGCGCAGGGCACCCACAGCTTCCAGCCAACGCGGGTGCTGGCGGTATTCGACGTTGCTGAAGGCCTGGCCACGCATGCCAGCGATACGCGGCGAAGGCGTCACCTGCAAGCGCTGCGCGGCACTCAGGGCCAGCTCGGCCGCGGCGCGGTCGTTGCACACCAGGCCCATGTCGCAGCCAGCGGTCAACGCCGCCTCGATACGGCTGGCGGCATCACCCACCACGTGCGCACCGGCCATGGACAAGTCGTCGCTGAAAATCACCCCGTCGAAACCCAGTTCGCCGCGCAGGATGTCCTGCAGCCAGCGCCGGGAGAACCCGGCCGGCTGGTTGTCTACCTGTGGGTAGATGACGTGGGCCGGCATCACCGCTGCCAACTGCTTGCTCAGACGGGCGAACGGCACCAGGTCCAGGGCGCGGATCTGCTCCAGGCTGCGCTCATCGTTGGGAATGGCCACGTGGGAGTCGGCTTCGGCCCAGCCGTGGCCAGGGAAATGCTTGCCACACGCCGCCATACCCGCGGCGTTCATGCCCTTGATGAATGCACCGGCCAGGGCCGTGGCGCGCTCGGGGTTGCCCTCGAATGCCCGGCTGCCAACCACCGCGCTGCGCTGGTGGTCCAGGTCCAGCACCGGCGCGAAGCTCAGGTCCAGGCCTACGGCCAGCACTTCGGTGGCCATGATCCAGCCACATTGCTCGGCCAGGTACTCGGCGTTGGGGTTGTCGGCCAGCGCGCGCATGGCGGGCAGGCGCACGAAGCCCTGGCGCAGGCGCTGCACGCGACCGCCCTCCTGGTCCACGGCCAGGATCAGGTCCGGGCGAATGGCGCGGATCGACGCGGTCAACTCACGCACCTGGCGGGCATGTTCGATGTTGCGGGCAAAGATGATCAGCCCAGCCACTTCTGGCTGGCGCAGCAGGTGGCGGTCCTCGGCGGTCAGCCAGGTGCCGGCGATATCGACCATCAACGAGCCTTGAAGGCGGGAAGTCATGAGGTAATCCTTGATTCGCGGGTGCACACACGCCACCCCGCGAGGCGCTGGGCCTCACGGGGTGGCATCGGTAAGGGGAAAGAGGCGGCGCCAGGGCAGCGCGGCGGATTCGAAATAAGCATGGGCCGCTAGCTTAGCCCAAGCAGCCCGCCACGCCCATCGCCATGTGAATCAGGCCTTGGCCAGCGCCGGGGCCGTGGACTTGCTGCGCGGGCGCAGCTGCGCGGCGGCCATGGCGTCATCGGTCACGCCACTGTCGGCACGCATGCCAGCGGCCAGGAACGGCACCATCAGGCGCATGACCTGCTCGATGGAGGTATCGATGCCGAAATCGGTCTCGGCGATGGCCCGCAGTGCCTTGATACCCGACATGCTGAACGCCGCGGCGCCGAGCATGAAATGCACGCGCCAGAACAGCTCCAGCGGCGGAATGCGCGGCGCGGCTTCGTTGACCAGCAGCATGTAGCGGCGGAACACCTTGCCGTACATGTCTTCCAGGTAACGACGCAGGTGCCCTTGGCTCTGGCTGAAGGCCAGCCCCAGCAGGCGCATGAAGATCGACAGGTCGTTGCCACTGCGCGGCTGCACCACCATGGCCTGCTCGACCAGGATTTCCAGCAGCTCTTCCAGGCTGGCCTTGTGCTCCGGGCGGCCCTGGCGCCGTTCCAGCTCACGCTCGAGGCTGATGCAGAACGGCCCCAGGAAGCGCGAGAACACCGCCTGGATCAACGCCTTCTTGGAACCGAAATGATAGTTCACCGCCGCCAGGTTCACCCCGGCCTTGCTGGTGATCAGCCGCAACGAGGTTTCGGCAAAACCTTTTTCCGCGAACAACTGCTCGGCAGCGTCGAGTATGCGTTCAACGGTTTCCGACTGGGCCATGCTATTTCCACCTGACAAACACCTGTTTGAAACATACGTTTCAACCTATGTCCGTGTCAAGCCTGGCCGGGCGTTTTGTGCCTGGCCGGTCACGTATTTAACCACACCGCAGTGGCCTTTGGCCCGTGCGTTGCACACCACCGCCGGACGGCGCTGGGCAGCCGGGGGACGAGCGGCAATGAAAGCAGGATTGCCAAGCCCCTCATACTGTATATAATCCCAGTCACTGTATAAAAAGACAGAGCGATCGACATGCTGAAACTGACGCCACGCCAAGCCGAGATCCTGGCTTTCATCAAGCGCTGCCTCGACGACAACGGCTTCCCGCCCACCCGCGCGGAAATCGCCCAGGAACTGGGTTTCAAGTCGCCAAACGCCGCTGAAGAACACCTCAAGGCGCTGGCGCGCAAGGGGGCCATCGAGATGACCCCGGGCGCGTCCCGCGGTATTCGTATTCCCGGTTTCGAGGCCAAGGCCGACGAATCCACCCTGCCCATCATCGGCCGGGTGGCTGCCGGCGCTCCCATCCTCGCCCAGCAGCACATCGAGGAATCCTGCAACATCAACCCCACCTTCTTCCACCCCCGGGCCGACTACCTGCTGCGCGTGCACGGCATGAGCATGAAGGATGTCGGCATCTTCGACGGCGACCTGCTGGCGGTGCACACCTGTCGCGAGGCCCGCAATGGCCAGATCGTGGTAGCGCGTATCGGCGACGAGGTGACCGTCAAGCGCTTCAAGCGCGAAGGCAGCAAGGTGTTCCTGCTGGCGGAAAATCCCGAGTTCGCACCCATCGAAGTCAACCTCAAGGACCAGGACCTGGTCATCGAAGGCTTGAGCGTCGGCGTCATACGCCGATAAAGGAGGCTACATGCAGTTCCCACACCCGATGCAACCGGCTCAACTGTCCTTGTTCGAGGCCTTCATGGCCCAACCTGTCGCGCCGCTGTTCACCCACGCAAGCGAAGTGCCCTGGACGGCCCCACAGCCAGAAGCGTTCAGCGAAGTGTCATTGCGTGGCGCTGCTGGGAACTGCCTGAACCTGCTGGCACCCATGCTGCGCGAACTCAGTGAAGACCTGGATGCCCGTTGGCTGACCCTGGTCGCCCCGCCTGCCAGCCTTACCCAGGCCTGGCTTCGGGACGCCGGACTGAACCGCGAGCGCATCCTGATCCTGCAAACGGGGGGTAACCAGACTGCACTGCAACTGGCGGGTGAGGCCTTGCGCCTGGGCCGCAGCCACACCGTGGTCAGCTGGCTCAACCCGCTGCCTGTCGGTGCTCGCCAACAGCTGATTGCCGCCGCGCGCATCGGTGACGCCCAGAGCCTGAACATTCGCATGGCCTGATGCCCGCTGCCGGGCCGCGCTGACGCTTGCCGCGCCATGCGCTCAATGCAGAACGCGCGGGCCTTCTTCTTTCTCGATTTCGCCTTCGACCATCTTGCCGGCCATTTGCACGCCGACACTGAGCATGGCCTTGGCGACTTCAACGTGCTGTCCCTGCAGGAATGCCTTGGCGTCTTCAGAGAAGTTCAAGGTCACGAGCGAGCCTTCATCCTCGGCGCGGCGCAGTTCAATTCGGCCGTCAGGCAACTCGACAATTTCAAGAAAGGACGTTGGCATAAAAAGGGGTTCTCCACGTGAGGGCGCCATTGTAGCAGCGGTTGACGCAATCAGCACTCACTGAGGCCATCACGGTAACGAACGGCCAGGCTCTTGAGCTGCTGGCGCCAGCCTTCGAGCACCTCACGGGTCAGCGCCTCGGGCTCTTCGGGAGCGTCCAGATTAACCGCCACGATCAGCGGCTGGGTGACATCGCCCTTGGCCACTTTAGGCGCCTGGGGCGGCCGGTGCAGCGCCGCGTGGGCAGCCAGCAGTTCATGCACCCAGGTGCCGGGCGCCTGGGCCAGCTCTACCAGCTCGGCCATTTCCGGGATGGCGATCTGGGCCAGCACTTCGCGAGTCAACAGCTCCTCGGCACGCGGCGTAGCCGCCTGGGGCAACCGGTAAAAACCAGCGATCTCATGGCACAACCCCAGCAGGGCGCCGTACAGGTGGAACAGCGCTGATTCACGCTCGGCCTGGACACGCGCCATGGCATTCATCGCCTGGCCCTGCTCGGCTTTGCCCAAGGCTTCAAGCGACAGGCCGGCGAAATAGATTTTCTGATTGGTGCGGGTATAGAGTTCGTGGGCCATGGGGGCACCCTCCGGGAAAGACGGGGTTCGGGCAGACGAACAGTTTCGGCGATGGCAGGCGTTTGCTGCAAGGCAAATCATTGGTGCCCGCTACTCGAGCCTTGCTCATTCCCAGAGACCAGCAGGCGCAGGCGAAAAAAAACCGCGCCGAAGCGCGGTTTTTCGTGAGCATGAATCAGGCCGGCTCTTTTTCCTTGGCCCGCTTGTCCTCGACCTTCCAGCTATCACCGTCGTAGAACGCGCGCCAGCCGGTCGGCTTGCCGTCGACTTCGGTCTGCACGTACTGCTCCTTGGTCTTGCGGCTGTAGCGAATCACGGCCGGGCGACCGTCCGGGTCCTTCTTCGGCGCTTCGCAGAGGAAGTGGTACTTGGGGTCGATCTCGTCCTTGTGCGGGATGATCTCGATCACCAGGGGCGCACGGGTCTCCCGGTTTTTCGGGAACTGGCTGGCGGCCAGGAACAACCCCGAGGCACCGTCACGCAGCACGTACGTGTCGTTGACCTTCTCGCACTTGAGCTCCGGCATCTTCACCGCGTCCATCTTCGGCGGCGCCGCCTCGCCGCTCTTGAGCAGCTTGCGGGTGTTCTTGCAGTCGGGGTTGGTGCACCCGAAGAACTTGCCGAAACGGCCAGTCTTGAGCTGCATTTCGCTGCCGCACTTGTCGCACTCCAGGCTAGGACCTTCATAGCCCTTGATGCGGTAGTTGCCTTCCTCGATCTCGTAACCCACGCAATCCGGGTTGTTACCGCAGATGTGCAGCTTGCGCTTTTCATCCAGCAGGTAAGCATCCATGGCGGTGGCACAGATCGGGCAGCGGTGCTTGCCACGCAGCACCAGCGACTCGGATTCACCCTCGTCGTCGGCGGCGATCTCGTCGCCCGGCACCAGGTTGATGGTGGCCTTGCAGCGTTCTTTCGGCGGCAGGCTGTAACCCGAGCAGCCCAGGAAAACACCGGTGGATGCGGTACGGATCATCATGTGCCGGCCGCATTCGCGGCAGGTGATGTCGGTCGGCGTCGGCTGGTTGGCGCGCATGCCGCTGTCGGCCGAGCCAGCCACTTCCAGCTTGTTCTTGAAGTCGCCGTAGAACTCATCCAGCACGTTCTTCCAGTCGCGCTCACCCTGGGCCACGTCGTCGAGGTTCTCCTCCATGCCGGCGGTGAAGCCATAGTCCATGAGGTTCGAGAAGCTCTCCGACAGGCGTTCGGTGACAATGTCACCCATCTTCTCGGAGTAGAAACGACGGTTGTGCAGGGCCACGTAGCCGCGGTCCTGGATGGTGGAGATGATGGCCGCGTAGGTCGACGGGCGACCGATACCGCGTTTTTCCATCTCTTTCACCAGGCTGGCTTCCGAGTAACGGGCCGGCGGCTTGGTGAAGTGCTGGGTAGGGTCCAGCTCGATCAGCTTGAGGACTTCGCCCTGGTCCATTTCCGGCAGCACGTCGTCATCGCCTGGCTTGGCCATTTGCGGCATGACACGGGTGTAACCGTCGAACTTGAGGATACGGCCCTTGGCGCGCAGCTCGAAGTCGCCGGCGGCCACGGTAACCGTGGTCGACAGGTATTGCGCAGGCGGCATCTGGCAGGCCAGGAACTGGCGCCAGATCAACTCGTACAGGCGCTCGGCGTCACGCTCCATGCCGGCCAGCTTGGTCGGGTGGGTATTGACGTCGGACGGACGAATGGCTTCGTGCGCTTCCTGTGCGCCCTCTTTGCTGCCGTACACCATGGGCGCCGGCGGCAGGTACTGCTTGCCGAATTCTTTCTCGATGTAGCTGCGCGCCATGTCCACTGCATCGGTGGACAGGTTGGTGGAGTCGGTACGCATGTAGGTGATGTAGCCGGCCTCGTACAAGCGCTGGGCCATCATCATGGTCTTCTTCACACCGAAGCCCAGGCGGTTGCTCGCGGCCTGCTGCAGGGTCGAGGTGATGAACGGGGCCGACGGCTTGCTGCTGGTCGGTTTGTCTTCGCGCTTGACGATGCTGTAGGTGGACGCCTTGAGCTTCTCCAGCGCCGCCATGGCGGTGGCTTCGTTGAGCGGCTTGAACGCCTCGCCCTTTTCACGCGCCACTTCGAAGCGCACCTTGGCGTTCTTCGCGGTGCCCAGGTCGGCGTGGATCTCCCAGTACTCTTCCGGGATGAAGGCGCGGATCTCGCGCTCACGCTCCACCACCAGCTTCACCGCCACCGACTGCACACGGCCGGCGGACAAGCCACGGGCGATCTTGGCCCATAGCAGCGGCGAGACCATGTAGCCCACCACGCGGTCGAGGAAGCGGCGCGCCTGCTGGGCGTTGACCCGGTCGATATCGAGTTCGCCCGGCGTCGAGAACGCCTCCTGGATGGCCTTCTTGGTGATTTCGTTGAACACCACGCGCTTGTAGCGGCTGTCATCGCCACCGATGGCTTCGCGCAGGTGCCAGGCAATGGCTTCCCCCTCGCGGTCCAAGTCGGTTGCGAGATAGATGGTGTCGGCATCCTTGGCGAGCCGGCGCAGCTCCTCGATCACCTTCTCCTTGCCGGGAAGGATCTCGTACTGGGCCTTCCAGCCATGCTCCGGGTCGACGCCCATGCGCGCCACCAGTTGCTTGCGCGCCTTTTCCTTGGGCGACAAGGCAGGTGCCTCGGCGGCCGCGGCCTTGCCACGCTTTACCGGTTCTTTCGTGGCGCTAGCCGAACCGCTGGTGGGCAGGTCTCGGATATGGCCGATACTCGACTTCACCACGTATTGGTTGCCCAGATACTTGTTGATGGTCTTGGCCTTAGCCGGGGATTCCACAATGACCAGCGATTTGCCCATGGATCAGAAAATTCCTGAATACTAGAAATGAAAGCGATTGGTGCCTTCGAGGCACCGCTATATATAGTGGTGACGGAGTGAGGTCAAGCGCGGATGATCAAGCGATCACGTCACCGGGCGGGTCGAACAGGCTCGGTTCGGCCTCGACCAAAGCAAAGCGCGGTACGCGCTCGCCGTCAACTTCTACCGACTCCAGAAACATGCTCAAGGGCCTTACCCACAGGCCAAACTCGCCGTACAACGCCTGATAGCAGACCACTTCTTCCTCGGTTTCGGAGTGGCGCGCGACCCCGAAAACCCGGTACTGAGGGCCTTTGTAGTGGCGGTAGAGCCCTGGCTGTAAGTGCATGTCTGCCTCGCTGAAAAACAAATATTCTGTAAAAACAAAAACCGGGGCACCTGGCCCCGGTTCGCCGACTCACGAATGCTTAAACGCGTTCGAAGACGGTAGTGATGCCCTGACCCAGACCGACACACATGGTGGACACCCCGAGGGTGCCGTTGTTCTGTTTCATGACATTCAACAGGGTGCCTGAAATGCGCGCCCCGGAGCAACCGAACGGGTGGCCCAAAGCGATGGCGCCGCCGTGCAGGTTAACCTTCTCGTTCATCTTGTCGAGTACTTTCAAATCCTTCAGCACCGGCAGGGCCTGTGCGGCGAAGGCTTCGTTGAGCTCGAAGAAGTCGATGTCGGTGATGCTCAGGCCCGCGCGCTTGAGCGCCTTCTGGGTCGCCGGCACGGGGCCGTAGCCCATGATCGCGGGGTCGACACCGGCCACGGCCATGGAACGAATCACGGCCAGCGGCTGGATGCCCAGGTCTTGAGCACGTTGGGCCGACATGACGATCATGCAAGAGGCACCGTCGGTGATTTGCGACGAAGTGCCCGCTGTCACCGTGCCACCTTTGGGGTTGAAAGCAGGCTTGAGCGCCGCCAGGCTTTCCAGGGTAGTGTCCGGACGAATGGTCTCGTCGTAGTCGAACATCTTCAGGAAACCGTTCTCGTCATACCCTTGCATGGGGATGATCTCATCCTTGAACTTGCCTTCCACGGTGGCCTTGTGGGCCAGCTGGTGGGAACGCACGCCAAAGGCGTCCTGGGCTTCACGGGTAATGCCATGCATCTTGCCCAGCATCTCGGCGGTCAGGCCCATCATGCCCGACGCCTTGGCAGCGTACAGGGACATGTGCGGGTTGGGGTCGACACCGTGCATCATGCCCACGTGGCCCATGTGCTCGACGCCACCGACCACGAACACGTCACCGTTGCCGGTCATGATCGCCTGGGCGGCCGTGTGCAGCGCGCTCATGGACGAGCCGCACAGGCGGCTGACGGTCTGGCCCGCCGCAGTGTGGGGGATCTGGGTCATCAGCGAGGCCATGCGCGCGATGTTCCAGCCCTGCTCCAGGGTCTGGTTGACGCAGCCCCAGATGACGTCCTCGACCTCGTTGGGGTCAACCTTGACGTTGCGCTCCAGCAGTTTGCTGATCAGGTGCGCCGACATGTCTTCGGCACGGGTGTTGCGGTGCATGCCACCCTTGGAGCGGCCCATTGGCGTGCGACCGAAGTCGACGATCACCACATCTCTCGGATTCAAGCTCATAAAATCATTCTCGCTCTGGTCGTTGGGCGCTTAACCGAAGAAGCTCTGGCCGTTCTTGGCCATTTCACGCAGCTTCGCGGTGGGGTGGTACAGCGGGCCCAGGTCGGCGTACTGGTCTGCCAGGGCGACGAAATTGGCCACGCCCAGCGAATCGATGTAACGCAATGCACCGCCACGGAAGGGAGGGAAACCGATGCCGTAGACCAGGCCCATGTCGGCCTCGGCCGCAGTGGCGACGATGCCGTCTTCCAGGCAGCGCACGGTTTCCAGGCACAGGGGGATCATCATCCAGTTGAGGATGTCATCGTCGGTCAGCTCGCGCTGCTCGTAGACGATCGGCTTGAGCACTTCCAGCACCGAGGCGTCGGCGACTTTCTTCGGCTTGCCGCGCTTGTCGGTCTCGTAGGCGTAGAAGCCCTTGCCGTTCTTCTGGCCCAGGCGGTTGGCCTCGTACAGCACGTCGATGGCCGAACGACGGTCATCCTTCATGCGGTCCGGGAAGCCGTCGGCCATCACGTCGCGGCCGTGGTGGCCGGTGTCGATGCCGACCACGTCCATCAGGTAGGCCGGGCCCATAGGCCAGCCGAATTTCTCCATGATCTTGTCCACGCGCACGAAGTCGACGCCGGCACTGACCAGGCGGGCGAAGCCACCGAAGTATGGAAACAGAACGCGGTTGACCAGGAAGCCCGGGCAGTCGTTGACCACGATCGGGTTCTTGCCCATTTTCTTGGCATAGGCCACGGTGGTCGCCACCGCGACTTCGCTGGACTTCTCGCCACGGATCACTTCCACCAGCGGCATCATGTGCACCGGGTTGAAGAAGTGCATGCCGACGAAGTTTTCCGGGCGCTTGAGGGCCTTGGCCAGCAGGCTGATGGAAATGGTCGAGGTGTTGGACGCCAGGATGGTGTCGTCCTTCACCTGGCCTTCCACTTCAGCCAGCACGGCTTGCTTGACCTTCGGGTTCTCGACCACGGCTTCGACGACGATGTCGACGTGGCCGAAATCGCCGTACGACAGGGTGGGGCGAATGGCGTTCAGCGCCTCGGCCATCTTCGCCGGGGTCAGGCGACCTTTCTCCACGCGCTTGCCCAGCAGCTTCGAGGCTTCGGCCAGGCCTTGTTCGATGCCCTTCTCGTTGATGTCCTTCATCAGGATCGGCGTGCCCTTGACCGCCGACTGGTAGGCGATGCCGCCGCCCATGATGCCGGCGCCCAGCACGGCCGCCTGCTTCACGTCATGGGCCAGCTCGTCGTAGGCCTTGGCCTTGCGCTTGAGCTCCTGGTCATTGAGGAACAGCCCCACCAGGCTCTGCGCGGCCGAGGTCTTGGCCATTTTGACGAAACCGGCGGCTTCCACTTCCAGGGCTTTTTCGCGGCCGAAGTTGGCGGCTTTCTGGATGGTCTTGATGGCTTCGACCGGGGCCGGGTAGTTCGGGCCGGCCTGGCCAGCAACGAAGCCTTTGGCGGTTTCGAAGGCCATCATCTGTTCAATGGCGTTGAGCTTGAGCTTGTCCAGCTTGGGCTGGCGCTTGGCCTTGTAGTCGAATTCGCTACTGATGGCGCGCTTGACCAGGTCCAGGGCGGCGTCCTTCAACTTCTCAGGCGCGACCACGGCATCTACCGCACCCGCCTTGAGGGCGTCTTCGGCACGGTTTTCCTTGCCCGAGGCGATCCATTCGATGGCATTGTCGGCACCGATGATGCGCGGCAGGCGCACGGTGCCGCCGAAGCCTGGGTAGATGCCCAGCTTGACTTCGGGCAGGCCGACCTTGGCGGTCTCGGCCATGACGCGGTAGTCAGCCGCCAGGCACATTTCCAGGCCGCCGCCCAGGGCGATGCCATTGATGGCCGCCACGGTAGGCACGCCCAGGTCTTCGAAATCGCTGAAAATGCGGTTGGCTTCCAGGTTACCGGCGACCAGTTCGGCCTCGGGCAGCTTGAAATTGTCGACAAATTCGGTGATGTCCGCGCCGACGATGAAGACGTCCTTGCCACTGCTGACAATCACGCCCTTGATCGAGGCATCGGCCTTGATGGTGTCGACGGCCTGGCGCAGCTCGCCCAGGGTCAGACGGTTGAACTTGTTGACGGACTCACCCTTGAGGTCGAACTTCAATTCGACGATGCCACTTTCAAGAGCCTTAACCGTGATGGCTTTACCTTCGTAAATCATCAACTGATCTCCACGATATGGAAGCTGAACAGTACACGCCAAACGCTGGTACAGGGCCGGCAGGCGCCTTCACGCCAGTTGCCGCTCCCCCGCCGCCAGACACACCCGTCAGCGTGATTGTCGGGATTCTGTAAGAGCGTTCCTACAAGACAAACGCTCAATTCATACGCCCGTTTGATTTGGGTATGCACACATTCAGGGAAAAACCGGCAATTGTCAAATGCGCTGAAACGCCGCAAAAACGCGACTTTGCGGTCACGCGTGCGTCAAAATGGCGCAGGAAGCCCTTCCCCCTCATGAAGCAACATTCGGCAACAGGATGGCACGCTGCTGTGACCGCCAGAAACACGGGACTGCGCCGCTGCCAAACGGTTTTTTTGAAAATAAAGAGAGGAAAAGCCGCCCAGGACGAGCGTAAGATTCGTTCGCGACTACACTGTCGACCAAACACGCAAAAATGTCTTACCGGCCTGCCTGGCCAACCCCAGCCCGACGCAGATTATCGGGCTTTTTATTGGTTGCTCGTTGAATTCTGGGCAAGTTGGCGGGGCCTTCAACGGTCTGTAGTGAACAAACAAGGCGGACCAGGTGATCTCACAGACATGACTGGCCCGAAACAAATGTGGGACCAGGCTTGCCTGGGAAGCGCCGCGCGGGCGGCGCTCGATCTCAGCAGCGACACAACAACATCGCCCGGCGCCTGGAAGCCTTAATGCGATCTCCAACCAGGAGCTCCGACGAACATCCTGTCGGCCCTTCTTACAATCGCGTCAGGGCCACTAGGTGCATGTCTTGAATTTTCCTGCGCCATTGAAACCGAGCGCCGCCCGCGCGGCGCTTCCCAGGCAAGCCTGGTCCCACATCTGTTTCGGGCCAGTTATGTCTGTGAAATCGCCTAGCCCCCCCTTGTTTGTTCACTGGAGATCCAGGGCGCCGCCATCCACTTTCCCGGGATTCCGTGAAGAACCTTTTTATTACCTTCCATGGATGGCCGGGGAATGGAGTGGCGCCACTGCAGATCTCTGGCGGCGCCACGACTTTCCACCAATCCGGCCTCACGCCAACGCCTTCAGCACCCCATCAATCGCCACCAGCACGCTGGCCTCCCCACGCTCCCCCCAGTACAGGGCAACCATCTGTTGACCTGCCTCAACCTTGTAGACATTGCCCGGCAATGTGCTGAACTGCGCCAGCAACGCAGGGTCTTCACACGGCTCGCGCCACTGGTTCAGCCAGGTGCCCGGGGTTGCCTGCCAGTAACAGAACTGCGCCGCCTGGGGCGAACGCCGCGGCCGACAGTACTGCGCACACGGGCTGGGCGGCTGCGTGGGCAGCCAGTGCGGCCACTGCTGGGGAGCCAATTGCATGGCCAAACCCAGGCGCCGCGCCTCCAGGCGCAAGGCCATCTGCCCGCTCTGTTTGCGCGACGGGCGCAGCCAGACCATGGGGCTTAAAACCAGCGCAAGGATTGACACCACTATCCATACCGTCATATGACTGTGCACCCTGTAAAACTTTAGAAATGAGTTGGTTAGCGCGATCAAGACAGACCGACTTGAAACAGGCCATACTTAGGCTATCGCCATCGTCAGGAGAGCTTCCCATGCCCTACCACCATATTCTGGTCGCCGTCGACCTGACCGAAGAGTGCGATCCGGTGATTCACCGCGCCCGCGAACTGTCCGCCAGCCAGGACGCCAAGTTATCATTGGTGCACATCGTTGAACCCATGGCCATGGCCTTTGGCGGCGATGTCCCCATGGACCTGTCGCAATTGCAACAGCAGCAGTTCGACCAGGCCAAGGAGCGCCTGGAGCGGTTGATCACCAAGTACCCGGAACTGACCAAAGACAATTGCCACTTGACCTACGGCCAGCCCAAGCAGGAAATCCATGGCCTGGCCAAGGAAAAGGGATGTGATCTGGTGGTGGTGGGCAGCCATGCCCGCCACGGCCTGGCGCTGCTGCTGGGGTCCACGTCCAACGACGTACTGCATGGCGCGCCATGCGACGTGCTGGCCGTGCGGTTGAAAAAGGCCGAATAAGGTATTCGAAGCTGGAAGCTGCAAGCGGGACGCGGTACACGCCCCTTCTTGCAGCTTACCGCTCCAAGTTTGAGCTCGCGCCTCAGGCGTCCAGCTCAGCCCAACGTTCGACCATCTCGTCCAACCGGGCCTGCGCCTGTTCCAGCTCGGCGATGACCTTGGCGGTCTCTGCGGCCGGCTTCTGGTAGAAGCCTACATCAGCCATGGTCGCTTCCAGCGCAGCAATCTTCTGCTCCTGGGCATCGATCTCACCCGGCAAGGCTTCCAGCTCGCGCTGCAGCTTGTAGCTCAGCTTCTTCTTGGCCACCGGCGCTTCAGCCACCGGCGCCGCTACCGCGGCAGGCGCTTCGACCACGGCACTGTTGAGCTCGGCCTTGCCCGACTTGTTCTCGGTCACGCCCAGCAGCTTGGGCGAGCCACCCTGGCGAATCCAGTCCTGGTAGCCACCCACGTACTCGCGCACCTTGCCCTCACCTTCGAACACCAGGGTGCTGGTGACGACGTTGTCGAGGAAGGCCCGGTCGTGACTGACCATCAGCACCGTGCCCTTGAAGCTGGACAGCACTTCTTCCAGCAACTCCAGGGTCTCGACGTCGAGGTCGTTGGTCGGTTCGTCGAGCACCAGAAGGTTGGCTGGCTTGCTGAACAGCTTGGCCAGCAGCAGGCGCGCGCGCTCACCCCCGGACAACGCCTTGACCGGCGTGCGGGCACGCTGCGGGCTGAACAGGAAGTCGCCCAGGTAGCTGAGCACGTGACGGTTCTGGCCGTCGATCTCGATGAAGTCCCGGCCTTCGGCCAGGTTGTCGATCACGGTCTTTTCCAGGTTCAACTGGTGGCGCAGCTGGTCGAAGTAGGCCACTTCCAGGCGCGTGCCCGCAGTGACGCTACCGCTGGTGGCTTGCAGATCACCCAGCATCAGCTTCAGCAGGGTGGTCTTGCCGGTGCCGTTGGCACCCAGCAGGCCGATGCGGTCCTGACGTTGCAGCACCATGGAGAAGTCCTTGACCAGGAACGGGCCGCCCGGGTGGGCAAAGCTGACGTTCTCGACCACCATCACCTGCTTGCCGGATTTCTCCGCGGTATCGAGCTGGATATTGGCCTTGCCCTGGCGCTCGCGACGCTCGCTGCGCTCCACGCGCAATTCCTTCAGGGCGCGCACGCGACCTTCGTTGCGGGTACGGCGTGCCTTGATGCCCTGGCGGATCCACACTTCTTCCTGGGCCAGGCGCTTGTCGAACAGCGCGTTGGCGGTCTCTTCGGCCGCCAGCATGGCTTCCTTGTGCACCAGGAAGCTGGCGTAGTCACCGTTCCAGTCGATCAGGCCGCCGCGGTCCAGTTCCAGGATGCGGGTGGCCAGGTTCTGCAGGAACGACCGGTCGTGGGTGATGAACAGCACGGCGCCGCCAAAACCGCTCAGGGCCTCTTCCAGCCAGGCGATGGCACCGATATCCAGGTGGTTGGTGGGCTCGTCCAGCAGCAACAGGTCGGGTTCCGACACCAGGGCCTGGGCCAGCAGCACGCGGCGGCGCCAGCCACCGGACAGTTGCGCCAGGGTCTTGTCGGCCGGCAGTTGCAGGCGGCTCAGGGTGCTGTCCACCAGCTGCTGCAGGCGCCAGCCGTCACGGGCCTCGAGGTCCGACTGCACGTGCATGAGCTTGGTCAGGTCTTCATCGGTGACGATGTTCTGGCTCAGGTGGTGATATTCGGCGAGCAGCGCGCCCACACCATCCAGGCCTTCGGCAACCACGTCGAACACCGTGCGGTCGTCCGCTACCGGCAGTTCCTGTGGCAACTCGCCGATCTTCAGGCCCGGCGCGCGCCAGACCTCGCCCTCGTCAGGCTTCTGATCGCCCTTGACCAGGCGCAGCATGCTGGACTTGCCAGTGCCATTGCGCCCGATGATGCAGACCCGCTCTCCACGGGCGATCTGCCAGGACACTTTGTCCAACAACGGCATCGCGCCGAAAGCGAGGGACACATCGCTTAATTTGAGCAGGGTCATGTGTTTCTCCAAAAACCGGGCGCGCATTCTACCTGACTTGGGCGCCTAGCACAGTAAATGCCGTCGCGCGGTGGCTTCGCGGCGAATTCATGTTCAGATACAAGCACAGTGCTTTCATCGTCTACCCGCAACCGGCTAAGCTAGTGAGCAATCAGTGCAGGCCACGCCGCACTTGTCATGCCTTATCTGCACGGATGTCTCATGCGCGGTCGCCTGTTTAGCCTCTTGTCCTGCCTGCTGCTCTCTGCCACCGCCGTCTCCTGCGCCCATGCAGTGGACCTGACCACCCAGCGCCAGTATTACGACCAGGCCAAGCGCGCCCTGGCCAAGGGCGACAGCGGCCCGTATTTCCAGTACGCGCCGATGCTCGCCGACTACCCACTGGAACCGTATTTGGCCTACGACGAGCTGACCGCGCGACTGAAAACCGCCAGCAACGACGAAATCGAGAAATTCCTCGCGGCCCACGGCGACCTGCCCCAGGCCAACTGGATGAAGTTGCGCTGGTTGCGCTGGCTGGCTGAGCGTGGCGATTGGCAAACCTTTGCCAAATATTACGACGCCAAGCTGAATTTCACCGAGCTGGACTGCCTCAACGGCCAGTACCAGCTCAGCCATGGCCTGAAGGCCGAAGGCTACGCCAGCGCACAGAAACTGTGGCTGACCGGCAAGACCCAGCCCGACGCCTGCGAAGCGCTGTTCGGCCTGTGGGCCGCCGACGGCCAGTTGACCGAAGACAAACGCTGGCAGCGCCTGAAACTGGCCGCCCACACCCGCAACTACGCCCTGGCCAACGCCCTGGTGGCGACGCTGCCAACCCTGGGCAACCAGGGCCGCCTGCTGATCAGCGTGGCCCAGAACCCGGAGCTGCTCACTGACCCGTCGCGGTTCCAGCCTGCTACCGAGGCCATGGCCGACGTAGTGGGCCTGGGCCTGCGCCGCCTGGCCAAGCAGGACCCGGACCGCGCCATGCAGATGCTTGACAGCTACGCCAGCAGCATGCGCTTTTCCCGCGACGAAAAGGTGTCGATCGCCCGGGAGATCGGCCTGACCCTGGCGCGCAACTATGACCCGCGCGCGCTCGACCTGATGACCCAGTACGACCCCGAACTGCGCGACAACACCGTGACCGAGTGGCGCCTGCGCCTGCTGTTGCGCCTGGGCCGCTGGCAAGATGCCTACGACCTGACCCGCCGCCTGCCCCAGGACCTGGCCACCACCAACCGCTGGAAGTACTGGCAGGCACGCAGCCTGGAACTGGCCCAGCCGCAGAACCCTCAGGTGGCGGTGCTGTACCGCAATGTCGCCAAGGAGCGTGATTTCTATGGCTTCCTGGCGGCCGATCGCACCCAGGCGCCCTACTCCCTGGCCAACCGCCCGCTGGTGATCAGCAACGCGTTGATGAACAAGGTCCGCAATACTCCTGGCATCCGCCGCGCCATGGAGCTGCTCGACCGCGGCCAGGTAGTGGATGCGCGCCGCGAGTGGTACTACGTGAGCAACCTGTTCAACCGCGACGAAATGGTCGCCCAGGCCAAGCTGGCCTACGACATGCACTGGTACTTCCCGGCCATCCGCACCATCAGCCAGGCGCAGTACTGGGATGACCTGGATATCCGCTTCCCCATGGCCCACCGTGACACGCTGGTGCGCGAGGCCACCAACCGCGGCATCCACTCCAGCTGGGTATTTGCCATCACCCGCCAGGAAAGCGCGTTCATGGATGATGCCCGCTCGGGCGTCGGCGCCATGGGCCTGATGCAACTGATGCCGGGCACCGCCAAGGAAACCGCGCGCAAGTTCAGCATCCCGCTGGCGACGCCATCCCAGGCCATCGACCCGGACAAGAACATCCAGTTGGGCGCTGCCTACCTGAGCCAGGTGCATGCCCAGTTCAACGGCAACCGCGTATTGGCGTCTGCAGCCTACAATGCCGGCCCAGGGCGGGTGAAACAGTGGCTGCGCGGCGCCAACCACCTGAGCTTCGACGTGTGGGTGGAGTCCATCCCGTTCGACGAAACACGCCAGTACGTGCAGAACGTATTGTCGTATGCGGTGATCTACGGACAGAAGCTCAACACGCCGCAGCCGATTGCCGACTGGAACGAGCGTTTCTTCGACGACCAGTAAAGGCCTGGATACCCCCCCTTTGCAGGCTCTGGCAAGCCTGGCCTGCAAAGGGGCTACCCGCCGTCAGCTCAGTCGATGACCTCGACAGGCATGCCGACCTGCAACCACCCTTCCCCCTCGCTCACCAGGTTCTGGCCGAACTGCACGTCGCCGCCCACCTGCCGGTAGGTCTTGAGCGTCGCTAGCGGCTCACGGTCTTCGCTGCGCACGCCAGTGCGCGGGTCGAGGGTGGTCAGAATGCAGCGCGCACAGGGCGTGATCACCCTCAGCTCCGTATCTCCGATACGAATGCGCTTCCAGCCGTCCTCGGCAAAGGCCTCACTGCCGCTGACCACCAGGTTGGGGCGAAAGCGCAGCATCTCGAGCGGGCGCCCTACCCGCCTGGACAGGTCATCCAAGGACGCCTGGCCGATCAACAGCAACGGGAAACCGTCGGCGAAGCCGACCCTGTCGGTGTCCAGCCCATAACCTGACTGGGTGAAGCGCGCTCGCTCGGCGGGCAGCTGCACCAGGCGCGTCGGCTTGCCTATAAAGGAGGAGACCCAGGCCGCCGCCTCATCACCGGCATCGGGGACCCGCAACGTATCGCGCCAGACAGTGACTCCCCGCAGGGCTGCGTCGGGTGTGGGGGTAGGCACGAACAGCGCGCTGAGGCCCGGTGCGGATAACCGCAGGCCATCATCGAGATGGGCCGCGCCCAGTTGGCTCATGTGCGCCTCGGCGCGCTGGGAGAGGAAACGCCCGGTGGCTTCGTCCACCAGCATCCAGCGGCGGTCACCCGCCAGCCCCAGCGGCTCGATCGCCGACGTTTGCAAGGGCTCGGCGATGGCCGATTTCAGGGGGTAGCGGTACAAGGCGCTGAGTTGCATGGGGCGGCTTCCGACGGTCAGGGAAGCCGCCAGCTTACCCCAGCGGCGGCGGCTTCCGAACTGCGGCGATCAGTTGTCGAGCATCAGGCGCTGGCGCACCACGTCCACCAGCTTGTCCGGCTGGAACTTGGAGAGGAAATTGTCACAGCCTACTTTCTTGACCATCGACTCGTTGAAACTGCCCGACAGCGAGGTGTGCAGCACCACGTACAGGCCGCGCAGCCGCGCGTCGTTGCGAATTTCGGTGGTCAAGCGGTAGCCGTCCATTTCCGGCATTTCTGCGTCGGTGAACACCATCAACAGTTTATCGGTGAGCACCTCACCCGCGTCAGCCCAGGCCTTGAGCATCTTTAGCGCCTTGAGGCCGTCGCTGGCCACATGCATTTTTACCCCCAGTTGCGACAAGGTATCGCGCAACTGCGCCAGGGCCACGGTGGAGTCGTCCACCAGCAGCACCTCGCGGCCCCGAGCACGGGCCAGTACCGGGTCTTCCAGTTTGTCGCGCGACACCTTGGCGCTGTAGGGTACGATCTCGGCCAGCACTTTTTCCACGTCGATGATTTCGACCAACTGGTCGTCGACCTTGCTGATGGCCGTCAGGTAATGCTGGCGCCCCGCACTGGTCGGAGGTGGGAGAATCGCTTCCCAGTTCATGTTGACGATCCGATCCACGCCCCCTACCAGGAAAGCCTGCACCGAACGGTTGTATTCAGTGACGATGATGGTGCTGTTGGGCCCTGGTTGCAGCGGGCGCATACCAATGGCCTGGGACAGGTCGATGACCGGTAGCGTCTGCCCCCTCAGGTTCACTACGCCACACACATAGGCATGGCGCTGGGGCATCAGCGTGAGCTTGGGCAGCTGCAGTACTTCCTGCACCTTGAACACGTTGATGGCGAATAACTGGCGGCCCGCCAGGCGAAACATCAGAATCTCCAGGCGGTTCTCACCCACAAGCTGCGTACGTTGGTCTACTGTGTCGAGAATGCCGGCCATCTAGGACTCCTGGGGGACGTTGCTGAGGGTTCTCAGTCAAGGTTATCGGCAGCGCGGCACTGATCTTGAAGACCGATGAAATGCACCGCCGAACCATTGATGTCACATTAACATCATGCTTAACTGATCGCATCGCCTACATCGCGCCTCTTGATACAAAGCGGCTACTAACCCTCATCTTCTTATCAGGGTTTCCCCTATAGGCAATCGGGTAGAACCTGATATTCGCGATATCCAATAGCCATTAATGTGACGCCATTCTCACTGCATGAACGGAGTCAGGCCGTTGGTTGCCTTTCTTTACACCCCCCGCCAGCCTGCCAGCGATGGCCATGACGGCCTGATTCGCGGCGAGTTTCCCAAGCCAATGTGTCTAACCTGTGGCTCGCAGGACACATGGGCAATGACCCTACATTTGCCCACCGCACCCACGCGGATTGCAGCTAAGCTTGACTGGCCTGAAGGCCATTCCGTACGTGCAGTGCGGGGTGACAGGTCCGCACGGAGTTGTGGAGATCAACATGCTGAATGACACTCAGTGGTCATGTGCCCTGCCCGACTTCCTCGTCGACGCCCAGGCCATGCTGAACAAGTTGCAAGAATGCCTGAACCACCTGGAATTGATCTGCAATGATCAGGATGCAGCCGATTGCCTGGTCAGCACCCTGGAGAGCTTGAGCCAGAGGGCGCAAGGGCTGGCGCTGAACGAGGTTGCCGCGTTTTGCCAGCAGCTGCAACAGCTGCTTGGCGTGGCACGTCCACGTAATCGTCTGGCGGGCCCCACCCTCAAAGCCCTCAATGAATGCCTGACACTGCTGGCCTGGCAACTGGAGCTGATCGACCCGCGCACGGGTCAATTGAGCCTGGACAGCGATGAGCAGGCCGCGCTGGTGCATGCCCTGGCGGTGAGTATCGACCCTGAGCAGGGTCCGGCCCCGCACCTGCCGACCCACACGGCACAGCAGACGGGCAGGCAGGTCATCTGACCTGCCATTGCACGCCTTTGTAGCTTTTTCCATACAGCGATAGTCCGGCTTGCTCTGGTCGACGTGCAGGAGAGGCCGGTGATACTCCTATCGAGCATCAGCCTCTCCCCTAGGTACAGAAGTTCGCCACGCCTGTAACTTATGCTTTACATGAAAGTTAACCGGATGTCTGTGTGCGCCTTTTCCGTGCGTTATTTACGCTACCTCGCTACGCCCCTTGGAGTGCCGCTGGCGCTGCTTCGTTTGAACACGAACAGTGATGGCCAAATGACACTTAGTCGACCAGCTCCTGTAACTTGGCCGAATACACCTGCCTCGTCGGACCTATAAGCCGAACGCGCGACCAACTGTCGATGAAGTGATACCATGGCCTATCAGATTTCCTTTCGGCGCGGACGCCCACACCCCCTGACAACGGGCGGGGCCGGGAAGCCAACGACCCGCCAGGGCGGGCCGTCGGTAACTTCCGCACGTCGCGCCACCCCCAGAGCATGGAGCCTTGGAGACAGGTTTCAACAACGCCCTAACCGGTTTTCAGCAGCGATCAATTCTTGGCTCCGTTCTCTATGTACGCCAGTTTCAGAAAATACGTTCAGTCGCCATGGAGCATGCAACACATGCGCTGGCTGACAGTGCTGCTGTGCCTGTTTTCGCTAGTGGGCAATGCGCAGGCGTTCATCAGCGGTGCCAGCATGTCTGCGGTGTTATTGCTACTTAATATCGCGGCCATGCTCAGCGTCATTGCCCAACATCGCTGCGCGCAGAAGTCCATTGCGTTCAAACCCCAGGAACTGGCAAGCCGGCTGTTGGAAGTTCAGGAAAACGAACGGCACCGCCTCAGCCGCGAACTGCACGATGACATCGGCCAGTTGCTCACGGCGGCGAAGATGCAGACCGAATGGCTGCAACGGCGCATGAACGATGATCTGGAAAATGACTTCGCAACGCTGCGTGACACCATCGACGAAACCTTGACCAAGGTGCGCGATGTGTCGGCGATCCTCAACCCACGGCAGCTCAACAGCCTGGGGCTGGGGGCCAGCCTGCGTGCGCACCTGCTGCGCACCCTGGCCAACACCGACGTGCACTGGAGCCTGGAATGCCACCAGCAGATGACCGGCATTCCCGAAGCGATGGCAGTGGCGGCATTTCGCATCACCCAGGAAGCCGTCACCAACCTGTTGCGCCATGCCCAGGCGGCCAACCTGCTGGTGCGCCTGGCCCGCACGCCAGAGGGTCTGCACCTGTACATAAGCGATGACGGCGTGGGTTTCACCCCCGTCGCCGACCCGGCCGCCGAAGGCTTGCGCGGCATGTCCGGCATGCACGAGCGCGCCGCGCTGATCGGGGGCTGGTTGAAAGTGACAAGCCAGCCCGGCCAGGGCACTGAACTTGAAGCACTCTTTCCCTGGGCCCCGCGGGCCCTCGAACGCGCCAACCTCGGCAAAGGCTTATGATCTGCAAATTACTGCTTGTAGATGATCACTCGCTGATCAGAGCGGGCGTGCGCGCCCTGGTGTCCGACATCCCCGGCTACGCCGTGGTGGGTGAAGCCAGCGACGGCAACCAGTTGCTGGAAATGGTCCGCTGCCTGGACCCGGACATCGTCCTGCTCGACCTGTCCATGCGCGACACCGGTGGGCTGGAGGCCCTGGGCCGGCTACAAGCCGCGCGAATGCGCAGCAAGGTGCTGATCCTGTCCATGCACACCGACCCGGACATGATCATGCAGGCACTGGAAATGGGCGCCCATGGCTACCTGCTCAAGGACACCACTGCCGTCGAGCTCGAACAGGCCCTGGATGCATTGCGCGGCAACGAGCGCTACCTGAGCCCGGCTATTGCCCACACCGTGATCAACCAGGCCTTGATTCGGGTGCAAGGCAACAAACCGGCGGCCGACGACAACCACAAGCTGACCGCTCGCCAGTTGGAGATCCTGCGTCTGATCGTACGCGGCAAGTCCACCCGCGAGATTGCCAACGGTTTGGGCCTGAGCGTGAAAACGGTGGAGACCCACCGCTCGCAGATCATGAAGCGCTTGCAGATATTCGACGTAGCCGGCCTGGTACTGTTCGCGGTCCGCGAGCGCATCATCAGCCTGGACGACTGAAAGCTCGGGGAGGCAGCACCGCATGGCGCCCGGTTTTGCCGGGGCATTGCACTACCGTGGTCACTGAGCCTCCTGCCGCTATGGCCGCTGGCCACCGAGCAGCGGCGAGCCGGCGGGCAGGTGCACGTTCAAGGCACCCGGGCGAATGCTGAACTTGAGGCTGTCGCCCGTCAGCGGCTCGCCATCCAGGTTGATGTCCAGGCCTTCGGCACTGTGGATCTGCACCCAGGGCAGCCGCGCACGGACAAACAGGTTGTCGACGCCCAGGCCACCGGCCAGCAGGTCTTTCAAGGTACCGAAGACCTCGGTGGGCGCTGGCAGGATGCTGACGTCCAGCAGGCCATCGTCGGCCAGTGCCTGTGGGCACAGCACGTGGCCACCACCGGCCTGGCGACCGTTGCCGATGCCCAGTGCCAGCAATTGCCCTTCCCATTCGAAACCCGGCCCGCGCAACTGCCCATAAGCCGGCCGCAGCTCGGCAAAGCGTGATAACCCGGTAAACAGGTAAGCAGCCCCACCCAGCACCTTTTTCAGGTCATCGGACGTATTGGCCGTCACCTGGCTGCCGAAGCCACCGGTCGCCATGTTGAGAAACAGCTGCCCATCCACTTCCCCTAGATCGATCAGCTGGGGCGCCGTGTCCAATAACGCCAAAGCGCCGGCGCAATCAAGTGGCACGCCAGCGGCGCGGGCGAAATCATTGGCCGTTCCCAATGGCAGCAGCACCAGGCTGGCATCGGCCGCGGCTAAGGCCATGGCTTCGGCGATATCGCGCAACGTGCCGTCGCCGCCGCCCGCGATGATGTGTGTCGCTCCCTGCCCCAGCGCTTCATGGACCAGGCGCTCGGCATCACCGGCCTCCCAGGTCAGGCGCACTGCCAGGTCCCAGCCCTCGGCCCGCCGGGCCTCGACCGCGCGGCGAACCTCGTCGTTGAGGGCCTGCTTGCCATGAAGAATCAAAAAAGCCTTGCGCGCTGCCATGCTGCCTCCGCTATCAACGAACATTCATGGTCAATTTTCGACCACAGAGGCGTCAAAAAAAGCCATACAGTTCTTCAGGTATTGAATATTTTTTTGGCGCTCCGCGCTTTTTCACTCGCAAGGCGGTGTTTCATGGACTTTACTCATGTTTCAAAGTGCCACAGAGGCAGTTGTTTTTGGCGTTGCCCGGCTCTACAGTAGCTCCGTGCCATCAGCAGAATAATGACGCACCCTCCCGGTTACCTCATAACGACAAGAAACCGCCACCAAGGATGGGAACTCGCGTAAAACAGTCATACCCGTGACGCTAAATGGAACTGCCGCAATGCTAGTTGTCGGCCTTGGATTGCCAATGGTCTGAAGGGAGGGAAGTATGCGCTTGCAACCCGTGGACAGTCTGCTGATGACCCGACCCAGCATGGTCGAGTATTTCCTGTTCGCTATACGTCTGGTTCACGGTCTCACCGCCATCGCCCCCGGCCTGTTGCTGCTGGCGCTGGAGCAGAACGACCCGGTCGGCACCACCAAGAACTATGTGGCGATGCTGTGTTTCTTCGGTTTCCTCAGCGTGCTGATCTTCCAGGCACTGGGAGTGTACGCCGAATCCATCTTCAGCAACCGGCTGCGCTTTCAGACCACTTTCTATGCCTGGGCGTCGGCCTTCTGCCTGTTGCTGTTCATGCACCGGGCATTGTCACTGTTCGATTTCATCAGCAACCTGGAACTGGCCATCTGGTTTTTCGGCACCTTTGTGCTGTTTGGCATCGAACGCCTGATCCTGCTCACGGTGTTCCAGCAACTGATGATGCGCGGCGTGTTCCTGCAAAACGCGGTCATTCTGGGGGCCACGGAAAACGGCCAGCGTCTGGCCGAGTACCTGCTGCAGCACCAGGACATTCGCTCCGGGGTCGTCGGCTTCATCGACGACCGCATCGCCCGCCTGCCCAAGACCCTGGTCAATCTTCCGCTGCTGGGCAACTCCCAGGAGCTGGAACAACTGATCCGCGAAGAAAAGGTCACCCAGGTGCTGGTCGCCTTGCCCTGGTCGGCCGAAAACCGCATGGACTACATCATCCGCGAACTGCGTCGCCTGCCGGTGAACGTACTGCTGGTGCCGGACATGGTCGCCTTCCGCCATTCCCACAACCGCATCACGGAAGTGGCCAACCTGCCCATGTTCAACGCGTCTGAAGTGCCGCTGCGTGGCTGGTCGCCGTTTTTCAAACGCCTGGAAGACATGCTGATCTCGATCTTCGCCCTGTTGCTGCTGTCGCCGATCATGTTGCTGGTGGCACTGGCCATCAAGCTCGACTCACCAGGGCCGGTGCTGTTCAAGCAAAAACGCTATGGCTACAACAACCGCCTGATCGAGGTGTACAAGTTTCGCTCAATGCACCAGCATCAGGCTGACGCCAACGCCGAGAAGCAGACCGTGCGCGGAGACTCGCGCATCACCCGGGTGGGCCGTTTCATTCGCAAGACCAGCCTGGACGAGTTGCCGCAACTGTTCAACGTGGTCGGCGGCACCATGTCCATGGTCGGGCCGCGGCCTCACGCCACGGCCACCAAGGCGGCGGGGATTCTGTTCGAGGAAGCGGTCAAGGAGTACACCTCGCGTCACCGGGTCAAGCCGGGCATCACCGGCCTTGCCCAGATCAACGGTTACCGGGGAGAAACGGACACCCTGGAAAAAATCGAAAAACGCGTGGAGTTCGACCTGGAATACATTGAAAACTGGTCGGTGTGGTTTGACCTCTACATCCTGTTCCGCACTGTTCCGGCAGTGCTTCTGACCCGCGAGGTATATTGAATGGGCGCGCTTATCCCCTGCATCATCGCCGGCGGCGCTGGCACCCGTTTGTGGCCGGTTTCCCGTGAAGCCATGCCCAAGCCGTTCATGCGCCTGCCAGACGGCGAAAGCCTGCTGCAGAAGACGTTCATGCGCGCCACGTCCCTGCCGGGAGTGGAACGGCTGTTGACGGTCACCAACCGCGAGGTGTTTTTCCGCACCCTGGACGACTACCGGCTGCTGAACAAGACCCACGCCGGTCTGGATTTCATTCTCGAACCGTTCGGTCGCAATACCGCCCCCGCCATCGCCGCGGCCGCGCTGCACACTGCGCGGTTGTATGGCGAGGACGCCCAGCTACTGGTGCTGCCGGCCGACCACCTGATCACCGACACCCAGGCCTTCGAAGCGGCGGTGCAAGCGGCGCGCGGCCTGGCGGACGAAGGCTGGCTGGTGACCTTCGGCATCGTCCCCAGCCATGCCGAAACCGGCTTTGGCTACATCGAGAAGGGCCAAGCCCTGAGCCACGGCGGTTACCAGGTGGCGCAATTCGTGGAAAAACCCAATGCCGCCACCGCCCAGGAATACCTCAAGGGCGGCCTGCACCTGTGGAACGCCGGCATGTTCTGCATGCGCGTGGACGCTATTTTGCGCGAATTCGAGCAGCACGCCCCCGACGTGCTCGAGGCCGTCAACACGTGCCTGGCGGCCAGCCATCGCAAGGACGGCAACCGCGAGATCCAGCTGGAGCTGGACAGCAACGCTTTCGGCAACGCGCCAGACATTTCGGTGGACTACGCCATCATGGAGCGTTCCCAGAAAGTCGCGGTCATACCTTGTCAGCTGGGCTGGAGCGACATCGGCTCATGGCAGGCGGTGCGCGACTTGAGCCCGGCAGATGCCAACGGCAACCAGTGCAATGGCGAGACGGTGCTGCATGACGTGCACAACTGCTATATCGATTCGCGCAAACGCCTGGTGGGCGGCGTGGGCCTGGACAACCTGATCATCATCGACACCCCCGACGCCTTGCTCATCGCCGACGCCAACCGTACCCAAGACGTCAAGTACATTGCCCAGGAACTCAAGCGCCAGGGCCACGATGCCTACCGCCTGCACCGTACCGTGACGCGGCCGTGGGGTACCTACACCGTGCTGGAGGAAGGCAAGCGGTTCAAGATCAAGCGCATCGTGGTACGCCCCAACGCCTCGCTGTCGCTGCAGATGCACCACCACCGCAGCGAGCACTGGATCGTGGTCAGCGGCATGGCGCGGGTGACCAACGGCGAACGCGAATTTCTGCTCGACACCAACGAGTCGACGTTCATCAAGCCGGGCCACACCCACCGCCTGGTCAACCCCGGGGTCATCGACCTGGTCATGATCGAGGTGCAGAGCGGCGAGTACCTGGGCGAGGATGACATTGTGCGCTTCACTGATATTTACGGCCGCGTGCCGGAGCCACCCAAGGCTTGAATTCACCTTTGACGATTGGCCACCGGGTTTTGCCAGGGAGCTGTATTTCATGCACCACAGGAAGACTGACCAATGAAGAAAGCGTTGCTGATGTTGAGCGTTGTCATGCTGGGTGCATGTAGCAATCAGGCGAAGGTTTCGCTGCCCGACAGCGATGTATTGAAGTCTGGCCATGAAGCCGGCAATTCGCTGGTAGGCAGGCCGTTGCCACCCGAGCGTATTCGGGCCGGGGATACCTTGCGAATCGTGCGCAACACCGGTGAGGCACCCTCGATCTCCGCATTCACGGCAAACTCGATCTACGAGCTGACCCTGTTCCCGGTGCAGAACGACGGGACCTTCTCATACCCCTACGTGGGGCAGGTCAAGGCCGCGGGGTTGTCCACCGAGGAGTTGACCAAGGTACTGGAGGTCAAGCTTGAGAAGATCTACCGTGAGACTTCGCTCACCATCAACATCAACGCTGCCCCCAGCAACACGGTATTCGTGGGCGGCGCCGTGCAGAACCCCACTACGTTGCCCGTGAACGTCGCCACTACCCTTGAACAGGCCATCATTGGCGCGGGCGGTGTCCGTTCGGTGGCAGACAGCGGCAACGTGGCGCTGATGCGCCAGGAAGAAAACGGCAAGTACAAGACTTACTTCTTCGACTACTCCAGCTCGCTGTTCGCCAACAACGACCGTGGCACGGTCCTGCTGCAGCGCGGTGACGTGGTGTTCGTACCCAAGTCCCATGTTGGCAACGGCATCGAATGGGTCGACCTTTACCTCAATCAGCTCATCCCGTTCAGCAAGAGCATCGGGCTGGGGCTGACGTATGACCTGCGAGGTAAAACCGAGAGTAACGCAACGAGCACCACGACTTACAACGGAAGCACATTTAACGCGGCTCAATGATCCCGGTCGCTAAGGACAACAGACATGATCAATATCCGTTCCTTCCGCGATTTGCTGCGCCTGTTTTTCATCTTCAAGCGTGAAGTGAAAATCACGGTGGTAGTCACCTTCGTGGTCATCCTGCTGGGTGCGTTCCTGCTGCCCAACCGCTATGAATCCACCGCCCTGCTGCTGGTCAAGCCCGGGCGCGACAGCACCCTGCCCATCGAGGTTTCCGACCGCCAGACCGCGGTGATCCCGCTGCAGCGTGACCCGGTCACCGACGAGGAACGCATGCTCACCGGCCGGCCAATCACCCGCCTCGTGGCCGAGCAGTACCTGGACGACCTGTCCCACCAGCCCCGCCAGGAAGGCGCGGTGGCCAGCATCAAGTACGCCATCAAGAGTGCAGCCCAGAGCCTCGCCGACATTGGCCGCGGCTTCCTGCAATTGCTGGGGCTGGTGGAAAAACAGACCCCGGTGGACCGCCTGGCCAGCCAGCTGGAACGCAATTTCACCGTGAGCCACGCCACCGGCTCGTCGGTGATGGAGATCAGTTTCACCTGGAACGACCCGCAAGTCGCCCAGACCGTGGTCAAGAGCTGGGTCGACAAGTACCAGCAAGCCCGCACCCAGACCCTGGGCCGCAAGAGCCTCTATTCCTTCTACGAGGGTGAAAGCAAGGCGACCCAGCAACGCATCATGGATTACAAGAAACGCATCCAGGCGCTGCTCGACCAACTGGGCGCGGTGTCCATCACTGAACGCCTGAACGATGTGTCGCGCAACCTCAACGACCTCAAGGGCGAACACCTGAACACCCTGCGCTCGATCGCCGCCACCCAGGCCGGCCTCGATGTGCTCAAACAGCAGATGAACACCATCCCCAAAGAGATCAGCATCGCCCGCGAGATCGCCCGCAACCCTGACCGCGAAGACCTGCAGCAGCGCATCAACACCAAGCAGATCGAGAAGCAGGAGCTGCTGCGCACCTTCAAGGACGACGCTCCGCCCGTGCGCGCCATCAACACCGCCATCAGCAACCTGCAGGCGTTGATGAACGGCGAGAACGCCACGGTACAGCGCTCGCAGAACATGGCGCCCAACCCTATCTACACCCGCCTGCAGAACAGCTACGCCGACCAGGCCGCCAGCCTCAGCCGCCTGAAGTCCCAGGCCGCGCAACAACAGACGCAGTTGGCCAAGCTGGAAGGCGACCGCAACCAGGCCGTGGGCCTGGAACCGGAACTGTCGCAGTTGCAGCTGGAACTGGACGCCGCCGAGAAGAGCTTCGCCCTGTATAGCGACAGCCTGGAGAAAGCCCGTATCGACCGCGAACTGGACGCCAGCCAGATCAGCAACATCGCGGTGATCGAACAGGCCACCTTCAACCCCAGCCGCGTGTTCCCGAAAAGCCTGCTGATGCTGCTGTTCGCGATTCCGATCAGCCTCGCCGTGGGCCTGCTGGCCCTGTATTTCTTCTACCTGCTGGACCAGCGCATCCACGACGGCGACAAAATCGAGGAGCGTTTCGGCATCAAGGTATGGACCAGCCTGCAGGACATCAGCGCCCAGGACGCCCAGCGCGTCAGCGCCTTCACCGCCAGCATGTACCGCCTCTATGGGGTGCTGCCCCTCAAGCAGGTGGCCCTCAATGGCCTGAGCATCGGCCTGACCTCGGCGCGCAAGGGCGAAGGCGTGAGCTTTGTCATCGACCACCTGCGCAACCTGCTGGTGGAGCGTGGCCATGTGGTGCGCGTGGATGGCATCGCCCCGGCGCAGCCCGGCGAGATCCTGCTGCTGGATGCCAGCGGTTTCTTCTCCAACCAGGAAGCCTTCGTGACCCTGCGTGAAGCCGACCTCATCGCGCTGATCGTCGAAGCCGAGAAGACCACGGTGCCGGTGCTGGAAAATGCCCTGTCGATTCTGACCACCGCGTTCAAGCGGGTCGACGGCATCATCATCAACCGTCGCCGTTTCGAAATTCCTGCCAAGGTGCTGAACTTCATGACCCGCATCCGGAGCCATGCCTGATGCATATCGCGCTGCTGGCGCCGCTGCCACCGGAACAGAACGGCATCGCCGATTATGCCGGGCACCTGAAAAATGCCCTGGAGCAGCACGGCGTGCAGGTCAGCACGCCTCTGGCCGGGCTGGGCAACGATGTGACGCGCACCCAGGCTGCCCTGCAAGCCTTCGATTGGCAGGGTATCGACCTGGTGCATGCCGAGATCGGCGGCGGTCGGCTGGCCGAGTTCAATGGCTTGCGGGCCTTGCGCGCGCGCTTTGCCCACCTGCCCCTGACCGCCACCGTGCATGACCCCGAGCGCCTGGTGTGGCGCCGGGAACACCTGCCCTGGCCGCTGTCCCTGGCCCAGGGCCTGCCCAACCCGCTGCCGCAGGTGGCCACGGTGCTGGCCGACCCCCTGTGCCTGCATGAAGAACGGCAACTGGCGCGCAGCCTGACGCGGTTGGTGACCCTGACCCGCTCCGGCAGCCAGTGCCTGAAGCAGCGCATGGGCCTGAAAGCCGAGCAGATGGTGGTCATTCCCCACGGCAACCTGGAGATCCCGGCCGCCCCCCTGCCCCCACTGGAACCTCTGCGCCTGCTGTACTTCGGCTTCATTTACCGCGGCAAGGGCATCGAAGACCTGCTCGATGCCCTGGCCCTGACCTTCAGCCAGCAACCGGCGCTGCGCGACAAGATCCGCCTCACCCTGGCCGGCGGCAGTGAACCGGAAATGGCTTTCGGCCCCTCCGGCAGCTACCTGGACCAACTGCGCCAGCGCATCAACCAGTTGCAACTCAACGACAGCATCGAGTGGGGCCTGGACGTGCCGGCCGGCGACATTCCCAAGGTGATCCAGGCGCACCATGTGATGGTGCTGCCGTACCGCGAGTCCAGCAAGCTCAAGCTGCTGGGCAACCTGCGCGGCACCAGTGGCGCGCTGTCGTGGGCCGTAGCCTGCGGGCGCGGCGCCATTACCTCCGACGCCCGTTCGTTCGCCGAAGAAGTGGCGCACAGCAACGGCGTCATCTACCCGCAAGGCAACGTCCCCGCCCTGGCCGCGGAGCTGAGCCACCTCTGCGCGACCCCGGAACTGGCGATTCGCTGGGCCGAGCACGCCAGCCTGATCGGCAGCCAGCGTACCTGGCCGCTGACCGCCGCTCGATTTGTGCAAATGTTCGAGGACGCCTGTGGAGGGCGCTGACCATGTGGAAGAAGCCGATCGTATGGATACCTGCCTTGCTGGCCGTCGCCGTGGCGTTCAGTGCGTTGCAGTGGAGCGACAAGGCCGAGGCGGACATCACCCTCAAGGGCCCGCGAGCGGTGCAGTGGAGTGACTTCCTGGGGGTGAATGCGCAGTTCCAGTACTTCGACCCCGCGGTCTATCAGAAACAGATGGCGGCGCTGGACGACCTGGGGCTGACCTGGGTGCGCCTGACCATCCACTGGCCGATCATCGAGCCCACCCAGAACAACTTCGACCTCACGGCCCTGGACGGTGCGATGACCGCCATGGCCACGCACAAGTACAACATCCTGGCGTACATGGTGGGTTCGGCCAGCTTCGACAGCAGCGCGCCCACCAACGTCGCCAGCCGCGACCAGTACCCGCCCACCGACTTCAGCCTGTTCGCCGACCGCATGACCATGCTCGCCAAACGCTACCCGCAGGTGAACACCTGGCAGGTGTGGAACGAGCCGAACATCATCTGGCTGCCCAAGGAAGACCCCAGCGCCTATGGCAACCTGCTGTTCACCACGGCCAAGGCGATTCGCAACGCCATCCCTGACAAACCGGTGGCCACCGCGGGCATGGCCTACTACAGCCAGATGCACAGCACCGACGGCCTGATGCTGGCCGACCTGCTGACCCAGGGCTTGCCCACCGCCAACATCGTCGCCGCCTACCACCCCTACTCCGAATACCCCGAGGGCGACGACACCACCGCCAAGGACTTTCTGCAGCGCGGCAACTACATCAACAGCGCGCTGCACGCCAAAGGCGTGACCCAGGTGTGGGCCACCGAGTGGGGCTGGTCCAGCTACGCGGGGCCGGTGGAAATGCAGGCCATCATCGGGGTCGACGGCCAGGCCGACTACACCCTGCGCCGTCTGGCCCTGATGAGCGCCATGGACTACCAGCGCATTTTCCTGTTCAACCTCAGCGACCTCGACGCCCGTGCCTCGGCGCGTGACCAGTACTATGGGCTGGTGGACATCAATGGCAGTCCGAAACCGGTGTACACCGCCTTGAAGAACTTCCTCGGGGTGACCGGCGCGCGCCTGGAGCCGGCAGACGCCCCCACCTACACCAACGGCCCAGGCGACCTCTACAACGTCGCCTGGACCCGCGCCGACGGTAGCCACCTGTGGTTGTTCTGGAGCGCGTCGGGCAGTTCGGTGACGCTGCCATCGGTCACTTCGGCGGCGCTGTTCGACCCGCTCAAGGGCACCCGCACCGACCTGGCCAACGCCCAGGGCATCAGTGTTCCGCTCAAGACCAGCCTGCAGATGCTGGTCTGGTGACAAGGACGATTCAATGCGCATTCTCTGGACATTGCCCTATTTGCCCTGGCCAACCACCAGCGGCGGCAAGACCCGCCAATACCACCTGCTGCGCAGCCTGGCCGCGCGCGGGCACCGTATCACCCTGCTGGTGCAAGCCAAGACCGACGTCGACCAGGCCACCCGCAACGCCCTGGAGCCGTTTCTCGAACAGTTGATCGTGCTGCCGCGCCGCCCGCTGCGCAGCCTCAAGACATTGATGGCGGTGGTGGCCGCGCCCTACCCGATGCTGGCCAGCATCAACGGCCTGGCCCCCCAGCTGGAGCGCTATTTCGACCAACTGCTCACTACCCGCTGGGACGTGGTGCAGATCGAACACAGCTATGCCTTCGAACCCTATGAAGCGGCGCTGCGCCGCCATGGCCAGCCGTTCCTGCTGACCGAGCACAACATCGAGTCGGCCCTGGGCGCGGCCAGCTATGACCGCTTTCCGGCCTGGCTCAAGCCCTTCACCGCCTACGACCAGTGGCGCTACCGGCGCTGGGAGAAACGCGTGTTCGCCCAGGCCACGCAACTGGTGGCCGTGACCGAAGCCGACGCCGAGCAGATGCAGACGCTGTTCCAGCGTCAGGCATCGGTGGTGGTCAACGGCGTCGACTGCCCCCATTACGCCACCGTGCAACCGGCATTCGACAGCCAGCGTCTGCTGTTTATCGGTAATTACGAGTACAGCCCCAACCTGGACGCCGTGGAATGGGCCATGGAAGCGATCATGCCCAAGGTGTGGGCGCTGAACCCCGACGTGCGCCTGGCCGTGTGCGGCTTTGGCCTGCCGGCCCAGTGGCGCGAACGCTGGCCCGACCCGCGGGTCGACTTCCAGGGGTTCGTGCCCGACCTGCGCGCCCTGCAAGAACAGACCGCGGTGTTTTTCGCCCCGCTGCGCCAGGGCGGCGGCTCCAAACTCAAGGTACTCGAAGCCATGGCCGCCGGCCTGCCGGTGGTTACCACCGGCCAAGGCGTGTCGGGGTTGGCCGTGACCAACGGCCAGCACTACCTGGGCAGCGAAACCGCCGACGGCCTGGCGCACCTGCTGGCCGACGCGGTGCGCGACCCCGCCGGCCTGCAAACCCTGTCCGACGCCGCGCGCCGCTATGTGCGCGGCCACCACGACTGGGCCGTCGCCGCGGCCCAGCTCGAACATGTCTACTCTCGCCTTTTGCAACCTATGGAAGACACCAGCGTATGCGCATAGGACTGGATTACCGCCCCGCCACCAGCTACCCCAACAGCGGCATCGGCCGCCAGACCCTGGCGCTGGAAGCTGCCTTGCGGGCCAACCCGGCCGTGCAACTGCAACTGTTCACCGTGGCACCCGAAGACCATCGCATCCGCCGCAAGGCGCACTGCCCGCGCTGGGGTTCGCCGCTGCAGGGCCTGCATCGCCTGCCCATCCGGCTGAAATTCGAAGCCGGCTTCCTGCCCGGCGCGCTGCGCGAAGCGGGCATCGAAACCTACATCGCCAACTTCAACATGGGCCTGCCCCTGGGCCGCAAGCCCGAGGGCCTGAAGTATGTGCTGCAATTGCACGACCTGTTCCAGCTGACCCTCACCAACGCCCACGGCTCGCAGCTCAAGGCGCGCGTCTATGGCTACACCGACAAGCTGTCGATCGGTTGGTCGGTGAAGGTCGCGGACCGGGTGTGGGTGCCTTCCCAGTACACCGCCGACGAACTGGTCAAGCTGTTTCCCCAGGCCCGCGACAAAGTGCGGGTGCTGCCTAACCTGGTGCTGCCGTTCAGTGGCGAACCCGGCGACATCAGCAGCCTGCAACTGCCCGCCCGCTATTGGCTGGCCGTGGGCACCCGCGAGCCGCGCAAGAACATCCCCTGGTTTGTGAGTGCCTGGCAACAGGCGCGCCAGCAGAACCCGGACACACCGGAACTGGTGCTGGTCGGCGCCCGCGAACACTTGCCCAGCGCCCAGCAGCACTTGCATGGCCTGCATTTCGTCAGCGACCTCAGCGACGCCCAGTTGCAGGCGCTGTATGCCGGCGCCGCGCGGTTGTGGCAACCGTCCTACGCCGAAGGCTTCGGCCTGCCGGTGATCGAGGCGCTGGGCCTGGGTACACCGGTGGCGGTCGCGACCGGGTCGGCCCTGGATGAAATCACCCCGGCCGACAGCCCGCGCTTTTCCCCCACCGACACCCCGGCACTGGTGGCGTTGATGACCCGCCTGGCTGCCGAGCCCGCCGTGGACGCCGGCCCGCTCAAGGCCTGGGCCCAGGGGTACGGCGAAGCCGCCTACCGGCGCCGCTTCGATGAACTGCTCGAGGAGTTGCGTTGATGCCCATGGCTTTCCCGCTTGCCCTGATCGTCAGCGTCGTCTTCGGTGTGCTGGCCTGGCTGTTGCCGGCGCCCAAGGTGATGGCGGTGATGGTCGGCATCGCTGCCGTCGTCACCATCCTGCGCAAGCCACTGTGGGGGTTGCTATTGTTCGCGGTGATCGCCACGTTCCTGCCTTACACCACGGTCAACGTCGGTATCCGCACCACCGTGTCCGAAGCCCTGGTGATGCTGGTGTGGGCCAGCGTGATGGCCCAGCATCTGTTCGGCCAGATGCACCGCGCGCCCAAGGCCCTGCACACCGAGCGCATGGTCATCGCGTTCATGCTGTTCAGCGCCCTGCCCTTCGTGGTCGGCCAGGTCGTCATCGATGCCGCCGGCAATGGTCCGGTCAACTGGGTACGGTGGCTGTTCAACCTGTCGACGCTGTTTCTGGTACCTCGCCTGCTGGACACCCCGCGCAAGCGCGAGCAACTGGTCATCGCCCTGTTGCTGGGTACCCTGGGGCTGCTGTTGCTGGCAATTCCGGTGTACCTCAAGGACCGCACCCCCGACACCCTCACCGGCATCCTCGGGCGGCTGGGCTACGGCTCCGTCGACCAGTTGAGCGAAGGCCTGGCCGGCCTATCGGGGCGGATGGCGTCGCCCTGGACGCACCCCAACATCACCGGTGGCGCGATGGCGTTGCTGGTGCCCCTGGCCGCCTGCTTCGGCCTGACCCGCACCGGCTGGTCCAAGGCCCTGGGCGTTGCCGTCACCCTGCTGGGGCTGGTCGGCCTGCTGCTGACCGGTTCCCGGGGCGCGCTGGTCAGCCTGGTGCTGGTGCTCATCTGGCTGGCGCGCAAGCGCGTTCCCTACACCGGCCGGGCGTTGATGGTGGCCGTGGTCGGCGCGGCGCTGTTGCTGATGTTCTACCCACCGCTGCAAGACCGGGTCATGGACCTGTTCTCCAGCAACGACGCCAGTACCTCGGTGCGCTTCGATGAGTACGCCAACTTCCCCCGCGCCATGGCCCTGTACCCGCTGGGTATCGGCTTCAAGGTCGACCCGCCGGTTCCCGGCACCACCCTGTGGGGTATTTCCAACCTGTACCTCAACTACATCTACAAGCTGGGCTTGCTGGGGCTGGTGATGTTCCTGGTGGTGGTCCGCAGTTGGTGGAAGTACACACGCCCTACCACCAAGGCCCTGGTGCTGACCCCTGACAACGCCTTGTGGATGGGTACCCTGATTGGCCTGCTGGCCGCGCTGGTCAGCGGCCTGTTCGACCACTACTTCAGCTTCACCATGGTGCTCGTCGCTCTGTTCTGGCTGCTGCTGGGCTTGAACCTTCAAGAAGCCAAGCGCCTGCGCGCCACCGCTGCCACTTCTCTTGCACTACCAGGAAACCGCCCATGAGACATCGGCTTTATCATTCGCGAAACCTGCGCCAGGCCTTGCCTGAATATGCCCTGAAGATGGGAGTGAGCCACGAAGAACTGGCAGCGGCCTACGACTGGATGCTGGCCAACGAAGTGGCGTTCGAACAACCGCTCAAGGGCGATATCCTGTGTTTCATCAGTTATGTGAACATTGAGCCGCGCATCGAACACCCGCTGGCCCGGCGCTTCTACGCGCTGCTGGGCCGCGAGCTCAAGGGCGCCTTGATCCCGCTGTACGGCAAGAACTGGGCAACCCTGCGCGACCGCATGCTGCGCACCTGGGAGCAGGCCTACAACATCCTGATCTGCAAGATCCCCAGCCATACCCTTCGCCTGGCCTGGTTGCGGCTGGGGGGCGCGAAAATCGGCAAAGGGTCCACCGTGTGGCGCAACACCGAAGTGCTGGGCGTCGACGGCCTGCGCATTGGCGACGACACCGTGGTGGGCTGGCACTGCCAGCTGGACGCCCGCGGCGGGCTGATCATCGGCAACCATGTGACCATCGCCTCCCACGTGCTGTTGATCGCCGGCGGCCATGACACCCAGGCCCCGGAGTTCTGGGCCGTGGGCGGGCCGATCTACATCGAGGACTACGCCTGGATCGCCAGCCGTGCGCTGCTGTCCTTCGGCGCCCACATCGGCGAAGGCGCCATCGTCGGCGGCAACAGCGTGGTCAGCAAGCCGGTGGCGCCGTACGCCATCGTCGGTGGGCCAAATGCCGAGGTCAAAGGTGAACGCTGCCGCAACCTCAACTACAAGGTGGGCGGCAAAGGCCTGTTCACCCTGTTCCACTGAGGCCTGTCATGTTTGGCTCGACGTTGTGGTTGACCCTGGCCACCCTCACGGGCCTGGCAGCCGGCTTTGCCCGGGAATGGCTGCTGGTGGCCTCGTGGGGCGCCGGCGCGCAGAGCGACGCCTTTCTGGTGTCGCTGTTCCTGCCCGAAGCCCTGCGCATGGCGCTGGCCGCCGGGCTGTTGAGCGCCGCGGCATTGCCGCTGTTCCAGCAACGTGACGCCCAGGGCCAGCGCGCCTGGCTGGGCGCCCTGGTGCCCCGCCTGTTCGTGCTGGGCCTGGGGCTAGCCCTGTTTCTGAGCCTGGCCGCCCCCTTGCTGGTACGCGCCATCGGCCCCGGCCTGGACAGCGACGGCTATGTACGGGCCGCCAGTTCCCTGCACTGGCTGGCCTGGTGCGCGCCGGGGTTCGTGCTGCATGCGCTGTTCTGCGTCCCCTTGCAGGCGCGCTCGCGGTTCGTGCTGGCGGGGCTGGGCTCGTTGCTCTTCAACCTGCCGCCAGTGCTGTACCTGGCGGTGTTGCGCCACGACGCCACCACCACGGGCCTGGCGTGTGCCTGCGTGCTGGGCAGCTGGCTGATGCCCGCCGTGTTGGCCCCTTCCCTGCTGCGTGCCGGCTGGCGCCCGTGGCAACGCGAGCAGGCACCAGGCGCGGTGCGTGAGCTGTTGCACCGCATCGGCCCGTTGCTGAGCAGCAACCTGGCCAGCCAGGGCTTGGCGCTGCTGGAGCGCATGGTCGCGTCGCTGCTGGGTGAAGGCGCGGTAACCTGGATCAACCTGGCGCGCAAACTGATCAACCTGCCGCTGATTGCCCTCATGAGCCTGAACCAGGTGTT
Organism: Pseudomonas eucalypticola; assembly: GCF_013374995.1. Lineage (NCBI taxonomy): Bacteria > Pseudomonadati > Pseudomonadota > Gammaproteobacteria > Pseudomonadales > Pseudomonadaceae > Pseudomonas > Pseudomonas eucalypticola. The sequence continues at coordinate 2,140,746 of NZ_CP056030.1, read as the reverse complement.
GCTCGGCTTGATGAGCGGCAGCGCCGGCGAGCAGCGCCTGACCTTGCTGCGCAAGGGGTTGAGCAGTGCAACCTTGCTGACCGTGCCAGCCGTGACCGGGCTGATCGGCGCTTCGGCGGCGCTGGTCACCCTGCTGCTGCCCAACCAGTCGGCCGACGGCCCCTTGCCGCAACTGCTGGCCTGGTTCTGTGCGCCGCTGATGTTTGGTGCCTGGAACGCTCTGCTGGCGCGCTACGCCTACGCGGCGGGCGACACCCGCATGCCGCTCAACTGCGAACTGGCAGGCAGCCTGCTCAACGCCGTGCTGCTGGGCCTGCTGCCCTGGGTGTTCGGCCTGATCGGCATCGCCATGGCGGCCTTGTGTGGTGTGCTGTTGACCGGCGTATTGCTGATGCGCCGCCAACAGCTGCTGGGGCAATTGCCGTGGCGCAGCCATTGGTTGCTGGGCGCGGTGGCGATGTTGCTGGCGGGGCTGGTGGTGCACCCGTTACCTGGCCTGTGGGTGCAACTGGGCGTCAGTTGCGTGTGCGGGGTGGTATTGCTGGTGGGGCTGGGCGTATGGCTGCGGCCGTGGGCGCGGGGATGAGCCAGGGGCGCTACCCGTAGCAGCCCCTGGCGCCGCAGGCGTGGGCGGGCCTAGCGGTAGTGGTGATGCCGGCGTTCCCACTCGTGACGACGCTGCGCCTCGCGGCGCGCCTGCTCACGGCGCCAGCGTTCCCGGCGAATCTGCTCCTGGCGGGACTGCCAGTGGCCATCGCGCCGGTAGTGGTCGTCGTAAGCCAACTCGCTCGAAGGCTGGCTGCCCATGCTCAGCACATCTGGCCACGGGTTGGATGCGCCTCGGGGATTCGCCGCAGGGCCTTGGACGAGCGACGGGGCCAGCGGCGCCTGGGTTTGCGTCGCGCAGGCCATGCCGGCCGTCGCCAGGGAGAGCACCGCGGCGAGCACGATGGAGGGGCGGTAGAATTTCATAAGTCAGGTAGGTCTCTGGTAAACCGTTGAATCTGAATCGACCTCGCGGCCGCGGCGCCGACTGTGTCAGTTTCGACAAAAATCTCCTCAAGTAGACCATCTTGCGTAGGAAAGTTCTACGCAACCGTTAAAGATTCTTCATCATTTTCAATAGGTTGCCTTTTCGGACGGCGGGACTGCGCCTGCTGAAAAATCGACTCGAAGCGTATATGCCCCTAGTCCTCAGATTGCCTCGGACCTCGCCCACTCCCACCGGCGACCACGCCTGAGATATTGTACGGAATGAGGATACATAAATTTTAATATTTTATATTGCGTGCGTATTTACTTCTGTATAGGATTCTGAGCACCAACAATCATAAAAATGACCGCCATGACCACTACCCAGCTCCAGGCAGCGGTAGACGCTGCTCCCCGCAGCATGCCGTGCGCCCTCGACACTCCCTGCGTGGCTAACCCGCCCTGGCCATCCGACCACCCGCATCCCTGATACCTGATCCACCGCAAGCATTGCCGAACGTGCCGCCTGCGCCGGCCAGGGACTCGTGCGCCTTGTGAACAGAGCCACAACAATAAAAAAAGAAGGTCTCCATGAACAAATACGCCCCGTATTCGCTGTTCGCTGTCTCGCTGTTGTGTGCAACGCCCAGCTTTGCCGACCTGGCGCAGCTTGAACTGGCCAGCCTGGAATACCCGGGCGAGCCGATTGGCCCCAGCGTTGCCATCCCGGACTCCTTCATTCCGGTGATGACCCCGCCCCCGCTGGAAAAACAAGGCAAATGGCTGGACGACCACGGCGTCAGCCCGCACCTGGGGCTGACCCAGTTCTACCTGGCCAACCCGGGCGTGGGCACCGACACCGGCAACCACGAGTCGTTGACACTGTTCGATGTGGGCGTGGACGTCGATCTGGAGAAAATCCTGGGCTGGCACGGCACCCGCCTGCACTTCAATGAGCTGTACGTGCCGTACCGCAACAACCTGGATTTCGGCGCGCAAGCCGGTGACGTGCTGTCGAGCAAGTCGAGCCCGTACATTCCCCGCGTCAGCCACCTGACCCTGTTCACACTGGAACAGAAGCTGCTGCAGGACCAACTGACGGTGGAAGGCGGTATCAGCAATGCCGGCAACTACTTTGCCCTGCCACTGTGCAACGTCGGCCTGGGCTGCACCACGCTACCGGACGCCGCGGGCGCCAACCCATCGCCTTATGCCAACTGGGGCGCACGGCTCAACTACCAGTTCACCCCGGCCTTGAGCGCTCAGGTGGGCACCTGGCGGGTCAACGACGCCTATCCCTTCGCCAATGGCTGGGAACGTGGCGCTGGCTCCTCGGGCGGCAACATGTCCACCACCTACCTGGCCAACGTGGCCTACCGCACCGACTTTTCCACCACGGCGTATCCGCAATCCTATGAACTGGTGGGTTTCCACAACACCCGCGACGGCAACGACCCGTACTACACCACGGCTGGCACCGCGCAGCTCAGCGATTCGGCCCATGCGCCCGCCACCACCAACGGCCTCAACGGCTTTTACCTGGGCCTGAAGAAAACCTTCTGGCGCGCCGATGGCGGCCAGTCCAAGGACATGACGCCCACGGCCCTGAGCGCCTACTTCGCCGGCAGCCACGTGTTCGAAGAGGATGTGCCCAACGGCATTCCCAACCAGGTCAGCACCGGCTTGATCCTGTCCGCGCCATTCAAGTCACGCCCCTATGACACCTACTCGCTGAGCGCCCATTGGGTGCAACTCAGCGACCATGAACAGAAGTACATCAACGCCGCCTACCGCTCGGTGGGCCAGGACTACACAAGCCCCGGTGGCGAATACGCACTGGAGCTGGACGCCAACCTGATCCTGACCCGCGGGGTCGTGGTCAGCCCCTATGTGATGTACACCTGGGACCCGATCAACACCGTCAACCCGTTCGATGGCATTGCCCCCAAGGCCGGCGTGTCGGCGGGCTTCCTGTTCCATGTCCAGCTGGAAAGTTTCCTGGGGCTTGACTCGGGCATGCATCGCTGAAGAACACACTGGTAAAAAGGAAATCGAGATCGTGAAAAATACCTCTGCCCCACTCAGCCGCCGTGACGTGTTGGTCGGTGGCGCCACCCTGGCGCTGGCCGCCAGCCTGCCGGGCCTGGGCTACGGCGCCGGCAAGACCTCGGCCTTTCCCGCAGGCTTCCTGTGGGGGGCCGCGTCCGCCGGGCACCAGATAGAAGGCAACAACAGCGACGCCGATGTCTGGCTACTGGAACAGGTGACCCCCACGGTGTTCGCCGAGCGCTCCGGCGATGCCTGTGACAGCCTGTTCCGCTGGAACGAAGACGTGGACCTGGTGAAAGGCATGGGCCTGAACACCTACCGGTTCTCGTTGGAATGGGCACGCATCGAGCCCACCGAGGGCCAGTTTTCCGTGGCGATGCTGGATCTGTACAAACGCATGATGGGTAGCTGCCTTGAGCGCGGCATCACGCCCATGGTCACGTTCAACCACTTCACCACGCCGCGCTGGTTCGCCGCACGCGGTGGCTGGGAGGCGGACGGGGCCCCGGACCTTTTCGCCCGCTTCTGCGAGCGTGCGGCCACCCACCTGGGCAGCCATTTGAGCTACGCCACCACCCTCAACGAACCCAACATCCTGGCGATCCTGGACTGGCTGCCGCTGCCCTTCCCGCCAGCGTTCAAGGCCGTGGAAGCGCAAATGCTGCAAGCGGCAGCCAGGGCAACCGGCAGCGCCAACTATTCGGTGGCCAACTTCGGCCAGTACCAGCCCAAGCTGAAGCGGATGCTGGAAGGCCACCGCAAAGGTTATCAAGCGATCAAATCGGCGGCGCCGCAGGCGTGGGTGGGCGTCAGCCTGTCCATCACCGACGACCAGGCCGTGGGCCCGGACAGCCAGCGCGACGCCAAGCGCGAAAGCGTCTACGGGCCGTGGATGGAAGCGGCCAAGACCTCGGCGGATTTCATTGGCGTGCAGAACTATGGCCGGCAGCAGGTGAATGCCCAGGGCGCCATGCTACCGCCCAAGGGTGCGGAATTGACCGATAGTGGCGAGGAATATTACCCGGCATCCCTGGAAGGCGCCGTTCGCTATGCGCACCAGGCCACGGGCAAACCGGTGATCGTCACCGAAAATGGCATCAACACGGCCAACGACTCGCGGCGCCAGGCGTACATTCCCGAGGCATTGGCCGGGCTGCAGCGGGCCATGCACGACGGGGTGCCGGTGTTGGGGTATGTGCACTGGAGCTTGCTGGACAACTTCGAGTGGCTGTTTGGCTACAAGCCCAAGTTTGGCCTGGTGGCCGTGGACCGTGCGACGTTCAAGCGCGAGATGAAGGGCAGCGCCCGGGTGCTGGGGGCGATTGCCCAGCGCAACGGGCTGGCATGACACCCACGGTTTAGCAGTGGCCGCCAGGCTGCGTCACGGGCGCCGCGTCCCACTCGACAGGCCGTGTGCACCGCCGACGCGGCCATGGCCGCTGCTACACAGATGGCGGGGGAGCGGGGTATCTGCTCAACGCCCCTGAATGAACAACGGCGAGTCCGCGCGCACGATGCTCGCCGTGCGCTCGATGTGCCCGCGCAACAACCCCACGGCCTCATCCGCCCGGCCTTCCACCGCCGCTTCCATGATCTGCTGGTGCTCGGACTTCACATCACGCTTGGCCGTGAACGCCTGCGGCGCCGAGAGGGTGCGATAGCGATGGTGCTGATCGGCCAGTTGATCACAGAACGCCAACAACCACCGCGACCCGCACCCACTGATCAACGCCCGGTGAAACGCGCGGTGCGCCGGCTCCCAGTCCGGGTTGTCCTCGAAATGCTCCTGGGACAGCGACCGCGGCGTGCGCGCCAGGCGATGGTGGGCAATGACCACCTCTTCTTCCCACGCCCGATCGCGGCGGGCAATGGACTCGCGCAGGGCAATTTCCTCCAGCCAGCAGCGGGTCTTGGTGATTTCCACCAGGTCCTGCTCGCTGACCTCCGCAACAACGAAGCCACGCAGTTCGCGCTTTTCCACCAGGCCATCGGAAATCAGCCGGTTCAGCGCCTCGCGCAACGGCGTCGCGCTGGTGGCATAGCGGCCCGCCAAGGCATCGATCACCAGCTTGCTGCCAGGCTCCAATTGACCGTTGATCAGGTCCGCGCGCAGCTGATCATAAAGGTCAGTGGCGCGGGTAGAGGGGCGGTTATCGATGCTGACAGCAGGGGTTCGAGCCATGGGTAAATGCACCAGAGAATGAAAAACAAGCAGTCGGGGTTGCGATTGCGCAGCCAATCATATCAGATACGCCTGCACCGTTCATTTAATATATAAAAAGGAGCCGTCATGCCCACACTCACCCTCGATCTGGCCCAAGCCGCTCTGCACGGCGCTTTGCAAGCCGCACGCGATCATCAATTCCAGCCCATGGCGATCGCGGTGGTCGACACCGCAGGTGCGGTGATCACCTGTTCGCGCGAGGATGGCGCCACCGCGCTGCGCCTCTCCATCGCCACGGGCAAAGCCTGCGCTGCCGTCGGCATGGGGGCGAATACGCGATTATTAGCAAAGAAAGCCAGTGAAATGCCAGCTTTCTTCGGCGCGATCGCCACCACCAGCGGCCAACCCTTCATTCCGCACACCGGCGCAATGCTGGTGCTAGACGCTGCGGGCAACGTGCTGGGGGCGGTGGGTGCCTCTGGCGGAACCGGCGACGAAGACGAACGGGTCGTCACGGCTGGCATCGAGACAGCGGGCCTGACCGCGCGCTAGTGACCTTCCGCGGGGCCTCCGCCAGGCACTGAGCGAGGCCTCGACCGTTGTAAGCAAGCTGATACCGCAATTTTTAATATTTTATATTGCCACCAAAAATCATTTTATATAGGATTTGCCGACACAATCATAAAAACAGCCACGACCATGACCATCCAGCTCTCCAAAGACCTGGGCACCGATATCCACGCCCATTTCGTACCGGACCGCTTCCCCACCTGGGCCGATAGGCATGTGCCCGCCGGCTGGCCCTCCTTGATGCAGATACCCTCACACGATGGCCATTGCCACTGCCACGTGATGATCGACGGCAAGCATTACCGAACCGTGTCCGACCAATGCTGGAGCCTGCCGCGGCGCCTGGCCGATCTGCCGGGCATGGGTCTGGCGCACCAGGTCATCTCGCCGATGCCCGAGCTGCTCAGCTACTGGCTGGCGGCGCAGCACGCGCAGCCGCTGCTGCGTTATATCAACGAATCCATGGCGCAACTGTGCGACGAAAGTGGCGGTGCCTTGCTGGGCATGGCCGCGGTGCCATTGCAGGATGTGGACCTGGCCATCGCCGAGCTGGAATACGCCACAGGCACCTTGGGCCTGGTAGCGGTCGAGCTGGGCAGCAACATCAACGGTGTGACCTTGGCCGACCCCAGCCTGCGGCCTTTCTTCCAGGCCTGTGTGGCATTGGATGTGCCCGTGTTCGTCCACGCCCTCAAGCCCTGCGGCATGGACCGCCTCAGCGGGCCTGCGCAGTTGCAGCAAGTGCTGGCCTACCCCAGCGACGTGGGCCTGGCCGCTGCCAGCGTGATCACCGGCAACCTGCTGCGCGATTGCCCCGGCCTGCGCCTGGCGTTCAGCCACGGCGGCGGCACGTTCGCCTCGCTGCTGCCACGCCTGGAGCAAGGCTGGAAAACCTTTCCCACCCTGCGCGACAGCATGGCCATTTCACCCAGCGAACAGGCGCGCCAGTTGTACTTCGACACCCTGGTCTTCGATGCCCCGACCCTGCGCCACCTGATCGATACATTCGGCGCCAGCCAACTGCTGCTGGGCAGCGACTACCCCTTCAATTTTCACGAACGCAAACCCGTGGCACGGTTGCACGAATGTGGCCTGGACGACGCCGGCATTCAGGCTCTGCTGCACGGCAACGCCCAACGTTTTCTTGCATGCTCGACTTACACAGGCAGGGGTTGACCTATGGCTTCCAAATGGATTCAGGCATTGCGCAGCGTCGCGCTCGACGTACCCGACCTGGCGCTCGCCGAGGACTTCTACACCCGCGTCTGGCACCTGGAGATCGCCGCGCGCACCGACACGGCCATCTACCTCAAAGGCACGGGTGCCGATCACCACCTGCTGGCCCTGCACCAGGCCGCCCACCTGGCGATCCGCAACGTCACCCTGCGCGCCAGGGACGCCGACGCCCTGGGGCAGATCCGCGAAGCCGCGCTGGCCAACGGCGGGCAGATCATCGAAGACCAGGTCAACGTGACCGAGCCGGGCGGCGGCGTGGCCCTGACCCTGCGCGACCCCCATGGCCGGATCCTGCGCATCGTGCATGGCGATGCGCGCAACACCGCGCCGTTCGAGGCCGTGGACCGCCCCATCCGCCTGGCCCACGCCGTGCTCAATAGCCACGACGTGGCGCAGTCCCAGGCGTTCTTCGAGCGCGTGCTGGACTTCCGCCTGTCCGACCGCACCAAGATCATGGCCTTCCTCAACTGCGACCACGACCACCACTCCATCGCCCTGGGCGTGACCGACAACGACGCGCTCAACCACATCGCCTTCCTGATGCCGGACCTGGAATCGGTGATGCGCGGCGGCGGCCGCATGCGCGACGCCCAGCACCCCATCGAGTGGGGCCCCGGCCGTCACGGCCCGGGCAACAACGCTTTCAACTACTTCATCGGCCCCTTCGGCGAAGTCATCGAATACACCGCCGACGTCGAGCAGATCGACGACAGCTACCAGGCCGGCGCGCCAGACGACTGGACCTGGCCCGAGGGCCGCGTGGACCAGTGGGGCATTTCACAGCCACCGTCACCGGCCCTCAAGGCCGCCCAGCGCAACGTCTTCTTTACCTCCCCAGAGCAAGGACAATAACAATGCGATTCACCACCTTTCTGCATAACGGTTCCCCGCGCCTGGGCCTGATCGAAGGCGACCAGGTCATCGACCTCAACGCCGCCGTGCCCCACGTACCGGCCGACCTGCGCCAGGCACTGGAACAAGGCATCGACCTGAACGAAGCGGCCCGGGCCGCCGCCGACAGCCAGGCCCCGCGCCTGCCGCTCAATGACCTGCAACTGGCGCCGCTGGTGCCCGAGCCCGGCAAGACCATCTGCCTGGGCCTGAACTACTTCGACCACGCCAGCGAAAGCGGCCGCGGCAAGCCTGAATACCCGTGGTTCTTCTACCGTGGCAAGACGTCACTGATGGCCCATGAAGTGGCCGGGCGCGTGCCCAAGGTCTCCGAGCGCTTCGACTTCGAGGCCGAACTTGCCGTGGTCATCGGCGCCAGGGTGCCGCGCCATGTGAGCCAGGCCGATGCGCTGGACTACGTGTTTGGCTACACCTGCTTCAACGACATGTCGGTGCGCGACTACCAGAAGCGCACCCCACAGTGGACCATCGGCAAGAACTTCGACGCCACCGGCGCCCTGGGCCCGGTCGTGGTCACCGCTGATGAGCTGCCTGCCGGCGCCAGCGGACTGCGCATCCAGTGCCGACTGAACGGCGAAATCATGCAGGACGCTACCACCCGCGACATGATCTGGTCGGTCGCCGAAACCATCTCGCTGCTGTCGGAGTGCCTGACCCTGGAGCCGGGTGACGTCATCGCCATGGGCACCCCGGCCGGCGTTGGCCAGGCCCGCACCCCGCAACTGTGGATGAAAGCCGGTGACGTGGTGGAAGTCGAAATCGAAAACGTCGGCCTGCTGCGCAACCCGATCCTGGCCGAAGGAGCCTGAGCCATGGCGGCCGATAACTACGATGTAGCCATCGTCGGCTTCGGCCCCTCGGGGGCCATCGCCGCCGCGCTGTTGGGCCAGGCAGGCGTCAACGTCTACGTGTGCGACCGCGCCCATGACGTGTACGACAAGCCGCGCGCCATCGCGCTGGACCACGAGATCCTGCGAGTCTTCCAGCACCTGGGCATTGGCGAGGAAGTGGCTCAGTACTGCGAGCCGTTCACCGACTCCTGCTACTTTGGCCTGGACGGGCAGATGATCCGCCGCATGACCGTGGTGCCCGAGCCCTACCCTCAGGCCCATCAGCCATCGGTGGTGTTCACCCAGCCGCCGGTGGAAGCGGTGCTGCGCCGCAGGATCGCCGCACTGCCCAGCGTTACCGTCGACACCGGCCTGAAGCTTGAGGCGTTGCAGCAAGGCAGCGACGACGTGACCCTGACGCTCAAGGCCGAGAACGGCACGCACAAGACCGTCACGGCGCGCTACCTGATCGGCTGCGACGGTGCCTCCAGCACCGTGCGCGAACAGGTCGGCCTTACCCTGCAAGACCTGGACTTCGACGAGCCGTGGCTGGTGGTCGACGTGGTGGCCAACGAACAGGGTCTGGCCAAGCTGCCCACCACCAGCGTGCAATACTGTGAACCCGAGCGCCCCTGCTCCTTCGTGATGGGCCCGGGTAACCACCGCCGCTGGGAAATCTCGCTCAAGCCGGATGAAGACCCGGTGCAGGCCGCCACCCCGGAAGGCGCCTGGCGCTTGCTGGAGCGCTGGATCGGCCCCGCGGACGCGCAACTGTGGCGCCAGGCCAGCTACCGCTTCCACGCCCTGGTGGCCGAGCACTGGCGCGTCGGCCGGGTATTCATCGCCGGCGACGCCGCGCACCAGCAACCGCCGTTCCTGGGCCAGGGCATGTGCCAGGGCGTGCGCGACGTCAGCAACCTGATCTGGAAACTGCAGGCGGTGCTCGACGGCCGCGTGCGGGGCCAGGCAGCCGAAGCCCTGCTGGACAGCTACAGCACCGAGCGCAAGGAACACGTGCGCCAGCTGACCACGACCATCAAGTCGGTGGGCGCAGTGATCTGCGAGCGTGACCTGGCCAAGGCGCGCGCCCGCGATACCCGTCTGCTCGACGAACAGGGCGGCAGCGTGCGCCCTACCCCGCGCCAGGACATCCTGCCGCGCCTGACCACCGGCCTGTTGGCAGACAGCCCCGCCGCCGGCAGCCTGTTCCCGCAGCCGTGGCTGCTCAAGGAGGGCACCCGCCAGCGCATGGATGACGTGCTCGGCGGTGGTTGGCGACTGGTGGTGACCGACCCCGACCTGGGCCTGGATGCGCACTTGCAGGCCATCACCGGCATGCAGCGCGTGGTGCTCGGCAGCCCGATGCTGACCGAGGCCGACGGCTTGCTGGCCGCCTGGTTCGCCCGCCACAACGTGACCGCCGCCATCGTGCGCCCGGACCACTATGTGTATGCCACCGCTGCGGGCGTCGGCCCCTTGGTCACCTTGCAACGCGAGCTGCTGCACCGCTTGACCGCTTGAACCTCATTCAGCCGTGACTGCTTACAACTACAAGGAACAGTCCATGAACGTCGTATTCCGCAATGCCCGCATTTTCGACGGCAGCGGTGCTGCTGCCTTCGCCGGCGAGATCCGCGTCGAAGGCAACCGCATCACCGAGGTGGCCCGTGCGCCGCACACCGTGTCCAGCCATGATGCGCGCGTCTTCGACTGCACCCATCACGTGGTGATGCCTGGCCTGGTGGAACCCCACGCGCACATCACCTGGCCGACGTCGGTGGAGAAGTTCGTGCCGGGCATGTACCTGCCACCGGAGGAACTGGCCCTGACCGCGGCGCGCAATGCCCGCATCCTGCTGGACCACGGCTTCACCAGCGCCTACTCCGCGGGCGCCCTGAGCAAGTCCCTGGAGATCAGCCTCAACGCCCATATCGTCTCCGGCGGAATGCCCGGGCCGCGCCTGATTCCCTCGTCGGTGGAGCGCGAACCGCCGAACGAAACCGACCTGGACCCGGGCAAGGTCGAAGGCAACCAGCGCGGTCCCGACGGCATGCGCAGCTTCGTCAAAGCGTGCGCCGAGCTGGGCGCCAAGGCTGTCAAGTTCCTGATCTCCGGTGAAAGCGCACTCAAGCCCGGCGCCTCGCACGAACTGCTGTACGACGCTGAAGAACTCATGGCTGCGGGCGAACAGGCGCGCGAGTCCAACGTCTGGCTGACCGGCCATGCCCACGGCGCCGAAGCCGTGAAGATCGGCGTGCGCAGTGGTTTTCGCGTGCTGTACCACTGCACCTATGCCGACGATGAAGGCCTGGATCTGCTGGAATCGCGCAAGCACGAGCTCTTCGTCGCGCCCACCATCGGCATCATCCAGGCAACCCTGGACGCCAACCCGCCGCCGCATTTCGACATGAGCCACATGAAGGCCGATGCCGCCATCGTGCTGGAACACCAGAAAGCCCTGGTGCCCAAACTGCGCGCTCGGGGCATCCGCCTGTTGCCGGGCGGTGACTACGGCTTCCCGTTCAACCCCAACGGCCGCAACGCCCGCGACCTGGAGCTGTGGGTGCGCCACTTCGGCTACACCCCGCTGGAGGTGCTTCAGGCCGCCACCGAACTGGGTGGGCAGATCATGGGCATGGGCGACGAGCTGGGCCTGATCAAGCCCGGCTACCTGGCCGACCTGCTGATGATCAAGGGCGACCCCACCGAGGACGTCACCGTGCTACAGGACAAGCACAACATCAGCTTGATCATGAAGGACGGCCAGCTGTACAAAACCCCGGAAGCACGGCCATGAGCGGCATGAGCGAGGCACTGGCGGCGCGCATCCGCGAGGTGGGCAATGACTTGCCTGCCGTCGCCGCCCTGTACGCCAACGCCCAGTCAGCGCCCGCCGCCGGCTCGGTCAATGTGCACGTGGACCTGAGCTATGGCCCCCACGAACGCCACCGCCTGGACCTGTTCACGCCCACTGGCGTGGCACCGGCCGGCGGCTGGCCAGTGCTGGCGTTCTTCCACGGCGGTGGGTTCATTCGTGGCAGCAAGGCGCACCGGCAGAACATCGGTCACTTCCTGACCCGCCACGGTTATGCCGTGGTGTTGGCCAACTACCGGCTGGCCCCGCAGAGCCAATGGCCGTGCGGGCCACAGGACGTCGCCCAGGTGTGGCAGTGGCTGCAGGACAACGGTGCTGAATTCGGTGTGAACGGCACCCGCGTCGTGCTGATGGGGGAATCGGCGGGCGCGGCCCATGTGGCCGCCACGGCACTGCGCGCAGCGTTTCAACCGCCTGGCTGGAACATCCGCGGCGCCGTGCTGCTGTCGGGCCCCTACAACGCCCGCCTGGAAGGCAAGGCGCGGAAACAGTTCGGCATCGACACGCCCGACCCGCGCAACGAAGCCTATTTCGGCAGCGACCCGGCGATGTGGGATAGCGCCAGCACCGTCGACCACGTGTCGAGCGCGCCCTTCCCGCTGCTCATCGGCTTTACCCAACTGGACCTGGTGCAAATGCAGGTGCAGGCCGGTGAGCTGTTCGCACGGCTGGTCAGCCAGCACGGTTTCAGCCCCGAACTGCTGGTACTGCCCAACCACAACCATTTCTCCCAGGGCTTCAGCATCGGCACCGCCGACACTTCGCTCAGCACGCCGCTGCTCACTTTCCTGGAAGCCGTCACTCGCGTTACCTGAAACCTTGTGGCCAGCCTGGCTGGCCTCATCGAATCACCGGTCTGTACCTACCCTGGACACGAACAATAAATCAGGTGTAACCGCATGAACCACGCCCCCGTCCCTGCCCCGCACTACATCCAGCGCGAAACCCTGCTGGGCTGCGCGATCAACGCCGCCATCGCCCTGTTTTTCGCCGCCCTGCTGTTTCACGACGCCGCCATCATTCCGTTATGGGGCACGAAAGGCATCGCCATCGACCTGATACCCACGGTGTTCATGCTCACCCTGTTCGGCAGCCTGGCCATCTCGCTGCTCACCCGCCAGCGCGTGCGCCTGGGCCGCATCGCCGCGCCCCAGGCCCGCCCATCCTCGTGGATTGTCGCGCTGGCCTCATTGCCGCTGGCCGCCCGCACCCTCATCGTCGCCGTGCTGATGACCGTCGTTCTGGTGCCAGCGACCTGCCTGGCGCTGATGACCCTGGCGGTGGACACCCTGGCCTTCTGGCCATTCGTGGCGTTCAAGATGGTCTACGCCGCCCTGGTCGGCGCGGTCTCCGCGCCATGGATTCTGAAAGCCGCGCTGACCGCCAGCGAACGGTCGCCCACCTGAGCCCCTCGGACTCGATTCGACAAAGGAACTGCCCCCGTGCCCACCACCCTGCCCTCCCTGCTCGCCAGGGCTTTGGCCTGCACCTGCCTGGTCACCGGCCTGCCCGCGGTTGCCCACGCCGCCGACGACTTCAACCGCCTGCGCCCGCTGTTCGAGGCCCCCACCCAGCCCTTCAAGCCCAGCATCCGTTACTGGCTACCGGGTGCCCAGGCCGACAGCGCCGTGATTGCCCAGGACATGCACACTATTGCCCAGGCCGGCTTCGGCAGTGTCGAGGTCGCCGACCTGCCGCAAAACGCCGGCCCCGTGGACCCGGCGCGCTACGGCTGGGGCACGCCGGCGTGGCGCACGGTGCTGGAAGCCACCCTGCGCGCCGCCGCGAACAACGGTCTGCGTGTATCGCTCACCCTGGGCCCGGCGTGGCCCGTGGTGGTGCCGGGGTTGGACCCCAACGGCGCGCAAGCCGCCAAGGAGCTGGTGGCCGGCTGGACAGTGCTGGCCGGTCAGGACACCTATTCGGCGCCACTGCCCCAACCCGCCAGAAGCCAAGCCCCGCCCATCAACCAGCAGCACCTGGTGGCCGCGCAGGCCTGGCAATGTGCCGACCAATGCGCTGAACAGCCTATCCGCCTGAAAACCGACTCGCTGATCGAACTCAACACCGACGACACCTTGCACTGGCAGGCGCCCCCAGGCGGCCACTGGATCATCATCGCCTACTGGCAGCGCGGTACCGGGCAGACCTCGGCCCTGGCCGTCATGAAGCAAAACCCCGCCGCCAGCGCCCCCCAGGCCTACGTGCCTGACCACTTCGCCGACGCTGGCAGCCAGGCCGTCACCGGCTACTGGGAAGCCAATCTCCTGAACCCGACGCTCAAGGGCCTGATTCGCCAGCACGGCCGCGACCTGTTCGAAGACTCCCTGGAACTGGACGCGCACCTGAACTGGACACCCGGCTTGCCCGACGCCTTCGCCCAGCGCCGTGGCTACCGCATGGAACCGCTGCTGCCGCTGATCATCGTCGACAACCAGCGCCACTTCGGCGCCCCGCGCACCCGCGTGCCCACCTTCGAACTGGCCAGTGCCACGGCCCACTCAAGCGAGGTGTACCGCGATTACGAACGCACCCTCAGCGACCTGTACCGCGAACACCACCTGCAACCGCTGGCCAAATGGGCCCACAGCCTGGGCCTGGGCTACCGCGTGCAGACCTACGGCCAGCCCATGGACATGGGCGCCGCGGCCGAACAGGCCGACACCCCCGAAGGCGAGAACCTGACCCTGAACAACGAGCTGGACCTGTTCCGCCTGCTGGGCACCGCCGGCCAGATTCAAGGCCGCGGGGAGTTCTCCACCGAATGCTGTTCGGTGATCGGCGGCAGCTACCGGCAAAGCTGGGCCGACATGCTCACTGTGCTGCAACTGCACTACGCCGGTGGCGTCAACCAGATCACCGTGCACGGCTACCCGTACTCGGGCAAGGTGCCAACGGCACGCTGGCCGGGTTGGTCACCGTTCGAGCCGTTTGGGCCCAGCCTGTTTTCGCCGACTATCGACAATGGTTTCTCCGAAGCCTGGGGGCCGCGTCAGCCGTCCTGGCCGGATATGCCGCAGATCACCGGTTACCTGGCACGCACCCAGGCGCTGCTGCGCCATGGCACGGCCCAGACCGAACTGGTGGTGCTCAACGACGAACTGGATCACGACGGGCCGCTGCTGGCGGATTCATCGTTGGCCCAGGCCGGCTACCACTACGGGTTCATCAGCAGCCAGCAGGTCCTTAGCCATGGCCTCGCCTGGCACGACCACCGCCTGGTTATGGGGCATGGGCAATGGCAGGCGCTGCTGGTGGACGGCCGGCGGCCACTGGCTGTCGACGTGCGCCAGCGCCTGCGCGCCGTGAGCGCCCAGGGCGCACCGGTGCTGGTGGTGGGCGGCGACCTGGCGCTTGAGGGGGCTACGCGAGTCGCCGACTACTCGCAGGCCCTGAGCGCGCTGCAAACGCTGCATGTGCAGCCAGGCTTCGTACCGGGCGTGGCCGGGGTCTACAGCGTGCATCGTCGCGACGCAGGTAACGACTACTACTGGCTGGTCAATACCGGCCAGCAGGTCTACAAGGCGCAGATCGCTCTGCGCGGCCAAGGCAAGCTGGTGCAACTGGACGCCTGGAGCGGCAAGGTCGTGCCCGTGGCGTTCACCCCTCAGGCGCCGGACAGCTTGGGCACTGAAGTCGAGCTGCAACCTGGCCAGGCGATTGCGTTCGCCCTGGGGCAACACTTCACCGCCACTGCCGCGCCCGCCGTGCGCTGGCAAGTGCCGGTGGCGTTGAGCAACGCCACGTTGCAACTCGACGACTGGGGCCCGGCCGCGGATGGCTACACCACCCGTATCCAGCATCACGCCGTGGGCGCGGCCCCCCAGGGCCCGTGGTCTGAGGTCGACGGCCTGCGCAACCTGTCCGGCCGCGCCAGCTACCGGGGCGCCTTCCTGCTGACCGCAGGCACCACCGCCGTGCGCCTGGGGATACCGGCTGGCGACGGTCTCTGGCAACTGAAGGTGAACGGCCATGTCGTGGCGGCCGACCCACACCTGCGCGAGGTGGTCGTCAGCCAGTACGCCCATGCCGGGCGCAATACCGTGGAACTGACCATGGCCTCGACACTGAACAATCGCATGAAGCAAGAGGAAGCGGCGATCTATGCGCCGCTGCCGTTCCAGCCCTATGGCCTGCACAGCGCAGTGACCGTGCAACTCGGTCACTGACGTCCCGCGCTGGGCCATGCCTTGCGCAAGGGCATGGCCCGGAGTCTGCCGACCCCACCCACTGGGTACCGCACTGTCGGCGCAAGCGCGCATGAATATGACTAAAGGTTCTGTGAAATCAATTCACTGGTTCTCGTTCAATGGGCGCCCATAACATGCCCCACGATAACTGTGCAGACACTCACCGACCCAAACCTGAAAAAGGGTAATAGAGCGCACTGAAAACATTGAACGATGAGAGCCCTCGACCACCATGAGCCATGACGTCGATTTCACCCTCCGAAGCATTCGCTTCGATGAGCATTACACCCCCTCGGACACTACACGCATCACCACCAACTTCGCCAACCTCGCCAGAGGCTGCAATCGCCAGGAGAACTTACGCAATACGTTGGCGATGATCGATAATCGATTCAATGCGCTGGCGCATTGGGACAACCCGACAGGCGATCGTTATACCGTTGAGCTTGATGTCATCTCCGTCGAAATGAATATTGATCTTGACGGCAGCGGCACTGCACTGCCGCTGATCGAGCTATTGAAAACAACGGTGATCGACCAACAAGCCAACGCACGCATTGACGGCATCGTCGGCAACAATTTCTCCTCTTACGTCCGGGATTATGACTTCAGCGTACTCTTGCCAGGCCATAACGACGGCCGGTCCGAATTCAGTACCCCGAAGGGGTTCGGCGACCTCCATGGCCAGCTGTTCCAGTCCTTCGTGGCGTCGAGCGCCTACACGTGTCACTTCCGCAAACCGCCCGTTATCTGCCTGAGTGTTTCCAGCAGCAAGGTCTACCATCAAACGGGAAACCAGCATCCGGTGCTGGGCGCCGAGTACCAGCAAGACGAATACTCGCTGACGGATGAATACTTCCGGAAAATGGGCCTGAAGGTTCGTTACTTCATGCCGCCGAACAGTGTTGCGCCCCTGGCTTTTTATTTTACCGGCGATTTGCTCGGGGACTACACCGACCTGGAACTCATCAGCACCATCAGCACGATGGACACGTTCCAGAAGATCTACCGGCCTGAAATCTACAACGCGAATTCAGCCGCCGGAAAATCCTTCCAGCCAAGCTTGCAGCATCAGGATTATTCGCTGACTCGCATCGTCTACGACCGAGCAGAGCGCAGCCGCCTGGCCATCGAGCAAGGGGCGTTCGCCGAGGAACATTTCATCAAGCCATACCAGGCGCACCTGACGGCGCTCTTTGGTCAACCGCATACACAAGGCCATGCATCATGAAAAAACTGCTACCTACTTCAACGGCCGGCAGCCTGCCCAAACCCGCCTGGCTGGCGCAGCCAGAGACACTGTGGTCACCGTGGAAACTGCAGGGCGATGAATTGACCGAAGGCAAACACGATGCGCTGCGGCTGTCGCTGCAAGAGCAGCGGCATGCAGGGATCGACATCGTCAGCGACGGTGAACAGACACGCCAACACTTTGTCACCACGTTCATCGAACACCTGAGCGGCGTCGATTTCGAGAAACGCGAGACCGTCAGGATTCGTGATCGCTACGACGCAAGCGTACCCACGGTGGTAGGCGCCGTGGCGCGCCGCAAACCCGTGTTCGTGGAAGACGCCACCTTCCTGCGTCAACACACCCGGCAACCCATCAAATGGGCACTGCCTGGCCCCATGACGATGATTGATACGCTTTACAACAACCACTATAAAAGCCGTGAAAAATTGGCCTGGGAATTCGCCAGGATTCTCAACGAGGAAGCCAGGGAACTGCAGGCGGCGGGTGTCGACATCATCCAGTTTGACGAGCCTGCCTTCAACGTCTTCTTCGACGAGGTGAACGATTGGGGCGTGGCCACCCTCGAGCGGGCAATAGAAGGCCTTGAATGCGAAACCGCTGTGCATATCTGCTACGGCTACGGCATCAAGGCCAATACCGATTGGAAGAAAACGCTGGGCTCAGCGTGGCGCCAGTATGAAGAAGCTTTCCCCAAACTGCAGAAGTCCAATATCGATATGGTCTCGCTGGAGTGTCACAACTCGCGTGTGCCGATGGAGCTCATTGAACTCATTCGGGGCAAGAAAGTGATGGTAGGCGCCATTGACGTGGCAACCCATGCCATCGAAACGCCTGAGGAAGTCGCCGACACCCTGCGCAAGGCACTTCAATTTGTAGACGCCGACAAACTCTATCCATGCACCAACTGTGGCATGGCGCCGTTGCCGCGTCGGGTGGCGAGAGGCAAGTTGAATGCGTTGAGCGCTGGCGCGGCTATTGTGCGCAGGGAGCTTCAGGAATGATGCAAACCTGATATGCGCTACCGGCCAAGGCACAAGCCGCATACTAGGCGCTGCTCTCCCTCTACAAGGTTTCCACCCATGCCATGCTTGAAATTTTCGGCCTTCGCCGTTTTCGTGCTCTTCAGCGCCCACGCTGCCGCCGATGAATCGGTCTATGCCGTCGCCCACGTCGACATCGAGCCACCCCAGGTCAAGGCCGCCCTCACGCTGCTGCACCGTTTCGCCGAACAGGCACGCCAGGACCCGGACGTGGTACGCCTGGACGTGCTCGAACAAACCGATGCCAGAAACCATTTCACCCTGGTGGAAGTGTTGCGCTCCCCCGCCGCCTACGATCGCTTCGTGCAGCACACCTACGTCAAGACCCTGCGCACCCAACTGCAACCGCTGCTGGGCAGTCCGTTCGACGAACGCCTGCACGCCCAAGTCCCGAGCGGTGCCTGAATGAGGGCCGCCACCACGTGGCTGTGCGCTTTGGCCTGCGTACTGATGCTTGCCACCCCCCCTGCTGGAGCCGCTCAGATGGCAGAACAACCCGTAATAGCCGCCTTCGCCCCCACCGGCACGCTGCGCGCCTCGATCAACACCGGTAACCCGATTCTGGCGCACCTGGATCCCGCCACCGGTCAGCCGGCAGGCGTATCGGTCGACCTGGCGAACGAGCTGGCACGCAGGCTGGGGGTCCCCCTGCAGCTGGTCACCGTCACCTCGGCGGGGGCCGCCGTGGACAACGTGGAGCAAGGCCGCGCCGATGTCGGTTTTTTCGCCATCGACCCCACCCGCGGGCAGGCGATCGAGTTCACCAAGGCCTATGTGGAAATCGAGGGTGTGTACGCGGTACGCAGTGACTCCCCTGTCACCACCGCTGCCGAGGTCGACCAGCCCGGCACCACCGTGGCGGTCAGCAAGGGCAGTGCCTATGACCTGTTCCTGAGCCGTACCCTGCACCACGCCACGCTCGTACGCCTGCCTACTTCCCTGGCCATCGTCCAGGGTTTCATCGAGCAGAAGCTGAGCGTGGCGGCCGGTATCCGCCAGCAGCTGGAAAAGGACATCGCTCGGGTGGGCGGAATGAGGATTGTGGAGCCGCACTTCATGATCATCCGCCAAGCCATGGCCACGCCCAAGGCCAAGGGACCCGAGGCGGCCGCGTACCTGGCGGCATTCGTGGAGGCGATGAAGTCGTCAGGCTTCGTTGCCCAGGCGCTGGCGCGCAATCACATCAACGGCGCCTCGGTGGCACCCTAACGAACCTGGCGTGGTTGCCGCCGCAGGCATGGGGTCAATCCAGCGCCTTGACCAGCGCCTGGTTGAACCCTGCAGGGTCTTCCATCTGTGGGGCATGCCCCTTGCCGGGAAACTCGATCAGGCGTGACCCGGGGATGCGCTGGGCAGTCTGTTTGCCCAGCACTGCGTAGTGCCCCACTCTGGCCTTGACCTCGGGCGGCGCGATGTCACTGCCGATGGCGGTGGTGTCGGCGTCACCGATCATCAGCAGCGTCGGCACCTTGAGTTGCGGCAGTTCGTAGTACACCGGCTGGGTAAAGATCATGTCGTAGATCAGCGCCGAGTTCCAGGCGACTTTAAGGTGCCCAGGCCCCTGATTCAGCCCAGCGAGCATGTCCACCCAGCGGTCGTACTCAGGCTTCCAGCGCCCCACGTAATAGGTATTCTTCTCGTAATTGCGAATGCCGTCGGCATTGAGTTTGAGCTCGCGCTGGTACCACTGATCCACGCTGCGCCACGGCACGCCCAACGCTTTCCAGTCCTCCAGGCCAATGGGGTTGACCATCACCAGTTGCCGGGTGGCCTGGGGGTAGACCAATGCATACCGCGCCGCCAGCATGCCGCCGGTGGAGTGACCCACGAGGGTCGCCTGGCTGACGCCGAGGCTGGCCAACAGGTCATGGGTATTGGCGGCCAGTTGCTGGAAACTGTATTGGTAATGATCCGGTTTGCTGGAGGTGCAGAAGCCGATCTGGTCGGGCACCACCACCCGATACCCGGCCCCGCTCAGGGCCTTGATGCTGTCGTCCCAGGTAGCGCCGCAGAAGTTCTTGCCATGCAGCAGCACTACCGTGCGGCCATTGCCTGCGACTGTGGGCGCCACATCCATGTAGCCCATGTCCAGCGCTTGGCCTTGGGAGTTGAAGCGGTAATGGTGCACAGGATACGGGTAACTGAAGCCCTGCAATTGCGGACCATAAGACGTAGCGGCCGTGGCGCAAAAGGCCAGCGCCGACAGGGACCCAGCCAGCAACAGCCGTGTTCGGAAGACAGGGGACATAACGTTTCCTCAAAGAAACCAAAGCTTGCATTGCACCATTACGTGAGGGTTAACTGCCCGTGCCTGTTGCGCAAACCTGCTATGCACCCGACACCCTAGGCATTGCGCCAGAATCCGCCCCCTTGCGCTGCTGGAGCCTGCAATGAATTCAGATGACCTTGCGCTGTTTGCCCAGGTGGCCAGGCACGCCAGTATTTCCCGCACTGCCATGGCCTTGGGGGCGGACCAGTCGACCATCAGCCGCCGGGTAAGCCTGCTGGAAACCGAGCTGGGCACCCGACTGTTCCATCGCAGCGGCCGCGGCGTGACCCTGACCGAGCGCGGGCAGCAGTTGCTGGGCTATGCCAGCAGCCTGGCGGACACGTTGCAGGCGGCCGAGCGCGCCATGCGCGACAGCGCCGAAAATGGCCCGGCGAAGCTGTGCATCGCGGCGCAGCCCACCATCGCCCGCCTCCTGTTCGGGCGCCTGGGGCATGCCTTGAAAGCACGCTACCCCCATACGCAAGTGCATTTTGTCGAAGGTCTGGCCGCCGATGTCCTGGCGCGCCTGAGCGAAGGCGTGGTGGACCTGGCCCTGGTCTACTTACCCGAGCATCCCGGACCACTGCAGCACGACCCCTTGCTGCGCGAAGGTGTGCGCCTGATCACGCCCGCCGATTACCCCCTGGGCGGCGACTGCGTCGAGGTGAAGTCATTAGCAGATATCCCGCTGATCCTGCCCAGCACTCACCATGGCCTGCGCCTGCTGGTGGAATCGCTGGCCATGCGCAGCGGTTTCACCCCGCGCATTGCGTTGGAGTGCGACGGCTCGATCTCGATCACCAAGCGCCTGGTGCTGGAACGTTGCGGCTGCACAGTGCTGCCCGAGGCGGCCGTGGTGGAGGAAGTCCAGGCGGGACGGTTGAAAAGCTACGCACTGACCAACCCCGACGTCAGCCGCACCATCGCCATGGCCTGGCCGAAAAACCGGGTAATTGCCGATGGTCTGTGGGCGGTGACGCAGATCATCCGCCACGAAACCACCCAACTGCTTGAGCAAGGCCTCTGGCCAGGGGCGACGTTGCTCCAGCCCCTAGCCGATTTTTGACATCGCCCTCGACCACCGAGGGCCGCGCCCCGTTACTGAAGCCGGGCCTGGGGGGTGATCTGACGAGGGTCCACGCGCAGTTCGATCAACGCGGCTACCCCGGCCTGCCGCGCACGGGCAAACGCACCGGCGAAGTCTTCGGTGCGCTCGACCCGCTCGGCGTAGGCGCCGAAGGATCGCGCCAGGCTGATGAAGTCCGGATTGACCAGCTCCGTAGCCGACACCCGGCCGGGGTACTCACGCTCCTGATGCATGCGAATGGTCGCCAGCATGCCGTTATTCACGACAATCACCACCACCGCAGCGTTGAATTGCAGGGCGGTAGCCAGTTCCTGCGGGTACATCATGAAGCAGCCGTCGCCGGCGAAGCACACCACGGTACGCGCGGGGGCATGCAACTTGGCGGCAATGGCCGCCGGCAGCCCATAGCCCATGGCACCGTTGGTGGGTGCAAGCTCAGTGGCCGGCTGACGGTAGCGGTAGAACCGGTGCACCCACACGGTGTAGTTGCCCGCACCGTTGCTGATGATCGCGTCGTCAGGCAGTACCTCGTCCAGATGCCCCATGACCGCGCCCATGTCCACGCCGGCCAGTTGCGGGTGGGCGGCAGGCGGCGTGGAATGTTCAACGTAATCGGCGCGGGCGGCCAGGGTCCAGGCGGCCCAGGCATGGCTCTCCACCGGCGCCAATGCCGCCGCGGCGCTGGCAAAGGTCGCCACGCAAGACAGAATCGGCAGCTGGGCGCAGTAGACACGGTTCAACTCCTGCGAATCCGGGTGCACGTGAACCAGCACCTGCTGGGGCACTGGGCTATCGATCAGGCTGTAGCCCTGGGACACGGTTTCGCTCAGCCGCGAGCCGATCACCAGCAGCAGGTCGGCGTTCTTGACCCGCGCCAGCAGCGCGGGCGAGGTGCCCAGGCCCAACTGCCCAATGTAGTGCGGGTCACGGTTGTCGAACAGGTCCTGGCGCCGAAAAGAGGCCGCGACCGGTAATTGGTTGGCGTGTACGAAGCGGCGCAGTGCTTCGCTGCCCTGCGGATCCCATCCCGTGCCACCAACGACTACCAGTGGCCGCTGCGCCGTGGCCAGGCGTTCGCGCAGCGTCGCCACTGCTGACGGTTCAGGCGCCGCGCGGGCAACACGCACCGGCGGCGCGTCGGCCACGCTCGCCAAGCCGAACAGCACTTCTTCGGGCAAGGCGATCACCACCGGCCCGGGCCGCCCCGACTGCGCCATGCTGAATGCCTTGCTGACAAACTCGGGAATCCGCTCGATGCGGTCGATCTCGGCCACCCACTTGGCCAGGCCGCCAAACATCTGGCCGTAGTCGACTTCCTGAAAGGCTTCGCGCCCCTTGAAACCGCCCTCTATCTGCCCGACGAACAAAATCATTGGCGTGGAGTCCTGGCGCGCCGTATGCACGCCATTGCTGGCGTGGGTGGCGCCAGGGCCGCGGGTCACGAAGCAGATGCCGGGGCGGCCGGTAAGCTTGCCATAAGCGTCGGCCATGTTCGACGCCGCCCCTTCGTGGCGGGTGACGATGGTGCGAATCGACGGCACATCACACAGCGCGTCGAGCACCGGCAGGTAGCTTTCGCCGGGCACGCAGTACAGGGTATCGACCCCGTTGCGACGCAGGGCTTCGACCAGGATCTGGCCGCCATTGCGGGTTTGCTTGAGATCAGACATAGACTTCCAGTTCCTTGTTACGGGTTTCCGGCAAGACCAGCGCTACCACGAACACCAGCAGGTACGCACAAGCCGCCCACACACCAATGGATGCAGCCAGGCCGAAGGCCCCGCTGCTCAGACCTACGCCAGCCGGCACCAAGGCGCCGACGCCTCGGCCGAAATTGTAGGAAAAGCCCCCCGCGCTGCCACGGATCTGCGCTGGGAAGAGTTCGGTAAAACAGGCCCCCATGCCCGAGACAATCCCGGACTGGAAGAAACCCAACGGCAAGCCCAGCAGCAACAGGCTCCACATGGGCAGCTGCAGTTGGGTGTAGATCAGTACTGTCAGGGTCGCGCCTGCCGCCGACAAGGCGAAGGTCTTGCGCCGCCCCAGCGAATCGCTCATGTGCGCCATGCACAGGTAACCGCAGAAGGAGCCGACGATATTCACCGCCAGGTACAGGGTGGTCATGTTCACGTTCAGCCCCTGGGTTTCACGCAGGTAAGTCACCAGCCAGGTCAGGATGGTGTAATTGCCACCCAGGGCACCGGCGGCCATCAATGACGCCATGGCCGTCAGGGGCAACACCCGCGGGGAGAAAATCAACAAAAAGGTCGAGGTGACCGACGTGTTTTCGCGGTGTGCGGCTGACGCGTGGAATGCGCCGGACTCTGCCACATTTCGGCGCATCCACAGCACCAGCAGGCCGGGCAACACCCCTATCAAAAACAGCACGCGCCAGGCGCTGTGTTCCGGCAGCAGGCTGAAGGTCACCCAGTAGGCCAGCGCCGCCATGGCATAGCCCACCGGCCAGCCGGCCTGCACCGAGCCCACGGCGCGCCCACGAATACGCTTGTCCACCACCTCGCCAATCAGCACCGCCCCTGCTGCCCACTCTCCGCCAAACCCCAGGCCTTGCAGGCTGCGTGTCAGCAATAAGGTGTGAAACGAGTCGGTCAATGCCGACAGGCCGGTGAACAGCGAAAACCACAGGATCGCCAGCTTCAGCACCTTGACCCGGCCGATGCGATCGGCCAGCACGCCGGCGATCACCCCGCCCAGCGCGGAGGCTATCAACGCCGAGGTACCGATCATGCCCGCCTGTCCCTTGGTCATGCCCCATGCCGTAAGCAAGGTAGGGATCACGAACGCGAACAGTTGCACGTCCATCGCATCCAGCGCCCAGCCCGTGAAACACGCCCAGAAGGTACGGCGCTGTTGCGGCGCCATGCTGCTATACCAGGACCGCATGTGACCTCCATCGCGCTCTGCGCTGTTTTTGTTGGAAGCTGGAGTATGCGAAACGATGACGGTGCGATTAATAGCGAAGCGTGCATAGCTGATTTGCGCAGTGTGCGCGCATACCAGCCAAACCTGGCATGCGGTACTCGAAGACCTGGCCCCCGCCAGTTCCTCTCAGCCATGTGGGACAGCCTTCAACCCCGCTCGCAGTGCGTCGGCAAGGCTATAAAAGGGATTATCCAGCGCTACGACTGTTGCACACAGTGCATCACGTATACGTTCTGTCTTGGAATGAAGCACCTCTTCCTGGCCCAGAATTCAGCCCCACTGCGGGCTCCGACATTTGAGCCCGGTACCCATGAATCACACCGGCATCCTCCTGCGCCCGACCACGACTGTGACATGGCGACAGGCTCAGCCCAACCCGCTCGGCCAGCTCGGTCAGCGATTGACGGGGTTCGGTGCCCAGGCAGTGCTTTCCTCTCGGCCATATTTTTCTTCCAGATCAGTACCCAAGGAGACGCGTCGCCGGTACACTTAAGAGTAATTCTCATTAGCATGACCTGTGCGCGATGGAACGCCTTGTGACCCCTATCCCCCCCGAGCCCACCCCTCCTGTGCTGGTCCACATGCTGTACACCGACCACCATGGCTGGCTGCAGAGCTGGTTGCGCCGGCGCTTGGGCGACCAGCACCAGGCCGCGGACCTCGCCCACGACACGTTCTTGCGCCTGCTGGTGAGCCGTCGGCTGCCACAGCCGGAACAAGGTCGTGGCTATCTTTTGCAGATAGCCCGCAACCTGGTCATCGATCTGTGGCGGCGCCAGCGCATTGAGCAGGCGTACCTGCAAGCACTGGCCAGCGCCGATGAACAGCTGTCCATTTCGCTGGAGGAACGCGCGGTCATCGTCGAAACCCTGCTGCGTATCGACCGCATGCTCGACGCGCTACCCGCCAAGGTGCGCGAGGCGCTGTTGCTGTCGCAGTTCGAGGGGTTGGGCTACAGCGAGATTGCCACGCGCCTGGGGGTGAGCCTGGGGTCGGTGCAGAAGTACATGACCCGGGCTATCCAGGCCTGCTACGAAGTGATGTACAGCGAATGAAGCCCCTGGCGGATACCCCCGTGGCCCCCGCAGTGGTGGCCGAGGCCAGCCATTGGCTGATGCTGCACTGGCAAGGGCCGCTGGCAGAACCGCAGCAGGCTGCGTTCGCGGCCTGGCATGGCGCCGATCCGGAACACCAGCGGGCGTGGGCGCGGTTGCAGCAGATGCAGCAGGCGTTTACCCGGCTGCCCAAGGCGCAGTCGCTGGCGGTGTTGCGCCAGCAACCGCAGCTGCGGCGCCGTGATGCGCTGAAGTTGTTGACCGGGCTGTTGGCGGCGGGCGGCAGCGGTTGGCTGGCCGAGCGGCAGCTGCCCTGGCGCGAAGCAATGGCGGACCTGCGGACCGGCACCGGTGAAACCCTGCAGCAGCAGTTGGCCGATGGCAGCCAACTGTGGCTCAACACCTCTACAGCGGTAAACGTGCGGTTCAGCGCCCAGGCGCGCCGAGTGCGGCTGATCAGCGGTGAGCTATTGCTTGCCAGCGGCCACGACACGGCCTACACCCACGCGCCGCTGATCGTTGATACCTCCGTAGGTGAAGTACAGGCACTGGGCACACGCTTCAGCGTGCGCCAGATGGCCGACGGTTGCCTGGTGTGCCTGTACGAAGGCGCCCTGCAGGTGCGGCCGCAACACGCGGCAGCAGTGCAAGTGAGTGCCGGCCAGGCGCTGTGGTTCAACGCCAGTACCAGCAGGCCTGCGGGCTTTGCCGATGCCAACGCCATTTCCTGGAGCCGCGGCCAACTGGTTGCCAACCAGACTCCATTGGGCGTTTTTCTGCAGGACGTGGCGCGCTACCGGCCCGGCTTCCTGCGCTGGAGCCCGGCAGTAGCCAACCTGCGCTTGACCGGGGTGTTTCCGCTGACCGATACCGACCGTATTCTTGCGGCGCTGGAGCAGACGCTGGCAGTGCGCGTGCGCCGGGTGACGCGCTTCTGGGTGAGTGTTGAAGCGCTTGGCTGATTTTTTTTGCGCAGTGGATTAGAGATTTTGCCAACTCGTCCGGGATACCTCTTGAACCCCATTCGTCATTTCAAGAAGGACTCCCACGGCATGCCGATCTCATATCCCCGCCCCCAGCAGCGCTCGACATTGCGCCCGCTGCTGCTCAGCTCGCTGCTGGCCAGCGCCTGGCTGCCCTGCCCGCCGCTACAGGCGGCTACCACGCAGCAGGAAACCAACCGTGACTACAGCATCGCGGCCGGCGACCTGGACCCTGCGCTGAACCAGTTCGCGCAGGCGTCGGGCATTCTGCTGTCGATTGACGGCAGCCTTACCGCAGGCAAGCGCACCGGCGGCCTGCAGGGGCGCCACGGCGTGGTGGATGCGCTCGCGCGACTGTTGGCCGGCAGCGGTCTGCGCAGCGTGCAGCACGGCGATACCTGGTCTGTGGAGGCCGTGCCCCAGCGCGATGGCAGCCTGGAGCTGGCGCCCTCCTCAGTGGTGGCCAGCGCGCTGGGCGCGACCACCGAAGGAACCGGTTCCTACACGACCGGCTCCACCGCCACCGCGACGAAAATGGCCATGAGCCTGCGCGAAACACCGCAGTCGGTGACAGTCATCACCCGTCAGCGGATGGATGACGAGAACGTGCAATCGCTGGACGACGTCGCCAGGACCACGCCCGGTATCACCTACACCAAGATCGGTACCGAGCGCTCTACCTATTACGCCCGCGGCTTCGAAATCAACGACCTGCAATTCGACGGCATTCCCACCAATGTCTCGGAAAACTACTCGATGGACGTCATGTCCACCGCCAACATGGCCATCTACGACCGGGTGGAGATCGTGCGCGGGGCCAACGGCTTGATGCAGGGCACCGGCAACCCGTCGGCGGCCATCAACCTGGTGCGCAAACGGCCGACCCGGGACTTTCGCCTCAGCGCGGAGCTGGGTACGGGCTCCTGGGACAACTACCGCAGTCAGGTCGACGTCTCCGGCCCGCTCACCGACGACGGGCGCGTGCGCGGGCGCGCCGTGGCCTACTACAACACGGCTAACAGCTTTCGCGACGGTGCAGGCAAGGACAACCAGTTGCTGTATCTGGTGGGCGAAGCCGACCTTGATGACGCCACCACCCTGACCGTGGGTGCCACCCTGCAGCAGGACCGCAACAACGGTTATGACTGGGGCGGGCTCAACACCCGTGTCGACGGTTCGTTCTACCCGCTGTCGCGTTCAGCCTCGTTGGCCGGCAAGTGGGCGTACCTGGACAAGACCAATTACACCGTCTTCAGCGACCTCACCCACCAGTTCGACAACGACTGGAAACTGACCCTGGCGGTGAACGCCATCAGCTCCGACGCGCAGTTTCTTTCCTCGTACCCGGCGCGGGTCACCAGCAACACCAGCGGCAACCAGTACACCCTGCCCATTTCCAAGGTGGGTTACGACGACCGGCAGTACGGCTTCGACCTCTACGCTACCGGCCCCTTCAGCGCGCTGGGGCGTGAGCATCAGTTGGTGTTCGGGGCCAACCTGCGCCGCGATGATTTCGACGCTGCCATCTACAAGGCCACCAACACGCCGTCCATCGACATCACCTCATTTGACTGGGACAGCATCGCCACGCCCATCGTCAACCCGGCCAGCCGCGCCGACTACAACTACGTGCGCAAGGAAAAAGGCGTGTACGGCGCAACCCGGCTGAGCCTCACCGATTCGCTGAGCCTGATACTGGGCAGCCGCGTGAGCTGGTCCGATTACGCCATCGACAGCCCCTCCACCGTAGACAGTTACAAGGAAAACCGTCACGTGGTGCCCTATGCCGGGCTGGTGTTCGACCTGGACACCCACCACACGCTATATGCCAGCTACACCGAGATCTACAAGACCCAGAGCTACTTCGGCGTGGGCAACAAGCTGCTGGCGCCCATCGAAGGCGAAAACTACGAAGCAGGCATCAAGGGCGAGTACTTCGGCGGCCGCCTCAACACCTCCTTGGCGCTGTTCCAGACCAACCTTACCCACATGCCGGAAGCCATCGCTGGCGCCAGTACCTGCGGCGTCACCGGCACCAGCAGTTGTTACGAGGAAGGCGGCAAGGTTCGCAACAACGGCTTTGAAATCGAGATCAATGGCCAGCCCGCCGAAGGCTGGAACCTGGGCGCCGGGTTCACCTACAGCGACCCGGAGTACGTAGCGGGCAAGAACAAGGGCACCGACTACTACACGCGTATCCCACGCCGACTGCTGAAACTGTCCACCGACTATCGCTTGCCGGGCAGCCTCAATCAGTGGCGCGCGGGTGGCGAGGTGTTCGCGCAAAGCCGCACCTACTCACAGGCCAGTACTTACGACATCGAACAAGGCGGCTATGCGCTGGTCAATCTGCACCTCAACTACCAGATCGACGAGCACTTCAACGTGCAGTACAACCTCAATAACGCGCTGGACCGGACCTATTACCAGACCTTACCGACCTCGAACAACTTTGGCGGTTTGTTCTATGGCGAGCCGAGAAATTTCGCGGTGACCTTACGCTATCAATATTGAGTGGGGCCCTCTTCGGCACCAGCGCCCTGCAGGTGCTAGAGCGGTTTTGCAAGCAAGGCGAGCGACGCGGTAGCTGAAAACAGGCCGTTGCAGGCCAGAAGCCCCGTTTCCCACTCGCCACGGCAATGTCGATGCCGCTTACGCCAAGGCCGTTGTTTACACGATGTACGCTTCAGGCCGGACGACGGTTGATCCGTCGCCCGGTGTTGAGTGAAATGTCCCCACCTTGCCCATCAAAGGAAATGCCTCCTGCAGTTTTGGGAAATGCTTGGAGTGCCGCTTGATTCTGTCCGTGCCACGTAAGCGTCCGCTCAACACACCTTGCCTAGTTAGACAGGTGCCTACCTGTCGCAAGATTGCACTCCAGTCGACTGCGCGTTTGCATTCGATTTGACCTTTCATTGTGAGCGTCCGGCGACCTGACCTAGGTAATCGGCGCCGATCGCCCGAACGCAGGAGTCTCGTAATCTGTTTTCCCGGAACGCTTACGCGAATACCGCAACCCTACAGTTAACGTACCATCACCAAGTCTCGGTGGACATCATCGCCGCATTGATCGTGTCCCAGGAAGTGGTGTAACTAAACCAATCGAAGGCGCCCTGCGGGCGAAAGAGGTTGGTCATCGTGGTTTTTGGCTAACGTTGAGTTTGCGGACTTAACCTTCACCAGAGAAACCACGATGACCAAGCCCACTATCGCATTGACCGAGTTGGTTGAGAAAGGGGCAGATGCTGATCTGCTCAAGCAAATGATCCAGTTCGTTGCCCAGCGCATGATGGAGTTCGACGTCGAAGGCCTGTGCGGCGCCGGCTTCGATGTCAAAAGCCCAGACCGGACGAACAGCCGCAACGGCTACCGTGATCGCCTCTGGCAAACCCGCGCTGGCGATGTCGACCTAAAGATCCCGAAACTGCGTCAGGGTAGCTATTTCCCCGGCTTTCTAGAGCCACGCCGTACTGCCGAGAAGGCTATGGCGGCGGTGATCCAGGAGGCCTATATCCAGGGTGTTTCAACGCGTTCAGTGGACGAGCTGGTCAAAGCCATGGGCATGACCGGCATCTCCAAGAGCCAGGTG
Organism: Pseudomonas eucalypticola; assembly: GCF_013374995.1. Lineage (NCBI taxonomy): Bacteria > Pseudomonadati > Pseudomonadota > Gammaproteobacteria > Pseudomonadales > Pseudomonadaceae > Pseudomonas > Pseudomonas eucalypticola. The sequence continues at coordinate 2,110,727 of NZ_CP056030.1, read as the reverse complement.
TCACGGCTGGCTGGCGAGATTGATGAGCGGGTCCACGCCTTCCTTGATCGCCCACTTGAAGGCGACTGGCCCTATCTCTGGATCGATGCTACTTACGTCAAGGTGCGGGAGGCCGGGCGCATCGTCTCGGTCGCCGTCATAATCGCCGTGGCCGTGAACACCGATGGTGGCCGCGAAGTCCTGGGCATGCGGGTTGGCCCTTCGGAAGCCGAGCCGTTCTGGACAGACTTCCTGCGAAGCCTTATGCGGCGTGGCCTGCGTGGCGTAAAGCTGGTCATCTCTGACGCCCACGAAGGGCTCAAGGCCGCTGTTTCCAAGGTCTTCAACGCGACTTGGCAGCGTTGCCGCGTGCACTTCATGCGCAACGCCATGGCCCATGTCGGCAAGGGGCAACGCACCATGGTGGCGGCGCTCCTGCGTACGGTTTTCGCCCAAGACAGCCGTACCGAATGCCATCAGCAGTGGCGCCTGGTCGCCGATCAACTGCGCGAAAAGTACCCCAAGATCGCAACGCTCATGGACGGCTGCGAGGATGAAGTGCTGGCGCACATGGCGTTTCCCAAGGCGCACCGGCAGCAGTTGCACAGCACCAATCCACTGGAGCGGCTCAATGCCGAGATCAAGCGCCGCACCGATGTCGTGGGTATCTTTCCCAACGATCCGGCGATCACACGGCTGGTAGGCGCGATGCTGTTGGAGCAGAACGACGAGTGGTGCCTGCAACGGCGTTATATGCAGTTGGAGGCCTTTGAGGCAGTCAGCGATAATCCACAGGCCAAGCTGTCGGCCGTGATCAACTAAACGGCAAGCTCTGTGGCCAGAACCGCGATGAGTTACACCACTTCCTGGGACACGATCGCCGCATTGAAAACTGGTTTCTCCAACTGTCAGATATCCATTACGTTGGTAGAAGCATATTGCGCGGGTATTCTGATCATTAACCGTAAGCCGGATACGATCTGAAATACCAGTAAGCGTTGCAGCTAAGAGGAGTTGTGCGGCACCGGTTCCATGGTGTTTTGAATCGACATAGCATCGCTTCAACTCAGGGATGCCATCCGCCAATGGGATGTTTAATCGATCTGGTTTGTAGTCAACCAAACTGAAGCCCACAATATCTCCAGCTTTCTCCAACACTCGCACCTCTTGGCTTGACGAATCCAGTGCGATCTGAAAACAACGCGCGGTCAGATTTTCGCTGATGTAGCGCTCCAGTTCTTCTGCTGGAGTGTCAGCTGGGCACGCCAATGAAAAGGTAGCCCTCGCGATTCTACTCATGCCCACACAGTCACCCATTATCGCTGGACGCATACGCATACATCGCTCCTTGGATGGGTAGATATTAGGTAAGTGTTCCGAGAACACACATGGCAAATCCCAGCATTCAGGTGGCCAGTGCCGACCACTCAGAAGGTCGACTTTACCCGGAATGCTGGGCTCACTATGCGCCAATGAATTTCTTGAGGTTGTTAGGCCTTTACATACACCCATGCCGTCAACCCGGAGACGAGCCCCACTGCAACACGCTTGTAGTCGGAAACCTCGTAGGCGTCCGCTGCACGTAGCTCTTCTGGGGTTATCTGGAAGACCATGCCTGGAACAGTCTCTTCAGGGTTTGCACTAGGGATGACTATTGGATGGTGCGTTTTCCCGCTGGTGGCAATCACCTCCGGGTCAGTAATTTCAACGTAGGACTCTTTGTAACCGGCCATGTGATCCGGCTGCCCGGTTAGCTCTCGGCCAAAGTTGGCGACCTGAACGGCCTTGTCCTGCAAGGTGCCATAAGAAAATAGCAAAATTTTAAAGTCCTGATGCAGCGTCATATTCCTTCCTTTCGGTTATCCATCACAAAGGCAAAACGTCCGCTTGGTTAGGACGCTCAACCCGGCGCCCACCAGCGTGGCAGAAGCAGCCTTATATCAGTCGCACGATGTGTCGGCAGCATGTGGATTTTGGTTGCCAGGCCACCGCGACTGCGGCCTAAAGCGTGATCGGCAGGCTCGTCAGCCCCCCTTTTTTCCCGGCGCCAGAATAGGCTCGGGTTGAACGTACTGCGGTTGAGTCGATCATCCAGGTTTGCACATCAATCAAGCCTTGCTCATTCAATCTCAGGTGCGAGCGTTTGAGCATCTGATCGAATATGCCCTGGTTTCGCCAGCCCCGAAACCGTTGATACACCGTTGACCACGGGCCGAAGTGTTCCGGCATATCTCGCCATGCAGCACCCGAGCAGAGCACCCAGGCAACGCCATCGAGCATCAGGCGGTCGTTCAGGCGGGGCCGCCCCCGGCCATGGGTTTCGGTGAAGAGATCGGCAACCACAGTCCAAGCCTCATCCGAGAGTTCGTAACGCTTTGCCATCACAGGATTCCTTTCCGTAGATGGCCGGAAACTCTACAAAATTTCCGGTTGCAAGGGACACTGATTGGGTTTCTCGGGATTTCGTACAGAGCCTAGTCCCCTAGCCGCCGAACCGCCCGCTCAATCCGCGCCCGCCCCGCATGCGTCAGCTTCTGCACCCCCGCCTCGCGCGACACCGCATATACCAACGCCTCCCCCGATAACCCACGCGCCACCATTTCCTCTACCAGCGCTCCGAGCTCAGGCAAGCAAATTTCCATCAAACTCCGAATCGCATCTTCTTCATCCGCCCCCCGGAAAACAGCCAAGCCATCGTGCTCCAGCGCTGCCGGCCAATAAAACACGCCGACCTGTTCTTCCTCATGAGAGCGGAAACGTCCTTTCGCCAATTGGTCGACACGATCCCGAATCCGCGACCCTGTACGCACCCAGCCATGGGCCCGTGCGATGCGGCGCGCCAGCACCGTGTCGAGCACGGGGCCTTCTTGATCGATTACATAGGTGATCATCTGCTCAAGAACCGGGGTGTATCCCGCATCGAAGAACCGATCCGGGTCCACGCTGTCCACTGCCTGAGCCGGGTCTACTTCGCGGTAAACCGGCCGGGCAACCGTGAGCGCGTGCAACGCTGGCGCGAGAGCCGCCGCAGATGCAGGTGCAGGCGCCGCGGCGCCTGCATAAAGCAGCTGTGGCAATGCGCCGTCCGGATCATTGGCACCCGGCGCCTGCACGTCTGGCGCCAGTACTTGCCCCACCTCATCGGCAATGGCGATAGCCTCGGCCACCGCAGCGTCCACCTGCTGCCGGGCGGCTTCTTGAGTGGCATCTATCTGTGCCTGTTTAGCGCGAGCGTTCGCCAGCAGCGCCGAAAGGCTCTGATGCACTTTTTCCGCTGTACCGGCCGCGTCCACCCACCAGTCCGTCGACCAGATGCGCACGATATCCCAGCCCAGGCCGCGCAGCACGTGTTCACGCAGTTTGTCGCGGTCACGAGCCGTGGCACTGCGGTGGTAAGTGGCGCCATCGCATTCCACGCCTGCCAGATAGCGGCCAGGCGCGTCGGGGTCGACTATCCCCAGGTCGATGCGGAAGGACGACACCCCTATCTGGGTGTGAACCTGCCAGCCTTTTTTCACCAGCACCGCGGCAACTGCTTCTTCGAACGGGCTGTCGAAGCCGCCCACGCTGCCAGAGTTGGCCTCGACCAACGCGGCTGCGCCACGCTCGGCGAATTCCAGGAAGTGCTTGAGGTCTTTGACGCCGACGGCTTGTGTGCGAGCCAGGTCGATATATTCGGGACGCAAGCTGGAGAACACCAACAGTTCATGCCGAGCCCGGGTAACGGCCACGTTAAGCCGGCGCTCGCCACCTTGGCGGTTCAGGGGGCCGAAGTTCATCGACATGACGCCCGCTGCATCCTTGGCGTAGGTGATCGAGAAGTAGATGATGTCACGCTCATCACCCTGCACGCTTTCCAGGTTCTTGACGAACACCGGCTCAAGTTCGGACTCGGCAAAATACGGCTCCAGCGAAGGGTCTTTGCGGCAGGCATCATCCAGCAGGTCGTGGATGAGTTTCTGCTGCTCGCCGTTGAAGGTCACTACGCCCACGGTTTGGCCAGACGCCCGGAATTCGGGAGATTTCAACCTGGCGACCAGATGCGCAACTAGCGCCCATGCTTCAACGGGGTTGGTGCGAGACCCGCCTTTCTCGTACACGCCCGCCACCGGACACAGCTTGACCGCTTTGTCAGCCGTATGGGGGGATGGGAACGTGACCAGTTTCGAGTTGTAGTAACGCTGGTTGGAGAACGCGATCAGGCTCTCGTGGCGGCTGCGATAGTGCCAGTTGAGGTTGCGAGTGGGCAGGTTGGCGCTGATGCATTCATCGAGAATACTTTCCAGATCAGCTTCAACATCTTCATCTTCAGCCGTGGATTCAGCGCGATCAAAGAACGAGGTCGGCGGCAGCTGCTTCGGGTCTCCGACCATCACCACCTGGCGCCCGCGCGCCATGGCGCCGATAGCGTCCCACACGGGGATCTGTGAGGCCTCATCGAAAATCACCAGATCGAAGGGTGCAGTACCAGGCGGCAGGTATTGGGCAATCGATAGCGGGCTCATCAACAGGCAAGGCGTCAGCTTGGTCAACGCCTCGGGAGCCCGACTCATCAGCTCACGCAGAGGGATGTGCCGGGTTTTCTTGCCCATCTCGTGGCGCAGCAGCCCCCATTCCGAAGATCGGCTGACGCTGTCCTGGCTGGGCAGGTCCGCGCACAGCCGTGCCCGTAGCCAATCACGAGTCAACGCGGTAAAGCGGTCATCCAACACGCGAAAATCGCGAATGCGCTGTTCGTGTTCAACGCTGACGAAGGTACGAATCACGGCTTCGTTGTCGACCGTCGCGTTCAACCACCAACGGGCGTAGTTCACTTCGAGGTGGCGGCGGACACTGGCGACGCCGGTGCTGCCGACTTCCATGGATTCCACCAAGGTGCCCAAGCCCAGCATATAGGCTTCATCCCGAACCTTGCGCCAGGCGCACCAGGATTTCAGACGCGGCTCGGACAGGATGACGGTATGGCAACTTTGTTTGAACGAGTCCAGGGTCTGCTCGACGACGGCCGCCGCTCCCGGCCCGGTGAAATGCCCTACCGTGACGAACTGGTCGGTGCGCTCCGCCAATTGCGCGAGCCTATCGCGCAAGGCTACCCCGGCCAGGACAATGGAGCCCTCAGGTTCAAGAAGTGCATTGCCATCGCCGAGCAACGTGCTCAATGGCGCTTTGTAGGCTGATATCTGCTCTGGGTTCAGCGCCAGCTTGGCGAGGGCAGCGGCAAGCCGTGACTGAAATACAATGGCTTGACGGGCGTGCTCAAGCTTGGTTTTAAGGTCGCGCCACAACGGAATCGACTCTTTTAAATCCACCAGATCAGCCAGCTGTCGTTCGACCCCTGACCGCTGGCGAAGCAGCTCGAAGTCAGCCTTCAGCAGGGCACCGCAAGTACCGGCCTCAACCAGTGAGTGCTCGTCTGACAGCTTGCCGCGCTCGACGATTTCACGCTTGTCGGCCTGGAATTTAAGCGCCGCACAGAGCCCATCGACGTAAGTATCCAGCCCTTTCCACAAGCCGTGTACTTGCTCGTCGAGGGAACCCAGTTCGACCATTTCACCATCGAGCCGCACTATTTTTCGTAGTCGGCTGAGCTCTGCTTTTAGCGCTTCGCCCAGATGGCCTTGGTCTACCGCTTCCAATCCTTCATCCGTCCAAGTGTTGTTGCCCTTCTGCGCGCTGATCGCCTGCTGCAATCGAAGGCTGACTTCCAAATGCAATGCATCCGACTCGGCGCCCTTCCAAACCGCAGCCGCTTCGCCGGTAGGTTCGAGCGCGTTGATGGCCTTGCGTACGACGCGAATCTGGCTCCAGATATCCAGGTCCTTGCCCGCATCCAGTTCACCCGGCGCTGCTTGCGTAGCCGCCAGCACGGCCATGATTTGCCGCTTGGCAAACCAGGACTTGGGCCAAAAGGTGGCTTTGGCCGCATTCCATTGCTGCTGTAGCTGATCGATATTCAACGCTTCGACGGAATCGGCATAATTCACCGACAACTGCTGCCTGAGCGCCGCTATCTGCGCCAACAAGCCAATCGCCTGGGTCAGTACCGTCTGGGTTGATTCGGACCAGACCGGGCCCACCTGCTCCAAAGTCTCACGGCGCTGCTGGAGTAGGTCCAAGGCGTGCTTCGCTTGGGTGACGACCGCTGACGGCCAGGGTGCCGAAAGGCCCGCGCTCAGTTGACGATGTTGTTCGATGTGTTCGCAGCCCTCCCCCAACCGCTGGGCCAAGGTACGGGCATCGGGCCTCAGGGCGAAGCGCCAGTCGTGGCCTGCGGCTTCTGGCAGAACCTCGGACAAGGCTGACAAGCCTTGCAGGCCGGTGGGTGTGAGACTTGCTGAAGGTAACCCGGTCAACCCGATAAACTTATCTGCGGCGCGCTGCACGGCCTCGACGGCCGGAATAGCGTCGCGCGCAGCTTGTACAAATTGCTGTTGCCAGTGGGGTGACCAATCTGTCTGCCCGACTACAGACAGTGCATGGCCTGCAAGTTGGTCGAACCCGACAGCCTGGGCGTTGACCTCCAACCGGTCGCCTACTTCACGCAGATCAAGCAACGCCTTGTGGTCGTGGAACTCCGGGGTCGGCCACGCCAACGAAACATGCGGCACGTCTACGCCGCCAGTGACGACACCAATGGCTTCATAGATGGAGTAACCGTTACGGTGGCGGCGGTGCAGGCGCTCCACATACAGGTTCAAGCTGTCTCGCAGCGCACTCAAACGTAGCGCTTCGGCTTCCCACGCGGCGGTATCGACCTGCCCCTTGGCTTCCCACGCGGATTGCAGCTGAGCCAGCACATCGGTTTTCCGTGCCTTGCTGGAGTGGACCTCCAAACAGAACTCCCCAAGGCCGATTTCCCGAAGCCGGCGGTACACCACATCCAGCGCCGCGATCTTTTCAGAAACAAACAGCACGCGGCGGTTCTGGGCGATGGACTGCGCGATCATGTTGGCGATGGTCTGGCTTTTACCCGTGCCTGGCGGGCCGATCAGCACGAAATCCTTGCCCTTGGAGGCGGCCATCACCGCGGAAAGCTGCGAGGAGTCGGATGGCAGTGGGCAGAACACGTCGGCTGGACCGAAGTCACGGTCCAGTGCCCGGGCCTCAGGGAACGTCAGGTCAGAAGCGAACGAGTCTCGCGGCGTGTCCAGCAGGTGCTGAACCACCGGACTTTGCCGCAGGTGACCCTCGTTCTCCGCCAGGTCCTTCCACATCAGGTATTTGGCGAACGAGAACATCGACAGCACTACGTCTTCATTCAGCTCCCAACCTGGTACGTCCTTGATCGCATGACCGACATGCCGCCAGATTCCAGCGATGTCCAGGCCTGAGTCGTCGTGGGGCAGTTCGTGCTCGAGCGAACCGAGCCCAAGCTCGAAGTCCTGGCGCAGCATCTCGATAAGCGTAGGGTTGAAGCGTGGCTCATCATCGTGCAACACGATGGAGAACCCAGACCGGGCACTCCTGCGTTCAAGCGTAACGGGGATCAACACCAGAGGAGCGCGGTAGCGTTGGTCGGCGCGATCCTCGCGTGTCCAGCTGAGGAAGCCGAGTGCCAGGAATAGCGTGTTAGCCCCACCCTCTTGCAACGCGGTTCGGGCACCGCGGTAGAGTTCGGTGAGCCGTGAGTCCATCTCCGCACTGGATAGCGCGACGAAGACTTCTCGCCGCTTCAGCGCATCCTCCGCATGGCGACGCCGCACATCTTCCCGCTCACGCTGTTCGTAGAGCGCACGCTCGCGAGGGTCCGCGCCGTCCATCAAGTCTGGGCGGGTCAGCAGGCGAAGTGATTGGCCACTGGCCAGGAGATCCTCGAGCGCACCCGGGTCTGGCGCTTCGAGCTTGAGGGCGCGCTTGCCGGTCTTGAAGTTGAGCAGGTTATTCTTGAGGGAAAGGTCCAGAAGCTTACGCTGCCAGCGGCCCAGGCGGTCTGCCGGGTCCAGTTTGGAAACATCGACGTCTGCTACCTGAGCGTTATCGACTGGCAAATCCGCATTACTTTCAACGCCAAGATTCGATATTCCGGTCTCATCAGTGTCAACGGGACGCGCACCTTGCGCTTCCGCGCTAGCAAGCGGTTTGATGCGCTGTAGCCGTGCTCGCCGAATATCCAACAGCATTTGGAATGGCACTTCCGCGTCTTCGGCAACCTGAAGGGTTCCCCGCTCCGCCGCATAAGAGAATGAACAAATGGGGTGCTGGGTAATAAGGGTCGTCTCGAACAACACCAGCTCTTTTAGCTTTACCCGCTTGCGGATAGTGGTAACGTCGTCGACGAGCGCCGTGGTGAACTCCTCGGGCTTGAGCCACAGGCCGGCGAAAGCATGGCCATGCGTAAAGACCATCACCGGGTTCAGACCTGCCTGCTCCAGTGCTGCACAGAAAAACAGCGCCAGGTCCAGGCACGTAGCCAAGCCGCTATCGGTTACTTGGCTAGGGCTGCGGACCTTTTGACCAAACTGCTCGAAACTGGCGGGCGGTAGCGCGTAGTCCAGCTTCATGCGCGCCACGGCAGCCCAGATCGCCGAAGCCAACTCCCACGCCCGCTTGGCGCCACCTTCATAGCCATCCAAAGCCGAAGGCCTGTCGCTTTTGCGCAACACATCCGCCGCCTGCTTGAGCAAGCGCTCAACGGCGCTGTCGTTCGGCTGCACAAAGGCGGCGGTCATGTCCGGTATGTGTGCCAGACCACCCCACTGGTTGCGAGGTAACAGTTCAACCACATGCTCAGTGCGCAGCACCTCTGTGCGGCCAGCGCCGGCTTCACGGTCGTCGGCTTCAAGCAAGAAAGTGAAGGTTGAGCCTTCTGCTTCTGTCAGACGCCCGAGCAATGCGCCGTCGAGCACCAGGTCTAGGCCGGGAATGATCTGGAATGCTCCTGCACTGATCTCATCAATGCGCCAGATCTTGGGTTTGAACACCGCTGGCGACGAAGTCAGGGTAAGCGTTGCATTCAGGTAACGCTTATCCGTTTCGTTTAGAATCCGCAGTTCGCGAATGACCGGGATAGCGTTTTGGAAATCTGCCAGGTTAAGTTTGGAAACCAGCGTGGCGAGGATTTTGAGTTCTTTGGGCAGCGGGGCTTCAGGTGCCGGAACAGGCTGAACGGAGTCGTCCATGTGCAACCATCCTTGTCATGGTGCCCAAGGGAGTGCGGACGAGCGCCCGATCTTGGTAGGCCCCGCTCAGGCTAGTGGCGCGATGATAGCGCTTCTTGGGTGGGGTGGTAATCAGCCTTTGGTCGTCAGACGCGTGTTCTCTAGCAGATCACCCGGCATGGTTGGGGCAGGCCAAGCCCTACCGGCGATAAACCACCAACTCCCCGGACGTAGCAATCACCAAGCTGTTCCCCGACCAGGAAAACCCAAACGCCCTCAACTCACGCTCGACCGCCAATTTATGGAAAGCGCATGGCTGTTATAACGTCCGCGATAAAGCCACGATCCAGGTTCCACCAGCAACAGGTGATGTTCCGGCCAACTCAACGTTACGGTCTCAACACACCACCCATCCGGTGACGCCACGGGCAGCCCTCCCCGCTGATCCCTTACATCCTTATATTCATGCCGGCCAGCGGGCCTATTCCTTCGCACTCCAGCTAGGCATCGGTTAGTACATCGTCGGCATAATCCCGCGCGATCTTCGCTCCCGTAAGACAATCGAATACGCCACGCCCTGAACTCGACACCACCAAAAGCAGCTCTGAGTCGCGATGAAAGCCGATGTCAAACAACCCGGCTACGCAATATCGTGCGGCCTCGATCCACGGGCTGGAAGGCGGGGTCATCTTTCGATCATGAATTGCGCAGCGCAGCGGCGTCAGATGGTCAGTGATCATTCACGTTTTTATCAATTCCGTTATCGGCTAACCTTATCATGGGCTACCCTGGGGCCCATCACCATCAGATGGCCATTATCGCAAACTCTGATGTAGCCGATACTGAACCCTGTCCCCGCCCGCACCAGGAACGCCCCTTCATGGACGACTTTCTCCAAACCATAGCCCTCCTCCGCGCCAAGTATCAGCGCCCACCCGGCTTCAACCTCTTCTCGGTGCTACGCAGCTCCAGCGACGAAATCCGCCTCCACTCGCGGTTCCTCGCCTTCCTGCTCGACCCCAAGGCTACCCACAATCAAGGTTCAGCCCTGCTTGGTCTGTTATTGGAGCGCCTGGGCATCCAAAACTTCGATATGGCGCATGCGAGGGTCGACGTCGAATATCAGAACATCGATATCCTCGTCCGCAACCGTGCCGGGCAAGCCGTCATCATCGAGAACAAGATCTACGCAGGCGACCAGGAGGAACAACTCTGGCGCTACCACCAACGCATGCAGGCTGAAGGCAGCAGCGAGGTCTGGACCACATACCTCACACTCGACGGTTCCGAGCCTGATGAGCAAAGCAGCAAGGGCTTGCCTGTCATTCTCGTGAGCTACGAAGCCGAGATCATCGCTTGGCTCAAGGACTGTATTCCACTGGTTGCCCGCGAGCCGGGAGTTCGGGAAAGCCTGTTTCAGTACATCGAGCTGCTTCAGAAACTGACATCGAGCGACCAGGACGAGACATACATGAACAAGCTGCAAGAACAAATTTTGCAGGGTGACAACCTCTTCCTGATCGCGGACCTCAATCATGCGTTCAGGGCGGTGCTCGCTGACTTGCAGTTGGATATCTGGGAACGCATGGCGGCGCAGCAGGCGAGCAAGTACTCACAGATGGGCAATCCAGAAATTACCGTTACCAAGGAGGCAGTTTGCGCCTATTACAAGCGGGCCAAAAACAGTAAGTACATTGGCGCCTATTTCCCCTTCACCTTCATGAAGGGGGGCGTATATATCGAGCTTAACCATCGCCTTTACTGCGGCTACTACTGTGACGGAGGAGAGTTTCCGGAAGACCGTCAACGTTTGCTGGAGCTGAGCCGGGAGATTGCGCCCGCTGCTCGCGGTTCGGATGCACTTTTCTGGAAGTATCCAGCGCTCAATGTGAATCTGCACACCCCATCGAATGAGGATCTCGCGCTGCTTCGCGACCCGGAAACCCGGGAGGTTATTGCGGTAGGTTTGCTCAATGATGCGCTCAGTTTGTGGCAACGTGCGCACGAGAGGTTTGCGTAACCCCAAGAAAATACACCTGGACCAAGCTGCGCCGCTGATGGCCAGCGCAGCCTGCGGCAGCGGCTACGGATTGAGGTGAATGTAATCCAGTAGCAGCGGCCACCACGCCGCGTCATGCCCGCCGCGGTACAGTTGGGATTTGGCGTGGGCCCCGGACGCAGCCTGGCGGCAGCCTACAGGACTAGGGACTGCTCCCCTAGTCAAAGCGTCAGTGGCGACAAAGCACGAGTCGTAGTAGCGTTTAGCCTTCAGCAATCCAGGGAAGGCTTATGTCAGGTAATCGTTTCATCTCGATTGATGTAGAGACGGCAAACTCTTGGTTCGGATCAATTTGCCAAGTTGGTGTGGTTGAGTTTGTAGACGGCCAGATCGCGAATGAGTGGGAAACACTAGTCGATCCCGAGGATCACTTTCACGCAATCAATACCCGGCTTCATGGCATCACTGCAGCCATGGTAATAGGACAGCCGACCTTTCAGGCTGTGCTTGAGATCATTCGGCCATTGGCATCCGATGGTTTGATTACGAGCTATGGTCACTTTGATCGGTCAGCATTCAGCCAAGCCTGCGGGCTTCGGAAGCTGACACCCATAACTAACCCTTGGCTGAACATTCACCCAATTGTGCGAAGAGCATGGCCCGACAAATACGCCGAGAGTGGGTGGGGCTTGAAGGCCGTGTGTAAGCATCTTGGTATTTCTCTTTCACGACATCACAATGCATTAGAAGATGCGAGGGCTGCCGGCCAAGTCTTCATAAGCGCGTGTGAGGCCACAGGGATTTCTCCCTCTGGCTGGCTGACCAGGAACAAACTGCCAATTCAGCGCCCCCCTACCTCAGATATCAACACTGCAGGCCCACTTGCTGGCGAGAGCATGGTATTCACCGGAGCAATGCACATGGGGCGTTCTCAAGCCGAACAATTGGCTATGGCTCTTGGATGTACGTGCTCCAGCACCGTCACCCGTAAGACCACGATTCTCGTCGTCGGTGATCAAGACCTTAGCCGGCTTGGAGGGAAGGAGAAAAGCAGCAAGCATTTGAAGGCCGAGGACTTGATAGAGGCTGGCCAGGAAATTCGAATTGTTGGAGAGACTGATTTCATGGCGATGGTGGCAGTTGATCAAGCGGATAGAAATCAGCCTTGAACCCTAGCCCTCCTTGCCTCTACCGAGTCAGGCTTATCCCTCCAAAACACCGGGTGGCATCCGGTGGATGTAGGATTTTTACCCCACAACCTCAGAGCTCAGTAACCTTGAACGACCAGACATTTACCTCGTTGATGCACTGGCTAGATATCTTGTACAAGCTTTGGCCCATCGCGTGCGGGATAGCGGTGATAGCCATTGTCTGGTCGCGGACACGCTCCCCATTTTTTGTTTTCCATCAGGCTTTGAAATGGCTAGGACTTGAAGGTAAGTACACTTGCGAGGACGACCAGAAGGTTGCCGATGACTATCTAGACCTCAACAAATTCAACCTGAAAACAGGTTTCCAACTGAGGTCGGTCAAGGCAAAACGGAACCTGCATCAGTGGATGCGGGAGCATGAGCTGGAGTTCCCAGAATTACGCCGTGCGGGGCGACTGTTTAAGGCTAATGACCTGACGTTCGACGTGCCGGGCTCGCTGCGCCGCAGGCTTACCCAATTAACCTACGTAGCGTTCGCCGGATGCTTCATGACCAGCGGCCTATTCGTGGCAAATAGCGACTACGCCTTGCTCAAGATCAATGCGACCGGCACCTGGTTTTGGGCAGGGAAAAACGAAGCCTACAGCGTTCGTTTTGAATTTCCAGAGCCTTTCCGTGGCGACGCCTGGAGAATGCAGCAAGGCGATTGTCGATACACCAATCATCCGCAGCCTAATTTGGACATCTGGGAAAGCGATGTCATTTGTCAGTTAGTGGTGGGATTCGGAAACGATTTCGTCTCCGACGCTATTTCATCACAACTGAAAATGGCCGTCGCTCTGGAGTTATTAGGGCTCCTGATGCTGGGACTTCTGGTTCGCTTCATGTTTTGGGTGCGCAGCGCAGGGGAACTGCAGGCACAACTTCACTTAACTCCGCCTGCTTTCGAACGGGAGTCTCACGGCAAACCGGTTGAGGTCACTGAAAGCGGTGCATCGGCCGTGGTAGACGCGTGTGGGTGAGCTTTTCCACCCACAGCCAGGCCTGCACGGGCATCGTCTAGTGTGCCCCACTCTTAACGCTAGGCGTCCACCGCCCGAAACATCATTGCCCCACCGGATAACTGATGATTGCTTGCTGCCCGGCAAGAGCAAAAAACTGGTTTCCCTTCAATTCGACGAAAGAGAACGTGACATAGCGAATATCGTGAACAGATAAATCCAGAATCAATCGATCATCACTAAAAGACAGCTGGCGAGCCTGTACCGGCCAGGTGCCCTCGCCCTTCGCCGTGACCATGAACGCCACCGGAAAAAAGCTCAGTAAGCTGAGGCAAGATTGATGCCCCTCATTGCTGAAAGCGACAAGCTTGGCGCTTATGTGAACATTGCTTGGATAGAACCAATAATGGATGTCATGACTTTGATCGAGCGCATGGTCATCGCCCAACACGAAGCGCTTGAGGGGGTCAAAGTATGCGGTCGGGGTCGGCTCTGTCTCACATTCTTTGACGATCGTCGCGGCCAAGAGGTGTCCAAGCATTGACCTGGCATAGCTGATGGAGTCGATAGCGGCGCTGGCCATAGGAAGAATCTGATCACCAGACTGGAAATAACGGACCACCTGATGCTTCAAATTACGATACGCCTGACCGACCTCACCGTCCGTTCGTCCCAGCAGGTTGTTGCAGCACTGGCAAATGGTCTTGAACCGGCTGCCATTCGTGGACGACACGCCTTTGATGCTGCGATCACCGAGATCTAAGGATTCAGTAATGTGGCGTTGCTCTGTTCTGGTGATCGTGACACAGCATCGAGGTGGAACATGGTCAGAACTTAATTTGCCGTAGCCCCCACAGATCAGGCAGAAGCCTGCCTTGATCCGCGTGTGATTGCACCTTTCGGTCAAGCTCTCACTGTACGCTCCCATCAGCGGCTCCCTCTGCGACCTGGTTTGATATGAACCGGAATATGCTACTCCGCCTCGCGGAGGCCAAGGAACTGCTGAGCGAATCCGATGCCCTCAAGCTGTTCGAGAACTGAACTCCCCCGTTAAAGAGTTGAGCACCAATGATGTGTTATAGGCAGGCCGCGCGCGTCGAGCCGTGTCCTTCCCCCATTCAGTGACGACTGGCTTTGCTCAGGTTTTTTCTGCCATCCCCTCACCTCGATCGCGACGGTTAGGTCGGCCACTCCTTGTGCGATGAAGTCAGCATTCAGGCTCAGAGTCTCCAACGTGCCTGAAATGTTGTCAGCGACTACCTGTGCGCCTTGTTGACGAATCCACAGCGCGACCTCCTTGATGGCAGCTTGAATCGCCATCTGGTTTATGTCGAGCCGTGCGACTAATTGCGTTAACAGCTGGATCTCGCTCATTGCTTCTTCTCCCCCGGGAGCCTGCCGCCGTCATGGACCCAGTCAATGATGACAAGGAAAGTGAAAAGTAGCCGTCATCATCGAAAAGGGAAAATTGGCGGATCGTTAAGGATTCGAATTAACGAATCGGAAATGGCGCCAAAACGGCCAATCTAGAGCGGTTTTGGAAAGTACGCTCATCGCGCAGAAGCAGAACCGGGGAGTGGGGGACCAGCAAAAAGCAGAAACGACAAGACCCGCCTAAAACGGGCCTTGTAGGAGGTATGTGGCGGAAGCGTAGAGATTCGAACTCTAGGATAGTTGCCCATCGACGGTTTTCAAGACCGTTGCCTTAAACCACTCGGCCACGCTTCCAGCTGTGTTGCGGCGTGCATAATACCCGAATGAAACACACTGTCAAACTCTCTTCATGGCCCTGCGCTGCAGGTCTGTTATGATCTTTGCATCTGAACGTTTCAAACCCGGTTTCAACCCAAAGGAGTCTCGCCATGCGCGAACAGGATTACGCAGTCAATAGCAGGCAGCAGGCCGACCAGCTAGAGGTCAGCAAGGTCCTGCGCAATACCTACGGTTTGCTGGCCATGACCCTGGCCTTCAGCGCCGTGACCGCCTATGTGGCGCAACAGATGAACGTGCGCTACCCGAACATTTTCGTGGTGCTGATCGGCTTCTACGGGCTGTTCTTCCTCACCACCAAGCTGCGTGATTCGGCGTGGGGCCTGGTGTCCACCTTTGCTTTGACCGGTTTCATGGGTTACCTGTTGGGCCCAATCCTGAACCGTTACCTGCACATGCAGGGCGGCGCGGAAGTGGTGAGTTCGGCGTTTGCCATGACGGCACTGGTGTTCGGCGGTCTGTCGGCCTACGTGCTGATCACCCGCAAGGACATGAGCTTCCTGGGTGGCTTCATCACCGCGGGCTTCTTCGTGCTGCTGGGTGCGACGCTGGCGGGGCTGTTCTTCCAGATCAGCGGGCTGCAACTGGCGATCAGCGCGGGGTTCGTGCTGTTCTCGTCGGCGTGCATCCTGTTCCAGACCAGCGCGATCATTCAGGGTGGCGAGCGCAACTACATCATGGCGACCATCAGCCTGTATGTATCGATCTACAACCTGTTTGTCAGCTTGCTGCAGTTGTTTGGCCTGATGGGTCGTGATGACTGATTGAGCAGAGCAAGAAAGAGCCCGCTTCGGCGGGCTTTTTCGTGGGTGCAATAAGGGTTTTCGCGGCGGCTACCGGCTCCGATGAAGGAAAACCGGAGGGAATCTGCCGATTATCGTGGGTAGTGGCCTTGTGGCGTGCTTGTCCGTAGAATTGCGCTCTTTTTTTCCAAGGCACCTGCCATGACCGTACAGCAACAGCCCTCCCCGCCCGACCACCAGGACCTGGTGCTGGGCCTGGAAGACCGGCCCCGCCCCTTGATCGCGCTGCTGGCGGCCTTGCAGCATTTGCTGGCGATCATTGTTCCGATCGTGACGCCCGGGTTGCTGATCTGTCAGGCTCTGGGGGTGTCGCCCCATGACACCAACCTGATCGTGTCGATGTCGCTGGTCATCTCCGGGATCGCGACCTTCGTCCAGTGCAAGCGCTTCGGGCCATTTGGCGCGGGCTTGCTGATTGTGCAGGGCACCAGTTTCAACTTCGTCGGGCCGTTGATTGCCGGCGGGGCCTTGATGGTCAAGCAGGGCACGCCGGTGGAAGGCGTGATGGCGGCGATTTTCGGCGTGGTGATCGCCGGGTCGTTCGTGGAAATGGGTATTTCGCGGATCTTGCCGTTCGTGAAGCGGCTGATTACGCCGCTGGTGACTGGCATCGTGGTGCTGATGATCGGCCTGACACTGATCAAGGTAGGCCTGATCAGCATGGGGGGCGGTTTCTCGGCGATGGCCAACGGCACCTTCGCCAACGGCGACAACCTGCTGCTGTCGGGTGTGGTGCTGGCGATCATCGTGGTGCTGAACCGTCTGCCAGTCGTGTGGATGCGCAGCTGCGCCATCGTCATCGCGCTGGCGGTGGGCTATGCGCTGGCAGGCTACATGGGGCGCTTGAATTTCACCGGCATGCATGAGGCGGCGGTGTTTCAGGTGCCGGTGCCGTTGCATTTCGGCCTGGGCTTTTCCTGGGCGCTGTTCATTCCGATGCTGGTGATTTACCTGGTGACGTCGCTGGAGTCCATCGGTGACGTGACGGCCACCAGCAAGGTGTCGCGCCAACCGGTGGAAGGCCCGGTGTGGATGCAGCGTATCAAGGGCGGGGTGCTGGTGAACGGTGCCAACTCGCTGTTGGCCGGCATTTTCAATACCTTCCCCAGTTCCATCTTCGCCCAGAACAACGGCGTGATTCAGCTGACCGGTATCGCCAGCCGCCACATTGGTGTGTGGATCGCGGGCATGCTGGTGATTCTGGGGCTGTTCCCGACAGTGGCCGGGGTGATCCAGGCTGTACCGGAGCCGGTGCTGGGTGGCGCGGCCATGGTGATGTTCGGGGCCGTGGCGGCGTCGGGCATCAATATCCTGGCGAGTATCCACCTGGACCGTCGTGCGTTGCTGATTATCGCGGTGTCCCTGGCTCTGGGCCTGGGCGTGGCCCAGGTGCCAGAGTTCCTGGCCCACATGCCGTCGGCGCTGCGCAACGTGCTGGAGTCGGGCGTGGCCACCGGTGGTATCTGTGCGCTGGTGCTGAACTGGTTCCTGCCCGAGGCACGCGACGGCCGTTGAGGCGCGTGCGGCGGGCTTTTTTGGCGGCCAGGCTTTATCATTCCGGCAGATTTGCTGACAGAGCCGCGCCATGAAGTTCGCCATCGCTGTATTTTCCCCCGCCCATGCGCCCTCCTCGCGCCGCGCCCTGCGGTTTGCCGAGGCGGCGCTGGCGGGCGGCCATGAGATCGTCCGCTTGTTCTTCTACCAGGACGGGGTGCACAGCGCCTCGGGCAACGTGGTTGCCCCCCAGGATGAAACGGACATCGCCGCGCAGTGGCGTACCTTTATTACCGAGCAGCAGCTGGATGCGGTGGTGTGCATCGCCGCAGCGCTGCGCCGTGGCGTGCTCAATGAAGAAGAAGCTCGGCGCTGGAACCGTCCGGCCGCCAACCTGCCCGCGCCCTGGGAATTGTCCGGGCTGGGGCAATTGCATGAGGCCGCGCAGTTGGCCGACCGCCTTGTGACTTTTGGGGGGCAATGAGATGGCCAAGTCGCTGTTGATCATCAGCCGTCAGGCCCCCTGGTCTGGCCCAGGTCCGCGCGAAGCGCTGGATATTGCCCTGGCCGGCGGCGCCTTCGACCTGCCGCTGGGCATGCTGTTTCTTGATGACGGGGTTTTTCAGTTGATGCCGGGGCAGGCGCCTGGCCAGGTGCAACAGAAAGACCTGACCGCCAACCTGCAGGCCCTGCCGATGTTTGGCGTGGATGAGCTGTTCGTGGCTGCCAGTAGCCTGCGTGCCCGCGGGCTGGACAGCGTGCCGCTGAGCCTGGAGGCGCAGGTGCTGGAAGATGATGCCCTGGCCGCCCTTGTCGACCGTTTTGATCAGGTGATTACCCTCTGATGGCTACCTTGCATGTGTTGTCCCATTCGCCCTTCAGCGATCAGCGCCTGGCCAGTTGCCTGCGCGTGCTGGGGGCCCGCGATGGCGTGCTGCTGACCGGTGACGCGGTGTACGCACTGTTGAATGACGATCTGGCGCACCTGGCGGGCCGGCTCTACGCCCTGGAAGAAGATGTCAAGGCGCGGGCGCTCACCACCACGGCGCAGGTCGTGGATTACCCAGGCTTCGTGCAGCTTTCCATTGATTACGACAAGGTCAACACCTGGCTATGAGCGAACTGATTGTCGATGGCCGCCCGATCGCCCTGGACCAGAACGGCTTTCTGGAAGACCTGACCGAGTGGTCCAAACCTGTCGCCGAAGCCTTGGCGGCGCGGGAAAGCATTGCCCTGACCCCAGAACACTGGGAGGTGCTGGAGGTGTTGCGCCAGTTCTACCAGGAGTTTCAGCTGTCGCCGGCCACGCGCCCGCTGATCAAGTACACGGCGCTGAAACTGGGCGCCGAGAAAGGCAACAGCCCGCACCTGAACCGCCTGTTCAATGGCACCCCCGCCAAACTCGCCGCCAAGCTGGCGGGCCTGCCCAAACCGACCAATTGCATATGACCGACTACCCCGCCCTGCTGCTGGAAACCCCTGCCGAGCACCCCTTCGCCCCCTTCGTTCGCGCCCTGGGCAAGGGCAAGCGCGGCGCTCGCAACCTGACCCGCGACGAGGCCCGTGAGGCCATGGGCCTGTTGCTGGACGAGCAGGTCGAGGAAGCGCAACTGGGCGCCTTCCTGATGCTGCTGCGCCATAAGGAAGAAAGTGCCGAGGAGTTGGCCGGTTTCACTGAGGCCTTGCGCGCTCGGCTCAGGCCTCCCCCACTGACCGTGGACATCGACTGGCCCACCTACGCCGGCAAGAAGCGCCACCTGCCCTGGTACCTGCTGGCGGCCAAGTGCCTGGCCGGCAACGGTGTGCGCATTCTGATCCACGGCGGCGGCGCGCACACCGCTGGGCGCCTGTATACCGAACAATTGCTGGGCACCGTCGGCATTCCCCTGGCCCGTGGCTGGGACGCGGTGGGCCGGGCGCTGGACAGCCATGGCCTGGCGTTCGCGCCGCTGGTGGACTGGGCGCCGCAGTTGCAGCGCATGATTGATCTGCGCAATACGTTGGGCCTGCGGTCGCCGATCCACTCCCTGGCACGCATTCTCAACCCGCTGGGTGCCCGTTGTGGCCTGCAGAGCATCTTCCACCCTGGCTACCAGGCGGTGCACCGCGATGCCAGCGGCCTGCTGGGCGACCACGCTATCGTGGTGAAGGGCGATGGCGGCGAGATCGAAGTCAACCCGGACAGCCCCAGTCATCTGTATGGCACCACCGGCGGCCAGAGCTGGGACGAAGAGTGGCCGCAGCTCTCGGCCCAGCGCCACGTCAAGCCGGCCACCTTGGACCCGACGCACCTGCTGGCGGTATGGCGGGGCGACGCCGAGGACAGCTATGGCGAGATGGCGCTGATCTCGACCATGGCCTTGGCCTTGCGCGGCCTGGGCAAAAACCGTGATGACGCCTTTGCGACAGCACGCCAGTACTGGGACGCCCGCGATAGATCGATCTAGCCGATAGATACCGCCGGGGTTTTGCGCTATTTATTCGAACTGCGGCCCGTACACTGGACTCCAACGCTTATGAAATCTGCCGGGAGTACAGGGTATGGGCTTGCTGATCGAAGGGCGCTGGCATGACCAGTGGTATGAAAGCAGCAAAGACGGTGCGTTCCAGCGCGAAGCAGCCAAACGCCGCAACTGGGTCACCGCGGACGGCAGCCCGGGCCCCAGCGGCGAAGGCGGCTTCAAGGCCGAGGCCGGCCGTTACCACCTGTATGTTTCGCTGGCCTGCCCGTGGGCGCACCGCACGCTGATCGTGCGTCAGCTCAAGGGGCTTGAAAGCCTGATCGACGTGTCTGTGGTCAGCTGGCTGATGCGCGAGAATGGCTGGACCTTCGATACTTCCCTGGGCTCGACCGGCGACAAGCTCGACGGGTTTGCCTTCATGCACCAGCGTTACACCTCGGAAACCCCGGATTACACCGGGCGCGTGACCGTGCCGGTGCTGTGGGACAAGCAACTCAAGCGGATCGTCAGCAATGAATCGGCGGAGATCATCCGCATGTTCAACAGCGCCTTCAACGCGCTGACTGGCAATACGCTGGACCTGTACCCGGAACCCTTGCGGCCGGCAATCGAGGCCCTGAACGAGGCGATCTACCCAGCGGTGAACAACGGCGTGTATCGCGCAGGCTTTGCCACGTCGCAGGCGGCCTATGAGCAGGCGTTCGATGAAGTGTTTGCCGAGCTGGATAGGTTGGAAGCCCTGCTGGGCCAAAAGCGCTACCTGGCGGGAGAGTACCTGACCGAGGCGGATGTGCGCTTGTTCACCACGATCATTCGCTTTGACGCGGTGTACCACGGGCACTTCAAGTGCAATTTGCGCCGGATCGTCGATTACCCGAACCTGTCGAACTGGCTGCGTGAGCTGTACCAGTGGCCAGGCGTGGCGCAGACGGTGGATTTCCAGCACATCAAGCATCATTACTATGGCAGCCATGCCACCATCAACCCGACAGGCATTGTGCCGAAGGGACCGGCGCAGGATTTTTCCGTAGCGCACGACCGCGGGCGGTTGGCGGGGCGTGGGATTTTTGCGGGTTGAGCGTGGGACGCGACCTGGGGGGCGCTGCTACGGGAAAACCGTGTAGCAGCGCCCGCCAGACCGGGTCAGGGCCTTACACAGTGCGCTGAGCGCCTTCGAACCACGCCAGTTTCTCGCGCAACTGCACCACTTCCCCCACGATGACCAGCGTCGGCGCATGCACTTCATGCTCCGCGACCAACCGTGGCAGGTCGGCCAGGGTGCCGGTGAACACGCGCTGGTTGACCGTGGTGCCTTGCTGCACCAGTGCTGCCGGCGTATCAGCAGCACGGCCATGGGCAATCAGTTGTTGGCAGATGATCGGCAAGCCCACCAGGCCCATGTAGAACACCAGGGTCTGGGCCGGCGCCACCAGGTCTGCCCAAGGCAGGTCGCTGGTGCCGTCCTTGAGGTGGCCGGTGATGAAGCGTACCGACTGGGCATGGTCGCGGTGGGTCAGCGGGATGCCGGCGTAAGCCGCGCAACCACTGGCCGCGGTAATGCCCGGCACCACCTGGAAGGGGATGCCATGGGCCGCCAGCTCTTCGATTTCCTCACCACCACGGCCGAAGATGAACGGGTCGCCGCCCTTGAGCCGCACCACGCGCTTGCCTTGCTTGGCCAGGGTCACCAGTTGCTGGTTGATCTGGTCCTGAGGGACGGCGTGGTCGGCGCGACGCTTGCCAACGTAGATGCGCTCGGCATCTCGACGGCACAACTCGATGATGGCCGGGGCCACCAGGCGGTCGTACAGCACCACGTCGGCCTGCTGCATCAGGCGCAAGGCCTTGAAGGTCAGCAAATCGGGATCACCCGGGCCAGCCCCCACCAGGTAGACTTCACCCGGTGCATGGGGTGGCTGGCCGTGGATTTTCTCCACCAGCATCTTTTCCGCTTCGGCGCCCTGCCCCGCCAGCTGGCGGTCGGCGATCGGGCCCTGGAACACTTCCTCCCAGAACGCACGGCGTTGCTGCACGTCCGGGTACAGGCCTTTGACCTGGGCACGAAAGCGCGCCGCGAGGCCGGCCAGTTCGCCGTAGGCGGCAGGAATCCAGGCCTCCATCTTGGCGCGGATCAAGCGCGCCAGCACCGGGGCGTCACCGCCACTGGACACCGCCACCACCAGGGGTGAACGGTCGACAATGGCCGGGAAGATCACGCTGCACAGGGCTGGCGCGTCCACCACGTTGACTGGCACACAACGCGCCTTGGCGTCGGCAGACACCTGGGCGTTGAGGGCTTCGTCATCGGTGGCGGCAATGATCAGTTGGCAACCGTCCAGGTCGCTTTCCTGATAACCGCGCAGCACGGCTTCACCGCCGCTGCTCTGGAGCAATTCGCCCAGCTGGGTTTCGATCGCCGGGGCGACCACGCGCAGCAGCGCGCCGGCATCAGCCAGCAGACGCGACTTGCGCAAGGCGATCTCGCCCCCGCCCACGACCAGCACATGGCTGCCCTTGAGCTTGTGGAACAGCGGCAGAAACTCCATTTAGCCGATGACCTCAAGGCCGCCCATGTAAGGCTTCAGCACGTCCGGCACACGGATGGAACCGTCAGCCTGCTGGTAGTTTTCCAGCACGGCCACCAGGGTACGGCCCACGGCCAGGCCCGAACCGTTGAGGGTGTGCACCAGCTCCGGCTTGCCGGTTTCCGGGTTGCGGAAGCGCGCCTGCATGCGGCGGGCCTGGAAATCACCGGTGTTGGAACACGAGGAGATTTCGCGGTACTTGTCCTGGCTGGGAATCCACACTTCCAGGTCGTAGGTTTTCACCGCGCTGAAGCCCATGTCGCCCGTGCACAGGGCCAGCACGCGGTAGGGCAGTTCCAGGGCCTGCAGGACGCGCTCGGCATTGGCGGTCAGGCTTTCCAGGGCTTCCATGGATTTCGACGGCTCGACCACCTGCACCATCTCGACCTTGTCGAACTGGTGCTGGCGAATCATGCCGCGGGTGTCACGGCCCGAAGCACCGGCTTCACTGCGGAAGCACGGGGTGTGGGCAACCAGTTTCAATGGCAGTTGCTTGGCGTCGAGGATCTCGCCGGCAACGATGTTGGTCAGCGACACTTCAGCGGTCGGGATCAGGTACAGGTCGGCCTCGCCTTCGCGGCTGATCTTGAACAGGTCTTCCTCGAACTTGGGCAGCTGACCAGTGCCTTTGAGCGCCGGGGCCTGTACCAAGTAAGGGGTGTAGGCCTCTTCGTAACCGTGTTCGGTGACGTGCAGGTTGATCATGAACTGCGCCAAGGCGCGGTGCAGGCGGGCAATCGGGCCGCGCAGCAGGGCGAAACGGGCGCCCGACAGCTTGGCCGCGGTCTCGAAGTCCAGCCAGCCGAACTTTTCGCCCAGGGCGACGTGGTCTTTGACGTCGAAACCGAAGTCGGCCGGGGTGCCCCAGCGGCGCACTTCGACGTTGCCGTCTTCGTCTTCGCCCACTGGTACCGATTCGTGCGGCAGGTTGGGGATGCCCAGCACGATGGCGTCCAGCTCGCCCTGCAGCTTGTCCAGCTCGGCCTTGCCTTCGGCCAGCTCGCCGGCCATGCGGTCGACGTCCGCCATCAGCGGCGCGATGTCTTCGCCGCGCTGCTTGGCCTGGCCAATGGATTTGGAGCGGGCGTTACGCTCGGCCTGCAGTTGCTCGGTGCGGGTCTGTACGGTCTTGCGCTGGGCTTCCAGCGCTTCCAGGCGCGCCACGTCCAGGCTGTAGCCACGGGCTGCGAGGCGATCCGCGGTTTCGTGGAGCTTGGTACGCAAAATCAGGGGATCGAGCATGTCGGTCTCTCGTTATCAAATTAAGTCTTGGTCAGCCCTTGTTGCGGGCAGGACACCGGGCAGCCGACCATATTAGCGGCCAGCGTACCGGGATAGAAGGGCTGTTTCCAGTTGAGTGTTGCAGGTTTCTCAAGGCTTGCGGCGCTGACGCGGGCTCAGGCGGTCCAGTTGGGCCAGGTGCTTGAGCTTCTCGCCGATCTTCAGTTCCAGGCCGCGGGGCACGGGCTGGTAGTACGGCCGCGGTTCCAGCTGGTCGGGGAAGTAGTCTTCACCGGCGGCGTAGGCATCAGGCTCGTCGTGGGCGTAGCGGTATTCCTCACCGTAACCCAATTGCTTCATCAGCTTGGTCGGCGCATTGCGCAGGTGCAGCGGCACTTCCATGGAGCCGAACTCGGCCGCTTCACGCATGGCCTGCTTGAAGCCCATGTACACGGCATTGCTCTTCGGCGCGCAGGCCAGGTAGACGATGGCCTGGGCCACGGCCAGCTCGCCCTCGGGGCTGCCAAGGCGCTCCTGTACGTCCCAGGCCGCCAGGCACAGGCTCAGGGCGCGGGGGTCGGCGTTGCCGATGTCCTCGCTGGCCATGCGCACCACGCGCCGTGCCACGTACAGCGGGTCGCAACCACCGTCCATCATGCGGGCGTACCAGTACAGCGCGCCGTCGGGGTTGGAGCCGCGCACGGATTTGTGCAGCGCCGATATCTGGTCGTAGAACGCTTCGCCGCCCTTGTCGAAGCGCCGGCGGGTATCACCCAGCAGGCTTTGCAACAGGTCGGTGCCGATTTCCTCGCCGTCTTCGGCCAGGTCCGACGCATTCTCCAGCAGGTTGAGCATGCGCCGGCCATCGCCGTCGGCGGCCGCCAGCAGCATGGCGAAGGCTTCGTCACCCAGGCGTAATTGACGCTTGCCCAGGCCACGCTCCTCGTTCAAGGCGCGGTCAACCAACCGGCGCAAAGCCGGCTCGTCGAGACTTTTCAGCACGTATACCCGCGCCCGCGATAGCAACGCGTTGTTGAGCTCGAACGAAGGATTTTCGGTGGTGGCGCCGATGAAGATCAGCGTGCCGTCTTCCACATAAGGCAGGAAGGCATCCTGCTGGGACTTGTTGAAACGGTGCACTTCGTCGACGAACAGAATGGTACGCCGGCCGTACTGGGCTGCCTGCTGCTTGGCCACTTCCACGGCCTGGCGAATTTCCTTGACCCCGGCCAGCACCGCCGAGACGGTCTCGAAATGGGCATCGGAGACTTCCGCCAATAGCCGCGCCAGCGTGGTCTTGCCCACCCCGGGCGGCCCCCAGAAGATCATCGAGTGCAGGGCGCCCTGCTCCAGTGCCTCGCGCAGCGGCTTGCCGCGCGCCAGCAGGTGCTCCTGGCCGACGTATTCGTCCAGGTTGCGGGCCCGCAGGCGGGCGGCCAGGGGCTGGGCGATGGGCTCGCTGCGAAACAGGTCCATGACGGCGCTCGGGTCCTCTTATTCCTGGATCACGTCGGTGCCCTTGGGCGCGACGAAGGTGAACTTGCTCTTGTCCACGGGGGCGTTGGCCTTGACCGCGGTGAACAGGATGTTGGTGCGCTGGCCGACGCTGTCGATCAGCTGCATGTCATTGATCAGGCCCTTGCGGAACGACAGGCGCAGGGAATCGAACAGCGTGTCTTTGGTCTTGGGCTTGAGCATGAAGTCGATCACGTCACCCGATTCCTTGGCGCTGATGTCGAAGCTCTGGCTGATCTTCGACACGTCACCGGACAGCAGCAACGCTGGGGTCTGGGTCAGGCGCTGGTCGAGTTTCTTGATGGTCACCTGCTCGAGGTCCGGGTCATACAGGGTCACTTTCTGACCATCGGAGACCATGGTCTGCTCGTTCGGCGCGTCGGTGTGCCAGTAGAACAGGCCAGGGCGCTGCAAGACCATTTCACCCGCGGTTTCCTGCAGCTGGGTGCCGCTGCCGTCCAGGGTCAACTGCGAAAAACGGGCGGACAGGGTCTGGGAATTTTCCAGCAGCTTGGTCAGGCTCGACACGTCCTGGTCGGCGGCATGGGCCGGCAGCGTGGAGAAGGCCAGGGCAGAAACCAACAGCATGCGAATCAGGCGCATGGGAATCCTCGTACAGTAGAAAAAGACCGGTCGCCGTTCATTCGACAACCGGTTGGGTCATTCAGTCCCGCGCAGGACCAGGGGCGATCACTTCTCGCGAACCGTTGGTGTTCATGGGCGTGACCACGCCAGCCATTTCCATGGCTTCGATCATGCGCGCCGCACGGTTGTAGCCGATCTTGAGCTTGCGCTGCACCGCGGAAATAGACGCCCGGCGGCTTTCCAGCACGAAGTTGACCGCTTCGTCATACAACGCGTCCGACTCGCTGTCTTCACCGTCGCCGCCACCGCCGCCGCCACCCTCGAAGCCGCTGCCGGCTTCCTCGACACCCGCCAGGATGTCTTCGTTGTAATCGGGCACGCCGCGCAATTTCCAGGCTTCCACCACGCGGTGCACTTCCTCGTCGGAGACGAAGGCACCGTGCACGCGGATCGGCAGGCTGGTGCCGGGTGGCATGTACAACATGTCGCCGTGGCCCAGCAGTTGCTCCGCGCCGCCCTGGTCGATGATGGTCCGGGAGTCGATCTTGCTCGACACCTGGAACGCCATGCGGGTGGGGATGTTGGCCTTGATCAGGCCGGTGATCACGTCCACCGAGGGGCGCTGGGTGGCCAGGATCAGGTGGATACCGGCGGCACGGGCCTTCTGGGCGATACGGGCAATCAGCTCTTCGACCTTCTTGCCGACGATCATCATCATGTCGGCGAATTCGTCGACGATGACCACGATGGTCGGCAGGGTTTTCAAGAGTGGCGCCTCGTCGTCCATGCTCTCGCGACGGTACAGCGGGTCGGTGAGCGGCGTGCCCTCCTCCTGGGCGTCCTTGACCTTTCGGTTGAAGCCGGCGAGGTTACGCACGCCCATGGCCGCCATCAACTTGTAGCGCCGTTCCATCTCGGCGACGCTCCAGCGCAGTGCGTTGGCGGCGTCCTTCATGTCGGTGACCACCGGGCAGAGCAGGTGCGGAATGCCTTCGTAGATCGACAACTCGAGCATTTTCGGGTCGATCATGATCAGCTTGGCGTCTTCGGGGCTGGACTTGAACAGGATCGACAGGATCATGGCGTTCACGCCCACCGACTTACCGGAACCGGTGGTACCGGCCACCAGCAGGTGGGGCATCTTGGCAAGGTCGGTAATGACCGGCTTGCCGCCGATGTCATGGCCCAGGGCCATGGTGACCGGCGATTTCGCTTCGTCGTACTGGGGCGACGATAGCACCTCGGAGAAACGCACGATCTGCCGGTCTTCGTTGGGAATCTCGATCCCCACGGTGGTCTTGCCGGGAATCACTTCCACCACGCGCACGCTGGTCACGGCCAGGGACCGCGCCAGGTCCTTGGCCAGGTTGGCGATGCGGCTGACCTTCACGCCCGCGGCCGGCTGGATCTCGTAACGGGTAATGACCGGGCCCGGGTGGATGGAGTCCACCGACACCTCGACGCCGAATTCCTTGAGTTTGATTTCCAGCAGGTGGCCCACGCCCGCCAGGGATTCCGGCGAATAGTTGACCTTCTTCTTTTCCGCCGGGTCGAGGATCGAGATGGGCGGCAAGGTGCCTTCCACCGCGCTGTCGATGAACAGCGGCACCTGTTTTTCCTTCTGCACGCGCTTGCTCGGCTCTGGCGCCTTGGCCATGGCCGGGGCCGGCATGATCACCGGTGGCGCCTGCTTCTCGCGCTCGCTGGTGTGCTTGGCCAGCGACACGTCCCGTTCGATGATGCGCTCCTTGGCCTTGGCCTGCTCGCGACGGTCCGGTGTCACGGGCGCGACCACGTCGTGCACGCGCACGTCTACCTCGCGCAACTGCGCTTCCAGGCGGCGACGCTCGTTGCGCGCGGCCCACCAGCGGCCAGCGGCGCCCTGCACCAGTTCCAGCAGGTCGAGGGTGATCTTGCCGGTCAGGTCCATGACCTTGAACCACGACAGGTCGGTGAACACCGTCAGGCCGAACAGGAACAGGGCGATGAACAGCAAGGTGCTGCCCTGGGTGTTCAGGGCGTTGCGGGCCAGGTCGCCGAGGCTTTCGCCCAGGGCACCGCCCGCCGAGGCCGGGAGGTTTGGCGTGGAATGGAAATGGATGTGCGCCAACGCGGCACCGGACAGCACCAGGAACACCAGGCCGATCAGCCGCCAGGAGAACAGCCAGCCGCTCCACTGCCAGGGTTGGTGCCGTTCACGGAAGATCTGCCAGGTTTTCACCGCCAGCAGCAACGGAAATATATAGGCGAAGTAGCCCAATACCATGAACAGGATGTCAGCCGCGAAGGCCCCGGCGCGGCCGGCAGCGTTCTGCACCTCATGGGCCGTGCTGGTGTGGCTCCAGCCCGGGTCGGCCTGGTCGTAGGTGAGCAGTGCCATCCACAGGTACAGGCACAAGGCGCCCATGGCGATCAGGGCACCTTCCTTGAGCCGGTAGTGCATTTGCTGACGCCACAGGGGCACTACGGGATTGGGTGTCGCGGTGGATTTCTTCAAAACAGGTCTTTTCCTGCGCCCTTGGGCGCGCACAACGGATGATTGACTAAAAAAATCATGCAAATGAATGGCGCATTGTACGGGTTCGCCACAGCATAGCCCAGCGCGTCTGGCGCCAGCCAATTGGAGCATGCATTACCTTTCGTGACAAAGGCTTATGCAGGCTTTTCAAACGAGATGGCGAAGGATTACGACCGCGAGATGCGCGCGGAGTTGCAGGCAGGGGTTTTTATCCTCAATACTGCCCTCAAAGCGCCTGGCTCGGGACCTGCCAATGCCCCGTCAGGCCACGCATCCTCCCCTCCCCCACCGCAAAAGACCCCATGCTGACCTGGTTAAAGAAGAACGACCTGAGCTTCCCCCCGCTGGACAAGGCCCTGCGCGAGCCCAACGGATTGCTGGCCGCCGGTGGCGACCTGAGCGCCGAGCGCCTGGTGCAGGCCTACCGCCATGGCTGCTTCCCCTGGTACCAGGACGGCCAGCCCATCCTGTGGTGGTCCCCCGACCCGCGCACGGTGCTATTTCCTGCCGAACTGCATGTGTCCCGCAGCCTGGCCAAGGTGCTTCGCCAACAGCGCTACCGCGTCAGCTTCGATCAGGACTTCCCCGCGGTGATCCGGGCCTGCGCTGGCCCCCGCGCCTACGCCGATGGCACCTGGATCACCGACAGCATGCAGGCGGCCTACATCAAGTTGCACGAGCAGGGCCTGGCGCATTCGGTAGAGGTATGGGACGGCGACACCCTGGTAGGCGGCCTTTACGGTCTGGCCATGGGCCGGCTGTTTTTCGGCGAGTCGATGTTCAGCCACGCCGACAACGCCTCCAAGGTCGGCTTCGCTACCCTGGTGCGCCACCTGCAGGGCGCCGGCTTCGAATTGATCGACTGCCAGATGCCCACCGACCACCTGATCAGCCTGGGCGCGCGGTCCATCAGCCGTGATGACTTCGCCTGGCACCTGCGCACTTACCTGGACCAGCCCAGCAGCGCAACCTGGGTTTGTTAGGCGAGTTGGTCACAGCTGGCTTACACTTATCCAAAGGTTTCGATCCGAGGGTTGATCATGACTGAGTTGGCGCGGTTGAAGTTCTATGCCACTCAACCCCATTCGTGCAGCTATTTGCCGGAAGAACAGGCCACCACCCTGTTCCTCGACCCCAGCCAGCCGATGGACGTGCACGTCTACGCCGACCTGTCGGAAATGGGTTTTCGGCGCAGCGGCGATCACCTCTACCGCCCCCATTGCCAGCGCTGCAATGCGTGCGTGCCGGC
Organism: Pseudomonas eucalypticola; assembly: GCF_013374995.1. Classification (NCBI taxonomy): domain Bacteria; kingdom Pseudomonadati; phylum Pseudomonadota; class Gammaproteobacteria; order Pseudomonadales; family Pseudomonadaceae; genus Pseudomonas; species Pseudomonas eucalypticola. The sequence goes on along the minus strand of NZ_CP056030.1, from coordinate 2,081,297 downwards.
GCGCATTCCTGCTTCCAGCTTCAGCCCCAGCCGCCAGCAGAAACGCATCCTCAAGCGCAATACCGATATCCAGGTGACCTCCAGCAAGCCGGCGTTCAGCGAGGAATATTTCGATCTTTACCAGCGCTATATCGAACAGCGCCATGCCGACGGCGACATGTACCCGCCCAGCCGGGACCAATTCTCAACGTTCCTGGTACGCGATCTGCCATTTTCGCGCTTCTATGAATTCCGCCGTGACGGCCAACTATTGGCGGTGGCAGTCACCGACCTGTTGCCCAATGGGCTGTCGGCGGTCTACACCTTTTACGAACCGGCTGAAGAGCGCCGCAGCCTGGGCCGTTTCGCCATTCTGTGGCAGATAGGCGAGGCCTCGCGCCTGGGGCTGGACGCGGTGTACCTGGGCTACTGGATCAAGAACTGTAAAAAAATGAATTACAAGACTCAGTATCGGCCCATCGAGCTGCTGATCAACCAGCGTTGGGTTACGTTAAACTGAAGGGTCTTGGCGTTCCGCCCCTTTTTCAGGCACAATGCACGCCGCTTTTGCCTGGCGCAGTTGCACCGGGCCATTAACTGGACACCGAGGGCTTTACTGCATGTCGAAAGAAGACAGCTTCGAAATGGAAGGCACTGTCGTCGACACCCTACCTAACACCATGTTTCGCGTGGAGTTGGAAAATGGGCACGTCGTAACCGCGCATATCTCCGGCAAGATGCGCAAGAACTACATTCGTATTCTGACCGGTGACAAGGTGCGCGTCGAGCTGACGCCCTATGACTTGAGCAAAGGGCGCATTACCTACCGCGCTCGTTAAGCAGCACACACGAAAACGCCCGGCGCATGCCGGGCGTTTTTGTGTGGCCGCTACATTTGCACGCCCGCCTGGGTAGCCGCTGCCGCGTGACGGCAGCGGCCCCAACGGCGTCAGGCCATTTCCGCCGTGGTCTCGAAGTCGAACGTCATTTCGCCGTCCTTCACGTCGACGTGCACCACGCCACCATGCTCGGCCAGCTCCCCGAACAGAATCTCCTCGGCCAATGGCCGCTTGATCTTGTCCTGGATCAGCCGCGCCATCGGGCGGGCACCCATGGTCGCGTCGTAGCCGCCGGCCGCCAGCCAGCTGCGCGCCGCGTCCGAGACTTCCAGCAACACGCGCTTGTCTTCCAGCTGGGCCTGCAGTTCGGTGAGGAACTTGTCGACCACGCTCTTGATCGTCTCGTGGCTGAGGCGACCAAACTGGATGATGGTGTCCAGACGGTTGCGGAACTCTGGCGTGAAGCTTTTCTTGATCACTTCCATGGCATCGGACGAGTGGTCCTGGTGCGTGAACCCTATGGAGGCACGCGCCGCGGTCTCGGCACCGGCGTTGGTGGTCATGATCAAGATGACATTGCGGAAGTCCGCCTTGCGCCCGTTGTTGTCGGTCAGGGTACCGTGATCCATCACCTGCAGCAGCAGGTTGAAGACTTCCGGGTGGGCCTTCTCGATTTCATCGAGCAGCAGCACGCAGTGCGGTTGCTTGGTGATGGCCTCGGTCAGCAAGCCGCCCTGGTCGAAACCGACATAACCCGGAGGCGCGCCGATCAGACGGGACACGGTATGGCGCTCCATGTACTCGGACATGTCGAAACGCACCAGTTCAACGCCCAACGCCTTGGCCAACTGACGAGCGGCTTCGGTCTTGCCCACGCCGGTAGGGCCGGCGAACAGGAAGGAACCGACCGGCTTGTCCGGCGACTTCAGGCCAGCACGGGACAGCTTGATCGCGGTGGCCAGCGAGTCGATGGCAGCGTCCTGACCAAACACGGTCAGTTTCAGGTCGCGCTCCAGGTTACGCAGCAGCTCCTTGTCGGAACTGGTGACGTGCTTTGGCGGAATACGCGCAATCTTGGCGACAATGTCCTCGACCTGCGGTACATCAATGCGCTTGACCCGGTTCTCCACCGGCTGCAGACGCTGGTAGGCGCCCGCCTCGTCGATCACGTCGATGGCCTTGTCCGGCATGTGCCGGTCATTGATGTAGCGCGAGGCCAGCTCGGCGGCGGCCCGCAGGGCCTCGTCGCTGTACTCGATGCTGTGGTGCTGCTCGAAGCGCCCTTTCAGGCCGCGCAGGATACCGATGGTGTCTTCCACCGACGGCTCGCTGACATCCACCTTCTGGAAGCGCCGCGCCAGGGCCCGGTCTTTCTCGAAGATGCCCCGGAATTCCTGGAACGTAGTGCTGCCGATGCAACGGATATCACCCGAGGACAGCAGCGGCTTGAGCAGGTTGGAAGCGTCCATGACCCCGCCCGACGCGGCGCCGGCACCAATGATGGTGTGGATCTCGTCGATGAACAGGATCGCCTGCGGACGCTTCTTCAATTCGCCCAACAGCGCCTTGAAGCGTTTTTCGAAATCGCCGCGGTATTTGGTACCGGCCAGCAAGGCGCCGAGGTCCAGGGAGTAGACCACGCTGTTGGCCAGCAGGTCAGGGACCTGGCTGTCGACGATGCGCTTGGCCAGGCCCTCGGCGATGGCGGTCTTGCCGACGCCGGCTTCACCCACCAGCAACGGGTTGTTCTTGCGCCGACGGGCGAGGATCTGCGCCACGCGCTCCACTTCGTTCTCGCGGCCTACCAGCGGGTCGATACGGCCCTGGCGCGCGAGTTCGTTAAGGTTGCTGGCATAGGCGTCCAGTGGGTTGCCTGAAGAAGAAGACTCACCGCCCTCGTCGTCCTGCATTTCCTGTTCACCTTCCGAATGATCGCCGTGCCCCGGCACCTTGGAGATGCCGTGGGCGATGTAGTTGACCACATCGATGCGCGCCACGCTCTGCTGCTTGAGCAGGAACACGGCCTGGCTTTCCTGTTCGCTGAAGATGGCGACCAGCACGTTGGCACCGGTGACTTCGCGCTTGCCCGAGCTCTGTACGTGGAAGACGGCACGTTGCAGCACGCGCTGGAAGCCCAGGGTTGGCTGGGTTTCGCGGTCCTCGTCATGAACGGGGATCAGCGGCGTGGTGGAGTCGATGAACTCCTGCAAGTCGTGCTTGAGTTTGTCGAGGTTTGCGCCACAAGCGCGCAAAACGGTGGCGGCGGCCTCATTATCCAATAATGCCAACAGGAGGTGCTCCACGGTCATGAACTCATGACGCTTGGAACGGGCCTCCTTGAAGGCGAGATTGAGGGTGACTTCGAGCTCGCGGTTTAACATAGCTTCACCTCATACCCAAGTGGTCGGCGATTAACCGTCCTTCTCGATTTCACAGAGTAGCGGATGCTGGCTTTCCCTGGCGTATTGATTGACCTGCATGGCCTTTGTCTCGGCGATGTCGCGGGTGAACAATCCACATACGGCTCGCCCTTCCGTGTGGACGGCGAGCATGACCTTGGTCGCCAGCTCGCGGTTAAGGTTGAAAAACACCTCGAGCACTTCGACGACGAAATCCATCGGTGTGTAGTCATCGTTAAACAAAACCACCTTATACATGGGTGGCGCCTTCAAGGCCGGCTTGGATTCCTGTACGGCCAGGCCCGCTGAATCGTCCTCATCCGATTGCGGGCGATCCTGATTGAATGTTAGTCGAATCTGGCTGATTGCATGCATGGAAAGAAGGTTCATGGTTGAGCGAATAGGGTTGGGTGTTGACCTTGTGACCGGCTGTAAGCCCGGCCGCCGCATGACCTTGACTATCGGCAAAACGGTGTTACAAACAATAGAACCCACATTGGGGAATAAAGGTCCGCGCAGTCAACCAAATTTTTTGATCGGTCCGATGCCGGATGAAGTGGATGATACTCCAGAGATGGAGTCCTTTGCAGAGGGATATGAGCATGGCAAACGGTAAGGTCAAGTGGTTCAACAACGCCAAAGGCTATGGCTTCATCGTTGAAGAGGGCAAAAGCGAAGACCTGTTCGCCCACTACTCGGCCATCAAGATGGATGGCTACAAGACCCTCAAGGCCGGCCAGCCCGTCAAATTCGAAATCATCCAGGGCCCCAAGGGCCTGCACGCCGTCGAAATTAGCGCTGCCACTGACACCCCCTCGCCTGTCGCCGCTCCTGTGGCCGAACACCAGGCCGCCAACGCCTGAGACTGTGCCACCTGGCTCCCGAGGCTTGCCCGGGGGCCAGCCAACACAAATCTCGAAACAAAAAACCGGCCAGGAAGGCCGGCTTTTTTCGTACCGCCGGTCACATATGCTTGATCAGCGCCTCGCCGAACCCCGAACTGGACACCAGCGTGGCACCGTCCATCAGCCGCTCGAAATCATAGGTAACGGTTTTCGCCCCGATCGCGCCGTTGGTCCCCTTGATGATCAGGTCCGCCGCCTCGGTCCAGCCCAGGTGGCGCAGCATCATTTCCGCCGACAGGATCACCGACCCCGGGTTGACCTGGTCCTTGCCCGCGTACTTGGGCGCCGTACCGTGCGTCGCCTCGAACATGGCCACCGTGTCGGACAGGTTGGCGCCGGGCGCGATGCCGATACCGCCCACCTCCGCCGCCATCGCGTCGGACAGGTAGTCACCGTTGAGGTTGAGGGTGGCGATCACGTCGTATTCGGCCGGCCGCAGCAGGATCTGCTGCAACATGGCGTCGGCGATAGCGTCCTTGACGATCACGTTGCGCCCGGTCTTGGGGTTCTTGAATTGCATCCACGGCCCGCCGTCGAGCAAGGTGGCCCCGAATTCGTCGCGGGCAATCTCGTAGCCCCAGTCCTTGAAGGCGCCCTCGGTGAATTTCATGATGTTGCCCTTGTGCACCAGGGTCAGCGACTCGCGGTCATTGTCCACCACGTATTGCAGGGCCTTGCGCACCAGGCGCTGGGTGCCTTCCTTGGACACGGGCTTGACGCCGATGCCGCAGTCCTGGTCAAAACGGATCTTGGTGACACCCATTTCCTCCTTCAGGAACTTGATCACCTTCTGCGCTTCGGGGGTGCCGGCTTTCCATTCGATGCCGGCATAGATGTCCTCGGAGTTCTCGCGGAAGATCACCATGTCCACGTCCTGGGGCTTCTTCACCGGACTGGGCACACCCTGGAACCAGACCACCGGGCGCAGGCAGACATAAAGGTCAAGCTGCTGGCGCAAGGCAACGTTCAGCGACCGGATACCACCCCCCACTGGTGTGGTCAGGGGGCCTTTGATAGACACCACGTAGTCCTTCACCGCGTCGAGGGTTTCCTGGGGGAGCCACGTGTCCTGGTCATACACCTGGGTGGCTTTCTCGCCCGCGTACACTTCCATCCAGGAAATCTTGCGCTTGCCGCCGTAGGCCTTGGCCACCGCGGCGTCCACCACTTTGATCATGACCGGCGTGACGTCCACGCCAATGCCGTCGCCTTCGATGTACGGAATGATCGGTTGGTCTGGAACAGTGAGAGAATGGTCTGCATTGACGCTGATCTTTTCGCCGACGCTCGGAACCTGAATCTTCTGGTATCCCATGCTGGACTCCGTTTTTTGGGGTTGAACATCCTGGCTATCCCTGAGCGTAAACCACCTGCCCGGGACCGCAACCAGCTGTTTGAACCGTGAATCTGCCGAAGAGCATCATTTATAGACCATGACCAGTGGTATACTGTCGCAGTGACCATCGAGTCACCACTGGCCTGGCACCTGCCCGCGGGCGCCAGGCCCTTGAAAAAGCTTGAAAAAGACTGCGCTGTACCGCAGCTCGGTCGCTTGACGCTCTACTGATGCACCCCACATCATCGCGACGAATCCTCGACTTTCGGCTCATTGATGACATTGGACGAAAGCGCCTACCCTGCGCATCTCGAGATTCTGTGCACGCTTAGCAAAGAAGAGAGTTAATCCGAATATGCCCACCCGCTCAAAGATCATCTACACCTTCACCGACGAAGCTCCGGCCCTCGCCACCTATTCCCTGCTCCCTATCGTAGAAGCGTTCACCGCTTCGGCTGATATTGCCGTGGAAACCCGCGACATTTCGCTGGCTGGCCGCATCCTGTCGAGCTTCCCTGAGCAACTGAAAGCCGACCAGGTCATCGCTGACGACCTCGCCGAGCTGGGCACCCTGGCCACCACGCCGGAAGCCAACATCATCAAGCTGCCGAACATCAGCGCCTCGGTACCGCAACTGAAGGCCGCCATCGTCGAGCTGCAGGCCCAGGGCTACAACATCCCGGACTACCCGGAAAACCCGGCCACCGACGCCGAGAAAGAAGCCAAGTCGCGCTACGACAAGATCAAGGGCAGTGCCGTGAACCCGGTACTGCGCGAAGGCAACTCCGACCGCCGCGCTCCGCTGTCGGTCAAGAACTACGCCCGCAAGCACCCGCACAAGATGGGCGCCTGGGCCGCCGACTCCAAGTCCCACGTGGCTCACATGAGCAACGGCGACTTCTACGGCAGCGAAAAGGCCGCCCTGATCGAAGCCGCGGACGCCGTGCGCATCGAGCTGCTGGCCGCTGACGGCTCCACCAGCGTCCTGAAGGAAAAGACCTCGGTCAAGGCCGGCGAAATCATCGACTGCGCCGTGATGAGCAAAAAGGCCCTGCGCGCCTTCATCGCCGCTGAAATCGACGACGCCAAGGCCAAGGGCGTGCTGCTGTCCCTGCACCTCAAGGCCACCATGATGAAGGTTTCCGACCCGATCATGTTCGGCCAGGTCGTTGCCGAGTTCTACAAGGAAGCCCTGGCCAAGCACGCCACCGTGCTGGAGCAGGTCGGTTTCAACCTGAACAACGGTATCGGCGACCTGTACGCCCGCATCCAGTCGCTGCCTGCCGAGCAGAAAGCGCAGATCGAAGCCGACGTCCAGGCCGTGTACGCTACCCGCCCGGCGCTGGCCATGGTCAACTCCGACAAGGGCATCACCAACCTGCACGTGCCAAGCGACGTGATCGTCGACGCCTCGATGCCGGCCATGATCCGTGACTCGGGCAAGATGTGGAACACCGAAGGCAACCTGCAGGACACCAAGGCGGTGATCCCGGACCGTTGCTACGCCACCATCTACCAGGCTGTCATCGAAGACTGCAAGAAACACGGCGCGTTCGATCCGACCACCATGGGCAGCGTGCCGAACGTTGGCCTGATGGCGCAGAAAGCCGAAGAGTACGGCTCCCACGACAAGACCTTCCACATCAAGACCGACGGTACCGTTCGCGTCGTCGATGGCAAGGGCCGCGTGTTGCTGGAGCAGAAAGTCGAAGCCGGCGATATCTTCCGCATGTGCCAGACCAAGGACGCGCCGATCCAGGACTGGGTCAAGCTGGCCGTCAACCGTGCCCGCGCCTCCAACACCCCGGCGGTGTTCTGGCTGGACCCGGCCCGTGCCCACGACGGCGTGATGATCGAGAAGGTCCAGGTCTACCTGAAAGACCACGACACCTCGGGCCTGGACATCCGCATCATGTCCCCGGTCGACGCCATGAAGTTCTCCCTGGAGCGCATCCGCAAGGGCCAGGACACCATCTCGGTGACCGGCAACGTGCTGCGCGACTACCTGACCGACCTGTTCCCGATCATGGAACTGGGTACCAGCGCCAAGATGCTGTCCATCGTGCCGCTGATGAACGGCGGTGGCCTGTTCGAAACCGGCGCCGGCGGTTCGGCGCCCAAGCACGTGCAGCAACTGGTGGAAGAAAACTTCCTGCGCTGGGACTCGCTGGGTGAATTCCTGGCCCTGGCGGCCTCCCTGGAACACCTGGGCGTGACCAACGGCAACGCCAAGGCCAAGGTTCTGGCCGCCACCCTGGACCAGGCCACTGGCCAGTTCCTGGACAACAACAAGTCGCCATCGCGCAAAGTCGGCAACATCGACAACCGCGGCAGCCACTTCTACCTGGCGCTGTACTGGGCCCAGGCCCTGGCCGCGCAGACCGAAGACGCCGCGCTGCAAGCCCAGTTCGCCCCACTGGCCAAGGCACTGACCGAGAACGAAGCGACGATCGTCGCCGAGCTCAACGCCGTGCAAGGCAAGCCGGTGGACATCGCTGGCTACTACCACGCCAACGCCGAGCTGGCTGCCAAGGTGATGCGCCCTAGCGCGACCTTCAACGCCGCCATCGCTGCACTGAAGTAAGCTTCAAGCCTCAAGAAAGCCCCAGCCTGCGCTGGGGCTTTTTTTTGGTTCTTCACGGATTGCCGGAAACGTGGGTGGCGCCTACAAAGATCTGTAGTGAACAAACAAGGCGGACCAGGTGCTCTCACAGACATGACTGGCCCGAAACAGATGTGGGACCAGGCTTGCCTGGGAAGCGCCGCGCGGGCGGCGCTCGGTTTCAAAGGCGCAGGAAAAACCAAGACATGCACCTATTGGCCCTGGTGCGATTTCAAGCCATGCCGACAGAAGGCTCAGCGGAGCTCCTGGCTTGAGATCGCACAGGGCCCCCAGGCGCCAGGCGATGTTGTTGTGTCGCTGTTGAGATCGAGCGCCGTCCGCACGGCGCTTCCCGGGCAAGCCCGGTCCCACATCCGTTTCGGGCCAGTTACGCCTGTGAGATCACCTCGTCTGCCTTGTTTGTTCACTACAGATCTTTGTAAAGACCACCAGTTTTCTCGGCAATCCGTGGAAAACTTTTTTGCCACAGACTGTAAGCTACAAACGACCTGCTCCCGACTGAAAGGAGGGCCCATGCGCCCCTGGATCCCCCATGTCACCGTCGCCACCGTCATCGAAGACCAAGGCCGTTTCCTGCTGGTCGAAGAACTCAAGGGCGGTCGCGCCGTGCTCAACCAGCCTGCCGGGCACCTGGAGCCCGACGAGAGCCTGATCGAGGCGGCCATTCGCGAAACCGTCGAGGAAACCGGTTACGACGTCGAGCTCACCGGCGTGGTCGGCATCTACCTGTATACCGCGCCCAGCAACGGCATCACGTACCAGCGGGTGTGTTTTGCCGGCAGGCCGCTGCACCATGACCCCGAGCGAAAGCTGGACCACGGCATCATCGGCCCGCAATGGCTGACCCGCGACGAGATCATCGCGCAGAAAGCCCGCTGGCGCAGCGAACTGTTGCTGCAATGCATCGACGACTACCTGGAGCACCCGCTGCACAGCCTCAGCCTGATTCGTAATTGAGCCGCACTACCCATCAGGGTCAGGTTTGATCAGCAGCAAGCGCAACCGGGCGCTTGGTGATAGAATCCCCTGCTTTTCCCAGACACACACTCAATTCCTATGCGTGATTCAGCTGCTGCCCCTGAAACCCAGCGCGTTATCGTCGGCATGTCCGGCGGCGTTGACTCTTCCGTGTCCGCCCTCCTGCTGCTCGAACAGGGGTACCAGGTGGAAGGCCTGTTCATGAAGAACTGGGAAGAAGACGACGGCACCGAATACTGCACCGCCCGCGAAGACCTGGCCGACGCCCAGGCCGTGTGCGACCGTATCGGCATCAAGCTGCATACGGCCAACTTCGCCGCCGAATACTGGGACAACGTCTTCGAACACTTCCTGGAAGAGTACAAGGCCGGCCGCACGCCGAACCCGGACATCCTCTGCAACCGCGAAATCAAGTTCAAGGCTTTCCTGGACTACGCCCTGTCCCTGGGCGCCGACCTTATCGCCACCGGCCACTACGTGCGCCGCCGCGATGTCGACGCCCGTACCGAACTGCTCAAGGGCCTGGACCCGAACAAGGACCAGAGCTACTTCCTGCACGCCGTGGGCGGCGAACAGATCGCCCGGACCCTGTTCCCGGTAGGCGAGCTGGAAAAGCCGGAAGTACGTGCCATCGCCGAGAAACACGGCCTGGCCACCGCCAAGAAGAAGGACTCCACCGGTATCTGCTTCATTGGCGAGCGTCGTTTCAGTGACTTCCTCAAGCAGTACCTGCCCGCCCAGCCTGGCGAGATCCAGACCACCGAAGGTGAAGTGATCGGCCGCCACCATGGCCTGATGTACCACACCATCGGCCAGCGCCAGGGCCTGGGCATCGGCGGCTTGAAAGACGCCAGCGACGAGCCGTGGTACGTGCTGGAAAAAGACCTTGCGCGCAACGTGCTGGTGGTCGGCCAAGGCAATGACCACCCATGGCTGTTCTCCCGGGCCCTGCTGGCCTCGGAAATCTGGTGGGTGAACCCTGTCGACCTGAGCAGCCCGCGCCGCCTGACCGCCAAGGTGCGCTACCGCCAGAGCGACCAGGCCTGCACCCTGGAACAGACCGCCCAGGGCTACCGCGCCGTGTTCGACGAGCCGCAGCGCGCCGTCACCCCGGGCCAGTCCGTGGTGTTCTACGACGGTGAGATCTGCCTGGGTGGCGGTGTCATCGAAGTGGCCGAGCCCTGGACCAGCAAGGGCCAGGCATGAACCAGATTCAGGAGCAACTGATTGCCCTGGGCGGCGTGTTCGAGGCCGCCGTGCTGGTGGACCGCATCGCCAAGACTGGCCAGAGCACCGAGGCAGCCATGGGCTGCATGCTTGGCAGCCTGCTGATCCGCGACCCCAAGGACACCCTGGAGGTGTTTGGCGGTGACGACCTGAACCTGCGCGAGGGCTACCGCGCCCTGGTCAGTGCGCTGGAGCGCGACCCGGCGAGCCTGCAGCGCGAACCGCTGCGCTACGCCCTGTCGATGCTCAACCTGGAGCGCCAACTGGGCAAGCGTGACGACCTGCTGGAGGTGATCGGCAAGCGCCTGCCGCAAATCCAGTCCCAGGTAGAACATTTCGGCATTACCCACGAGAACGTTATCGCCGCCAGTGGCGCTCTGTACCAGGATACCCTGAGCACGTTGCGCCAGCGCATTCAGGTGCAAGGCGACATGCGCAACCTGCAGCAGCCCAGCAATGCCGCGAAAATACGCGCCCTGCTGCTGGCGGGCATCCGCTCGGCACGCCTGTGGCGGCAATTGGGCGGCCACCGCTGGCAACTGGTCTTCAGCCGGCGCAAGCTGCTCAAAGAGCTTTACCCGATGATGCGCGGTTAACGCTCGTCACTTCACGGGCGCGGTCGGCGCTGGGCTGCCGACCTGCAATGAATTTTCATGTATGATACGCGCCCCATTTCGTTGCCCGACTGTCCGAGAACACCCCATGCAGCTTTCTTCGCTCACTGCGGTTTCCCCTGTTGACGGCCGCTACGCCGGCAAAACCCAGGCCCTGCGCCCTATTTTCAGCGAATACGGCCTGATCCGTTTCCGCGCCCTGGTGGAAGTACGCTGGCTCCAGCGCCTGGCCGCCCACCCGCAAATCAGCGAAGTGCCGGCCTTCTCCGCCGAAGCCAACGCTATCCTCGACGCCCTGGCCGATGACTTCGCCCTCGAACACGCCGAGCGCGTGAAAGAGATCGAGCGCACCACCAACCACGACGTCAAGGCCATCGAGTACCTGCTCAAGGAGCAGGCCGCCAAGCTGCCGGAACTGGCCAAGGTCAGCGAGTTCATCCACTTCGCCTGCACCAGCGAGGACATCAACAACCTGTCCCACGCCCTGATGCTGCGCGAAGGCCGTGACACCGTGCTGCTGCCGCTGATGCGCCAGATCGCCAACGACATCCGCGCGCTGGCCCACCGCTTCGCCGACGTGCCGATGCTGTCGCGCACCCACGGCCAGCCGGCTTCGCCGACCACCCTGGGCAAGGAACTGGCCAACGTCGTCTACCGTCTGGAGCGCCAGATCGCCCAGGTAGCCGCCGTGCCGCTGCTGGGCAAGATCAACGGCGCCGTGGGCAACTACAACGCCCACCTGTCCGCCTACGCCGACATCGACTGGGAAGCCAACGCCCGCGCCTTCATCGAAGACGAGCTGGGCCTGGGCTTCAACCCCTACACCACCCAGATCGAACCGCACGACTACATCGCCGAGCTGTTCGACGCCATCGCGCGCTACAACACCATCCTGATCGACTTCGATCGCGATATCTGGGGCTACATCTCCCTGGGCTACTTCAAGCAGCGCACCATCGCCGGCGAAATCGGCTCCTCGACCATGCCGCACAAGGTCAACCCGATCGACTTCGAAAACTCCGAAGGCAACCTGGGTATCGCCAACGCACTGTTCCAGCACCTGGCCAGCAAACTGCCGGTTTCGCGCTGGCAGCGTGACCTGACCGACTCCACCGTGCTGCGCAACCTGGGCGTCGGTTTTGCCCACAGCGTCATTGCCTATGAAGCGAGCCTGAAGGGCATCAGCAAGCTGGAACTGAACGAAGTGCGCATCGCCGAAGACCTGGACGCCTGCTGGGAAGTCCTGGCCGAGCCGATCCAGACCGTGATGCGCCGCTACAACATCGAAAACCCGTACGAAAAACTGAAAGAGTTGACCCGTGGCAAGGGCATCAGCCCTGAAGCACTGCAAACTTTCATCGACGGCCTGGACATGCCAGCCGAAGCCCGCGCCGAACTGAAGAAGCTGACCCCGGCTTCCTACATCGGTAACGCCGCGGCTCAGGCCAAGCGCATCTGACGCCTTGCCCCGTCGTTCAGACGCCCGGCTTAGCCGGGCGTTTTTATTCGTGACATAAAAGCGCAACCATTCAATAGGTTACACATGAACTCTGATACTCCTCTTCAACTTCTGGGTGGCTTGACCGCACGCGAGTTCCTGCGTGACTACTGGCAGAAAAAGCCCCTGCTGGTCCGTCAGGCGTTCACCGATTTCGAAAACCCCATCAGCCCTGACGAATTGGCAGGCCTGGCCCTGGAAGAAGAAGTCGAATCGCGCATCGTCATCGAACACGGCGAACGCCCGTGGGAAATGCGCCGCGGCCCGTTCGAAGAAGACGCTTTCAGCCAACTGCCCGAGCGTGAGTGGACCCTGCTGGTGCAGGCCGTCGACCAGTTCGTACCGGAAGTGGCCGACCTGCTGCAGCATTTCCGCTTCCTGCCAAGCTGGCGCATCGACGATGTGATGATCAGCTTCGCCGCCCCGGGCGGCAGCGTTGGCGCGCACTTCGACAACTACGACGTGTTCCTGCTGCAAGGCCACGGCAAGCGCAACTGGAAGGTCGGGCAAATGTGCGACTCCGACAGCCCGCTGATCGAACACGCCGACTTGCGCATCCTGGCTAACTTCGAGCAAAGCGACGAGTGGACCCTGGAGCCCGGCGACATGCTCTACCTGCCGCCGCGCCTGGCTCACTACGGTGTGGCCCTGGACGACTGCATGACCTACTCGGTGGGCTTCCGCGCCCCGAGCGCGTCCGAAGTGCTGACCCATTTCACCGATTTCCTGAGCCAGTTCCTCCCGGACGAAGACCGTTACAGCGATGCCGACGCGCAACCGGTCAGCGACCCGCACCAGATCCAGCACGACGCCCTGGACCGCCTGAAGAAGCTGCTCAACGAGCACATGAACGACGAGCGCCTGCTGCTGACCTGGTTCGGCCAGTTCATGACCGAGCCGCGCTACCCGGAGCTGGTAGCGGGCGAAACCCTGGAAGAAGACGACCTGCTGGACGGCCTGGAAGAAGGCGCCATCCTGATCCGCAACCCGAGCGCGCGCATGGCCTGGTCGGAAGTGGGCGATGACCTGCTGCTGTTCGCCAGCGGCCAGAGCCGCCTGCTGCCGGGTGAGCTGCGCGACCTGCTGAAACTGATCTGCGCCGCCGACGCCCTGCACATCGAAAACCTGGGCCCATGGATGATCGACGAGCAAGGTCGTACACTGATCTGTGAGCTGGTCAAACAGGGAAGTCTGGGGTTCGCTGCCGATGAATAAGATTCGCGTACGCGTGGCTGATTGGCACAAGGACATCGCCGACATTCGACGTATCCGCGAGGCCGTGTTCATCGCCGAGCAATCGGTGCCCCCGGAGCTGGAGTTCGACGCCGACGACAACGACGCCGTGCACTTCCTGGCCTGCGAGGGCGACTACCCCATCGGCACCGCCCGCCTGCTGCCCGACGGCCAGATCGGCCGGGTCTCGGTGCTCAAGGACTGGCGCGGGCTGAAAGTGGGCGACGCCCTGCTTGAGGCCGCCATCGCCCAAGCCGAGCAGCAGGACCTCAAGCAGCAGAGCCTGAGCGCCCAGGTACACGCCACGGCCTTCTACGAGCGCCATGGCTTCAAGGTCGTGAGCGAAGAATTCCTCGAGGCGGGCATCCCGCACGTGGACATGGTCCGCTCCAGCTAACCCGCTGCCCACCCCTGTGGGACCGGGCGAAGCTCAGGAACAGCACACCGCGGTATATCCGACATACCGCAGCGTCCTTTTCTCGAACTCCGCCCGGTCCCACACAGGGATCTGCGCTTCCCGGCCGAACCCCGTCTGCCATAATGTCCGCTCCAATGATGGAGAATTCGGACATGCCGCTACGCCCCCTCCTCGCCACCCTGGCCCTGGCCACCTCCTTCGCTGCCCACGCCGCCACCGAAATCGTGCCGCTGAACAACCGCACCAGCGACGACCTGCTGCCCGTGGCGCAGAATTTCCTGGGCCGCGACGGCAAGGTCACCGCCTACGGCAACCAATTGATCGTCAACGCCGACCCCGACAAGATCCAGCAACTGCGCGCCCTGATCACGCAACTGGACGTGGCCGCCCGGCGCCTGCTCATCAGCGTGGACACCAGCGACAGCAATGACGGCGACCGTGGCGGTTACACCGTGAACGGCAGCAATACCCGGATCATCAACTACAGCACGGCCAACCGTACCGGCGGCGTGCAGCAGGTACAAGCCACCGAGGGCACCCCCGCCCTGATTCAGGTCGGCCAGAGCGTGCCGTTCACCACCGCCCAAAGCGACAGCTACGGCGGCTTGCAGACCCAGACCCAGTACAAGAACGTCACCCAAGGCTTCTACGTGACCGCCAGCGTCACTGGCGAGACCGTTCACCTGAGCATCAGTACCAACAATGACCGGATGAGCCAGGAGCGTCAGGATGTAGTGAACGTTCAAAGCACCGACACGCAGGTCAGCGGGCGCTTGGGCGAATGGATAATCTTGGCCGGTACCAACGAGCAAAGCCAGTACAACCAGCGCGGGTATACCCGAAATTGGTCCACCCAGGGGCGCAATGACATGACCTTGCGGGTAAAAGTGGACCCCGTTGACTGAAATCGTGACCCAGGGGTCGCGAAAACACCCTGATGGTCAGCGACCAAAGACTCTGAAACTGACTGATAAGTCGCCTTGAACCAAAGATGTAGTGCTATGAAAAAAGCACTACAAAATGTTTGACGACACCTTTTCGCCGAGGCATGATGGCCTCGCTCCCGCTAATCAGGGGCCCTGGAAAGGGCCTTCGGATCGGTCTCCAACCTACCCACCGGAGCCGATTCGTGTCTGGAACGCCCACAAGGCAGCCTGACGAGATTGCGACTGGAACGAAGAAGTTGTCCCGAGGGACGGAAGCGCATTCTGGTAACACGGCAAGGCCTGTTCGCCGCACCACCGCCACGACCGGTCGGTGTACACGCACAGGGCACGCCCGGCCAACTGCCACTCCCCTCTCGAACGACCGTTCGATCGTCGCCTTCTCCGTCAAGCCCGTCCCAGACCTTCTAAGCTTCTGATCTGCGAGCGCCACCATGGTGTTTCTGTAAGGACAGCGCCGGCGGAGCGAGAATTTTCATCCAAACCTATGCGACGAGGTTTATCTCCATGGCACTGACACGCGAACAACAAATAGCTGCCCTTGAAAAAGACTGGGCAGAAAACCCGCGCTGGAAAGGTGTGACCCGGACTTACTCCGCGGCCGACGTTGTGCGCCTGCGCGGCTCGGTTCAACCCGAGCACACATTGGCCCGCCTCGGCGCCGAGAAGCTCTGGAAGCTGGTGACCCAGGGCGCCAAGCCGTCCTTCCGTCCGGACAAGGACTTCGTCAACTGCATGGGCGCCCTCACCGGCGGCCAGGCCGTGCAACAGGTCAAGGCCGGTATCCAGGCCATTTACCTGTCCGGCTGGCAAGTGGCTGCCGACAACAACTCGGCCGAATCCATGTACCCCGACCAGTCGCTGTACCCGGTCGACTCGGTACCCACCGTGGTCAAACGCATCAACAACTCATTCCGCCGCGCTGACCAGATTCAATGGAAAGCCGGCAAGAACCCGGGCGATGACGGTTACATCGACTACTTCGCCCCCATCGTTGCCGACGCCGAAGCCGGCTTCGGCGGCGTGCTCAACGCTTACGAGCTGATGAAGAACATGATCGAAGCGGGCGCCGCTGGCGTGCACTTCGAAGACCAGCTGGCGTCGGTGAAAAAATGCGGCCACATGGGGGGCAAGGTGCTGGTGCCGACCCAGGAGGCCGTGCAGAAGCTGGTCGCCGCGCGCCTGGCCGCTGACGTGGCCGGCGTGCCGACGATCATCCTGGCTCGTACCGACGCCAACGCCGCCGACCTGCTGACCTCAGACTGCGACCCGTATGACCAACCGTTCGTGACGGGCACCCGCACGCCTGAAGGGTTCTACAAGGTGCGCGCCGGCCTCGACCAGGCTATCGCCCGCGGCCTGGCCTATGCGCCGTACGCCGACCTGATCTGGTGCGAAACCGCCAAGCCGGACCTGGACGAAGCCCGTCGCTTCGCCGAGGCCATCAAGAAGGAATACCCCGACCAGTTGCTGTCGTACAACTGCTCGCCGTCCTTCAACTGGAAGAAGAACCTGGACGACGCCACCATCGCCAAGTTCCAGCGCGAACTGTCGGCCATGGGCTACAAGCACCAGTTCATCACCCTGGCCGGTATCCACAACATGTGGCACGGCATGTTCAACCTGGCGCACGACTACGCCCGCAACGACATGACCGCCTACGTGAAGCTGCAGGAGCAGGAGTTCGCCGATGCGGCGAAGGGTTACACCTTCGTGGCGCACCAGCAGGAAGTGGGCACGGGGTACTTCGATGACATGACCACGGTGATTCAGGGTGGGGTGTCCTCGGTGACGGCGCTGACGGGCTCGACGGAGGAAGAGCAGTTTCATTGATCCCAGGTGATGCAGAAGAGGCCACCCCTTGCGGGTGGCCTTTTGCTTTGGACTGCACCCGGCAGCCCGCCCCCACCCAATCCCCAACCCTTCCCACCACCTTCGCCCACATCGACTACGCTTCTACAACCAAAGTCTTGATCCAAGCCAACATATATAGAGCGAAAATCACGTAGAACGTACGAGTTGGTTAACTGTCCCAACCCTCTTGACACAACTTACGCACCTTTAAATGATATTAATTATCATTACACATTAAAGCAGTGTCAGTGAGCGGGCTGCGGCGTTATTAATAAAACACCCGCAAACCCCCGGCCCACGGGCCCCGAAGGCACTTGCAGGGAGTGTATGTGCTTAATCCTACGAATAAATTTGCTGCAGAAAATTTACTTGCCACGGGTTTACCCATAAAATCAGCGCGATAGATTCAGCTGCGACATATCGTCACTGCCTTACTACTTTTCAAGCCCAGAGATTTTTGCTCTCTGTTAAGGAATCCAGCATGCCCGATTCGACAGGACTCATGGCCCACAACTGGGGCTTTGCCATCTTCCTTTTGGGTGTCGCCGGGCTCTGTGCCTTCATGCTGGGGCTGTCGGCCCTGCTGGGTAGCAAGGCCTGGGGCCGCAGCAAGAACGAACCCTTTGAATCCGGCATGCTGCCGGTCGGCAGCGCCCGTCTGCGCCTCTCCGCGAAATTCTATCTGGTCGCGATGCTATTCGTGATCTTTGATATCGAAGCCCTCTTTCTCTTTGCATGGTCTGTGTCGGTACGCGAAAGCGGCTGGGCCGGATTCGTCGAAGCACTCGTTTTCATAGCAATTCTGTTGGCAGGTCTTGTCTACCTTTGGCGGGTGGGGGCGCTCGATTGGGCTCCCGAAGGTCGCCGTAAGCGGCAGGCGAAGCTGAAACAATGAGGCTTTGGCAATGCAATACAATCTCACCAGAATCGACCCGGATGCACCCAATGACCAGTATCCGATCGGCGAACGGGAAACCGTAGCCGATCCGCTCGAGGATCAGGTCCACAAGAACATCTTCATGGGCAAGCTCTCGGACGTCCTGAGCGGTGCGGTGAACTGGGGGCGCAAGAACTCCCTGTGGCCGTACAACTTCGGGCTTTCGTGCTGCTACGTGGAAATGACCACCGCCTTCACCGCGCCCCACGACATCGCCCGGTTCGGCGCCGAAGTGATTCGGGCCTCGCCACGCCAGGCCGACTTCATGGTCATCGCCGGCACCTGCTTCGTGAAGATGGCCCCCATCATCCAGCGCCTGTACGAACAGATGCTCGAACCCAAGTGGGTCATTTCCATGGGCTCGTGCGCCAACTCCGGTGGCATGTACGACATTTACTCGGTCGTTCAAGGGGTGGATAAATTCCTGCCCGTGGACGTTTATGTGCCCGGCTGCCCGCCGCGCCCAGAGGCCTTCCTGCAAGGCCTGATGCTGTTGCAGGAATCCATTGGCCAAGAGCGTCGCCCGCTGTCCTGGGTCGTCGGAGATCAAGGCGTGTACCGCGCCGAGATGCCGTCGCAAAAGGAACAACGCCGCGAACAGCGTATCGCGGTCACCAACCTGCGCAGCCCCGACGAAGTCTGATCCAGCTCTTTACGCGGCATCGCCACAAAGAACCCTGGCTTCATTCTGTACGTTGACGAATAGCGACCGAGACCATGACAGCGGACACCGCTCTATATATCCCGCCTTACAAGGCTGACGACCAGGACGTGGTCGTCGAACTGAACCAGCGCTTCGGCCCCGAAGCGTTCGTCGCTCAGGAAACCCGCACCGGCATGCCGGTGCTGTGGATCGAACGCGCCAAGCTCAAGGAAGTGATGAGCTTCCTGCGCAATGTGCCCAAGCCCTACTCCATGCTCTACGACCTGCATGGCGTGGACGAACGCCTGCGCACCCAGCGCCGTGGCCTGCCGGGCGCCGATTTCACCGTGTTCTACCACCTGCTGTCGGTGGAGCGGAACAGCGACGTGATGATCAAGGTAGCGCTGCACGAAGGCGACCTGAACCTGCCCACCGTCACCGGTATCTGGCCCAACGCCAACTGGTACGAGCGTGAAGTCTGGGACATGTTCGGCATCACCTTCCAGGGCCACCCGCACCTGTCGCGCATCATGATGCCGCCCACCTGGGAAGGTCACCCGCTGCGCAAGGACTACCCGGCGCGCGCCACCGAATTCGACCCGTTCAGCCTGACCCTGGCCAAGCAGCAGCTGGAAGAAGAGTCCGCGCGCTTCAAGCCGGAAGACTGGGGCATGAAACGCTCGGGCACCAACGAGGACTACATGTTCCTCAACCTGGGCCCCAACCACCCGTCTGCCCACGGTGCGTTCCGCATCATCCTGCAACTGGACGGCGAAGAGATCGTCGATTGCGTGCCTGACATCGGCTACCACCACCGTGGCGCCGAGAAAATGGCCGAGCGCCAGTCCTGGCACAGCTTCATCCCCTACACCGACCGCATCGACTACCTGGGCGGGGTGATGAACAACCTGCCCTACGTGCTGGCGGTGGAAAAGCTGGCGGGCATCAAGGTGCCGCAGAAGGTCGACACCATCCGCATCATGATGGCCGAGTTCTTCCGTATCACCAGCCACCTGCTGTTCCTGGGTACCTATATCCAGGACGTGGGCGCCATGACCCCGGTGTTCTTCACCTTCACCGACCGCCAGAAGGCCTACACGGTGATCGAGGCCATCACCGGCTTCCGCCTGCACCCGGCCTGGTACCGCATCGGCGGCGTGGCCCACGACCTGCCGCGCGGCTGGGAAAAGCTGGTGAAGGACTTCGTCGAATGGCTGCCCAAGCGCCTGGACGAATACACCAAGGCTGCCTTGCAGAACAGCATTCTCAAGGGCCGTACCGTGGGCGTGGCCGCCTACAACACCCGCGAAGCCCTGGAATGGGGTGTGACCGGTGCCGGCCTGCGTTCCACCGGCTGCGACTTCGACCTGCGCAAGGCGCGCCCGTACTCGGGCTACGAGCACTTCGAGTTCGAAGTGCCGCTAGGCCACAACGGTGATGCCTACGACCGCTGCATGGTGCGCGTGGAAGAGATGCGCCAGAGCATCAAGATCATCGACCAGTGCATGCGCAACATGCCCGAAGGCCCGTACAAGGCGGACCACCCGCTGACCACGCCGCCGCCCAAGGAGCGCACGCTGCAGCACATCGAAACCTTGATCACGCACTTCCTGCAGGTTTCGTGGGGCCCGGTGATGCCGGCCAACGAATCCTTCCAGATGATCGAAGCGACCAAGGGCATCAACAGCTATTACCTGACGAGCGACGGCGGCACCATGAGCTACCGTACCCGGATCCGCACCCCGAGCTACCCGCACCTGCAGCAGATCCCTTCGGTGATCAAAGGCAGCATGGTCGCGGACTTGATCGCGTACCTGGGTAGTATCGACTTCGTTATGGCCGACGTGGACCGCTAAGCATGAACAGCACGCTTATCCAGACTGACCGTTTCGCCCTCAGCGAAACCGAGCGCTCGGCCATCGAGCACGAGCTGCACCACTACGAGGACCCGCGCGCGGCGTCCATCGAAGCCCTGAAGATCGTTCAGAAGGAACGTGGCTGGGTGCCCGATGGCGCCCTGTACGCCATTGGCGAGATCCTCGGCATCCCGGCCAGCGACGTCGAAGGCGTGGCTACCTTCTATAGCCAGATCTTCCGCCAGCCCGTGGGCCGCCACATCATTCGCGTGTGCGACAGCATGGTCTGCTACATCGGCGGCCACGAGTCGGTGGTCAGCGAAATCCAGAGCAAGCTGGGCATCGGCCTGGGCCAGACCACCGCGGACGGGCGCTTCACCCTGCTGCCAGTGTGCTGCCTGGGCAACTGCGACAAGGCTCCGGCGCTGATGATCGACGACGATACCTTCGGCGACGTGCAGCCAGCCGGCGTTGCCAAACTGCTGGAGGGCTACGTATGACCCTTACCTCCTTCGGGCCTGCCAACCGCATCGCCCGCACCCCGGAAACCCACCCGCTGACCTGGCGCCTGCGTGACGACGCCGAACCGGTGTGGTTCGACGAGTACGTGAGCAAGGACGGCTACGCGGCGGCCCGCAAGGCCTTCGCCGACCTGTCCCAGGACGACATCGTCCAGACGGTGAAAGACTCCGGCCTCAAAGGCCGTGGCGGTGCGGGCTTCCCCACCGGCGTCAAATGGGGCCTGATGCCCAAAGACGAGTCCATGAACATCCGCTACCTGCTGTGCAACGCGGACGAAATGGAACCCAACACCTGGAAAGACCGCATGCTGATGGAGCAACTGCCCCATCTGCTGATCGAAGGCATGCTCATCAGCGCCCGCGCGTTGAAAGCCTACCGTGGCTACATCTTCCTGCGTGGCGAATACGTCACCGCCGCCAAGCACCTGAACCGCGCGGTGGAAGAAGCCAAGGCCGCCGGCCTGCTGGGCAAGAACATCCTGGGGTCGGGCTTTGACTTCGAGCTGTTCGTGCACACCGGCGCCGGGCGCTACATCTGCGGTGAAGAAACCGCGCTGATCAACTCCCTGGAAGGCCGCCGCGCCAACCCGCGCTCCAAGCCGCCGTTCCCGGCCGCCGTGGGCGTGTGGGGCAAGCCGACCTGCGTCAACAACGTCGAGACCCTGTGCAACGTGCCGGCCATCGTCGGCAACGGCGTGGACTGGTACAAGTCCCTGGCCCGCGAGGGCAGTGAAGACCACGGCACCAAGTTGATGGGCTTCAGCGGCAAGGTCAAGAACCCCGGCCTGTGGGAATTGCCCTTCGGCATCCCGGCCCGCGAGCTGTTCGAAGACTACGCCGGCGGCATGCGCGACGGCTTCAAGCTCAAGTGCTGGCAGCCTGGCGGCGCCGGTACCGGTTTCCTGTTGCCCGAGCACCTGGACGCGCAGATGTACGCCGGCGGCATCGGCAAGGTCGGCACCCGCATGGGTACGGGCCTGGCCATGGCCGTGGACGACAAGGTCAACATGGTGTCCTTGCTGCGCAACATGGAAGAGTTCTTTGCCCGCGAATCGTGCGGCTTCTGCACCCCGTGCCGTGACGGCCTGCCGTGGAGCGTCAAGCTGCTGCGCGCCCTCGAGAACGGCCAGGGCCAGCAAGGCGACATCGAGACGCTGCTGGGCCTGGTCGGTTTCCTCGGCCCGGGCAAGACCTTCTGCGCCCACGCACCTGGTGCCGTGGAGCCCTTGGGCAGTGCGATCAAATATTTCCGCCCGGAATTCGAGGCTGGCATCGCCGCAAACAGCGGCCTGCGCCCGGACCTGGCGCGCCCGATCACCGTCGGCGCATAACAAGACTCAAAGCCGGTGGTCCGTGCCACCGGCCGCTTGCCCCCTGCCCTGCCACAGGTCCGCCTGTGACGAGCGTTCGGGCCGGCACACAGCTTTCCATTAGCCACGCCCGCCCACGCGGGCCAACGAAGAACTTTGAACCATGGCCACTATCCACGTAGACGGCAAAGCGCTCGAAGTCGATGGCGCAGACAACCTGTTACAGGCCTGTCTGTCGCTGGGCCTCGACATCCCCTATTTCTGCTGGCACCCCGCACTCGGTAGCGTCGGTGCCTGTCGCCAGTGCGCGGTGAAGCAGTACACCGACGAGAACGACACCCGCGGTCGCATCGTCATGTCCTGCATGACCCCCGCCACCGACAACACCTGGATTTCCATCGACGACGAAGAGTCCAAGGCGTTTCGCGCCAGCGTCGTCGAGTGGCTGATGACCAACCACCCGCACGACTGCCCGGTGTGCGAGGAAGGCGGCCATTGCCACCTGCAGGACATGACCGTGATGACCGGTCACAACGAGCGGCGCTACCGTTTCACCAAGCGCACGCACCAGAACCAGGAGCTCGGCCCGTTCATCGCCCACGAGATGAACCGCTGCATCGCCTGCTACCGTTGCGTGCGCTTCTATAAAGACTACGCCGGCGGCACCGACCTGGGCGTGTACGGCGCCCACGACAACGTGTACTTCGGCCGCGTCGAAGACGGCGTGCTGGAAAGCGAGTTCTCGGGCAACCTCACCGAGGTGTGCCCCACCGGTGTGTTCACCGACAAGACCCACTCCGAGCGCTACAACCGCAAGTGGGACATGCAGTTCGCCCCCAGTATCTGCCACGGCTGCTCCAGTGGCTGCAACATCAGCCCCGGCGAACGCTACGGTGAGCTGCGCCGCATCGAGAACCGCTACAACGGCTCGGTGAACCAGTACTTCCTGTGCGACCGTGGCCGTTTCGGCTACGGCTACGTGAACCGCAAGGACCGCCCGCGCCAGCCGCTGCTGGGCCAGCAGAAGCTGGGCCTGGACGCTGCCCTGGACAAGGCCGCCGAACTGCTGCGTGGTCGCAACATCGTCGGCATCGGTTCGCCCCGTGCCAGCCTGGAAAGCAACTACGCGCTGCTGGAACTGGTGGGTGGCGAGCACTTCTACAGCGGTATCGAAGCCGCTGAACTGGGTCGCATCCGCCTGGTGCTGGACGTGCTGAAAAACAGCCCGCTGCCGATCCCGAGCCTGCGCGAAGTGGAAGACCACGACGCCATCTTCGTCCTCGGCGAAGACCTGACCCAGACCGCCGCGCGCCTGGCCCTGTCCCTGCGCCAGTCGGTCAAGGGCAAGGCCGAGGAAATGGCCGACGCCATGCGCGTGCAGCCTTGGCTGGACGCCGCGGTGAAGAATATCGGCCAGCACGCGCTGCACCCGCTGTTCATCGCCAGCCTCAGCGAGACCAAGCTCGATGACGTGGCCGAAGAGTGCGTGCACGCCGCGCCCGACGACCTGGCCCGCATCGGCTTTGCCGTGGCCCACGCCCTGGACGCCAGCGCCCCGGCCGTCAGCGGCCTGGACGCCGAGGCCCTGGAACTGGCCCAACGCATCGCCGACGCGCTGCTCAAGGCCAAGCGCCCACTGATCGTTTCCGGTACCTCCCTGGGCTCCAGCGCGCTGATCGAAGCCGCCGGCAACATCGCCAAGGCCCTGCACCTGGCCGGCAAGCAAGGCTCCCTGAGCCTGGTGGTGCCCGAGGCCAACAGCCTGGGCCTGGCCATGATGGGCGGCGAGTCGGTCGACGAGGCGCTGGACGCCGTGATCGAAGGCCGCGCCGATGCCCTGGTGATCCTCGAAAACGACCTGTACACCCGCCTGCCGGCCGCCAAGGTGGACGCCGCCCTGAACGCCGCCAAGGTGGTGATCGTTGCCGACCACCAGCTGACCGCCACCGCCGAACGCGCCCACCTGGTACTGCCAGCGGCCAGCTTCGCCGAAGGCGACGGCACCCTGGTCAGCCAGGAAGGCCGCGCCCAGCGCTTCTTCCAGGTGTTCGACCCGGCTTACCTGGACGCCAGCAACCTGATCCACGAAGGCTGGCGCTGGCTGCATGCCCTGCGCAGCACGCTGTTGGACCGCATGGTCGAATTCACCCAGCTGGACCAGGTGACCCAGGCCGTGGCCAACAGCAAGCCAGCCCTGGCGCGCATCGTCGAGGCCGCGCCATCGGCGGCGTTCCGCATCAAGGGCCTGAAACTGGCCCGTGAACCGCTGCGCTATAGCGGCCGCACCGCCATGCGCGCCAACATCAGCGTGCACGAACCGCGCACCTCCCAGGACAAGGACACCGCGTTCGCCTTCTCCATGGAAGGTTACTCGGGCTCCGTCGAGCCGCGCCAACAGGTGCCGTTCGCCTGGTCGCCGGGCTGGAACTCGCCACAGGCCTGGAACAAGTTCCAAGACGAAGTGGGGGGCCACCTGCGTGCCGGTGACCCGGGCACCCGCCTGATCGAAACCCAGGGCGACAACCTGAACTGGTTCACCGCCATTCCGGGCGCCTTCGCCCCGGCCCGTGGCACCTGGACCGCCGTGCCCGTGCACCACCTGTTCGGTTCCGAGGAAAACTCGTCCCGCGCAGCCCCGGTGCAGGAACGCATCCAACCCGCCTATGTCAGCGTGGCGAAGAGCGAAGCCGACCGCCTGGGCGTCAACGACGGCGCCCTGCTCAGCCTGAACGTCGCCGGCGTGGCCCTGCGCCTGCCGCTGCGCATCAACGAGGAACTGGGCGCCGGCCTCGTCGCCCTGCCCGCCGGCCTGGCCGGTATCCCGCCTGCATTCGCCGGCGCCACCGTTGATGGCCTGCAGGAGGCAGCACAATGACCTGGTTCACCCCTGAAGTGATCGACATCATCATTGCTGTCGTGAAGGCCCTGGTGATCATGCTGGCCGTGGTGGTCTGCGGTGCGCTGCTCAGCTTCATCGAGCGGCGCTTGCTGGGTTGGTGGCAGGACCGCTACGGTCCGAACCGTGTCGGCCCGTTCGGCATGTTCCAGATCGCCGCCGACATGCTGAAGATGTTCTTCAAGGAAGACTGGAACCCACCCTTCGTCGACCGGGTGATCTTCACCCTGGCGCCGGTGGTGGCCATGAGTGCCTTGCTGATCGCCTTCGCCATCATCCCGATCACCCCCACCTGGGGCATCGCCGACCTGAACATCGGCCTGCTATTCTTCTTCGCCATGGCCGGCCTGTCGGTATACGCCGTACTGTTCGCCGGCTGGTCGTCGAACAACAAGTACGCGTTGCTGGGCAGCCTGCGGGCCTCGGCCCAGACCGTGTCGTACGAAGTGTTCATGGGCCTGGCGCTGATGGGCATCGTGGTGCAGGTGGGCTCGTTCAACATGCGCGACATCGTTGAATACCAGTCCCAGCACCTGTGGTTCATCATTCCGCAGTTCTTCGGCTTCTGCACCTTCTTCGTCGCCGGCGTGGCAGTGACTCACCGTCACCCCTTCGACCAGCCGGAAGCGGAACAGGAATTGGCCGACGGCTACCACATCGAATACGCCGGCATGAAATGGGGCATGTTCTTCGTGGGCGAGTACATCGGCATCATCATGATCTCGGCGCTGCTGGTGACCTTGTTCTTCGGTGGCTGGCACGGCCCGTTCGATATCCTGCCGCAACTGTCGTTCCTATGGTTCGCCTTGAAGACCGCGTTTTTCATCATGATCTTCATCCTGCTGCGCGCGTCCATTCCGCGCCCACGGTATGACCAGGTGATGGATTTCAGCTGGAAATTCTGCCTGCCGCTGACCCTGATCAATTTGCTGGTGACCGCTGCGCTCGTGTTGTTGAACACGCCAGCTGTTGCGGCCCAGTGAGGATTTGACCCATGTTCAAATATATTGGTGACATCGTTAAGGGTACGGGTACCCAACTGCGCAGCCTGGTGATGGTTTTCGGCCATGGCTTCCGCAAGCGTGACACCCTGCAGTACCCCGAAGAAGCCGTGTACCTGCCGCCGCGCTACCGCGGCCGTATCGTGCTGACCCGCGACCCCGACGGCGAAGAGCGCTGCGTGGCCTGCAACCTGTGCGCCGTGGCCTGCCCGGTGGGTTGCATCTCGCTGCAGAAAGCCGAGACCGAAGACGGCCGCTGGTACCCGGACTTCTTCCGCATCAACTTCTCCCGCTGCATTTTCTGCGGCCTGTGCGAGGAAGCCTGCCCGACCACCGCGATCCAGCTGACCCCGGATTTCGAAATGGCCGAGTTCAAGCGTCAGGACCTGGTGTACGAGAAAGAAGATCTGCTGATCTCCGGCCCCGGCAAGAACCCTGACTACAACTTCTATCGCGTTGCAGGGATGGCCGTTGCCGGCAAGCCGAAGGGCGCCGCGCAGAACGAAGCCGAGCCGATCAACGTGAAGAGCTTGCTCCCTTAAGGAAGAAAGATGGAATTCGCTTTCTATTTCGCAGCCGGAGTCGCCGTGGTGTCCACCTTCAGGGTGATCACCAACACCAACCCCGTGCACGCGCTGCTCTACCTGATCATTTCGCTGATCGCCGTGTCCATGACCTTCTTCAGCCTCGGCGCACCGTTCGCCGGGGTGCTGGAGGTGATCGTCTACGCCGGCGCCATCATGGTGCTGTTCGTCTTCGTGGTGATGATGCTCAACCTGGGCCCAGCGTCGGTGCTGCAGGAACGGGGCTGGCTGAAGCCGGGCATCTGGGCCGGGCCGATCTTCCTGGCCGGCATGCTGCTGTTCGAACTGTGCTACGTGTTGTTCGCCGAACCGACTGGCGCTGCCATCGGCCAGGAAACCGTGAGCGCCAAGGCCGTGGGCATCAGCCTGTTCGGCCCTTACCTGCTGGTGGTTGAACTGGCCTCGATGCTGCTGCTGGCCGCCGTGGTCACCGCCTTCCACCTGGGCCGCAACGAGGCGAAGGAGTAAACCATGTCATCGATTCCTCTGGAACACGGCCTGGCCGTCGCCGGTGTGCTGTTCTGCCTGGGCCTCATGGGCGTGATGGTACGCCGCAACATCCTCTTCGTATTGATGAGCCTGGAAATCATGATGAACGCCGCTGCGCTGGCGTTCGTCGTGGCCGGTGCACGCTGGGCGCAGCCGGATGGGCAGATCATGTTCATCCTGGTCATCACCCTGGCAGCCGCCGAGGCCAGTATCGGCCTGGCGATCCTGCTGCAGCTGTACCGCCGCTTCCACACGCTTGATATCGACGCTGCCAGTGAGATGCGCGGATGAACCTGATCTTTCTGACCTTCGTATTTCCCCTCATCGGCTTCCTGCTGCTGTCGTTCTCGCGCGGGCGCTTTTCCGAAAACCTCTCGGCGCTGATCGGTGTCGGCTCCATCGGCCTGTCGGCCATCGTCGCCGCCTACGTGATCTGGCAGTTCAACGTCGCCCCGCCCGAAGCGGGTCACTACACCCTGGTGCTGTGGCGCTGGATGTCGGTGGATGGCTTCGAGCCCAACTTCGCCCTGTACGTGGATGGTCTGTCGATCACCATGCTGGGCGTGGTGGTGGGGGTGGGCTTCCTGATCCACCTGTTCGCGTCCTGGTACATGCGCGGTGAAGAGGGCTACTCGCGCTTCTTCTCGTACACCAACCTGTTCATCGCCAGCATGCTGTTCCTGGTCCTGGCCGACAACCTGCTGTTCCTATACTTCGGTTGGGAAGGCGTGGGCCTGTGCAGTTACCTGCTGATCGGTTTCTACTACAGCAACCGCAACAACGGTAACGCCGCACTCAAGGCCTTCATCGTCACCCGCATCGGTGACGTGTTCATGGCGATCGGCCTGTTCATCCTGTTCCAGCAACTGGGTACCCTGAACATCCAGGAACTGATGGTGCGTGCGCCCGAGCACTTCAAGGCCGGTGACTTCTGGATCGTCGCCGCCACCCTGATGCTGCTGGGCGGTGCGGTGGGCAAGTCCGCGCAACTGCCGCTGCAGACCTGGCTGGCAGACGCCATGGCCGGTCCTACCCCGGTATCGGCACTGATCCACGCCGCGACCATGGTGACCGCAGGCGTGTACCTGATCGCCCGTACCCACGGCCTGTTCGCCCTGGCGCCGGATATCCTGCACCTGGTGGGCATCGTCGGCGGCGTGACCCTGGTACTGGCCGGCTTCGCCGCCCTGGTGCAGACCGACATCAAGCGCATCCTGGCCTACTCGACCATGAGCCAGATCGGCTACATGTTCCTGGCCCTGGGCGTCGGCGCCTGGGAAGGCGCGATCTTCCACCTGATGACCCACGCTTTCTTCAAGGCCCTGCTGTTCCTGGCCTCCGGTGCGGTGATCGTGGGTTGCCACCACGAGCAGAACATCTTCAAGATGGGCGGCCTGTGGAAGAAGCTGCCCCTGGCCTACGCCTGCTTCATCGTCGGTGGCGCGGCCCTGTCGGCCCTGCCGATCCTGACCGTGGGCTTCTACTCCAAGGACGAGATCCTCTGGGAAGCCTTCGCCAGCGGCCACACCTACCTGCTGTACGCCGGCCTGGTAGGCGCGTTCATGACCTCGATCTACACCTTCCGCCTGATCTTCATCGCCTTCCACGGCGAAGCGAAGACCGATGCCCACCCTGGCCACGGTATTTCCCACTGGCTGCCGCTGGGCGTGCTGATCGTGCTGTCGACCTTCGTCGGCGCCTGGATTCACCCGCCACTGGCCGGCGTGCTGCCGGAAAGCGTCGGCCACGCCGGCGGCGAAGCCAAGCACAGCCTGGAAATCGCCTCGGGCGCCATCGCCCTGGCCGGTATCCTGCTGGCCGCCCTGCTGTTCCTGGGCAAGCGCCGCGTCGCCACCGCCATCGCCAACAGCGGCCCTGGCCGCGTGCTGTCGGCCTGGTGGTTCGCTGCCTGGGGCTTCGACTGGATCTACGACAAACTGTTCGTCAAACCGTACCTTGGCATCAGCCACCTGCTGCGCAAGGACCCGGTAGACCGCACCATCGGCCTGATCCCGCGCATGGCGAAAGGCGGCAACACCGCCATGAGCCGTACCGAGACGGGTCAACTGCGCTGGTATGCCGCCTCCATCGTTGCCGGTGCCGTACTGGTACTCGGTGCCGTAGTGCTGGCTTCGGTCTGATATGAACCTTGCGACTTTGCGAAAGGAATTGAGCCCGTCATGATTTTGCCCTGGCTGATCCTGATCCCCTTTATCGGCGGCCTTCTGTGCTGGCTGGGTGAGCGCTCCGGCGCCACCCTGCCACGCTGGATCGCGTTGCTGACCATGTCCCTGGAACTTGCCATCGGCCTCTGGCTGTGGGCCCACGGTGACTACCATCTGTCCCCTGCCCCGGGCGCCGCCCCGGCGTGGGCCTACGAGTTCAAGGTCCAGTGGATCGAGCGCTTCGGCATCAGCGTGCACCTGGGCCTGGACGGCCTGTCGCTGCTGATGATCCTGCTCACCGGCCTGCTGGGTGTGCTCTCGGTCCTGTGTTCCTGGAAAGAGATCCAGCGCCACGTCGGCTTCTTCCACCTCAACCTGATGTGGATCCTGGGCGGCGTGGTCGGGGTGTTCCTGGCCCTGGACCTGTTCCTGTTCTTCTTCTTCTGGGAAATGATGCTGGTGCCGATGTATTTCCTCATCGCGCTCTGGGGTCACAGCTCGGCGGACGGCAAGAAAACCCGTATCTACGCGGCCACCAAGTTCTTCATCTTCACCCAGGCCAGCGGCCTGATCATGCTGGTGGCGATCCTGGGCCTGGTGCTGTTCAACTACAGCAACACCGGCGTGATGACCTTCAACTACGCCGACCTGCTCAAGGCCAAGCTGCCACACGGCGTGGAATACCTGCTGATGCTGGGCTTCTTCATCGCCTTCGCGGTGAAGCTGCCGGTCGTGCCGTTCCACAGCTGGCTGCCTGACGCCCACGCCCAGGCGCCGACCGCCGGTTCCGTGGACTTGGCCGGTATCCTGCTGAAGACGGCGGCCTACGGCCTGCTGCGCTTTGCCCTGCCGCTGTTCCCGCACGCCTCGGCAGAGTTCGCGCCCATTGCCATGACCCTGGGCCTGATCGGGATCTTCTACGGCGCCTTCCTGGCGTTCGCGCAGACCGACATCAAGCGCCTGATCGCCTTCTCCAGCGTCTCGCACATGGGCTTCGTGCTGATCGGCATCTACTCCGGTTCCCAGCAAGCGCTGCAAGGCGCGGTGGTACAGATGCTCGCCCACGGCCTGTCGGCGGCGGCACTGTTTATCCTCAGCGGCCAACTGTACGAGCGCCTGCACACCCGTGACATGCGCGAAATGGGCGGCCTGTGGTCACGCATCGCCTACCTGCCGGCCATCAGCCTGTTCTTCGCTGCTGCGTCGCTGGGCTTGCCGGGCACCGGCAACTTCGTCGGCGAGTTCCTGATTCTGATCGGCAGCTTCCCGATTGCCCCGGTGGTCATCATCATTGCCACCTTCGGCCTGGTGTTCGGCTCGGTGTACTCGCTGATCATGATCCACCGCGCCTACTTCGGTCCGTCGAAATCCGACACCGTGCTGGCCGGCATGGACAACCGCGAACTGATCATGGTGCTGGGCCTGGCGGCCCTGCTGGTATTGCTTGGCGTCTATCCGCAACCGTTCCTGGACACTTCGGCCGCCACCATGGCCGGTGTCCAGCAATGGTTCGGCACCGCTTTCACTCAACTCGCTTCGGCCCGGTAAGAGCGCTATGGACCTGACCCTTCAACACTTTATCGCGCTTGCACCGCTGCTGATCACCAGCCTCACCGTCGTGGTGGTAATGCTGGCGATCGCCTGGCGGCGCAATCACTCGCAAACCTTCCTGCTGTCGGTGGCGGGGCTGAACCTGGCCCTGTTGTCGGTGCTGCCGGCCCTCAAGGTGTCGCCCATCAGCGTCACCTCGCTGATCCAGATCGACCATTTCGCCTGCCTGTACATTGCCCTGATCCTGGTCGCCACCCTGGCGTGCGTGACCCTGGCCCACGCCTACCTGGGCGACGGTGGCTCGGGCTACCCGGGCAACCGCGAAGAACTGTACCTGCTGATCCTGATGGCTTCGGCCGGTGGCATGGTACTGGTCAGCGCGCAGCACCTGTCGAGCCTGTTCATCGGCCTGGAGCTGCTGTCGGTGCCGGTGTATGGCCTGATCGCCTACGCCTTCTTCAACAAGCGGTCGCTGGAAGCGGGTATCAAGTACATGGTGCTGTCGGCCGCTGGTTCGGCGTTCCTGCTGTTCGGCATGGCCTTGCTCTACGCTGACGCCGGCAGCCTGCAGTTCGCCGAAATCGGCCGCGCCCTGGCCGCCACCGGCAAGCCCACCAGCCTGGCCTCCCTGGGCCTGGCGATGATGTTCGTGGGCCTGGCGTTCAAGCTGTCGCTGGTGCCCTTCCACCTGTGGACGCCGGACGTCTACGAAGGCGCCCCTGCGCCGGTGGCGGCCTTCCTGGCCACCGCCAGCAAGGTAGCGGTGTTCGCGGTCGTCGTGCGTCTGTTCCAACTGTCGCCAGCGGCCAGCAGCGGTGTGCTGACCACCGTGCTGGAGGTCATTGCCGTGGCGTCGATCCTGATCGGCAACCTGTTGGCCGTGACCCAGACCAACCTCAAGCGCCTGCTGGGCTTTTCCTCCATCGCCCACTTCGGCTACCTGCTGATTGCCCTGGTGGCCAGCAAGGGCCTGGCGCTGGAAGCCATCGGTGTGTACCTGGTGACCTACGTGATCACCAGCCTGGGCGCCTTTGGCGTGATCACCCTGATGTCCTCGCCCTACAACGGCCGTGATGCCGACGCCCTGTACGAATACCGCGGCCTGTTCTGGCGCCGTCCGTACCTGACGGCAGTGCTGACCGTGATGATGCTGTCGCTGGCGGGTATTCCGCTGACCGCCGGCTTCATCGGCAAGTTCTACATCATCGCCACTGGCGTGCAATCGCAACTGTGGTGGCTGACCGGCTCGCTGGTGATCGGTAGCGCCATCGGCGTGTTCTACTACCTGCGCGTGATGGTGACCCTGTACCTGATCGAACCGAACCTGCGTCGCCACGATGCACCGTTCAACTGGGAACAGCGTACCGGCGGCGTGATGCTGCTGGCCATCGCCCTGCTGGCGTTCGCCCTGGGTATCTACCCGCAACCGCTGCTGGACCTGGTGCAGCATGCCGGGTTTCAACTGATCGGCTGACCCACCGCCGGATGAACGACAAACCCCGCCTCGGCGGGGTTTGTCGTTTCAGGGGGGGGCCATGGTCGTCACGCCTGCTTTACAGGCCGCGTAAGGCTGGACATGGCCTGGCCGCTACAGAGGCCGCGGGTGACCTACAGCTCTGTGACCTGTACCTCCCGGTCAAACACCTCCTGGGTCAATTCCAGCACGAGGCGCTTTTCCGCCGCATCGCGCCGGGCCACCATTTGCTCGACCTTTTTCAGGTAGCGGCCGCTATTGAATGCCCCCGCTTCGGCGTCGGTGTGCAGCGCGGTCACCAGGTTGACGTAGGTGGTGTCATGGGCGCTGAAGCGTGCTTCATTGGCCTTGACGCTGCGCAGGTTGGCGGCCCAGAAGTCACGTGCCGCCACCGACTCGACCATCGCCGGGGTGCCATCCATGGCCAGAATGTTCGCCTGGGCAGTGGCAATGGCTTGTTCGGTTACATCCGCGGTACGGGCAAACCGCATGCCCTTGGGCTGCCCCGGCAGGTCCAGCGTATCGGCCAAGCGGGTGCGGTAGACCAACTGTACCTCGGCCACGTCCGGTGTCGTGGTGCGGCCGCGCACGTCGGCAAACGCCGCCTTGTCCACCTCGTCGAGGCGGAACAGCCCCTTTGCCAACTTCAACAGCTGCAACTGCCGGGCCTCGCCGGTCACGCCCCGGGACGCTTCGAACACCAGCGTACGCACCTGCAGCACACTGAACAGCAGTGACGCACCATCGCCGCATGTCGTGCCATGGGCTGCTTCCGTGAACAGCGTCTCGCGCAGTTCGGTGTTGTGGGTGGCCGCCTCGATCATCTTCCACACTCGATCGCGCAGGTCCGTGTAGGTCTCGGCCTGCCGGAAGTCGCTGGATTCGGCCAGCTCATCGAACACCTGAAAGAACGCATTGCCGCCCGGTTCGGCGCGCAACGCTTGCCACTTCGCCATCAAGCCCTCGTGCTCGGTGCCCGACACGCCCTGCAGCCACCGCGCGACGCCTTCGGTACCCGGCGCGACAGGCGCAGGGGCGGTAAACGAAGCCAGGCCGAAACGATTGCCCGTGACCGTGTACTGGTCACGCAGGGCATCCAGGGTGGGCGCGCTCAACGGGTTGCCCTCCAGATGGGTTTCCCGGTTGATGCGCCTGACCGTCTCGGTCTGTTCGGCGAACGGCGCCAGCACCTCGGCGGGCAACGTACCCAAGCGGTTGTGCCGCAAGTCCAAGACGCTCATTTCGGGCAGCCGCAGCACGCTGACCGGGTAGTCTTCCAGGCCCGTGCCAGGCAGTCTGACCCCGCGCAGCGCCTGCAGGCTGGCCAGGTCAGGGGTTCTGCCCAGGGGGTTGAACCCCAGGTCGAGGTCGCGCAACCGGGTGAGCGGGTTGAGCGTCACGGCGCAGGCGTCGTTCCAGACAATACGGTTCTGACTCACGTGCAAACGGGTCAGTCCTGACATTTTACCGACCGCCGGGGGCAGTGCCGTCAACTCGTTGCGCCTCAGGTTCAAGTGACGCAGCTCGCTGAACTGCTCCAGGAACGCCGTGGGGCCCTCGCCCGAGAGACCGGTGGATTGCAGGAGCAGGCTTTTGATGTGGCTGAAATCGGTCTCCAGCGGTGGCAGCCCATCCAGGCGCATGCCCGTGAGGTTCAACTCGAACCCCACCCGCATGCCTGCATGGGTGACCACCCTGGGGGTGACGCGCCGCGCCGCGCGGGTGATTTCCTGCGCTACGTTGGCACGGTTCAGCGCCTGCGGGGTATTTTTGCCGTAGAGCGTCTTGCCGGCCGACACCCACTGGTCCAACCGCTTGCTCAGCCGTTTGAGTTCGCTACGCTTGCCCTGTAACCAAGCCCGCAGTTGTGGCTGGGGCCGCTCCAATGCCGTGAGCATGTCGAAAATTTCGGTGGTCTCCAGATTAGGGTACAGCTCACCTACACCGGCGACCAGGTCGGCATCGAAGGAGGGCAAGCGACCGCGCCCGCTGGCCGGGTAACCGATGCGCGCCCCTACCCGCACCGGGCTGTTGAAACCGCCCTGTCGGCCTCGCTGAATACCCAACAGCGTGGCAACCTGGTTGCGATCAATAGTGCCCGCGGGCGGCGTGCTTCCCCATGCCTCGTTGAGCACGACACTGTCGGCATTCGCCAGCGCGGGCTGGAAAACCCCGGCGATGGCGCGGTTGATGCGTCGTTCCCGCAGTAGCACTCGCGCTTCTTCAGCCATGCGCAGCGGTACCCGGCCGGCCTTCAGGCGCTCCAGTTCTTCAAAGGTAGCGCCCTCGATAAGCGCTCGCTGCTGAGCGCTTTCCAGGCTCGGGAAATCGCGGCCGAGGGCTTCGCTGCCTGGGGCCTGGGGCACCATCTCGGTGGGCACCATGGCCGGCAGGAGCTCAGGGCGGCGACCTTCCAGTTGCTCGGCCAGCAGCGCCTGCAGCCCTTCCACGCGCGCCGCGCGCCCGCGGCTGCCGACGTGCCCCAGCAACGCGTCGCACGCGCTGTCGCCCAAGCCATCGAGCAACGCGCCCATCCGTTCGCCGCTGGCAAGGTCGGCACGCACCAGCGAAACCCACCGCGCCGCAGGGTTGCCGACCTCCCCGTAGTCCGTGGACACGCCCCAGGGCTCATTGCCCTCGAACAACCTGAGCACCAGCGTCGAAGGCCAGCGGGGGTGCTCCACCAGCACCTCCAGCGGCACCGGCCAACCTTCAGGGATAGCCTGCCCATCGCGCACGCAGGCGACCAGACGCTCCACCCTGCGGGCCGCGGCCAGGCGCGCCACGGTGTCGCTGAACTCCAACGGGGGCGGCGAGCCCTCAACCACCGCCTGGCGCAACACGGCTTCGTCCTCACCGGTAATCGACAGCGCCTGCTCCAACTCAACGTCGCTCAGGGCCGCGGCCTGGGGGGTAATACGCTGCAGCAAGCGTGCGCGCGACCAGCGCAGCGGGCTTTCGCCTTGATGTGTCCAGGTGCCGCGGCCGTCACTGGTCACCGGAGGTCGGTATGCCTGGGGGTCGCCGGGCCGGCAGATCACCCGCTCGCCGGTCCGGGCGTTGACGTCGGTCAGGTAGAGCCTTCCGTCCAGGGCAACGTAAGCGGCACCGTCTCGTTCGTACAGGCCCTGAGCGTCTGGCAACCACTGCGGTTGCAGCTCGAGTTCGCTGGCATACGCCGTGATGTCCGGGTACCACAGCCGTTGCGAGCCATCCGCCAGCTCTACCGGCACCAGGTCTTCGACGAAAGGGTTGATGCTGCCATAGAATTTCACCGACTGATGCGCCACCACGCCCACCACCAGATTCAGCGCCAGGCCGCCCAGGTGCTCCCAGCCCGACTCCAGATGGTGGTCGGCCAGGTCCGCCAGGCCGTGGTAGAGCTCGCCCATGGCCTGGGCCGCGATGATCGGCAGCATCACTTGGCCAAGCCCGGGAACGAACAGTGCGGCGAGGTTGAGCACGTTGATCCCGCTTTGCAGGTAACCTTCCCAGCGGTCCAGCGTGGCCAGGTAGTCTACCCGCGCCGTGGGGATCGCCAGGCACGCCGCCTCGCCACGCAGCCAGGCCATGTGCCGGTCGTGAAGATGCTCGAGCAGCGGCACTGGCAGGGCAGCGGTGAAACCGCCGAGGGTGACCCGCTCACGCGCCAACTGCGCGGTCAGGCGCTGCAGGAAGTCAGGGCGGCTGGCCATGCCTACACGGTCGAGAAACTCGCGGCGGTACGCAGGGTCGCGCAGCCGGTTGGCCAGTGCCGTGGTGAAGTCACCTGCGCTGGCGTATTGACGCAACGGTGCCTGGCTGTCTCCCGGCATCCATACGATGCACGGCTGGGTCGCCGCGGTGGAGGTGGCGGGTTTGAAGACCACCACATCATGCAGCACCGCCTGCAGCAGTTCCAAGCGCACCGCTTGCATGGGCAGCCCCTCGCGCAGCAGCGGTTTGCCCTCCAGCACCTGGTCGAACATGGCGAAGGTCGCTGCATCGATATCGCCTTTGAGCAACGCCACCTGGCGCAGGCAGGCGAGCTCTGCGGCCCGGGCCGCCACCAGGGTCGTGCGCACGGACGCGGGAAGCAACACGCGGTCCAGGTAGTGCTGGTACTGCTGGCCGATATCCAGGTCGCGACACTCGCGCGCAAAGACCTGGGGGGTGATCGGCAGCTTGCTGTCCGGGTTGAATTGGAAGACCGGAAAATCAACCGCCTCCGGCACCAGGTCGCTGAAGTCACCGCTCTGATCGCCCGTGTTCGGCGGCAACGGACGCGCGGGGGACGGCGCAGGGACGTAGTCGATGGTGTAGCCACCCCGCGTGACCAGGCCGCTGTTGGGGTCAAACACCTGATCCGGGTTGAAATTATGCAGCGCAGCCAGTAACAGGCTCTGCTCCAACGGCGTACGCGAGACGGCCGAACCCAGCCACGACGCCTGTTCCCGCACTTGCACCAACAGGGTTTCGTGGACGTTGACCGCGCGCCCGCACACCCGCGTGAGGCGCTCATTGAGCAGGGGTTCGGCGAACGCCATCACCCCCTTGAATTCCCCCAGCGCTGCCGATACCGCGGCGCGGGCGCGGGCACGGACTTTCTGGCTTGCCAGCAGCGCGTGCTGGCGGGTCACTGACGACTGGCTGAACCACGTCGCCAATTGGCCACCGGGAAGGTACTGCTCGCTCAGCAAGCTAGCGCCCAGGGCGTCCAGCGCCGGTTTGTCCAAGGCTGTCATCCAGCCTGGCAGGCGCTGGAGGACGAACGCAGTGTTAGGGTGGGCGGCAGGTAAATCGGGGGTGGTGGCCATGGTGGCGCTCCTGTGTCGAGAAGCGCCCAGCAAACCAGCCCGGCAGCCAACGCAGGTGCTGCATATTTACCCGGGGCATTTTCGCCTATAGTGAAGCGACCTTGACCGTTCAGGCTCCACACCCATGTCCAAAACGTTGCTCGCCCTGTTAACCCTGGCCCTGGCGGCCTGTTCCAGCACGCCCCCGCCACCGACCCCCGAACAACTGGCGCAGATCGAAGCCGCCAACCTGCACACCGATGCCGACATGGCCCAGGTGCTGGACAAACTGGCCAGCCTCAACCCGCAACCCATCGAGAACCTGGATGTCGGCACCGCCAGGCTGCAGCCTACCCTGACGGATGCCGCCAAGGCATTGATGGCCGACCAGGGCCGCGACAGCGACCCGGCGGTGCTGGCCCCCGGTGTCAGCGCCTACGACCGCACGGTCCCCGGTGCAGCCGGGCAGATTCCTGCCACGGTCTATACCCCGCCGGGGGATAACTACAAACCGGTGATCCTGTATTTCCATGGCGGCGGCTGGGTCCTGGCCGACCGCAAGGTGTACGACAGCAGCGCCCGTGCCCTGGCCAAGCTGGCCGACGCGGTGGTGGTGTCCATCGATTACCGCCGTGCCCCTGAGGACCGGTTTCCCGCCGCGGCCGATGACGGCGTGGCGGTATACCGTTGGCTGACCCATTACGCCAAGGCCGTGGGTGGTGACCCCCAGCACCTGGCCCTGGCCGGTGAAAGCGCTGGCGGCAACCTGGCCCTGGCCACCGCTATCGCCGCCCATGAACAAGGCCTGGCGGCGCCCA
This sequence comes from Pseudomonas eucalypticola, assembly GCF_013374995.1. NCBI lineage: Bacteria > Pseudomonadati > Pseudomonadota > Gammaproteobacteria > Pseudomonadales > Pseudomonadaceae > Pseudomonas > Pseudomonas eucalypticola. Next base: position 2,043,430 of record NZ_CP056030.1, on the reverse strand, counting down.
AGCAGGTGCTGGCCATCTACCCGGTCACGCAGACCGGCAGCGATACGGAGTCCTATGCCAAGTACGCCCATGCCAAACCGCTGAACGCGGCAATGATGCCCTGGTTCTTCAATCAGTTGCTCGCCGATCCGGCGCAGAAACAGGACCCACGCCTGGACGTGCTGCATGCCAACCTGCAAGGCCTGGCACCGGTGACGCTGATCAATGCCGAGGTCGACCCGCTGCGTGACGACGGCGCGCTGATGGAGACCGCGCTGAAAGCGGCTGGGGTGAGTGTGGAGCGCCGGGTCTACAGCGGCGTGACCCATGAATTCTTTGGCCTGGGGGCGTTGGTGCAGCAGGCGGCACAGGCCCAGGCTTACGCCGGGGAACGCCTCAAGGCCGACCTGCACCGCTGAGGTCGTCCGGTTGCAGAATCGACGCAAGCTCGGGAAGCCGGCAACGCGCACTGGGCGTCACACCACAGCGCATGCCTCCCGAGCTTCGCCCGGCCCCATAGCGGAATCACGGTGCATCACGCACCGCGTGCAGGGCCGGATGCCCCGGTATCAGCCGGCCAGGCCGACGTAGACGTTCTGCACGTCGTCGTTTTCGTCGATGGCTTCCAGGAAGGCTTCCACCTCGGCCATCTGCTCGTCGCTGAGGCCCGAGACCGGGTTCTTCGGCATGTAGCCGATCTTCGCCGCCACCACGGTGAAGTGCTGCTCAGGCAGTGCCTTGCACACGGCGTCCAGGTCGGTGATGTCGGTGACGAACAGGGTCGAGCCTTCTTCCTCGCCCGCCTCGAAATCCTGGGCGCCGGCTTCGATGGCAGCCATTTCCGGGTCAGCGTCGCCGTTGGCCGGGGTGGCTTCGATCATTCCTACGTGGTTGAAGTCCCACGACACCGAGCCTTCTGCGCCCAGGGTGCCCTTGCGGAACAGCACGCGGATCTGCGATACGGTGCGGTTGACGTTATCGGTCAGGCATTCGACGATCACCGGCACCTGGTGCGGGGCGAAACCCTCGTACTTGACCAGGGTGTAGTTGACCGCCTCGCCGCCGATGCCCGCGCCTTTCTTGATGGCGCGTTCCAGGGTTTCACGCGTCATGGAGGCCTTCTTGGCCTGTTCGATGACCAGGCGCAGACGCGCGTTGGTGTCAGGGTCGGTACCGGCCCGCGCGGCAATCGAAATTTCCTTGGACAGCTTGCCGAAGATGCGCCCTTTGGCGTTGGCTGCTGCTTCTCTGTGTTTAGCTTTCCACTGTGCGCCCATTTCAACTCTCTTTCTCTGGCGCCGATACCGGTATCGATCAGCGCATCCTGCCAGTTTATACGTTGTGGGAGCACGCTTGCCAGCGAGCGTGCACCCTGGGTTCCGGCTCACACCGGGGGGGCCAGCTCGAAAAACGCTCGAATCAGGCGCAGCTCACGCCGTCGCTCCAGGCAGCCGATCATGTGCCGGTTCTCAAGCCCCTGCCCACGCAACGGCACCGCGACCACGCGCGGGTCATGGCCCACTTCCACCGACGAGACGATGCCGATGCCGAGCTGCGCCGCCACTGCCTCCGTTACCGCCTCGCGGCTGTCGAGTTCCAGCAGCACCCGCGGCACCACGCCCGCCTGGGCGCAGGCCTGGTCGAAGGTACGGCGCGTGATCGAATGAGGCTCGCGCAACACCATGATCTGCTGGTGCAACTGCGCCAGGTCCAGGGTGTGCCCCGCCCACGGGTGGGCAGCCGGAACCAGCGCGCAGATGTGCGAAGCACTCAGGGGGTGCAGGTGCAGGCCCTTGCGCGGCTCCACCTCGGTCATCACCGCCACGTCCACATGTTCGGCCGTCAGCGCCGCCAGGGTTTCCTGGGCATTGCCCAAGCGCAGGTTGACGGTCACGCCGGGGTACCGGGCGCGCAGGCTGGCGAGCATCGGCATCACCCGGTGCGGGCCGTCGGCGGCCACTTCCAGACGCCCGGTCAACAGTTGGCGGTTGGCCTCCAGCATCGCCCGGGCCTCTTCGGCCAAACCGAACATGGCGCGGGTAATGGCTGCCAGCCGGGTCCCCTCTTCGGTCAGTTCCACCCGTCGGGCCGTGCGCCGCAACAGGGTTATCTGGTAGTGGTCTTCCAGGGCCTTGACGTGCCCCGTCACGGCCGGCTGGCTGATGAACAGGCGCTCGGCGGCCCGGGTAAAACTGCCCTCGCGGGCCACGGCATCGAAGGCACGCAGTTGAAACAGGTTTATGAATCGGCCTGACTTATAGTTGGGATAACAACAAACAATTTGATTGATGCTTCGTGTAATTGCAACGTAGGCGCCGTAGGTTCAGCCCACCGCTTGCGAGGAACACCCATGAGCACCCGCGCCCCCCTCCTGCTTACCCCAGGCCCTTTGACCACTTCGGCCCGTACCCGTCAGGCCATGATGATGGATTGGGGGTCGTGGGACACCGGCTTCAACCAGCTGACCGCCAGTGTCTGCGAGCAACTGTTGACCATCATCAACGGCGCCGCCAGCCACCATTGCGTGCCCCTGCAGGGCAGTGGCACCTTTGCCGTGGAAGCGGCCATCGGCACCCTGGTGCCGCGCAACGGCAAGGTGCTGGTGTTGATCAACGGCGCCTATGGCCAGCGGCTGGCGAAGATCTGCGCGGTGCTGGGCCGGTCCTACAGCACCTTCCAGACCGCCGAAGACCAACCCACCACCGCCGACGATGTCAACCGCCTGCTGCGTGACGACCCCAGCTTCACCCACGTGGCGCTGATCCACTGCGAGACCAGTACCGGCATCCTCAACCCGCTGCCCGATATCGCCCAGGTGGTAGCGCGCCACGGCAAGCGCCTGATCATCGACGCCATGAGTTCATTCGGCGCCCTGCCCATCGACGCCAGCCAGGTACCCTTCGACGCCCTGATCGCCGCTTCGGGAAAATGCCTGGAAGGGGTACCGGGCATGGGGTTCGTGTTCGCCCACAAAGCAGCCCTGGCCCAAGCCGAGGGCAACTGCCACTCCCTGGCCATGGACCTGCACGACCAGCACGCCTACATGGCCAAGACCGGCCAATGGCGCTTCACCCCGCCAACCCACGTGGTGGCGGCGCTGCATGAGGCCCTGCTGCAATACAACGAAGAAGGCGGCCTGAGCGCCCGCCATGCGCGTTACGCGGATAATTGCCAGGCATTGCTGGACGGCATGGCGGCCCTGGGCCTGCGCAGCTTCCTGCCGGCGGCCATTCAGGCACCGATCATCGTGACCTTCCATGCCCCGCGGGACGCGCGCTACCGGTTCAAGGACTTCTACGAGCGGGTCAAGGCCAAGGGTTTCATCCTTTACCCCGGCAAATTGACCCAAGTGGAGACTTTCCGCGTCGGTTGTATCGGTTGCGTGGACCGCAGCGGCATGCAAGCCGCCGTGGACGCCGTGGCCCAGGTGCTGCGCGAGATGGAAGTGCTGGACATCTGAACCGGCCGTCACCCGACCTCACGTTTTTCCTCTTCAGGACCGTCATCATGAACTACCGCACCCCGCACAAAACCCAGGCCGTGATCCTCGATTGGGCCGGCACTGTCGTCGACTTCGGCTCATTCGCGCCCACGCAGATTTTCGTCGAGGCCTTCGCCGAGTTCGACGTGCAGGTGTCCATCGAAGAAGCCCGCGGGCCCATGGGCATGGGCAAGTGGGACCACATTCGCACCCTGTGCGACGTGCCGGCCATCAGCGAGCGTTACGCCAAGGTGTTCGGCCGCGCACCCAGCGACGATGACGTGACCGCCATCTACGAGCGTTTCATGCCCCTGCAGATCGAAAAGATCGCTACCCATTCGGCCCTGATTCCCGGCGCATTGGACACCATCGCCCGGCTGCGCAACGACGGTCTGAAGATCGGCTCATGCTCCGGCTACCCGGCCGTGGTCATGGCAAAGGTGGTGGAACTGGCCCGGCAGAACGGCTATGTCGCCGACCACGTGGTGGCCACCGATGAAGTGCCCAATGGCCGGCCATGGCCTTCCCAGGCGCTGGCCAATGTCATTGCCCTGGGCATCGACGATGTGGCGGCGTGCGTGAAAGTGGATGACACCGTGCCCGGCATCCTGGAAGGGCGGCGAGCCGGGATGTGGACCGTGGCGCTGGTGTGCTCGGGCAACGCCCTGGGGCTGACGTACGAAGGGTATCAGGCGCTGGATGCGACCACCCTTGACAGCGAGCGCACGCGTATCCACCGCCTGTTCGAAGGCGCCCGCCCGCACTACCTGATCGACACCATCAACCAGCTCCCCGAAGTGATCGCCGACATCGACCGGCGCCTCGCCGCTGGCGAGATGCCGCAGGCCTGCTGATCCAGCGCGCCTGTTCCCGGGCCTTGCCCGGGCAGGCGCCCCTGGTTCAAGCCTTGTGGTAGCGCTCCACCCACTGGGCATAAGCATCAACGAACCCTTGCAGGAAAGGCTTGCTCTTTTCCGCCAACGCCCCCGCTTCATCGAACAGCGCCGCTGCATGGCCGACGTAGGCTTCGGGCTGCTGCATGCACGGCACATCCAGAAACACCAGCGACTGGCGCAGGTGATGGTTGGCGCCAAACCCGCCGATCGCGCCTGGGGACACGCTGATCACGGCCCCCGGCTTGCCCGACCAGGCGCTCTTGCCATAGGGGCGCGACCCCACGTCGATGGCGTTCTTCAGGGGCGCTGGCACGGAGCGGTTGTATTCCGGGGTGACGAACAGCACGGCATCCGACGAACCGAGCTGTTCGCGGAACGCCGTGTAGGCCGCCGGTGGTGTACCATCGATGTCTTCGTTATACAGCGGTAATTCGCCTATTTCGATGATCTTCAACGACAGGCTTGGCGGCGCCAGCGCGATCAATGCCTGGGCTACCTTGCGGTTGAGGGACGCTTTTCTCAAGCTGCCGACCAGGACGGCCACCGAATACACCTTGCTCATGGCTGCTGCACCTTCAATGTGAAAAAGAAGGTGTAGGTATAGATGAGCGTGGCCAGGTTTGCCTTCCCGGATCGCCACGGCGGTTTTTTTTCATCGACGGTAAAACTTCCCAGCTAAAACAGTGGTCTACAGGGCGCAAGTTTCACACGTGGATATATTCAGAGGTTGTAATTCAATGGCTGCAGTACTCGTTGGACAGTTTCATGCACGGGATGCCGAAGGTCGGATCTACCCGGTGCATGAATTCCAGGAAGCCACGTTGGAGCCCGATGGCAGCAGCAGTTCGGCCCCCACCACCACCTATCGCCTGGCCATTGGCGATCGCGTTACCCACCTGGGCGACGATCGCTTTCAACTGGTGCAGAGCGGCGTCGAGATCGTCCGCATTCCCTGAGCCGTACCTGCGCCGCTGGCGGTGGTCGCGGATCGCCCGGCATAATGGCCGTTCGAGCATGCACGCTCCCCTCCCCGGGCACGGACTCCATCCATGCGACTACGCCACATTGAAGTGATTCAGGCGCTCATGCACGGCGGCAGCCTCAGCACTGCCGCCGAACTGCTGCAACTGCCCCAGGACAGCGTGGCCGCCCTGCTTCAGGATGCCGAGAGCCAGAGCGGCCTGTTGCTGTTCGCCCGGGTACGCGGGCGCTTCCAACCCACCGACGAAGCGCTGAAGCTGGCCACGGTGCTGACCTCCCTCGATGGCCCGCTGGAACAGGTACGCCGGGTGGCCGCTGACCTGCGCCTGCACCAGGAAACACCCTTGCGCGTGGTGTGCACCGAAGCCCTGGCCCACCGCCTGCTGCCCCAAAGCCTGGCCGCCCTGCGTCGACGCTTTCAAGACACCCCCTGCCAACTGCTGAGCCAACCTACCGCCATCATCGTGCGCACTTTGCTTCTGCGCGAGGGCGAGCTGGGCCTGAGCCTGCACGACCCCAACCACCCGGACATTCAGTGTGTCGCGTTGCTGGAAGGCAAGCTGCACCTGCTGGCGCCCCATGGCTGGCTGTCGTCGAAACACAAATACATCGGCATCCAGGAATTGGCCGGGCAAGCCATGATCGGCCTGGAAGGCCACGACCCCATCAGCCTGCGCCTGGACGCCCGCCTGGAAGCCCTGCGCCCGGCACCCAAGGTGCAGACCCGAGTGCAGAACTATTCGATGATGCGCAGCATGGTGGAAGCAGGCGAAGGACTGGCGGTGGTCGACCCGTTTACCGCAGCGGGGGCCCGTGAGGCCGGGCTGGACGTGTGCCCGATCTCGCCGGCGCTGCCGGTGACCCTCTATGCGCTGACGCTCAAGGGACAGGAACCGAGCGCAGCGCTCAAGGCGCTGCTGGAAATCGTCGAGCAGAAAGGCCAGGCGTTGCTGACCCCTTGAGTGCTGGAGATCACGCTAGAACATCAGGTACCAGAACATCGCGACCTCGCTGGTCTGCGGGTCGATGCCGCGATAGCGCAGGTGGTCCAGCCCACCCAGTTCGAACCCGTAGGCCTCGTACAACCGGCAGGCCGCCAGGTTATTGTTCTGGGTTTCCAGCATCACCCCCGGCAGGCACTTCTTCTGCGCCCACCAGCTGACCACATCCAACAACGCCCGGGCCACGCCATGGCGGCGCGCGGGGGCGTGCACCGCCAGTTCATCCACATGGGCCAACCCGTTCCAATTGGTGCTGACCACCACATGGCCCACCGCCTCGCCCTGGAGCCAGGCAACGAAGATGGCGCTGTCGTCCTTGTCGCGGTAGCTGCTGAATTCGTCGGGGTCGATGCCATAGCATTTTCGATAAGGCGCCACGGGCTCGACCGGCCACTGGGCGACTGGCCGGCCGATCTGCGGCCTGGCGTAGCCGCGCACCTGAAAAGCGTATTCACTGCCCAGCACATAGGGCGCGAAGCCATCATCGGCCACGCGCACACTGATGCCGGCGCTGGCCATCAGGCCGACGCGCCCTGCTGTGCCTCCAGCAACTGCGTCCACAGTGCCGGGGCGCCGGCTGACTTGGCGATGATCGCCAACCGCGCCTCGTGCTCGGCCAGCTCGGCCTCGCTGGCCAGAATCACCGGCGCACGACGGCGGTCGGCCGGCAGGCGGCGGATCTCGCTGCCCTGGTTGCCCGATCCCTCGGCACCATCGCTGGCGTTGCCCGCCAGCGACAGGCTGGTCTGGCCACCGGTCATGGCCAGGTACACGTCCGCCAGGATCTCGGAGTCGAGCAATGCGCCGTGCAACTCACGGCCCGAGTTGTCTACCCCATAGCGCTTGCACAGGGCGTCGAGGCTGTTGCGCTGGCCCGGGTGGCGTTCACGGGCCATGGCCAGGGTGTCGAGCACCGTGCAGTAGGTCGTCACATCGGCGCGGTCGAGCTGGCCCATCAAGGCGAATTCGTTGTTGATGAAGCCAACGTCGAACGCCGCGTTGTGGATGATCAGCTCGGCGCCCTTGATGAACTCGAAGAACTCATCGGCCACTTCGGCGAAGCGTGGCTTGCCGATCAGGAACTGGTCAGTGATGCCGTGCACCCCGATGGCGCCCTCGTCGCTGTCGCGGTCCGGCTGCAGGTACACGTGGAAATTGCGCCCGGTCAGGCGCCGGCCGATGACTTCGACACAACCGATTTCGATGATCCGGTGGCCATCGGTGACCGGCATACCGGTGGTTTCGGTATCGAGGACTACGTATCTCGTCGCCATGGGTACAACACTCTCGTCATTTCAACCGCGGGAACAGCCGTGCACTTTAGCACAGGTGGGCAGCGGGAACATCGTTGCCAGGCGGGTTCGGCTACCGCATATTAACGCCCTGAACTGACTGGAGCGCCCCACGGCCATGACATCACACCTGGACACCGTCCACGACCGGCACGACACCGGCAGTACCAAATGGAACCGCTACCCGGCCGATGTTCTGCCGTTGTGGATTGCCGACATGGACTTCGCCGTGGCCCCGGGCATCATCCAGGCCCTGCAGGCGCGCCTGACCCACCCGATGCTGGGCTACAGCGTGGCCCAGGACAGCCTGCGCGAGACCTTGGTCACGGCCCTGCGCGAGCTGTTCGACTGGGAGGTGGCGCCTGAAGAACTGGTCTTCCTGCCAGGGGTGGAAGGTGGCGTGAACATGGCGCTCAACGGCCTGCTGGCACCGGGCACCGGTGTGGTGGTGCAGACACCCAACTACCGGCCGTTGCTCAACGCCGCAGGCCACTGGAAGCTGCCGCGCATCGACCTGCCGTTCCACGCCGACGCCAATGGCCTGTACCCCACCGACCTGGCGGCGCTGGAAGCGGCGTTGGGCAACGCCGGGGCGATGATCCTGAGCAACCCGCACAACCCGCTGGGCAAGGTGTTCGACCGCGCCGAGCTGCAGGCCATCGCCGATGCCTGCGTCGCGCACGACACGCTGCTGATCAGTGACGAGATTCATGCCCAGATTGTGTTCGACGGGCGCAAGCATATTCCCATCGCCAGCCTGAACGACGAGATTGCCCAGCGCACCATTACCCTGATGTCGGCAACCAAGGCGTTCAACATCGCGGGCATGAAGAACGCGTTCGCGGTCATCCGAAACCCGGCGCTGAGGCACCGTTTCAACACGGCGCGCCAGGGCATGGTGGACAGTGTCAGCACCCTGGGGCTGGTGGCGACCGAAGCGGCGTTCAAGCACGGCAAGGAGTGGCTGGCGGAGGTCATTGCGTATTTGCAGGCTAACCGCGATTACCTGGTCAATGCCGTGGCGACCCGGTTGCCGGGCGTCAGCATGATCACGCCCCAGGCCACCTACCTGGCATGGCTGGATTGCACGGCCCTGGGCCTGGAAGACCCGCATGCGTTCTTCCTGAAGGAAGCGAAGGTGGGGTTGAGCCCGGGAACGGACTTCGCCGATGAAGGCGCCGGGCAGTTCGTGCGCTTGAACTTCGGCTGCCCGCGGGCGTTGCTCGAGGAAGGCATCGCGCGCATGGCGCAGGCTCTGGAAACCAGGAACGCGCCACCGCATTAGCCCTTGCGCCAGGACCGGGCGAGGCTCGGGAAGGCCACCCCGCAGTATCCCTGGCGCACCGCAGCGCCTGCTTCCCGAGCTGGCGCCCGGTCCCCCAGAGAACGGCCGCGATGGTGGGGTTGCCCCTGTGGGACCGGGCGAAGCTCGGGAAGGCCACCCCGCGGTATCCCTGAGGCACCGCAGCGCCTGCTTCCCGAGCTGGCGCCCGGTCCCACAGAGAACGGCCGCAATGGTGGGGTTGCCCCTGTGGGACCGGGCGAAGCTCGGGAAGGCCACCCCGCGGTATCCCTGACGCACCGCAGCGCCTGCTTCCCGAGCTGGCGCCCGGTCCCACAGAGAACGGCCGCAATGGCGGGGTTACCCTGTGGGACCGGGCGAAGCTCGGGAAGGCCACCCCGCGGTATCCCTGACGCACCGCAGCGCCTGCTTCCCGAGCTGGCGCCCTTCCCACAGAGAACGGCCGCAATGGTGGGGTTGCCCCTGTGGGACCGGGCGAAGCTCGGGAAGGCCACCCCGCGGTATCCCTGGCGCACCGCAGCGCCTGCTTCCCGAGGTGGCGCCCTTCCCACAGAGAACGGCCGCAATGGTGGGGTTGCCCCTGTGGGACCGGGCGAAGCTCGGGAAGGCCACCCCGCGGTATCCCTGGCGCACCGCAGCGCCTGCTTCCCGAGCTGGCGCCCTTCCCACAGAGAACGGCCGCAATGGTGGGGTTGCCCCTGTGGGACCGGGCGAAGCTCGGGAAGGCCACCCCGCGGTATCCCTGACGCACCGCAGCGCCTGCTTCCCGAGCTGGCGCCCGGTCCCACAGAGAACGGCCGCCATGGCGGGGTTGCCCCTGTGGTCTCCGGCCGTCAGGCTGCAATCGACTCAGCGCTTCAGCGCCCGCACCTCATCCACCCCACGGTTCGCCAACTGGTCAGCCCGTTCGTTGCCGTGGTGCCCGGTGTGCCCGCGCACCCATTTCCAGGTCACGGTGTGGCGGCCAACCTGTTCATCCAGCAACTGCCACAGGTCGGCGTTTTTCACCGGTTGCTTGGCGGCGGTTTTCCAGCCGCGCTTCTTCCAGTTGACCATCCACTCGTTGATGCCTTTCATCACGTATTCGGAGTCGGTCACCAGCAGCACTTCGCAGGGCCGCTTGAGTTCTTCCAGGCCACGAATGGCGGCCATCAGTTCCATGCGGTTGTTGGTGGTGGCCGCTTCGCCCCCCCACAATTCCTTTTCAACGCCCTTGCACACCAGCAAGGCGCCCCAGCCGCCGACGCCCGGGTTGCCCTTGCAGGCACCGTCGGTGAAGATTTCAACGCTATCGCTCATTACTACCTATCCGTCGATGTCAGGGTTCGCTGTTGCGTCGATTGACCTTGGCCATCGGCAACGGGATCAGCTTGCCCATGGGTTCGCGGCGCACCTGGCGCAAGGGCCGGAGGCCCACCACCAGTTTGCGCGCGACCAGAATATAGAAGCCGCCGCCGGCACTCTGCCAGCGCCCGGCGCAGCGCTCCCAGCCGGCCAGGCGGGCTTGCCAGGCGGGGGACGCGAGCGGCGGACGATAGCACCCGAAGCGGCGTTTCTCCAGCGCGAAGCCCAGCAGGTTTAGCCAGTCGCCCACCCGCGACGCGGAAAAGCAGCGGGCCTTGCGCAAGGCATCGTGGGCGAACGCCCGGCGCAGGCCCCAGGCGCTCCAGGGGTTGATGCCGACGATGATCAGGTGGCCGCCGGGCCGCACCGCGCTGGCGGCCTCGCGCAGGAGGCCATGGGGCGACAGGCTGAAATCCAGGCCATGCTGCAGCACCACCACGTCGGCCGCGTGCTCACTGAGGGGCCAGGCCTGCTCCTCGCAGACGATCTCCACCCCGGGCAAGGGCGCCCCCAGACGCACGTTGCGCTGAACCTGAGGGGCCTGCGGGGGCACCTGCGCACTGGGACCGTAATGCACCAGGTAACCGCCGAAGAAACGTCCCAGTTCTTCTTCGAGCAAGGCCTGTTCCTGACGCAGCAAAAAGTGCCCCACGGGCCCCTCGAACCAGTCGCGGGCCTGGCCGATCAACTCCAGCCATTCGGGGTCAGCCTGCGCAAACGCTTTATCGGTCATTGCCGTCTCCACTCGAAGAGGTTCACCAACAGCCCATCAGGCTCTAAGATGCACCATTATTCAATGCTTAGCGAATCGCGCCATGATACAGATCGACGCACTGCCAGCCTTCAACGATAACTACCTGTGGTTGTTACAAGACGCTGCAAGCAAGCGCTGCGCCGTCGTCGATCCGGGCGATGCGGCGCCGGTTCGGGCCTGGCTTGCACAGCACCCCGGCTGGCAACTGACCGACATTCTGGTCACCCACCACCACAACGACCATGTGGGCGGCGTCGCCGAGCTCAAGCAGCTCACCGGCGCCAGGGTATACGGGCCGGCGAACGAAACCATTCCGGCCCGCGACGTGGCGTTGCAGGACAACGCCACCCTGCAGGTATTGGGCCTGGGCTTCCAGGTGTTCGCGGTGCCCGGCCACACCCTGGGCCATATCGCCTTCTACCATGCCGGCAGCGTGCCGCTGCTGTTCAGTGGCGACACCCTGTTTGCCGGTGGCTGCGGGCGCCTGTTCGAAGGCACACCGGCGCAGATGCATCAATCGCTCCAGCGCCTGGCCGCATTGCCGGAAAACACCGCGGTGTACTGCGCCCACGAATACACCCTCAGCAACCTGCGCTTCGCCTGCGCGGTGGAACCCGACAACCCGCACGTTGCCCAGCGCTTTGCCGACGTTACCCGCCTGCGCGAGCAAAATCGCATCACCCTGCCCTCCTCCATCGGCCTGGAACGGCAGACCAATCCTTTTTTGCGGGTTCAAGAGCCTGGCGTCAAAGAAAAAGCAGACGAACGGACAGGGCACGCAAACCCTTCTCCCGACACTGTTTTTGCTGCACTGAGGGCGTGGAAAGATAAGTTCTAAAGCGGTTGCGGTTACGCCGAAAAATTCTGAAAGGTTGACCCAGGGAGGGGCACTTTCTAGAATCGCCCGACATTTTTGCCCGGAACTTCCTCCCAGCCAATGTCGTCCACCATTCGAAAGCCCTTCACTTCCGACGCATTGACGCGGCTCGCCCAAGCCGTTGCATTGGCCCTGCCCGTTGTCCTGGCAGGCTGCCAGAGCACCAGCCAGGTTCCGGATGCCGAGAGCGTTCGGCTGCACAGCCTGAACACCCGCATCAAGCCAAAACCTATCTTCCCGGCGGCGCAACAGGCCCAGCAGGCCCCCCAGGACGTGTGGGAACGCATGCGCCAGGGCTTCCAGTTGCAGGACGGGGTAGCGGTGAATCCGCGGGTGGAGCAGCAGCGCCTGTGGTTCGTCAGCAACCCCTCGTTCCTGGAGAACGCCAGCGGCCGTGGCAGCCTGTACATGCACTACATCGTGGAGCGCCTGGAAGAGCGCAACATGCCGTTGGAGCTGGCGCTGCTGCCCGTGATCGAAAGCGCCTACAACCCCATGGCCTATTCGCGCAGCGATGCCAGCGGGCTGTGGCAGTTCATTCCCTCTACCGGCCGCTACTTCAACCTGCGCCAGACCCGTTTCTACGACGGCCGCCGCGACGTCACCGCCTCCACTGCCGCCGCCCTGGATTACCTGAGCCGCCTGCACGACATGTTCAACGGTGACTGGCTGCTGGCGCTGGCGGCCTACAACGCCGGCGAAGGCACCGTCAGCCGGGCGATCGAACGCAACGAGAAACTGGGCCTGCCCACCGACTACTGGAACCTGCCCCTGCCCCAGGAAACCAAGGACTACGTGCCCAAGCTGCTGGCACTGTCGGAATTGGTGATGTCCCCCGAGGCCTACGGCGTGAACCTGAACCCCATCGCCAACCAGCCGTATTTCGAGGTGGTGGAAGTCAACCAGCAGATGGACCTGGGCCGTGTCGCCGCCCTGGCCAACATCGACGAGGACGAGCTGTTCCAGCTCAACCCAGCCCTCAAGCAGCGCATGACCGTGGACGGCCCCCAGCACCTGCTGGTGCCGACCGCCAAGGCGCACATGCTGACCGAAAGCCTGGCGAAGATGGGCCCCGAAGAACTGCTGAGCCTGGCGCCCACGCGCCAGGTCATGGCGGACATCGCCCGCGCCGACCTGCCGGCCCGCCGCCGGGCGTACAAGGTCAAGCGCGGGGACAACCTGAGCCTGATCGCCAAGGCCAACAAGGTCGACGTGCGTGACCTGCAGCGCTGGAACAAGCTGTCGGGCATGCACCTGAAGGTCGGCCAGACCCTGGTGATGCAGGACAATACCCGCGCCGTGACCAAGGGCCGCGGCAAGACCACCGCCGTGGCCAGCGCCGGCACTGGCAAGAACCGCCAGGTCGCCACCCGCTACAAGATCCGCAAGGGCGACTCGCTGTACGTGGTGGCCCAGCGTTTCAATGTCGAGGTCAACCACCTCAAGCGCTGGAACCCCAACACGGCGCGCGCGCTGAAGCCCGGCCAGACCCTGGTCGTGTACCGCGACCGCTAATACCTCCCCCGTGCCTGGCGGCCACCGCCAGGCCTTGTCTCAGACGCCGGGCGTGGAACGGGACGGCCCTGGCGGTCGCGGCCACACGCCCAGCGCCATTGCCCCACACCAAGGTTTGACCATGACCCTCGAAGCCCCCGAAGCCCCCGAAACACCCGAAGCCCTCAAGGCCCGCAAACTGGCCCACCTGGACGCCGTCATCGAAGCCCTGAGCGCTGAAACCCGGGACGTCGCCCGCGCGTTCTTCCACGGCTGGGTGCTGTCGGCCGCCATGGAACTGTGGGACCGCGGCGTGCTGAGCCAGGAAGAGCGCCAGGCCATCGAAGCGCGGGTCAAGACCCTGACCCAGGCGCCCGTTGCCGCCGAATAAAAGCCGCCCGGCGCACCCTTCTTCAAGTTGAGACAAACTGTTACTGTACCGGTAATAAACCGGATCTCTGACTTGATGCGTTCGCCCCTGCTGCTCACACTTGGACTGGCCTTGAGCTGTCACGCTGGCGCGACGGTGTTCGAAAGCCATGGCTATGCCCAGTTCGGCACGCTCAAATACCCCGCCAGCTTCAGCCACTTCGATTGGGCCAACCCCCAGGCGCCCAAGGGCGGTACCGTGCGGGTCATGGCGTTCGGCACGTTCGATACCCTGAACCCCTACACCTTCAAGGGCACGAGCCCGGTCAGCACGCCGAATTTCATTCAGTACGGGGTCAGCGAGCTCAACGAACCCTTGATGGTCGGCACGGGCCAATACGACCCGTCAGGCGATGAACCCACGTCCAGCTACGGCCTGATCGCCCAGAGCCTGGAGTACAGCGAAGACCGCAGCTGGGTCGTGTTCAACCTGCGCCCCGAGGCCCACTTCAACGACGGCCAGCCGATCACCGCCCGCGACGTGGCGTTTTCCTACCGCACCCTGCTCACCCAGGGCCACCCGCTGTACCGCACCAGCCTGCAGGAAGTGCAACGGGTCGATATCCTCGGCCCCCGGCGCATCCGTTTCGTGTTCCGCCGCAGCGCCAACCCGCTGCTGATCCTGCGCATGGGCGAACTGCCGATCCTGCCGGAACATTACTGGAAAGGCCGTGACTTCCAGGCCACCACCTTCGAACCGCCCGTCACCAGCGGCCCCTACCGCATCACCCAGGTAGTACCCGGCCGGCGCCTGGTGTTCGAACGGGTCAAGGACTGGTGGGGCCAGGACCTGGCCGTGAACCGCGGCAAATACAATTTCGACCGTGTGGACGTGGAGTTCTACCGCGACAACGACGTGGCCTTCGAAGCGTTCAAGGCGGGCGAATTCGATCTCTACCTGGAGCACCAGGCCAAGAACTGGGCCAATGGCTACAACTACCCTGCGGTCCGGCGCGGCGACGTGGTCAAGGCGCAGATCCACCACCAGATACCCACCCAGACCCAGGGCCTGTTCATGAACAGCCGTCGCCCCGCCCTGGCGGACGTGCGCGTGCGCGAGGCCCTGGGCCTGCTGCTGGATTTCGAATGGACCAACCGCGCGCTGTTCAATGGCGCTTACCGGCGCGCCACCAGCTACTACCCCAACAGTGAGTTCAGCGCCAGCGGCCTGCCCACCGGCAAGGAATTCCTGCTGCTGGCGCCCTACCGCGCGCAACTGCCCGCCGCGCTGTTCACCCAACCGTTCACGGTGCCGCAGACCGACGGCCATGGCATTGGCCGTGAAACCCTGCGCCGTGCCTTGGGTCTATTGGCCGACGCGGGCTGGACGTTGTCCGGCCAGCGCCTGGTCGACGCCCACGGCCAGCCTTTGCGCCTGGAATTGCTGCTGGTGAACCCCGGCCTGGAAAGGATCCTGCAACCTTATGTCGAAAACCTGCGAAGCCTTGGGGTGGATGCCCGCTTGCGTACCGTGGACCGCGCCCAGTATAAGCAGCGGCTGGACCAGTTCGACTTCGACATGATTCTGATGACCCTCAACCAGACGCTCAGCCCCGGCCTTGAACAGTGGCAGTACTTCCACTCCAGCCAGGCCACCGTCAAGGGCAGCAAGAACTACGCCGGCATCGCCAACCCGGTGGTCGACCACCTGCTCGACGACTTGCTGGCGGCCCAGAGCCGCGATGACCAGGTGGCCGCCGCGCGCGCCCTGGACCGCGTGCTGCTGTTCGAACACTACATGATTCCCAACTGGTACCTGGACGCCCATCGTCTGGCGTACCGCAACCGTTTCGCTTTCGTCACCACACCGCCCTACACCCTGGGGCTGAACACGTGGTGGCTCAAGCCCGTGGAGACCCTGCCATGACGCGCCTGCGCGCCCTGCTGCCGGTGTGCGGCCTGTTGCTGAGCGGGCTGGCCCATGCCGCCCCGCAACACGCCGTGACCCTGTACAACGAAGCCCCCAAGTACCCGGCCAATTTCCAGCACTTCGACTACGTGAACCCCGACGCACCGAAGGGCGGTACCTTCCGCACGGCCGGCTCCGGCGGCTTCGACAGCCTCAACCCGTTCATCAGCAAGGGCGTGCCGGAAGGCGACATCAACCTGATCTACGACACCCTGGCGCGCCAGAGCCTGGACGAGCCGCTGACCGAATACGGCCTGGTGGCCAAGACCATCGAGAAAGCGCCGGACAACAGCTGGGTGCGTTTCACCCTGCGGCCCGAAGCCCGCTTCCACGATGGCCACCCCATGCGCGCCGAAGATGTGGTGTTCACCTTCAACACCTTGATGAAGGACGGCTCGCCGCTGTACCGCACCTATTACGCCGGGGTCGCCGACGTGGTCGAGGAAAACCCCCTCCAGGTGCGCTTCGACTTCAAGACCCGGGACAATCGCGAGCTGCCATTGATCCTCGGGCAACTGCCGGTGCTGCCCAAGCACTACTGGGCCACCCGCGACTTCAACCGCAGCGGCCTCGAACCGCCGCTGGGCAGCGGCCCCTACAAGGTGGCGGCGGTGAACGCCGGGCGTTCGATCCGCTACGAGCGGGTCAAGGACTACTGGGCCAAGGACCTGCCCATCAACCGCGGTTCATACAACTTCGACGTGCTGACCACCGACTACTACCGCGACAACAACGTGGCCCTCGAAGCCCTGAAAGCCGGTGCGTTCGACTTCTGGCAGGAAATGACCGCGAAGAACTGGGCCACCGCCTATGACGTACCAGCGGTGCGCGAAAAACGCTTGATCAAGGAAGAGCTGCCCAACGGCAACCCGGTGGGCATGCAAGGCTTCATCTTCAACCTGCGCCGCCCGCTGTTCCAGGACGCGCGGGTGCGCCAGGCCCTGGGCCTGATGTTCGACTTCGAATGGAGCAACCGCCAGCTGTTCAACGGCGCCTACACCCGCACCGACAGTTATTTCGAGAACTCCGACCTGGCTTCCTCTGGCCTGCCGGACGCCGATGAGCTGAAAATCCTCGAACCCCTGCGCGGCAAGATCCCTGACGCGGTGTTCACCACGCCGTTCAAGAACCCGGTGACCGACGGCAGCGGCATGATCCGCGACCAACAGCGCCAGGCCTACAAGCTGCTGCTGGACGCCGGCTGGCACGTGGTCAACGACCGCATGGTGGACACCACCGGCAAGCCGGTGACCATCGAATTCCTGCTGGCCCAGCCCGAGTTCGAACGGGTGCTGCTGCCCTACAAGCGCAACCTGGCGGACCTGGGCATCGAACTGGTGCTGCGCCGCGTCGACGCCTCCCAGTACGTCACCCGCCGCCGCTCGCGGGACTTCGACATGATGGTGTCCAGCTTCCCGCAGTCCGATTCGCCGGGCAACGAACAGCGTGAATACTGGGAGTCGGCCAGCGCCGACCGCCAGGGCAGCTACAACTGGATCGGCATCAAGGACCCGGCCATCGACCAGCTCACCGAGAGCCTGATCAATGCCGACACGCGCAAGAGCCTGATCAGCCACGCCCACGCCCTGGACCGGGTATTGCTGTGGAACTACTTCCTGGTGCCCAACTGGCACATCAAGACCTGGCGCGTGGCCTACTGGAACCATCTGGGCCACCCTGCCGTGTCGCCACGCTATGACGTGGGCACCATGACCTGGTGGGCCAAGCCCGACGTGACACCGGCCATTCCGGTGAGCACCGGTACCGACTCGCCTGGCAAGGAGCACTGAGATGCTGGCTTATATCTGCAAGCGCTTGCTGCTGATCATTCCCACCCTGTTCGGCATCCTGGTCATCAACTTCCTGATCATCCAGGCGGCGCCGGGTGGGCCGGTGGAACAGGCCATCGCCAAGCTCGAAGGCTTCGAGGGCGCCACCAGCCGCTTCGCCGGCGGCGGTGCTGAAGTGTCCATGGGCGGCTCCAGCTACCGCGGTGCCCAGGGCCTGGACCCGGCGCTGATCAAGGAAATCGAAAAGCAGTACGGCTTCGACAAGTCAGCCCCTGAACGCCTGTGGCTGATGATCAAGAACTACGCCCACTTCGACTTCGGCTCCAGTTTCTTTCGCGACGCCAAGGTCACCGACCTGATCCTGGAAAAAATGCCCGTGTCGGTGTCCCTGGGGCTGTGGAGCACCTTGATCATGTACCTGGTGTCCATTCCCCTGGGCATCGCCAAGGCCACCCGGCACGGCACCCATTTCGATGTGTGGACCAGCTCGGCGATCATCGTCGGCTACGCCATTCCGGCGTTCCTGTTCGCCATTCTGCTGATCGTGGTGTTCGCCGGCGGCAGCTACCTGGACTGGTTCCCGTTGCGTGGCCTGACCTCCAACAACTTCGAACAACTGAGCCTGGGCGGCAAGCTGCTGGACTACTTCTGGCACCTGGCCTTGCCGGTGACGGCACTGGTGATCGGCAACTTCGCGACCATGACCTTCCTCACCAAAAACAGCTTCCTGGACGAGATCGGCAAGCAGTACGTGGTGACGGCCAAGGCCAAGGGCCTGAGCAACCGCCGCGTGCTGTACGGCCATGTGTTCCGCAACGCCATGCTGCTGGTGATCGCCGGCTTCCCATCGGCCTTCATCGGCATCTTCTTCACCGGCTCGCTGCTGGTGGAGGTGATCTTCTCCCTCGACGGCCTGGGCCTGATGAGTTTCGAGGCCGCGGTGAACCGCGACTACCCGGTGGTGTTCGGCACCCTGTTCATCTTCACCCTGCTGGGGTTGCTGGTGAAACTGATCGGCGACCTGACCTACAGCCTGGTCGACCCACGCATCGACTTCGAACGCAGGGAGCATTGAGATGAGCCTGTCCCCCCTCAACCAGCGCCGCCTGCAGCGGTTCAAGGCCAACAAGCGCGGCTGGTGGTCGCTGTGGCTGTTCGTGATTCTGTTCGTGGCCAGCCTGGGTGCCGAACTGATCGCCAACGACAAGCCACTGGCCCTGCATTACGACGGCGGCTGGTACTTCCCGGCCTTCGAACGCTACCCGGAAACCACCTTCGGCGGCGAATTCCCGCTGGAGGCCAACTACAAGAGCCCCTACATCCAGCAACTGCTGGCGGCCAAGCACAGCTGGACCCTGTGGGCGCCCATTCCGTTCAGCTACCAGAGCATCAACTACGACCTGAAGGTACCCGCCCCCGCGCCGCCCTCGGCGCAGAACTGGCTGGGCACCGACGACCAGGGCCGGGACGTGCTGGCACGGGTGATCTACGGTTTCCGCGTGTCGGTGCTGTTTGCCCTGACGCTGACCCTTCTCAGTTCCATCATCGGCGTGATTGCCGGGGCCCTGCAGGGCTTCTACGGCGGCTGGGTCGACCTGGCCGGGCAACGCTTCCTGGAAGTGTGGTCGGGCCTGCCGGTGCTGTACCTGCTGATCATCCTGGCCAGTTTTGTGCAGCCCAACTTCTGGTGGTTGCTGGGCATCATGCTGCTGTTTTCCTGGATGAGCCTGGTGGACGTGGTACGCGCCGAATTCCTGCGCGGGCGCAACCTGGAATACGTGCGCGCCGCCCGTGCCCTGGGCATGCGAGATAGCAGCATCATGTTCCAGCACATCCTGCCCAACGCCATGGTCTCGACCATGACCTTCCTGCCCTTCATCCTCACCGGCGCCATCGGCACCCTCACCGCCCTGGACTTCCTGGGCTTCGGCCTGCCGGCCGGTTCGCCGTCGCTGGGTGAACTGGTGTCCCAGGGCAAATCCAACCTGCAGGCGCCGTGGCTGGGCATCAGTGCCTTCGCCGTGCTGGCGCTGATGCTCAGCCTGCTGGTGTTCATCGGCGAAGCCGCCCGTGACGCGTTCGACCCGAGGAAATGACATGCACCCCGACAACCTGATCGAAATCCGCGACCTGGCAGTCCAGTTCGACACCAGCGAACGCTCGTCGCGGGTGGTGGAAGGCGTGAGCTTCGACATCCGTCGCGGCGAGACCCTGGCCCTGGTGGGCGAAAGCGGCTCGGGCAAATCGGTGACCGCGCATTCCATCTTGCGCCTGTTGCCCTACCCCATCGCCAGCCACCCCAGCGGCACCGTGACGTATGAAGGCCAGGACCTGCTGCGCATGGACGAAAAGCGCCTGCGGCAGATTCGTGGCAACCGCATCGCCATGATTTTCCAGGAGCCCATGACGTCGCTGAACCCGCTGCACAGCATCGAGAAGCAGATCAACGAAGTGCTGGGCCTGCACAAGGGCCTGACCGGCAAGGCCGCAACCGCGCGTACCCTGGAACTGCTGGACATGGTCGGCATTCCCCAGCCACGCCAGCGCCTCAAGGCCCTGCCCCACGAGCTGTCCGGCGGCCAGCGCCAGCGGGTGATGATCGCCATGGCCCTGGCCAACGAGCCTGAACTGCTGATCGCCGACGAGCCGACCACGGCCCTGGACGTGACCGTGCAGCTGAAAATCCTCGAGCTGCTCAAGTCTCTGCAACAACGCCTGGGCATGGCCTTGCTGCTGATCACCCATGACCTCAACCTGGTGAGGCGCGTGGCGCAGCGGGTGTGCGTGATGAAGCAGGGCGGCATTGTCGAACAGGGTGACTGCGAGCAACTGTTCAGCGCCCCCCAACACCCCTACACCCGTGAACTGCTGGGCGCCGAACCGCGTGGCGAACCGGCTGCCACCATGGCCGGCGAAACGATGCTGGAAGTCGACGACCTGAAGGTGTGGTTCCCCATCAAGAAAGGCTTCTTCAAGCGCACCGTCGACCACGTCAAGGCGGTGGATGGCATCCGTTTCAGCGTTCCGCGCGGCCAGACCCTGGGCATCGTCGGCGAAAGCGGCTCGGGCAAATCCACTTTGGGCCTGGCCATCCTGCGGCTGATCGCCAGCCAAGGCAGCATCCGCTTCCACGGCCAGGCGGTGGACGGCCTGAGCCGCGAACAGGTCCGCCCGCTGCGCCGGCAGATGCAGGTGGTGTTCCAGGACCCCTTTGGCAGCCTCAGTCCGCGCATGAGCGTGGCGCAGATCGTCGGTGAAGGCCTGCGCATCCATGGCATCGGCACCCCCGAGGACCAGGAGCAGGCCATCGTCCAGGCGCTGGTGGAGGTTGGCCTGGACCCCGACAGCCGGCACCGCTACCCCCATGAATTCTCGGGCGGCCAGCGCCAGCGCATCGCCATCGCCCGCGCCCTGGTGCTCAAGCCGGCCCTGATCGTGCTCGATGAACCCACCTCGGCGCTGGACCGCACCGTGCAGCGGCAGGTGGTGGAACTGCTGCGCTCGTTGCAGCTCAAGTACAACCTGACGTACCTGTTCATCAGCCATGACCTGGCGGTGGTCAAGGCATTGAGTCACCAGTTGATGGTGATCAAGGGTGGGCAAGTGCTGGAACAGGGGCCGGCGGCGCAGGTGTTCGCCGCCCCGCAGCATCCGTACACGCAGCAATTGCTGGAGGCTGCGTTCCTGGCGCCGCACGGCCAGTAGGCGTGGAGGGGGCGCGGAATCCTTACCCAGGAAGCGCCGTACTGCCCCTCATCCCGACGTCACCCTCGGCTGCGCCTCCTCCAGGCTGTTCACCGCCACCCGCTCCACCAGCGCCAATGCATCCGGCAATGCCAGCGGCCGACCCAGCAGGTACCCCTGCACCTTGTTTGCCCCCAACAAGCGCAAAGCGTCCAATTCGGACTGGGTTTCCACACCTTCGGCCACGATGGTGCTGCCGGTCTCGCGAGCGAAGGCGATCAACGCCGACGCCATGGCGCGTTTCTGCGGGTCGGTGTCGATGTTCTGGGTCAGGCTCATGTCCAGCTTGATCATGTCCGGGCGCAGTTGCAGGATATGGCGCATGCTAGCGTAGCCTGCGCCCGCATCGTCGATGGCCACGCGTACGCCGTTCTGGCGCAGGGGTTTGAGGGCCTTGATCAGCCCGGTGTAATCGTTGACCACGGCGTGCTCGGTGATTTCCAGTACCAGGCGGCTGGCCGGGCACGGGCCGAGCAGTTCGGTCAGGCGGCCGCTGAGCATCAGTTGCGGGGAGCAGTTGATGGTCAGGTAAGTGCCCGACGGCAAGGCGTCCATGCCGCGCAGGGCGGCGGCGATGGCATGGCATTCCAGTTCCACGCCCAGCCCGGCGTCGGCGGCTTCGTTGAACCACTGGTCAGGACTGCGAAGCGGCTCGACGTTGAAGCGTGACAGGCACTCCCAACCGCAAATGGCCATGCTGTGGAAGTCGAAGATAGGCTGGTAGACGATGGCGGGTTGGTTGCTGGCCAGCACGGCGGAGATGCGCCGGTGCTTGGCCACGCGGTCGCGCACCTGGGTCAGGTCGCCTTCGATGCGGTCGGCGATCAGTTCGGCGAAGACCTTCATCACCAGCAGGTCGCGCTGGTTCAGGCTGTCATCGGCACTGTAGCCGAAGCAGCAGAACGTGCCGTACAACCGACCATCGCTGAGGTAGATGGGCACGCTCAGGTGCGAGCCGATAGGCAGTGCCTGGGTTTCGGGGAGCTCCATGGCTACCGGGTAGTGGGCGGTGTCAGCGATGAGTTCGGGCAGCACGCCCTCCACGACCCGCAGGCAATAGCCCACGTCCAGTGACAGGCAGTCCCCCGGCTTGATCGGCCCATCGCCGTCGGTGTCGACGTTGACGAACACACGGTCGGTGGTCCGAAACTGCGAAACGAAGGCCACGTCCATGCCCAGGTGGGTGCGCAAGGCGCGCAGCACCTTGTCGATGCAGCCCGTCCCCGTGGGCGCGGCGGTCTTGAGGGTAACGACACTGGCGAGTTGGTCAGCTGACATATCCATGACGCCCTCCTGAATCCCTGGATCCACAGATTCTAGGACCGCAAAAAGGGTTTTACGTCTACCGTCCGGCATTTTTCCAGACGAAATGCAGGGAAATTGCGAAAGGCGTCACAAAACGTTCAAGCCTGGTTCAGGACCGGGGGAAGCGCCGCAGCGGCGGGGATCCGGGGCATGTCTTTGACGATGGCCCAGCCCTCACAGGATTGCGCTATTGCATGAATGGGGTAGCCATGGTGTTCGTCGCAGGTACCGCGTAGGGCCGGGCGACGCCCGGAAACAGCGCGCCCCATCAGGCAGGTGGATACAGTTCATCCAGCACCTGCATCAGCGCCCGCTTGCGCGGGCTTTCCAGCCCCGTCCAGGCCACCCCGATACCCGCGCCGCTCATGGCCACCGCCAACGGCCGGGTGACGACCCCGGCCGGCAGCGCCGAGGCCGCCCCCGCCGGCACGATACCCACCCCCAGCCCCGCCGCCACCAGCGCCAGCAAGGTAGTGAATTCCCCCATTTCCCGGGCGATGGTCAGCGTCACCTTGCGCCGTTGAAAGCCCACCAGCATTTGGTCATGCAGCCCCGGCGCATATTTGCGCGCCAGCACCAGTGCCGGGCGCCCTGCCAGGTCCTGGGGCTGCACCCGGCGCACCTTGGCCAACGGGTCGGCCTCGGGCACCGCCACCACCAGCGACTCTTCGAACAACATGCGCGTATGCAGCCCCGGCACGCTCAATGGCAGGCGCACCAGGCCAAAGTCCAGGGCGTTGTCGTGCAATGCCCTGGCCTGGAGCAATGAAGGCATGTCCTTGAGTTCCAGCTCGATGCGCGGAAACCGCTGTTCCAGGGTGCGCACCAGCGCCGGCAGCAAGTGCGACAGCACCGAGGACACGAACGCCAGGCGCAGCACCCCCACTTCCCCGGCCGCGGCCTGTTGCAGGACCTCCCGCGCGCGCCCGGCCTGGCGCAGGGTCGCCAGCGCCTCGGGCAAGAACAGCGCGCCCTCCTCGGTCAGTTCCACGCCATGGCGGTCGCGCTCGAACAACTGCGCGCCAACGTCCTCTTCCAGCCCGCGGATCTGCGCGCTCAAGGCCGGCTGGACGATGTGCAAGCGCTCGGCCGCACGGCCAAAATGCAGCTCTTCGGCGACCGCCACGAACGCGCGCAAGTGTTTGAGTTCCATGCAGCCTCCCTTGCCTGGTGATCACGAACGGTGATTACCACATCACCATAAACGATTGGCACACCGAAGCGGTAGCGGCTGACAGTAGCACCATCCCTGACCCCATAAATCCAATACCGGGAGACCTACATGATCGACAGCTTTCGCCTGAACGGCCGCCGGGCGCTGATCACCGGCAGCGCCCGCGGCATCGGCCTGGCCTTGGCCCGTGGGCTGGCCCAGGCCGGCGCCCACGTGGTGCTCAACGGCCGCGACGCCGAGCGCACCCAGGCGGCTTGCGCCCTGCTGCGCGACGAAGGCCTGAACGCCGAATACGCGGTGTTCGACGTCGCTGACCACGACGCCACCGCTCGGGCTGTCGATGGCCTGGAACAGCGGGTGGGTGCCATCGACATTCTGGTCAACAACGCCGGCATTCAACACCGCCAGGCGCTGCAGGATTTCAGCCAGCAAGACTGGCACCGCCTGATGAGCACCAACCTGGATGGCGTGTTCAATGTGTCCAAGGCCGTGGCCCGGCACATGATTGCCCGCGGCCACGGCAAGATCATCAACATCGCCTCAGTGCAAAGCGAGCTCGCCCGCCCTTCCATCGCCCCCTACGCGGCCAGCAAGGGCGCGGTGCGCATGCTCACCCGCGGCATGTGCGCCGACTGGGCTGGTCACGGCCTGCAGGTCAATGCCCTGGCCCCCGGGTACTTTCGCACCGAACTGAATCAGGCCTTGGCTGACAACCCGGCGTTCGATGACTGGCTGGTGAAACGCACCCCGGCCGGGCGCTGGGGCAAGGTGGAGGAGCTGTGTGGCGCGGCGGTGTTCCTCGCCTCGCCGGCGGCTGACTTCATCAACGGCCAAACCCTGTTCGTCGACGGCGGCCTGACCAGCGTCGTCTAACTTTTTTGCACAAGGATGCCACCATGCCTCAATCACTCCCCACCCTGTGCGGCTCGATCATGGGCTCGCCGTTTTCCCTCTCGGCCAAGATCCACAACGCCGCCTACGCGGCCCTGGGCCTGGATTACACCTTCGTGTGCTTCGGCGTTGAGGACCCGGTGGCCGCCGTGGGCGCGATTCGCACCCTGGGCGTGCGCGGCATGAACGTGTCGATGCCCTACAAGCAGGCCGTCATGCCGCACCTGGACGCCATCGACGAATCGGCCCAGGTGATCGGCGCGGTGAACACCATCAATAACGTCGACGGCGTGCTGACCGGCTACAACACCGACTACCTGGGCGCCGTGCGTGCCCTGCAGGAAGTGACCCGCCTCAAGGGCAAGCGCATCGCCGTGGTGGGTGCCGGTGGCGCGGCCCGTGCCGTGGTCTACGGCTGCGTGAAAGCCGACGCCCAGGTGACCGTGTTCAACCGCAGCGCCGAACGCGGCAGCGAGCTGGCCCAGACCCTGGGCGCGCGCTGGGGCGGCAGTGTCGAGCGCTTTGTCGCCAAGGACTACGACATCGTCGTCAACGCCACCTCGGTAGGCTTCAAACAGCCCGACAGCAACCCGCTGGACGGCCGCCTGGCCAGCCACCTGATCGTCATGGACGTAGCCTTCATGCCGGTGCAGACCGCATTGCTGCGCCAGGCCCGCGCCCTGGGTTGCGGCACCGTGGCCGGCACGCGCATGCTGGTGCACCAGGCCTGCCGGCAGATCGAACTGTACACCGGGCACGACGCGCCCATCGACGTCATGGAGCAGGCCATGCTCCAGGAAATCCAGCGGTTGAACCTGTAACCCATCCCGGTTGCCTATCAATAACAAGACGCCATGAAGGCGCCTGGAGGAACGCACATGACCCACGCCCGCTCCCCGTCCGACACCGCCGAGCCCGTTGACCCGCAAGTGAAGAAGGACCTGCACCGCGCCGCCTGGGCCTGCTCCCTGGGCAGCGCCCTGGAGTACTACGACTTCGCCCTGTACACCCTGGCGTCGGCGCTGATCTTCGGGCCGCTGTTCTTCCCCGAACAGACCCGCGCCATGAGCCTGATCGCCAGCTTCGGCACCTACTTCCTCGGCTTTGCCATCCGTCCCCTGGGCGGCGTGCTGTTCGGCATGATCGGCGACCGCGTGGGGCGCAAGTTCGTGCTCTCAGCGACGGTGCTGCTGATGGGCGTGTCCAGCACCCTGATCGGCGCCCTGCCCACCTTTCACCAGGTAGGCTACCTGGCGCCGGTGCTGCTGGTGGTGCTGCGCCTGCTGCAAGGCCTGGGCGCCGGTGCCGAGCAGGCCGGCGCGGCGGTGATGATGACCGAGTACGCGCCCAAGGGCCGTCGCGGGTTCTACGCCGCGCTGCCGTTCCTGGGCATCCAGCTGGGCACCATCATGGCCGCCCTGGTGTACTTCCTGGTGGTCAGCGGCAACGACAACATCACCCAGACCAACCTGTGGCGCGTGCCGTTCTTCATCAGTGTGGTCATCGTCGCGCTCGGCCTGTACATGCGCCTCAAGCTTAAGGAATCACCGACCTTCGTGCGTCTCAAGGCGCTGAAGCGTGAGTGCGCCAACCCGCTGAAAAGCGCCATGCAACACTCCAAGCCGACCCTGCTGCTGGGCATCGGCCTGCGCCTGGCGGAAAACGGCGGTTCGTCCATCTACCAGGCCCTGGCGGTGAGCTACATCGTCGGCGTGGTCGGCCTCAAGGGCCCGGTGGGCGTGTTGACACTGATCTGCGCCGCCAGCCTGGGCGCGCTGACCGTGCCCATTGCCGGCAAGCTCAGCGACCGTTTCGGCCGCGTGGTGGTGTACCGCGCCTTTGCCTTGCTGCAACTGGCCCTGGCGTTCCCGGTGTGGTGGGTGCTGAGCCTGGGCAACATCGTCGCCAGCATCGTCGCCATCTCCATCGCCCTGGGTATTGGCACGTGGGGTATGTTCGGCACGCAGGCGGCGCTGATGCCCGAGCTGTTCGGCTCACGTCACCGTTACATGGGCGTGTCGATTGCGCGGGAAGTGTCGGCGGTGATCGCCGGCGGCATCGCGCCGATGATTGGCGCGGGCATCATCGCCGTGGTCATGGCCACCCATGAAGGCGACAGCAACGCCGGCATCGGCGCCTGGGTGCCGATTGCCTGCTACCTGGCGCTGTTGACCGCGACCACGCTGTACACCACGTTCAAGACGCCGGAAACCCTGAACCGCGACCTCGATGAACCCCGTGACGCGTGGGAAGTGGCCAAGGCCGATGAGGCAGTGAAGGCGCACCACCACGCGATTCCGGTGCGCCACTGACGCGGCCTGCAAGCAGCCCGCCCCGGCCCTCGAACGTTGGGTTGCCGGGGCGTAGCTGCCCAGTCCCACTAGAAAGGCTAACGCCTCCTGCGCCACCCTTCATTGTGATTGGTAACGCCCGAAAAAACGGGTTCCGTGCTGAAGGCCCGAATGCGGAAGCTTGAGCCGACAGGACGAGTATTGCCCTCGAAAGAGAAGATTTTTTCTTTCAGCTGCCCGGCAGTCAATTCCTTGAGTGTCATTGTCTGGCCACCGCCAGCCAGGCAGGCCCTTATAGGGCCTGGGGCGCCAGCACGTCACCCAGCCAGGCACTGAGATCCTCGATTTCGGTCTTGCTGATGGAGTGCTTCAAGTCGGCGTAGGCATGGAAGTCCGGCTCCAGGCCCAGCTCATGCAGGATGCGCTGGGCTTCGCTGGCGTCGGTGAATGGCACCTGCGGGTCGTCCACGCCATGGCCGATGAAGATCGCCAGCGACTTCAGCGCAGGGTCCGGTTTCAGCTCGCTGCGCAGTACCGGCAGAATCTTGCCGCTCAACACCGCGATGCCCCGCACCGCCTGGGGTTCGCGCAGGCCCAGCTCGTAATTCATGATGGCGCCCTGGCTGAAGCCGATCAGCACCACTTTCGACGTGTCGGTGTGGTACTTGGCCACGGCCTGGCTGATGAAGTCCTTGAGCGTTTGGCGGCTGCTGGCCAAGTCCCCGGGGACGCCGTCGTAGGGGCCGTCGCCCTGGCGGTGGAACCACTGGTAGCTGCCCTCTTCCAGGGTCTGCGGGGCGCGCACCGACAGGTAGGTGTAGCCGTCGGGCAGCGAGTCTTTCAGCTCGAAGAGGTCGGCCTCGTTGCTGCCGTAGCCATGCAGGAAGATCACCAGCGGCTTGCCGCGCGTGACCGTCGGCGCCTGTTCCAGGTAGTTCAACGGCAGGTCGGTGTGCAGCACGGGGTCGGCGGCGTGGGCCAGGCCCGACACCAGCAACAGCGCAAGGGCCATTCGTTTGATCATGGAGTCTCCGATTTAACTGCGCAGAAGGCAGCGGTCGTATAAGGGACAGTGACTTCGGCCTTGCCGGCCAGCAGAGGTTCACTGGCGATCAATGCGCGCACCTGGGCGTCCACCGCTTCGCGCTGGGCAGCGGCAAGCCCGGCGATGAAGCTGGTGGAGCGCACGCGGTCGAGGATTACCGCGTCAGGGCTGCCGGTGTGGCCGTTGCCGAAATGGGCGTGCTGCAGCGCGCTGAAGCCGGGCGCGGGGAATACCTGGCGCCAGGCGCCGCTGTAGTAACGGGGCGTGTCGCCTTCGTACTGGTTGACCAGCGCGTCGAGGCGCGCCACCCACGGCACGCTGTTGTCACGCAGGTTCCACACCAGGCCGAGGCGGCCGCCGGGCTTGAGCACGCGGCGGATTTCGGCCACGGCTTCAGGGGTGGCGAACCAGTG
Source organism: Pseudomonas eucalypticola (assembly GCF_013374995.1). Taxonomy (NCBI): domain Bacteria; kingdom Pseudomonadati; phylum Pseudomonadota; class Gammaproteobacteria; order Pseudomonadales; family Pseudomonadaceae; genus Pseudomonas; species Pseudomonas eucalypticola. The sequence goes on along the minus strand of NZ_CP056030.1, from coordinate 2,015,037 downwards.
GAACGACTGCGCGCACACCACCGCGTCCAGGGAGGCATCGGGCAGCGGAATGGCGTCGGCGCGGCCGTCCAGGGCCTGCACATGGCCGTAGGTGGCATGGAGTTTCTCACGCATGGCCGGCACCGGCTCCACCGCCACCACGCGGGCGCCGGTGGCCAGCAGCCGCGCGGTGAACTTGCCGGTGCCGGCGCCCAGGTCCAGCACCGTGCTGCCGGTGTGCAGGTTGAGGGTGTCGCGCAGCCAGGCATCCAGCGCCGGCGGGTAGTCCGGGCGACCGCGGACGTAGGTGTCGGCGGTGGCCGGGGTGTCGTAGCCTTCGGCGGCGTGGTGAATGCTCATGGTGCGCCCCTGCAGGGTGGGAAGTGCATCATCATAGGCTGCGGCTGCGTATCACACAAAATCCCGAGGCCCCCACGACGATCAAACGTTTCCACCACGGCCGGCGAAGCGCTTGCGGTATTCGGCGGGGCTCACGCCCACGGCCTTGCTGAAGGCGCGGCGCAGGGTGTCGGCGTTGGCGAAGCCGCAGTGGGCTGCCACCTGTTTGGGGGTTTCATGACCCTGTTCCAGGCGTTCGCGGGCGGCCTGTATGCGGGCCTGCTCGACCCAACTGGCCGGCGTTTCACCGACCTCCTGATGGAACAGCCGGGCGAAGTGCCGCGGGCTGAGGCCGGCGCGTGCAGCCAGGGCCTTGATGCTGTGGTCCTCGGCCGGGTGCGCGGCCACATAGCGCTGCACCTCTTGCAACGCCGAGCGCCCGGCCGGCAGCGATTCGCCCTTGCGGCTGAACTGCAACTGGCCGCCGGGGCGCTTGAAAAACATCACCAGCTGGCTGGCCACGCGCCGGGCGATGTCCTCGCCCAGGTCTTCCTCCACCAGGGCCAACGCCAGGTCCAGGCCGGCCGTCACCCCGGCGGCCGTGCGCAACTTGCCGTCGCGCACGTGGATGGCGTCAGCGTCCACTTGCACCTGCGGGTAGCGGCTGGCCAGCGCCTCGGCCGCCACCCAGTGGGTGGTGACCCGGCGGCCATCCAGCAGCCCCGCCGCTGCCAGCGCGAACGCCCCGGTGCACACCGAGCCGAAGCGCCGCGCCTGGGGTGCGTGCAGGCGCAGCCAGTCCAGCAGCGCCTGGCTGAAGCGCGCCTGGGGCGCGTTGGGCGCGCCGGCCACCAGCAGGGTGTCGATACCGGCCAAGGCGTGGCCGGTATGGGTCTCGGGCAACAGCCGGGTGCCTGATGAGCTGGTTACCGGGCCGCTGCCGCAGCCCACCAGCAGCAGCCTATAGCGCTCGCAGCCGGCCTCGCGGTTGGCTTCGGCGAACACGTCCAGCGGGCCGCTGACATCGAGCAGTTGCACGTTGGGCAAGGCGACCACGGCGATGGTGCGTACGTGCGTCATGGTGGCGTCCGCTTGGGAAGGAAAATGGCAGTATATGACGTATTGCGCCAATTGAGGCCATCGCCGGACGACCGGATACTGGGCTTACCCACTCACAGCGCAGGCACCTGTCATGACCTTCACCCTCGACGACATCCGCATCCCCGACACCGCCATGGCCCGCGAAATCACCGAACTGGTGCGCGACACGGAATCGGAGCTGCTGTTTCACCACTCCAGCCGGGTGTATTACTTCGGCGCCCTCGCCGGCCGCAAGCGCGGGCTGGCCTTCGATGCCGAGCTGCTGTACGCCGGTTGCATGTTCCATGACATGGGCCTGACCCACCGGTGCAGCAGCGCCTGCGAGCGCTTCGAAGTGGACGGCGCCAACGCCGCCCGGGACTTTCTCAAGGGCCACCACATCGACCAGCACGACATCGACACCGTCTGGACCGCCATCGCCCTGCACACCACGCCGGGCATTCCCCAGCACATGCACCCGGTGGTGGCGCTGGTGACCGCTGGCGTGGAGATGGACGTGCTGGGGCTGACCTACCCGCAGTACAGCAAGGCCGAACGCGACGCCATCGTCGCCGCCCACCCGCGCAGCGCGCAGTTCAAGGAGGACATCATTCAGGCGTTCTACGACGGCATCAAGCACAAGCCCGAGACGACGTTTGGCAACGTCAAGGCCGATGTGCTGGCCGACAAGGACCCGGCCTTCGTGCGTGGCAATTTCTGCCAGGTGATCCGTGGGTCGGGCTGGAAAGGATGAACGAGGTCGCGGCGCCGGGCGCCCGGCGCGCCTTCAGGCATAGGGGCTGTCCCAATACCGCTTGTGCATCCCCAACCGCTTCTTCCACTTCATCGGCAAGCGCTGCTCCTGCTGGCTGAATTTGTAGGCGACCAGCTTCAGGGCATTGCGCAGAAAAGACCCGGGCCACAGCCAGAACCGGCGCAGGCCGAGAAACTTCAGTTCCGACTTCACATAGCGCAACCCTTCCCCCCTGCGCCTCCGAATTGTTCGCGGATCCAGGCTTCGCGGGCCTGGAACACGCCAATGTCGAAGTAACGGCGAAATTCCTCGGCCAGGGTGTAGTTGTGTGAGTGACGGCAGCGGGCATCGCCGGCGTAGGCAGTCTTCCACCCGGCCAGGAGCATGCGCGCGGCGACGTACATGTCCTCGGACAGGATGACGTGCAAGGGGAAGCCACCGACCTGCATCAACGCCCGGCGCCGGTAGGCGGCGAAGGAGTTGGACATGAAGCAGGTCTTGATGCCCAGGCGCCCGGCGTCGGCCAGGCTCTTGAGCTGTGAGGTGGCTGGGTAGTTGAACAGGCGGGCATGCTGGGACAGCAGCGTGGCGTCCTTGTGCGCCAGTTGCCGGCCGCAGACCGCACCCACGGTCTCGTCGGCGAACGGCGCGACGATGCGCGCCATCGCGTCAGGGTCTTCCAGGTAGGCGTCCTGGGTCATGTACACGTACACGTCGTAGTCGGGATACAGGTCGACCATGCGCTGGCGCGTTCCGCCGTGGTTGAACTCACGGCTGGGAATCTGCACGAAATGGTCGGCGCACTCGCGCCCCAGTACGTCGCTGCCATCGCTGGACGTGGAGTCCACGATCAGGGTGTCAAAATCCATCGTCTGGTTGCCCAGCGAGTCCAGCAGGCGCTGCAGATCCGCGCGACCGTTATAGGTTGGGACCACGCATGCCACTTTCAAAGTCGTCATGGCTCGATCCCCACGTTGCCAAGTCCTTTGATCTCGACCGCTGCCGGTTCGGCGACGCCGACCGGCAGCGGTTCCCAGGTTGCATCACACCAGCTGGAAGACTAGCGCACACCGCCGCCTTTTCAGTAACAAAATATTCAGCGAAGCAATTCGCTGAGCGGGATAAAGCGCACCCGGTCGCCCTCCGCCAGGGTCCGGCCTTCCAGCACTTCCACCAGGCCTTCGGCCCAGGCGGCACTGCGCAGCACGCCAGAACTCTGGTTGGGGTAGATCACTGCCCGGCCGTTTTCCAGGCGGCCACGCAGGTACTCGCGACGGTTGCCCGGCTTGCCCCAGGTGAACGCCACCGGCACCTCGATCGCCAGCGGCGCGACGTCGGCCACGCCCAGGCGGCGCAACAGGTAGGGCCGGGCGAGCAGCGCGAAGGTGACCAGGGTGGAGGCAGGGTTACCGGGCAGGCCGATGACCGCGGTGCCGCGAAAGTGCCCGAAGGTCAGCGGCTTGCCGGGCTTGATGGCCAGTTTCCACAAGGCCAGTTCGCCTTCTTCGCGCAACGCCACCCCGAGGAAATCCGCCTCGCCCACCGACACGCCGCCCGTGGACAGGATCAGGTCGGCCTGGCCCAGCTCGGCCAGGCGCGCGCGCGTCTTGGCCAGGTCGTCGGGCAGGATGCCGGCATCGATCACCTCGCACCCCAGGCGCTGCAACCAACTGACCAGCAGGCGCCGGTTGCTGTTGTAGATCTGCCCCGGGCCCAGCGGCTGGCCGGGGTCCACCAGTTCATCACCGGTGGACAACACGGCCACGCGCGGCTTGCGCACCACCTCAAGCGTGGCATGCCCCAGGGAGGCCGCCAGGCCCAGCTCGATCGGCCCCAGGCGGGTACCGGCAGGCAGCACTTGCTCGCCGATGCGCGTTTCCTGCCCCTGAGGGCGGATGTTCTGGTTCAGGCTGAGGCGCTCGGTAAAGCGCACGCGGCCGTCGCTCAGTACCTCGGCGTTTTCCTGCATTTCCACGCAGTCAGCACCCGCCGGCACGGGGGCGCCGGTGAAGATGCGCGCGCAGGTGCCCGCGGCCAATGGCAGGGGGGCCTGGCCCGCCTGGATGCGCTGGCTGACCACCAGCGGCTCACCGGCCCAGTCGGCCAGGCGCAAGGCGTAACCGTCCATGGCGCTGTTGGACCAGGGCGGCAGGTCAAGCGTGGACACCAGCGCCTGGGCCAGGACCCGGCCGTCAGCGTCGGCCAGGGCCACCCGCTCGGTGCCTTCCAGCGGCGCCTGGTCGGCCAGGGCCAGCAGGCGCTCCAGGGCCTGTTCCAGCGGCATCAGCGGCGTGGCCGCGCCCAGCTCAGCCACGGGACTGGCAGGGCTCGGCCTGCTTCAGGTGCGGGACGAAATTGCAGGGCCGGTGACGCACGTCCAACTGCTCGGCGAGGATACCGTCCCAACCGGTGCGCACGGCGTTGGTCGAACCCGGCAGGCAGCACACCAGGGTGCCGTTGGCCAGCCCCGCCAGGGCGCGCGACTGCACGGTGGAGGTGCCGATGTCGGGCACGCTGATCTGGCGGAACAGTTCGCCAAAGCCATCCACTTGCTTGTCCAACAGGCAGGACACGGCTTCAGGCGTGCTGTCGCGGCCGGTAAACCCGGTGCCGCCGGTGATCAACACCACCTGCACCACGTCTTCGGCGATCCAGTGAGCCACTTTCGCGCGGATCTTGTAGAGGTCGTCCTTGAGCAACACGCGCTCGGCCAGCAGGTGGCCGGCGGCGGTCAGGCGGTCGACGAACATCTGCCCGGAGGTGTCGGTCTCCAGGGTACGGGTATCACTGACAGTCAGCACCGCGATATTGAGCGGCACAAAAGGTACATCAGCCTTGGCTTTCATCAGGGCTCGTCCGGTTGTGTGTATGAATAGGCAGTGTTATATCACAGCAGCCCTGATCTGAAGACCGAGACCTGCCATGCCCGATGCCGCCCTGCCCGCCTGTTCCGTCCTGCTGCTGGCCGGTGGCCGTGGCCAGCGAATGGGCGGCCGCGACAAGGGGTTGCTGCCCTGGCGCGGCGAACCGCTGATCGCCCACCTGCACCGCCAGGTACGTGGCCTGGGCGATGACCTGATCGTCTCCTGCAACCGCAACCAGGCCCGTTATGCCCCTTATGCCGACCACCTGGTGAGCGACGACAGCGACGACTTCCCCGGCCCCCTGGCCGGGATCCGCGCAGGCCTGGCGCAGGCCCGCCACCGCCACATGCTGGTACTGCCCTGCGATGTGCCGGGCATCGACCACGCACTGTTGACCGCGATGCTCCAGGCCGCCTACCGCCACCCGGACCAGCCCCTGATGGTGCGCCAAGGCCTGCACTGGGAACCCCTGCTGTGCGTGATCCCCGTGGCCCATGCGGCGGCATTCGAACACGCCTGGCAGGCTGGCGAACGCAGCCCGCGCCAGGTCATGCTGACCCTGGGCGCGCAGGCGCTGCAATGCTCGCCCGAAGACCCGCGCCTGGCCAACCTCAACACCCTGCACTTGCTGGGGGAATAAAGACTGTCAAAAAAACGGAACTCGTATCCGGTACAAACGTCTCAAAAGCTGTACATGGATCAATCGTCCCCCTTTGGAGAATTAGAAAATGACTAACCGGACCCTTCCCGCTCTGCTTCTGGCCATGGGCCTGGCCGCCCTGGCGGGTTGCTCCACGCCTACGGTCATCACCCTCAACGACGGGCGCGAGATCCAGGCGGTGGACACGCCTAAATACGATGAAGATTCGGGTTTCTACGAAATCAAGCAGCTGGATGGCAAGGAAACCCGCATCAACAAGGATCAGGTTCGTACCGTCAAGGAGCTCTGATAAAGCGTTCTGATTCAGGCCCGCCCCGCCCATTCGCGGGGCTTGCCGAGAGCCGAGGGTTTTGCATAGAATTTTCGGCATCGGGGTGTAGCGCAGCCAGGTAGCGCGTCTCGTTCGGGACGAGAAGGCCGCAGGTTCGAATCCTGTCTCCCCGACCACTACTCAGGAAGCCCGCCTTGCGCGGGCTTCTGCCTTTTCGCGGCCGTGGCTCGCCTAGAGGGCGTCGACGCTCAGCACATTGTCGAGGTTTTCCGGCGTGACGATGGAAAACGGTACGGTGCTGCGGGGCGAGGAATCGATGGCGCCCAATTGGTGGAGCATCACCTGAATGCAGACCTTGGCCTGCAACTCGGGATTCTGGTCGATGAGCGCCGATATTTTTCCTTCCTGCAGCAGCCGGGCATTGGCCGGCGTTATCTCGTGGCCGATCCAGCCCTTCACCGGGTGGCCCTGGACGGCACGGGCGATGCCGTCGTTGCCCGCGCCGGTGTGGTAGATGCCATCGACAGGCCCCACCCCCTGCAGGCATTCAGTCACCACCGCGTGGGCGTGGTCGTCGGTGTCACTGCACTCCACGGGGCCGACGATCTCGATGCCGGGAAAGCGTGCCTGGCACACCGCGCGAAACCCCTGGATGCGCTGGCGGTGCGATTGGAACAGCATATGGTGGGTCACCAGCAGCACCCGCCCCGTGCCAGCCAGAAAACCACCGAGCAGATAGCCTGCCGTACGCCCCGCGGCTTCGTTGTCGATGCCGGCGTAGGCCCAGCCCTGGCTGGCCACTGCGCTGGTCATGAACACCGCCGCCTTGCCCTGCAGCCGCAGCCGCTGGCAATACTGGCGCAGGGTGGGGTTGTCCTCGACAATCAGCGCCAGGCCGTGGCAGCGCCCCTCCAACCCCTGGAGTGCCTGGAACAGGGCGTCGCTGCCCGCCGCCGAGTCGAAGCGGCGCAAGCGCACCTGAACGCCCTGTGCCTTGGCGCAGGCCTGGAACGCAGCCTGGTAGCGGGCGAAGAAGGTCTCGTCACTCAGGGACATGAACACTTCGAAGCGAAACAGATGGCGGGCGCCGGAAGGCAGGCGCTGGCCGACACCCAGCGTGCGCAATGCGCCCAGTACTTTCATGGTGGTGGCATGGGACACCTTGGCCCGATCGCTCAGCACGCGGTCGACGGTAGCGACACCGACACCCGCCAGCTCGGCGATTTCACGAATTGAAGGCCTTTTTTCGAACACCCCGTGCCCCTCGATAACCGGGCCCGTGCCGGCAGGACGGCCATCTTAACACGCTCGCATCAGCACGAAATCAAGGTATCAAAGCGCGATCGTGGCGGTCGGCCTGGGCATCCGCCTGATGCCGGCTATAGTCAGTAGGCCTATTGGCCACCCTGGCCCCAGGGCAACGACGCCGGGCCTCTCTTTCGCAACGCTTTGTTGCGAGCTGCCACACATCAGCCGAACCAGCCGACCGGGAGGTGGCCATGGCGTGTCCATTCAAGGCTCCACAGGTGATTACGCTGCTCGGCGCCCTGGGCACACTGGGCGCCACGCCACTGCCGCTGGATGTCATCGGGTTGTATGTCACGGCCGCCAGCCCGGTGGCCGGCGGCACGGGTTATCGCGTGAATGACACCCTCACCCTGCCCGGCGGGGTGACGCTTACCGTGACGCACGTCAGTGCCGACGCCGGCGTGGCGCAGGTGCAGGTGGCGCAGCCGCAGATGCATGCCTGCGCGCCGGACGGCCCGCTGGCGGCGCAATCGGCCGAGGGCAGCGGCGCGACGTTTTCCCTGACCTGGCTGGCACCGACCGGCTACGGCACGCGCCAGCTAACCGAGTGCTATACCGGGCCGGCACTGACGGTGCAGCGTTCCGATACGCAGGCGGCGTTGTCCATCGGTTTGCTAACAGACGGCGGGCTGGATACCGCTGCCCTGGACCGCTTCACCGTGCCGGCGCAAACCCTGCGCAGTTACACCACCTTCGACGCCGGTGTCACGCCCCGCGTGTCCCGGTGGCATGACCAGGGCGGCGGCGGTAACGATGCGGTGCAGCCCGATGCCCAGCAGCGCCCCACCCTCACCGCCGACCGCGTGCACGGCAACAGCCGTGCCGTGGTGTTCGATGCCCATGGTGGTGCGGGCGACTGGGACCCGGCTAATACTTTTCTGGACTTGCCCACTGGCGTGGCGCTGCAGGCCAACCATTTCACCCTGGCGGTGATTGGCGCGGCCACCTCGGTCTTCGCGCCCGCCGCTTTTGTCGCAGTGGGGGATATCGCCGGCAAGAACGCTGGCCTGGAGTTCGGCCATTACAGCGCGCAACCCACCGCCTGCGACGGCGCCGGCGACAACGCCTACGCGGCGGTGGTGCCCACGGAAACGCCCGCCGTGATCGTCTGCACGGCGGACGCCCATGGCAAAGTCATCGACATGCTCGGCACGACCAGCACCGCTGTCGGCGGTAATGACAGCCCGTTGAGCGGCGGCAGCCTGGGGCTCAGTGGCGAGGGGCGCTCGGGGCTGGTGAACCTGTCGGCGGCGATCATCGTGCCGTGGCCGCTGGACGCCGCTACCCGCGCCGCGCTGGGGGCATCCCTGCAAGGCAGCTTCGGGCTGACGCCCCCTACCCAGGGGGTCATCGTGGTGTTGGGTGACAGCCACTCCGATGGCAGCGGCGCGCCCTTCCAGCAAGGCTGGCCGCACCAGATGATCACGCTGCTGGGCCGCAGCGACGTGCAGTTGGTCAATGGTGCCCGTTACGGTGGCCGCCTGGCCACGGCCATCGAGCAATGGAAGCAATACGCACAGCCCAACCTGCTGGCCTCGACCGCGGCGCACAAGATCGTGATTCTGCAGGGCGGCTACAACGACCAGCTCTACGGCCAGAGCGCCAACGAGATCATCGCCACCTACCAGCGCGGCGCGGTGCTGGCGCACATGGCCGGCGCCAAGGCCGTGTGTGTCGCCAACGTATTGCGCAATGCCCCGGCGGTCACCAACCACGCCATCGCCCAGGTGAACGCCGCGTTGCGCCAGCCCCTGGCGGGCTGCGACGCGGTGATCGACTGGGCCAGCGTGCCCGCCTTCAACCAGCAGACAGGCGACTACCCACCACCGCTTTTCGCCGCCGACCGCGTGCACCTCACCGCCGAAGGCCAGGCCCGGCAGGCCAGGCTCGCCGCCGAGGTCATTGGCCCGCTGCTGCGTTGAGCTCCCTGCCCCATGGGCCTTGGGGCTGCTGCTGTCCTAGAAAGTTTTGTAGACGATGTCCGGTGCCGGTGAGTTGGCCAGCAAAATGAACACGGTGGTCAGGGTGGCGATGACGGTGAAGCCCACGGTGCGGGTGTAGCGCGACAGCGCCAGCGGTGCGTCGCCGGCCTTGAGGCGCAACAGCAGGGCCCAGGCCCGGCGAACGCCTTCGATCACCACGGCGGCACCCACCCAGAGGCAGCCCCATACCAGCAACGACCCCAGCCAGCCCAGGGAGGCGTAGTAGGCCTCGATCTGCCCCCAGGTGGACCAGAACCAGAACAGCGTGAAGGCGAACCAGGTGAACGTCAGCCCCCGCGAGGCGATCAGGTACACCGGGTTGGCACACAGGGCCTTGTACGGCTTCTTGCCCAGGCGCAGGGCCATCTGGATCTGGTACAGCTTGTTCACTGCCACGCCACCGCCCTGGAGCAGGCCGAACATGACGAATTCAGAGGTCTGCCCATGCCAGATGCCCACGAGGAAAAAGGTCACGAAAAACGCCACCACCCCCAGGAAAGGTTCGACGGCCCGGCTGGGGAAGCGCTCCATCAACCTCATCAACAGCGTGTTGTAGACATAGGTCTTCAGCCAGTTGGACAACGACATGTGCCAACGGCCCCAGAAGTTGATGAAGTTCTCGGCAATGAAGGGGTTATTGAAGTTCTCCGGCAGGCGCAAGCCGAAGAAGTAGCCGACGCCGATGACCACGTCGGTGTAGCCGGAAAAATTGCAGTAGAGAAATAGCGGGTAACTGGCTGCGATGATCAACCCTTGGGTCACCAGCGCCCCGGTGCCCACCGCCCCGGGCAATGCCCCCAGGGCTTGCAGTTGCAGGTCATGGAACACATGGGACAACAGAAACACCTTGAAGAAGCCCACGGCGATGCGCTCCAGCGCCCGCCCCGCGCCCACCAGGTGTGGCCGCGCCATGCGCTTGGCTTGTTCCTGGTAATCGGGGTAACGCTGGATGGGGCCGGAAATCAGCGCCGTGAAGTTCAGCGTGTAGTTGATGTAGGCCAGCGGGGTGATGGCCGGCAGCGCACCGCCGCGGGCGTCGATGACCAGGTGCAGCACCCGGAAGAACACGTATGACAGGCCAATGGTGGCGTAGGGAAAGTCCAGGAACACCTGGGCCGGAAAGAAACCGTATTGCTTCAACCAGGCGAACAGCAGAATCAGCACCACCACCGAGGTGCCGAACAGCAGCCGGCCGTCACCTGCGGCCGTGCGTTGAGCAAGGCGCATCAGGCCATAGCCCACCGTCAGGAACAGCAGAAATGGCAGGCACGCCACCACGCCGTGCACCAGGCTGGCGAAGAAGATCAGGTTGGTGGCCAGCAGCACTGCCTGCCGCCAGCCCGCCTGGCGGAACAGGTTGAACACCAGCGCGGCGACGGCAGCGAACGCCAGAAACTCGAATGACGGCACGTTCATGGCGTGGTCCTCTGGGACAGGGCGGCGTGGGCGACCAGGGCGGTGCAACTGCCCAACGGCGTGTCGCTGAGGGTGGACAGGCGGGAAATCACGGCGTCGGCGATCACCGCGTGGCCCGCACCGGAGGGGTGGCCATCGACGGGGTAATACAGGTCGGCGGCATTTTTCAGGCGGCTGAAATCGTCACTGGTGTTGACGTAGAGGATGCCGTGACGCCGGGCGATGTCGCCGATGGCCTTGCTGAACGCCCAAGGGTCGACGCCTTCGGGCGCGGGGGTGCCGCTGATCAGCGCGACCTGGGCCCGTTGCGGCACGTACACCAGCACCAGCGGCACCTGGGCAGCCTGGGCCTGGCGGGCCATGTCGGCCAGGAGTTTCTCGTAGCTGTCCAGGCGCGTCTGCCAGAACGGCGAGAACGGCGTGCGCAGGAAGTTGGCCTTTTCGCCGTAGTGCAGGTAAAGGTCGGTGAACGCCTGGGCGTTCTTGAAGTAGAAATACTGCGCCACATAGGCCGAGCGGGCTTGCTCCTTGATGGCGACGTACAGGCGGTTGAGCAATGGCGGCGGTGGCGCAGGGGTTGCGGGCGCCGAGGGCGCGGCCGCCGGGGCGAAACTGTCTGGGTCGCGCTCGAGGTCGAAGGGCACGATGCTGGTGATGAGGACGTCGGGTGACAGTTTGATCGCCTCGTCGAAATTGAGCTGAGCGCGGCTCCAGTTGTAACCGATGCTGGCGACGTTCTGCACGTCCACCGGGCGGTGGCAGATGGCACCCAGTGCAGTGCCTACCCGCTCGGGGTACGACTGCTCGTCGGGCACCAGGTAGCCTTGGGTCAACGAAGACCCGAACGCCACCACGCGCAGGCTGCCAGGCGGTTTCAGCGCACAGGAAGCGGCCGAGCGAAACCCGCATTCGTTGTAGTGGTTGGTGACCCAGGGCCCCTCGGGGGCCTTGGTGGTAGAGGTGCACCCGGCCTTGAAGCGCGTGCCCATGGTGTCATCCGGCACCTGGCAGGCATCCAGCGGCTGGGCCGGGTAGAAATACCGCGCGAGCATTTCACTCGCCCCCAACAGGCAGGCGAGTGTCAGCACCACAATCAGCGGGATGATCAGCAAATCGCGTTTCGCAAGCACGGTGCGGGCACCGTCGTCAGTCGTGTTGTCCATCGGCGTGCGCTGCCTGTGTGAAAGGGTGGGGTCATTCGTGCCTGACGCGCATCAGCGGCGCCGATTTCTCGACCTGGGTGTCGAGGGCCCAGAAGGTGGTGCCATCGGGCCCCTCCCCGGTCTGCTCGAAGCCCAATTTCTGGTAATGCTTGTGCACCATGGTGTTGCGTTCGCTGGGGATGTATTCACCCACCAAGCGGGTGATGCCTCGCTGGCGCGCCTGAGCCAGGATCTCGCACAGCACGCTGTCCTCCACCTGGCGGCCCAATACCCGGCAACTCATGAGCCAGGTGTCGAGGGTCCAGGTGCCAGGCGCCGAGGGCTTGCAGATGACCACGCTGATCATGCCGTTGTCGCCGAAACGATCGATAAGCCGCACTTGCAGGCTGAACTGAGCAGGGTCGTTCTCCACCGCCAGCACGTCGGCTTCGGTATAGCGGCGGGTGGTGAGGTTGTACTGGTTGGACTTGTTGATCAGTTGCACGATGCGCGAACGGCCGGTGGCGTCGAACGGCTTGAACACGATTTCCATGTCCAGCGAGGCCAGGTAAGCGCCCACGTCGCCCGCTTGCTGTTGCAGGGTGATGCGCCGGGCATTTTCCTGGTACAGCGCGGCGCGCTGGCGGTCTTCCTCGGAAAACACCACGGTCTCGAAGTAACCGGCAGCCGCCAGGGTGCGGGCGTAGGACGCCGGGTCTTCGTTCAGTTCAGGCACGGCCACCTGGGGCAGGATCTGGCGGATCAGGCCGCGCTCCACGGGGTTGTCGTCCAGGAACACCATGGCGTCCAGGCCCAGGGCCAATTCCTCGGCGATGGCCTTGATGTTGGTGGCCTTGTCCTGCCAGTTGGCCTGGAACACGGCGAAGTGGTCTTCGCGCAGCAGCATCTCGGGGTGCTCCTGGAACGGCTTGCGGGCCACCTCATCGGTGTTTTTCGACGACACCGCCAGCACGATGCCGCGCTCGCGCAGCGCCAGGGCCATGCGCTGCACCGCCAAGTGGGCTTCACCCACCGCGTCCCCTTGGGCGACACGGATCCCTTCCAGGCCGTCGTCACCGATGACGCCGCCCCACACCGTGTTGTCCAGATCCAGGATCAGGCAACGCCGGCTGCGCCCCCGCAGCGCTGCGAGGATGCGCACCATGTGCTCGGCGTACAGCGGCAGGAACTCGCTGGCGAACGGCAGCTTGGCCATGTTCCACTCGGCCGGGGAATGCCAGGCGTCCAGCCCTGCCAAGGCCGCCAGGTGGGCCACGTCGAACAGCAGGTCTTCACTGTTGGCCAGCGCGGCGACCAGCCGCCGGTTCAGTTCCTCCACCAACCACAACAGGGTGCCTGGTACACGGCGGTCGTAGCTGCCGAACAGGCTCTCGGGCGGCGGCGCCAGGGTTTGTACGATGCACAGGCCTCCGCTGTTGCGGTGCACGGCGTCGCGCACGCTCTGCAGGTAGTTGAACGCCATTTCCACGTTGGCCGCGGCGGTGCCCGCATCGCCCGGTGTCGGTTGCCACGGCAGCGCCCGGTAGTCCACGGCGATCAGCACGGCGTGGGGGCGGAACGCGTTGAGGGCTGAATGTTCTTCAATGGCTTCCTGCAGCACCTGATCGTACTCGCCCTTCACCACTTCCAGCGCCAGGCCATGGCGCGCGGCACTGGCCACCAGGGCCGGGGCGACGAAGTCCTGGGTGCCATTGCCCAGCAGGCCCAGGCGCAGCGCAGTCAGGGGTTGCAACGATGCGCCCGCGGATTGCAGCTTCCTGATGGCGTTGGCCAGTTTCTGCAAATGGTTGCCGTCCATGGCACAGTTGGCCAATGCCTGGACTAAGCGGCCGAGGTCGGAAGTGTCAGCAGTGAAGGCGCGACACTTAACCGAAAAGTCTGCCGGAGGCTGCACCAGCCAAGGCAGCGTGCTGAGTTGATTAGGCATGAGCGGCGTCCCCGTCCGGATACTTTTTACGGGTAATGATCGCCACCAGGTCGCCTACATTGTTAAGCGTGCCTATTTCGTTCGCGGACAGTTTTATGTCGAACGCCTTTTGAACCGACATCATCAGGCGTATATGGGCGAGACTGTCCCAGCCGTCAATATCGCCAGCGGTCGTCGTCGGGGTGATAACCAGGTCATCTTCATCAAAGACGTCTGCAAAGACGGGGTTCAGCTTGTCGTAGATATCACGTGTAGTCATCGTGCGGGCTCGCTTGAATATCGATCGTCTGGCGCCAACAACTCGCCCCCCTCAGTTTCCGCTGCAAGTGACCGACAAAAAAACAGCACACCTTGCCCAGGACAAACTGTTGTCCCTCAAACCTATGGCAGCCTTGATATTTTGGGAAATAGAAAAGTGCGCGAGAGGCACTGAAGTTTGACTCGGCGTTGACGCTGGGCGCTTGACGCGGGGCTGTTACAGGTAAGTAACAGTAAGGAGTCGAAGATCGACCGGGGGCTGCTGGCACTGACGACATGGCCATGGGCCATAAAATTTCGTTTGAACTGAATTATTTAGCGTGCCCGGGTATCTGATGCCATAGAGCCCCGCCCGGCGGGCACCCTCAGCTTGGTCACAGAGTAACGTGAATGAAACTACGTAAAAAACGGGTCAAACCCATTGGTCTGAAAGACATCACCATTGTCGACGACGCCAAGATGCGCAAAGCCATCACCGCCGCCGCGCTGGGCAACGCCATGGAGTGGTTCGACTTCGGCGTGTACGGCTTCGTCGCCTACGTGCTGGGCAAGGTATTCTTCCCCGGCGCCGACCCCAGCGTGCAGATGATCGCCGCGCTGGCGACGTTCTCGGTACCCTTCCTGATTCGCCCCCTGGGCGGTCTGTTCTTCGGGGCACTGGGCGACCGCCTGGGGCGGCAAAAGGTGCTGGCGGCGACCATTGTCATCATGTCGCTGAGTACCTTCGCCATCGGCCTGATTCCCTCCTATGCCAGCATCGGCATATGGGCGCCTATCTTGCTATTGCTGGCCAAGATGGCCCAGGGCTTCTCGGTGGGCGGCGAATACACGGGCGCGTCGATCTTCGTCGCCGAGTACGCCCCGGACCGCAAGCGCGGGTTTCTGGGCAGCTGGCTGGACTTCGGTTCCATCGCCGGTTTCGTCCTGGGTGCCGGCGTGGTGGTGCTGATCTCCAGCGTCATCGGTGAAGAGAAGTTCCAGGAGTGGGGCTGGCGCCTGCCGTTCTTCCTGGCCTTGCCCCTGGGCATCCTGGGCTTGTATCTGCGTAATGCCCTGGAAGAAACCCCGGCGTTCCAGCAACACGTGGAGAAACTCGAACAGGGTGACCGCGAAGGCTTGGCGGCCGGTCCCAAGGTGTCGTTCAAGGAAGTGGCGACCCAGCACTGGCGCAGCCTGATCACGTGCGTCGGGGTGGTGGTGGCGACCAACGTCACCTACTACATGCTGCTGACCTACATGCCCAGCTACCTGTCGCATAACCTGCACTACTCAGAAAACCGCGGCGTGCTGATCATCATCGCGATCATGGTGGGCATGCTGTTCGTGCAGCCGCTGTTCGGCTTCATCAGCGACAAGGTGGGCCGTCGCCCTTTCATCATCTGTGGCAGCATCGGCCTGTTCTTCCTGGCCATTCCTTCCTTCATGCTTATCATCAGCGGCACCACCGGGCTGATCTTCGCCGGCTTGCTGATATTGGCGGTGTTGCTCAACTTCTTCATCGGCGTGATGGCCTCGACCCTGCCGGCGATGTTCCCCACGCACATCCGCTATAGCGCCCTGGCCAGTGCCTTCAACATCTCGGTACTGGTCGCCGGCCTGACCCCGACCCTGGCGGCCTGGTTGGTGGAAACCACCAACAACCTGTACATGCCGGCCTATTACCTGATGGTGATGGCGGTGATTGGCCTGGCGACCGGCCTGTCGATGAAGGAAACCGCCAACAAGCCGCTGCGCGGCGCGGCACCGGCGGCATCGGACCTGGAAGAGGCGCGCGAGTTGTTGCAGGAGCACCACGACAACATCGAGCAGAAAATCGAAGACATCGACGCGCAGATCGCTGAACTGCAGGCCAAGCGCGAGCACCTGGTGCAACAGCACCCGCGTATCGATTGATGGGCGGGGAAGCTCGACTGAGCCTTTTGTCATGTGCCGCCGTGCGGCACCTGGGCTATAGTGTCGAGCTTCCCACCCTGCCTTTCTCAAGGATGTCACTGTGCCTTCGACGCTTTCTTTGCGCGCTGTACTGAAACCGGTTTCAGCCCTGGCCTTGATGCTGCTCGCCGCTCAATCGGTGAGCGCCGCCGACTGGGTTGTTTCCGCCAACGACGGCAAATACCAGCGGGTCCAGGGTCGCGATACCTACCCCGACAACGCCAAGCCCGACACGCTCACGGTGCTGGACGCCAGCGTGTTACCGCCCACGGTCAACCAGACCGTGGAAGTCGAAAACGGCATTCAGGGCCCACCCCAGGCCGCCGCCATCAGCACCGACGGCAAGCTGGCGCTGGTGGCCGCGCCGACGCGCTACGACTCTGCCACCCAGCAGTTGCAGATGGACACCTTCCTGCAGGTGGTGGACCTCAGCGCCAAGCCCGCCACCGTCAGCAGGATAGAGCTGGGCAGCCACCCACAGGCCGTGGCGTTCGACCGCAGTGGGCACTGGGCGGTGGTGACCTGCGTTGACGGCGGCGTGCGCCCGCTGCGCGTTGAAGGTAACAAGGTCACCCTGCTCGACCGCATCGGCATCGCTGGCAAACGCTTGGCCGGTGCGGCCTTCACCCACGACGGCCAGCACCTGTTGGTATCGCTGCGGGACGAATCGGGCGTGGCAGTGCTGAACCTGGTGGACGGCCATTGGGCCGACAGCGGTGACCGCGTGAGCACCGGGGTGGCGCCCTACACCATCGACGTGTCCAGCGACGGCCATTGGGCCGTGGTGAGCAACGTGGGCCTGGCGGGCCTGGCCAACTACAAGGGCCGCCTGTTGGGCGATGCCGACAGCGTGACGCTGATCGACGTATCGAAAACGCCGTTCCGCGCCGTGCAACAGCTCACCGTGCCTTCGGTGCCCGAAGGGGTGGCCATTTCCCCCGATGGCAAGTGGATCGTCGCGCAGTCCATCGACGGCTCCAACCTGTTGCCCGACAACCCGGGTGTGAAGGCCCATGGCACCTTGACGCTGTTTGCCCTTCGCGATGGCCACGCCGTGAAGGTCAACCAGGTGGCCGACGGCAACTCGTCACAGGGTGTGGTCTTCAGCGCCGACGGCAAGCATGTGATCGTGCAGTTCAACGTCGAGCACCAACTGGGGCTGTACAGCATCGAGAACGGCAAGCTGGTGGACAGCAACAAGCGTATTGAAGTGAGTGGCGGCCCGTCGTCGCTGCGCAGCGCACCCCGCTGATCGACCGACGAGGCTGGCCCAGTGGAACCAAGCGGCGAGTGACATCATCGATATCAATAGCGACCATCGATAATCACATGTTCCGCGACCGCCTGGACAAGTTCACCATGGCCTCACGAACACGAAGCTCTGGAGTCCGCACCATGAAAGGTCCTATCGCCGCCCTGCTTGCCCTTGCCCTGGCCACTGGCTCGGTCATGGCCGCCCCGCGTCCCAGCGACGACGAAGGCATGTTTCGCCCGGCGACCCAGGTCTCTTCCGTGACCCTGCGGCACTCCCAGAGCGTCGGCGTGATCCTCAACGAGCGCACCCAGGCGGCCCTGTTGCAGCGCGACGGCACTACCCGCGCCGCGCTGGAAGCCGTGCGCGGCTCGCTGCAGCAGCACTTCAGCGCCGTGCAATTTTATTCCAGCCTGGACAAGGTCATGGCCGCCCGGCCTGACGTGATCGTCGTGCTCAAGAGCGCTAACCAGCACGGCGCCTTCCTGCAGGCACAGTTCTTCGATGCCAACCTGACCTACATCGGCGAAGTGCGCAGTAACGATGCCCGGCAGACGGCGGCACTGGCGCAGTTCGACGCTTCGCTGAAAGCGCTGGTGGCTACGGCGGACTGAGTACAGGGCTCTGGCCCCTGTGGGACCTTGTAGCAGCGGACCTGGCCGCGTCGCAGGCGCTGCGTAACATCAAGCACACCGCGTGCCCGGTCGACGCGGCCAGGTCCGCTGCTACCGGGCCATGGCAACCCTGTGGGACCGCGAACCTGGCGTGTCCCGGCGCTGCGTAACATCAGGCGCACCGCGTGCACCGTCGACGCGGCCAGGTCCGCTGCTACCGGGCCATGGCGACCCTGTGGGACCGGGCGAAGCTCGGGAAGGGGCCCGCCAGATCGACCGCGTTGTCCGCTTCCCGAGCTTGCGCCCGGTCTACAACGGCACACGTGCCCAAGCTGCGTTGCGTCGGGTACACCGCCCCAGCCGCTACGGCGATGACAACCGCAGGCCACTGCTTGACAGCGTCGGGCCGTTGCCCTTGCGGTATTCGTCGGGCGTAGTGCCAGTCATGCGCCGGAACATGCTGATGAAGGCCGAGGCGCTGCTGTAGCCCAGGTCCAGGCCAATGGCTTCCACGGTGTGGCCCTGCTCCAACTTCGCCAGGGCCTCCACCACTTTCAGGCGCTGGCGCCATTCTGCGAAGGTCATCCCCAGATCCCGCTGGCAGCGGCGTACCAAGGTGCGTTCCGTCGTGTTCACGGCTTTTGCCAATTCGGGTAACGAGCGGCTGTCCCCAGGGTTGGCTTCCAGGGCTTGCAGCACCGGGCCCAGCAAGGGGTCGCTGGAACTCGGCAAATAACTGCCGGCAACGGGCGCGCGGGCCAGGCAATCGACCAGCACCTGCAACAGGCGCTGTTGCTCCTCGGTTTGCGGCAGGGCGGGCGGGTCGACCCGCAGTTGCTCCAACAGGGCGCGGATCAATGGGCTGAGGGTCAGGGCGCAATGGCCGGTGGGCATGCGCACGCATAACTCCGGGGCCAGGTACACCGAACAATGGCAAGCCGCATGGCGGTTGAAACTCAGGTGCTCAGCCTGGGGCGGCAGCCAGATGCCGTACTGCGAGGGCGACAGATAATGATGGTTGTCGATCTCGATCTCCATCACCCCGCTGAACGAATAGACGAACTCACCCCAGGCATGCCGGTGGCGTGGGTAGGTGGCACGCGCCGGCACGCAGGCCGAACGGAAGAAAATCGGTGCCGGCAGTTCATAGCCGAAATACGGGAGCGGCTGGTGATCGGTAAGGTCTGTTTTCATGGATGGCGGAACAATGGGATCGACTGTCAGATTCAAACTATATCTATAAAACCCGTCACCGGCATAATGACTGCACTTATTCCGACTACAGGCAGTTTCCTATGCAACCGCGCAGCGCGCTGGATGGCCGGGCCAGCGGCATGATGCTGGTCTTGTGCGCCATCTGGGGCTTGCAACAAGTGGCCATCAAGTCGATCGCCACCGACATTTCCCCCATTCTGCAGATTGGCGTGCGCTCTGGCGTGGCTGCCCTGCTGGTGGCCGCGCTGATGTTCTGGCGCAGCGAGCAACCCAGGGCCGGCGACAGCCACTGGTTACCGGGGCTGGCCATCGGCGGGCTGTTTGGCCTGGAATACCTGCTGGTGGGCGAAGGCCTGCGCCATACCACGGCGTCGCATATGGTGATATTCCTCTACACCTCACCCATCTTCGCCGCCCTGGGGCTGCACTGGAAGTTGCCCGCCGAGCGCCTGAAGGCGCCGCAATGGGGCGGCATCGCCCTGGCGTTCCTGGGCATCGTGGTGGCTTTCAGTGGCCATGGCGGCGCGGGCACCAGCAGCCTGCTGGGCGACGCCCTGGGGCTGGCCGCCGGCGCCGCGTGGGGCGCGACCACGGTGGTGGTGCGCACCAGCCGCTTGTCCTCGGCCCCTGCGACCCAGACCCTGCTCTACCAGTTGCTGGGCGCTTGCGTGTTGCTGGTGGCCGCGGCCCTGGCCATGCACCAGGCCAGGGTGAACCTCACGCCCACGGTGCTGGCCAACTTGACCTATCAGGTGCTGGTGATGTCGTTTGCCAGCCTGCTGGCGTGGTTCTGGCTGCTGCGCACCTACCTGGCTTCGCGGCTGGGAGTGCTGGCGTTTCTCACACCGCTGTATGGCATCGGCTTCGGGGTATGGCTGCTGGACGAGCCACTGGAGGCCAACTTTTTGATGGGTGCCGGGTTGGTGATGGTGGGGATCTTGTGTGTGAGTGGGTATGAGTGGTTCGCGCAGCGCCAGGCGGGCTAGGCGTGCCGGTTTCATCATTCGCGCACCCCTGAATAAAAAAGGCCGACCCCATGGGGTCGGCCTTTTCCACATCTCACATCACCTCACAGCTTATCGCCTTCCAGCACCACGGGCGGCCGGCGCTGCCCCAGGTCGTCACGCAACTTGGCCACCTGCTTGGCATCGACCGTGGCCGCGGCGGGGTTGCCGAACTGGGTGAACACGTAGTTGGTGACCTGGGCCACCTGTTCGTCGGTCAGGTCTTCGGCGAACGACGGCATCAGGATGTCGCCCTTCTCCATCCTGCGGTTCACCGACCCCAGGATCACCGAAACCACGTTCTTGGCATCCGCCGCACCGGTGGTGGTGTGGTTGAACAGCGCAGGGTACGCACCGAAACCGCTACCAGCCCCCTGGCCCTTGGCGCCATGGCAGGTGGCACAGTTGCCCATGAACAGGGCACGGCCCGGGTCCTGGGCCAGCACCAGCGGGCTCTGGCCGCGCAGGCCGACGTAGCCGTCGCTGGGCTTGCCGAAGCTGGAACGCGAACCTGGCTGCTTGTCGTCGGCCAGGGCCGGCACCGACTGCAGGTAGGTGGCGATGGCCGTCAGGTCAGTGTCGGGCAGGTACTGCAGGCTGTGCTCGATGGCCTCGGCCATCGGGCCCGACGCGCTGGCCCGGCCGTCGACGTGGCCGGTCTTGAGGTAGGTGACCAGCTCGGCCTGGGTCCAGTTGCCGATGCCGGCGACCTTGTCCGGGGTGATGTTGTAGGCCACGAAGCTGCCCAGGTCGCCACCGGCGAACGGCTTCTTGGTGTCCATGCCCATGGTCAGGTTACGCGGCGTATGGCAGGTACCACAGTGGGCCAGGGCTTCGACCAGGTAACGGCCCTGGTTCCATTCGGCGGTCTGGCTCGGGTCGGGCTTGAGCTCGCCGGCCTTGAAGTTGAAGAACTTCCAGAACGTCATGCCCCAACGCTGGTTGAACGGGAACGGCAGGTCGGTTTTCGGCGATGCCTCGGCCACCGGTGGCAACGACATCAGGTAGGCCTTGATGGCCAGCACGTCGTCGCGCGACATCTTGGTGAACGAGTCGTAAGGCATGGCCGGGTACAGCTGTTCGCCGTCCTTGCCCACGCCGTCGCGTACCGCGGCGACGAACTGGTCGTCGGTCCAGGCGCCGATGCCGTGCTGCTTGTCGGAAGAAATGTTGGTGCCGTAGATCACCCCGAACGGCGTGCCTACGGGGTAGCCGCCACCGAAAGCCTTGCCCTTGGCCGTGGTGTGGCAAGCCGTACAGTCAGCCGCGTGGGCCAGGTATTCACCGCGGCTGATCAGCGCCGAGTCGGCCGGCTGTTCGGCCGCCTGGGCACCCAGGCTGGCCACGAGCGGGAGAACCGCCATCAGGAATTTTTTCATGGAGAGCTCCCGGTTCATGCCAATGCCTTGAGCACGGTGTCTGCCATGCGCAGTGCCAGCGCGGTGCCGGTCAGGGTCGAGTTGACGATGGCGGCGGTCGGCATCACGCCGGTGCCGGCCATGAACAGGTTTTCGTGTTCGTGGCTGCGCAGGTCACGGTCCACCACGGACGTGGCCGGGTCCGCGCCCATGCTCAGGGTGCCAGTGATGTGCTGGTTGTTGTCGTACACGCCGCGTTTGCTGAACACCACTTCAGTACCGCCCATGGCGCTGGCGATTTCCCTGTACACGTCGATGGAGTGGTCGTAGCCCTTGTGCACGTACTCCGGGAACTTGTAGTGCACTTCAATGCGCGGCAAGCCCCAGGCGTCCTTCTCGGTCTTGCTGAGCATGACGCGGTTGTCGCGGTCGGGCAGGATTTCCATCATGCCCTTGAGCAGCACGTAGTGGTCGGCCTGGTACTTGAGCTTCTCGTTCAGCGCCTTGCCGTAGTAACCCTGCTTGATCAGGCGCTCGGTCAGCATGCGCGTCGGGTTGGTGTTCGCCAGGTCAATACGCAGGCCCGAACGGTCGGCACGGAAAGCACCGTCACGGATGTTGTTGATGCTGCTGGGGCGCATCGGGCCACGGCCGAAGTAGATCGGCTCGTCGGCCAGGAACTCCACGGACGAACCGGGGTGGTCCATCAGGTGGCGGCCCACCATGTCATTGCTGTTAGCCACGCCGTTGGGCAGGCGGTCGCTGGTGGACATCAGCAGCAGCTTGCTGCTTTCGATGGCGTTGGCGGTGAGCACGAACTGCTTGCCGGTGACCTTGTGGCTGGTCTTGTTGGCGTCCAGGTAGTGCACCGCCACGATGCGGCCCTTGTCGTCGGCTTCGATGCGGTAGACCACGGCGTTGGCAACGATGCGCACGCCGGCGTCCAGGGCTTTGCGCGCGGCGATGCCACCGTGGTACTGGGCGTCGATCGGGCACACGGGCATGCAGTTGTTGTTACCGCAGCAGGCCGGGCGGCCGTCGAACGGCACGCTGTTGCGCGCCTGCGGGCCGATGCCCACTTCGTAGCCCAGGCCCTTGAGGCGCTGCTTCATGCGCTCGAAACCGTAGGGCAGCGGGATGCCTGGCAGCGGGTATGGCTGGGAACGTGGCGAGCCCAGGTCGCTGTCGCCAGACACACCCATCTGGAACTCTGCGTCGCAGTAGTAAGGCTCCAGCTCTTCGTAGCTCAGCGGCCAGTCCACGCCCACGCCATACAGCGACTGCAGTTTCATGTCGTTGGGCAGAATACGGAACGCCTGCCCCGCCCAGTGCCAGGTGGTGCCACCGACGCCGCGCAGGTAGGAAGCCAGGTACGGGTCCGGACCTTTCTGGATCAGGTAACCATTGTCCACCGGCTGGAACTTGGGCTGTGGCGCCCAGGGTTTTGGCGGGTAGGGTTCGGTGAAGTCGCCCTTGAGCGGGCTGTTGCGGAACAGCTCCACGGCCTCGTCACGCTTGATCTCCGGGCCCGACTCCAGCATCAGTACCGAAGCGCCGGCCTTGGCCATTTTCAGCGCCGACAGGGAACCGGCGATGCCGGCACCAATGACGACTACATCTGCACTGAGGGAATCAGACATGGGCCACGCTCTCGGACTGGGGAGGTTGAATCCAGAAATTCGGTTCGCCAGCGCAGTAGCTCGGCGGGGTAAAGGACGTGCTCAGCAATTGGTAGCTGACGATGGTCTCGAAGCCGATGCAGGTGGGGCTCATCTTGTTGCCCACCACACCCAGGTACCAACCACCCAGCAGGGCCTGGTACAGCGCCACGACTTCGGCCGGCTGGGCCGCCAATTGCGCCTGGAAAGCCTCCGGCGTGGCGGCCTGATTGGCATCCAGCAGCGCGTTGAGGGCGCTCAGGTGGGTAGCCAGTTGTGCATCCGCGTGGGTCAGCCAGTCATACAGACGCTGGCCCAGTTGCAGGTCGGGCTTGTCGATGCCGGTCAGGCGCATGGACAGCGCGAGGAAGTCGGCGGGCAAGGTCAGGGTGCCGGTCAGCGGGGCGCTGGCGAAGGCATTGGACACCAGCAGGGTCTTGCCCAGCGCCCCGGCAGCCACGAGGCTGGAGGCACCGAAGACCAATTGGCGTCGGCTGAGGTTCATCATGGTTGATCGTCCGTTGTGATCTCATCCCCGGTAGCCGAGGCTCCAGGGCTTTTAGTGTTGTGCACAGGGGGGCGCCACGACTGGCCAGGGCCTGTCGTGGTACCGGTTGGAACAGGACCGCGGTAGCGGTTATTTCAGGGCTTGTGCCGCGGTTTCGCTGGCCTGGTTGTCCAGGGCCTGCACCGGGGTGCTGACGCCGACGGCGCCGACCACTTCACCGTTCAGGGTCAGCGGGTAACCACCGCCCAACGCCACGGCGTGGGGAATTTCCAGCACCGTGGTCTCGCCTTTCTGCAGGCGGTCCATGAACTTGACCGAGGGGGCGCGGTACAGCGCCGAAGTGCGGGCCTTGCCGATGGACGCGTCAACGCAGCCCAGCGGCGCGCCGTCCAGACGCTCGAACGCCAGCAAGGTGCCGGAGACGTCGACCACCGCCACGCAACCGAAGCTCTTCTGCGCAGCCAGGCTGGCCTTGACGCTGCTGATTACCTGCAGGGCCTGGGCGTTGTCCAGTTGCGAGTGGGTGGCGGCGAAGGCGCTGGAAGAGGCGATGGCCAGCAGGCCGGCGGCGAAAAAAGAGTGCAGTTTCATAGGGTTGCCATTGCTGTGGACGGTACGCAATTGTAACCAACTAGTTAGTTCACTAAATATCCATGTTTGTGCAAATCATTGTTACCGGTTAGCGAACAATTGCCGCATTGACTTTTTTGGAAACCCTCTGAACCGACCCCTTCAAGCCAGGGGGTGGCCCCATGGAGTCCGTCGCAACCCCTGTCGGACCGAGCTTCGCCCGGTCTCGCACACCGTGGATCAGCGCGAGCCAGTCCGGATAAAATTGCGTAAACTGCTCACCCCGAACAACCCAAGGCCCCCTGCATGACCACCGAGCTTCTGATCGAAGACCTGCACCCCGGCACCGGCAAGGCCGTGGTCAAGGGCGCGCTGATCACCACCCAGTACCGCGGCACACTTGAGGACGGCACCGAGTTCGATTCCTCTTGGTCCAGGGGCAAGCCGTTTCAGTGCGTGATCGGCACGGGCCGGGTCATCAAGGGCTGGGACATGGGCCTGATGGGCATGCAGGTCGGCGGCAAGCGCAAGCTGTTCGTCCCTGCACACCTGGCCTACGGCGAGCGCAGCATGGGCGCGCACATCAAGCCCCACAGTAATCTGCTGTTCGAGATCGAGCTGCTGGAAGTGCTGACCCGCGACGACTGACGCCACCACCGCCAAAACGGCTTGACCTGCACGCCGCGACGGTTATAAAGGTCAGGTTATTTTCGACATGAAACCCTCTGAACAATAAGGCACCTATGGATACCGGAACACGACTGAAGTTGGTGCGCGAACGGTTTCAACTGTCCCAACGGGAACTGGCACGCCGCAGCGGCGTGACCAACTCGACCATTTCCAATATCGAGCAGAACCGCGTCAGCCCGTCGGTCAGCTCGCTGAAGAAGCTGCTGCAAAGCATCCCCATGAGCCTGGCCGACTTTTTCACCTTCGACGAGCCGCCCAAGCAGGAGCGTTTCGTGTTCCGCTCCGACGAACAGCCGGACCTGGGCCGCGAAGGCCTGCGCCTGCTGCTGGTAGGCGCTACCCTGCCCGGGCGCGACATGCGCATGTTGCGTGAGCTGTACGCGCCCGGCGCGCATTCGGGCGACGAGTTGATCGTGCACAATGAAGGCGAGGAATGCGGCGTGGTGACTCGCGGTACCATCGAGCTGACCATCGATGGACAGACCAGCATTCTCAACGCGGGGGACGGGTACTACATCCCCACCACCCTGCCGCACCGCTTCCGCAACATTGGCCAGGACGAAGCCGAAGTGATCAGTGCCAACACGCCGGCGAACTTCTGAGGCGAGCCCGCCATGAATAGTTAATGCAGCGGCGATCGCGCGGCATGTTCAGATGATGCCGGGGACTCCCCCTCACATCATCTTCAGACTTGCCACAAGGCAAAAGGAATTGCCATGAACGCATTGATCGGGAAATCGTTTGACACCCAGGTTTTCATCTTCACTCCTGGACATTATGGCTTCATTGGCGTCACCGACGACGCGCCCTTCGACAACGGATGGCTTATCCGGACGGGTACCTCCCGCGGCTCAGTGTCGCTGCGGTTCAACTACCGCGCTCATACCGAAGACCGCATTCTGTTCGATATCGAAGGCGGGCAGGCGGCCGGCGAGTACACAGGGGCCAAACTGGGGCTCAGCAGCAACGGCTACCTGGGGTTTTACCGCAAGGCAGCCGTCACCGAGCCGTGGAAAATGGAGGTACTGAGTTATTCGCCAAAGACTGGCCAGTTGTTTTTCCAATGGCGCGACAGCGACGGCTACAGGGTCTCGTTGCGCCAACCCTTCACCACCCCTGCCAGCATCCTGACCGGGCAGAATACCCACCGACTGCACCTGGTGGCCGGCCCTGGTGATGGTGAAGTCGTACAGTTTTGCGCCACGGTAAAGGATTTTCTCTGAACAAAGTGGTGTCAGGGCTGGGGGAATTGCCGCGCAAGACTCGGAGTGTTTGCAACGCCCCGTGGGGGTAAGCTGCAAACCTGTTCAACAGCAAGGCGTTCTCCCATGAGCCCCGTACACGAAACCGACCCCCGCTGGCAGGCGGTGCTGGCCCGCGACGCCAGCGCCGCCAACGCGTTTGTCTACGCGGTGCGCACTACCGGCCTGTACTGCCCGCCTGGTAGCCCGGCCCGGCCGCCTCGGCGGGAAAACGTGGAGTTCTTCGACACCCCCGAGCAGGCAGAAGCCGCTGGCTATCGTCCCAGCCGCCATGCCTTGGCCGGGCGTGCCCAGGCCAGCCAGGCTGCGCTGGTGACGCGCGCCTGCCAACTGCTCGACGCCGCTGCCAGCCCGTTGCCCTTGTCCCACCTGGCGGCCGAGGTGGGCTTGAGCCCCTACCATTTCCATCGGCTGTTCAAGCGCATCACCGGCCTGACCCCCAAGGCCTATGGCGATGCCCGGCGTGCCCAGCGGGTGCGCGAGCAACTCAAGCCCGGCGGCTCGGTCACCGACGCGCTCTATGAAGCGGGGTTCAACTCCAATAGCCGGTTCTACGAGTCGAGCAACCAGCGCCTGGGCATGAAACCGTTGCAATTTCGCAATGGCGGGGCGCGGGCTTCCATCCGTTTTGCCCTGGGCGAGTGTTCGCTGGGGGACATTCTGGTGGCCGGCAGCACGCGTGGCATTTGCGCGATTCTGTTGGGGGACGACCCGGAGCAGCTCTTGCGCGAACTGCAGGACAGTTTTCCCAACGCCGAACTGATTGGCGCCGATGCGGCGTTCGAGCAGTGGGTGGCGCAAGTGGTGGGCTTCGTCGAGGCCCCGGGCATAGGCCTGGACCTGCCACTGGATGTACGCGGCACGGCCTTCCAGGAGCGGGTGTGGCAAGCGCTGCGCAGCATCGAGGTGGGGGCTACGGCCAGCTACGCTGAAGTCGCGCGGCGCATTGGCGCGCCGACCGCCACCCGCGCGGTGGCCCAGGCCTGCGGCGCCAACCGCCTCGCCGTGGCCATCCCCTGCCACCGGGTGGTGCGCAGCGACGGTGGCCTGTCAGGCTACCGATGGGGGGTGGAGCGCAAACGCCGGCTGCTGGAGCGCGAACGCTGATCACGTGCTCGCTTGCAGCACCTGGCGCACCATGGCCGTCAAGGCGTCGGGGCTGTAGGGTTTGCGCAGCAGGTGCTGGTGGGGTGCCAGCTGATTGTTGCGCGAGATGATATCCCGGGTGTGGCCCGAGGCGAACAGTACCGGCAACGGTGGCGTACGCGCCTGGGCCCAGGCCGCCAAGTCGGCGCTCTTGACCTGCCCAGGCATGACCACGTCGGTGAAGATCAGGTCCACCCGCAGGCCATCGAGCAGGAAGCGCATGGCAACGTCGCCGTTCTCGGCGGTGACCACCCGGTAGCCGGACTGCTCAAGCAGTTCGGCGGCGGTGATGCGGACCTGGTCGTCATCCTCCACCACCAGAATGGTTTCCTCGCCCTGCAACAGGCGCGGTGGAGGAGCCTGTTCTTCCTGGGCTTCAGCCGCCTCGCTGCGCGGAAAGTACATCTGCACCGTGGTGCCCTGCCCCTCGGTGCTGAGGATGTCGACATACCCGGCACTTTGCTTGACGAAGCCAAATACCATGCTCAGCCCCAGCCCGGTGCCGTGCCCGTCGGGCTTGGTGGTGAAAAACGGTTCGAAGGCCTTCGCCAGGGTGGCCGGCGCCATGCCCACGCCATGGTCGCGCACGGACAGGCGCACGTAGTCGCCGGGCTGAATTTCCTTGCCGGCGCAGAACTCGGCCCCCAGCACCAGGTTGTCGGCACTGATGGCGATCACCCCCTCGCCATTCATGGCATCGCGCGCATTGATTACCAGGTTGAGCACCGCGTTTTCCAGCTGGTTGCGGTCAACATGGATACACCACGGCTGGTCGGGGACCTGCATGCTCACCCGCACGGTCTCCCCGAGCGCCCGCGCCAGCAGTTCGCCCAGCCCGTCGGACAGGCGCCGCAGGTTGTACACCGCCGGTGACAGTTGCTGGCGCCGGGCAAAGGCCAGCAACTGCGAGGACAGCTTGGCGCCCCGCTCCACCGCCGTGATGGCCGCCGCCACCCGCTGCTGCACCCCGGGGTTGTCGCGCTGCTGGCGCGCCAGCAGGTGCAGGTTGCCAGCGATGACCTGCAGGACATTGTTGAAGTCGTGCGCCACGCCGCCCGTGAGGCCGCCAATGGCTTCCAGTTTCTGTGATTGGCGCAGGCGCTCTTCAGCCTCGGAACGGGCGCGCACTTCCTGCTCGACACGCTGCTCCAGGTCGCGCGTCAACTGCACCAGCGCGCTTTCGGCGACCTTGCGTTCATGGATGTCGATCAGCACGCCAGGAAAACGCAAGGGCCGGCCCTGGTCGTCATAGTCGCAACGGCCGCTGGCGAGCACCCAGCGGTACTGCTCGCCCTGGCCGTGGCGAACGCGGTACTCGGCGGTGTACGGCCCACCGTCGCGCACGGCCTCGTCGATCAACGCACGAACGCGCCCGCGGTCGTCCTCGTGCACCCGCTGCATTGCAATGCCTGAGGGCAGCCGATTCAGGTCATAGGGCGCAGGGTAGGCGAAAGTACGCGCGAAACGCTCATCGCCCGAGAGGAAGTCCAGTTGCACATCCCAGACGAAAGAACCCAGGACCGCACCGGTGTTGAGCGCCATCTGCAAGCGCTCGTTGGTGGTGCGAAACGCCGCTTCGGCCTGCTCGCGCGCCCGTTCCGACAGCACGTGGGCGCTGGTTTCCACGACGATGGCCATGACCCCGGCGGGGCTGCCGTCGTCCCCCGGCACGGGGCTGTAGTACAGGTCCATCCACACGTCTTCGGGCACACCGCTGCGCAGCAGTACCAGTTCCTTGTTGCGATAGGACAGCGTGCCGCCGGCCAGGCAGGTATCGACGACGTTGCGGTTGAAGTCAGCCACCTCGGGCCAGCCCAGTTCCACGGGGGAACCCAGCAGGTAGGGATGACGGCCACCGGCGAACACGGAATAGGCATCGTTGTAGATCATGTAGCCGTGGCGGCCCCACAGCATCACCAGCGGGACCGGCGACGCCAGCAGGAACTGCACCGCCATGCGCAAGCTGGTCGGCCAGTGCTGCAAGGGGCCGAGCTCGGTCACCGACCAGTCGAAGGCGCGTATGCGCGCGGACATTTCGCCGCGCCAACCCTCGCAGCCGAAGTGTTCGGAAAGAAATTGCATCGCTTGACTCAAGCCTCTTGAGCAGTGATTACCGGTTGAGTCTAGCGCCGCGGCAGCGCTCTTGTCGGAGCGGGCTGCAGGACCGGTGGGTCCTGCAGCTGCACCTACAGAGCAGGAGCGGGTTGTGAGGGATCAGTGACCGGTGGTCACGTCACCCTGGCGGCTGGTTTCGAACAGGAACCAGGTGCGCTGCTCGGTTTCGTCGATCCAGTTCTCGATCAGGCTGGCCGTGGCGATGTCGTTGTACTTGTCGCACAGCTCGTGGACCTCGCGCATGTAGGCGGCCAGGCCCTTGTTGTCACCCTGCAGCTCGGAGAGCATGTCCAGCGGCTGGACGAAATCGGCGTCGTTGTCGAGGATGGACTTCAGGCGCGCGATGTGGCCGATGGAACGCAGGGAGTTACCGCCGATCTTGCGGGTACGTTCGGCGATGGCGTCGACCATGGCGAAGATTTCGGTGGCGTGGTCGTCCAGCAGCAGGTGGTAGTCACGGAAGTGCGGGCCGCTGACGTGCCAATGGAAGTTCTTGGTCTTGAGGTACAGGGCGAACACGTCGGCCAGCAGTTTGTTCAGCGCGCCGCTGAGGTCGCGGGTGGCGTCGCTGCCCAGGTCGGTGGGGGTGGCCAGGGCACGTACGCGGTTCTTCAGCGCAGCAGACTTGTCCACTGCTGCCTTGGGGGTGGCAGGCGCCTTGGCGGCTACCGGCTTGGCCGCCGCGGCTGGCTTCTTGGCCGCTGCAGGTTTCTTCACAGCAGCGGGCTTCTTCGTTGGGGTTGCCATTGCAGTAGTTCTCCTAAGGTCTTGGAGCGGAAGATTCATGCAGCGGCCGCCTGTGCCGACGACGCGCTGATCTCCCAGCCTAACAGGTCGCTTTCCAGCAACTCAATCTGATCATTACCTTGGGCTAAGGTTTCATCATTTCAAGGCACCGGGGCACGGCACGAACAATGGCATCATTGGTCGGTGAAACGGTTCAGGGCACTTTAGCGCGACTATGCTGTTCCAAGTTTTTTCACGGCCTGCTCCAGGCCATCCCCACCGAGGTGACCGTCATGCCCCAGACGTACAGCTATGCCGCGCAACACGCCAGCGACGCCCTCAAGCCTTACCGCTTCGAGCGTCGCGCCCCGGGCGCCGATGATGTACAGATCGACATTCTCTATTGCGGAGTGTGCCACTCCGACCTGCACACCGTGCGCAACGAATGGCACAACACCCTGTATCCCTCCGTGCCTGGCCACGAAATCGTTGGCAAAGTCACGGCGGTGGGCGCCAATGTGAAAAAATTCAAGGTGGGCGACCTGGCGGGCGTCGGCTGCATGGTCGACAGCTGCCAGCACTGCGCATCCTGTGCCGAGGGTGAAGAGCAGTATTGCGAAAACGGCTTCACCGGTACCTACAATGGCCCGGTGTTCGGCGGCGAGAACACCTTCGGCGGCTACTCCGACCATATCGTGGTCAAGGAAAAGTTCGTGCTGCGCATCGCCCCCACCGACAACCTGGCGGCGGTGGCGCCACTGCTGTGCGCCGGTATCACCACCTACTCGCCGCTGGCGCACTGGAAAGTGGGGCCGGGCAAGAAAGTCGGCGTGGTCGGCCTCGGCGGCCTGGGCCACATGGCCGTGAAGATCGCCCATGCCATGGGCGCCCATGTGGTGCTGTTCACCACCTCGCCGAACAAGCGTGAAGATGGCCTGCGTTTGGGCGCCGACGAAGTCATCGTCTCCAAGGACGAGCGACAGATGGCCACCCAGGCCAATCAGCTGGACTTTATCCTCAATACCGTGGCGGCGCCGCACAACCTCGACCCGTTCCTGGCGCTGCTCAAGCGCGACGGCACCATGACCCTGGTCGGTGCGCCGGACTCACCGCACCCTTCGCCCACGGTGTTCAACCTGATCTTCAAGCGCCGCAGCCTGGCCGGTTCGTTGATCGGTGGCATTGAGGAAACCCAGGAGATGCTCGACTTCTGCGACAAGCATGGGATTGTCTCGGACATCGAATTGATCGCGATCCAGGGCATCAACGAGGCGTATGAGCGCATGCTCAAGGGCGATGTGAAGTACCGCTTCGTCATTGACATCGCCACCCTCAAGCAGGAAGCGGCGGCCTGACCTTCCTCACCTTGCCGGGTACCAGGCGCTTGGCTGCGCCGGGTACCCGGCCATACAGAATTTCCCTCCCCTCCGAAGCAGCACCCGACGCCTCGGCCTGAAGGGCCGACGAAAATATTTGCACAAAGCCATTGACCTTCACAGCGCTGTCAAGGGTGCCATGTGCCTGCAACCTCATTTACAGGAGCACGGCCCATGAACAGAACCACCCCTTGGCGAACCGGCATGGTCGGTGCCGGCTACATGGCGAAGTTGCATAGCCTGTCGATGAATAACCTGGCGGGTTTGAGCCAGGACCCCCGTGACCGTTTCGAACTGGTGCGCATTGTCGATAGCGACCTGGCGGCGGCCGAGCAAGAGGCCGGGCGCTGGGGCTGGAAGGCATTCGGCGATGACTGGCGGCAGGTGACCCGCAGCGCCGACATCGACGTGGTCAGCGTCGCCACGCCCAACGACCTGCATCATGAAATATGCCTGGACGCCTTTCGTCATGGCAAACATGTGCTGTGCGAAAAGCCCTTGGCCACCAGCGCCCGGAGCGCCTTGGAACTGGCCCGGGCGGCCCACGCCAGTGGCCGGGTGCACCGGGTCAATTTCACCTATCGCAGTTGGCCGGCCATCGCCCAGGCCAAGGCCTTGATCAGCCAGGGCGCGATTGGCGCCGTGCGCCATTTCGAAGGGCATTTCTTCCAGGACCACAACAACGACCCCACCATCCCGCTGCACTGGCGCTTCCGCCAGGGCCCGGCCGGTGCAGGCGCCCTGGGCGACGTGGGCGCACATATCATCGACCTGGCGCGGTTCCTGGTCGGCGAGGTCGACAGTGTGGTGGCCACCACCCAGCGCTTCATCGATCAGCGCCCCTTGCCCCACGACCGTCAGCGCCAGGGGGCGGTGGAGGTCGACGACCTGGCGTGCGCCCTGGTGCAGTTTCGCAGCGGCGCCAGCGGCACGCTCAAGGCCAGCTGGGCGCTGCCCGGCTACAAGAACGATGTGTACTTCGTGGTAGTGGGCGAGCACGGCGCGATCCGCTTCAGTTGGGAGCGCAGCAACGAACTGCAGGTGTTCGACAGCGCTGACGCTGCCCCTCTGTCCGGGTACCGCACCATCCCCCTGGGCCGTGCCCACCCCGGCGCCGAGCTGTTCTGGTTCCCGGCCTTGGGCGGGGAGCAGGACGTGGGTGTCACCGCCCAGGGCATGGGCTACGGCGATGCGTTCGTGCTGGGCTTTCGCGATTTCAGTCAGGCGTTGCGCCAAGGCGAATCGCCGGCCCCCAACTTCGTCGACGGCCTGCGGTGCAGTGAAATCACCGACGCCATCCTGACTTCCGCCCGCGAGCGCTGCTGGATCGACGTGGACCACGCGCCTGTCGCCTGACCTTCCCTTCAAGCAGGAGTGCACCATGAACACAATCACCGCCCCCCTGTCGAGCGCTGAAGCCACGCTGCCTGCGCGCCGGCCCGCGGCCTGGCATGTCGACGCCAGCCAACCTGTGCATTTCAGCGTGCGCATCGCCCATGGCCTGCTGGAACCTGCCAACCCGCTGCTGGCTCAGCAGTGCGGGGGCACGCGCCATACCCCACAACGCCGACTGGTCGTGGTGGACCGCAATGTCGACGCACTGTATGGCGAAGCATTGCGTCGTTACTTCGACCATTGGCGAATCCAGGCCACATGGCAGGTACTGGATATCGATGAAAGCCACAAGACGCTGGAGCACGCCCTGGTCATCGTTCAGGCCATGGAGCGCATGGGCCTGCTGCGGCGCCATGAAACCGTCGTCGCCATCGGCGGTGGCGTGCTCACCGATCTGGTCGGCTTTGCCTGCAGCCTTTACCGCCGCGGAGTACCGTACCTGCGCGTGCCCACGACCCTCATGGGCCAGATCGACGCCGGCATCGGTATCAAGACGGGGGTCAACCAGGGTGGCCATAAAAACCGCCTGGGCAGCTACTTCGCCCCAGCCGGGGTGCTTATCGACCCTGGCTTTCTGGCCAGCCTTGACCAACGCCACCTCAACAACGGCGTGGCGGAAATCATCAAGATGGCCCTGATTGACGACGAACAACTGTTCCACGCCCTGGAAAACACGGTCGGCCACATGGCTCCCGGCGCCTGGGCGGCCCCGGGCGGCCCCCTTGCAGCCGTCATGGAACGCGCCATCAACGGCATGCTCGCGCATTTGATTCCCAACCTGTGGGAACAGGAACTCTCGCGCAGCGTGGACTTCGGCCATACCTTCAGCCCGGCCCTGGAGCTGCACGCCAAACCGGTGCTGCTGCACGGCGAGGCCGTGGCCGTGGACATGGCTCTGAGCCTGGGCCTGGCGACCGGCCGTGGCTACCTGAGCCAGGACGAAGGCGTCAGAGCCTTGCGCCTCATCGAGCGGTGCGGGCTGCCCATCCAGAACCCGGTGTTCAACCTGGCCCTGCTGCAACAGGCCCTGGCACAGGCGGTCCAGCACCGTGACGGCCAGCAGCGGCTGCCGCTACCCGGCCCCCTGGGCCACTGCGTCTTCGTCAATGACCTGCGCCCCGAGGAGTTGGCCAACGCCCTGGCGTGGCTCACTCATTACCGCGCGTCCACCGAGCGCCTGAGCGCCTGAGGGGTAGCCATGCACACCGTCCCACTGCGAGCCACTGCCGCGAGTGACCCCGCGCCGCCGACCTTGGTCTTCGATATTGGCGGCACCTGGTTTCGGTCGGCGCATTTCAGCCCCGGCCGCCCCCTGGCCCAGGTACAGCACCGCCCGGCGCTCAGTTTTCACAGTGACCGCCAGGCCAGCCCCGCCTCACTCAAGGAGGGCCTGATCGCTTATCTGGTGGACACCGCCGTGGGCCAGGGTGCGCGCCAGTGTGGCGTGTCCCTGGGCGCCGCCATGGACGCGCGCAGCGGCCAGGTCTACGGCTCCGGCCCGTTATGGGGCAGCGACAGCGGCACGCTGGACCTGCCTGGCGAGTTGGCACGCCGCACCCCCGGCATGCGCTGGCAGGTAGCCAATGACGTCACCTGCGCCCTGCTGCACTACGCCAGCCAACTGGCACCCCAGTCGCCACCGCTGCGCAAGATCATGCTGATTACCGTGAGTACCGGCATCGCCTGTCGCACCCTGGACCTGCGCACTCGGGAGGTGCCCGTCGATAGCTTCGGCCTGCAGGGCGAGATCGGCCACCTGCCCGTGGCACCACCCCAATGGGCACCGCGCCGAACCGTGGACCTGCGCTGTGACTGCGGTGGCCACAACCACTTGGCGGCGTTCAGCTCCGGCCGCGGCCTGCGCAACCTGCACCGGGCGCTGCGCGACCAGGGCCACCCCCTGTGGGCGGGGTCGTTGCTGGCCCGCCTGCGCGCCGCCGGTGCCGCGCATGAAGCGGCCCTGGCCGAGGCGCTGCAGGCGGGTGACCCTTATGCCTTGATGCTGCTGCACCTGAGTACCCGGGCCATGGCCGACACCCTGCGGTGCGCCCTGGCGCTGGACCCCGAGCTGGACCGGATCGTGCTGACCGGTGGCGTCAGCACCCACCTGGGCGAGCATTACCTGAGGGCCCTGGCCTCCCATTTTGACGAAGCCGGACTGTACCTCACGAGCAGGTTCGACCCCGGCTACATCATGAGCCGAATCGTTATCGCCACCCCCGGCAGCGCTGATGGCCTTTACGGGGCGGGCCTGCAGATGCGCGAAATGGCGCGGGAGTGGACGCCATGAGCACCTCTCCCTTGGCTATCGTCCGCTACCCCCGCCACTTAACCTTGCGTGAGCGTCCGCTGCCAGCCCTGCACGACGGTGATCTGCTGGTCGCCCCCCTGCTGGCAGGGCTATGCGGCACCGACCTGCAGGTGCTGCGCGGTGAGCGCCATGACCCGGCCAGCGTACTGGGACATGAAGGCGTAGTGCGGATCGTCGCCTGTGGTCGGTCGGCAGGCGCCCACTGGCAGCCTGGCCAGCACGTGATACTCAACCCCACCCACCCCCACGACCCAGCCCAGTTGCTCGGCCACTTGCAGGACGGCCTGTTCCAGCAACGCCTGCGGGTGCCCGCCGGCCTGGTCGAAGCCGGGTTGGTGGTACCGTTACCGGTCGACTTGCCCGCGCCTCTGGCCACGCTGATAGAGCCGCTGGCCAGCGTGATCTACGGCCTGCAGCTGATGGCCCGGCACAAACGCCCGGGACCACTGCTGGTGTATGGCGATGGCACCATCGGTCACCTGGTGGCGCGGTGCGCGCGCGCCCTGCTGGGGCCCGACAGCCCGGTGCTGCTGATCCACAACAGCCTCAGCGGCCTGCAATGGAGCCAGCACCATGCATTGGCCCACACCCGTTGCCTGCTGCGTGACGACCCTAAGCTGGACGCGCGGTTGCGCCACAGCGGTGCCACCGCTGCCGTGCTGGCCACCCCCCGCAACGCCACGCTGCGCAGCCTGGCACACGCCTTGGACTACCTCGCCGATGACGCCGTGATCGATCTGCTGGGGGGAGTTGCCCGCGGCAGCCCTCTGGCCGAGCTGCCCGACGTCGCGGATTTGGCCGCCGTTCGCGCGCTGAACTGCGGCGGCTTGCCCGAGCAAGGTGCATTCGTCCACACACGGGATCGCTGGCGCCGACCCCGCGTGCTGTTTGGGCACCGAGGCGTCGCCACTTGCCATCTGGTAGACAGCTGCCGCTGGTTGGCACGCCAACCCGAACTGTTCATGCCTCTGGTCACTCACCAGGTGCCCCTGGAAGAAGCGGCGGCCCTGATGCAGCAGATCGCCAACAGCCACGACCGGCTTCTGCACGGGCGCCGCTTCGTGAAAGTCGCCATCACCATCAACCCCTGCCCCGCGATTTTGCGGGCCACTCCCGCGGAGGCGATGCCATGCACCCCGTAAGCAGCGACGTTCCTTGTGTCTTCGTGATAGGCGGCTCGGCAGGCATAGGCCGGGCCATTGCCCAGGCGCTCCTGGCCGAGGGCGCCCAGGTGGTGGTGTTCAGCCGTTCCGATCCACTTGCCTACCCAGGCCTCGAAGGGGCGCACTGGTGGCCCCTGGACCTGACGCGGGGTGACGACAGCCGCCGCGAACTGGCACGGGCCGTTACCCGCTTCGGTTCACGCCTGGCAGCGGTGTTCTACAGCGCGGTGGCTTATGGGCCGCGGCGCGCGCCGCTGCTGGAGGTGCTCGACAGCCAATGGCGCGAGCAACTGGCCACCAACCTCGAGGGCCTGTGGCACACCCTGAGCGCCACCTTGCCGGCCCTGCTGGCGCGCCCACCCGGACTGTTCGTGGGGCTGTCCTCGGAAGTGGTCTACAACGGCGGCCCGTTACGTGCCGGTTATGCCGCCACCAAGGCCGCAGCCTCGAACCTGCTGCAGTCGGTGGCACAGGAATACCCCGAGTCCCAGGTGCGTGTCGTGCAGTTGCTGCCGGCTGAAATGGTGGACACCCCCGGTATCCGCAAGCGCCGTGATGCCAGCTTCGACTGCAGCGGCTACATGAACAGCGCCTGCTTCCAGACCGTGGCCGTTCAGTTGTACCGCACGCGGGGCTTTGGCGCCCATGGCCGAGCACTGGTGGTAGACGCCCATAGCCAGGTGCGCGACGTGAACCAGCACCTGCCCGCCTCCCAAAGCCGCCAGCCGACATGAGCCCAGACGTGCCTTTGGGCCTGGTGGACTGGCGGCTGCCCGTGAGCGCTGCCGAGGCCGTGGCCGTGGCGGCCAACCTGGGCGTGAACCACTTGCAGGTAGACCTGGGCGGACCCGGACGTGCGCCGCCACTGGCCCCCCGGCTGCCCCGGCTGCTTGATGCCTGCCGCGACCACGGGGTGGGCATTGATGCCGTAGCGTGCAACCGCCTCAACGACCTGGGCCTGCATGATCACCACCATACCGAACGGGTCAGGCAGACCCTGGCGCAGGCCGTGGCGGTGGCGCATGCCCTGCAGGCGCCAATGATACTGGTACCAGGGTTTCGTCGAAGTTGCGTCCGCAGTGTCGAACACCTGCGCGACACCGGCCGCCAACTGGCCTGGGCCTGCGACCTGGCGCAAGCCCGGGGGCTGGAAGTGGCCTACGAGGGCGATCTGGGTGCGGCGCCGAGCCTGGCGCTGATGCGCCAGGTAGGGCGCCGTAACTTCAAGCTATTGCTGGACCCCGATAACCTCATGCGCGCCGGGCATGCGCTGGCGCCACTGCTGAAGACACTGACGGGGCGCTGGTGCGGGCAAATCCACATCAAGGGCGCGATGCCTACCCCGGCGTGCCTGAAACGATGGCTCGACAGCGTCGACAGGCCGCCCGCTGGCTGCGTTTTTTTCCTCGAAAACGACTATCGCCAGGGCCTGGACGGTCTGGCGGCCGAGCTGCGCCAATTGGGCGCGCTATTGAACCACCTGAGCTAGCGGCCAAGTGGCTAGGCTTGCCACCCTCGGACTGCCTGGCCGTGGAGGATGCCCCTGCCGGGCTGAGGGCCGCCCATGCCGCTGGCTGCCAGGTACTGGCGGTCGCCACCACGCTGGCGCCCGCGGCATTGAGCGGCGAACGCTGGAGCAACGACCTGCACGGCCTGGAGGTACTCGGGTGAGTCCCAACAGCTTGCAGCTGCGCATCATCCCTGCTGAAGCCTGGGCGTCTCAGCCTCCAGGTTCTGGTTGGCAACCGGCAGGACGTCGACCTGGCCCAGGTCACTCAGGTACTGGTCGATGATTCTCAGCGCCCGGCGCTGCTCATGGATTGCATTCACCACCTGGCGGCGCTGTTCACGCAGCGCCGCCACCAAAGGGGAATCGGCCTGAGGCAAGGGTACCTCCGCCACCAGCGGCGGAAGAATCCGACGGATAACCTCCAACGTCATGCCCGTGGCCTGCAGCGTGACGATGTGCGTCAACCGTACCTGGTCGACGCGGCGGTATTCACGGTAGCCGGACGCGCGGCGCACCGGCCGCAGCAACCCCTGGTCCTCGTAGTAGCGCAACATTCTCGGGCTGATTCCACTCTGGCGAGCCAATTCACTGATCAGCACACACACTCCTCGCACTACCTTTACCCAACCGGGCGCTGCAGCCCGCAACGGTGCCAAAGCTCCCCCCGCGCCACCACGCCCCTTGTTCCTACGCCTGCGCGGCCCTCAATGGCTCAACCACGCCAGCAGATCACTGTGCTTGGGAACCCACCCCAAGGCCCGGGCACGGTCGGCACATACGCGGATGTTGGAGCCCAGGCCATATTCGGCCTCCTGAGGATCATCGAAACAGCAGCTCTTCAGCAGATAGGCCATGGACTTGGACTGCGCCGGAGCGAGGAAGCCCATCTGGTAGCCCAACACCTGGGCCAGATCCTTCATGGCCACCTCACCGTTCTCGGCGTAGAGAAAGGTGCCTGCCGCCGCCTTGTCGATCATCAGCAGGCACAGGCTGACCAGGTCTTGAATATGCACATGGGCGGTGCGGTTCTCGCCAAGGCCGGCATACACCGCCACCCCATGCTTGCGCGCCAACGCTTGCAGCAGGGGTATCTGGATAGACTGCTTGCGCAGGCCCAGGCCCAGGCCCTCGCCGTAGACCAGGGTGGGGCACACTACCAGACTATGCACACCGCCGCGCGCGGCGTCCTGCAACGCATGATCGATGGCCACGCGGCCCACCTTCTCCAGGCGCGGCTTGGGGGGTGCATCCTCGCTCCAGCGGTGTTCACTGAATGCTCCCCCGGCGCGATCCCCCACCACGCTGGCACCGCTGACATGCAAGACCTTGGTGGCGGTTCCCTTGAGCGCATCCAGCAAGGTACTGACCACGTAGGCGTTATCGGCATCCGCTGCATTGACCACCAGGTCGGCGTCGCGCGCGTGGGCCGCGACGATTTCAGTATCGAACAGGCTCCCGAGCACCGGTATCACCCCCAGCCTGCCCAATTCCTTGACGTGATGGTTGGTACGCACAAGGCCCCGCACTTCATAGCCGCGCTTGAGCAGCGCAACGGCTAGCGAGCCGCCGATGTACCCGGTGACCCCGGTTACGAACGCTTTCATCTGTGACACTCCCCTGTCTTTGGCCGTATTGGGCTAACTAACAGACTAGAGGGTTAGTCATTGCGGAGAAACCCAGGTATGGTTCCAGTCTGTACGGCCATGGATGTCCGGAAAGGGAGGTCATATGTTGGAGTCTGTCGCGGCCATTTCAGTGTTCGTGCAAGTGGCCGAGATAGGCAACTTTGTCGGCGCTGGGCGGGCGCTGGGGGTCTCGGCGTCGGCGGTGGGAAAACGTATCGCGCGGCTGGAGGAAACCCTGGGGGTGCCCCTGTTCAAGCGCACGACCCGCAGCGTGACATTGACGGTCGATGGCCAGCGCCTGCTGGACCGTAGCCGGCGCATCATCGAGGAATTCGAACACCTGACCAGCGAAGTGGCGCAGTCCGCGCAACTGCCCCGTGGCCGTTTGAAGGTAACGGTGGCGCCCATCAGCGATCGATTGGTCGACGCACTGGCGGTATTCAGCCGGCAATACCCCGAGATCGAACTTGAGGTCCAGTACACCGACCGGCTCATCGACCTGGTGGATGAAGACTTCGACCTGGCGATACGCGTCGGTGAGATCAGCGACAGCAACCTGCGCAGCCACTGGCTGGGCGACTTCACCCGGCTGATCGTCGCCTCCCCGCGCTACCTGCAGGAACACGGCACGCCCACCAGCATGCAAGCACTGACCGAACACAAGTTGCTGCATTATCGCCAGCCCAAGAGCGGCAAGATCGAGCCTTGGCCCGTCCGGCTTCCCGCCGGTGTCGAGTTGCCGGTCACGCTGATCTGCAATGACATGGCTGCGCGCATCGAGTTCGCCACCAAGGGCCTGGCCCTTGCCTGCCTGCCCGACCTGGTGATCCGCGAGCCGTTGGCCGACGGGCGCCTGGTTCCTTTGCACCTGGGCAGCGCGACCACGCGCTACCCGGTGTACGCGGTGTGGCCGCATTCGCGCATGTACACCGCCAGGTTTGGCGCGCTGCTCAACTACATCAAGGCGCTGAGGCTGTGACCCTCAGGCCGGGATCGGCGTGGGCAGCGGCTGGCCATTGAAAAACGCCGACAGGTTGGCGAGGGTCAGGTCTGCCATGGCCCGCCGTGTGGCCCAGGTGGCGCTGGCCATATGCGGCGTCAGCAGTACATTGTCCAGCCCCAGCAAGCCCGGGTGCGGTCGCGGCTCGTCTTCGAAGACGTCCAGCGCCGCGCCTGCCAGTTGCCGGGTGGCCAGGGCCTGGAAGAGCGCGGTCTCGTCCACCACGCTGCCGCGCCCGACGTTGATCAGGAAGCCCTCGGGACCCAGTGCGGCCAGCACCGAGGCATCGACCAGGTGTCGGGTCTGTGCGCCGCCGCCCACAGCCACCA
The DNA here is from genome assembly GCF_013374995.1 of Pseudomonas eucalypticola. Taxonomy (NCBI): domain Bacteria; kingdom Pseudomonadati; phylum Pseudomonadota; class Gammaproteobacteria; order Pseudomonadales; family Pseudomonadaceae; genus Pseudomonas; species Pseudomonas eucalypticola. The sequence continues at coordinate 1,974,276 of NZ_CP056030.1, read as the reverse complement.
CCAGGAAGTCGACCTCGACCGCCAGTTGCCGGGCGTCGGCGTACCAGGTTTAGTCAACCGCCTGGCGGGTGCGGCCGCAGTAGGCGATGCGCATGCCGAAGCCCTCGGCGCGGCGGGCGATGGCCCGGCCGATGCGGCCCAGGCCGATAATGCCCAGGCGGGCACCACTGACCTTGCGGGTAAACGCGATGGGGCCATCGGCCCAGCGCCCCTGGCGCACGAAGCGGTCGGCCGGGGCTGTGCCACGGGCAATCCCCAGCAGCAGGGCCATGGCGAGGTCGGCGACGTCGTCAGTCAGTACGTCCGGGGTGTGAGTCACGGCGATACCCCGTTCGCGGGCGGCCGCCACATCGACGCCGTCATACCCTACACCGAAGACCACGATGATCTTCAGCGCAGGCAAACGCTCCAGCAAGTAGCGGGTAACCTTGGACTCGCCGTTGGCCACCAGGGCACGAATCTGTCCCGCCCCCTCCCCTAACCCGGTGCCCTGCTCGTCACTGTCCAGCACGGCGAAATCGGCGAACAGACGCTCGCTGAGCATGTCCGGCAGGCGGGCGATCTTAAGCACGTTTGCGTTCATCTGAAGTTCCTTGCACATGAATGTGGCCACGGGCGCGATCGGCGCCCAGGTACACCCCCAGCATGCCGCCCACCAGCAAGGCGCAGGCTACCAGCAGCAGGGCGTAGTCGTAGGTATGGGTGGCGTCCTTGATCCAGCCCATCACCGGCGGCAGGCCCAGCCCGGCGAGGTTGGCGATGGAGTTGATCAGGGCAATGGACACGGCCGCCGCCGGGCCCGACAGGGTTTCGGTGGTGGTGGCCCAGAACACCGGCGTTGCCGCCCAGTTCAGGGCCACTGCCAGCACCAACAGCCCATAGGCCAGGCCCTGGTTGCCGCACAGCACGGCCACGCCCAGCACCAGGCCAGACACCAGCAGCGGGCCGCCCAGGTGCAGAGAGCGCTCGCCGCGCCGGTCCGAATGCCGGCCGTTGAAATACATGAACACGCAGGCCAACAGGAAGGGCAAGGCTGACATCAGGCTGACCACGAAGGAGCCCTGCCCGGACACCGACTGCACGATCAGCGGCAAGAACAGCGTGATGCCGATGGTGCCGAATGCCTGCAGCAGCCAGAACAGGCTGAGCAGCCACACACGGGGGCTGCGAAAGGCCGCGTGCCAGGCGTCGTTGTGGGAAATCAGCGTGCCCGCCTGTTCGGCGGCCATGGTGGTCGACAGCCAGGCTTTCTGCGGTTCGTCGAGCCAGTGGGTGCTTTGGGGCGAATCCGGCAGGTAGCGCAGCACCACCACGCCGAGCACGGCGGCAGGAATGCCTTCGAGCAGGAACAACCAGCGCCAGCCGCTGACCGACCCCAGTCCATCCAGATGCAGGAAAGCGCCGGACAAGGGCAAGCCGATCACCGACGCGAGGGCCGCGCCGATGTAGAAGAATGACATGGCCTTGGCCCGGTCGCTGCGTGGGTACCACTGGGACAGGTAATAGATGATGCCGGGGGTGAAACCGGCTTCGGCGGCCCCCAGCAGCAACCGCATCACATAGAGCTGATTGGCGGTCTGCACCAGGCTCATGCCGGCGGCGACGATGCCCCAGGTGATCATGATGCGGGCGATCCAGCGCCGGGCACCGACCTTGGTCAGGATCAGGCTGCTGGGCACCTCCAGCAGGATATAGGTGAGAAAGAACAGGCCTACGCCCAGGCCGTACATGGACGCCGACAACCCCAGGTCGGCGTTCATCTGCAACGCCGCCACCGAAATGTTCGACTTGTCGATGTAGGCCACCATGTACAGCAGCATCAGGAACGGGATCAGCTTGAGGTTCAGCTTGGCCAGGGTACTGGCATGCAAGCCGTCGTTCAGCGTCGGCTGGGTCATGAGGGGTCTCTCGTTATTGTCGTTATCGAGTGGCAATGGGTGCCCTTGCCCAGACCTTAAACCAGCGGGAGCCAAACATTCAATATGTGAATTCAAATCCCCATATATGGGACGCGAAAATGCAGGCGTCGTAGCAGCGGACCTGGCCGCGTCACCCCCACCGCGCAACGCCAGATAGGCCGCGTGGCAAAACGCGGCCAGATCCGCCGGACTGCCGTTACGTCAGCCACCACCACAGCAGCAACGTTCCCACCAGCCCGACCACCGAGACAATGGTCTGCAACACCGACCATACCCAGATAGTCTGCTTGAGCTGCAGGCCGAAGTATTCGCGCACCATCCAGAAACCCGCGTCATTGACATGGCAGAAAAACACCGAGCCGGCACCGATGGCCAAGGCCACCAGTGAACTCTGGGTCGCCGCCAACCCCGCCATCATCGGCGCCAGGATGCCCGCCGTGGTGGTCGTCGCTACGGTGGCCGAGCCGGTGGCCTGACGCAATGCCACGGCAATCAGCCAGGCCAGCAGCAGGTATGGCAGGTGTGCGCCTTCGGCGGCCTTGCTGATGGTCTGGCTGACACCCGCATCGAGCAACGTCTGCTTGAGGCCGCCGCCCGCGCCGATGGTCAGCAGCAACACGGCAATCGGCGCCAAGGCCTTGCGCAGGGTAGTGCCCACCTGCTCACGGGGCAGACCATTGGCCCAGCCCAGGCAGACCACGGCGGCGAGCACGGCGATACCCAGGGCGATCAGCGGTTCACCGAGAAACTTCAAGGTCACGGACAGCGAGGTTTCAGGGGCCAGGGCCACCTTGGCCAGGGTACTGCCGAGCATCAGCAGCACCGGCAGCAGGATGATCAACAAGGAAATGCCGAAGCCCGGCTGGCGCTGACCGGACGGCTTGGCGTCGAACAACGCCCCCAGTTCGGCAGGCGCCTGCACGTCCATGCGGCGCGACAGCCAGTTGCCGTACAGCGGGCCAGCAAGGATCACCGCCGGTACCGCGAGGGTGAAGCCCAGCAGCATGGTCAGGCCGAGGTCGGCGTGCAGCGCGCTGACGGCGATCAACGGGCCAGGGTGTGGGGGCATCAGCGCGTGCAAGGTCGTCATCCCCGCCAGCGCTGGAATGGCGATCTTCAGCAGCGGCTGGCCCGACTGGCGGGCCATGACGAAGATGATCGGCACCATCATCACCAGCCCCACCTCGAAGAACAGCGGCAGGCCGATGACCATTGCCACCAACGCCATCACCCACGGCAGGCTGCGGCCCTTGCCCAGGCCCAGCAAGGTGCTGGCGATGCGGTCTGCCGCGCCGGACTCGGCCATCACCGCCCCCAGCATCGAGCCCAGCGCGATGATGATGCCCGCCTCGCCGAGGATCCCCCCGGCGCCTTTGCTGAAGGCCTTGGCCACCTCCTCCGGTGCCAAGCCGGCGCCGACCCCGGCGATGAAGGTGCCGACCAGGATGGACAGAAAAGGCGGCAGGCGAGTGACGCTGATCAGCACGATGATGGTGGCGATGGCCACCAGGCAACAGAGGATGAGACGGGTGTCGTGGGCGAGCCAGGCGATGGCGGTAGGGTCCACTGGGTGCTCCTTGTTCTTTGGACGATTATTGCTGCAACGTTTTGTTGCAAATCGGTCCGCAGCATACCGGATCGCCGCCGCCTCAGGACTCACTTGCGGGAAACAGACCGTGCCGTACCCCTGTGGGGAGCCTGACAGGGCGCGGCGCTCCATTCCCGAGCTTCGCCCGGTCCCACAGGAACCTCCGGACGGTCAGAGCACCTGCGACCCCAGGTACAACGTCACCCCAACGCATAACGCCGCGAAGCCTACCTGCAATACCCGCGCGGGCAACCTGGGCGAGAGCACCCGGCCTGCCAGCATGCCGACGACACTGGCGCCAATGAAATACCCGCCCGCCAGCGGGATGCGCACGCCCGCGTGCAAGGCGCCGAGGATCGCCGTGCCCGATACCAGGGCGATGACCATCAACGACGTGGCGATGATGCCGTGCACGCGGATATCGGTGAGTTGCCGGAACGCTGGCACCAGCAGGAAGCCACCGCCCACCCCCAGCAAACCGGTGAGGAACCCGCAGCAGGAGCCCACCACCGACAGGGTGAGGCTGCACCGCCAGGTCCAGTCCAGGCGCCCGGTGCGCTGGTTGAGCATGCAGTTCTTCTGTTCCCAGCTGTGGTCGATACCCGACCCCGCGCACGGCCGGTCACGGGACTGGCTGAACATGCGCCAGGCCACCACCAGCAGCACCGCGCAGAACAACCCCATTAGCCAGCGTTCTGGCAACCGGTGGGCCAGCAGCAGGCCGACGGGCGTGAACAAGGTACCCAACAGCGCCATCAACAGTGCTGCGCGCCAGCGCACGATACGTTGACGCAGGCCATCGATGGCGCCAACCGCCGCCGACACGCCAACGGCCAGCAAGGCCACCGGTGCCGCCTGGGTCATGGGCCATCCCAAGCCCAGCACCAGGGCCGGGACGGCCAGAATGCCGCCACCGGCACCGGTCAATCCCAGCACCAGGCCGATCAAACCACCCAACAGCAGTGCCAGCATCACCTGCCCCTATTCAGTGGTTGTGCAGCGCGTCAGCCATTCGCGGCCCTTGAGCATGCCATGCCAGTAGAACCAGGGCAGGAAATGCGCCTTGAGCCACCAGGCCGACCGCCGTGGCACGGTGGAGTCCAAGGGGAAAGTGGGCAACAGCTTGCCGCCATAGCCGAACTCGGCCAGGACCACCCGGCCCCGCTCCACGGTCAACGGGCACGAACCGTAACCGTCATAACGCAAGGACAGCGAGCGGCCCGCACGCTGGGACAGCAGGTTCTCGGCCACCACCACGATCTGCTTGCGCACCGCTGCGGCCGTCTTGGCGTTGCTGGTGGCGCAGACGTCGCCCAGGCCGAACACCTGGGGGTAACGCACATGCTGCAAGGTGGCGGGGTCCACCTCGCACCAGCCGCCCGGGTTGGCCAGGGCGCTGTGGCGCACGCAATCAGGTGCCACCTGCGGCGGCACCACGTGCAGCAGGTCGAAGGCCTTGGCCTGGCGCACGAGGTTGCCGTCGGCATCCTGGCTGTCGAACCAGGCCGTCTTCGCCGGGCCATCGACCTTCACCAACTGCGAGCCGAACGCCAGCCGCGCGCGGTACTTGTCGACGTACTGCATCAGGGCCGGCACGTACGCCGCCACCCCGAACAATGCCGGGCCGGCGAGGTTGAACTCCACGTCGATGGCGTTCAAAACGCCGCCACGGCGCCAATGGTCGCACGACAGGTACAACGCTTTCTGCGGCGCTCCGGCGCATTTGATCGGCATGCCCGGTTGGGTGAAGATGGCCTTGCCGCCCCGCAGCCCCTGAACCAGTTCCCAGGTGTAGGGCGCCAGGTCGAAACGATAGTTGGAGGTCACCCCGTTGCGGCCCAGGGTCTCTTCCAGACCTTCGATCTGCTCCCAGGCCAGGCGCAGGCCTGGGCATACCACCAGGTGCTGGTACGCCACCTGGCGACCGTCGTCCAGCACCACCCGCTGGCCCTCGGCGTCAATGGCGTGCACCGCGGCCTTGAGCCACTGCACCCCCTTGGGCAGCACGTCGGCCATGGGCCGTGCGGTCTTGCCGACAGCGTAGGCGCCACCCCCTACCAGGGTCCAGGCCGGCTGGTAGTAGTGGGTGTCGGAGGGTTCGACCAGGGTGACCGAAAGGCCAGGTTGGCGCTTGAGCAAACTGGCGATCAGGCCGATGCCGGCGGCGCCGCCGCCGATGATCAGGATGTCCGCGTTGCTGGCGGTCGCATCCTGTTGCTGCAGGTTATCGTGCATGCCGTCCACACTGTCATTGGGTAAGGGGTTGCGCACCAAGGCTGGTCAGCACGGTGCCGCAGTACAGGCCCGAAAGGGTCTTCATGACCTGGATCACTTCATGGCTGGCCAGCCCGTAGAAAATGTATTTGCCCTCGCGGCGCGTGGCCACCAGGCCTTCGTCGCGCAACACCCCCAGTTGCTGGGACAGGGTGGGCTGGCGCACGCCGGTGCCGGCTTCCAGCTCGCCGACATTGCGCTCACCCTGGGTCAACTGGCAGAGGATCAGCAGGCGGTCCTCGTTGGCCAGCGCCTTGAGCAGCGCGCAGGCCTTGGAGGCGCTGGCGCGCAGGCGTACGACGTCGTCGGTGGTCAGGCAGGTTTCCATGGGCAGGGGTCGCTCTCGATCACTTTCTGTGATTACATTATGTTTAAATATAGATTATTGAACAATAGAGTGTGGAGCAATTCATGAGCCCACTGATCCAGCCTTTCTTCGACCAGGGTTCCTCGACCTTCAGCTACGTGGTGTACCAGGCGCCTGGCAGCGCCTGCGCCATCATCGATTCGGTGCTGGACTTCGACCCCAAGTCCGGCCGAACCGGCACCGAGCATGCCGACACCATCGCCGCCTTCGTGCGCGAGAACGGCCTGAGCGTGCAGTGGTTGCTCGAAACCCATGCCCATGCCGACCACCTTTCCGCCGCCCCCTACCTGCGCAGCCAACTGGGCGGCCAGATCGCCATTGGCGAGGGTATCCGTCAGGTGCAGAAAGTGTTCAAGGCCGTGTTCAACCTGGAACCGAACTTCCGCCTGGACGGTTCGCAGTTCGATCGGCTGCTGCAGCCGGACGAAACCTTCGCCATCGGCGACATGAGCGTGCGAGCCTTGCACGTGCCCGGCCACACCCCCGCCGACATGGCATTCCTGGTGGGCGAGCAGGACCTGTTCGTCGGCGACACGCTGTTCATGCCCGACGTGGGCACGGCCCGCTGCGACTTCCCCGGCGGCGACGCCGCGCAGTTGTACCGGTCCATTCGCACCTTGCTGGCCTTCCCCGCCGACACCCGCTTGCACCTGTGCCACGACTACCCGCCCGAGGGCCGCACTGAACAGTCCCAGACCACCGTGGCCGCCCAGCGCCAGGGCAACATCCATGTACGCGATGGCATCGACGCGGCGCAGTTCGTGGCCATGCGTACGGCCCGCGATGCGACGCTCGCCATGCCGGTGCTGTTGATGCCGGCGGTGCAGGTGAACATTCGTGCGGGGGAACTGCCGCCGGCCGAAGACAACGGCGTGCGTTACCTGAAGATCCCGCTCAACCGCTTCTGACACACGCCGGGGGAACTTGTCCGGCCCAGGCTTGCCCATTCCTGAGGGGCTGGTATTCCACCCGCCCGCTTTCAGGAGTCATGACATGCCCGATGCTCAAGGCAAGGTTCGTTACGCGGTCGTCGCCGGCGGCTGGATTTCCCAGGGTGCGTTCATGCCCGGTGTCGGCCAGACCGACAACTCGGTGATGACCGCGCTGGTGACCGGCGACCCCGTGAAGGGCCGGGACCTGGCCGCCCACTATCACCTCAAGAGCTACCACTACGACGACTACGCCACCTTGCTGGCCAGCGGCGAAATCGATGCGGTGTACATTGCCACACCGAACTTCCGCCACCGTGAGTTCGCGGTACCGGCACTGGAAGCCGGCATTCATGTGCTGCTGGAAAAACCCATGGCCACCAGCGAGGAAGATTGCCTGGCGATCAACGCCGCCGCCGAACGCGGCAATGCGCTGTTGATGATCGCCTACCGCCTGCACTGCGAACCCGCCACCGTGGAGCTGGTTGGCACGTTGCGCGCTGGCGCCATCGGCGAACCTCGGTTGTTCACCTCCTCGTTCAGCCAGTTGACCAAGACCTCCAACCACCGCGCCCAGCATGGCTATTGGGCCGGGCCCGTCGTGGACATGGGCCCCTACCCGCTTAACGCGGTGCGCAACCTGTTCGGGGGCGAGCCCCTGGAAGTCTCGGCCATGGGCGTGAACACCCCAGGCCGCGACATCAACACCTACGACACGGTCAGTGTGACCCTGCGCTTCAGCGACGAGCGCCTGGCACATTTCACGGTCAGCTACAGCCTGCCCGGCAGCCAGCGCTTCCAGCTGTTCGGCAGCAAGGGCGAGATCGACGCTTCACCGTGCTTCGGCTTCGGCGAAGGGGTGGCGATCGGTTACCAGCTGATCGTCGACGGCAAGACCGAGCAACACAGTGCTCCGGTAGTGGACCAGTTCGGCGGCGAAACCCAGTACTTCTCCGACTGCATTCTCAAGGGCGAGAAACCCGGCCCGGACGGCGATGAAGGCTGGCGTGACGTGCGCGTGCTGGCGGCCATCGAGAAAGCCCTGGAAACCGGCCAACCGCAACGCCTGGAGCCCCTGGCGCCACGCGCCGATATCCAACCGGGGCAAGCTCGCCAGTTGCCCTTGGCCAAGGTGCCGGCCTACATCAACACTGCCGAACCGAATGACTGACACCGAGGAAGCGCGCTTGAGCAGGATCATCACTTCACGCGTGCCGGGTGCCGAGGACAGCAGCGATAGCGAAAACGCGCTGATGTTCGGCACCCCCAAGGACCGCCTGGATTTCTACCGGCGTGAAATCCAGTATGAAACCGCCATTCTCTCCAACCGTACCAACAGCTACCTGTCGGCGCAGTCATTCCTGGTGATCGCCTACGCCTCGTCCATGGCCAACCTGAACCCCGAGTGGGGCAAGGTGTTCACCCTGGTGGTGCCACCGGTGCTGGCGCTGTTGGGAGTACTGTGCTCGCTGAATGCCTGGCCAGGCATTCGCGCGGCCTACGACATCATCGACCACTGGCACTTCAAGCAGAGTGGCCTGCTGCGCGACCTGCCGGCCATGGGCCTGGCCTATGACGACGGGCCGCTGTTCAGCGAAATGGAGTCTACGCACAAGGGCTATCGCAAATCGCTGATGTTCTCCATTCGAGCGCCGTGGTTGTTCGCCGGCTTCTGGGTGGGATTGGGCGTGTTTGCCGTGATGATCCAGATCAACTAGATGAAACCGTGCATGTAACAAAGAATTTCAACCGTCGAGCGGGGTCTACCCAGTGACCCCCTTTACGGAACCACTGCCATGAAATTCTCGTTGTTCTCCAATGCCTTGTCCAAAGCTGCCGGCAGCTCGCGCACCTTCGTCGCCGCTGTGGTGCTGATCGTGATCTGGGCGGCCACGGGGCCGCTGTTCCATTACAACGATACGTGGCAACTGATCATCAATACCTCGACCACCATCATCACCTTCCTGATGGTGTTCGTGATCCAGAACACCCAGAACCGCGACAACGACATGCTGCACATCAAGATCGACGAATTGCTGCGCGCCACCCATGAAGCGCAGAACGCGGCGCTGGACCTGGAAGATCTGGATGCCAAGGAATTGAAGACCATCCGCAAACAGTACAAGGCGATGGGCACCAACGAAACCATCGAGGTGACGGAGTCCACCACCACCCTCAAGGATGATCACGACGCCTGAGCCGCCCTGCGGGCCCGGGTGAACCTCGGGCCCACAGCGGCAACTTCTCAGACTTCGGCCAGCACTTCGCTGATCTGGATCACGGGCACCAGGTCGGTGTAATTGGGAATATCGCCATTGAGCACGTCGGCGTGGGGACCAAAGGCTTCAGTGAAGCTTTCCAGCGTGTCGCAATAGAAGTGGCACAACCCCAGGTACGTCGGCGGAGTTCCGGGTGCGCCACCTGCCAGCCCTTTCTCCACCGAGTACTTCAGGCACGCGGCCCCCATCAGTTCCTTGAGCAAGGGCATGTGCTTGTCGCGGTAGTAATCGAAATCGAACCGCGCGCCGTTCTGGTAGGGGTACATCACGCTGACTTTGATCATGGCGTTCTCCTGGGCAAAGAATTGTCCGCACGATAGTAGCGCCAATTCAACTAACCGGTCGCGGCAAAGTCACAGTTAATGATTGCCCCACATCATATTGCCGCCAGGCCTTAGGAGTTCGATGAGTTTCATACTGTGGATGTCAGTGCTGGGCGCCCTGCTGCTGTTGCTGGCCTTGACGTCTTCCTACCTTCGCTGGCTGCCGGTAACGACGTCGGCCGTGTGCCTGGCCTTTGGCATGGGCCTGGGGCCCCTTGGCCTGGGCCTGGTGAACATGGATTTCGCCCGGGCCTCGACCTGGTTGCAGCGCCTGACCGAGATGGCGGTGCTGTTCTCGCTGTTCAGCACCGGCGTCAAGCTGCGGCTGGGGCTGCGCCGCACGGCTTGGCGCGCTTCGTACCTGCTGGCAGGCCCCGTGATGCTGCTGTCCATCGCCGGGGTTGCGGCCGTGGCCCATTACGGCCTACATCTGTCGTGGGGGTTGTCGGCGCTGCTGGGCGCGATGCTGGCCCCCACCGACCCAGTGCTGGCGGCGATGGTCCAGGTCAACAGCGCCCATGATTTCGATCGGGTGCGCTATGGGCTGTCGGGCGAGGCCGGGCTCAACGACGGCGTGGCCTTTCCCTTCGTGATTTTCAGTCTGATGATGATCGACCACCTGGACATGGGCATGGCCGATATCGGCATGTGGGCCTTGCAGAACCTGGCTTGGGGGGTACCGGCGGGGCTGGCCATCGGCTACGGGCTGGGGCGGCTGCTGGGGCAGTTGATGATTCGCCAACGGGTACGCAACAAGGACAGCATCGAGTCGCCCAACGACTTCCTGGCGCTGGCGCTCATCGCCATCAGCTATGTAGTGGCCTACGGGGTGGGAGCTTTCGGCTTCTTGTCGGTATTCGCCGCTGGGGTGGGCCTGCGCCAGGCCGAGGCGCGCGCGTCCCATTCCGAAGTCCCGGCCGAGCACCTGGCCAAGCCACGCGACGCCCACGCCGCGGTACCGGCGCCGGATGAACTGGCGGGTGAGCAACTGGCCGCCGGGGTGATGATGGACGACATCCTGACCTTCGGCGACCTGGTGGAGCGCTCCATGGAAGTGCTGCTGATTACCCTGCTGGGCGCAGCACTGTCGCTGTATTGGGACTGGCGCGCCATCGGTCTGGGCCTGGCGCTGTTCTGTATCATCCGCCCGGCCAGCGTCTGGCTGCTGGTGCGCGGCAAGCACCTGGACGGCCACCAGCGCGCCCTGCTGGGCTGGTTCGGCATCCGTGGCATCGGCTCGCTGTATTACCTGTGCTTCGCCATTGCCCACGGTTTGCCTGCCGACCTTCAACACACCGCGATCAGCCTGACCTTGTCAGTAGTGGCCCTGAGCATCCTGTTGCATGGCATCAGCACCCAGCCGCTGCTGGACCATTACGAGCGCCGGCACCGGCACGGTTAGCCAAGGCTCGCCAGCAGCGCCTTGAGGGCCGCGTAGTCGGGCACGTGGTGGAAACCCGGCTGGCCGTGGAAGGCAGAAAAATCGGTATCGCCGTAGCCCGCCACCACGGTGCCCGCCGCCAGCCCCGCTTGCACACCAGGCACACTGTCATCGACCAGCAGGCATTGCTGTGGCGCCAGGTCGAGCACCTGGGCGGCGGCCAGAATCAATTCCGGCGACGGCTTCCAGGCGTTGACCTCGTAGGCACTGACGATATTGCCTGCAAAAGCCTCCCACAGCCCGGCCGTCTTGAGGCACGTCTCGACCTTGGCACGCGGGCCATTGGTGGCCACGCACTTGGGCAACTTCAGTTCGCGGACAAAATCCAGTGCGCCGGGCATCGCGTCGAGACCTTGGGCGAACAGATCAAGGCTGCGGCCGCGGAAGTCGCTCATGAAGGGTTCAGCGTCCAGGTGCGCATGTTCTTCGCACAATTCGCCGACGAAAATAGCGAACTGCACGCCGCGAAAACGCCGCAACACTTCGTCATGGGGCAAATGGATGTCGCGCTCGGCCAGCAGTTCGCGCAGCAGGCCCGCCGCCATGCGTTCGCTGTCGACCAGGGTGCCGTCGCTGTCGAAAATAACGCCTTCAATGCTCAATGCTTCACTCCACACTGGAAAATCACTCGCCCAGAGCCTGCCCCGCCTCGCCCGCTTTGTCCACCCTGGCCCGGCCATCGGCCGTGGCGGCGCTGGCTTGCCAGCAAACTTTTGGGCTAGGCTGGGCAAGGTGAGCAAAGCTTCATTTGCCCTGCGCACGCAAACGGATTCTCATACGCCCATTTGCCCCCATGCCTACCGCGAGACGCCCTGATGAACCATCGCACACCCTTGAAAATCGGCCTGGCCCTGCTGCTCGCTGGCACTGGCACCGCCTTCGCCGCGCCCAATACTTTTGTCACCAATGCGCTGAACGCCGGCGCTGCTGAGATTCTACTGGTCCAGCAAGCGGGCGATAAATTCAAGCAAGCCGACATGCAAACCTACGTCGGCGTGATGGTCAAGGACCACACGATCTTCAATGAGCAACTGACGGAACTGGCGAAAAAGCACGACATCGACGTGCCAGTGCCGCCGACCCGGGTCATCCCCTCCCCGGCCGTGGCGGGCAAGAGCCCGGAGGCCAGTTTCGCCATTGGCCAGGTCAAGGTCACTCAGCATTTGCTCGACCTTTACACCGCAGAGGCCAACAGCAATGACGACCCGGACCTGAAGGCCTTCGCCACCGCGCAACTGAAAGACGTGCAGCGCCATGAGAAAATGGCCACGCGTTTGCAGAAAACCTACAAGAAGTAGCCTCGCCTTGTAGCAGCGGACCCGGCCGCGTCACAGGCACTGCGTTGCATCCGGCATACCGCATGCACCGCGCACGCCCCCAGGTCCTGCTTGCATCGGCACCCCCGACGAAGAATTGTCCATCACCTGTCACCATTGAGTGCTACCTTGATCTCATCCCGCGTATCTCTTCAAGGAGCGATCATGGCCCATCAGATGTTTTCCAGCGTTATCGCCTATTCGCAGCACTGCGAGCGGGTGATCAAGGAGATGTTGCATGCCCGCCCCAGCCTGGACCGGCAAAAGGTCATGACCTGGGTGGACGAACAGGCCCATGCCCATTCCGAGGGCGAGCCGCTGGAGTACCTCAAGGCGTTGAGCGCCAAGGTTCGCGCTGGCCAGCCGATGCCCTGGGACACCAAATAGAGGACCGCCCATGCGCCTGATGTGCACTGCGTTATGCGTGTTGCTGGTCGGTGGCTGTTCCTCCTACCGTTCCGACCATCCCGACCCCGTGCCCCAGGAGCGCTTGCTGGGCTATCAGGCGGCGGTGGATAACGGCAGTACCCTGGTGGTGCACCGTGATATCGGCATGCTCGGTGGCGGTTGCTACGTGGCGGTGCTCATCGACCGCACCGTGGCAGCGCGCATCGGCATCGGCGAGGTGGCCACCTTCAAGGTGCCGGCTGGCGAACGCGTGGTCGGCATTGCCACCGACAAGGCCGATGACACCCTGTGCGGCAAGGGCAGCCTGTCCCGCGAGATCATGGTCCAGGCCCCGGCGGGGCAGGACGCGCGGGTACGGATCGTCAGCGAAAACAAGCAGGGCTTTGCCATCCTGCAGGACAAAGCCCCCTGATTGCCCGGTAGACCGCGCCAGTCTTTTCAACACTGTCCTGCGTAGACGAGTTCGATATCATCAATGTGGTAATCATTACCCAGACTTTCCGCGCAGTCGTTCCCGATATGCAATTGGACAGACGACGACGGTGCCACGAAGGTTCCCTCCAGGACTTGCCATTCGCGGGTGATAGGCGATGCTTCGGCGATTCGACCGCCCGCCTCTGGAACCTCCAGGTAAAGCTGCGTGTTAGTGTAATTATTGGTTGATCGGTACGATAGCCTGAAGCAATAAGGCGCACCGCATTTCAGATCGTTGAACGTTTTAACCAGGATGACGCCTGCAATCGTAGGGTTCGGCGTACCGACGTACAGGTAATGGTCGCTATCTGTACCGCCTATTTTGAAATAGGTGAGATCTTCAGACGCTGCTGGCCCATGCTGCCAGCCATTGAATGTGCCATCTTCAAAATCTGTCAGCTCGCGATAGAGGGCCAGCATGCAAGCCCCTTCGGGAAAGCGAAACGCTTCCTGCTCGGCGACACAGGATTCGGGGTTGAAGCTAACTTTCATCTCGAGCCGAAGCGTGCTGCAAGGAACCAATTTCTCGAGTTCGGTCTTTGGGAGCGACCGCCCGAAACCATTGGCGATGTCCGCTTCGGTCACCGGATCACCGTCACTCAGGGGGATCACCAACGCGCGCCCGTTGCGGGTCACACCAACTGCGGCCAGCCAGACCCGTTGCCCCATGGCCATTGCCGGCCAGTTGGCAACAGTCACCTGCGCATCACCTGCAAGAAGGTTTACGTCAAGCAAGCCACATAGCGCCTCCGCAATTTGCGGGGTAGGCAGTACACAAGGGGACTGCCGTTGTACGATCACCACTCCATCGTAGTGCACCCGAAAAACCCCCGAGGACGGGCCGCCCATTTGCTGCAGCGCCTGCGTGATGGGTTCGCTCGACAGAGGTTGTACCAAGCCACCTGAATCCTGCGCTGCAAGCAGCAGTGGGCGCGGAACGCTAAATAGGGAAGAAGGCATCGCAACATTCCTTGAAACAAGGGTGAAATGCCATTGAACGTTGCACCAGAGGGGATGCACAACTGTCAAAACCAACAGTGGCGAATCTGACAGTTTTCCTCCCAGCTGGAAACGGCGATGAGCTTCTGAGACGTGGGGTGCTCGCTGGCAGGCCCACTCTTCCAGGAAACGCACCGGTAGTGCCCCGCAGACAGCGGACACGTCCGGCCACCCCCACGCCAGAGCTTCCTCAACCGCTGAAATGCAGCCTCACGGGAGCGACATTCAGCTCCCTGCCCCACCATGGGCTTCTTCGAAGAAGAAGTCCTTCCAGCTACCCGCCTTGTTCTTCAACACGCCCAGCTCATTCAGCTTCTCGGCATACACCCCGGTGCGCTGGGGCACGATGGTGAAGTCGATCTCCGGGTCGTTGACGATCTTCTCAACCAATGCCAACGGCAACTTCGACTGCTCGACGCGGATGTAGGTCTTGGCCGCTTCGGTCTTGTTCGCCTTGATGTACTGCGACGCCTCGGCCAGGGCGTCGTAGAACGCCTTGTAGGTCTTGGGGTTTTCGTCGTGGAATTTCTGCGTGGTGTACAGCACGTTGAACGTCGCCTGGCCACCCAGCACGTCGTAGGAACTGAGCACTTCGTGCACCTTCGGGTTTTCCAGTTCCTGATACTGGAACGGCGGGCTGGAGAAGTGCGCGGTGATCTCCGAGCTGCCGGCGATCAGCGCCGAGGTGGCGTCCGGGTGCGGGATGCTCACCGAGTAGTTGTCAAAGCGCTTGAAGTCGGCGTCACCGAAGACCTTGGCGGTCTCGATCTGCAAGGTGCGCGACTGGAAGCCCACGCCCGCGGCCGGCACGGCAATGCGGTCCTTGTCCGTGAAGTCCTTGAGGGTCTTGATGTTCGGGTTGTTGGTCAGCAGGTAATTGGGCATCGAGCCCAGGGAGGCGATGGCCTTGACGTTCTGCCGGTCCTTGGTGCGGTCCCAGATGGTCAGCATCGGCGGCACACCTGCCGACACCACGTCCAGGGCGCCGGCCAGCAGCGCTTCATTCATCGCAGTGGCACCGGAAATGCTGTTCCAGTCCACGGTGATGTCGATGCCCTCTTCCTTGCCGTGCTTCTCGATCAGTTTCTGGTCACGCACCACGTCGAGGATCAGGTAACCGATGCCGAACTGCTGGGCGATGCTGATCTTGCCCTCGGCGTGGGCGCTGGTGGTGAGGACCGCACCCATGAGGCCCAGGGCGAGGGTAATTCGGGAAAGCATTGGCATGAAAGTTCCTTGATTTAAGCGGCAAGCCGCACGTAAAGACAGACCGCGATGACGCCACTTACCGCTATTGACGTGCAGCTCATGGCGCAGCGCTTCAGCGCTGCATGCCCCATTTCTTGATGGTGAGGCGCTCGAAAGTGTTGAACAGCAGATTTTCCACCAGCAAGCCGATGATGATCACCGCCGCCAGCCCCGCGAAGACCTTGTCGGTATACAGCTCGTTGCGGTTCTGGAAGATGTACCAACCCAGGCCGCCCTTGCCCGACGAGGCACCGAACACCAGTTCGGCGGCGATCAGGGTGCGCCAGGCGAACGCCCAGCCAATCTTCAGGCCCGCCAGGATCGACGGCAGCGCCGCGGGGATCAGGATGTACCAGACGAACCGCAAGCCGCGCAGGCCATAGTTGCGCCCGGCCATGCGCTGGGTTTCCGACACGGCCAGGAAGCCTGAATAGGTATTGAGCGCCAACGCCCACAATACCGAATGCACCAGCACGAAGATCAGGCTGTTGTCGCCCAGGCCGAACCACAGCAGCGACAGCGGCAATAGTGCGATGGCCGGCAATGGGTTGAACATGGCGGTCAGGGTGCTGAGCAGATCACGCCCCAACTGGGTGGAGACCGCCAGCGTGGTCAGGCCGAACGCCAGGACGATACCGATCAGGTAGCCCTTGACCAGCACGGTCAGGGAAATCCACACCTTGCCCAGCAGCTCACCGGTCACGATGCCATCGACAAAGGCGTGGGCCGTCTGCAGGAAGCTGGGCAGCAGCAGGTCGTTGTTCTGGATACGCGCGGCAACCTCCCAGAGCACCGCCAGGGCGATCAGGATCACGGTCTTGCGCACCCAGCCCTGTTGCCAGATACGCTGGGCCAGGGAAATGTCCCGGGCCAGGGCGGCCTGGGTAAAAGGTTCGAGCGTGATTTCATATTCTTCACGCACAGGCGTTTGCAGGCTCATGGCAAGGCTCCGGGGTCAGTAGGCGATGCGGATATCGTGGAAACCCAGGTCCTGCTCGACCGGCCCCTGGGCTTCGTCGAACAGCAACCGGTGAATCCGCTGGGCACTGGCCTGGAAGGCCACGCCACCGAGGCTCTGCAAATCGTATTCGTGGCTGTTGATCTCGGCACGCACGCGGCCCGGGTGTGGCGACAGCAACAGGATGCGGTTGCCCACCACCAGCGCCTCCTCAATGGAGTGGGTGACGAACAGCAAGGTGAAACGCACTTCCTGCCACAGCTCCAGCAACTCTTCCTGCATCTTGCGCCGGGTCAATGCGTCAAGCGCGGCGAAGGGCTCGTCCATCAACAGGATCTTGGGCTGCATGGCCAGGGCGCGGGCAATAGCCACGCGCGCCTTCATGCCGCCGGACAGGGTGTGCGGGTAGGCGTTGGCAAAGGCACTCAGGCCCACCTTTTCCAGGTAGTGGCGTGCACGCTCTTCGGCTTCGCGACGCTTGAGCGTACGGGAGGCCAGCAGCGGGAACATGACGTTTTCCAGCACGGTCTTCCACGCCGGCAACTGGTCGAATTCCTGGAACACCACGATGCGGTCAGGCCCTGGTTCAGTGACGATATCGCCGCCCAGGCGGATTTCGCCCTCGCTGGGCTTGATGAAGCCGGCGACGGCCTTGAGCAGGGTTGACTTGCCGCAGCCCGAGGGGCCCAGCAGCACGAAGCGGTCACTGCGGTCCACTTCGAAGCTGACCTGATGGGTGGCCCGCACCACGCGCTCAGGAGTGCGATATTCGAGACTGACGTTGCTCACTTGCAGCAGGGCTTCAGGGGTCACCTGATGGCCTGGCTGCGCAGGTAACACATCGCTGGCCGTGTGGCCTTGCAGTACAGCGTTCATGGTGACTCCTGATTCAGAACGGCGCATCGCCCTGGATGGTGGTGCGGTACAGCTTGCGACGCAGGTGCTCGGGCGTGCCAGCGGCCAGGTGGATCAGCGAACGGTTGTCCCAGAACACCATGTCGTGGGGCTGCCACTGGTGGCGGTAGACGTTCTCCGGGCGCACGCTGTGCGCGTACAACTGGTCGAGGATGTCGCGGCTTTCGTCTTCCGGCAGGCCAACGATATGGGTGGTGAACCCCTCGCTGACGAACAACGCCTTGCGGCCGTTTTCCGGGTGCGTACGCACCACCGGGTGGCTGACGGTCACGACCTGGGCCAGTTGCTCCGCCGTCAGGGTGGGGCGCCAGTTGGCGGCATTCTTGCCCTCGCTGTAGCGAGCGGTGTAGGAATGCACCGCCAGTTTGCCTTCCACGGCGTCCTGCAGGTGCTGCGGCAGCGTGTCCCAGGCGCGGTGCATGTCGGCAAACAGGGTGTCTCCACCTTCGCTGGGCAGTTCCTGGGCGTAGAGCATCGAACCCAGGCTTGGCAGTTCCTTATAGGAAAGGTCCGAATGCCAATACTTGCCAGCGTCACCCAGCCCGACCGGCTGGCCGTTCTCGACGATGTTGGAGACGATCAGGATTTCCGGGTGGCCGGCCAGCAGGAATTGCTTGAGCACATGGATCTGCAGCACGCCAAAACGGCGGCTGAAGTCGATCTGTTGCTGCGGGGTAATGTGCTGGTCGCGGAACACCACCAGGTGGTAATCCAGGTGCGCACGGTGAATGCGGGCAAAATCTTCATCGTTGAGCGGACGGCTCAGGTCCAGACCGACGATCTCGGCGCCCACCAGGCCTTGCAGCGGGCGAACTTCGAAGGTCTGGGAAGGCAGGGGGGCGAACGATAAGGCGGACATGCGGGGCTCCGGCTCTGGCTATTGAGTACGAGACAGTGATGTCGAAACTCTATAGGCATAAGAACCGAAGTTTAAATATCGTTATTGCATAACCATATCACTGGAAAATGTGAGCGCTTCTGGTGCATCAACCGTCGAGGGTCAAGCGGCTTTCGAAAAAGCGCGGCTCACCAGTCAAGGGGTCGTTGAACGCCAGGCGTTTGGCTAGCAACTTGAGTGGCTTGGTGTAGTCATCTTCCTCCCCCTGGGCGCAAACCTCGGGATAGAACGGGTCGTTGCACAGGCTGGCCCCCAACGCAGTCATGTGCACCCGCAACTGGTGGGTCTTGCCGGTGATGGGGTACAGCCGATACCGCCACAGGTCGCCCATCTTCTGCGCCACTTCCACGCGGGTTTCACTGTTGATGACCCCCGCCACTTCCTGCATGCGGAAGAAAGGTTCGCCATGGACCATGCGGCTGGTGTGCACCAGGGGAAATGTCAGGTGCGGCAACGCAGGGGCAATGGCCTCGTAGCATTTGTCGATCTGGCGGTTGGGAAACAGCGCCTGGTACGCCGAGCGGCTGGCCGGGTTGGCGGAAAACAGTACCAACCCGGCAGTATGGCGGTCGATACGGTGCAGGGGTACCAAATGCGGGTTGCCCAGGCGTCGAATCAGGCGGCGCAGCAAGGTGTGCTCCACGTACTCGCCGGTAGGCGTCACCGGCAGGAAGTGGGGTTTGTCCGCGACCACCAGGTGTTCGTCGACGTGCAGGATGCTTTCCTGTGCCGCGATGGGCCGTTCATTGGCCACTTCGCGGAAGTAGTGAATGCGCAGCCCCTGTTTGTAGGGCAGGTCGACGTCAATGGGCTTTCCCTGGGCGTCCAGCACACGGCCGCGGGCGATACGGTCGAGCCACTGGGCACGGTCGATGGCCTTGAAGTGGTCACACAGGCAATCGAGCACCGTGGCCCACGTACCGGATGGCAGGCTGAGCGTACTGGCCTGATGGTGGGCGGGGTTGAACGGGGCGTCGGGCATGGCGGGCTCTGAGGTCAAGGCAGCCTGGTATTATCCCCCAAGCCCCCGCCCGCTGTCATCGGGCCTGGGCCACACGCGCCGCATCGGTGAACTCCTTGAGCCAGCGCAGCACCTGGACGGCCTCCCAGCGGGTGGGGTCGTACAAGGCGTAAAGCAAGCCCTCGTAGCCGACCACATCCAACGGGCGATGGTAGCCAGCACGCTGGAACAGGGCTTCGATTTCGGCGAAACAGGTGTTGAAATGCAGCTTGTTGAACGGGGTCTTGCCCTCGGTCACCAGGCCATCCAGGCGCAGCTCAAGTACCGCTTCGCTGACCACGTCGGGGTTCATGCGGTTGACGCTGTATTTCAGTTGTTCGACGTTGACCACGCGGGCAATCCTCTGGCTTCGGCGCGCAAGGCAGGCATGGGTACCGAGGTACCTCGCACTTGCGCAATACTGTATCTTTATACAGCTTAAGGTGCTGCCCGCCCCGCCGTCAATCGCACAATGATCGGCGGTGCCTGGGCGCCTCATACGATACCGGGCAGGTAACCGCCGCCCTTGCGCAGCGTCAGCACCTGGCGCCGGGGCTTGTTTTCGCTCAAGCCCAAGTGAACCCAGCGGTCGAATTCGAGGATCAATTGATCGAACACCAGGCCACTTTCGTCCAGCAACTCGACGGTCTGGCGCGGCGTCAGCCCCGACACCGTGAAGTCCGCGGCCAGCCCCAGGACATGGGCGCTGTTGGGGGCGCCGCCGATCCATTCATTAAGCGCCGGGCATCGGTAGCCGCTGCTGATCATCACCGGGGCGCCCACCAGGGCCCTCACCCCTTCGAGGGTCTGGCACAGGCGCACGAGGTTGGCGATGACGGTCGCGTCCGGGGTGTTGTCGATGCCCGCCTTCGCGGCGCTAGGGGACAGGGTCAGCTCCTGCAGGGTGAAGTGTTCGCTGAGGTTCATCGTGTCGCTCCTTGACAGCGTATCGGCCCGGGGCCGGCAGCCCCCATCACGGAGGTGCGCACGCAGTGTTCAATGGAGCAGCCGCCAGGGGCAGCGGGAACCGTTGCCAAGGTGTCAGCGCAGGAAGGCAACCACCTGTTCGGTGTCGAAGGGCCACGCCAGCTCGGCGCCGGTATCGATGCGACGCAATACCGGGATATGGAGGCAATAGCTGTCGTACAGCGAGGCGTCGTCGGCGATGTCGAGCAGTTCCACCTGCAGCCCGTGACCGACCAGCGGCATGAGTTCGGCCTCGGCCAACTCGCACAGGTGGCAACCCAGGGTTCCGAACAGTTGGCATTCAGGTGTCATGGCGGCACACCGGCGGAAGGTGATGGACCGCCATTTTAAGCCCCCGGCCGAGCCAGTGCCATGCGCTTACGCTGCATCGTACACTTTGCGCGCCACCGCCTTGTGGAATCGCCGGTTGCCCCAGGCCGTGGCACGGTCGAGCAGGGGTTTCTCGATCAAACGGTAGGCTACCCAGCCATAACACAAGGTCGCCGCCAGCATCAGCACGACAAACGCGGCGTTGTCCCAGAGGCTGTCGGGACGCGCGCCTACCAGGCGCCAGAGCTGGCCCATCACCCCCAGCACCAGCAGATGCGACAAGTACACGGTGTAGGACATGTCGCCGATGTGGGCCAACCAGCGAGGCACCGACAACTGGCCACGACGCTCCAGCAAGACCAGCGACAGCGTCAGGCCACTGAATACAGCGGCTACCAGCAGCATGCGCGACAGGCCTTCGGTGCGGTACAGGCCCAGGGCGGCAATCAACGGCATGCCAACCAGTACCGACACGAGCAACATGGCCCACACATGGCGAGTGGCAAGCGACGCACTGCGGGGGGAATAGAAATAGCGGGCGATGGCGCACCCGGCGATGAACTCCAGCGCGTAGGGGTGCAGCATGATCTTGACCGCCTGGGAATAATCCTGCCACTGCGCCACCAGATTGAAGCCCACCAGCAGCAGCGCCCAGGCGGCCAGGCAAACGGTCAGCCAGCGTTCGCGCAGGAACAGCAGGCCGGCAAACACCAGGTAAAACCACAACTCGAACACCAGTGACCAGGCCACCATCACCAGCAGTACTTTGTCACTGGGCAACAACAGGAACGACATGCCCAGGTTGGAGCCGCCGTGGGCGGAATTGACCATGCCCGGCGCCGCCAGGTAGATGGCCAGAGTAATGGCGTAATAGAGCCAGTAGTTGGGGTAGATACGCGCCAGGCGGTGGTACACGAACCGCTGGCCCTGTACCCAGTCCTGATGGCGGCCGCGGGTGACGATGACCATCACGAAACCGCTGATGACAAAGAACAGGTCGACGCCCAGCTGGAAGAAGTCCACCAGCGATGGCAGCAATAGGTCGCCACCGCTGTACTTGGCCTCCACCGAGGCCATGTGAAACAGCACGACGCCGACCACGGCGACGCCCCTCATGCCCTGAAGCGAATACAGGCGTTCCATATGTGTCCCCATCGGATGGCGGCGTCCTGCGCAGGCTGACTTGCGGCTAGTTGCCACCATGCTATGACGAATACGCCTCGCTGGGAACACCCTTCAAACGGTCTGCTCCGGGCCTGCCAGCGCCGGTTTCGCGGCGTCAGCAGGCTGTCGGTCAGTCGTGGTTGACCGCGCCGATCTTGTGCAGCGACAGGTCGGCACCGTAGTACTCCTGCTCTTGGCTCAGGCGAATGCCGCACACTGCCTTGAGCAGCCCATACACGGCGAAGCCACCCGCCAGGGCCACCAGCACGCCGGCCAGGCTACCGAGCAGTTGCACGGTCAAGCTCACCCCACCCATACCACCGAGGGCCTGCTGGCCAAAGATCCCGCAGGCCACGCCGCCCCATACGCCGCAGATGCCATGCAGCGGCCATACACCCAGCACATCGTCGATCTTCCATTTACCCTGGGCGGCGATAAAGCAACCCACGAAGAGCGCGCCCGCAATGGCGCCCGTCGCCAGGGCGCCGATGGGGTGCATCAGGTCGGAACCGGCGCACACCGCCACCAGGCCGGCCAGCGGGCCGTTGTGCAGGAAGCCGGGGTCATTGCGCCCCACCACCAGCGCCGCGATGGTGCCGCCGACCATGGCCATCAGCGAGTTGATCGCCACCAGGCCGCTGAGGCCCGCGACGCTTTGCGCGCTCATGACGTTGAAGCCGAACCAGCCGACGATCAGAATCCACGAACCCAGCGCCAGGAACGGAATGTTGGACGGCGCGAACGCCACCAGGCGCCCATCGCGGTAGCGCCCCTGGCGCGGCCCCAGCAGCAACACGGCCGCCAGCGCCAGCCAGCCACCCATGGCGTGCACCACGACGGAACCGGCGAAGTCATGGAAAGTGGCGCCGAAATGCGCCAGCAGCCATGGCTGCACGCCGAGGTTGCCGTTCCAGGCCATGCCTTCGAAGAATGGGTAGATGAAGGCGACGATCAGGGTAGTGGCGCACAATTGCGGCACGAAACGGGCACGCTCGGCGATGCCGCCGGAAATGATCGCCGGAATGGCCGCGGCAAAGGTCAGCAGGAAGAAAAACTTCACCAGTGCGTAACCGTGGTCGGCACTCAGTTCGCTGGCTGGCGCCATGAACGTCACGCCATAGGCGATCCAATAGCCTATAAAGAAATAGGCCAAGGTCGAGATGGCGAAGTCGCTGAGGATCTTGGACAGGGCATTGACCTGGTTTTTCTGCCGCACAGTGCCGACTTCCAGAAACGCGAAGCCGGCGTGCATGGCGAGCACCATGACGGCGCCCATCAGCAGGAACAGGGTATTGGAGCCGTGGATCAGCGTTTGCACGGCGCTTTGCAGATTATCCATCGAGAGGGCAGGCCTGAAAATCCGGAAAAACAGCACCAAAGCAGGTCGACTCATGAGCCATTGCACCAATATGGAACGGGCAACGCATTCATTACTCGCCAGCCGGGTTATTTTTCCTCGGGGTTATTTCGTTTGGGTTAAGGTTTGGCACAGTGCTCAGGCACTGACGCGCCGATTCGGCGCACAGCCCCGGTGCCATGCACCAACGAAAAGCAAAAGCTGTACCAGGCAACAATGAAGGAACCTTCAGAAAGCCTCGCTACTCGAACCACCAGACGCCAACAATGGAGAACATCATGGCCCGCACCACGGCAAAGACTGCGCAAGACGTACTGATGGCTGATTTTCAGACGTTGGTGCGCGACACCGAAAAGCTGCTGGACCACACCAAGACCCTGGCCGGCGACCAGGCCGATGAACTGCGTGAGCAGATCCACGACAGCCTGCTGCGCGCCCGCGAGACCCTCAAGGCCACCGAACAGTCGCTGCGCCTGAAGGGCGAGGCCGCCGTGGCCAAGACCGAGGAATACGTACAGGAAAACCCTTGGCAGGCGATCGGCATCGCAGCCGGCGTGGGCTTTCTGATCGGCCTGCTGGCTACAAGGCGCTAAGCCCATGGCCTTGGACATGGACTCGAAATCGACGGCCGCCGGGCCGTCGTCGCGGCGCTTGGGCGCTGCCCTGCTGGGCTTGCTTCATAGCCACGTGGAATTGTTCGGCATTGAATTGCAGGAACAGAAATCGCGCACCTTGAGCCTGCTGCTGTTCGCCGGGCTGGCGCTGGTGTTCGCGTTGCTGGCGCTGGTGGCGCTGTCCGGGCTTATCTTGATTCTGCTGTGGGATAACTACCGCATGCAAGGCATGATCGGCCTGTGCGTGTTCTACCTGCTGGCGGGCCTGTTCTGCGCGTTTCGCCTCAAGGCCGCCATTTTCGATGAGTCGTCACCCTTCCACGGCACCCTGGAAGAACTGGCCAACGACCGGGAGCGCCTGCTGCCATGACTGCCCCCAACTTGCCACAGAACCAGTCACGTCGCGAAATGCGCAAGGCCTTGATTCGCCTGCGCATGGAAATGCACCGCCAAGAGATTCGCCACGAATCCGGGCAGTTGATCAACCCGTTGAACCGCCTGCGCGGCATGGGCCAGTCCGTGCAAGACGGGCTGGGTATCAAGCACGCACCGTTGTGGGGCCTGGCCGGCGTTGTGCTGTTGGGCTTTCTGACGGGCAAAGGCGCCCGCAGCAACGGGGTCGGCGGCCTGACCCGCCTGGTACGTCTGGGTACCAGCCTGATGCCAGTGATCAAACTCGCGCTCCAGCGCAAAGGCTAATCGCCACTATTTGGCTGCATTCTTGCAACGACACCTGCCCTGCCCCGGCTCAAGCCGGTGGCAGGTTGTGTCTTGCCCTGCAATAACCTGAGGAGTCGCCGTGTTCGACGGGCTACCGCTCGCCTGGTTTCAACCGTTCATCGACACCGCCACCGGCCGCATTGCCGGCGTAGAGGCCTTGGGCCGCTTGCGCCAGGACGACGGCCAGGTGCAGTCGGTGGGACCGCTGTTCACTGACCCCCGCACCCTGCCCGCCGCCTTGCGGCGCCTGGACCGGCAGATCCGCGGCAATGCCCTGAGCCGCCTGCACGAAGCGCCACCTGAATGGTTCCTGAGCCTGAACATGTCCCCGCGCTGGATCAGCCGGCTGCGCGACAACCAGCCACTGCCCAGCCTCAGTCAACTGCAACGTCATGGCGTGGCGCCCCAGCGCATCGTCTTCGAAATCACTGAACTGGGCGGTGACAGCCGTCGGTTGACCGAAGTGGTGCAACGCTACCGAGACGCCGGTGCGCGCATTGCCATCGATGACTTCGGCGCCGGTTACTCGCAGCTTGACCGCGTATTGGCCCTGCAGCCCGACATTCTCAAACTCGACATGCGCCTGTTCCAGGCAGCCGCCCGCGGAGGCCCCAGCAGCGAGGTGGTCAAGGCACTGGCGCAGATGGCGGAAAAGACCGGCTGCTGGATCATCGCCGAGGGCGTTGAAACCGAAGCCGAGCTCAACTTCGCCCTGGAATGCGGCTCACGTTATGTGCAGGGTTACCTGTTCGCGCGTGCCGAACCGGACTTCTTCCCCACCGATGCGTTCGTCTCGCGCTTCGCGGCGTTGCGCGAGCGCTACGTGCAGGGAAAACTTCAAGAGCGGGCGCGCCTGATGCAACTGCGTCAGCAGTTGATCAAGCTGATGGCCCTCCTGCACCCCTGGGCACAGGCGGGCGCACCGTTGAGTGAGCTGCCGAAACTGGACGCCTATCCCTGGCTGCTGCGTTTCTACCAGTGCGACCGCCACGGTACCCAACTGACCCCCAACATGGAATGGCGCCAGCATGCCTGGCATGCCGACACCAGCTACGTAGGGCACAACTGGTCCTGGCGGCCATACTTCTACCACTTGCTGGCCGAGGGCTGGGACGAGCGCCGGTTGATCCTGTCCAATACCTACCGGGATGCCACCAGCAACCAGTACTGCCTGACCGCAGGGCAGTTTTTTGACAACGGCCAGCGGCTGTTGTTGATCGATGTGGATGCGGTGAGGTTCTAGGGTCTGTATGAAATGTATTCCGGCGAAGGCCAGGCAAGGCGAAAACAGGCGAGGAAGCGGAGTTTACGTGTTGTAAATGAGCATTCCGAGCCTGTTTTCAACGCAGCATGGCCGAGTTGGGATGCATTTCGTACAGAGCCTAGCGGGGGTACGCCACCGTGGAGGCGGCGCACAAACCAGTTGCACCTCCACCCCCAAACAACCGAAGCTCACACCACCCCCAGCCTTCAGGAGACACCGCCTTGGATTGGCCCACCCTGCTCAACCGCGAACGCCTGGGCAAGACCCTGCACAGCCCCGAGGAACTGGGCCGCAGCCCGTTCCACAAGGACCATGACCGCATCATCTTCTCCGGCGCGTTTCGCCGCCTGGGCCGCAAGACCCAGGTGCACCCGGTCACCAGCAACGACCATATCCATACCCGCCTCACGCACTCCCTGGAAGTCAGCTGCGTGGGCCGCTCCCTGGGCATGCGGGTCGGGGAAACGCTGCGCGACCGCCTGCCTGCCTGGTGCGAACCCAGCGACCTGGGCATGGTGGTGCAATCCGCTTGCCTGGCGCACGACATCGGCAACCCACCATTCGGCCATTCCGGTGAGGATGCCATCCGCCATTGGTTCCAACAGGCCGCCGGGCGCGGCTGGCTCGACGGCATGACCGAGGTGCAGCGCAACGACTTCCTCAATTTCGAAGGCAATGCCCAGGGCTTTCGCGTGCTCACCCAACTGGAGTACCACCAGTTCGATGGAGGCACGCGCCTGACCTACGCCACCCTGGGCACCTACCTGAAATACCCCTGGACCGCCCGCCACGCCGACTCCCTGGGCTACAAGAAACACAAGTTCGGCTGTTACCAGAGCGAATTGCCGCTGCTCGAACAGATCGCCCACAAGTTGGGCCTGCCCCAGGTGGAAGACCAACGCTGGGCACGCCATCCGCTGGTGTACCTGATGGAGGCGGCCGATGACATCTGCTATGCGCTGATCGACCTGGAAGACGGCCTGGAGATGGAGCTGCTCGAATACGCCGAAGTCGAATCGCTGCTGCTGGGCCTGGTGGGCGACGACTTGCCGGAAACCTATCGCCAGCTAGGGCCGCAGGACTCGCGCCGGCGCAAACTGGCGATTTTGCGCGGCAAGGCCATCGAACACCTGACCAACGCTGCGGCACGCGCTTTCGTCGAGCAGCAGGACGCATTGCTGGCTGGCACGCTGAGCGGCGATCTGGTGGAACACATGCACGGCCCGGCGAAGCGTTGCGTGCTGAATGCCAAGGACATGGCGCGCAAGAAAATCTTCCAGGACAAACGCAAGACCCTGCACGAGATCGGCGCTTATACCACCCTGGAAATCCTGCTCAATGCCCTGTGCGGGGCGGCCCTGGAGCAACATGGTGGCAAGCGTCCGTCCTTCAAGAACCGGCGCATTCTCGACCTGCTCGGCAACAGCGCCCCGGACCCGGACGGCTCGCTGCACGCATCCTTCCTGCGCATGATCGACTTCATCGCGGGCATGACGGACAGCTACGCCAGCGAAATGGCCCGGGAAATGACCGGTCGCTCCAGCCCGCAGTAAATGCCGGGCGGGCACAGGGGCGGTGTCCGCCACCGTCAGAACTTTCCTACAAAACTTTCAGAACCGTCCCCCTCGCCGCCTGGGGGCGGTTGGGGAATAATCCATTTTGTTTGTAGGGCAAGTTCCCTGAGTTTCGTGGGCAAGGCGATAAAAGCCGTAACAGGGCAATTGAAAACGTGTTTAACCCGGGAAAAACCACGCTTCCTTATTCAAGCAATCTTATACAAAAAACGGGATCTGAATATTGTTTTTCATTTCGTCACAACGTCAACCGACTATCGCCTTGACACTTTAATAACCCCCACGGCGGTGTATTCTAAAACAACAATAGCTGTAGGAAATTTCCTATATAGCGCCGACGGCGCCCGTTCTTCATATGCCGCCTTCGGCAACTGAGCTAATGTGCGCTTTTTATTCGCTGCCTGTATGGGAAACCTATTTCATGAGTACTGCCTTTATCATCGACGACCACCCGGTCATTCGCCTGGCTGTCCGTTTTCTCCTGGAAAAAGAGGGGTATACGGTTATTGGCGAGTGCGACAACGGGGTCGATGCGATGCAAACCATCCGCGAAAATCCACCGGACCTGATCATTCTCGATATCAGTATCCCGCGCCTCGATGGGCTGGAGGTGCTCACGCGTTTTCAGACCATGAACCTGGGTCCCAAGATTCTGGTGTTGACGGCCCAGGCCCCCGCGTTGTTCACCTTCCGCTGCATGCAGTCGGGCGCCGCGGGCTATGTCTGCAAACAGGAAGCGCTGGGGGAGTTGAGCAGTGCCATCCGTGCGGTGATGTCCGGTTATAACTACTTCCCCAGCGAAGCACTCAACCCGCCGGATGTCGATGACACCGCGCGCAATGAAATCAGATTATTCAAAGGCGTCAATGATCGGGAACTGATGGTTCTGCAACTCTTTGCGCAAGGGCGCTCGAACAAAGAAATTGCCAAGGGCATGTTTCTCAGCAACAAAACCGTCAGCACCTACAAAAAACGCCTGATGCAAAAACTGCAGGTGGCGTCGCTGGTGGACTTGATTGACATTGCCAAGCGCAACGCCCTGGTATGAACCGCGCGCTGCGATACCTGCTGCTGCCCATCATGCTGGCTTGCACCACCAGCATGGCCGGCGTGCAGGGCGCCGACAGGCTGGCACTGCGCAGCCACAACGAAGCCACCGCAGGGCTGCCCGATGCGCCTGACGCCGCAGGCGCGCCGCTGCGCCTGGGTATTTCCACACCCGACTACCCACCACTGGACATTACCCATGGCCAGGAATACGAAGGCCTGAGTGCCGATTACGCCGCCCTCGTTGGCCAGGCGCTGGGCCGGCCTATCGTGGTGCAGCGCTACCCAAACCGCGATGCGGCCGTGGAGGCGCTGCGCCAAGGCGACATCGACCTTTTGCCCAGTGCCAACGGTTATGAGGCAGCCATGCCGGGGGTAGCACTGAGCGACGCCTACGCGGTGGACCGTCCGGTGCTGGTGGCGCGCGCCGATGATGACGACCCACTGGGTGATCGCCTGGCCGGGCGGCGTCTGAGCGTGGTGAACCATTACCTGCCCGACGCCTATATCAAGGCCCAGTATCCCAAGGCGACGGTCACCTATTACCCCTCTTACCAGAATGCTTTGAACGCGGTGGCGTTCGAGCAGGCTGACGTGTTCCTGGGTGACACCATCTCCACCCATTACCAGATTGACCAGGGGTTGTTGAACAACGTGCGCATGGTCAATTTCAGCCGTGATGAACCGTCGGGGTTCAGCTTCGCCGCGCGCCGTGGCGATCCGCTGCTGGCACAGGTCAACCAAGCACTCGCCGCCATCGCCCCCTCCCGGCGCGAAAGTATCTTCCAGCGCTGGAGCGGCGCCAGTGACCTGCTGCTCACCGACCGCAAGCTGCAGCTGACACCTCGGGAGGAACGCTGGTTGGCCGCGCACCCCAGCGCCAGGGTGGTGGTGGACGACTCCTTCGCGCCACTGACGTTTTTCGACCGCTACGGCAACCTGCGCGGCGTGAGCGCCGATCTGCTGGAGCTGGTGCGCCTGCGCACCGGGCTGCAGTTCGAGATCGGCCGTGCCACCGGCGTGGTGGATATGGTGAACCAGGTGCAGCGCGGCCAGGCCGATATCATCGCCGCCATCATTCCCAGCGAAGAGCGCGCGCACGACCTGCAATTCAGCCGCCCCTACCTGAGCAACTCCTACGTGCTGGTGACCGCGCGCGACCGTCAGGGCTTGCAGGACCTTGGCCAGTTCGCCGGTCGCCGCCTGGCCATTACCCGTGGCAACCCCCTGGTGCAGTGGCTGCGTGAGCATTACCCGGACATCCAGGTGCAGGAGACCGACGACGCCTTCGCCAGCCTTGACCGGCTCGCCCAGGGCCAGGCCGACGGCGCGATCAGCGCGCTGGTCGTCGCCCGCCCGCTGTTGGCCTCGCCCTTGTTCCAGGAGCGCCTGGCCATCCGCAGCACCGTGGGCACCGAACCGGCGCGCTTCGCCTTGGCGACCGGTCACCAGGCCACCGAACTGGCCTCTATCCTCGACAAGGCGCTGCTGAGCATCGGCCCCCAGGAACTGACCGCCATCGCAGCTCGCTGGCGCAGCTACAGCCCGGATACCCAAGGTTCCTGGCGCAACTACCACCGCCTGATCCTGCAGATCGTCGCCGCGGCCAGCGTGCTGTTGCTGGCGCTGCTGGTATGGATCGGCTACATGCGCCGGCAGATCCGTCAGCGGGTGGAAGCCGAACGGGCGTTGGGGGACCAACTGCAGTTCATGCGCGCGTTGGTGGACGGCACGCCGCACCCCATCTACGTGCGCGACGACCAGGGCTTGCTGCTGAGCTGCAACGACAGCTACCTGAAAACCTTCAACGCCCGTCGCGATGAAGTGCTGGGCAAGACGGTACTGGACGGGGTACTGATCGACGCCGAGCAGGCGCGCGCGTACCACCTGGATTACCTGCAAGTGATGGCCCGGGGTGAGCCGATGGTCATGGACCGCCCCCTGCGTATCGGTGACCAGGCCCTGAACATCTACCACTGGATTCTGCCCTACCGCGACTCCGGGGGCCGGGTGCGCGGTGTGATCGGCGGCTGGATCGACGTCAGCGAACGGCGCCAACTGCTCGAGGACCTGCGCCAGGCCAAGGAGCAGGCCGATCAGGCCAACCGTGCGAAAAGTACGTTCCTGGCGACCATGAGCCACGAAATACGCACCCCCATGAACGCCTTGATCGGCATGCTCGAGCTGGCCTTGCGCCGGGCCGATCGGCAACAGCTGGACCGCCATGCCATCGAGGTGGCCTACGGCTCGGCCCGCGACCTGCTGAACCTGATTGGCGACATCCTCGATGTCTCGCGCATCGAAGCCGGGCACCTGAGCCTCAAACCCGAGCGGGTGCAGGCCGGCGACCTGGTGCGTGACGTGGCTCGCATCTTCGAAGGCCTGGCGCGGGACAAGGGGCTGGCGCTGCAGGTGCAACTGCCAGTGCTGCCGCAACCGGATGTCATGCTCGACCCGTTGCGCTTCAAGCAGGTGCTGTCGAACCTGGTGAGCAACGCCATCAAATTCACCGACCGCGGCCATGTACGCCTTGAACTGGCCATGGCCGCCGCTGACAGTTCCGGCACACGTGCAGTGCGCGTGACCGTGAGTGACACCGGTATCGGTATCAGCGCCATTGACCGCCAGCGGCTGTTTCAGCCATTCGCCCAGGTCGACCCCGACAGCCGCCGGGCGCGAAGCGGCACGGGGCTGGGCCTGGTGATCAGCCAGAACCTGAGCCAGTTGATGGGCGCGCGGTTGACCCTCGACAGCCAGCCCGGCGAAGGCACGCGAATCGAGTTGCTACTGCCGGCGCTCGAACTGGCGCCGCTGGCCGCCCCGCCGGCGGCGCCGAAGGCCACCGTCGAACTGGCTGCTTTGCGGGTGCTGGTGGTCGATGACCACCCGGCCAACCGCCTGCTGATGACCGAACAGCTGGGCTTTCTGGGCCTGCACGTCGAGACGGCCGACAACGGCCTCACCGGCCTGGCAGCCTGGCAGGCCGGTGCATTCGATGTGCTGTTCGTCGACGGCAACATGCCCGGCATGAATGGCTACGACATGACCCGCCAGTTACGCCGCCAGGAACAGCAGGCGGGCGATGCGCCCTGCGTGGTGTTCGGTTACACCGCCAGCGCCCTGCCGCAGGAACGGGAGCGCTGCCTGGCCGCCGGCATGAACGACTGCCTGTTCAAACCCATCAGCCTGGCGGACCTCACCCGGGTGCTGGCGACCGTCAAGGCCATGCCCTGCGCGGCCGCGCTCGACCTGGGCCCGCTGGCGGCCCTGACCGGCGGTCAGCCTGCGCTGGAGCGTCGTCTGCTGCAACAGGTGCTGGACAGCTGCGTGGAAGACCGCCAGGCCCTGCTCACGGCCGAAGGCTGCAGGGCCTTGAGCGACCTGGCTCACCGCATCAAAGGCGCCGCGAACATCGTCGCCGCCGCGCCGTTGATACAGGCGTGCGAGGCCTTGGAGCAAGCCTGCGAGAGCGGCGACCCGAGGTTGTGGACCGGCGCCGTGGTGCGCGCCATGCAGCACGTGGAAACCATTGTGCGACAACGATTGGATGCCTTGCCCGAGGCGTGAGGTAAAGGCTTGTCAACCGCGGGGCCCTTAGCCATTATCAACCGGCCAGGGCTGCGGTGATGAGGCTCTGCACGCTGTGCCCTGGCTCTGCCCGGCGAGCGGTGAACGCATCCTCAAGGAGTGATTCGCGATGCCCAGGCTCACAGAACGCCGCTTTCCCCTGCATGTGCATATCAGCGCCATGTTCACGCTGTTGTTATTGCTCACCGGCACCGTGCTGGGCCTGTTCAATTACCGACAGACGTCGCAGATCATCCTGTCCAGCAGCCAGAGCCTGTTTTCACGCATAGACCAGGATGTACGCCTGGACATCGACCACACCTACCAGCCCATCCGCCACCTGCTCAGCCTGCTGGCGCTCAACGATGCCGCCCAGGCCACCACCCTTGAGCAACGCCTGGCACTGCTGGAGCCCATGGCCCAGTCGCTGGCCGACAACCCCAACCTGGCATCGCTGTACACTGGCTACGGCAATGGTGACTTCTTCATGGTGCGGCCGTTGCGCACCGATGACCTCAGGCAGCGCTTCGGCGCCCCCGCGGCCGCGGCGTATCAGGTGTGGAGCATCGAACACGACGCCACCGGCGCGCGCCACGCCCAGTCGCTGATGCTGGACCGCACCCTGAACCTCATCGGCCATCAAGACCTGCCCGACGACCAGTACGACCCGCGTACCCGCGCCTGGTTCAGCCAGGCGCTCACCGACCGCGGGCAAGTGACCACCGACCCTTACGTATTCTTTTCCAGCCATGCGGTCGGCACCACCCTGGCGGTGCGGGTCAGCGACCATGTGGTACTGGGCGCCGACCTGACCCTGGAAGACCTCAGCGCCACCCTGGCCAAGCACCGGGTCACGCCCCACACCCAGATCGCCCTGTTCGACCACAACGACAACGCTGTGGCCTACCCCGACAGCCAACGCCTGGTCAGCCGGGACGGCAGCGTGGAGCTGACCAAAGTCGCCGACCTGGCGCCAGCATTGGCTGCCCTGCTGGCGCGGGGCGACGCCGAAGGCAACCGCCTGCACGCCGACGGCCGAGACTGGGTGGTGTCACGCAGCACCATCGACCAGGGCGGCCCGGACGGCCTGCAACTGGCCCTGCTGGTGCCCGAGGACGAGTTGCTGGCCGACGCCTATCGGCTGCGTTGGCAAGGGGCGCTGGTGACCCTGACGATTTTGCTGCTGTGCCTGCCGGTGGGCTGGCTGACCTCGCGCCTGCTGGTCAAGCCGCTGTATGCGCTGGTCAAGGAAGCAGATGCCATCCGCAGCTTCAACTTCAAGCGCCCCGCCAGCCAGCGCTCGCCCGTGCTGGAAGTGGACCAACTGACCGAGTCCATGCAGCGCATGAAACAGACGCTGGCAAGCTTCTTCGAGATTACCGCCAGCCTGTCGGCCGAAACCCGCTTCGAACCGCTGCTCAAGCGCGTGCTCCAGGAAACCGTGAGCCTGAGCGACGCCCAGGCCGGCATCATTTACCTGTACGACAGCGACACCGGCCAGGTAAAGCCCAGCGGCCTGATCATCAACGACAAACTGCGCAACGTGACCCGCTACGGCCTGACCAGCCACACCCTGAACGGTAGCGACACCCCGGCCTGGCTGGGCACGCTGGACGGCCAGCAGAACAGCGTGGTCACCTCGATCGGCTTTGACCAGGCCCGCGAACTCAAGCAGATCATGCTCAAGCTCGACAGCCCACGCCTGGACCTGATCGGCGTACGCCTGCACAACCGCCGTGGCGAAACCATCGGGGTACTGGTGCTGCTGCACCGCGACACCGGCAGCCGCAGCGATCTGGTCAAGTTCAGCCCTGACCGTATCGCCTTCATCCTGGCGGTGTCGGGCGTGGCCGCCGCCAGCATCGAAGGCCAGCGCCTGCAAGTGCGCCAGCAACAGTTGCTGGACGCCTTCATCCAGATCATCGCCGGCGCCATTGACGCCAAGAGCCCTTACACCGGTGGGCACTGCCAGCGCGTACCGGTGCTGACCAAGCTGCTCGCTCGGGCCGCCGCCGACAGCCAGGCCGCGCCGTTCGCCGACTACCAACCCACTGACGAAGAGTGGGAGGCCCTGCACATCGCCGCCTGGCTGCATGACTGCGGCAAGGTCACCACCCCCGAATACGTGGTGGACAAGGCCACCAAGCTTGAGACCCTCTACGATCGTATCCACGAGGTTCGCACGCGCTTTGAAGTCCTCAAGCGCGACGCCTGGATCGACTACTGGCAGCACCTGGCCGAAGGCGGCGACGCGGCGGCCCTGGCCGACGCCCGCGACGCGCAGTTGCAGGCCCTGGACGACGACTTTGCCTTCGTCGCCCGCTGCAACCTGGGCGGCGAATTCATGGACCCCGACAGCCAGCAGCGCCTGGCACGCATCGCCGAGCGGACCTGGCTGCGCACCCTGGACGACCGCCTGGGGGTGTCCTGGGAAGAGAACCGCCGCCAGGAGCGCCGCCCGGCGGCGGAACTGCCGGTGCGCGAACCGCTGCTGGCGGACCGCCCCGAGCACCTGTTCGAACGCCCGGACTACGAGCGCATGCCGGACGACAACCCCTGGGGCTTCAACATGAACGTGCCCCAGCACAAATTCAACCGTGGCGAACTGTACAACCTGAGCATCGGCCGGGGCACCCTGACGGCCGAAGAGCGCTACATCATCAACCACCACATGGTGCAGACCATCCTGATGCTCAGCCGCCTACCCTTCCCCAGCCATCTGCAGAACGTCGCGGAAATGGCTGGCGGGCACCACGAGAAAATGGACGGCACCGGCTACCCCCGGGGCCTCAACCGCGAGCAGATGAGCCTGCCGGCGCGAATGATGGCCATCGCCGATATTTTCGAAGCGCTGACCGCCGCCGATCGGCCGTACAAGAAAGGCAAGACCCTCAGCGAGGCGCTGGGGATCATGGCCTTCATGTGCCGCGACGCGCACATCGATGCCGAGCTGTTCGAGCTGTTCCTGCGCAGCGGGGTGTACCTGGAATACGCCCAGCAGTATTTGCCGGCGCCGCAGCTGGATGAGGTGGACATCGAGCAGGTGCTGGTCAAGGCGGGGGTGACCGTACAGCCCGCGTGAATCTATACCTGGTAGTGCGCGGCGCCTGGGACGCGGCCGGGTCCGCTGCTACGGCGGTGACACCAGGCACAAAAAAGCCGCTGGGGTCAGCGGCTTCTTCGTATGATTCGGATCAGGCGACCGGGTTGATCGGCTTTTCCGGGTACCAGGCGTCCAGCAGCGGGCTGACTTCGATCTTGGTCAGTTCGTCGCGGCCCTTGAGCCAGGCTTCGACGGCTGCGCGCTGCTCTTCGGTGACCGAGCCACGCTCGACGGTGCACACCAGGCCGACGTCGTCGGTGCCGACGTAGTCCAGGCCATTGGCGTCCATGGCTTCAGCCAGGAACGCGTCGAGGAATGCGTCGATTGCCTGGTCGTCCAGGTTTTCCTTGAAGTCCAGGTTCAGTTCGAAACCCAGCTCCTGGAATTCATCCACGCAGAGTTTTTTGCGCAGACGGCGGGAACGGTTAGTGGCCATGAAACAATCCTCTTGAGTATTAACGCGCGGCACTTTACCAGTTTCGGCACGCGGCTGCCTGACTGATACCGATAAACCCGCCCAAGTGTCGAAAAAATCATGAAATACGCGCCAGCCGAGCCAAAGCGCCAATCCCTTGGGGCATAATGCCGACTCTTTATGTCCGGGGGCTTTCACCTTTTCGCGCCCTCTTTTTTTCACCCCTCGCCTGCAGGGTTCCA
Organism: Pseudomonas eucalypticola; assembly: GCF_013374995.1. NCBI lineage: Bacteria > Pseudomonadati > Pseudomonadota > Gammaproteobacteria > Pseudomonadales > Pseudomonadaceae > Pseudomonas > Pseudomonas eucalypticola. The sequence continues at coordinate 1,938,577 of NZ_CP056030.1, read as the reverse complement.
TTGCTCATGATCAAATCGTTTCGCCCTCTACTGCTCGCCGGCCTGATGCTGCCCCTGGCCTTGCCTGTTCACGCCGCGCCCATCATCACCGCGCTACCGGCCAAGGTGCAGCAGGCGCTCAAGACTAACAAGATCGCTGACAACGCACTGTCCCTGGTGATGGTGCCGCTCACGGGCCCAGGTACCCCCACGGTGTTCAACGCCGATGTGTCGGTGAACCCGGCCTCCACCATGAAGACCATCACCACCTTCGCCGCGCTGGAGCTGCTGGGCCCCAATTATCAGTGGAAGACCGAGTTCTATACCGACGGCACCCTCAGCAACGGTGTGCTGCACGGCAACCTGTACCTCAAGGGCGGTGGCGACCCCAAGCTGAACATGGAAAAGCTCTGGTTGCTGATGCGCGACTTGCGCGCCAACGGCGTGCAGCAGGTCACGGGTGACCTGGTGCTGGACCGTAGCTACTTCATCCAACCCAACCTGCCTGAGTTCAACGACGACGGCGGCGATGAAAACGCGCCGTTCCTGGTGCGGCCTGACGCCCTGATGGTCAACCTCAAGGCGCTGCGTTTCGTGGCCCGCAACGATGGCGGCAAGGTGATGGTGTCGGTGGAACCACCGATCGCCACTGTCCATGTCGACAACCAGGTCAAGGCCTTGGCGGGCAAGCAGTGCAGCGGCGACGTGCGCTACAACCCGGTGACGGCGCCGGACGGTAGCATCAGCGTGGTGGTCAGTGGCGGCCTGGCGGATGGTTGCAGTTCCCAGACCTACCTGTCCGTGCTTGACCACCCCACCTATGCCGCGGGCGCAGTACGGGCAATCTGGAACGAGCTGGGCGGCACCATCGCCGGCCGCGACCGCGAGGCCGTGGTGCCCAAGGACGCCAAGCTGCTGGCCCGGGCGTTCTCCCCGGACCTGGCGGAAATCATCCGAGACATCAACAAATACAGTAACAACACTATGGCCCAGCAGCTGTTCCTCAGCATCGGCGCGCGTTACCGTACCGACGCTGATGGCGACGACGCCAAGGCGGCGCAGCGGGTGATCCGCGCCTGGATGGCACGCAAGGGCATTCCGGCCAGCCACCTGGTGCTGGAAAATGGCTCGGGGTTGTCCCGTGACGAGCGCGTCAGCGCCCGGGAACTGGCGACCATGCTGCAAGTGGCCTGGAAAAGCCCATACGCCGCCGAGTTCATGAGTTCGTTGCCGATCATCGGCACCGACGGCACCATGCGCAAACGCCTGAAGACCACCGCGCTGGCCGGCGAAGGCCACGTCAAGACCGGCACCCTGAACAACGTCCGCGCCATTGCCGGCTTCAGCCGCGATGACAATGGCAACACCTGGGCCGTGGTGGCCATCTTGAACGACTCCAAGCCTTGGGGCGCCTCGTCGGTACTGGACCAGGCGCTGCTGGACCTGTACCGCCAGCCCAAGGTCGGGGAGCAAGGGGTTTCCTTGAATCCTTGACGGCCCGCCGCCGCTATCTATGCGCCCGGGCGCCAGCTCGGGAAGCAGGCGCTACGGTGCGTCAGGGATACCGCGGGGTGGCCTTCCCGGGCTTCGCCCGGTCCCACAGGGTCAACCCCACCATCGCGGCCATACTCCGTGGGACCGGGCGCCAGCTCGGGAAGCAGGCGCTGCGGTGCATCAGGCACACCGCGAGGTGGCCTTCCCAAGCTTCGCCCTGTCCCACAGGGTCAACCCCACCGCGGCCGTTCTCTGTGGGACCGGGCGCCAGCTCGGGAAGCAGGCGCTGCGGTGCGTCAGGGATACCGCGGGGTGGCCTTCCCGGGCTTCGCCCGGTCCCACAGGGTCAACCCCACCATCGCGGCCATACTCCGTGGGACCGGGCGCCAGCTCGGGAAGCAGGCGCTGCGGTGCATCAGGCACACTGCGAGGTGGCCTTCCCAAGCTTCGCCCTGTCCCACAGGGTCAACCCCACCGCGGCCGTTCTCTGTGGGACCGGGCGCCAGCTCGGGAAGCAGGCGCTGCGGTGCATCAGGCACACTGCGAGGTGGCCTTCCCAAGCTTCGCCCTGTCCCACAGGGTCAACCCCACCGCGGCCGTTCTCTGTGGGACCGGGCGCCAGCTCGGGAAGCAGGCGCTGCGGTGCGCCAGGGATACCGCGGGGTGGCCTTCCCGAGCTTCGCCCGGTCTCACAGGGTGAACCGCCATTGCGGCCGTTCTCTGTGGGACCGGGCGCCAGCTCGGGAAGCAGGCGCTGCGGTGCGCCAGGGATACCGCGGGGTGGCCTTCCCGAGCTTCGCCCGGTCCCACAGGGTCCTTCCCCCTCCCGCCTCAGGGCAGCTCTGGTTCTACCCGGTCCCTGCCCGCTTGCTTGGCCGCATACACGCCGGAGTCGGCGCGCAGTAGCAGCGCATCGGCGCCTTCCCCGCGGCGCCAGCTGGCGACACCAAAGCTGGCGGTGACGATACCGACACCGTCGATGGGCGTGTGCCGCAGCCCTTGCCACAGTTCCAGCGCCAGGGCATGGGCCTGTTCGGTGCTGCTGCCGGGGCAGAGCACCATGAATTCCTCACCACCCAGCCGGCAGAACACATCCGTGCGCCGCAGGCGATGGCCGATCTTTTCGCAGATGCCTTGAAGCACCCGGTCGCCCACGGCATGGCCAAACTGATCGTTAATACGCTTGAAATGGTCGATGTCCAGCATGATCACCGCCAGGTGCAGGTGATCGCGCTCGGCCCGATCCAGCTCGGCCTTGAGGCGCTCCTGAAAGTAGCGCCGGTTGTGAATACCCGTCAGCACATCGGTGACCGATAGCGCCCGCAGCTCTTCTTCCACGCGCTTGAGGTCGGTGATATCGGTCAGGTAGCCGTGCCACAACGTGCCGCCACCGGCCAACGGCTCGGGTGTCGCTTCACCGCGCACCCAGCGCAGGCCCTGGCGGGGCAGAAGCACACGGTACTCTTCGCGCCACGGCGTCAGGTGCTGGGCCGAGAAACGAATGGAGTCCAGTACCCGTTCACCATCGTCGGGGTGGATGCGCTCCATGACACGCCGACCGTCGTCACGCAGCACACTGGGCTCCATTTCGTAGATGTCGCGGATACCTTCGCTGGCCCAACTGAAGCTGGTGTGGCCATCCGGGTCCAGCCGGAACTGGTAAATGCCACCCGGCACCTCGGCGCTGAGCTTCTGCAACAGTTGGTCCCGTGCGGCCAGGGCCTCGTGCACGCGCTTGCGCTCGGTGATGTCGATGCAGATCGCCAGGTGCCCTACCCACATACCCTGCTCGTCCAGCAAGGTGGTGGCCAGCATGTTCACCGCCACCGTACTGCCGTCACGCCGCACCAGGGTCCACTCCCGTGCCTGATGATTGCCTTCGCCGGGGGTCTCCACCAGCATCGCCTGGGCCAGCGGGATATCGCGCTCATAATAGGCCGTGAGGGTACAGGCGCGAGCTACCAGTTCTTCGCTCAAGTGCAGGTTCTGCAAGGTCAAGTGGCCGACCGCGTCACTGGCGGCATAGCCCAGCATGCGTTCGGCGCCGGCGTTGAAGGTGGTGATCAGGCCGTGCAGGTCGGTGGCGATGATCGCGACCTGGGTGGCGGCATTGAGCACACTGCGCAACTGGTTGTGGGTAACGCGCAAGGCCTGCTCGCTGCTGCGCAGTTGCGACGTACGTTGCTCCACCAGCTTCAGGGCACGCTGACGCTGGCTGACCAGGCTGTACAGCAACGCGCTGAGCAACAGGCTGAGCAGGGCCCCCAGCGTGACCACCACGGTGACGGGGGAAGAATGGTTGGCCTCGACGAACAGAGTGCTGGGGCTGATGTCCAGCTGGTAGTCGCGGTCGGCAAGGTGCAGCAGGTGCGACGCCGCCAGGGGTTGCGGCACCACGGTGTTGCTCGATTCATACAGCACTTCGTGGTTGCCGGCCAATGACAAGTCGAGGATGCGCACGTGCAGGTTGTCGTCGTTCTGCGCAGGCAGCCCCTCCCCCATCAGTTGCCCCAGGCTGACCACCGCTGAAACGAACCCCAGGGGCGGTTCGCCAGGCTTGCCCGGCACTGGAGCGACCATCAGCACCCCACGACTGAAACGCGGGCTGACCCCCACCAGGTTGACGGGCGGGGTCACCGCCAGCGTGCCGGTGTGCAAGGCGCGCATCAGGGTCTCGTGGCGCGAGGCCTGGGAGTTGACGTCGAAGCCCAGGGGCAAGCGCTGCCGCGTCTGGGACTGGGTATAGAACACCGGGTAATACTCGTCCCGCGGGCCGGCGGGCACCAGGCTGCCGTCAGCGGCCTGGTCACGAATGGCAAAATCGGCGATGCCTTCTGCGCGGGCGCGCTGCTCGAACGCCGGGCGTTCGGCGGCCGTGACACGTGGTAGCCATGAATAGGCCTGGGTACGCATCAGCAACGGCCCGGCATAGCCCTCGTATTCACGGCGGGTGACGTCATCGGAATAGCTGAAGAAACGCCGCAGGCCATCCAGGCGCTGGGTCTGGTCCTCGAAACGCTCCTCGATTCGGCTGAAGCGCTCGTTGGCCAGCAATTCAAAGCGCTGACGCAATTGGCGCTGGTACAGCTCCGCCGTGCCCACCGCCAGCAGGCTGGTCACCAATGCACCGGCAGCCAACGCCAGGGAAGCGATCAGCCACGCCGAAGCATCTTCACTGATAAAGCCAAGTATTTTGGGGCGAACGGCATGCAACGACATAAGCGGAACTCACAACGCCGGCGTGCTTCGGTTGTCACATTGGCTTTGGCTCAGTTATAGCTATTTGCCAGTAGTTTGCCTAGTGAGCCATCAAGCGAAAATGTTGATCGGTCGTGCAGCAAAAAGGGCTCCTGGGAGCCCTTTTTACAATCTAGCCAAAACTGTACGACAGGCGCGCCTGCCGTGGGCTACCGCTCATCGGGCCTGAATCTTCCAGGCACGGTGGATCTTGCTGTTGCGGGCAAAGTCAGGGTCCAGGGTCTGGGCACTGATTTCCTCTACCTGGTAACGCTCACCCAGGTGCTCGTCGAGCTGGAACTTGCGGAAATTGTTGGAGAAATACAGCACCCCGTCCTTGGCCAGGCGTGCGACGGCCAGGTCCAGCAACTCGACGTGGTCGCGCTGCACATCGAACACCCCTTCCATGCGCTTGGAGTTGGAGAAGGTCGGCGGGTCGATGAAGATCAGGTCGTACTCGTCGCGGCTGGCTTGCAACCAGGCCATCACGTCACCCTGTTCCAGGCGGTTCTTGTCGGAGAACCCGTTGAGCGACAGGTTGCGGCGCGCCCAGTCCAGGTAGGTTTTCGACAGGTCGACGCTGGTGGTGCTGCGGGCGCCGCCCTTGGCCGCGTGCACGCTGGCGGTGGCGGTGTAGCAGAACAAGTTGAGGAAACGCTTGCCCGCAGCCTCGCGCTGAATGCGCAGGCGCATGGGGCGGTGATCCAGAAACAGACCGGTGTCCAGGTAGTCGGTCAGGTTGACCAGCAGCTTGACGCCGCCTTCCTGCACCTCAGTGAACTGCCCCTGGGCAGCCTGGCGCTCGTACTGCTTGGTACCGCTCTGGCGCTCGCGACGTTTGATGATGACGCGGCTCTTGTCGATGTTCAGCGCCTGGGGAATGGCGGCCAGGGCATCGAACAGGCGGGCCTGGGCCTTTTCCGGGTCGATGGACTTGGGCGCCGCGTATTCCTGCACGTGCACCCAGTCGTGGTACAGGTCGATGGCCAGGGCGTACTCGGGCATGTCGGCATCATAAACGCGGTAGCAGTCGACTTTCTCGCGACGGGCCCACTTGCCCAGTTGCTTGAGGTTCTTCTGCAAGCGGTTGGCGAACATCTGCCCGCCTTCGCTCAGGCGCGCCTGCTCGACCACCACGGGCGCCGGCTTGATCGGGTTACCGTTCTTGTTGACCCGTGCATACGGATCGGCGGCAGGCACGGCGGCCTGCTCCTGGGCCTGCTCGCGCTCCACCTGGCGCTGCTCAGGGGTGCGACGCTCGCCGGTGACGAACTGGTCGGGCAGCACCTTGATCAGCAGCAGTTTGCACGGCAGCGCGCCATTCCAGAAGGCGTATTGCTTGTGGCTGCGAATGCCCATGCGCTTGCCCAGGTCCGGGGCACCGGTGAACACCGCGGCTTCCCAGTTCAGGCACGCCTGGCGCAGGCGTTCGCCCAGGTTCTGGTAGAGGTACAGCAGGCTGGCTTCATCCCCCAGGCGCTCACCGTAGGGAGGGTTACAGATCACCAGGCCTTTCTGGTTCTGGTCCGGGCGCGGCTCGAACGTCGCGACTTCACCCTGGTAGATCTTGATCCAGTCACTGAGGCCCGCCCTCTCGACGTTGTTGCGGCCCGGCTGAATCAGCCGCGGGTCGGCTTCATAGCCGCGGATCCACAGCGGCGGTTTGGCCAGGCCGGCTTCGGCACGGGCCAGGGCTTCGTCATGCAGCTTGCGCCACAGGGCCGGGACATGGCCCAACCAGGCACTGAAGCCCCAGCGCGTGCGCTTCAGGTTAGGGGCGATGTCGGCGGCGATCATGGCCGCCTCCACCAGGAAGGTACCCACGCCACACATGGGGTCGGCCAGCGCGCCGCCCTGGGCGGCGATCCGCGGCCAGCCAGCACGGATCAGCACCGCAGCAGCCAGGTTTTCCTTCAGGGGCGCCGCGCCCTGCTGCAGGCGGTAGCCGCGCTGGTGCAGGCTGTGCCCGGACAAGTCCAGGGACAGGATCGCCTCGCCACGGTCCAGGCGCAGGTGCACACGCAGGTCAGGGTTGAGCTTGTCGACGCTGGGGCGTTCACCCTCGGGGGTGCGCAGCTTGTCGACGATGGCGTCCTTGACCTTCAAGGCGCCGAAATGGGTGTTGTCGATACCCGAACCATGGCCGCTGAACTCGACCGCCAAGGTGCCATCGGGCAGCAGGTGGTCTTGCCATTCCACGTCGTGGACGCCGTGGTAAAGGTCTTCGGCGTCCTTCATGGCGAAGCGCTTGAGCACCAGCAGCACGCGGTTGCCCAGGCGCGACCACAGGCACAGGCGGTAAGCCGTTTCCATGTCGGCCATGCCGCGCACGGCAGAGGTATGCTCACGGGCCTCTTCAAGGCCAAGCGCGGTGGCTTCCTCGATCAGCAGGCCTTCGAGGCCCTTGGGGCAGGTGAGGAAGAGTTCGTAACGATCCGACATGGGGTATCCAGGGTCTTGAGCCATAAGTGAAAGGGCAACGCATCACCCTTCCCGAGTTTAACCAGGCGCCTTTCTGAAGAAGCGCCCGTGTGACACCACCATGGTGCCGACCGCCGGGACCGATATCGGCCGTCAAAAAGCCTTTGATCGCCCCGGCAGAAAAAAATTCTGCAAAAAGACGAGGGTGAAAATGACCCTTCGTCGCTTAATACTGAAAAGCATTTCGCCATCATTTTCGATGGCATTTTCCCGCCATTCGCGCTGTAGCCCTGATCATAGCGGGCTTTCGCGCATCTCTGGCTTGAACGCATCCGCTTACTTATGGTTCGCACACCATAATCATTACGTGCTTATGACAAAACGGTCGTTCACACCGGCCAACGCATTGTTTAGAAATCTAACCAGGCCGCACCGCAATGGTACGGCACCACTGCTCGCCACGCCGGCAGCGAGCACCAAAACCGGCAGAAAGACTCTGCCCGGCCTCAGACGAGGCCGACGGGACATAACAGTCAACAGACGAGGGCAACACCCTATGAGAAGACTTAAGCGTGATCCGTTGGAACGAGCATTTTTACGCGGATACCAATACGGCATCCATGGCAAATCCCGCGAGCTTTGCCCTTTTACTCTACCGTCGGTTCGCCAAGCCTGGATCAATGGCTGGCGCGAAGGACGCGGCGACAACTGGGACGGTATGACCGGCACTGCGGGTATCCACAGACTCAACGAACTTCACGCGGTCGGCTGACGAGGACGATTTTTCTCTTACATTCACATCGCTGATTAACCATGCGCGCCCCAACGGGCGGCGGGCGAGAGCCCAGGGGCCCTTCTAGAGGGCCCCTTTTTTAAGCGTCACGTGCGCGGCAGTGCCGCAATGGCATCCACCGCCTCGCGGATCAGTGCTGGACCCTTGTAGATAAAGCCCGAATACAACTGCACCAGGCTGGCACCGGCAGCGATCTTCTCGGCCGCATGCTTGCCTTCGGTGATGCCGCCTGCGGCGATGATCGGCATGCGCCCGGCCAATTCGCCAGCCAGCACCTTGACGATATGGGTGCTCTTCTCGCGCACCGGCGCGCCCGACAGCCCCCCCGCCTCATCACCATGGGCCAACCCTTCCACGCCTTCACGGCTCAGGGTGGTGTTGGTGGCGATCACCGCATCCATGCCCGCGCCCAGCAGGGCCTGGGCCACTTGCACGGTTTCCTCGTCGCTCATGTCCGGGGCAATCTTGATCGCCACCGGCACACGCTTGCCATGCAGGCTGGCAAGGGCTTCGCGGCGCTCGGCCAGGGCATCGAGCAACTGCTTGAGCGACTCGCCGAACTGCAGGCTGCGCAGCCCCGGGGTGTTGGGCGAACTGACGTTGACGGTGATGTAGCTGGCGTGGGCGTAGACCTTGTCCAGGCAGATCAGGTAGTCGTCCACGGCGCGCTCGACCGGGGTGTCGAAGTTCTTGCCGATATTGATGCCCAGCACGCCCTTGTACTGCGAAGCGCGCACGCGTTTGAGCAGGTTGTCGACGCCCAAGTTGTTGAAGCCCATGCGGTTGATGATGGCCGTGGCTTCAGGCAGGCGGAAGATCCGCGGCTTGGGGTTGCCAGGCTGAGGGCGCGGGGTGACGGTGCCGATCTCGACGAAACCGAAACCCAGCTGGGCGAAACCGTCGATGGCCGCGCCGTTCTTGTCCAGGCCCGCGGCCAGGCCCACCGGGTTGTCGAACGACAGCCCCATCACCTGCACCGGCAACCGCGCCGGCGCCTTGGTCAGCAAACCGTTGAGCCCCAGGCGGCCACCTGCGCCGATCAGGTCCAGGGACAGGTCGTGGGAGGTTTCCGGAGAGAGTTTGAACAACAGCTGGCGGGCCAGGTTATACATGGGCGGGCATGACTCGTTGGAAGAACGTGGGGGGCGTGATTATAGGCCCTTTGGGTAGCCGCAAGCTACCGGCGGCGAACGGCAAGGCACGCCCCCTCAACGTTCGGGCGAAAAAAAACCCGGCCGAGGCCGGGTTTTTTTCAAGCGCTACCCAATTACTTGGATTGAGCTTCTACTTCAGCTTCTACGCGACGGTTAACGGCGCGGCCAGCTTCAGTTTTGTTGTCAGCCACTGGACGGCTTTCGCCGTAACCGATGGAGTCAACACGGTTGCCCTGGATACCGTACTGGTTGACCAGAACGTTTTTAACGGCAGCAGCGCGACGCTCAGACAGCTTCTGGTTGTAGGCGTCTGGACCGACGTTGTCGGTGTGGCCTTCAACACGAGTAGTGGTCTGTGGGTACTGCTTCATGAAGTCAGCCAGGTTCTTGATGTCAGCATAGCTGTTTGGCTTGACGACCGACTTGTTGAAGTCGAACTTCACGTCCAGCTGAACGCGAACGGTTTCAGCAACTGGAGCTGGAGCTGGCTCTTCAGCCACTGGAGCCGGAGCTGGTTCTGGAGCAGGAGCCGGAGCCTTGCCACCGTTACCACCGAAGTTCACACCCAGGCCAACGGTAGGCGCGTAGTCCCACTTGCCGTTGTCCAGCTTGTAGTCAGCATCGATACCGGCACGAGCGTACAGGTTGTCGGTGATGTACCACTTGGCGCCAGCGCCGATGGTAGCGAAAGTGGAGCTGTCGCGACCGCTGTGGCCGTCAGCTTGCACGTTGCTCAGGCTCTGGTGCGCGAAGCCACCGGAAACGTATGGACGAATGGCATCGCCAACAGTACCGAAGTGGTACATGGCGGTCAGGGAGCCAGTGTCACCGTGGATTTTCTGGCTGCCAGTACCATCGTTCGAACGAGTGTAGTTGGTCTTGCCGTAGCCCAGGATGACTTCAACGTCGTCGGTCAGGAAGTAGCCCAGGGAACCGCCGGCGGTGCGGCCGTCTTCCACGTGCTTGACGCTGTCGTTGTAGTTCTTCTGGTAGAAGGCTTCACCTTCGACCGCGCCTTGGCCTTGTGCCAAAGCGCCGAAAGAAGTTGCGGCAACAAGAGAACCAATGGCAATGCCTAAGGTGTTTTTCAGTTTCATCCGTTAAATCCCCATCTGGTGATTGTTAAGCAGTACCCCGTTACACGGGGACAACTCGGCGGCAAGTCTAGCAGAACTCGCCCCACGTTTAGAGATATTTGCACCGAACTAAGTTTCGGCAATGCCCGCAAATTTCTCACGTAGCTTGTCGAGCGCGCGTTTGTATCGCATTTTCGTCGCGCTCAAGCCCATGTGCATGATGTCCGCAATCTCTTGAAATTCAAGCTCTGCGACGAATCGAAGCACAAGTATTTCTCGGTCGATCGGGTTGACATGTATCAGCCAACGATCCAATCCACCACGCTCCTCCGGTTTCGGCGCCTTCTCTTCGGAAGCCTCCTCGAGCGGATCAAGGCTCAGGGCATCCATGAGGCGGCGCTTGCGCCGTTCCTTACGGTACTGCGTGATACATTCGTTGTACGTGATGCTGTAGAGCCAGGTCTTGAACTTCGATTTTCCCTCGAAGTTCTTCAGGCCGTAGAGGACCTTCAGCATCACCTCCTGACAGACATCGTCAGCGTCACGATCGTTCCCTAAATAACGTGCACAAACGTTGAAGAGGGTGCGCTGATAGCGTCGCATCAGCTCCTCATAGGCGCGCGTGACGTGGAAAAGTTCCACATGCGAACGCGCCACCAGCTCCTCGTCTGTGAGCGTGCGGGGGTCGTAACGCAGGGGCAACGAATGAACTTTATTCAAAACAGGTCGGGCCGGCAGTCAGGTCAATATCCACCATGGCCCGACACCCGGGCCATTTTGCGGCGGCATACAGTAGCAGAAAACGCCGGCTCAGCGGCTACTTACCCGCTGTTCCAGAAGGATCCGATTGGACAGGGAAACCAGTTCCCCATCGTCCGTCAGCAGCGTCGTCTTGACCGTGCCGATCTCTTCGATCTGGCCTTCAACCTCTCCAACCCGCACTTGTTGCCCCACTTGATACAATTCCCGCACGTAAATTCCTGCCAGGATCTGCCCGGCGATTTCTCGACTTCCCAGGCCCATGGCCAGTGCCACGGCCAGACCAACGGTAATCAGAACAATGACGATCACATGGTTCAGCAGGTCGGTCTTGACCTCGAGCTGGCTAATGGCCACCGAGATACTGATGATGATGACCATCCACTGTGCCACTCGCCCGAGGCCGGCCGAATAATCCAGCCCCACCCCTTCGGCAGCGCCACGCACCAGGCCGTTGACCACTTGCGCCAGCAGCACACCCACCAGCAACACCAGCGCAGCACCAAAAACCTTGGGCAAATAGAGCGCCAGCATGTCGAGCGTAGCTGAAACTCGCTGCAAGCCAAGGGATTCGGCAGCGGACACCAGAAAAATCAGCAACACGAACCAGTAGACGATCTTGCCCACCAGGGTCGAGATCGGTACCTGAATGCCGCCGCGGCTCATCAGCTTGGTCAGGCCGGTGCCGGCCATCAGGCGGTCAAGGCCCAGCTTGGCGAGCAATTTGGATAGCAGCGTGTCGAGCAGCTTGGCGACCACGAAGCCCAGCAGCAGCACCACCAACGCACCGAACAGGTTGGGGATGAAATTCGCGACCTTAGTCCAGAGTGCGGTCATGGCCGTCACCAGGCTCTGAGTCCAGAGATCAAGTTGCATAGTCAATCAGCCTTATCAGCAGTACGAGGTTTGCGTCGCGAGACCGGTGCCACATGGCCAGATCCATTGTCCACGGCGATCATGAAGGCCTGCAACCAGCGGCCCATCAAGCTGAACAGATCTCCCGCGCCTACCTGCCGGTTGGCGGTCTTGAGTACCCTACCCAGGCATGCGTCGTCGTCCCGCTCCGCGGAGGAGGACGCCTTGAGCATGTCACGCAATGATTCTTCAAACGGATCGTGCATTCGGCACCTCACGAATTATCCTTCAAAGACGAGAGCTTCCTGGGACGGGTCACATAAGGCACAGGGGGTTATGCAACCATATGTGTCCTGAACGGCAGCTAAACCCAGCGCAATCGGCGGAAAAGCCACCACTGCCCCAGCGCCACGACCACCATCAACACGCAGGCCACCAGGAACCCGTAGGGGTTGGTGGACAAGGGAATACCGCCAACGTTGATGCCCAGCAGCCCGGTCAGGAAACTCATGGGCAGGAACACCCCGGTGATGATGCCGAAGCGGTACATGGTGCGGTTCATGCGCTCGTTCAGGCGCCGGTCCTCGGCCTCCAGCACCAGCCCTACGCGCTCGCGGGTCAGTTCCAGCTCTTCCAGGTAACGGGTCAGGCTGTTGTTGAGTTCGTTCCAGTAGTCGGCGTCGTCGTCCACGAACCAGGGCAACTTGTTGCGCGACAGCTGCGCGAATATCTCCCGCTGCGGGGCCAGGAAACGACGCAGGCCCGCGGCGCGGCGGCGGATCTGCAGGATGCTGCCGTGTTCAGGCGCATACCGTTCGTCGGCGTCGATCTTGTCTTCTTCGTTGTCGATGATTTCGCCCAGGTCGCTGACCAGGGTCTGGACTTTTTCGGTGAGGTACTGGGCCAGGTAGAGAATCAGCTCCGAGGCGGTACGCGGCCCCCTGCCCTGTTGCAGCAGCACCATAAGTTCGTCGGTGGCGCGCAACGGGCGCAGGCGCAGGGAAATGACCCGCTGGGCTTCGGCGAAGATGCGCACCGAGACCATGTCTTCAGGCTCGGCGCCGGGATTGAGGTTGACGCCACGCAGGAACAGCAGCAATTGGTCATCGGGCAGCGGCAACAGGCGCGGACGGGTATTCTCCTCCAGCAACAGGTCGCAACTGAACTCGTTCAGGCCGCTGTCTTCGCGCAACCAGGCCTGTGTCAGCGGGTGGCCGCGATCCCAGTGCAGCCACAGGCTCTGCTGTGGCTCCAGCACCAGGTCGTCGATCTCGTCACGGGCAAGCAAACGCGCGCCACCTTTACCATCCAGCACCAGGGCATGTACCAGCCCCCGCTGCGCGTTTTCTTCCTCGTACATCCACACCCCATCAACCAATTGCAAAAAGAATCACTCTGGCATCTTCAATGCGCTGGGCGACACGATAACCCCATTGTTGTCGGCGTAAATGAATTCTCCCGGCGTGAACGTGACACCGGCGAAGGTCACCGGCACGTTCAGGTCACCGATACCGCGCTTCTCGGTGCGCAGCGGGTGGCTGGCCAACGCCTGCACCCCCAGGTCAACCTGGGCGATGACGTCCACATCGCGGATACAGCCGTAAATGACGATGCCCTCCCAACCGCTCTTGGCGGCCTTCTCGGCCAGCATGTCACCCAGCAGCGCGCAGCGCAGCGAGCCGCCGCCATCGACCACCAGCACCTTGCCCTTGCCGTCCTTGTCGACCTGCTCCTTGACCAGCGAGTTGTCTTCGAAGCACTTGATGGTGACGATCTGGCCACCAAAGGAGTCGCGACCACCGAAATTGCTGAACATGGGCTCCAGCACCTTGACCAGCTCGGGGTAGGCGTCGCACAAATCGGGGGTGAGGTAATGCATGGGGTAACTCCTGTCAGCTGAGGACAACGACGATCGAAGTGGCGAACGCTCATTGAGTGACGAGCCGATACGCCGCGCATTTACCCTGCACCGACCAGCAGCGGCCGGCGCAATCGTCACAGCTTAGCCTTCCCGCCGCTGACCGTGAAGTCACGCGCCCAAGGGGAGCGCCGATGCCTGTGGCAGCAGCGGTGCCAACGGGTCGTTCAACCAGCGCCCTACCAAGGGCCAGACCTCGGCCTGGGCCGGCTTGCTGACCAGCATCTCGACGTGGCCGAAGTTGTCGGCGAAGCCGTGGTCGCGCCCCAGTTGCACGAATTGACGGTACTCGCCGCCGAAGGCTTCGAACAACTTGCGGCAGGCCCATGGCGGGTCCTGGTGGTCGCCCGTGGCCGCCACCGCCAGCAACGGTACCTGCACCTCGGCCAGGCCCGCCCACCAGTCGTGCTTGCCGTCGCCAAAGCGGCCAAACAGGCCATGCCAGCGCATGGCCTCCAGGGCCAGGCCGATGGGCTCGTCCTCAGGGCCGCGCTTGAGGCGCGAACCGGAAATATGCGCGAAGCGCTTGAGCAGCAACCGCGCGCTCCATTCCACCGGCGGCATTTTCAGCGGCCAGTAGGTACGGCTGACCTGGCAGCCGAACAGCGCGGCCGAGGCGACGTTGTCCTGCGCCAGGTAACCGCCACCCAAGGCGGCCGCCAGGCTGATGCCGCCTAGGGAGTGGCCGACCCAGTGGGGCTTCTGGCCACTCTGTTCCTGAACGAAGGCACCGATGGCCGGCAGGTCGAAGCGCGCATAGTCAGCGACACGGTTCTTGGCGTAGGCCAGGTTGCGTGGCGACAGCCCGTGGCCGCGCATTTCCGGGATCCACACGTCGAACCCGGCCCGCGCCAGCCAGGCACCCAGGCCGATGCCCCGGGGCGAGACCCAGAACCTGCGGTTGGAAAAACTGCCATGAAGCAGAATGACCGGCACGCCGCCGGGCTGCGCCTGATCGGCCATGCCCAGGCGGGTCACGGCCAGTTCCACGCTGGCATCAGGGCTGTTGGCGGCCTTGATGCGGTAAACGTCTTCGCTCAGGTCGCCACGCCGCTCGGCGCTGAGCAAGGCGACCGGGAAGAGATTGCTGCTGCTTTGCATAGGGTGCTTTTACAGAAAGGGTTAACAGAAACACATCAGGGTGAAGGATACAGAAATGCTGTGGGAGCTGGCGTGCCAGCGAGCTTTCGTTCAGGAAAAAGCTCGCTGGCACGCCAGCTCCCACAGAAAAACAGCCCCTGCCAGGCAGGGGCTGGACGCTTACGCGGCGCCTTGGCCTTCGGCCAGGAAGAACCAGGTCTCCAGCACCGAGTCCGGGTTCAGCGACACGCTTTCGATGCCCTGCTCCATCAGCCATTTGGCCAGGTCCGGGTGGTCGGAAGGGCCCTGGCCACAGATGCCGATGTACTTGCCAGCCTTGTTGCAGGCGGCGATGGCACTGGCCAACAGCTTCTTGACCGCCGGGTTACGCTCATCGAACAGGTGGGCGATGATGCCCGAGTCGCGGTCCAGGCCCAGGGTCAGCTGAGTCATGTCGTTGGAGCCGATGGAGAAACCGTCGAAGAATTCCAGGAACTCGTCGGCCATCAGCGCGTTGGACGGCAGCTCGCACATCATGATCACGCGCAGGCCGTTGACGCCACGGCCCAGGCCGTTCTCGGCCAGCAGGTCGACCACCTGGCTCGCCTCGCCCAGGGTGCGCACGAACGGCACCATGATCTCGACGTTGGTCAGGCCCATGTCGTTGCGCACGCGCTTGAGCGCACGGCACTCGAGTTCGAAGCACTCGCGGAACGACTCGCTGATGTAGCGCGACGCACCACGGAAGCCCAGCATGGGGTTCTCTTCTTCCGGCTCGTAGAGCTTGCCGCCGATCAGGTTGGCGTATTCATTGGACTTGAAGTCCGACAGGCGCACGATGACCTTCTTCGGCCAGAACGCCGCGGCCAGGGTACTGATGCCTTCCACCAGCTTGTCGACGTAGAAGTCCACCGGCGCGCTGTAGCCGGCGATGCGCTTGTCGACGCTGTCCTTGATGTCGGCAGGAAGGCCGTCGTAGTTCAGCAGCGCCTTGGGGTGCACGCCGATCATGCGGTTGATGATGAATTCCAGGCGCGCCAGGCCGACACCGGCGTTGGGCAGCTGGGCGAAGTCAAAGGCACGGTCGGGGTTGCCGACGTTCATCATGATCTTGAACGGCAGGTCGGGCATGGCGTCCACCGAGTTCTTTTTGATGTCGAAGCCCAATTCGCCTTCGAAGATGTACCCGGTGTCCCCTTCGGCGCATGAAACGGTCACGCCCTGGCCGTCGACCAGTAGCTGGGTGGCATTGCCGCAACCGACCACCGCCGGAATACCCAGTTCGCGGGCAATGATGGCCGCGTGGCAGGTACGCCCGCCACGGTTGGTGACGATGGCGCTGGCACGCTTCATCACCGGCTCCCAGTCCGGATCGGTCATGTCGGAGACCAGCACGTCGCCCGGCTGCACCTTGTCCATCTCGGACACGTCCTTGATGATGCGGACCTTGCCGGCGCCGATGCGCTGGCCGATGGCACGACCCTCCACCAGCACGGTGCCTTTTTCCTTCAGCAGGTAGCGTTCCATGACGTTGGCCTGGGAACGGCTTTTCACGGTTTCCGGGCGGGCCTGCACGATGTACAGCTTGCCGTCGTCACCGTCCTTGGCCCATTCGATGTCCATCGGGCACTGGTAGTGCTTCTCGATGATCATCGCCTGTTTGGCCAGTTCGCTGACTTCAGCGTCGGTGAGGCAGAAACGCGCGCGGTCGGCCTTGTCGACGTCGACGGTCTGCACCGACTTGCCGGCCTTGGCTTCGGCGCCGTAGATCATCTTGATGGCCTTGCTGCCCAGGTTGCGGCGCAGGATGGCCGGACGGCCGGCTTCCAGGGTGTGCTTGTGCACGTAGAATTCGTCGGGGTTGACTGCACCTTGCACCACGGTTTCACCCAGGCCGTAGGCGCCGGTGATGAACACCACGTCGCGGAAGCCAGACTCGGTGTCCAGGGTGAACATCACGCCGGCGGTACCGGTTTCCGAACGCACCATGCGCTGCACACCGGCGGACAGGGCCACCAGCTTGTGGTCGAAGCCCTGGTGCACGCGGTAGGAAATGGCGCGGTCGTTGAACAGCGAGGCGAACACTTCCTTGGCCGCACGGATGACGTTGTCCACGCCGCGGATGTTCAGGAAGGTTTCCTGCTGGCCCGCGAAGGAGGCGTCCGGGAGGTCTTCGGCGGTGGCCGAGGAACGCACGGCCACGGCGATGTCCGGGTTGCCCTTGGACAATTCGGCGAAGTGGGTGCGAATTTCGGCGTTCAGTTGCTCGGGAAACTCGGCGTCCATGATCCATTGGCGGATCTGCGCGCCGGTCTTGGCCAGGGCATTGACGTCATCCACGTCCAGGGCGTCGAGCGCCTTGTGGATCTGGTCGTTGAGACCACTTTGCTCGAGAAAATCGCGATAAGCCTGAGCCGTAGTGGCGAAGCCACCGGGTACCGATACGCCGGCACCGGCAAGGTTGCTGATCATCTCGCCAAGGGATGCGTTCTTGCCCCCCACATGCTCAACATCGTGTTTGCCGAGCTTATCGAGGGAAACTACGTACTCTACCAAGGTGATCTCTCCACTGACGTTGTTGGAATAGCTCAGGGTGCTGCGGCTGCCGTTGACGGCGCGTGGGCGACCATGGCCTGGACCTGGAAAATAAGTGAGAATGCCAGACACTCAGGGCCGGCAAATCGGGCCTATCATATCCAAGAATCGTCACCAGCTTAAGGCCCAGGGCGCAAATGAAACGATCTGCTTTCTTTATTTCCGACGGCACCGGTATCACCGCCGAGACACTGGGCCAGAGCCTCCTGGCACAATTTGAAAACATTACGTTCAACAAGTTCACACGCCCCTACATCGACAGCGTAGACAAAGCGCGCAACATGGTTCGGCAAATAAACGATTCAGCTGAGCGAGATGGCGTACGTCCGATCATTTTCGACACTATCGTGAACCAGGACATTCGTGAAATCCTGGCCACTTCCAATGGTTTCATGATCGATATCTTTTCCACTTTCCTCGCGCCATTGGAGCAAGAGCTCAGTGCCCATTCGTCGTATTCGGTGGGCAAGTCCCACTCCATCGGGCACAACTCCAACTACATGGAGCGTATCGAAGCGGTGAATTTCGCCCTGGACAACGACGACGGTGCTCGTACTCACTATTACGACAAGGCCGATCTGATTCTGGTCGGTGTTTCCCGTTGCGGCAAGACGCCCACCTGCCTGTACATGGCCATGCAGTTCGGCATCCGCGCGGCCAACTACCCGCTGACCGAGGACGACATGGAGCGCCTGGAACTGCCTGCCGCGCTGAAGGCCCACCGGCACAAACTGTTCGGCCTGACCATCGACCCCGACCGGCTGACGGCTATTCGCCACGAGCGCAAACCCAACAGCCGTTATTCCAGCTTCGCCCAGTGCGAGTTCGAAGTGCGTGAAGTAGAAAGCCTGTTCCGCCGGGAAAACATCCCCCACATCAATTCCACGCATTTTTCCGTGGAAGAAATATCGGCCAAGATACTGGTGGAAAAAGGCGTCGAGCGCCGCTTCAAATAGCCCCACCCGGCCCCAGGCGGGCTACGGGACGAACAGGTCTACAAACCGCTGCACCGCCATTTCCTCCAGCTTGTCCTGGTCCCGGCACGCTTCCAGTATTTTCAGGCAGCGCTGCCCCACGAAACGGGTCGCCAGGTGGGTGCGGAACTTGTCCAGCAACAGCGGCATGCCCTCCCCCCGTCGGCGCCGATGACCGATAGGAAAATGCACCTCGACCTGCTCGGTGCTGCTGCCGTCACGGTAGAACACCTGCACGGCGTTGGCGATCGAGCGCTTGTCGGGCTCCAGGTACTCGCGGCTGTACACCGGGTTTTCGACGATTTGCATCTTGTCGCGCAACTGGTCGATGATGGGATGGGCGGCATGGAAGGCATCTTCGTAATGTTCGGCTACCAGGGTGCCGAACGCCAACGGCACGGCCACCATGTATTGCAGACAATGGTCGCGGTCGGCGGCGTTGGCCAGCGGCCCCACCTTGGAAATGATGCGGATCGCCGATTCATGGGTGGTGATGACGATGCGGTCGATCTCGCTCAGCCGCCCCCGTACCTGCGGGTGCAAGGTCACCGCGGCCTCGCAGGCGGTCTGGGCATGGAATTCGGCCGGAAAACTGATCTTGAACAGCACGTTTTCCATCACGTAACTGCCCAGGGGCCGCGCCAGGCGCAGGTGCCGGTCGGCTTCAGGCTTGAGGGCCAGGTCCTTGTTGGTGTGGCTGAACAGTACGTCGTTGAACCCCCACTGCGGCGCTCCCAGCACCCCGGGGATGCCCATTTCACCGCGCAGGGCAATATCGGCCAGGCGCACCCCACGGCTGCTGGCGTCCCCCGCCGCCCAGGACTTGCGCGAACCGGCGTTGGGCGCATGGCGGTACGTGCGCAGTGCCTGGCCGTCGACGAAGGCGTGGGACAGCGCCGACAGCAGCTGATCGCGGCTGGCCCCCATCAGCCAGGCGCTGACCGCGGTGCTGGCGACCTTCACCAGCAACACATGGTCCAGGCCCACGCGGTTGAACGCGTTCTCCAGCGCCAGCACACCCTGGATCTCGTGGGCCATGATCATCGCCTCCAGTACCCGGCGCATGGGCAGCGGGGGCTCGCCATCGGCCACACGGCGCTGGGACAAGTGGTCGGCTACCGCCAGGATGGCCCCCAGGTTGTCCGACGGATGCCCCCACTCCGCCGCCAGCCAGGTGTCGTTGTAATCCAGCCAGCGCACGATACAGCCGATGTCCCAGGCCGCCTTGACCGGGTCCAGGCGCCAGGCTGTGCCCGGCACCCGCGCGCCGTTTGGCACCACGGTACCCTCCACCAGCGGCCCCAGGTGCTTGGTGCATTCGGGAAAGCGCAGGGCCAGCAGGCCACAGCCGAGGGTGTCCATCAGACAGTAACGGGCGGTGACCAGCGCTTCGGCAGAATCGACGCCATACCCGAGTACATAGTCGGCAATCTCCTGCAACAAAAGCTCGTAATCGGGGCGGTTGTTGCTGTCGGCGTTGAGACTCATGGGGGTACTCCTGGGGATCGACCGGAACGTACGGTGCTGGCCTCATGGCCGCTGCCACCGGTCAGCTGCGCTGAAGACCGCCGAGACGGATCACCACAGCCTAGTAAAAACGCCACCCCACGCAACCTTCGGCCTCGGCGCGGGTCAACATGGCGCCCCCCGCGCCCCTGCGCTGGCGTCATAAAACCATCATGCTAGAATGCGCGGCCCGCCATGTGGGGCCAACCACCGGGAACCATGACCATCAAGCCTCTGCATAGCCTTTTCTGCCTGTTTTTCGTGCCAGGCCTGGCCACGGCCGCGGAAAAGACCACCTACGGCCTCAACGAATACGCCCGCCTGGACGACATCGACCTGCAAGTGGCGGCCAAGCTCGACACCGGCGCCAAGACCGCCTCGCTCAGTGCGCGCGACATCAAGCGCTTCAAGCGCAACGGCGAACACTGGGTGCGCTTCTACCTGGCCATCGACTCGGCCCACAGCCACCCCATCGAACGCCCGCTGGCCCGGGTCAGCCATATCAAGCGTCGGGCTGGCGACTACGACCCCGAGCAGGGCGAGCATTACACCGCACGCCCGGTGATCAACCTGGACGTGTGCATGGGCACCGAGCTGCGCTCCATCGAAGTCAACCTGACCGACCGCAGCGCCTTCCAGTACCCCCTGTTGATCGGCAGCGACGCGCTCAAGCATTTCAACGCCCTGGTCGACCCCAGTCTAAAATACGCAGCCGGCAAGCCTGCCTGCAGCAACGACGCTCATACCGCAGAGTAACCTCAATGCGCTCGCTTACCCTCCACCTGAAAGTCCTTATCGCCGTCCTGGTCACCCTGGGCCTGGCGATCACGGCCTATCAGATTTTCGTGCTCGGCATTCCCATGACCGAAGACGAGACCGACGACCTGTGGAACATCGACGCCAAGGTCGAGTTCGTCGCCAGCACCAAGGACCCGGTCAAGATCCAGATGTTCGTGCCGCCGCTGACCCGCGACTTCGTCAGCCTCAACGAAAGCTTCATTTCCAACAACTACGGGGTGAACGTCAACCGCGTGGACGGCAACCGCAAGGTCACCTGGTCGGCGCGCCGGGCCAGCGGCAACCAGACCCTGTACTACCGCCTGGTGCTGACCAAGCGCTACAGCAGCGAAAAACCCAAGGTCAAGGGGCCGACCTTCCGTGACAGCATGGCCATCGACGGTCCGGAAAAGATTGCCGCCGAGGCGCTGCTGGCCCCCATTCGCCAGCATTCGGCGGACGTCGAAACCTTCGTCAGCGAAACCATCAAGCGGGTCAACAACCTCAGCGACGACAACGTCAAGCTGCTGCTGGCCGGCGACCCCTCCACGCCGCACAAGGCGGCCATCGTCGACCTGCTGCTGTCGATCGCCCACGTGCCCTTGGAAAAGGTACACACCATCCGCCTGGTGGCCGACCAGCCCCAGGCGCCTGAATTGTGGCTGCGCAGCTTCAATGGCAGCCAGTGGCTGTACTTCAACCCCGACACCGGCGAGCAGGGCCTGCCCAGTGACCGCCTGCTGTGGTGGACCGGTGATGAAAACCTGATCAGCGTGGAAGGGGGGAAAAAGGCCCTGGTGACGTTTACGCTGAACAACAGCGAAATGAACGCCATTCGCCTGGCCAAGCTGACCGACGAGAACACTGACGCCGACTTCCTCGAATACTCGCTGTACAGCCTGCCGCTGCAGACCCAGCAGACCTTCATGATCATGGTGATGATCCCCATCGGCGTGCTGGTGATCCTGATCCTGCGCAACCTGATCGGCCTGCAGACCCTGGGTACCTTCACCCCGGTGCTGATCGCCCTGGCCTTCCGCGAGACCCAGCTGGGCTTCGGCATCGCCCTGTTCACGGTGATCACGGCCCTGGGCCTGACCCTGCGCTCTTACCTTGAACACCTGAAATTGCAGATGCTGCCACGGCTTTCCGTGGTCCTGACCTTCGTGGTGGTGCTGATCGCCGCCATCAGCCTGTTCAGCCACAAACTGGGACTGGAACGCGGCCTGTCGGTGGCGCTGTTCCCCATGGTGATCCTGACCATGACCATCGAGCGCCTGTCCATCACCTGGGAAGAGCGCGGCGCCAGCCATGCCATGAAGGTCGCCATAGGCACCTTGTTCGCCGCGTCCCTGGCTCACCTGCTGATGACCGTGCCGGACCTGGTGTACTTCGTCTTCACCTTCCCGGCCATTCTGCTGATCATGGTGGGTTTCATGCTGGCCATGGGGCGCTACCGCGGCTACCGGCTGACCGAACTGCTGCGCTTTCGCGCCTT
Source organism: Pseudomonas eucalypticola (assembly GCF_013374995.1). NCBI lineage: Bacteria > Pseudomonadati > Pseudomonadota > Gammaproteobacteria > Pseudomonadales > Pseudomonadaceae > Pseudomonas > Pseudomonas eucalypticola. The sequence continues at coordinate 1,916,461 of NZ_CP056030.1, read as the reverse complement.
CGTCAAGGCGGACAGTTGAATGTTCGGCCTGATCAAGACCTGGAAGGCCCTGCAGGCGCGGGGCATCATGGGCATCAACCGGCGCAACGCCGATTACGTACTCAAGTACAACAAGCGCAGCCTGTACCCCATCGTCGATGACAAGATCATCACCAAGGCGCGGGCCATCGCCGCAGGCATCCATGTGCCGGAAATGTACGGGGTGATTTCCACCGAAAAGGAAATCGCCGGGCTCAAAGGCATCATCGGCGGGCGCAGCGACTTCGTCATCAAGCCGGCCCAGGGCGCGGGCGGTGACGGCATCCTGGTGGTCGCCGACCGTTTCGAGGACCGCTACCGCACGGTGTCGGGGCGCCTGATCAGCCATGACGAGATCGAACACCAGATCTCCAGCATCCTCACCGGCCTGTATTCCCTGGGCGGCCACCGTGACCGGGCATTGATCGAATACCGCGTCACCCCGGACCAGATCTTTCGCAGCATCAGCTACGAAGGCGTGCCGGACATCCGCATCATCGTGCTGATGGGCTACCCGGTGATGGCCATGCTGCGCCTGCCCACGCGCCAGTCCAACGGCAAGGCCAACCTGCACCAGGGCGCCATCGGCGTGGGCGTGGACCTGGCCACCGGCGTGACCCTGCGCGGCACCTGGCTGAACACCATTATCAGCAAGCACCCGGACACCACCAACGCGGTGGACGGCGTACAACTGCCCAACTGGGACGGCTTCATGAAGCTGGCCGCCGGTTGCTTCGAGCTGTGCGGCCTGGGCTACATCGGGGTGGACATGGTGCTGGACCAGGAAAAAGGCCCGCTGATCCTGGAACTCAACGCCCGCCCCGGGCTGAACATCCAGATCGCCAACGACTGCGGCCTGACCCACCGCACCCAGGCGGTGGAAGCGCGCCTGGCGGAACTGGCCAGCGAAAGCCGGGTGGAAACCCCCGAAGAGCGAGTGCGCTTTACCCAGGGGTTGTTCGGGCATGTGCCCACTGCATGAAAGCGCCTCGGCCGCCCAGGTAGTCGCCGCTACACAGTTTGTGACGACAGGACTACAATCGCCCCCTCGCCTGCCTGGTGCCGTATCAGCCACATGTCCATCTGTTTTGTACACCCCCTGCCCTACCGCCCCGACCCCGCCGCCTGGTTTTCCACGGTCCGCCATGCGCCGGGGGCGATTCTGCTCGACAGCGCCAAACCCGCCGCCGAGCGCGGGCGTTTCGACATCCTCAGCGCCTGGCCCCTGGCGGTGCTGCGCGCCGAACCCGAGGAGAACGGCGAAGCCTTCCTGCAACGCTTGCGTGTCGCGCTGGCCCGACTGGGCGAAGCACAGCTGCCCGACGGCCTGGACCTGCCTTTCGCCGGCGGCCTGATCGGCTACCTGAGCTACGACTTCGGCCGCCGCCTGGAGCACCTGCCCAGCCTCGCCGCGGACGACCTGCACCTGCCCGACGCCCACCTGGGCCTGTACGGCTGGGCACTGATCAGCGACCACCAGCGCGAGACCAGCCAACTGGTCTTCCACCCGACCCTGGAGGCCGACGAGCGCCTGCGCCTGCTGGAACTGTTTCAACAGCCCGCTGACCCGCGGGGGGCGCCGTTCAAGCTCGGCGCCCCCATGCGCCCGGACCTGAGCCCTGAACAGTACCGCCTGGCGTTCGAACGCATCCAGGCCTATATCGCCGCGGGCGACTGCTACCAGGTCAACCAGACCCAGCGCTTTCGCGCGCCTTGCCACGGCGACCCCTGGACGGCCTACCGTGCCCTGCGTGAAGCCTGCCCCACGCCGTTTTCGGGCTACCTGAGCCTGGAAGACGGCAGCGCGATCCTCAGCCTGTCGCCCGAACGCTTCATTCAAGTCCACGACCACCAGGTGGAAACCCGCCCCATCAAAGGCACCCGCCTGCGCGACAGGGACCCCGAGCGCGATGCCGCCAACGGCCGCGAGCTGCTGGCCAGCGTCAAGGACCGCGCGGAAAACCTGATGATCGTCGACCTGCTGCGCAACGACCTGGGGCGCACCTGCCGCATCGGCTCGGTGCGCGTGCCCGAGCTGTTCGCCCTGGAGAGCTACCCCAACGTGCACCACATGGTCAGCGCCGTGGTGGGCGAACTGGCCGAGGGCAAGGACTGCCTGGACCTGATTGCCGGGAGTTTTCCCGGCGGTTCCATCACCGGCGCACCGAAGATCCGCTCGATGCAGATCATCGACGAACTGGAACCCACCCGCCGCGCCCTGTATTGCGGCTCGCTGCTGTACCTGGACGTGCGCGGGCACATGGACAGTTCCATCGCCATCCGCAGCCTGCTGGTGAAGGACGGGCAAGTGAGTTGCTGGGGCGGGGGCGCCATCGTCGCCGATTCGCGCTGGGAAGACGAATATGCCGAATCGGTGTTCAAGGTCCAGGTGTTGATGGATACCCTGATACAGCTGTAAGCCGAAAGCGGCAGGCTGGCCTCAGACTGAATGGTTGAAGCTTGCCGCTGCCCGTTTTGTTACCATCGGTCACAAATGAGCGCCCAAGCGCCGAATGAACTAGGAAGCCGCCTGATGAGCCTGAACCTCGACGTCGCCGAACTCGCCGCGACTTATGCCAACAAGTCCGCCCAGGACATCCTGAAGCTCGCCTTCGAGCACTTCGGCGATGACCTGTGGATCTCCTTCAGCGGTGCCGAGGACGTGGTGCTGGTGGACATGGCGTGGAAGCTGAACAAGAACGTCAAGGTGTTCAGCCTCGACACCGGCCGCCTGCATCCGGAAACCTACCGGTTCATCGACCAGGTGCGTGAACACTACAAGATTGCCATCGAACTGGTGTCGCCCGACCACACCAGGCTGGAGCCGTTCGTCAAGGAAAAGGGCCTGTTCAGTTTCTACCGTGACGGCCATGGCGAATGCTGCGGCATCCGCAAGATCGAGCCGCTGCGCCGCAAACTGTCCACCGTCAGCGCCTGGGCCACCGGCCAGCGCCGCGACCAGAGCCCGGGCACCCGCAGCCAGGTCTCGGTGATGGAAGTCGACGGCGCGTTCTCGACACCCGAACGCACCTTGTACAAGTTCAACCCATTGGCGCAGATGACCAGCGAGGAAATCTGGGGCTACATCCGCATGCTCGAACTGCCGTACAACAGTTTGCACGAACGCGGTTTCATCAGCATCGGCTGCGAGCCCTGCACCCGCCCGGTGCTGCCGAACCAGCACGAACGCGAAGGCCGCTGGTGGTGGGAGGAAGCCACCCAGAAGGAATGCGGGCTGCACGCCGGCAACCTGATCCAGAAAGCCTGAACAAAAAAACCGGCCAGATTGGCCGGTTTTTTCATGGTCGCCCACAGGGCGCCGACATTTCAGTGGACCGGCAGCTCCACGCCGTCGAACAGCTCCTCCAGCTCTTGCTTGTTGTGGCACTGGATGGCCTTGGCCATGACATCACGGGTCAAATGCGGGGCGAACTTTTCAATGAAGTCGCACATGAAGCCACGCAGGAACGTGCCACGGCGGAAGCCGATCTTGGTGATGCTCGCTTCGAACAGGTGGTCCGCGTCCAGCATCACCAGGTCGTTGTCCAGCTTGGTGTCCACCGCCATCTTGGCGACGATGCCCACGCCCAGGCCCAGGCGCACGTAAGTCTTGATCACGTCGGCGTCGGCCGCGGTGAAAACCACCTTGGGGGTCAGGCCGCGGTGGCTGAACGCCTCGTCCAGCTTGGAACGGCCAGTAAAACCGAACACATAGGTAACGATGGGGTATTCGGCCAGCACTTCCAGGGTGAGCTTGGGCAGCTTGGTCAACGGGTGGCCCTGGGGCACCACCACGCAACGGTTCCAGCGGTAGCACGGCATCATGATCAGGTCACCGAACAGCTCCAGGGCCTCGGTGGCGATGGCGAAATCCACCGTGCCGTCAGCGGCCATTTCGGCGATCTGCATGGGCGAGCCCTGGTGCATGTGCAGCGCCACGTCCGGGTATTGCTTGATGAAGTTGCTGATCACCGGCGGCAAGGCATAGCGCGCCTGGGTGTGGGTAGTGGCGATCGACAGGGTGCCCTTCTTCTCGTTCGAGAACTCCTGGGCGATCTGCTTGATGCTCTCCACCTTGCGCAGGATTTCCCCGGCGGTGGTGATGATGCGCTCCCCTGCCGGCGTGACGCGGGTCAGGTGCTTGCCGCTACGGGCAAAGACTTCGACGCCCAGTTCGTCTTCCAGCAGGCGGATCTGCTTGCTGATGCCAGGTTGGGAGGTGTACAGGCTTTGTGCTGTCGCGGAGACGTTGAGGTCGTGGTGCGCTACTTCCCAGATGTAGCGCAGTTGTTGAAGCTTCATATGTATCCCTCAAAGCAAGTAGACGCCAACAGCGACGATTTATAACTATATTAATGGTCTAGGGGAGAAATCTAGAACTTTTTATCAAATTTTGTACGTGAGCGCACCTTCGCCGCGCATTCAGGCTTTGCGGCGACCCAATTGCTGGGACAGCGGCACCATGTACACGGGCACGGGCGAGAGCTGCAATACCCTGGCCGCCGTGCGGCCCAAGGGAGTGTCGGTACCCGCGCCCTGGCTGTGACTGCCGACGATCAACAGGTCGACCGCCAGGCGCTGGGCCTGGTCGAGGATGACCTGGGCGGGGTCGCCCTGGCGCACCCGCACCGCGGTAATCAGCGCCAGGTCTTGCTGACCCTCGCCCAATTCCTCGCGAAAACCGTCGAGCACCTTGCGCTCGATGCCCGCCATCATGGTGCTCAGGCCTTCGGTGTGAAGCTCATTGAGCGTGGGTTCGTCCAGGTAGCTCTGCAACACGGACTCGGCGAACAGCCCCATCGGCTCCACGGCATGGATGACGTACAGGTCGGCCTTGAAGGAGCGGGCCAGGGCAAGGGCGTGTTGCATGACGTAGGGGGCGTACAAGCCCAGATCAGTGGCATACAGCATCGAACGGATCATATGATCTCCTCGACTGCCAAAACGGCAGAGCTTGCTCAAGCTTAGCAGCGCCTCCCACAGTCCGGGGCTCCGCTCATAACCTGAGCGATGGTCGAACGCTCTCCGTTAATTGCTAGCGTTTCAAGGCAATTCGTCTGGCGCTCGGTTCAGCGCTTCGAGCAGGCGATGGTTGATCTCCCCTGCCAGCAGCCTGGCCTGCAGCGGGCCATGAAATTGGCCGTCGCGCACGACAAAGATTGCGGGCAGGTGAAAGACCTCGTACCTTTGCACCGCCCCGCCGTTGTCCCCCGCGTCGACCCAGCACACGCGCTGCACCGCCAGCGGCATGTTCGGTAGCTCGCGCCGGGCCACCCGGCAACTGGCGCAGCCCACGCTGGTGAAGACCAGCAGGGAGGTGCCCGGCGCGTCGAGCAATACGTGATCTATAGTCAAATCAGTCAGTTCCAGTTCCTGCACGACATCGCGGGAAGTCTCGTCAACCAACCGGCACTCGGAGCCTGTGTTCATGGGTCGTTTCCTGCCTCATCCTGTCGATGTTCCCGTGGAGCTGCGCCTGTGCCACCGCCCTCGTTTATCCGCTCGCCGTCTGCACCGGGTCAGCCTGGGCGGCGTGGCGTGCCGGCATCATCGCCGCTACCCGGTGGGCACCGCCATCGAGCTGAACATGCCGACCCTGGGCAACGGCACGCACTATCCCGGTTACGTGGCCTGGTGCCGCGAAGCAGCCCAAGGCTACCTGATTGGCGTGGCCTTTACCGACGAACAGACACTCTTCGGGGCGCGCATGGGTGAACAGGTGTGCCAGATTCAGCGCTATTGTGAAACCCATTCGCCCTTTTCCGATAACGTGGAAAGCATCGATGCGCTGGCACGCCAGTGGGTAGAACAGCACGCCGCGGAGTTTTCCCGTGCCAGCCTGGGCGAGGCGGTGTCCGCCGGAAACGCCCACCTGTAACCTGCCGTCACCGCTTGTTGGCGGCATTTACACAGCGGCCCATTGTCGCGCCACCGGGATCGCGCTAAGGTTCGGCTCCCCGCTGCGCCTAAAATAAGCTGTGCTCCGCCGCGCGGGGATCGCTGGCGGCCGGCACCCGTGACCTGACGAGTAACACGATGGCTGATTTACCGATCGACGACCTCAACGTCGCCTCCAACGACACCCTGATTACCCCTGAACAGCTCAAGCGGGACATTCCCCTGAGCGCCAGCGCGCTGAAGACCGTTTCCGAAGGCCGCCAGGTGGTGCGCGACATCCTCGACGGCAAGGACCACCGCCTGTTCGTGGTCATCGGCCCGTGCTCCATCCATGACATCAAGGCCGCCCATGAATACGCCGAGCGCCTGAAAGCCCTGGCCGCGGAGGTCAGCGACACCCTGTACCTGGTGATGCGCGTGTATTTCGAGAAGCCGCGTACCACCGTGGGCTGGAAAGGCCTGATCAACGACCCGTACCTGGACGACTCCTTCAAGATCCAGGATGGCCTGCACATCGGCCGTCAGTTGCTGCTGGACCTGGCGGAAATGGGCCTGCCCACCGCCACCGAGGCGCTGGACCCGATTTCGCCGCAGTACCTGCAGGACCTGATCAGCTGGTCGGCGATCGGCGCGCGCACCACCGAATCCCAGACCCACCGTGAAATGGCCTCGGGCCTGTCCTCGGCGGTCGGTTTCAAGAACGGCACCGACGGCGGCCTCACCGTGGCCATCAACGCCTTGCAGTCGGTGTCCAGCCCCCATCGGTTCCTGGGCATCAACCAGGAAGGCGGCGTGTCCATCGTCACCACCAAGGGCAACGCCTACGGCCATGTGGTACTGCGTGGCGGCAACGGCAAGCCCAACTATGACTCGGTCAGCGTCGCCCTGTGCGAGCAGGCCCTGGCCAAGGCCAACGTGCGCGCCAACATCATGGTCGACTGCAGTCACGCCAACTCCAACAAGGACCCGGCCCTGCAACCGCTGGTCATGGACAACGTGGCCAACCAGATCGTGGAAGGCAACAACTCGATCATCGGCCTGATGGTCGAGAGCCACCTGAACTGGGGCTGCCAGGCCATTCCCAAGGACCTGGCCGACCTGCAGTACGGCGTATCCATTACCGATGCGTGCATCGACTGGGCCAGCACCGAGACCACCCTGCGCAGCATGCATGCCAAGCTCAAGCACGTGCTGCCCAAGCGCGCCCGCGGCTGAGGCTGCGCGCAGAAACGCAAACGCCGGGGCATGCCCCGGCGTTTGCGTTCATGTGCGGTCAGATCTTGGCAGCGCGCCGCTGGTGCCGTTCCATGTAGCGCTCCACATACGAGCACGACGGGATCACGGTGTAGCCCATGCGCTCGGCATAAGCCAGCGCCTGTTCGGTAAGGGCCGCGGCAATGCCGCGACCGCGCAGCGCGTTGGGCACGAAGGTACGGTAGATATCCAGTGTCTGCTTACCCAGGTCCATGTAGGTCAGGTAAGCACGATGACCGTCCACATTGGTCTCGAACTGATGACCAGCCTGGTCATGGTGGATGGACAACGCCTCGCTCATCACAACTCCTCGCGGGTCTTGGAATTTGACCCTTACCTTACCGATGTTTTTCCGGCGAAGGAACCTCTACGCCACCCCGTGCCTGTTTCGACACCGAGACGAGCCGTGTCGTTCTCTTGCAAATGAGCACGTAGTCAATAGTAGGCGCCGTTGCCACCGACACTCAAGATACCCGCCCGGCTGCGCATTGAAATAGCGCGACCGAACATCTGAAGGCAGCCCCGACTGAACATTGCCGAATGTTAAAGCTAAGACGACTGCCGACACTTCAAGTCACTATTAGTTCAGTAAAAAACACTTTAGCAGGCTGTGTGAAACAGGTTAGGCCAGGCGCTGTTGTTTCATTGTTCCGCCATTGAAGAGTGATACAGCTCTCGCTCAATCGGTAGTGGCCAAACGCCGTTGGGCGAACTTGCACGGGGTGCGCAAAGCTCCCTGCCGACGCCGGTGAAGCGCGTCGAAGGGGCGCCAAGATTTTTTTTTGGTTCTTGCGTTAGGTCATTTTACTTACTACAAGTAATGGGTACTATGTACGCCGGCTATTTTCTCACTCACGAGAGATGGCTTTAAATAGAAAGTCCTTCAAGGGGATCACGATGAACAACGTTCTGAAATTCTCTGCTCTGGCCCTGGCCGCTGTTCTGGCCGCCGGTTGCAGCAGCGCCTCCAAAGAAACCGACGCTCGCCTGACCGCTACCGAAGACGCTTCGGCTCGCGCTCAAGCTCGTGCTGACGAAGCTTATCGCAAGGCTGACGAAGCTCTGGCTGCTGCCCAGAAAGCTCAACAGACTGCTGACGAAGCCAACGAGCGCGCTCTGCGCATGCTGGACAAGGCAAGCCGCAAGTAATAATCCCCCCGGGATTGTTGCCAGGCCAGCCCACCTCAGGTGGGCTGGCTTTTTTATGCCCGCGTCAAACGCCATGCCTGAAAAACCATCGGCCATGAAAAAGGGAAGCCGAGGCTTCCCCTTTTGCGAGTCGGCTGCCGATCAATCCATCGGCTGTACCGGCACCTGCGGTGTCGGCTTGACCGGCGCGGTGGAAATGATGGCGTCGCTGGCAGAGCCCGCCACACCTGGGGCAGCGATTTCCACCGGCATGCCGTCTTCGGCGGCCACCACGTCGCGCACGGTGTCCCAGTTCATCTGCATGTTGCCGCTGAGGTCCGGGCGGTTGAGCATGGCGTTGATCACCGAGGTGTGCTTGTCCACGGCCGACGGGTCGCCCTTGGCGTCCAGCGGGGTATGCGCCTCGATGTAGACCTTGCCGCCGCTCACGCCAAACTTGTAGGGCTCGTTGATGATGCGTACCGGCGTGCCCACTGGCACCATCTTGGAGAGTTCCAGCACGTTGAAGTTGTACATGCGGAAGCAACCGTGGCTGGTGCGCATGCCAATGCCGAACTTCTTGTTGGAACCGTGAATCAGGTAACCCGGCAGGCCCAGGGTGAACTTGAACGGCCCCAGGGGGTTGTCCGGGCCGGCCGGTACCACGTTGGGCAACGGGTCGCCGTCGGCAGCGTGCTCGGCCTTGATCGAAGCCGGCGGCGTCCAGGTGGGGTTGGGGATCTTGCCGGTGACCTTGGTCTGGGAAATGGGCGACCCCCAGCCCTCACGGCCAATGCCGATGGGGTAGGTGTACACCACGTTCTGGCCCTTGGGGAAGTAGTACATGCGGTACTCGGGCAGGTTGATCACGATGCCTTCGCGCGGGCCCGGGGGCAGAATGAAGCGGGTGGGCAGCACGATCTCGGTACCGGCGCCGGGCAACCAGGCATCGACGCCCGGGTTGGCGGCGATCATTTCCAGGTAACCCAGGTCGTTGGCTTCGCCCAGGTCGGCAAAGGTGTCTTCGTACTTGGCCTTGATCACCTGGACCTGGCCGACGATGTCTTCGCCCGGCGGCGGCAGCGGGTATTCGGTAGCGCCAGCCGAGCCGGCAGCGATCGCGGCGGTCAGGGCCAGGCAACGGGTGACGACGGAAAAGCGCGGCAACATCCGAGGATCCTTTGCAAAACGAGAGGAATAATCGGCCGATTGTACACTGGCGTTCCGCCGACCGGGAGGCATCCCGGCGGTTGTTGGATGAGCAGTTGTTCAGGAATGCCTAGAGCTGGGGCCACACGGGCCGGGTGCCCTGTTTTTGCGCGTGAAGGATGGCCTTGCACAGGGGGCAAAGGCGCTTGTCGCGAAAGATAGAGGGCGCCACCCCGGACCAGCGCGGTTGCGCGGGCAGCAGGGTGCCACACAGGGTGCGATCGGCGGAGCCACCGAGTTCCAGTTGGCGTGCGATCAGGTGCACGCGAATTTCCTGGCACGCGAACAGATCGAGCTGCTCATCGGGCTCGATAAGTTGGTAGGCAAACAGGGACCAGGCAGGACGCGGCATTGGGGGCTCCAGATCGGGGGGCGCCACATTAGCCGAAAGGCGGTCACTAGAAAAGCGTCAAAGCAGCGGTTTGAGCTGCGGCCAGACATTTTCCAGCAACTTGCCCTGGGCATTCACCGCCGGGTGAATGCCATCGGCCTGCATCAGCGCAGGCACACCCCCTACCCCTTCGAGGAAAAACGGCACCAGCGGCACCTGTTTCTGCTCACCCAACTGGCTGTAGACCTGGGCAAAGGCTTGGGTGTAGCGCGCACCGTAGTTGGGGGGCAGCTTCATGCCCAGCAACAGTACCTTGGCACCGGCTGCGCGGGACGCGTCGATCATCGCCGCAAGATTCTGTTGCATTTGCGCCGGAGGGTGCCCCTGCAAGCCGTCATTGCCGCCCAGCTCCACGATCACCACGCTTGGCTTGTTGGCCGCCAGCAGCGCCGGCAGCCGCGCCTGGCCGTTGGCAGTGGTGTCGCCGGAGATCGAGGCATTGACCACCGAATCCTTGAAACCCTCGTGCTCAAGCCGTTGTCGCAGTAACGACACCCACCCCTTGCTGGTATCCAGGCCCAAACCGGCGCTGATACTATCGCCCACGACCAGCACGGTACCCGCCGCTGCGTTTTGCGCCATCAGCATCAGCGCCAGACCAGCACTCAACCACCACACTCGCATCGGATTCTCCATGGGCCCAAGCATCCTCAAAGCTCAGAACCTTAGCAAAGTGGTTCCCAGCGCGGAAGGTGAACTCACCATCCTGCATGAATTGTCACTGGACCTGAACAAGGGCGACAGCCTGGCCATCGTTGGCGCGTCGGGGTCTGGCAAATCCACCTTGCTGGGCCTGCTGGCCGGGCTGGACCTGCCCAGCGGTGGCAACGTGAACCTGGCCGGGCGTGACCTCAGCCAGCTGGACGAAGATCAGCGCGCCCGGGTACGGGCCGAGCACGTGGGCTTCGTGTTCCAGTCTTTCCAGTTGCTCGACAGCCTGAACGCCCTGGAAAACGTCATGCTGCCCCTGGAGCTGGACGGGCGCGCCGACGCCCGCGACATTGCCCGGGGCCTGCTGGAGCGCGTTGGCCTGGGCCAGCGCCTGAGCCACGCCCCCCGGCAATTGTCCGGCGGTGAGCAGCAACGGGTGGCCATTGCCCGTGCCTTCGCGGCGGAGCCCGACGTGCTGTTCGCCGACGAACCCACCGGCAACCTCGACAGCCACACCGGTGAGCGCATCAGCGACCTGCTGTTCGAACTGAACAAGGAACGCGGTACCACCCTGGTGCTGGTAACCCACGACGAACGCCTGGCGCACCGTTGCCGGCGCCTGATCCGCCTCGATGCCGGCCGCCTGGTCGGCCCCCTGGAGCCCTGATGGCTGGTTTGCCACTCTCGCGCCTGATGTCGCTGTCGGTGCGCCAGTTGCTTCGCGATGCCCGCGCAGGTGAACTGCGCGTACTGTTTTTCGCCCTGCTGGTGGCCGTGGCGGCCAGCACCGCCATCGGCTATTTCGGTGCCCGCCTGAACGCCGCCATGCTGCTGCGGGCCACCGAATTTCTGGGCGCCGACCTGGTGCTGCAGGGCACCACGCCTGCGCGCCCGGAGCAGATACGCCTGGGCCGCGAGCAAGGCCTGAACCACGCGCGGGTGGTGGAATTCGCCAGCGTGGTGGCCACCGACAACGGTATCCAGCTGTCCAGCATCAAGGCGGTGGATGACAATTACCCCCTGCGCGGCCAGCTCAAGAGCGCTGCCCAGCCCTATGGCGAAGAAACCGCCGGCGGGCGCCCCGAGCCCGGGCAGGCCTGGGTGGAGTCGCGGTTGCTGGCGGCACTGAACCTGAAGATCGGTGACAGCATCGATGTAGGCAACAAGACCCTGCACCTGGCGCGGGTGCTGACCTATGAGCCTGACCGCGCCGGCAACTTCTACAGCCTTACGCCGCGGGTGATGATCAACGAAGCCGACCTGGCCGCCACCGGGGTCATCCAACCCGGCAGCCGTGTCACCTTCCGTGAACTGTGGAGCGGCAAGCCCACCGCCCTGGCCGCCTACGCCCAGACCGTGCGTGCCGGCCTGGCACCCAACCAGCGGCTGCAGGATGCGCGCGACGGCAACCAGCAGATTGGCGGCGCCCTGAGCAAGGCCGAACGCTACCTGAACTTGGCCAGCCTGGTGGCCGTGTTGCTGTCTGGCGTCGCGGTGGCGCTATCGGCCAGTCGCTTTGCCAACCGGCGCTTCGATGCCAGCGCATTGCTGCGCTGCCTGGGCCTGTCGCGTCGGGAAGTGCTGTTGTCGTTCTGCATTCAACTGACCGTGCTAGGCGTGCTCGCCTGCGTCAGTGGCGCGGTGCTGGGCTGGCTGGCGCAACTGGGGCTGTTCAAGCTGCTTCAGGGCCTGCTCCCCAGTGTGGTGCCCGGCGGCGGCGCACTGCCGGCCCTGGCCGGCATCGGTACCGGGCTGGTGGCCCTGGCCGGCTTCGCCCTGCCGCCCCTGGCCGCCCTGGGCCGTGTGCCACCGCTGCGGGTCCTGCGCCGCGACCTGCTGCCCGTGCCCCCGAGCACCTGGTTGGTGTACGGCCTGGCAGTGCTGGCCCTGGGCCTGATCATGTGGCGCCTGAGCCTGGACCTGGTGCTGACCTTTGCGCTGCTGGCCGGCGGCGCGGTGGCGGCGGTACTGCTGGGCGGCGTGTTGCTGCTGGCTCTGCAAAGCCTGCGACGCGTGCTGGCGGGCGCCACCCTGCCCTGGCGCCTGGGCCTGGGACAACTGTTGCGCCACCCCCTGGCGGCAGCCGGCCAGTCCCTGGCATTCGGCCTGATCCTGCTGTCCATGGCCTTGATCGCGCTGCTGCGCGGCGAACTGCTGGACACCTGGCAGAACCAGTTGCCCAAGGATGCCCCGAACTATTTCGCCCTCAACATCCTGCCCAGCGACAAGGACAGTTTCGCCCAGCGCCTGAGCAGCTATTCGGCTCGGTCGGCGCCCCTGTACCCGGTGATTCCCGGGCGCCTGACTGCCGTCAACGGCGAGGCGGTTCGCCAACTGGTGACCAAGGACTCCCGTGGCGAGCAGGCCACGGAACGCGACTTGAGCCTGACCTGGTCCGCCGACGTGCCGCCCGGCAACAGCCTCAGCCTGGGCCAATGGTGGGGCGCCACCCCGGCACCCGGCCTGCCGGGCGTTTCGGTGGAGGCCAAGCTGGCCAACAGCCTGAAACTCAAACTGGGTGACACCCTGACCTTCAACATCGGCGGCAGCGAGCGCCAGGCCAAGGTCACGAGCCTGCGGGACGTGCATTGGGACAGCTTTCAGCCCAACTTCTACATGATCTTCCAGCCCGGCACCCTTACCGACCTGCCCACCACCTACCTGACCAGCTTCTACCTGGCCCCAGGGCACGACCAGCAGGTGGTGGAACTGGCCCGAGCCTTCCCGGCCGTGACCTTGCTGCAGGTCGAGGCGTTGCTGGAGCAACTGCGCAGCATTCTCGCCCAGGTCACCCTGGCGGTGGAATATGTGCTGCTGTTCGTGCTGGCCGCGGGCATGGCCGTGCTGTTCTCCGGCCTGCAGGCCACGCTGGACGAACGCATCCGTCAAGGCGCCCTGCTGCGCGCCCTGGGCGCCGAGCGCCGGCTGCTGGTCAAGGCGCGGCGCATCGAGTTCGGGCTGCTGGGGGCGGCCAGCGGCGTGCTGGCAGCGGTAGGCACCGAACTGATCAGCTTGGCGCTGTACCGCTATGCCTTCAATTTGCAGTGGCACCCACATCCCTGGTTGCTGATGCTGCCGTTGGTGGGGGCCCTGCTGATCGGTGGCGCAGGGGTGTTCGGCACCCGCCGTGCGCTGAACGCCAGCCCATTGGCCGTGTTGCGCGACAGCTGAGCCAGCGGTTCTTAATTACAGTCAGGAGATAGCGTTGGCCACCAACATCATTACCCGAAAAGGCCACGAGGCGCTCAAGGGCGAACTCGACCACCTGTGGCGTGTGTACCGCCCCGAAATTACCCAGAAGGTCGCGTGGGCTGCGTCCCTGGGCGACCGCAGCGAAAACGCCGATTACCAGTACAACAAGAAACTGTTGCGTGAAATCGACCGGCGCGTGCGTTACCTGCGCAAGCGCCTGGAAGACGTCAAGGTGGTCGACTATTCCCCTGAGCAAGAGGGCAAGGTGTTTTTTGGTGCCTGGGTCGAGGTCGAGAATGACGAAGGGGAGACGAAGAAATTTCGCATCGTGGGCTATGACGAAATCTACGGCCGCAATGACTACATCTCGATCGACTCCCCCATGGCGCGCGCGCTGCTGAAGAAAGAACGCGACGACGAAGTGCGTGTTCAGACCCCATCGGGCGAAGCGACGTGGTACGTGAACAGCATCAGTTATGAAGGGTAACGCCAGCCACCCCACGGCATGAGGCGGGCCGCCCGGCCAAATCTCGGGCCGGTCAACGCGGCTGGCGAAACGTTACCAGCCCCTGACGTGCCACGCGCGTCAGGTGGCCAATGACCTGGGCGGCCTGCTCGGAACAGGGCGAATGCACGACTGCCAGATCGAAGCGGTCGTTGGCCAGGCCGACCAGAGACTCGCCTGGGGCGACGAACTGGATCAGGGAGGCACTGGCCCTGCCCGCCCGCCGTGGCCAACCATCGAGGTAACGCAGCAACGTGGGCTGATGCTGGCCGACCAGAAGAATACGAGGGGTACGGGCCGTGCTGCTCGCGGGCAGCGGCGCCAGGCAAACGATAGGACGGGGGCAACTCATGGTGGTGTCTTCCAAGCCTCGCAAGTCCCGCTGGGCTGCGGTGGGAGGCGACACCGAACCAGCGTTTTAGCGGTATTTCGAACCCCTTGGAAAAGGAAGTTCCGCGCCCCGCAAGTAGCTGTCTTAAATCGGCGCTTGGGTGTCATCCTAGTAAAACGATGGCATTTATGTCAATCGGCCCAATGCGAATTCCCCGCATGGCCCCAGAGGCAAGCTTTCCGGCTCGGCCGCTCATCTTCCCCGCCTTAGCATGGTCGGGTATCGACGCGTCGATACATCACCCACGAGCATTGCCAAGGAAGGGCCATCATGAGAGTCAACAATCAAGACCGTCTGCATACCTGGATGGGAAATAACGCCATCATCGGCAACCTGCCCATCAACAAGCTGGTACTGCCGGGCAGCCACGATTCAGGCAGCACCAAGGAACGCCGGGACCAGATGCAACTGCCCCACGAGGTGACCCAGGATGTCTCCCTGATCAAACAGATTCGAGGCGGCATCCGCGTACTGGACCTGCGTGTCCACTGTTGTGAACAGTTCCGGCCCGGGGATCCGAGGCGCTTTCAACTGAGGCATTTCACTAGCACGGGGGTGAGCCTGGAAGCCGACCTTCTCGAGCCTTTGCTGGACTACTTCAAGGCCGCCGACACCCAGAAAGAGATCATCATTCTGGACTTTCACGAGCTGCACGGTTTTACCTCTGCCATACACCAGGAATTTCAGGCAATGCTGATAGGGCGCCTGGGGCCGCGCTGCCTGCCGGCCGATGTACTGGGCAAAAACCTCGTCCATCTGTGGTTGAACCACCCCGGCAAGAACCTGGTGCTGGCCTACGCCGGCCCTGCCTTTCATCCTTCTTTCTGCAACGCCGTGACGCAGCGATGGAGCGGCAGCAACACCAATACCACCGCCACGCTGAAAACGTTCATGGACGAGGTTGCCGAAGAGTGGAAGCCCAATGGACAACTACGTGCCATTCAGTGCGCCAAATACGCGCTGCCGCTGTTTGTGCCAGACGACTTCAGTAACAAAATCGACCAGTGGTTTCACTCCGAGGACGAGAACAGCTATATCCAGAAGTTCTACATCATCAACACCGATTGGAGCCTGCGCAGCCGTATCGTCGCCAACTGCATCCATGCCAGCGTTGTCCGTGCCATGAATGCCTGACATCCAGCGCAGCAGCCTTCGCCCTTACCGGCCTGGCGGGTTCTCGCCCAGCGGGACCACGGCCACGGTCAGCCGCGAAATGCAGTTGAGCTTGCCGCGCTCGTCGCTCAGGCGAATGTCCCACACGTGGGTGGTGCGTCCAATGTGCACTGCCCGCGCCACGCCGGTGACCCTGCCACTGCGCACGCCGCGCACGTGGTTGGCGTTAACCTCCAGGCCCACGCAGTAATGGGTGCTGGGGTCGATACACAGGTAGCTGGCCATGGAGCCCAGGGTTTCGGCCAGTACCACCGAGGCACCGCCATGCAGCAGGCCGTAGGGCTGGTGGGTGCGGTGGTCGACGGCCATGCTGGCCGTGAGCGATTCGGCGTCGACAGCCTCGAAGCGAATGTCGAGCACTTCGCCGATGGTGTTTTTCTGCGCCTCGTTGAACTGATCGAGGTTGGGTTCGGTGCGCCATAGGGTCATGGAAATGTCCTTGTACCGGAATATTCATGGCAACCCTGCGCCTGGCCGGGCCAGGTTCAAGGCTGCCGCAATCAACCACGCCACTATCTTTGCCACCCACCAGGGTGACAAGCGAGGGGGCGGTTCCAGGCTGGCATTTGGCCGTTACGCCGCCGTTGCCGCTCTGCGCCTGGCGCTCAAGCGTGATGCACGGCTTTGACGGTCAGCAGCCCGGCCAGCGGCCACTCGCCTTCCAGGACCGCCAGGCTGGCGGTGTCCATGGCGCGCGGGGTTTTCAGGTGCCCGTTCTCCAGCAGGCCAACCAACGCACCCACCAACGGCTGATGGCTCACCAACAGCACATTGTCCTCGGCCAGCGCATCCAACTGGCTGATCACTTCGCCAGGGTCGGTCTCGGGCGTCAACCACGGCACCGTGACGATGGGGCGTTCCAGCGCCAACGCCTCATGAACGATACCGGCGGTTTGCTGAGCGCGGACATAGGGGCTGGCAAAGAGGACGGTGAGCGGCTCACCCAGCAGGTGCGCGGCACTGCGCAACACCTGTTCGCGGCCGTGGTCGGTGAGTTCGCGCAGGCTGTCCTGGGCGGCGTGGCCCTGGGCCTCGCCATGGCGCAGGATCCATAGCTTCACAGTTTGGGCTCCTCGTCGCGCGCCGGGTGCGCCGCCGGCGGCACGCTGTGGGGCGCCTCGCCTTCGGGGGCGCGGGCCGCGGGCCAATCGGCGAAGGGCCAGGGTTTCTGCTCGGTGTGGAAGCTACCGAAGCGGCCGATCTGGGCCATGAACTGGCTCAGGCTGTCGCCGAAGTTCATCAGGCTCAGGTTCGGTGCCCCGTACACCAGGCGGTAGATCAACTGGATCAGCACCACGGCGCCCAGCAGCAACTGCGCCGCTTGCCACACCAGTACGTACAGCACCATCCACAGCACCCGCAGCAGGATCGATTCCTGGCTGGGTTTGAGAGGCGAATCACTCATGTCCGTTGCTCCTGCGTATCAGTTGAAACCACTGATGGAAATGAAATCGACGTCGGTCTTGGGTTCAGCGCGCATCAGCAGCTCGATCACCTGGGCCAGGGTACGCCCTTCGAACAGGATCGCGTGCAACCCGGCTACCAGCGGCATGTAGACGTTCAGCTCCTGGGCCTTCGCCTTGAGCACCTTGAGGGTATTGACGCCCTCGGCGACTTCGCCCAGGCGCGTCACGGCTTCTTCAAGGCTCAACCCCTGCCCCAGCGCATGGCCGACCTGGTAATTGCGGCTTTTGGGCGAGGAGCAGGTGACGATCAGGTCACCCACCCCGGCCAGGCCCAGGAAGGTCATGGGGTTGGCGCCCTGGCTGACCGCGAAGCGGGTCATCTCGGCCAGCGCGCGGGTGATCAGCATGCTCTTGGTGTTCTCTCCCATGCCCAGCGCCACGGCCATGCCGGCGATGATGGCGTAGACGTTCTTCAGTGCCCCGCCCAGCTCGACGCCGAAGCGGTCACTGCTGGCGTACACGCGAAACGTCGGCCCGTGCAGCGCGGCCTGCACCTCGGTACACAGTGCGTCGTCCTCGCTGGCCACTACCGTGGCGGTCAGCGCGTGCTCGGCCACTTCACGGGCCAGGTTCGGGCCCGACAGCACGCCGATGCGCGCGGCGGGCGCGATGTCGGTGAGGATCTCGCTCATCAGCTTGAACGTCTGGGCTTCGATGCCCTTGGTCAGGCTGACCAGCATGCGCCCGGCCAACAACTGCGCATGAGGCGCCAGCACGCTGCGCAAGGCGCTGGAAGGCAGCGCGACGAAGATCAGCTGGCTGCCTTGCAAGGTCGCCAGCAGGTCGGTGACCGGCTCGACACCGGGGTGGATCTTGATGCCCTTGAGGTAGCGCGGATTCTCGCGCTGGGTGCGGATCGCCTCGGCCTGCTGCGGGTCGCGCATCCATTGGCGCACGGCATGGCCATTTTCGGCCAGCAAGTTCGCCACGGCGGTGCCGAAACTCCCGCCCCCCAGCACTGCGACAGGCTGCTGTTCAGTCATATCCAATCCATCAAAACCAAAAAAGTGGGCGATGCCTGCATTATACGGAGCGTGGCCGCCGCGGCCAGTCCCACAGGCAAAGCCGGTGCAGGCAAAGCGTAGCCGCGTGTGTAGACATCACTGGAAATGTTGACACATGCGGTTAGAATGTCCGGCTTTTGCCCACCTTCCAAGGTCGCACCGTGCGAAATAGCCGCTCATGAAATGGCGCCCCGGCTGGGACATCCATAGCCGCACCCAGGTCATCTGCCTGGGCCCCGCCTTGCTGTTGACACTGCTGCTGACGGGCTTCTTCACCTTCGTGCGCCTGCATGACCTGCATGAAGAAATGACCCGCACCGGCCAGTTGATCGCCAACCAGCTGGCGCCGGCGGCCGAATTCGGTGTGATCAGCAACAACACCACGGTGCTCGACAGCCTGTTGCGCGCCACCCTGGAAATTCCCCATGTGCGCTTCCTGGAAGTACAGGACAGCAGCGAACGCGTGCTGCTGTACGTGGAGCAGCCCGACGCCAATCAGGACCACAGCGCCAAGGTCCAGGTGTTCCAGGCCAGCATCCGCCTGCAGCGCGCCGACCAGGGCCATGACAATTACCTGCGCGTGGGCCAGCCCGACTGCGTGGGGCGGGTCATCGTCGGCATGTCCAACGACGCCTTCAACCAGCGCCAGCAGGAAATTCTGCTCAAAGCCGCCGTGCTGGCCTTGTTCGCCCTGCTGTTCAGCTTCCTGCTCGCACGCCGCCTGGCCTTGAGCCTGGCACGCCCCATCAGCCAGATGGGCCTGGCCGTGAAGGCGATCCAGGAAGGCGATTTCAAGGCACCCCTGCCGATCGTCGACGACGCCGAGCTGGGCAGCCTGGCCCAGCACATCAATAATCTTGCCACGGGCCTGGAGAAGGCCGGCCGCGAGCAGCGCCAGACCATCGAGCAACTGGTCAGCACCCGTGAGCAGGCCGAGCGCGCCAACAGCGCCAAGTCAGACTTCCTGGCCATGATGAGCCACGAACTGCGCACCCCCATGAATGGCGTGCTGGGCATGCTGCAACTGCTGGAAACCACGGTCATGACCGAGGAGCAGCACGAGTACGCGGCCTTGGCCACTCAGTCCACGGAGCACTTGCTCAAGGTCATCAACGACATCCTCGACTTCTCGCGCATCGAGCGCGCGGCCCTGGAGCTGGAGCATATTCCGTTCAATCTTGGCGAGCTGGTGGCCAGCTGCGCCCAGGCCTTCCAGCACAACGCCAGCGCCCGCAACCTGAGCCTGAACCTCAATCTGCCCCCCGGCATCGACCATCTGCAGGTCGAGGGTGACCCCACGCGCATCCGCCAGATACTGGTGAACCTGATTGGCAACGCCATCAAGTTCACCGAGGTGGGGAGCGTGCAGATCGATGCCCACTGGCAGGTGCTGGACCACCAGTTGATCTGGTTGACCTGCACTGTGCGCGATACCGGCATCGGCATCAGCGCCGAGCGCCTGGAAAGCATGTTCGTGGCCTTCCAGCAGGCCGACAGCAGCATCAGCCGCCGCTACGGCGGTACTGGCTTGGGCTTGCCGATCGCGCGCACCCTGGCCGAACGCATGGGCGGCACGCTGCAGGCCGAAAGCCGTGAAGGCAACGGCTCCCTGTTCACGCTGGAAATTCCCCTGGCCTTTAGCCAGCGCAGCGTGGCGCCGCTGCGCGAGCCACGCCTGGGCGAGGAAGCCCACGGGGTGGGCAAGCGGGTGCTGCTGGTGGAGGACAACCCGGTCAACCAGACAGTGATCGAGGCCATGCTGCGCAGCCTGGGCTGCGTGGTATGCGTGGTCGGTGACGGCGCCCAGGCCATCCATGAAGTCGGCCAACAGCCCTTTGACGCGGTGCTGATGGACTGCCGCCTGCCGATCGTCGACGGCTACGAGGCCACCCGGCGCATTCGCCAGCTGCCTGAACATGCGCAACTACCCATCATCGCCCTGACCGCCAACGCCCTGCTGGGCGACCGCGAAGCCTGCCTGAGCGCCGGCATGAACGATTACCTGGCCAAACCGTTCAAACGTACCGATCTCAAGCAGATCCTGCAGCGCTGGCTGGTAGCCTAAATACGCCCCAGAGGCAGCCGGGGCTGGCGATAAATGTTAAAGTGCGGCAGTCTTAGACGTTATGTCAGGCAAAATGAACAGCCTGGATAAAAAATTTCAGTGCACAGGTGTACTTCTTTGTCCCTGGCGCTGTGACTTTCACTACAACGCAATAGTCTATGTGTAGGCTGCCTTGCCAAAGGCGCAATCGCTTTGGCACGGCTGGGAGAATTTGCCCCACTGCCACACGGGACTATTGAGGAGCTCGCATGACCAAACAACACGCCTTTACTCGGGACGAACTACTGAGCTGCAGCCGCGGCGAAATGTTCGGCCCCGGTAACGCGCAACTGCCCGCCGGTAACATGCTGATGGTCGATCGCATCGTCCACATCAGCGACGAAGGTGGCAAGTACGGCAAAGGTGAATTGGTCGCCGAGCTGGATATCAACCCGGACCTGTGGTTCTTCGCCTGCCACTTCGAAGGTGACCCGGTGATGCCAGGCTGCCTGGGCCTCGACGCCATGTGGCAACTGGTCGGTTTCTTCCTGGGCTGGCAAGGCCTGCCGGGCCGTGGCCGCGCGCTGGGTTCGGGCGAAGTGAAGTTCTTCGGCCAGGTCCTGCCTACCGCCAAGAAAGTCACCTATAACATCCATATCAAACGCGTCCTGCGCGGCAAGCTGAACCTGGCCATCGCCGATGGTTCTGTCAGCGTTGACGGCAAAGAGATCTACACCGCCGAAGGCCTTCGGGTCGGCGTGTTCACATCCACCGAAAATTTCTAAGGGTTATCCGCATGCGCCGCGTCGTTATCACTGGTCTGGGCATTGTTTCCTGCTTGGGCAATGACAAAGACACCGTCTCCGCAAACCTGCGTGCAAACCGCCCTGGCATCCGCTTCAACCCGGAATATGCCGAAATGGGTCTGCGCAGCCAGGTTTCCGGCTCCATCGACCTCAACCTCGAAGAACTGATCGACCGCAAGGTGTACCGTTTCGTCGGCCACGCCGCTGCCTATGCCTACCTGGCCATGGCCGACGCCATCAAGGATTCGGGCCTGACCGAAGAGCAGGTCTCCAACCCGCGTACCGGCCTGATCGCCGGCTCCGGCGGTGCGTCGACCCTGAACCAGATGGAAGCGCTGGACATCCTGCGCGAAAAAGGCGTCAAGCGCGTCGGCCCCTACCGCGTCACCCGCACCATGAGCAGCACCGTGTCGGCGTGCCTGGCCACCCCCTTCAAGATCAAGGGCCTGAACTACTCCATCGCTTCTGCCTGCGCCACCAGTGCTCACTGCATCGGTACCGCCATGGAGCAGATCCAGATGGGCAAGCAGGACATCGTCTTCGCCGGCGGCGGTGAAGAAGAGCACTGGAGCCAGTCGTTCCTGTTCGACGCCATGGGCGCACTGTCCAGCAAGCGCAACGACAGCCCGGAAAAAGCCTCCCGCGCCTACGACAACGACCGTGATGGCTTCGTCATCGCCGGCGGTGGCGGCATGGTAGTGGTCGAGGAGCTGGAACACGCCCTGGCCCGTGGCGCCAAGATCTACGCGGAAATCGTCGGTTACGGCGCCACTTCCGACGGTTACGACATGGTTGCCCCGAGCGGCGAAGGCGCTATCCGCTGCATGCAGCAGGCGCTGTCCACCGTCGACACCCCGATCGACTACCTGAATACCCACGGCACCTCGACCCCGGTCGGCGACGTCGCGGAAATGAAAGGTGTTCGCGAAGTGTTCGGCGACAAGGCTCCGGCCATCAGCTCCACCAAGAGCCTGTCCGGTCACTCCCTGGGCGCTGCTGGCGTTCACGAAGCGATCTACTGCATGCTGATGATGGAAGGCAACTTCATTGCCGGCTCCGCCAACATCGACGAGCTGGACCCAGCCGTCGCCGACATGCCGATCCTGCGCCAGACGCAGGAAAACGCCAAGATCGACACCGTGATGAGCAACAGCTTCGGTTTCGGCGGCACCAACGCCACGCTGGTACTCAAGCGCTGGCAGGGCAAGTAAGGGCTCACCCCCTTGCTGCAAGGAACGGCACCTTCGGGTGCCGTTTTTTTTGGTTTTGCGGCGCCTGCTTCGCAGGCAACACAAATCCCAAAAAGGTTATGCTGCCTGTTCCCATCACGCCCAAGGACAGCCCGATGACCATCACCCTCAACACCGAATCCGCCGACAGCTACCGCCATAGCCTGCAAATCGACGACCATCAGTTGTTCACCGACCTGCCCCAGGCCTTGGGCGGCGACGACTCCGCACCCTCCCCCCACGACTACTTCGACGCAGCCCTGGGCGCCTGCAAGGCCCTGACGCTCAAGTACTACGCCCGCAAGAAAGGCATTCCCCTGACAGGCGTCTCAGTCGACTTGCAGCGTGATGACAGCCAGGAACAGAAAGGCAAATACGCCATCAACGTGACCCTGACCCTCAAGGGCGTGCTCACCGCCGAACAGCGCGCCGAACTGCACCGCGTGGCCGACCGCTGCCCCGTGCACAAACTGATGACCACCACCGAAGTCACCATCACCACCACCCTGGCCGAAGGCGCGTTCAGCCAGTGACAGGAGCCTCGCCATGCCACACCTGGTGATCAAGCCACCCGCCGAACACGTCGAAGGCCAGCCGATCCTGCGCCCGCTGCCGTCACGCCAATGCCGTGCGGTGGGGCCCTTCGTGTTTTTCGACCACATGCTGGCCACCTCCTACGCACCCGGTGACGGCGTGAACATCCGCCAGCACCCGCATATCGGCCTGTCGACCCTGACCTACCTGTTCGAAGGCGCACTGCTGCACAAGGACAGCCTGGGTTCGGACCAGCACGTGGGGCCGGGCGACGTGAGCTGGATGACCGCCGGCAAGGCCATTGCCCATGTGGAACGCACACCCGACGACCTGCGCGCCAGCGGCTCGCGCCTGCATGGCCTGCAAGTGTGGCTGGCATCGCCCCAGCGCCACGAACAGGGCGAGAGCCACTACAGCTACCACCCAGAGGACCAATTGCCTGTCAGCGAAGCCCTGGGGGTTCGGATTCGCTTGATTGCAGGAGCGGGCTTTTGCCTGGCGTCACCGGTGCCGGTGCTCTCCCCCACCCTGTATGCCGAGGTGCACATGGCGGCAGGCAGCACGCTATCGATTCCGGACGAGCATCAGGAACGGGCGCTGTATGTACTGGAGGGCGAGGGTGAACTGGAGGACGAAGCGGTGCAGCCGCTGACGCTGCTGGTACTGAACGCGGGCGAAACACCCACGCTGCTGGCACAGACCGATTGCCACCTGGTGCTGCTTGGCGGTGCGCCACTGGACGGGCCACGCCGGATGAACTGGAATTTCGTGGCCAGCCACGCGAAGCTGATCGAGCAGGCGCGTAGCCGGTGGGCGGCACGGGACTGGCCCACGGTGCCCGGCGAAACCGAGCGCATCGAATTGCCCGGATGATGCCGCTAGCGACCGCTGCCACCCCGTAGCAGCGGACCTGGCCGCGTCACGAACGCCGCGCAGCATCAGGAAAACCCCATGCACCGGCGACGCGCCCAGGCCCGCTACAGCGAAGCGTGGCGCACCGATCAGACGGCTGGCTTAAACACTTCTTCCAGCAAGTTGTGCATGGCCTTGAACGCACGGTCGGCCACGGTCTTGTTGTACATCTGCACGCCAGGGTTGTTGGCTTCAACGTCGGTGAACGAGTGGTAGGCACCCCCGTAGCTGGTCAGCTGCCAATCCACGCCGGCGGCGTTCATTTCTTCTTCGAACGCCGGCAGTTGCTCTTTCGGTACCAGCGGGTCGCTGGCGCCGTGCAGCACCAGTACCTTGCCGACGATGTTCTTGCCATCGGCCGGGTTCGGGGTGTCCAGGGTGCCGTGGAACGACACGGCCGCTTTCAGCGGCGCGCCGGTGCGGGCCAGCTCCAGGGAGCAGCAACCCCCGAAGCAGAAACCGAAAGTGGCCAGCTGGTCCTTGTCCACCGATGCCGTGGTCTGGGCTTGCAGCTGTTCGAACGCCGCCTGCATGCGCTTGCGCAGCAAGGCACGGTCCGTCTTGAGCGGCATCATGGCGGCCAGGCATTCTTCATTGCCCTTTGGGCGCACGCCCTGGCCGTACAGGTCGGCCAGCAGCACCACATAGCCTTCGGCTGCCACGGACTGGGCGATCCGCTCGGCGCCCTCACTGATACCTGCCCAGTTAGGCGCCATCAGCAGACCCGGACGCGGGGATACCACCGCATCGTCATACACCAGACGGCTTTCATACGGCTTGCCATCGATCTGATAGACAACGGATTGAACGGTAACGGTCATGTAATTTCCCCAATACAAAGAGAGTAGGACTTAAACGCAAAAACCCGCCGAAGCGGGTTTTTGCTGCAACAGCTTAAACGGACAACTCAACCAACAGCTTGTTCAGGCGACGCACGTACGCCGCCGGATCCTTGAGGCTGTCACCGGCCGCCAGTGCCGCCTGGTCGAAGAGGATATGCGAGAAGTCGGCGAAACGGTCTTCGCTCTGCTCGTGGTCCAGCTTCTCGATCAGCGGGTGGCTCGGGTTGAATTCGAAGATCGGCTTGGAGTCCGGCACCTTCTGGCCGCTGGCTTCCAGGATCTGGCGCATCTGCAGGCCCAGGTCCTGCTCGCCGATAGCCAGAATGGCGGGCGAGTCGGTCAGGCGGTGCGACACGCGTACTTCGCTGACGCTATCACCCAGGGCGGCTTTCAGGCGCTCGATCAGGCCTTCCTTGTCCTTGGCGATTTCTTCCTGGGCTTTCTTGTCTTCTTCCGAGTCCAGTTTGCCCAGGTCCAAGTCGCCGCGGGCGACGTCGACAAAGCCCTTGCCGTCGAAATCGGTCAGGTAGCTCATCAGCCACTCGTCGATGCGGTCGGTCAGCAGCAGCACTTCGATGCCTTTCTTGCGGAAGACCTCCAGGTGCGGGCTGTTCTTGACCTGCGCGTACGACTCGCCGGTGAGGTAGTAGACCTTATCCTGGCCTTCCTTGGCGCGAGCCAGGTAATCAGCCAAAGACACCGTTTGCTCGCCGCTGTCGTCGTGGGTGGACGCAAAGCGCAGCAGGCCGGCGATCTTTTCCTTGTTGGCGAAATCTTCCGCCGGGCCTTCCTTCAGCACCTGGCCGAAGTTCTTCCAGAAGCCCTTGTACTGTTCAGGCTCGTTCTTGGCCAGCTTCTCCAGCATGTCCAGCACGCGCTTGGTCAGGGCGGTTTTCATCGAGTCGATGATCGGGTCTTTCTGCAGGATCTCGCGCGACACGTTCAGGGACAGGTCGTTGGAATCGACCACACCCTTGATGAAGCGCAGGTACAGGGGCAGGAACGACTCGGCCTGATCCATGACGAACACGCGCTGCACGTACAGCTTCAGGCCGCGTGGCGCTTCGCGCTGGTACAGGTCGAACGGCGCGCGGGCCGGCACGTACAGCAGCGAGTTGTATTCGAGCTTGCCTTCGACCTTGTTGTGGCTCCAGGTCAGCGGGTTCTCATAGTCGTGGGCGATGTGCTTGTAGAACTCCTGGTATTCCTCGTCCTTGACCTCGGTACGCGGACGGGTCCACAGGGCGCTGGCGCGGTTGACGGTTTCCCATTCGACGGCTGGCTGCTCCTCGCCTTCGGCCGCTTCCTGTTCTTTCGGCAGTTCGATCGGCAAGGCGATGTGGTCGGAGTACTTCTTGATGATGTTGCGCAGGCGCCAACCATCGGCGAATTCGCTTTCGCCCGCTTTCAGGTGCAGGACAATACGGGTGCCGCGGTCGGCCTTGTCGAGGGTCGCGACTTCGAAGTCGCCCTCGCCCTTGGACGACCAGTGCACGCCTTCGCTGGCAGCGGTACCGGCGCGACGGCTATACACGTCAACCTGGTCGGCGACGATGAACGCGGAGTAGAAGCCCACACCGAACTGGCCGATCAGGTGCGAGTCTTTCTTCTGGTCACCGGTCAGGTTCTTCATGAAGTCGGCGGTGCCGGACTTGGCGATGGTACCCAGGTGGGTGATCACGTCGTCACGGTTCATGCCGATGCCGTTGTCTTCGAGGGTAACGGTGTTGGCCGCCTTGTCGAAGCTCACGCGGATTTTCAGTTCTGCGCCACCTTCCAGCAGCTCTGGCTTGGCCAGGGCTTCGAAGCGCAGCTTGTCGACAGCGTCGGATGCGTTGGAGATCAATTCGCGAAGGAAGATTTCCTTGTTGGAATACAGCGAATGGATCATGAGGTGCAGCAGTTGCTTCACCTCGGTCTGGAAGCCCAGGGTTTCTTTTTGAGTTTCCACACTCATGGTCATCAAACTCCAATCAGATGGCACAGGCCGCGGGCTCAAGCGCATTTGCGGCGGGATGACAACCAGATGGGGGCACAGGGAGTGATTTCAAGGGGCTGTGTGTTCATCAATTTTGAAATGTGCGCGCGCAGTGGCGATCGGCTCACCGGCACTGGCCTGCCACGCCGTGATGGCCACATTGGTCACCCGGCGCCCCTGGCGCCACAGCTGGCAGCGCGCGTAGGTGTCGCGATAGAGCCCGGCTCGCAGATAATCAATGGAGAAATCGATGATTTTCGGCACCTGCCCGGTGTCGGTGAACAACATCAGGTGCAGCGCGGCGGCAAGCTCCATGAACCCGGCGATGACCCCACCATGGAGGGCCGGCAACAAAGGGTTACCAATGTTGCCGCGCTTGGCCGGGAGACAATAGAGCACGCCTTCGTCCTCGCGACGGCACTGAATGCCGATCAGCGTCGCATAAGGGATCAGGGCCAATAGCGCTGTGTAGTCATTTTGCGCATGGGCCACACGTATCCGTTCGCGCAGTGCCGGGTCGATCATGGCTGCCCACCCTGGGCCAATGCACCCGCGAACGCCGCCCCCCCTTTGATACCCGCGCCCAAGCGCATGAAGGTGCCCATGACCTGGGCAATGGGTTGCTCGGGGTCGTCCTGGTAGGCGAAGCCGCGGGTGAAGATCACGTCACGGGTCACCCGATAGCACTGGGCATGGCCGTGAATGGCCTTGTGCGCCTGGGCAGGGTGAATATAGTCGATGCGCAAATCCAGCGTGGGGCACACCTCGAACACCGGCAGCACACATAAGGTCGCAATGCCGCAGGTTGTGTCCATCAGCGTGGTCACCGCGCCCCCGTGAATCACTCCAGTAAATGGGTTACCGACGATGGCTGCTGAATAAGGCAGCGTCAGGGTCACGCCCCGAGCGTCGATGGCCGTCACACTCAGACCAATGGCCTGGCAGTGAGGCAAGGCCGCGAGGAAGCGTCGAGCCTGCTGTAACAACGGTGTTTCAGTCATGTGCCAGGCCTTGATTATTATTTTTTGAAACAGCATACCGCGCACGAAAAGTCTATATGGATCCATCACTTATATATCGCACAACGGGATGGAACTTAATTTGCGCGGTAACGCTCGAAGGGGGAGTAGATATCTTCAATAAGGAGAAACACCCCATGCGTAAAACTTTAGCTTATGCCCTGATGCTGGCCGCCTCCCTGGGCCTGGCTGCTTGCGACAAGAAATCCGAAGATAAAGCCCAGGATGCGCAGCAACATGCCGAGCAAGCGCAACAGAAGATGGATGACGCTCAGGATAAAATGAACGACGCCGCTAAAGAAAACGCCGAAGCTGCCAAATCCAACGACGAAGCCAACCAGGCACGCGCCAAGGAAAACTCCGACGGTGCCTCCAACGTGCAGCAGCCGGCGCCACAGGCCACCACGCCTAGCGAACCTGCAAAGAACTGAGTTGCAGTTGGCGTCAAACAAAGCCCGGCCATCGCCGGGCTTTTTCATGGGCGTTATTTTTATTGAAGCGTCGACAGTACCCAGTACCGATATACCGGGGTCAACATCAACAACAACGAACACACCAGGCCCACCGTCCACACCAGCGAGCGCATTGACGCCTTGTCATTCAGGTACAAGTACAGGTAAACAATGCGCGCGATGATAAACACGATGGCCAGCAGGTCGACGAACCATCCCTGGGTCTGGGTGGTATGGGCCATCAACACCCCGACCGCGAACAGCATGAATGCCTCGAAACTGTTTTGATGGGCCGCCACGGCTCTAGCGCCCAAACCGGTGAGGCGTGCCTGCTGGGCGCGCGGATTATGGTTATCGTAACCGCCCTGCTCTTTCATGGCCTTGGCCACGGGGATGCGGGCGATGTAGATCAGGATGGCGGCGATGAACACGCACCAGAACGGGATACTCATGGGGGGATTCCTCCGAGGGGTTCGCGGCGCGAACGGTCAGGAGGGGTATAGCACTCCTTGCGGGAGCCGGCGCCCATGAAAAATGCCCTGCATCCGTCGATACAGGGCATTTCATGTGCAGGGGATCAGCTTTTGGCCGGCCTGCACCGGGTACAGCATCGAATCAGGCGACGGCTTCGGCAGGCTTGCCGATCAGGCGGTCGACCACCACGGCGGCCGCCAGGGCGACAACCGAGGGCACCAGCCAGGCCAGGCCCTGGTCGCTCAGCGGCAGGTGGGCCAGGGAGTCCGGCAGCCAGTCGCTGAAACCCGCGCCCTTCAGGGCGTCAACCAGGCCAAAGGCCAGGGAAACAGCCATGACCGGGGCGAACACGCGCGCCGGCGAGCGGAAGAACTCCTTGCAGAAGCTAAGGGCCACCAGCGCGATGCACGGCGGGTAAATGGCCGTCAGCACCGGAATCGAGAAGGCGATCAGCTTGGTCAGGCCCAGGTTCGACACCAGCAGCGAGAAGCCCGCCAGCAGTACGACCAGGGTCTTGTACGACAGCGGCAGGCAGCGGCTGAAGTACTCGGCACACGCACAGGTCAGGCCCACGGCGGTGACCAGGCAGGCCAGGGAAATCAACACAGCCAGGAAACCGCTGCCCAGGGAGCCGAAGGTGTGTTGCACGTAGGCGTGCAGCACCATGGCGCCGTTGGTGGCGTCGGCGGCGATGACGTGGCTGCCCTCACCCAGGCGGAACAGGCTGACGTACACCAGGGCCAGGCCGACACCGGCGATCAGGCCGGCGATGATGGCGTACCGGGTGATCAGCTTCGGCGATTCCACGCCACGCGAGCGAATGGCGTTGACGATGACGATGCCGAATACCAGCGCGCCCAGGGTGTCCATGGTCAGGTAACCGTTGATGAAGCCCTGGGAGAACGGCGCGGCCTGGTAGGCCGGCTGCGCGTCACCCACGGGGCCGGCCGGCAGCGCGAACGCGGCGATGCCCAGAGCCGCCAGGGCGATGATTTTCAGCGGCGCCAGGAAGCGGCCCACGGTGTCCAGCAGCTTGCCCGGGTACATCGACACCGCCAGCACGACGATGAAGTACACCAGGCTGTAGCAGAACAGCGCCGTGGGGCTGTCGCCGGTCAGGGGCGCCAGGCCCACTTCGAACGACACGGTGGCAGTACGCGGGGTAGCGAACAGCGGGCCCACGGCCAGGTAGCTGACCGCCGCCAGCAAGCCGCCGGCGACCTTGCCGATGGGGCTGCTGAGCGCGTCCATGCCGCCACCGACTTTCGCCAGGGCAACCACGGTGACCACTGGCAGGCCCACGGCGGTGATCAGGAAGCCAAAGGCGGCCATCCATGCGTGGGGGCCAGCCTGCAAACCGACGATGGGTGGGAAGATGATGTTGCCAGCACCCACGAACAACGCGAACGTCATGAAACCAAGTGCCAGGATGTCCTGGCCTTTCAACACTTTCATCAAGGAATCCACACTACTGAATCGGAATTTAGAGAGGGATCTCCCCATGGGTCAGGGAAATGCGGCCAGGCGGGATAAAGCCAGGCCCTTGCAGCGCGCGGCCGCCCCTTTTGGGGGCGAGTCGCAGAGATGGCGGATAGCGTATCGGATTCGGGCGATAAACGCACTGTTATTGCACGTTCCGTCCGATGAACGCGCGATAATGTCGCAGAAAAGACATTTTTTGCCTGTTTTATCAGGTGAAACGCTTCATCTCCAGGTGATCCATTACCCGCGAGCAGAAACGACAAAGGCCACCCGAAGGTGGCCTTTGTGGGGTTCAGCTAATCAGGAAAGGCTCAGGCCTTCTTGATTTCCCAACCGGTCAGCTCGGCCAGGGCCTTGCCGATGTCGGCCAGCGAACGCACGGTTTTCACGCCGGCGTCCTGCAGGGCAGCGAACTTCTCGTCCGCAGTGCCCTTGCCGCCGGAGATGATCGCGCCAGCATGGCCCATGCGCTTGCCTGGAGGGGCAGTCACACCAGCAATGTAGGAAACTACTGGCTTGGTCACGTTGGCCTTGATGTAGGCAGCCGCTTCTTCCTCAGCCGAACCGCCGATCTCGCCGATCATCACGATCGCCTCGGTCTTCGGGTCTTCCTGGAACAGCTTCAGGATGTCGATGAAGTTGGAGCCCGGGATCGGGTCACCGCCGATGCCGACGCAGGTCGACTGGCCGAAGCCGGCGTCGGTGGTCTGCTTCACGGCTTCGTAGGTCAGGGTGCCGGAACGCGACACGATGCCTACCTTGCCTGGCAGGTGGATGTGACCTGGCATGATGCCGATCTTGCACTCGCCCGGGGTGATGACGCCTGGGCAGTTCGGGCCGATCAGGGTGACACCCAGCTCGTCGCACTTGACCTTGGCATCCAGCATGTCCAGGGTAGGAATGCCTTCGGTGATACAGATGATCAGCTTGATGCCGCCGAATGCCGCTTCAAGGATCGAGTCCTTGCAGAACGGAGCCGGAACGTAGATCACGCTGGCGGTGGCGCCGGTGGCTTTGACAGCCTCGGCGACAGTGTTGAACACAGGCAGGTTCAGGTGGGTGGTGCCACCCTTGCCCGGGGTCACGCCGCCAACCATCTTGGTGCCGTAGGCGATGGCTTGTTCGGAGTGGAAAGTACCCTGCGAGCCGGTGAAGCCCTGGCAGATGACTTTGGTATCTTTATTGATCAGGACGCTCATTACTTGCCCTCCGCAGCTTTAACGACTTGTTGAGCAGCGTCGGTCAGGCTGGTGGCCGCGATGATGTTCAGACCGCTTTCTGCCAGTACTTTGGCGCCCAGGTCAGCGTTGTTACCTTCAAGGCGAACAACAACCGGGATTTTCACGCCGACTTCTTTCACGGCGCCGATGATGCCTTCGGCAATCATGTCGCAGCGAACGATGCCGCCGAAGATGTTGACCAGTACTGCGGCGACGTTGGAGTCGGACAGGATGATCTTGAACGCTTCAGTCACGCGTTCCTTGGTTGCGCCGCCACCCACGTCGAGGAAGTTGGCAGGCTTGCCGCCGTGCAGGTTGACGATGTCCATGGTACCCATGGCCAGGCCGGCACCGTTGACCATGCAGCCGATGTTGCCTTCCAGTGCCACGTAGTTCAGTTCGAACTTGGCAGCGTGGGCTTCACGGGCGTCGTCTTGCGACGGGTCATGGAACGTCTTCAGCTTGGGCTGACGGTACATGGCGTTGGCGTCGATGTTGATCTTGGCATCGAGGCAGTGCAGATCGCCGTCGGCCTTGATCACCAGCGGGTTGACTTCCAGCAGGGCCAGGTCGTGGTCCTGGAACAGCTTGGCCAGGCCTACGAAGATCTTGGCGAACTGGGCAACCTGCTTGCCTTCCAGACCCAGCTGGAACGCCAGGTCGCGACCCTGGAACGGCTGTGCGCCGACCAGTGGGTCGATGGTAGCTTTCAGAATCTTTTCAGGAGTGTCGTGAGCGATCTTCTCGATGTCCACGCCGCCTTCGGTGGAGGCCATGAACACGATACGACGGCTGGAGCGGTCCACGACTGCGCCCAGATACAGCTCTTTGGCGATATCGGTGCAGGATTCGACCAGGATCTTGGTAACAGGCTGACCGTTGGCGTCAGTCTGGTAGGTCACCAGGCGCTTGCCCAGCCACTGCTGGGCGAAGGCCTTGGCGTCTTCCTTGCTGCGAACCAGCTTGACGCCGCCCGCTTTACCGCGACCACCGGCGTGGACCTGGGCCTTGACGACCCATTCGGACCCGCCGATTTTTTCGCAAGCTTCTGCTGCTTCTTCCGGGGTGTCTACCGCGTAACCCTTGGATACTGGCAGGCCGTACTCAGCGAACAGCTGCTTACCCTGATACTCGTGAAGATTCATGCTTATTACCGTCTTCGTTAGGTACTGCGCTTCGGCGCTGCGCTCTCTGTGGAGTGCCGCGCCACCTGTGACTGCTGCTCGTGACGCTTCAGGGGATGCGTGGTCCCTTGAAGCGCCGAGAGGTGAGTCCGACGAACTTTCCGCGGTGAGTCGTGCACGCAAGACTCACGACGGGCGGCCCGTCGTGGTTTCTTATTGTTTAACTTAACGCTTCTTACGGTTGGCAACGTGGATGGCACCGCCATTCACGGCCAGCGCTGCTTCATGCAGTGCTTCGGACAACGTCGGGTGGGAGAAGACCATCATTCCCAGGTCTTCGGCACTGGTGCCGAATTCCATGCCGATCGCGCCCTGCTGAACCAGTTCTGCTGCGCTTGGGCCGATGACATGCACACCCAGTACGCGGTCAGTCTTGGCATCAGCGATCACTTTTACAAAACCGCCGGTATCGTTGGCTGCCATGGCACGGCCACTGGCGGCGAACGGGAAGGTGCCCACGTTAACGTCAACGCCTTCAGCCTTCAAGGCCTGTTCGGTCTTGCCGACCCATGCGATTTCCGGGTGGGTGTAGATGACCGACGGGATCAGGTCGTAGTTCATCTGGGTCTTGTGACCCTTGATGCG
The DNA here is from genome assembly GCF_013374995.1 of Pseudomonas eucalypticola. Taxonomy (NCBI): domain Bacteria; kingdom Pseudomonadati; phylum Pseudomonadota; class Gammaproteobacteria; order Pseudomonadales; family Pseudomonadaceae; genus Pseudomonas; species Pseudomonas eucalypticola. The sequence goes on along the minus strand of NZ_CP056030.1, from coordinate 1,883,420 downwards.
CTCGACGACCATGATGCCCTCTTCCGAAGCCTTGTGGGCCAGCATCATGCCACGTACCACGTCGCCGATGGCGTAGACGCCCGGCACGCTGGTGGCGCAGTAGTCGTCAACGAAGACGAAGCCACGCTCGTCGATGTTGACACCGCTGTCGGCGGCCAGCAGGTCGGTGGTCACCGGGCGACGGCCCACGGCCACGATCAGCTTGTCGAAGGTGATCTTCTGCTCGCCATTGGCGTCGGTGTAGGTGACTTCGACTTCTTCGCCGTTGACCTTGGAGCCGGTAACGCGCGCGCCCAGCTTGATGTCCAGGCCCTGCTTGGTCAGGGTCTTGTAGGCTTCCTTGGAGACGGCGGCGTCAGCGGCCATCAGGAAGGTGTCCAAGGCTTCCAGGACAGTCACCTGGGCCCCCAGGCGCGACCATACCGAACCCAGCTCCAGGCCGATGACGCCAGCGCCGATCACGCCCAGGCGTTTTGGCACGGCCTGGAATTCCAGGGCGCCAGTGGAATCGACGATGACCTTGTTGTCGACCGGGGCTGGCGGAATGTCGATAGGACGCGAGCCGGAGGCCAGGATGACGTTCTCGGCTTCGATGACTTCGGTGGTACCGTCAGGCTTGGTGACTTCGACTTTCTTGCCAGCCAGCAGCTTGCCGTGGCCCTGGATCGACGTGACGCCGTTGGCCTTGAACAGGGTGGCGACGCCGGAGGTCAGGCCTTTGACGATGTTGGCCTTGCGGCCGACCATCGCCGGCACGTCCATGGACACGCCGCTGTGGCTGATGCCGTGGATGGCGAAACCATCCTGGGCTTCGTGGAACTTCCAGGAGCTGTCCAGCAGCGCCTTGGACGGAATGCAGCCGACGTTCAGGCAGGTACCGCCCAGGGCCAGTTTGCCTTCCTTGTCGGTGTACTTCTCGATGCAGGCAGTCGAAAGACCGAGCTGTGCTGCCTTGATGGCGGCCACGTAGCCGCCAGGGCCCGCACCAATCACTACCACGTCGAATTTCTGAGTCATAAATAGCTTCCTATTAGCTTCAAGCTTCAAGCCGCAAGCTGCAGGCCAAAGCCCCGCCGCGGACGGCTTGAGGCTCGTAGCTTACAGCTTTCGGCTGCTTTGTCAGATGTCCAGCAGCAGACGAGCTGGATCTTCGAGCAGGTTCTTGATGGTCACCAGGAAGGTCACGGCTTCTTTACCGTCGATCAGGCGGTGATCGTAAGACAGCGCGAGGTACATCATCGGACGGATCACGACCTGACCATTGACGGCCATCGGGCGCTGGATGATGTTGTGCATGCCCAGGATAGCGGCCTGTGGCGGGTTGACGATCGGGGTCGACATCATCGAACCGAAGGTACCACCGTTGGTGATGGTGAAGGTGCCACCGGTCATTTCTTCCATCGACAGCTTGCCGTCGCGGGCTTTCTTGCCGAAGGTGGCGATGCCGTTCTCGATCTCGGCCAGGCTCATCAGCTCGGCGTTGCGCAGTACCGGTACCACCAGGCCACGGTCGCTGGACACGGCCACGCCGACGTCAGCGTAGCCATGGTAGACGATGTCGGCGCCGTCGATCGAGGCGTTGACGGCCGGGAAGCGTTTCAGCGCTTCGGTGGCAGCCTTGACGAAGAACGACATGAAGCCCAGGCGCACGCCGTTGTGGGTCTTCTCGAACAGGTCCTTGTACTTCGAGCGCAGGGCCATGACTTCGGTCATGTCCACTTCGTTGAAGGTGGTCAGCATGGCCATGTTCGACTGGGCTTCGACCAGACGCTCGGCAACCTTGGCACGCAGGCGGGTCATCGGCACACGCTTCTCGACACGGTCACCGGCAGCCAGCACTGGCGCGGCGGCGGCAGGGGCGGCTGGCTTGGCGGCAGGCGCGGCAGCCGGGGCGGATTTCTTCGCCTCGATGGCAGCGACCACGTCTTCCTTGGTGACGCGGCCGTCCTTGCCGGTGCCCTTGACGCTGCTCAGGGCAATGCCGTTTTCTTCAGCCAGCTTGCGCGCGGCCGGGGCGCCGATGGCGTCCTCGTCGGCGGCAGCCGGGGCAGCGGCAGGCGCAGCAGCGCCAGCGGCCGGTGCGGCAGCCGGAGCAGCGGCGGCAGCGCCGCCTTCCACGATGGAGCCCAGGACTTCGTCGGACAGCACGGTTTCGCCTTCGCCCTTGACGATATCGCCCAGGACGCCATCAGCGGTGGCCAGTACTTCCAGCACTACTTTGTCGGTTTCGATGTCGACGATCAGTTCGTCGCGCTTGACCGCTTCGCCCGGTTGCTTGTGCCAGGTGGCAACGGTGCCATCGGCAACCGATTCCGGGAAAGTAGGGGCTTTGATCTCGATAGCCATTATCAGTGGTTCCTTAAATTCGGTTTCTAGTGCGCGATGGCATCAAACGGTGAAGGCGTCTTGCAGCAGTTTTTCCTGCTGCTCGGCGTGCATCGAAGCGTAACCACAGGCTGGCGCGGCCGAAGCATCGCGACCGGCGTACTCCAGGACCAGGCCCTTCTTGTGGTTGTTGAAGCTGCGACGCATGTGGTGCTGGCTGCTGTACCAGGCGCCCTGGTTCATCGGCTCTTCCTGGCACCACACCACGTGTTCGAGGTTGGTGTAGGGGGCGAGCGTTTCCATCAGGTCGTCTTCAGGGAACGGGTACAGTTGCTCCAGACGCACGATCGCGATGTCATCACGACCTTCGGCGCGGCGCTTCTCCAGCAGGTCGTAGTAGACCTTGCCGCTGCACAGCACCAGGCGCTTGACCTTGGCCGGTTCCAGCACGTCGATTTCCGGGATCACGGTCTGGAACGAGCCTTCGGCCAGGTCTTCCAGGGTCGAGACCGCCAGCTTGTGACGCAGCAGCGACTTGGGTGTCAGCACGATCAGCGGCTTGCGCAGCGGACGGATGACCTGACGACGCAACAGGTGGTAGATCTGTGCCGGCGTGGTCGGTACGCAGACCTGAATGTTGTGCTCGGCGCACAGCTGCAGGTAACGCTCCAGACGTGCCGAGGAGTGCTCAGGCCCCTGCCCTTCATAACCGTGCGGCAGCAGCATGGTCAGCCCGCACAGGCGGCCCCACTTGTGCTCGCCGCTGGTGATGAACTGGTCGATCACCACTTGCGCGCCGTTGGCGAAGTCGCCGAACTGGGCTTCCCAGATCACCAGCGCATTCGGCATGGTGGTGGAATAGCCGTATTCGAACGCCAGTACCGCCTCTTCCGACAGGAACGAGTCGTACAGGTCGAAACGTGGCTGGCCGGCGTACAGGTTCTGCAGCGGCACGTAGGTCGAAGCGTCTTTCTGGTTGTGCAGCACGGCATGACGGTGCGAGAACGTACCGCGGCCGATGTCCTGGCCGGTCATGCGCACAGGGTGGCCTTCGAACGCCAGGGTCGCGTACGCCATGGTTTCAGCGTAACCCCAGTTGATCGGCAGGCCGCCGGCTTGCATCTTCTGACGGTCTTCGTAGATCTTGGCGACCTGGCGCTGAACCACGAAGCCTTCCGGAATTTCCAGCAGCTTGGCGGACAGTTCCTGCAAGGTCTTGAGGTCGAAGCGCGTGTCGTGACGCGCGGTCCACGCGTGGCCCAGGTACGGGCGCCAGTCCACGAACAACTCCTTGTTCGGCTCCTTGACCAGGCTCTTCACTACGTGCAGACCGTTGTCCAGCGCGTTGCGGTACTCGTCGACCTGGGCCTGGACGGCATCGGCGTTCAGGCTGCCGGCCTGGATCAGGCGCTCGGCGTACAGTTCACGGGTGGTGCGCTGCTTGGTGATCTGCTGGTACATCAGCGGCTGGGTGCCGCTGGGCTCGTCGGCCTCGTTGTGGCCGCGGCGGCGGTAGCAGACCAGGTCGATGACGATGTCGCGCTTGAATTGCATGCGATAGTCGACGGCCAGCTGGGTCACGAACAGTACCGCTTCCGGGTCATCGCCGTTCACATGCAGGATCGGCGCCTGGATCATCTTGGCAACGTCGGTGGCGTACTCGGTAGAACGCGAGTCCAGCGGGTTGCTGATGGTGAAGCCGACCTGGTTGTTGATGACGATGTGCACCGTGCCGCCGGTCTTGAAACCGCGGGTCTGGGACATCTGGAAGGTTTCCATGACCACGCCCTGACCGGCGAATGCCGCGTCGCCGTGGATGGAAATCGGCAGCACCTTGTCGCCGACCGCATCATTGCGGCGGTCCTGGCGGGCGCGCACGGAACCCTCGACCACCGGGGAAACGATTTCCAGGTGGGACGGGTTGAACGCCATGGCCAGGTGCACTTCGCCACCGGTGGTCATCACGTTGGACGAGAAGCCCTGGTGGTATTTCACGTCACCGGAACCCAGCTCGACCTTCTTCTTGCCTTCGAACTCGTCGAACAGCTCGCGCGGGTTCTTGCCGAAGGTGTTCACCAGCACGTTCAGGCGGCCACGGTGGGCCATGCCGATGACCACTTCCTTGGTGCCGTAGGAGCCGGAACGCTGGATCATCTCGTCCAGCATCGGAATCAGGCTTTCGCCACCTTCCAGGCCGAAACGCTTGGTGCCCGGGTATTTGGTGCCCAGGTATTTTTCCAGACCTTCTGCCGCGGTCACGCGCTCCAGCACATGGCCCTTGACGTCAGCGGAGTACACCGGACGCCCGCGCACGCTTTCCAGACGCTGCTGGAACCACTGGCGCTGCTCGGAATCGACGATGTGGGTGAACTCGGCGCCGATGGTGCGACAATATGTCTGCTGCAGCGCTTCGAGAATTTCGCGTAGGCTCGCTTCCTCCTTGCCGATGTACAGGTCGCCGGCACGGAAGGTTGTATCGAGATCGGCATTGGTCATGCCGTAATGATTGATTGACAGGTCTGCCGGTGCAGGTCGCTGCCACAGCCCCAGCGGGTCCAGCTGGGCCGCCTGATGGCCGCGCATGCGGTAGGCCTGGATCAGTCGCAGCACTTCAACTTGCTTCTTCTCGTGCTCGCTGCTCACGCTTCCGGCGGAAACCGGTTGGGCGCGACGCTGGTTCTTGGCCAGCAGCACGAAATGGTCGCGAATGGTGGAGTGCGAAACGTCGGTCGCTGCGCCACCATCGGCAGGCAGCTTCTGGAAGTAGGTGCGCCACTCTTCTGGCACAGCGTTAGGGTCGTGCAGGTAGAGTTCGTAGAGCTCTTCCACATAGGCAGCGTTACCACCGGAAAGGTAGGCACTGCTCCACATGCGCTGCATCACGCTTTCTTGCATGCTTGGTCACCCTCGTTTGGGGACTCCACCGGCGTTGACGCCACAGCAAGCTTGAATAAGTCCGAATGCAGCGACTACAACAAGCCACCGAGTATCACGCAAGTAGTCCGGGTACCAGCCCGGATGCCCCTGCTGGTCTCATTGCTTCAAAGTAAAAGCGACAGCCTTGTGGGCCACGCTCGGGTTGTTACCTGAGGCGCAGGTTGAAGAAGACCTGCGCCCCAGGGGTTTACGGTGTAGCGGTCAATCAGACGCCGCTTTGCAGCAGCATGTTACGTACATGACCGATTGCCTTGGTCGGGTTCAGACCCTTGGGGCAAACGTTCACGCAGTTCATGATGCCCCGGCAGCGGAACACGCTGAACGGGTCATCCAGGGACGCCAGACGCTCGTTGGTCTTGGTGTCACGGCTGTCAGCCAGGAAACGGTAGGCTTGCAGCAGTGCAGCAGGGCCCAGGAACTTGTCGGGGTTCCACCAGAAGGACGGGCAGGAAGTCGAGCAGCAAGCGCACAGGATGCACTCGTACAGACCGTCCAGCTTCTCGCGCTCTTCCGGCGACTGCAGGCGCTCGATGGCCGGAGCCGGCGTGTCGTTCTGCAGGAAAGGCTTCACCTTCTCGTACTGCTTGTAGAAGATGCTCATGTCGACGACCAGGTCACGGATCACCGGCAAACCTGGCAGCGGACGCACCACCAACTTGTTACCTTTTACGACGGAAGACAGCGGCGTGATGCACGCCAGGCCGTTCTTGCCGTTGATGTTCATGCCATCGGAGCCGCAAACGCCCTCGCGGCACGAGCGACGGTACGAGAAACCCTCGTCCTGCTCCTTGATCAGCGCCAGGACGTCCAGGACCATCAGGTCCTTGCCGCCGGTATCGATCTGGAAGGTCTGCATGGACGGTGCGGTGTCAACGTCCGGGTTGTAGCGATAAACACTGACTTGCAACATGGCGGCCACCCTTAGTAAGTCCGGACTTTTGGTTCGAACATGGGAACGGTTTTCGGCGCGAAGTTCACAGCGCGCTTGGCGACGCGTTTCTCACCCGGGAAGTACAGGGTGTGGCACAGCCAGTTTTCGTCGTCGCGGTCTTCGTAGTCTTCACGGGCGTGGGCGCCGCGGGACTCTTTGCGATGCTCGGCGGCGATCGCCGTGGCCTCGGCCACTTCCAGCAGGTTCTGCAGCTCAAGCGCTTCGATGCGAGCCGTGTTGAAGCCCTGGCTCTTGTCGTTGATCTTGACGTTGGCGATACGCTCGCGCAGCGTCGCCAGCTGGGCGATGCCCTTCTGCATGTATTCGCCGGTACGGAACACGCCGAAGTAGTTCTGCATGCACTGCTGCAGTTCTTTGCGCAGGGTAGCGACGTCTTCGCCGGTGGTACGGGTGTTCAAGCCGTTCAGGCGAGCCAGGGCGACCTCGATGTCGGTGTCGCTGGCGCGGCTGTATTCGACGCCTTCGCTCAGGGCCTGCTCCAGGTGCAGACCCGCGGCGCGACCGAATACCACTAGGTCGAGCAGCGAGTTGCCGCCCAGGCGGTTGGCACCGTGAACCGATACGCACGCCACTTCACCGACCGCGAACAGGCCAGGGATGATGGTGTCGTTGCCGTCGGCGTCCTGGGTGATGGCCTGGCCATGGATGTTGGTGGCGATGCCGCCCATCATGTAGTGGCAGGTTGGAACGACCGGCACCGGCGCGACCACCGGGTCGACGTGGGCGAAGGTCTTGGACAGCTCGCAGATACCAGGCAGGCGGCTGTGCAGTACTTCTTCGCCCAGGTGGTCGAGCTTGAGCATCACGTGGTCGCCGTCAGGGCCGCAACCGTTGCCCGCGATGATTTCCTTCACCATCGAACGGGCAACCACGTCACGACCTGCCAGGTCTTTCGCGTTCGGAGCATAACGCTCCATGAAACGCTCGCCGTGCTTGTTGATCAGGTAACCACCTTCACCACGGCAACCTTCGGTCACCAGTACACCGGCGCCGGCGATGCCGGTGGGGTGGAACTGCCACATCTCGATGTCCTGCACCGGCACGCCGGCACGCAGGGCCATGCCCACGCCGTCGCCGGTGTTGATCAGGGCGTTGGTGGTGGAGGAGTAGATACGGCCGGCACCACCGGTAGCCAGTACGGTCGCGTCGGCGCGGATGTAAGAGGTTTCACCGGTTTCAATGCAGATGGCGATCACACCGACGAACTGACCGTCGGCGTTCTTGACCAGATCAACGGCATAGTATTCGTTCAGGAATACGGTACCGGCCTTCAGGTTGGCCTGGTACAGGGTGTGCAGCAGTGCGTGGCCGGTACGGTCGGCCGCGGCGCAGGTACGGGCAGCCTGGCCACCTTTACCGAAGTCCTTGGACTGGCCGCCGAACGGGCGCTGGTAGATGCGGCCCTGCTCGGTACGGGAGAACGGCAGGCCCATGTGTTCCAGCTCGAAGACCGCTTCCGGACCTACGGAGCACATGTATTCGATAGCGTCCTGGTCGCCGATGTAGTCGGAACCCTTGACGGTATCGTACATGTGCCAGCGCCAGTCATCGTTCGGGTCGGCCGAAGCGATGGCGCAGGTGATGCCACCCTGGGCCGATACAGTGTGCGAGCGCGTCGGGAACACCTTGGTGACCACGGCAGTCTTGTGACCGCCCTGCGCCAGTTGCAGCGCGGCACGCATGCCCGCGCCGCCGCCACCGATGATGATGGCGTCGAAAGTCATTGAATTGATGCTAGCCATGAATCAGATACCCCAAAGAATCTGCACACCCCAGACGAAGTAAGCGAACATTGCTACGCCGCATACTGCCTGGAACAGGAAACGCACTGCTGTCGCGGACTTGCCCAGCGCCATCGGCGTCAGGTAGTCGGTCGCGATCGTCCACATGCCGACCCAGGCGTGAGCACTGAGGGCAACCAGCGCCAGCAAGCTGAAGATGCGCATGGCGTTGTGGGCGAACAGCGCATGCCATTGGTCGTAGCCAATGCCTGGATGCGCAACGAGGTATCCGATCAGGAAAATGAAATAAGCCGCGAGAACAACCGCCGACACACGCTGTGCCATCCAGTCGTAGAGGCCCGAACGCGAAAGATTCGTAACGCTGGTTACCATATCCAAACTCCTGCCAGAACAATCAGCACCACGGAAACGCCGATGATGATTTTGGAGCCTCGGCGACCGCCTTCCAGCGTCTCACCGACACCCGCATCCATGATCAGATGGCGCACACCGGCCACCAGGTGGTACAGCAGGGAGGACAACAGCCCCCACGCAACGAATTTGGCCAGTGGACTGGTCAAGGTGTCCTTCACGTCGGCGAAGCCTTCCTCCGAACCCAGGGATTTGCCCAATGCATAAAGCAGGAAGCCGATACCCAGGAACAGGATGATGCCCGATACGCGATGAAGGAACGACGTTACGCCGGTTATGGGGAGTTTGATGGTCCTTAGGTCTAGGTTTACAGGTCGTTGGCTATTCACGGCTTTTTTTCACACTGAAGAGCCCCTAGCAAGCAGGGCAAGTTGTCGGGAAGTGTACTGGTCAGGTACCCACCACCCAGGGAGTGACGACGCCAGCGGAAACGGGCTGAAAAGCCCCTGACGGTCGGCTGCCGAGTATAGACAGTTAGGATACTAATGACAACGCGCCCGCCTACCCCGAAGAGCTGATTGCGCTATGGGAAAAAAAGGCGTAAATGGCAGGGAACAGCGATGAAAAACCAGGCTAAAAGCCTTGTACAGCCTGACTTTAAGCAAATTGACATTCGGATTTATCACACTATAGTGGTGCGGGCCCTGCGTGGGGGGTCTGTCTGATGATTTCAAGCATTAATAGGAGGCCACATGGCTGACAAAAAAGCGCAGTTGATCATCGAGGGCGCAGCCCCCGTCGAGCTGCCCATTTTAACCGGCACCGTTGGTCCCGATGTTATCGATGTCAGGAGCCTGACTTCCACGGGCCGCTTCACCTTTGACCCCGGCTTCATGTCGACCGCCTCGTGCGAGTCGAAGATCACCTACATTGATGGTGACAACGGCATTCTGCTGCATCGCGGCTACCCGATCGAACAGCTGGCCGAGAAATCCGACTACCTGGAAACCTGCTATCTGCTGCTCAACGGCGAACTGCCGACCGCCGAGCAGAAAGCCCAGTTCGTCAGCACCGTGAAGAACCACACCATGGTTCACGAGCAGCTGAAGACGTTCTTCAACGGCTTCCGCCGTGACGCCCACCCCATGGCCGTGATGTGCGGCGTGGTTGGCGCCCTGTCGGCGTTCTACCATGACTCGCTGGACATCAACAACCCGCAGCACCGCGAGATCTCCGCCGTGCGCCTGGTCGCCAAGATGCCGACCCTGGCAGCGATGGTGTACAAGTACTCCATGGGCCAACCCATGATGTACCCGCGCAACGACCTGACGTACGCGGAAAACTTCCTGCACATGATGTTCAACACCCCGTGCGAGATCAAACCGATCAGTCCGATCCTGGCCAAGGCCATGGACCGCATCTTCATCCTGCACGCCGACCACGAGCAGAATGCCTCGACGTCCACCGTGCGCCTGGCGGGCTCGTCGGGTGCCAACCCGTTCGCCTGCATCGCTGCCGGTATCGCCGCGCTGTGGGGCCCTGCCCACGGCGGTGCGAACGAAGCCGTTCTCACCATGCTCGACGAAATTGGCGACGTGTCCAACATCGACACGTTCATCGCCAAGGCCAAGGACAAGAACGATCCGTTCAAGCTGATGGGCTTCGGCCACCGCGTGTATAAAAACCGCGACCCGCGCGCCACCGTGATGAAGCAGACCTGCGACGAAGTCCTGAACGAACTGGGCATCAAGAACGACCCGCAGCTGGAACTGGCCATGCGCCTGGAAGAGATCGCCCTCACCGATCCTTACTTCATCGAGCGCTCGCTGTACCCGAACGTCGATTTCTACTCGGGCATCATCCTGAAAGCGATCGGCATTCCCACCAGCATGTTCACCGTGATCTTCGCCCTGGCTCGCACCGTGGGCTGGATCTCGCACTGGAAGGAAATGCTCTCCAGCCCGTACAAGATTGGCCGTCCGCGCCAGCTGTACACCGGCTACGACTCGCGCGACGTGAGCAGCCTGGAAGACCGCACGTAAGTTTTCAGGCCTGACGAAAAAAGCTGCCCGAGGGCAGCTTTTTTTGTGTTCGCGATTCTCGGTTATTTTTCGGCTTTTTCGCGCAGGTTCTTGAGGGTATTGAACGGCGCGTCCACCACGAACTTGTTGGCGACGAAGGATGGCACGCTGCCACCTGGCTCGGTGTGCACCTGATAGGTCACTTCAGTGCTGTCAGCCCCCTTGGGCACCAGCTTCCAGAAACCGTCCACCTGGGCGACCCGCACGAAGCCCTTCTCTGCAGGCACATAGGTTGGCACTTCCTTGAGGTTGCGCGTCAGGCTGCCATCAGCCGCCTGCACGGTGGTTATCTCCAGCACGGAGTCACGTGGCGTCACTGGCCAAGGCGTGTTGAACTGGGCATAGACCCAGGTTTTGTCACCCTCGGCCTTGAGCAGCTTCTGCATCTTGCATTCATGGATCCAGGCGCATGAGCCCGCTGCATCCTCCTGCAGCGCCCTGACCTTGGCCAGCGGCGCCTTGATGGTGGTCATACCCCGATAGGCTTTGTAATCAGACCCTGGCACCGCGGCCAAGGACACCTTGATGCCGTCTTCGTCCCTGGCAGTCTGCCAGTCTTCGGCATACGCCCCGGTGGCGACCAACGCCATCAACCCACCCACAACAGCCATACGATGCAGCGAACCCATATTTATCTTCCTTATCGTCCTAGAGGCACATCGGATTCATTCACGGGTGTCAGGCCACAGACGTCATCGCTTCCCACCAACCAATCAACTGTATCGCTTGCTCGGTGCTTTCACCGCACACTTCGGGGTCGGCCTGAAAACCGCCACACACCGCCGGCCGCTCTGGCCGGCCAAACAACTGGCAGAGGTTATCGGCGTTGAGCTGCACACAGCGCTGCCCCGCCGGCTTGCCCTGGGGCATACCGGGAATGGGCGAAGAAATGGAAGGGGCAATGCAGCAAGCGCCACAGCCTTCACGGCACATCATGACGACAGCGACCTCACGTGGGGCAAATGAATGGAATGAACCGGGATAGTAGCGGCTTAAACGAACGTTTGAAATCGGGCAGCCAGGAAATTCGACCGGGCGATCCTGCCATCCGCCCGTCCGATTATTGCTTGAACTCGAAATCCAGCGCCGCGCCCTCAACGTCACGGGCGTTATCGCCGCGGCGCTGCAGTTGCAGCTCGTTGCTCAGCAAGCGACCGTTGAGCTGAAAGTCCTCGGTCTTCTTCTCGTCGAAATAGGAAGGCAACAGAGATTTTTCCCGCGCGGGCGCCGCAGCCTGGATTTTTTTCTCCGGTTGCAGCTCATTGACCATGGTCTTGGGCAAAGACAGGTCCAGCTTCGCCTTGGGCAGGTCGGTGGCGATGGCATCCTCCTGCTTGCGGCCCTTGCTTTTGGCGGCCACGGGTTTCTTCGCCGGTTTGGCCTTGGCTACCGGCTTTTTCACCGGCACCGCCTTTTTCGCCGGCTTGCTCGCAGGCGCGGCGGCAGCGTCCGCCTGGGCAACGAGCAGAGGGTTCACGGCCGGGGGAGTCGATTGAGCAAAGACAACGCCGGATCCCAGGCACAGCACGAGCAGTCCAATACAACGCAGAGCATTCATAGACACGGGCAGAAGTGGCAGCACAAGCCTCTATGCTCCCCGTTAGAGCGCTCGCTGGCAAGCCCCCTGCTCACCGCGGAGGGTAAAGACTCAGTAAAACTGGCCGCTGGCCACTTCCTGGCACAGCTGCTCCGCCAGCATGCCCAGGGTCATCAGCACCCGTTCCGCCTCCTTGTTCCACGGAATACCGCAATTGAGGCGGATGCAATGGTTGAACTGCTCGGTATTACTGAAGATCAGCCCCGGGGCGATACTGATGCCTTGCTCGAGCGCACGCACATGCAGGGCCTGGGTGTTGACCCGCCCAGGCAGGCTGACCCATAGAATGAACCCGCCCAAGGGCCGGGTTATCTGGGTGCCATCGGGAAAATACTGCTGCACCGCCAACTGGTAGGCGCTGAGGTTCTTGCGGTATTCGTGGCGAATATAGCGAAGATGGCGGTCATAGCCGCCGTTCTCCAGGTAGCTGGCGATACCCATCTGGGTCACGCTGCACGCCGAATGGGTACTGAAGGTCTGCAGGCGCTGTATTTCCGCCAGGTATTTGCCGGGAATCATCCAGCCGATGCGCACGCCGGGCGACAGGGTCTTGGAAAAACTCGAGCAGTACACCACATGGCCCAGGCGGTCGTACGCCTTGAGGGCCTTGGTCTTGCCCTGGTCGAACATCAGCTCGCCGTAGATATCGTCCTCGACGATCTGGATATCGAAATCCGATGCCAGGCGCAGCAGGTGCTTCATGCGCTCTTCGGGCATGGTACCGCCCAAGGGGTTGCTCAGGCGCGGGGTCAGCACCAGCGCCTTGATCGACCACTGGTTGGCGGCCAATTGCAGGGCTTCCAGGCTGATCCCCGTGGCGGGGTCGCTGGGGATCTCGATCACCTTCAGGCCCAGGAGGTCGGCCAATTGCAGCAAGCCATAGTAGGTGGGCGACTCGGCGGCGATCAGGTCGCCCGGCCGGGTCAGCACCCGCAGCGACATCTGCAGTGCATCCACGCAACCGTGGGTGATGACCACTTCGGAGGGGTCGACCACCACCCCCGCGTCGCGCATGCGAATCGCTACCTGGCGACGCAAAGGCTCAAAGCCCGGGCTGAACATGTAGCTGAACGCCCGCGGGCTGTGGAAGCGGGTCACCTTGGCGATCTGCTGGTGCAGCGCCCGTACCGGCAAGTAATCCACATGGGGCACCGCCGCCCCCAGGGGAAACACGCCCTCGCGTCTCGACTCAACCAGCACCTGCTGGATGATGCTGGCGCGGGTCACCAGCCCGGGGCGCTCGACGCGAGCGATGTCCGGGGTAGGCGCGGTCAGGGCTGGTGTCTGGTGCACATAGTAGCCCGACTGAGGCCGGGCCCGGATCAGCCCCTGGTCTTCAAGGTTGGCATAAGCCTGCAGCACCGTCGCATGGCTGACATTGAGCTGCGAACTCATCTTGCGCACCGACGGTACGCGCTCCCCCGGCTGGTACACGCCACGGCGAATGTCCTCGGCCAATTGCTGGGCGATACGCTGGTAGAGCAGAAGGCTGGTCATGGCGTGCTTCTCGGCTGATCAGGCGATATTGTAAGGGTAATACCGGAACAGTTGAAAAGTGTACGGGGACAGTTGCTCGAATGCGAGCAGCTTGCGGGGTCAGGGTCAGCGCATGACGCCCAGGCCCACAGCGGGCCCAGGCACCTTGACAGGTCAGCGAGCAGCGCCGAGCACGCCCTTTTCGTCGGAAAAGACGATCTCGACCCGACGGTTCATCGCCCTGCCCCGCTCCGAGGCATTGGCTTCCACCGGGTACTGGTCGCCATAGCCCTGGACCTGCAGACGCTTCTCATCGATGCCCAGGTCTACCAGGGTGTCGGCGACGGTCTGGGCGCGGTCCTTGGACAGCTCCAGGTTGAAGTCGCTGTCACCCGTGTTGTCGGTATACCCCTCTATGCGCACGACGCGCTTGGGGTTCAATTGCAGGAACTGCACCAGCTTGAGAATCATCCGGTTCGCGGAAGGCTTCAGGTCGGCCTCGCCGCTGTCGAACAACACGTCGCCCAAGGTGAGCACCAGGCCGCGGTCAGTCTCGGTGGTAGCCATGCTGACGAACTGCTCCTCCAACGCCTTGCCTTGCTGCTGGACGCTATTGAGCTTGGACTCACGCAGGGCCAGTTGCAGGCGCTGGCGCTCCAGGTCCTGGCGGGCCAGCTTTTCCTTGTTCAGCACCAATTGCGTGTGCTCGCGGGCGATTTCGCTGTAGCGCTGGCTGAGGTAGGCGTACTGGGCGACGTCTTCACGTGTCCCCCAGTAACTGGCCAAGCGTTCGGCGCGCGACAACGACTCGCTGGCACGAATGACGTCACGGGGCGCGCTGCGCAGCACATCGGCATCGTCCTTGACCTTCTGCAGGCTAGCGCTGGCCTGCTGCACGGTCACCTGCGGGCTTTCATGGGTGGCGCAACCGAACAGGCCCACGCAACCCAAGGCGATCAGGCCGCCACCCAGGCGCGATGACAGGCTCATTGTACTTCTCCCAGCTGCTTGTGCAGGCGCACGATACGGGTGTTGACCTGGGTCAGCTGCTGTTGGCTCTTTTCGGTCAGCACCTTGGCTTCCGCCAGCCGTGCGTCGAGTTCGGCCTGCTCGGCCAACAGGCGAGCCTGGCGATACGACTGACTGCCATTGGCCGCCAGCGCAGCGGCCAGCTTATCGCTGGCCAGTTTCATTTCCGCCACGTCGTCGGTGGCCCCCACGGCGCGCGCCTGCTCCACTGCCTGTTCAGTCAGGCGCAATTGCTCGCTGGGCGCCGGGTCGCTGGCGCAACCCGCCAGGGCCAGCAGTGCCACGATGGCGGTAAAAGCTTGAATTCTCACACGGGTTCCCTACTGTTCTGGGGCACTGAGCGGTTGCTTCAGCCGCGCCTTCCACCGTTCGACATTGCGCTGCAATACCGCTTCGGGCTGGCCGGCCGCGGGCAATTCTGTCATCTTTTTCGCCAGTTGTCCGCGCAGCCACGGGTCATTGCAGGCGGAGTTGTGCGACAGCGCCAGATACAGGCCTGGGCGGTCGAGCGGGGTCTCATGGGCCACCACGTCATTACCCAGGCCCAGGGCCTGTGACACCGCTTGACCGGCGTAGCGGCCGGCCACCACGTATTCAACCTTGCCCAGCATCAGTTGCTGGAACGCTGCCGTCAGTGAGTCGGCCGGCACCAGCCCCAGGTTCTCGTCAGCAAAACGCTTGAATGAGGCCCCCAGGCGCGCCCTGGCCGACACCGTGCCCGCATGGCCATGGAGGTCGCCGACGGTGTGGTACACCATTGACGAGCCTGCACGGGTCCACACCAGGTAGTCGTTGAGTGCCAGGCGTGGGTGGATGTAGTCCAGGGTCTCGAGCTCGTCGAATGCCATGGGCGCATCCACCAGCAGGTCCATGCGCCCACTGCGCACCTCGTCCAGTGCCTGGGCGCGCTTGCCGCTGTACAACACCTCCACCTGGATGCCCAACTCCTCGCCAATGCGCTTGAGCTGGTCGACGTTGGCGCCGATCAGGTGCTGGGGGTCGTCGGGGTCGCGCCAGGAGAAGGGCTGGGCATCCGGGCTGCCGGTGGCCACCAGGCGCTCGCACTTGCCCGCGGCAGTTGCCAGCGACGGCAGCGCCGCCATTATCACCAGTATCCAGGCGCCCATTGTTGTAGCTCGCGTCATGCCGTGTTCCTTATCCACACGCATAAAAAAACCCGGTCACAGGACCGGGCTCTTTTATAAGTGAAGCCGCTGGATCAGACCAGCTTTTCCAGCTCGGGTACCGCTTCGAACAGGTCAGCGACCAGGCCGTAATCAGCCACCTGGAAGATCGGCGCTTCTTCGTCCTTGTTGATCGCGACGATCACCTTGGAGTCCTTCATGCCGGCCAGGTGCTGGATGGCGCCGGAGATACCGACGGCGATGTACAGCTGTGGCGCGACGATCTTGCCGGTCTGGCCGACCTGCATGTCGTTGGGCACGAAGCCTGCGTCGACCGCAGCGCGCGAGGCGCCGACGGCAGCGCCCAGCTTGTCGGCCAGGGCGTACAGGTGCTTGAAGTTGTCGCCGTTCTGCATGCCGCGGCCGCCGGACACGACGATCTTGGCAGCAGTCAGTTCAGGACGATCGGACGTGGCCAGTTCTTCACCCACGAAGGACGATTTGCCGGCGTCATGGGCAGCGCCCACGGCTTCGACAGCGGCCGAACCACCCTCGGCGGCCACGGCGTCGAAGCCGGTGGCACGCACGGTGATGACCTTGATGGCGGCGCTCGATTGCACGGTGGCAATGGCGTTACCGGCGTAGATCGGACGCTTGAAGGTGTCAGCCGATTCCACCGAGATGATCTCGGAGATCTGGTCCACGTCCAGTTGGGCAGCCACGCGCGGCAGCACGTTCTTGCCGTTGGAGGTGGCCGGCGCCAGCACGTGGCTGTAGTTGGCGGCCAGTTCGACCACCAGCGGCGCGACGTTTTCCGGCAGGAAGTGCGCGTAGGCAGCGTTGTCGGCGACCAGCACCTTGGCGACGCCCGCGATCTTGGCAGCAGCGTCAGCCACGGCGCCCACGCCCTGGCCAGCGACCAGCACATGCACATCACCACCGATTTTCGCGGCAGCTGCGACGGTGTTCAGGGTAGCCGGGGCTACAGCACCCTTCTCGTGTTCAGCGATAACCAGGATAGTCATTCAGATTACCTTCGCTTCGTTTTTCAGTTTCTCGACCAGTTCTGCGACCGACTTGACCTTGATGCCAGCGCTGCGTGCAGCCGGGGCTTCAACCTTGATGGTCTTGTTGGTGGAGGCGACGGAAACACCGAGGGCGTCCGGGGTCACGGTTTCCAACGGCTTCTTCTTGGCCTTCATGATGTTAGGCAGGGACGCATAACGAGGCTCGTTCAGACGCAGGTCGGTGGTGACGATGGCAGGCAGGTTCAGCGCCACGGTCTGCAGGCCGCCGTCGATTTCACGGGTTACGTTGACCTTGTCGCCAGCAACCTCGACCTTGGAGGCGAAGGTACCCTGGCCGAAACCGGTCAGCGCGGCCAGCATCTGGCCGGTCTGGTTGTTGTCGCTGTCGATGGCCTGTTTGCCCAGGATCACCAGCTGTGGCTGTTCCTTGTCGACAACGGCCTTGAGCAGCTTGGCCACGGCCAGGGAGTTCAACTCTTCGGCGGCTTCCACCAGGATGGCGCGGTCGGCGCCCAGTGCCAGCGCAGTGCGCAGTTGTTCCTGGGCAGTGCTCGGGCCGATGGTGACCACGACGATTTCAGTGGCAACGCCCTTTTCCTTCAGACGCACGGCCTCTTCCACGGCGATTTCGCAGAAAGGGTTCATGGACATCTTGACGTTGGCGAGATCGACGCCGGAGTTGTCCGCTTTGACACGGACCTTGACGTTATAGTCGACCACTCGTTTGACAGCTACAAGAACCTTCATGGATTCCTCGTTACTCTCCGGTGAAAAGAATGTCGCCTGGGCAGGCCAGGCGATGCTCAGTGGGCACAAGGGCACCTTTGAAAACGACGGCGAGCCGGCTGCATTTAGCTTTGACCCCATTTTTCAACGACTTACGGCAAAACCGGGCAGTCATCGGCGGTGGTGACGTGTAAACTCCACTACAACTGGGGCCTGGGCATGCGTGCACGGGCGCTGACCTGGCTTTCAGAGATGCTCTTGGTGCCGCGCACACGCTGCGGCACATGCGGAACCGCCCGTATCTTGACCGCTACGCCCTGACCGGTCAACAACCGGAACTTGTCGGTCATGCACCCGCCGCCCCAGCGATTTTACTGGGCTGGGGCAAATTCAAACAAACGTTTGTATTGGACCCTGCCGGTGGTGTAGATATAATGCGCGGCCAAAGAGATTGCCCTGTAGTGCGTCCGTGACCGCGCTACACGGCAGCGGACGCCGACAAGGGCAACGCCCCATCAGAAGAAACCGTGAGCCTTGAGTAGGAGAGAACCTGTGGAACGCGAATACATGGAATTCGACGTGGTCATTGTCGGCGCTGGCCCGGCTGGCCTGTCCGCCGCCTGCCGCCTGAAGCAGAAAGCTGCTGAAGCTGGCCAGGAGATCAGCGTCTGCGTGGTGGAAAAAGGCTCCGAAGTAGGCGCCCACATTCTCTCCGGCGCGGTGTTCGAACCTCGTGCGCTGAATGAACTGTTCCCTGACTGGAAGGCACTCGGCGCGCCGCTGAACACCCCGGTCACCGGCGACGATATCTATGTGCTGCGCAGTGCCGACAGCGCTACCAAGGTGCCTGACCTGTTCGTGCCCAAGACCATGCACAACGAGGGCAACTACATTATCTCGCTGGGCAACCTGTGCCGGTGGCTGGCGCAGCAGGCCGAGAGCCTGGGGGTGGAAATCTACCCAGGCTTCGCGGCCCAGGAAGCGTTGATCGACGAAGAAGGCGCAGTGCGCGGCATCGTCACCGGCGACATGGGCGTGGACCGTGAAGGCCACCCTAAAGACGGCATGTACACCCCGGGCATGGAACTGCGTGCCAAATACACCCTTTTCGCCGAAGGCTGCCGTGGGCACATCGGCAAGCAATTGATCAAGCGCTTCAATCTGGACAGCGACGCCGACGTACAGCACTACGGCATCGGCCTGAAGGAAATCTGGGAAATCGATCCGGCCAAGCACAAGCCAGGCCTGGTGGTGCATACCGCTGGCTGGCCGCTGGACATCATGAGCACCGAGAACACGGGGGGCTCTTTCCTCTACCACTTGGAAAACAACCAGGTCGTGGTGGGTCTGATTGTCGACCTGTCCTACAGTAATACCTATCTGTCGCCGTTCGACGAATTCCAGCGCCTCAAACATCACCCGGTGCTCAAGCAGTATCTGGAAGGCGGCAAGCGCATCAGCTACGGCGCCCGCGCCCTGGCCAAGGGCGGCCTCAACTCGCTGCCCAAAATGGTCTTCAACGGTGGTGCGCTGATCGGTTGCGACTTGGGCACCATGAACGTGGCCAAGATCAAGGGTAGCCACACCGCCATGAAGTCCGGCATGCTGGCGGCCGAAGCGGTGGCCGACAAACTGTTCGCCGGCGCCCAGGGCGGTGACCTGGTCACTGGCTATGTCGACGCGTTCAAGGCCAGCTGGCTGCATGAAGAGCTGTTCGCCAGCCGCAACTTCGGCCCGGCCATGCACAAGTTCGGCCCCATACTGGGCGCCGGCTTCAACTGGCTGGACCAGAACCTCTTCGGCGGCAAGCTGCCCTTCACCCTGCACGACACCAAGCCGGACTACGCCTGCCTGAAGCTGGCCAAGGACTCGAAGAAGATCGACTACCCCAAACCGGACGGCAAGCTGAGCTTCGACAAGTTGAGCTCGGTGTTCCTTTCCAGCACCAACCATGAAGAAGAGCAGCCGTGCCACCTGAAGCTCACTGACCCGAGCATCCCGATCGGCACCAACCTGCCGCTCTACGATGAACCGGCGCAACGCTACTGCCCGGCGGGCGTGTACGAGGTGATCACCAAGGAGGACGGCGAGAAGCGCTTCCAGATCAACGCCCAGAACTGCGTGCACTGCAAGACCTGCGACATCAAGGACCCTTCGCAGAACATCACCTGGGTGGCGCCGGAAGGTTCGGGTGGGCCGACTTACCCGAACATGTAGGCTGCACAAGCGCGGGGGCTGGCCGGCCTGCTCCCGCACGTGGCTTTACGCCACCATCCGTATCAAGTCACTCACACTGCTGTAAAGCTTCCGATACCCGAAAACACTGGAGAAGTCGGCCAACGTGCCGATAAAAAAAGCATCAGGCCAGTGAACACTGTTCGCCACGCCCTTTCACTCTCCATCGTCAGTTTCGCGGGACCTTCGCCATGCACATCGAGCGCCTCGGCACCATTCAACACGACCTCGAACACACCGCCGCTCATCTGGAAGCCTTGTCGAGGATGCTGGAAGGCCACGCCCTGTTCCTGCGGCGCTCCACCTACGCTGACAACACCGCCGACATCGCCTTCCTGGAAAACCACATCACCGGCCTGGCCGCTTCGGTCACCGACTTGCGTGGCGTGGCGCAGAACATCGCCAAGGTCGCCTGAACCCGCGCCCTACTCCACCCCCTGTTCCCACAGCACATCCAGTACATGAGCGGTTGCCCGCGCGCTGTCCCCTGCCCTGTGCACGATACCCAACTGTCGCCACAGCGGCGGTGCCAGCGCATGCATGCTGATACGCGCATCCGGCAGGGGCGTGGACGCCTCGTGGGGTAGCAGCGTCGCGCCGTAGCCAGCGGCCACCAGGCTCTTGATGGCATCGTTGTAGTTGAGTTGGATACGCGGCGTCGGCTGCTGGCCGTCACTGGCGAACCACTCGGCGGTCAGGCGCGACAGCCGCGTACTGCTGTCATTCAAGATCAGCGGCTGGTCCGCCAGCCATGCCGGGGTGACTACCGCCGGTGGCTCCCAGCGCGCCGGCAGGAAGGCCATCACCGGATCGCGCCGCCAAGGGTGGATATCCAATCCCTTGACCGGCAACTGAGGCAACGCGATCAGGCCGATGTCCAGCGTACCCGCCGCCAGTTGCAGCAGTGTTTCCTGCGAGGTCAGCACGGCCACCTGCACATCGATGCCGGGGTGCCGCTGGCCGAGCCTTTCCAGGGCCTGGGGCAACAACTGGGCGATGACCCCTGTCGATGCCCCCACCCGCACCCGCCCGGCCAGCCCTTGCACCTGGCGCTGCACGTCATCGAGCGCCTGCTGGGCGTCCACCAGCAGGCGCCGCGCACGCTCGACCAGGGTTTCGCCAACGGCCGTGGGCGTGATCCGGCCCCGGGAACGGGACAGCAACGCGCCGCCCACGCGCGCCTCAAGGTCAGCGATGTGCAGGCTCACGGTGGGCGGGGCAAGGTTCAACGCCCGTGCGGCTTCGGCGAACGAACCCAGGTCGGCAATGGCCACCAGGGTGCGCAGGCGGTCCAGGCTGATTTCACGCATTGATGAATACCTTCAGGAAAACTGAACAAGGCCTTTGCCAAATTCAACTTTCCCTATGCTACGCCCTCCGTGAAGATAGCCGCATCCACTTTCGCGAGCCCCTGCACATGAGCACTCCTCTGGTTTTCATCGACGGCGACCAAGGCACCACCGGCCTGCAGATCCACCAGCGCCTGCGGCACCGCGCCGACCTGCAACTGCTGCGCCTGGACCCGCGCTACCGCAAGGACCCGCAGCACCGCGCCGAGGCGATCAATGCCTGCGACACCGCCATTTTGTGCCTGCCTGATGACGCCGCGCGGGAAGCGGTGGCCAGCATCCGCAACCCGAACGTACGAGTGATCGACGCCAGCTCCGCGCACCGCACTCACGCGAACTGGACCTACGGCTTCGCGGAAATGGACACGCAACAAGCCGAACGCATTGCCACGGCCACGCGCGTCAGCAACCCCGGCTGCTACCCCACCGGCGCCATCGGCCTGCTGCGGCCGCTGCTGCAGGCAGGGCTGGTGCCCGCGGACTATCCCGTCAGCGTCAACGCAGTCTCGGGCTATTCAGGCAAAGGCCGCGCCGGGGTTGATCAGTACGAAGGCGAGAACGCCGCCCAGGCGCCCGCGTTTCAGGTCTACGGCCTGGGGCTGACCCACAAGCATGTGCCGGAGATCGCCCAGCACAGCGGGCTGGCCCACCGCCCGCTGTTCGTGCCCGCCTATGGCGCCTTCCGCCAGGGCATCGTGCTGACCATCCCGTTGCAACTGCACCTGCTGGGCAGCGATGCCAGCGCAGAGCGTCTGCACGCCTGCCTGGCCGACCACTATGCCGGCCAGCGTCACGTACAGGTGATGCCGATGGCGCAGAGCAAAGCGCTGACGCTGCTGGACCCGCAGGTGATGAACGACACCGACGATCTGCGCCTGATGGTGTTCGAGCATGGGCAGCAGGTGCTGCTGGCGGCGGTGTTCGACAACCTGGGCAAGGGTGCGGCGGGGGCGGCGGTGCAGAACCTCAACCTGATGATCGCTCAGCGCCCGTAACGGCTCCACCCGGCGGCGTGAGGAACGCCGCTTTAACACCTATCGGAATTTTCTCCCTACCTCTTAATCGTTCTCCTACATCGTTAGCCCAAAGGCTGGTCCATAGTTACGGTTGTGGCGCACTTTCTGCCCCGACAATCACGATAGGGAACGACCATGTCCGTGCACGAGCAGCAAGCCCGGTATCGACGACTGTTTTCCGAGCACGCCGCTTGGCGACTGCTGCACGCGGACAACGCGCCCATCGTCCTGGCGTTCATCAATGATCTGTTCCACGAAGAAAGGGAAGTGCCGTTCGGCAAGGCTCGGGTGGCGCTGGAAACAGAGCTGCCCATGTGGCAGGAGCAGTATGGCCTGCAGGACAACGCCGGGGTACATCTGCGCAACTGGATTCATGCCGGATGGCTGCGCGAACACGATGATCAACTGACCCGCACTGACGCCTTCGAATTGGCCATGCGCTTTGCGCAAAGTCTCGAACACCGCGACAGCAGCGCCACCGCATCGCACTTGCGTATCGTGCAGGATGCCGTGCGCGACCTGGCCACGGCGCTGAGCCCTGACCCCAAAGAGCGCATCACCCTGCTGGAAGCACGCCGCCACGATCTGGACCTTCAAATAGAACAACTGCGTCGGGGCGAGCTGACGCAACTCAACGACGTGGAGCAACGCGAGCGCATTCGTGGCCTGTACCATCTGGCCGCCGTGCTGACCGGTGATTTCCGGCGCCTCGAGGACGAGATCCGCCAACTCGACCAAACCCTGCGCGTGCGCATGATCGAATCCGAGTCAGGCCGCGGCGAAGTTGTGGAGGCATTGCTCAAGCACGAAGATCAACTGTTGCAGACAGATGCGGGACGGGCGTTCGATGGCTTCTATCGGCTGTTGTGCGACCAGAATCGTATCATCGAATTTCGCGAGCAGATCCGCTCGATTCTGGCGCGCCCCGCGGTTCACCATCTGGACCGAGACGAAGCCCGCTACCTCGGTCATCTGGTCCGGGAACTGAGCAAGGAGAGCGAGCGGATATTTCTGGTGCGCCGCCGTACCGAGGAAAGCCTGCGGGCCTTCATTGAAAGTGGCACGCAGCAGGAGCGCCGCGTCGTGGAACGCACTTTGCGCCAGCTTGAGCGGCTGGCGGTGAGGCTCAAAGAACTGGACGTCAATTTCCGCCAGCCTGTACACCTCCATATCCCCACCGGCAGTTTCAAAGTGCGCTCCCCCTCCAGCCTCCACCTCCGCCTGCCGGAGGAGCGCTTGGACACCCGCAATGTGGCCGCCACCGCCAACGCTACCGCAGCAAGCCAGAGCATGCTTGAGCATCTCGACAGCGTGAAGGTGCTGGAACTGGCGGAGGCGCTACGGGCCCTGCTTGCCTTGCACGGCCCCCTGTCGGTCGCCCAGGTGGCTGCGCACCGCCCGCTTACCAGCGGCCTGGAAGAACTGGTTGCCTATGTACGAATCGCTAAGGCCACCAAGGCCGTGGAGCTTGATACTTGCGAAAGTGTGGGTGTCACCGACCGGACAGGCCACCAGATCAACGTACGAGTGCCTTACTTATTGATGGCTGCCGACAACTTTCCCGACAAGCCGGAGGACCTGGGTTTATGAGCCAACAAGAAAAACCCCCGCAAGGCTCGTCATTGTTTGACCGCTTCAGACCCGCCGTGGTGGAGGATCGAACCACCCCGGAAGCGGAGTATGAGAGCGCCCCCGCGCAGGACGCACAGAGCCCGGCCGACGGCGAGATGCCATTGGATGCTCGCCGGGCCATGGTTCTGCTGTTGCGCCAGGGTGTGATCATGGCCAGCCAGAAACGCCTGGCCTTTGACGCACTGTGCCTGCATGAGCCTGCCATAACCCAGCATCTGGCGAGCATGTTCCTGCACCTCATTCTGGATCGCCGGGCGGGCATCGCCATCCTCCTGCAGCAAGACGACGATATCGACGACACGGACACCGATGAGCAGTATTCGATGGTGAACAAACGAACCCTGACGCTATATGACACCTTGCTGCTGCTAGTGCTGCGCAAGTACTACCAGGAGCGTGAAACCGCCGGCGAGCAACGCATCATCATAGCCACCGAGCAGATCGAGGCCTTGATGACACCCTTTCTACCCTTGACCCAAAGCACGCGCGGCGAGCGCCGCACGTTGAGTGGGGCGACCAGATTTCTACTCGACAAACGCCTGATCAGCAATGTGCGCGGTGACCTCGACCGATTCGAAGTGACCCCGGTTATTCGCTACGTGGTGAATGCCGACTTCCTGGACCGTCTGCTGGCGGAATACCAGCGCCTGACGGGTCCCGATGAAGCAGCACCTCCCAAGGAGAATAACGATGAATGAGCAGCAAACTGTGCAGCCCGGTGATCTGTTTGGAACCGGACAGATTCGCCTGGCTGAGCTGTCGGTCTACAACTGGGGCTCGTTCCATGGGTTGCACACCGCGCTGATCAACGCTCACGGGACCTTGATCACCGGAGACAACGGTGCCGGGAAATCCACCTTGATCGACGGCCTGATGGCTTTGCTGCTACCCCCCAGCAAAGCCTCATTCAATATCGCCGCTGCCCAGGGCGATCGCACCGACCGCACGCTCATGTCATACATTCGCGGCAACTACGGCAAGCTGCACGACGGCAATGAGACCGCTTCGCTGCTCAAGCGTCCAGGCGCAACCGCAAGTGCGCTGCGGGCCTGCTACAAGGGTGATGACGGCTGCGAGATAGTCCTGGCCACGCTGTTCTGGACCACCCAGGCGACGAACGCGGCAGACAGCCTGAAACGCCTGTTCATCATCGGCAAGCGTAATGTCACGCTCGAAGAAATACTGCATCAATTTGGCGAGGGCGATGTTCGGACACTCAAGCAACATGTGGGCGAGGCGCAAGGGCTTGAGTGGTTCGCGACGTTTACCGAATACCAGGAAGCCTTCACACGATTGCTGCGCATGGAAAACCGCAACGCCCCTGCCCTGCTTTCGCGGGCGCTAGGGCTGAAGAAAATTGATGACCTGACCGGGTTGATCCGCGATCTGGTACTGGAGCCCAGCAATGTCAGGGAGCATGCGGCCCTGGCGGTGCGGGAGTTTGATGACCTGGTGGGCATCCACCATGAACTGAGCGAGGCCCGCAGGCAGCGCGATGCCCTCGCGCGCCTACCGCAGATCAGCAACGCCCTGGTCGAGGCCAGGCTGCACTTGATCGCCTTGACCAGGGAGTTGGTGGCGCTGCCCATCTATTTCGCAGAGCAATGTCATCGTTTGTGGAGTATTCGCCTTGCTGACCTGGAGGCTAAACTGGCGCTGCTGACCGCGCATCAAGGCGCTCTGGACAGCCGGTTACTGGAAGCCAACGAGCGCGTGGAGATCCTTTATCACGCCTACCAATCCCAAGGCGGTGAGCGGCTTGAAGGGCTGAGGCGGGACGTGCAGCAAGCCCGACAGCGCTTTGGCGACACCCAGCGCAACGCCGTTCATTACCAGGAAACCTTGCGCGCGCTGGGCCAGGCTGATGCCTTGGGCGAAGACGCCTTCCAACAACATCGGGCCAGGGCGCACGCCTTCGTCAGCGACTACCCGGCGCAACGCGAAGCGAGCCAAAATACATTTGCAGACGCGGCCAGCCAGCTGGCCACGGCGCGCGAACAGGCCAGGTCGCTTGCCACACACATCGCCGAACTCAAGGCACGCCCCAACTCCAACATTGACCCTGTGTACCAGATGCTTCGCGACGAACTGGCCGGCAGCTTGCAGCTGGAGGCCACCCGCCTGCCCTTCGTGGGCGAGTTGCTGGACGTGCGTGCGGAACACGCTCCCTGGCGCGGCGCCATCGAGCGGGCCCTGGGCGGCCTTCGCACCACCCTGTTGGTGGACGTCGAGCATTTTCGACTCGTGACCCGTTGGCTTAATAGCCGGCATACCGGGCTGCATGTCCGCGTTCAGGTGGTGGGCCAGGCGGGGACGGCCGCGCCGTTCAAGCTCGATGGCTACCTGCGCAAGTTGGAATGGAGCGCCCACCCCTATCGGGACTGGCTGAAACACCACCTGGCACGCTTCGACCTTCACTGCCTGGATAACACGCAACAGCTGGATGACACCCCTTTCTCCATGACCATCCAGGGCCTGGTCCATCTGGACAAGGGAAGGTTCGAGAAGAAAGACCAGCAGGCCATCGACAATCCCCGGAATTGGTGTCTGGGATTCAACAACCGCGCGCGTCTGCAGGCACTAGAAGCAGATGAAGCAGAACTGCAGGCCCAAATGCGAACGCTGAATCAGCAGGTTGCCGGCGCACGTGCCGCCATGGATGCCTTGGCTGAAACCAATGCCCGCTGGGAGACGATCGCCGCCACCCCATGGGCCTCCGTTGACGTATGGTCCATCCAGCAGCGCATGGAAACGCTGGCCGCCGACCTGCAAGTACTGGAGGACCCGCAGAGCGACCTCGGGCAAGC
Organism: Pseudomonas eucalypticola; assembly: GCF_013374995.1. Classification (NCBI taxonomy): domain Bacteria; kingdom Pseudomonadati; phylum Pseudomonadota; class Gammaproteobacteria; order Pseudomonadales; family Pseudomonadaceae; genus Pseudomonas; species Pseudomonas eucalypticola. Next base: position 1,857,013 of record NZ_CP056030.1, on the reverse strand, counting down.
CAAGGCGCGGTGGCAGGCGTCGAAGGACGAACGAGACGCCCTTCACGTCGAGAAAACGTCGACTGGCAACGAAATAGGCGGCCTCAGGAGCCAGTGCAGCGACGCAGGACGCCAACTTCTGAACCTGTCGAGTATCTTCCAGGCGGGTATCACCGATGATGTCCGTGACGTCCTCACCCAACGCATCGGCTCGCTGCCGATGGCGTCCCTGGATGACGCCGCTCGCCTTGAGCGAGAGCAGCGCATTGCCCTCGAAAAGGCCAAGGAAAAGACCACCACCAGCGAACTGACCGCGTCGAATGAAGCGAGCAGCATCGTCGCCACCTTCAAGAGCCAATGGCCACTCATCTCCAACGATTGGGTCAGCGGTACCGAAGGCCTGGGCGAGTACCTGGAGTACCTCAGCCACCTCGAAAACGAAGGCCTGCCCGAGCTGGTCGAACGCTTTCGGGAACGACTCAATCGTAACGCCACACAATCGCTGGCGCAGATACGACAAGCCATCGACGCTGAACGTGAAGATATTCGCGACCGGATCGACACGATCAATAACGTGCTCGAACGTACCGAGTTCAGGCAGGGCAGCCACCTGCGCCTGGGAAGCAGAAGCGAAATTTTCGATCATGTGAAGTTGTTCAATCAGCAACTCAGCAGCGTCCTGGCACGCGCTGGCAGTGATGACCACGACGCCCGCTTCCAGCAACTGCAAGAATTGATCGCGACGTTGCAGAAAGCGACCCAGCCCGCCACGTCGGGCACCATGGAGAGCCTGCGGTTGCTCGACTCCCGCTACCAACTGTCGTTCTTTGCCGAAGAGATCGACAAGTCCAATGGGGCGATCCGCGATGTTCTGGATTCGTCCAGCGGCAAGTCCGGTGGCGAGAAGGAATCGTTCGCTGGCACTATCGTGGCGGCTAGCCTGGCCTACGTCCTTACGCCGGACGGCTGCCAGCAGCCCGTCTATTGCACGGTATTCCTCGACGAGGCCTTTTCCAATACGGCCGAGGCCGTGAGCCGCAGAGTGTTGAAGGTGTTCAAGGAGCTGCGCATCCACGTCAACCTGATCACGCCCTATAAAAACCTTAACCTTGCTCGCGAATCGGCACGTTCGCTGTTGATTGCTGAACGCGATCCGCTCAACCATGAAAGCCGCCTATGCGAGATGACGTGGGAAGAGATTGACCAGCAACAGGCCCAACATCAGGTGGCGAAGGCGCAAGCCGACGCCGCTGCGCTTGGCATCGAAACGGAGTTGACTGAATGACTACCTGGGGAAAGATGCCGGAGCAGGTCATCCAGCATTTATCGAGAATGGAATGGCAGCATCCCGCCCGGCTGAGAGAGCGGTTGGCAGGCAAGCGCAAGTTTCCGATCGTGTACAACCTCAACCCGCCTACTGGCACACTCGCGCTGACAGACATCAAACAATTTCATGCCTACCTCAACGCGTGGCGCAACTGGCCTTGGCCGACCCTGGTCACCTGGGTGAACCGCAGCTTCCGGGAATTGGGTGAATGTGATATCCCCGTGGAGATTCGCATTCATACAGTGCAACAGCTGATCACGGTGCTTGGCAATGATGCCATTGCCCGCAGCAAGGCCTGGGAAGCACGCCTTGAACCACTGCTGGCGCTGGATGAAAGCCTTTACCCTTCGCTGCTCAGGCACCTGGCTGCACTGGAACGGCTAACGGTTGAAGATGCGCGGTTGCTGGCAGCGGTCATTCCACAATTGCAGCGTGGGCTTGGTCAGGGGCGCTACTTGCGCGCCATCCCCCTGATGGGCGTCGACACCAAGTTCGTGGAGCTCAATCAAGCGTTGATCGTTGCCTTGCTGGACCAGCGCCATCGGCAGCAGGTGTCTGAAGAGGGCGGCCTGGAAGCATGGCTGGGATGTCGACCTACACCTTCGAACTGGCTCACCGTGAAACCCCTGTGCTCCACGGCCCGGATCCGGCTAGCTGGGCTCAGCCTGTTGAAATTGCCGTTGGAGCAGTTGCTCGACTACCCGCTGCCTGCCAGCAATATCCTTGTCGTGGAAAACCTGCAGACGGGCTACGAACTGCCTGAGCTGCCCGACACCATCGCCGTATGTGGCGGCGGCGCCAATACCAAGTGGCTTCGGGCGCCCTGGCTTGAGGGCAAACGCATCGGCTATTGGGGCGACCTGGACACCTGGGGCTTCAAGCTGCTGGCTGATGCGCGGCGCCTTCAACCTCACATCCAAGCACTATTAATGGACAACGCCACGCTTGCTCGTCATCGCGAGCGTGGCTGCGCGGAACCCAACCCGGCGCAGATGCCTGTCTCGGGCCTGAGGACCGCCGAGCGCGAAACGTTCGACAGCTTGCATAGCGGCTTGCTGGGCATTGGCCGGCTGGAACAGGAGCGACTGTCCCAGGATTGGGTAAATCAAGCGCTCAGGGAGTGGGCCGACCCCCCTGAACTGTGATCCAGGCTCAATTCGCGTTGGCCTGCGGAGCACGGTGAACGCCCTGCTTCATCGCCCGTTTGCATGTGCGCAACGGTAGCCGCAGTGCCGACGAGAGCCGCGTCTGAATTCAGGCAGAAAGCTCGCGCAATGCCGCCGCGGCCAGGAACCCCGAACGCGATTTATAACGACGGTCGCGGCTGACCGTCTGGTCGATGCGATCCAGCAGATGCTCTGGCAATGTCGCGTTAAACCGCACCGACTTACCAAAATACGGCGTGATATCGATTTCAACCACCGCCCAGACCCCACCCGCATAATCCGGGTTATTCATATGCTCATCTATGCATTTGGGGTTGGGCAGTACCTCGCCGTCCACAACCAGGCCCTCGAAGTGAAAGGCCAGCGCCTGTTCGACACTCTCAAGTGCCTCGGTGACCGTAGTACCCGCCGAGAAACACCCGGGAACGTCCGGGACGATCACGCCGTATTCCGAGTCTTCATCCTTATGTAGAACGACCGCAAATTTCATCATTGCCACCTGCTTATGACGGCCAGTCGGATCATTTCAAGCCCGCCTGCTTAAGGATGCTGTTGATGGTTCCTTTCGGCAGATCCCCATCCGGATGCTTGATAGTCACCCTTCCTGATTTACGCGGGTGTTTGTATGGGTGATGACTGCCATTGACAGCCACGAGGAACCAACCGTCTTGCATGATCAACCTGATCATTTCGCGACTGCGCATACGCCATGCCTTGTTCCCTTTGACCCGGAGCAGAGGATACAGCGCGCGCATCACACTATACACACGATACACACAATGTAATTATTTTTAAAGCGAATTACGCTGAGTAGCGACTCCCCTCGCCACACCCCCCACCTCTGCCGATATCCCCGCCGCCGCCTCCTGCACCACCGGCACCAGCGCGTCCATCTTCTCCAGCGACATGTACGGCACGGTGCTGGCCACGCTGATCGCCGCGACGATACGCTTGCTGGCGTCGCGAATCGGTGCCGCCACACATCGGATCGACGGTTCGTTGTCTTCCAGGTCGAAGGCGTAGCCGCCCTTCACGTAGGTTTGCATGCGCGCGTGGACCTGCTCCCAGGTCTGCTCCGGGTGGTCGGGCCACAAGGCGTTGTGGCCGGCGGCCGGCAGGCTGATTTCGTACAGGCGGTGCCATTCGGCCGGGGAAGCGTCCAGCAACAGCGCCTTGCCAATGCCCGTGCGCGCCAGGGGCATGCGGTGGCCAACCCGCGAGCGCATTTCCGGGCCGTTGCGGCCAGGGGTCTTGTGCAGGTACAGCACTTCGTCGCCGTCGCGAATGGCCAGGTGAATGGTATCGCCGGTCTGGCGCGACAGCTCGTCCAGCCAAGGGCCCGCCAGCATCACCAGCGGCACTTCCTCGCGCGCCTGGAAGCCCAGCTCGATCAGCTTGGGACCCAGCAGGTAGCCGACCTGGGGCAACACGCGCAAATAGCGTTCATCCACCAGCGCACTGGCCAGACGATGGGTGGTGCTGCGGGTAGTGCCCACATGGCTGGCGATGGCCTTGAGGTCACGGGCGCCGCTGGCCACGGCCTGGATGACGGCAAGGCCGCGCATCAGGGTCTGGGTGCCGGCGGGCGCGGCGTCCTTGGCCGGCGGGGTCAGTTCATCCTGCATGAAGGGTCCTGTTGTGGGTGCGGGGCAGGCGCATTATGTGCGCCCGCCCGCGCGGGTGCCAGTCACAGCTGGATGCGTTCGACCTTGCCGACCAGCACGATGTACGACAGCGCACCCAGCAACGCCATCACGGCGATGTAAGTGATGGCCGGCGCGAAGGAGTCACCGGTGGCCAGGAAGCCGATGGCGATGGGCGTGGTGATGGCCGAGAGGTTGCCGATGAAGTTGAACACGCCGCCGGTCAGGCCCAGCAAACGCGCCGGGGCCAGGGTGGAGACCAGCGACCAGGTGATCGATGCCAGGCCATTGCCGAAAAACGCCACGGCCAGGCAGGCGATCACCCACGCCGTGGAGTCCACGTAGTTGGCGCCGATGATGACAGTGCTGATCAGCAGCCCACCGATGATCGGCAGCTTGCGGGCCAGGCCGATGCTGGCGCCCCGGCGGATCAACCAGTCGGAAAAGAACCCCGAACACAGCACGCCCACGAAAGCCGCCAGGAATGGCAGCGACGCCAGCAGCCCGGACTTGATGAAGTCCATGCCCCGGTACTTCACCAGGTAGGTGGGGAACCAGGTGAGGAAAAACCACAGGGTCGAGTTCAGGCAATACTGGCCCAGGTAGATGCCCCACAGCTTGCGCTTGCTGAGCACGATGCCCAGGTCAGCCCAGCTGAAGCCCGGCTTGGCGGCCTTGGCGGCCGACTGCATGTCCACCAGGCCGCCGCCTTCGGTGATCAGCTCGATTTCGGCGGCGTTCGCCCCCTTGAAGTCCCGCGGTTCGCGATACACCGCATACCACACCAGCGCCCAGGCGACGCCCAGCACCCCGGTGGCAACGAACACCATGTGCCAGCCGAACGCATGCTGCAGCCAGGCCAGCACCGGGGTCAGGAACGCCAGGCCGACGAACTGGCCAGAGGTATAGAAACCAATGGCAGTGGCGCGTTCGCGCTCCGGAAACCAGGTGGTCACCACACGGCTGTTGATCGGGTAGGCCGGCGCCTCAAGGGCCCCGACGGCCATGCGCAGCACGAACAAGGCAACGAAGCTTCCGGCGAAGCCGAGCATGATGGTGGCCACGGACCACAACGCCAGGGCAGCGCTGTAGAGAATGCGGGGCGGCACCCGGTCCACCAGCCAGCCGCCAGGGATCTGCATGGCGGCGTAGGTCCAGCCAAAGGCCGAAAAGACCAGACCGACATGTACCGGGTCGATGCCCAGGTCACTGGTCAACGCGGGGGCGGCGATGGACAGGTTGCTGCGGTCCAGGTAGTTGATCACCACGGTGATGAACAGCAGCACCATGATGAAGAAACGCTTGCGGCTGGGCGTGGCCAGCGCCGCATGGGCGTGCAGGGTCTGGGTGTGCATGGGAGCCTCTTGTTGTAATTATGCGAGGACTGTCAGAAGCACAGCACCCTTGTGGGACCGGGCGAAGCTCGGGAATGCCACGACCCGGTCCCACCGACGGACCGTGCCGCTCCTTTCCCCAGCTTCGCCCGGCCCCACAAGGGGCGGCGAACACTGGGTCAACGGTGCGTCACCACTCGGCGAAGCTACCGTCGGCGTGGCGCCACACCGGGTTGCGCCAGCGGTGGCCGACGGCCGCGCGCTCCTTGACGTATTCCTCGTTGATCTCGATGCCCAGGCCAGGGCCGTTGGGGATCTTGACGAAGCCGTTGTCGTAGTCGAACACCTCGGGGCGCTTGATGTAGTCCAGCAGGTCGTTGCTTTCGTTGTAGTGAATGCCCAGGCTCTGTTCCTGGATGAAGGCGTTGTAGCAGGCCGCGTCCAGCTGCAGGCAGGCCGCCAGGGCGATCGGGCCCAGGGGGCAATGCAGGGCCAGGGCCACGTCGTAGGCCTCGGCCATGTTGGCGATCTTGCGGGTCTCGGTGATGCCACCGGCATGGGACGCATCCGGCTGGATGATGTCCACGTAACCCTCGCTGAGCACGCGCTTGAAGTCCCAGCGTGAGAACAGCCGCTCACCCAGGGCGATCGGGGTGCTGGTCAGGGGTGCCAGCTCCTTGAGCGCTTCGTAGTTCTCGCTCAGCACCGGCTCTTCGATGAACATCAGCTTGAAGGGGTCCAGTTCCTTCATCAGCACCTTGGCCATGGGCTTGTGCACCCGGCCATGAAAGTCCACGCCAATGCCGACGTTAGGGCCTACCGCATCACGCACCGCAGCGACGTTTTCCAGGCACAGGCTGACCTTGTCGAAGGTATCGATGAACTGCAGCTCCTCGGTGCCGTTCATCTTCACCGCGGTGAAGCCGCGCTCGACCGCTTCTTTCGCTGCCCGCGCGGTATCGGCCGGGCGGTCGCCACCAATCCAGGAATAGACCCTGATGCGGTCACGTACCTGGCCACCCAGCAGGTCGCTGACCGACACGCCCAGGGCCTTGCCCTTGATGTCCCATAGGGCCTGGTCGATGCCGGCCAGGGCGCTCATGTGCACGGCGCCGCCGCGGTAGAAACCGCCACGGTAGAGCACCGTCCAGATGTCCTCGATGTTGCGGGGGTCTTTGCCGATCAGGTAATCGGACAACTCCTCGACGGCAGCGGCCACGGTGTGAGCACGGCCTTCGACCACGGGTTCGCCCCAGCCGGTGACGCCTTCGTCAGTCTCGACTTTCAGGAAGCACCAGCGCGGCGGCACGATATAGGTGGTCAGTTGGGTAATTTTCATCGTTTGTCTCTCTTGTCGATGTCTTCAGTCGAATCAGTGCAGGCGTTTCCAGGCGGCCACGTAGGCTTTGGCCCGGACGGCCACGTCGTCGGCGCTCATGCCGGGCTTGAACAGCCCTGAGCCCAGGCCGAAGCCGCTGACCCCGGCGCTGACGAAGGGCGCCATGTTGTCGGGGCTGATGCCGCCCACCGGTACCAGGGCGGTGCCTTTGGGCAATACCGCCAGCAGCGCCTTGACCACACCCGGGTTGAGCATCTCGGCCGGGAACAGCTTGAGCACGTCGGCGCCCTCCTCCAGCGCGGCAAACGCCTCGGTGGGGGTGACCACGCCAGGGGACAGGTACAGCCCGGCGGCCTTGGCCGCGCGCAATACGTTGGCATCGCTGTGGGGCATGACGATGACCTGGCCGCCTGCGGCCTTGACCTGTTGCACCTGTTCAGCGGTGAGCACGGTGCCAGCGCCGATCAGGCAATCGGCCGGCAAGCTGTCACGCAGGATACGAATGCTGTCGTAGGGGCTGGGGGAATTGAGCGGTACCTCGATCACGCGAAAACCTTCGTCATACAGCACCTGGCCGATGGCCTGGGCCTCTTCGGGGCGAAGGCCGCGCAGGATGGCGATCAGGCCGTTGGCGGCGAGCGCTTGCTTGAGCATGTCAAACCTCTTCTGGCAGGGGAGCGAGCAGCCCGGCCGCCACGGCCAGGCTCCATAAACCGCGTTCGGTGGCCTGTTCGGCGAGGCCCACCTGGGCGAAACCGCACAAGCGCAGAGCAATCTGGTAGCGCTGGCACAGCGCCACGCTGCCAATCAGCACTACCTGAGGCAACCCCACCTCGCCGCGGCGCTCGCGGCAGGCCTGGGCCAAGGCGTGCAATTCGTGGCCGATCATCAGGCCCGACAGGTAGTCGGCCTGCTCGGTGCCGGCCAATTGCCCGGTCAGGCCCAGGGTGCGGGCACTGAACAGGTTCGACAGCAGGCCAAGGGTGCCATCGGGCGACAGTGCCACCTGAACACCGCGGATGAAGGCGGCCTCATCGAAGCCAGCGCTGGGTTGCTGGGTACGCCCGAGGATGGTGTGGGCACACAGGGCCGCGTACACCTCCCCGGTCATGAAGGTGTCGAACCGTTGGATGCAGCCCTCTTCAAGGCTCACCCATTTGCTATGGCTGCCGGGCAGGCCGATCAGCAGGCTGTCCTGGCGCGTGTCGGCCGGCAAGTCGCACAACAGGCCCAGCACTTGGGTTTCCTCACCCCGCATGACGTTGGGCAAACGCGAATGCTGGATCACCCCGGGCACGATGTGCAACACGGTGCCACGCAGGGTCTCGACGGTCTGCAGGCTGGCCCCCAGGTCGGCGACCCGCGCGGGCGTCGGGCAGTAGGCCGCTTCGCGCCAACCCTGGGCGCTGCCGACCATGCCGCAGGCAATCACCGGTACGTGGGGTTCGGCGGCCAGCCAATCACCGCAGGCATCGTCGAAGGCCAGCTCGAAACCGTTGCCGCATGGCCGGCCGGCGATCGTGCGGGGTGTGGTGGGGAGTTGCATGATGCCTGAAGCCAGCGCGCGCTGGTCCAGCACCTGGCCGCTGCGGCCAAGCTTGTAGGCTCGAAGGGAAGTGGTTCCCCAATCGAGCGCGATCAAATGCGCCTGCATCGCTTCACCTGAGTTGTTGTTGGAGTGAGGGCGTAGAGCTGGTCAGGACTATAAAACGAGATGACGGAAAATCTCAATATATAATTTACAATCCCATATTTAGGGATATCGATTAGATCATGAACGACCAGAGACAAGCCGTTGCGTCGGCTCAAATGGCTGCCAGTACCCCGGAAAGCGGTTCAGGCGCGATTACCCGCACGCCCGTGCCCCTTCCACCTGCAACACCCCACGCCCGGCGAACACCAGCGCGGTAGCCAAGCCTGTCAGGCCCATGACCGCGGCGAAGCCCACGCACACCCACGGGCTCCACGGCATCGCGGCAATCAGCGCCAGCGGCGTGACACTGGCCCAGAGGGCGTAGGCAATGTTGTAAGTGAAGGAAATGCCCGACACCCGAATAGCCGTCGGGAACAGGCCGACCATCACCGACGGCACCACGCCCACCACACCGCAGGCCAGCCCGGCCAAGGCGTAACCCACGCCCGGCAGGCCCCAGCCCGCCACCAGGTTGGCGTACAGTGCGCCGATGCCCAGCGGCATCAACAGGCTGTAGACCATCAGCGCCCTCCAGGCACCGATACGGTCGACCAGCAAGCCGGCCAGCACGCACCCCAGGTTGAGGAACACGATGCCCAGGCTGCTCAAGGCGAAGGTGTGGCTGGCACTGAGGCCGAAGCGTTGTTGCATGACCGTTGGGGTGATGACCACCAGCACGACCACGGCCGACGTCAACACGCAGGTCAGCAGCACGGCGGGCAGCAGCGCCGGACGATAGTCGCGCAGCACAGTTTTGAGCGGCAACTCCACCCTTCCCTCGCGACGTTCACGCAGCGCCAGGAACACGGGCGTCTCGCTCAACCAGCGGCGCAGCCATACGCCGATGATGCCGAACACCCCGCCCAGCAGGAACGGCAGGCGCCAGGCGTAGTCGAGAATCTCCTGGGGGGTGAACAGTTGCGCCAGGGCCGTGGCGGTCAAGGCGCCGATCAGGTAACCGAAGGTCAGGCCGGCCTGCAGAAAGCCCAGGGCATAGCCGCGGCGATGCACCGGCGCATGCTCGGCCACGAACACCCAGGCGCTGGGCACCTCACCGCCGACGGCAGCGCCCTGAAGAATGCGCAGGGCCAGCAGGATGAGCGGCGCGGCATAGCCAATATGGGCATAGGTGGGCATGACCCCGATCAGCAGGCAGGGCAGCGCCATCATCAGGATGCTCAGGCTGAACACCTTCTTGCGCCCCAGGTGGTCGGCGAAGTGCGCCATCAGGATCCCGCCCAGCGGCCGCGCCAGGTAGCCGGTGACGAAGATGCCGAAGCTCTGCAACAGGCGCAGCCACTCGGGCATCTGCGGTGGGAAAAACAATTGGCTCAGCGTCAGGGCAAAAAACACGAAAATGATGAAATCGTAGATTTCCAGGGCGCCGCCCAAGGCCGCCAGGCCAAGGGTCTTGTGGTCGGCGCGCGACAGCAGCAGCGGGCCTTGGGAAGGTGTGGCAGTCATGTGGTATCCACGCTATGGGCAGGCGGCGCCTATGCTGGCGCCTGCCAAAGGCGCAGAGGATAGCAAACTGAGCCAACCTGACCAGCCGTGCCGGCAAGCGCCAGGCGTGAATACCCGCGCCATGGGCGCAAAAGACCGCCGATGAACGGGCTTGATATATATTACACTCATAATATTATCGAGACGGACCTTTCACCACCAGGAGTGTCACCATGCAGTCGCTACCCCCACAGGAACTCATTGCGTTGTGGCAAGCCCAGGAGCAGGCCATGCGCGCCCGCCTTGCTGGCCCAGGCACGCTCACCTTCGCCCAGGTCAGTGCCCTGGCGCCGAGCGAATTCTTTGACGGGATTGGCAAGGGTGAACTGCCCTCGCCGCCCATAGGCACCCTGATGGACTTTATCCCGATCGAATGGGGCCCGGGCCTGTTCATTTTTCAGGGCACACCCGATGAGCGCCATTACAACCCCTTGGGCAGCGTGCACGGCGGCTATGCGGCAACGTTGCTGGATTCTTGCATGGGCTGCGCGATCCATACCCGGCTGCAGGCGGGCCAGGGCTATACCACCCTGGATTTGCGCATCAGCTACGTACGGGCACTGAACGCCAGCACCGGACCAGTGCGGGCCGAAGGCAAGGCGGTGCATGTCGGGCGCTCCACGGCGCTGGCCGAAGGCCGCCTCTATGATGCCGAGGGCAAACTATATGCCACCGCAAGCACCACCTGCATGATCCTGGGCACCCCACGTACCCCTTAGTGCGGTGCCCGGGCCCTAGCCTTGCGGACCAGATGCCGGCGGGTGTCACGAATGGCGCAAGAGCGCGGGCTCCTTCAGCTTGGGACGCTTGCGCGGCGGCTGGCGGCGCGGGTTGACGGCGGTTACAGGCGGTACGCGCACGGGCTCGAAGTCGACCATGCCCATCAGGGTTTCGAGTGCTTCGCTGTCAGGCAGGCGGGTCAAGCAGACATTCACGGCATCGCGCTGTTGGCGGGTAATGGCCGGCACGACCACGGTTTCGCTTTCGTACAGCAAAGCGTGATGCACCTGCGCGCTGCCCTTGCACAACCGCGGCAGGTCGACGCCCGCGCGCACTGCCATATCGGTGTTGGCGATGAGCAGGTCGAACGGCTCGATGGCGCTCTGCACCAGCGCCAACAGCGCATCGAAGGAATGCACAGGGGCGATTCGGTAGTACCCCATGTGGTTGAGCATCCTTTCCACGTGCATCAATTGACCGGGGTGCTCATCGGCAATCAAAATTCGCAAAGCTTTGTTGATCATGGTCGGTGACCTGCGCCGCAGCGCCAAGGGCGTCCTTGACCCGTTCGCCGCCCACGCCAGGCGGTATCATCCACATGCTGGGACGATCTTCTGCCCGATGGATGGTGAAATCAAGCCTGTGCGGGCGCCCTGGCCATTTACCCGATGATCGGACCAGTCCGTGAGCAGCCTACCTTTCGTGCCACGCACCGGCGCTGACGGCCAGTGGTTTGCGCATGGGGGTCAGCACCAACCCTGTGAAGCTCACGGGGCGCCCCATGGGCCGGTACCCCATGCGAGCGTAGAACCCCGCGGCCGTTCGGGTACTGTAGAGCATCGCGTGGCTGTGACCTGCCGTGCCCAGGAAATGTTCGAGCGCTGCCATCAAGGCACGCCCGGCGCCGCGGCGAAAGCTTTCGGGCTGCACGTAACACAGGCACACCTCGCCGGTGGCCAGGGCCATGCCCGCGCCCACGGGCTTGCCCTGCAGCCAGGCCAAGCGCAGGCACAAGGCTTCGTCCAGCAACCAGCGCGCCACCTGGTCGCAGCCTTTGTGGCGGGTCCAGGCCTCGACGAGGCTGGCATCATTGCGGTGGTCCAGTGCACAGCCATCGCGAATGGAGCGCTGAACGATGCGGCTGACGATGCCGGCCTCGTCGGCGGCGGGCTGGGTGATGGCAATAAGCGGGTCCATGCTCGGTCTCCTGTCCTTGGGCAGGCATTACCCTAACGCCCATCCCCATTGGCGCCTAGCGGCGCGGCGTTACACCGAATGTAGCGGCATCCCCAGCTCGACCCGCAAGCCATCGGCACGGCTGTCGAATGTCAGGTTGCAGCCACAGCGCTGCACAATGGCTTGCACGATGGCCAGCCCCAGCCCACAGCCGCCGCTGTGGGGGCTGCGCCAGAAGCGCTGGGTGAGGTTGGGCAAGTCCGCTGCCGGAATGCCGGGGCCGTGGTCACGCACTTCGAAATACACCACCCCCTCCTGCTGGCGAAGGGTCAAGGCCACCGGTGCGTCAGCGGGGCTATGGCGCAAGGCGTTATCCAGCAGGTTACGCACCGCCGCCACCGCCAGGGCCGAGGGTATCTGCAAACGCGCCTCGGCCACGGCGTCCGGCAGCTGGAGGGCGATCCGCCGGCGGTCGCCGGCGCTGGCATCCTGCACCGCCTGACGGGCGACTTGCCCGGCGGTACAGGCACAACCGTCATCGAACGACAGGCTGCCCTCCACCCGGGCCAGCAACAGTAGCTGTTCAAGGGTACGGTGCAGCCGGTCGGCACCTGCCTCAGCATGTTCCAGCGCGGTTTCCCGTGCGCTGCCCTGGGTCATGCGCGCCACCTGCAAGTGGGTCTTGATGGCGGTCAGCGGGCTGCGCAGTTCATGGGCGGCATCGCCGGTCAGGCGCCGCTCCCGCTCCAGGGTCTGGCCGATGCGCAGCAGCAACTGGTTCTGGCTGTCCAACAGCGGCATCAACTCCCGTGGCAACGCCTGCACCTGCAAAGGTTCCAGGGCATCGGGGCCCCGGCGCATCAGCGCGTCGCGAATGCGGTTGAGCGGCGCCAGGCCGACGCCGACACACAGCCACAACACCCCCAGGGTGCCGAGCAGGGCCACCAGCACCGGCACCGAGGCCGCCAACAGGATGGAGGCATTGAGGGCCTCGCGTTCTTCATGGCGGTCGGCCGTGGTGATGCGCACATCGCCGTGCATCAGGGTGAAGCTGCGCCAGCGACCGCCTTCGACGGATTGGTCGTGGAACCCGGTGCTTTGATCGTCCAGCGAATCGCTGGCGCCATGGCTGCGGGCCAGAATTTCGCCACGCAGGGAGCTGACCTGGCAGGCCATGCCATCGGGAATGCTCAGCTGGTCGGCACTGAAGCGACGCCCTTCACCCTGGGGGTTCAAGGGGGGCAACTGGTCCACCAGGCCGGCCACCATGCGCGCCGATGCCACCAGGCGCTGGTCCAGGGAAAACATCATCTGCTGGCGCAGGTCACGGAACATCCAGGCGGCCGCCAACGCCCACACCACCAGGAACGCCGTGCCCAGTATCAGGCTCAAGCGCAAGCGCAGGCTCATGGCTGCACCTTGCCCAGGCGGTACCCCAGGCCGCGCACCGTTTCCACGATGTCATTGCCCAGCTTGCGGCGCAGATGATGGATATGCACGTTCAACGCGTTGCTTTCCACCTCATCGGAGAAGCCATAAACGCTGTCCTTCAACTGCTCGCTCGACAGCACCCGGCCACGGCTGTGCAACAGGGCCTGCAGCAACGCCTGTTCACGCCGTGACAGGTCCACCGGCTGGCCCTGGAGCCACGCCTGGCACGTGCTGGGGTCGTAACGCAGGGGGCCGTGCTCGATGGTATTGACCGCGCGGCCGGCAACACGCCGCAACAGGGTGTGCAAGCGGGCGAACAATTCACGCAGGTCGAACGGTTTGAGCAAGTAGTCGTCTGCGCCGGCTTGCAGCCCCGCTACCCGGTCGGTCACGGTGTCGCGCGCCGTCAGCACCAGCACGGGGAGTGCTTCGCCGCGCTGGCGCAGGGCCTGCAGCAGGGTCAGGCCGTCTTCGTCCGGCAGCCCCAGGTCCAGCACCATGACGTCGAAATGCGCTGCCTGCAACAACGCCCGGGCCGCGCCCGCACTGGCCACGTGGTCCACGGTCAGCCCTTGGGCCTGCAGGCCGGCGACTATGCCACTGGCGATCAACTCGTCGTCTTCACAGAGCAGTACGTGCATGAGGTTACCTTGGATAAAACGGCAGTATCACCAATCAGCGTTAAGGGGCGATTATGCCGCGAATTGCGCCGCGGCAGGCGTTTGGGCGTTCGACGGTTAATCGCCGGTTAACCTGATGCCGCCACCCTGGCGTACCTCCCCCTAACGACCAGGAAGTGCTCATGCTCAGTTTCGGCTTCGGCCCCTTCGTGCTAGCCATCAACCACCTGATCATGCTGGCGGCACTGGCCATCGCGCTGGCCAGTGGCTGGTGGCTGGCCCGGCGGCGTGCAGCGCCCAATCCGGAAGCCATATTGTTTCGGGGTTTTCTACTGGGTTTGCTGGGCGCGCGGGTGGCTTTCGTCGCCAGTTATGCCCACCAGTACCTGGCCACGCCCTGGCAAATCATCGACCTGCGCGACGGCGGCTTCCTGCTGATGCCAGGGCTGCTGGTGCTGGCCGCGTACCTCGCCTGGCGAGGATGGCGCGATGCGCCGTCGCGCGTGCCCCTGACGGCGGCAATGGCGGCGGGCCTGGTGTTCTGGGGCGCGGCGCACTGGGCTGTGGACCAGCATCAGGCCGGGCAACCGATGCCAAGTACGGTGCTGCACGATGCGCTGGGCGACCCCGTGGCATTGCCCGGCACCGACTCGCGGCCCATGGTGGTCAACCTCTGGGCCAGCTGGTGCCCGCCGTGCCGCCGCGAACTGCCGGTATTGCTGCAGGCGCAGGCGCAGCATCCGGATATCCGCTTCGTCTTTCTGAACCAGGGCGAATTGCCACAGACGGTCAGCAATTTCGTCGCCACCACAGGGTTGGCGCCCAGCCATGTCCTGTATGACCCGGACAGTCAATGGGGCCGGCAGCTTGGCGCGGCAGCGTTGCCCACCACGCTATTCTACAGCGCCAGTGGCCATCTGCTGGGCAGCCACCTGGGCGAACTCTCCGCCGCCAGCCTTGCCGATGGGCTGAAGGTGTTCGGAAGCGCCACCCCCCTTCAATCGGCGAGCAAGGAAGAGGCATCACCTTTCGAATAGGGCCCGGACCTCCTGATCCAGCACCTCGGCAGGTGGGCCAAGCAACGTAAAGTTACCTACCACCTCATTGGGCCCCGCGCCGCTAAAGTGAAAGTCGCCGCCGCCTTGGCCGTCGTCTTCCAGCCACACGTCAAGTTGCCCGCCCGACGCAGAACTGTGGTTGCCCCCGGCGATATATCGGGCAGTGGTTGGGTCTTCACCAGCCGCGGGATCCTGAATGCGGTAACTGCCAAACCCACCCCCGTGAAAGGTCAGAAAAACGCAACGCAGCTCGGTATCCCTTCCGAAAAGCCCAACGATGTCCCATTGGGCACCCTCTTTTGCAAAAAAAATTCGATCTGCATAATACGTGTGATTCGCCACGGTAAACTTGAATGTCCCCTGGTATTCAAATACCTGTGATGGAGTGCCCATGAGCTCGTCCCGCCTATTCCGGTTGTTGGTTCGCCCGCTTACCGAGCCTCCTCAGGCTAACCGAACCGCAACGCGCCCGAACCTGTCACATTTGACAGGTCAGGGCTGGACCGCACCCCCATCCACCGCATGGGCCACCACCGATTGCGCCGCTAACGGCCGCACCGCGATCTTGTAGGGGTCGAACACTTGCAGCATTTCGCCATTCTCGCGCAACCGCTGCAGGAGCTGGCTGAACTGCTCGCCGCTGATAGGCGCCTTGGGTCGCAGCAAGGCGAAATGATGGTAGACCTGATCGATGCGGTCGGAGATCAGCAGGTCCTTGGCCACCCCGGGGTTGCGTTTGAGGTAGTCATACAGGTAGGAACGGGTGACGAGGGCGATGTCTGCACGGTCGCGCAGCACCATCATCAGGTTGCTGTCGTGGGAGTAAGTCAGCGTGGCATTGAAATGCTTGCTCAGGTATTCAGGGTCGGCGTTGAAGTCGGCGAAGGCGTAGTGGTAGCCACTGAACAACGCCAGGCTCTTGCCGGAAAGGTCGGCGAAATAGGTCTGGTCACGGTGCTCACCGCGCTTGGTGACGAATATCTCGGCGTCTTCCAGGCCCATGTCGACGCTGGTGTGCTCGATCTTGCCCCAACCCCACTCGGGGTTTTCGAAGATGGCCATGTCGATGCGCCCGTCCTGGAAGTCGCGAAAACGCCGGGGAATCGAGGTGGGCACCAGCACGAAGTGGTACTGGGCCTGGATCTGATTGAGGTCTTCGACCAACTGCGGCAACAGGCCGGTATCGATACCGGTCTCGGGGCGGACGGTGTACGGCGGAAAGTGTGCCGCCCCCACCCGCACTTCTTGCGCCGCCCAAACCGGCATCGCCGCCAGGCCAATGGCTGCCCAGGTCAGTAACCGCGCGACCACGCGCACAGGGGTAGCAGTCACGGGTTCTTACCTCGGGCAAGGGATCATTGGATCCGCATAAAATAGGGGTTTGCGGGCCTTTCGACAACCGGTACGCACGATTTCAAGGCGCTTTGAGCAGCAACTGCAGCGCCTGCTCTGCCAACTGTTCCAGGCTCAAGGCGCCCTGGGGGTTGAACCAGGTGCTGGTCCAGGACAGGGCGCCGGTCAGCAGGCGACGGATGATCGCTATATCCCCCTGGATCAGACCAGCGTCCCTGGCGTCAGCCAGTACCTGCAGCCACACGTGTTCGTAATCGTCCCGCAGGGCCAATACCTGCGCCCGGCCGCCGGCGGAGAGCGAACGCCATTCATACACCAGCACCGCCATGGCCTCGCCGGTGCCGCCCATGATCGACTGCAGTTCACAACGAATCAGTGCCAGCACACGCGCCCGCGCGCCCTGGGTACCGGCCAGCTCGGCACGCATCAGGGCAGTGTTGTAACGCAAGGTCTGCTCCATCACCGCGCACAGGATATCGTCCTTGCTCTTGAAGTGATGGAAGATGCTGCCCGACTGGATACCCACGGCGCTGGCCAGGTCGCGCACCGTGGTGCGCTCGAAACCCTTGGCCCGGAACAGGTGGGCAGCGGCGTGCAGCAATGCACCGCGAGGGCTTTGCGGGTCAATCAACTGCCCGTCGCTGATCAGTTGTTCCATGACCTCGCGGGCCTTGTCGTCATCCACGCTGTTTGCTCCCCGTTCACTACCGCTCGCCCCGGCAATGTAGGTGCTACCGCAGGCCCGAGCAAGCGCTCGGGCAAATATTACCCCGCGCAACCGAAGGGGGATACCGGAACTCTTCACACTTCGCTACGCTCTAGGTCTCAATGAGCGCAGCGCATCGGAGCCTGTTATGCCGCATTGGCTGGTGATCGACCTGGAAGCCACCACGGACGAGGGAGGCTGGCCGGTCGCGGAAATGGAAATCATCGAGATCGGCGCCAGCCTGGTGAACCGCGACGGTCGTGAGGTGGACCATTTCCAACGCTTCGTGCGCCCACAACGGCGCCCTCACCTCACGCCGTTCTGCCGCGAGCTGACGCACATCACCCAGGCCAACATTGACGCCGCCGCGTCCTTGACCGAGGTGTGGCCGCAATTCGAGCGCTGGCTGGCCCATCATCGCCCAGGCTTGCAAGGCTGGGTGAGCTGGGGCGACTATGACCGCCAGCAACTGCTGCTCAGTTGGCAGCAACACCACTTGCACAGCCTGCTGGCCGAAGTACCGCACACCAACCTCAAGCAGCGCTTCGCCAAGGCGCGCAAGTTGCAGCGCCCACTGGGCCTCAACGGCGCCCTGCAACTGGCCGGGTTGACCTTCAACGGCCAACAGCACCGGGCCCTGGAAGATGCACGCAACACGGCGCGGCTGTTGCCCCTGACGCTACCGAACTAGACAGTTAAAAGCGCGTGCACGGCCGGGGCGGCTTCGGCATACTGGCCGCCCTTTTGCCCCTATCCCGAGGATCAGCCCATGTTTAAAGTCAACGAATACTTCGACGGCACCGTCAAGTCGATTGCCTTCGAAATGAAGGAAGGCCCAGCCACCATCGGCGTCATGGCCCCGGGCGAATACGAATTCGGTACCGCGCAACGGGAAATCATGCACGTGGTCACCGGCAAGCTGGTCGTGCGCCTGCCCGACAGCACCGAGTGGGAAACCTTCGAAGGCGGTACCCGCTTCAACGTGCCGGCCAACAGCAAGTTCCAGCTCAAAGTGGAAGTCGAAACCGCCTACCTGTGCGAATACCGCTGAGTCATCGACTGCTCGCCGCTTCCACAGCGGCTAGGCTGGCTGGGTGTTGAACTGCAACGCCGCCAGCCGGGCATAGAGTGCATTGCTGGCGATCAACTGCCGATGCGTGCCCACCGCCACCACCCTGCCCTGCTCCATCACCGCGATGCGGTCGGCGTTCTGCACCGTCGCCAGGCGGTGGGCGATCACCAGGGTGGTTCGCCCCTGCATCAGGGTCGGCAAGGCCTCCTGAATCAAATGTTCACTCTGGGCGTCCAGGGCACTGGTGGCTTCGTCCAGCAGCAGGATCGGCGCGTCCACCAACAAGGCCCGGGCAATGGCCAACCGCTGGCGCTGGCCACCCGACAAGCCAAGGCCAGCCTCGCCCAAGTGGGTCTGGTAGCCTTGGGGCAGTTGTTCGATGAAGTCGTGGGCATGGGCGATACGGGCCGCCTGGCGTACCTGCTCGGTGCTTGCCATCGACTGCCCATAGCGCAAGTTGTCCTCTACCGTACCGAAAAAGAGCGCAGGGGTCTGTGACACCAGGGCAAAGTGTCGGCGCAGGTCGGCCGGGTCGAGCTGACGCAGGTCCACATCGTCGATCAGAATGCGGCCTTGCTGCGGGTCGTAGAAGCGCAACAGCAGGTCGAACAAGGTTGATTTCCCTGCTCCTGAAGGCCCCACCAGCGCCAGGGTCTCGCCCGCTTCGACCCGCAGGTCAAGGCCATCGATGGCGGGCCGTTCGGGGCGTGATGGGTAGGCGAACCGCACGGCCTCCAGGTGCAGCCGGCCGCTGACCCGCGCCGGCAACACCTGCAGGCCACTGGCCGGCGCCTGTATGTCACTGCTGGCCTGCAACAACTCGCCAATGCGTTCGGCGGCGCCCGCGGCGCGCTGCAACTCCCCCAACACCTCGCTGAGCGTCCCGAAGGCGCTGCCCACGATCAAGCTGTAGAACACGAACGCCGCGAGCTCGCCGCCGGAGATTCGCCCGGCAATCACGTCCATGCCGCCCACCCAGAGCATCACCCCCACCGCCCCCAGCACCAGCACGATCACCAGGGTGATAAGCCACGAGCGCTGCACGATGCGCTTGCGTGCCGTCTCGAAGGCTTGTTCCACGGTCACGCCAAAGCGGCGCTGGTCTTCAGCCTGGTGGTTGTACGCCTGCACGGTCTTGATCTGGTTCAGGGTTTCGGCCACATAGCTGCCCACATCGGCGATACGGTCCTGGCTCTGGCGCGACAGCCCGCGCACGCGCCGCCCGAACACCAGGATGGGCGCCAGCACCAGGGGCAAGGCGATCACCACGATGCTGGTGAGCTTGGGGTTGGTGACGAACAGCAAGACGATACCACCCACCACCATCAGCGCATTGCGCAGGAACAACGACAGCGACGAGCCGATCACTGATTGCAGCAAGGTGGTGTCGGCGGTCAGCCGCGACTGGATCTCCGAGCTGCGGTTATGTTCGTAGAACCCGGGGTGCAGGTAGATCAAGTGGTCGAACACCTGCTGGCGAATGTCCGCCACGCAGCGCTCGCCAATCCACGACACCAGGTAGAAGCGCGTGAACGTGCCCGCCGCCAGCGCCAGTACCAGCAAGAGAAAAACGCCGATGGAGCGGTTGAGCAACGCCGGTGACTGGGTCAGGAAGCCCTGGTCCACCAGCAGGCGAATGCCCTGCCCCATGGACAGGGTGATGCCGGCGGTCAGCACCAGCGCCACCAGCGCAGCCAAGGCGCGCCAGCGGTACGGGCGCAGGAAATGCAAAGCCAGGCGCAGAGCGCGCCGCTGGCGGGAAGAGAGCAATGAGGTCATGGGCAGGCCGTGGCAAACGAAGACGTTGCCAGCCTACACCCTGACGGGTGATTTGCGCCGGTGGAACTCCGCTGGCGCATCAGAGTCAGCTCAATAGAGGCCGCCGCTACCTGCGCTAGATACTTTTGATCTAAGCCTGGGGTAGAGATTCGCGGCACTTTCTGGTGGACTGAAAAGGGCCGCCAGAGATGCACAGGGATTGTCACGACGCAGTCATCTGGCGGCTCTAGTCTGAGCACACAACCTGATGAGGAGACGGGCCATGGGCTTGCACAGCAGCCGTAACGAAACCGTGGAAGTACACCGGATCCAGCCGCACCAGGCGGTCGGTGGTTCCATTATCGATGCCAAGGGACGCGAGATCCCTATCACCGAAGACATGATCCAGGATGCCTGCCAGGAACTGGAAAAACGTCTGGTCAAACCTGCCCCTGCCAAACAAGACTGACGCCCCGCGAAACACCCTGGACCCGGCCCGTTGGCCGGGTTTTTCTTGCGCGTGCCGCGAGCGCCGCGCAGTCGGTTACACCAGTTCGCAGCCCAGTGCCTGCGCCAGCTTGCGCAGGTCGGGCGAATAACCGTCCAGCCGCACCCGCAACCCTTCTATTTCCCGCCGGGAGGTCGGGTAGCCTTTGCGCAGCGCATCGAACGCGCTGCGCTGCTGCGCGTCGTTGTCGGTCAGTTTGCGGCGGAAGTCGGCATCGTCACGACGGGGGTCATACACCGCCCGGCACAGCATGGCCATGGCCAGGTCCGGCTCGGCCAGGCCGTTGAGGGCGACCTCGGCCAGCCAGGGCGGTGGCAGCAGGTCGGCCAGCTGGATGCCCGGCGCTTCGCCGCGAAAGGCACAATAGGCCTGGTAGATCTGCGCCGTGCCCCGCTGGCGACCGTCCAGGCTGTAACCGGCGATATGCGGGGTGGCCAGCACGCACAGGTCGGCCAACTCGCCGTCGACGCTGGGTTCGTATTCCCACACATCCAGCACCGCTTGCACGTCCTCGCGCTCGATCAGCAGGTTTTTCAGCGCCAGGTTGTCGACGATCGGCCCGCGGGCCGCGTTGACCAGCCAGGCACCGGGCCGCAGCCGCGCCAGGCGCGCTTCATCCAGCAGGTGCCAGGTGGCATGCCCGCCTGCCCTGGTCAGCGGCGTGTGCAAACTGATCACGTCACAGTGCGCGATGATCTCGTCCAGGGTGACGTAATCCCCGCCCTCGGCCGCCTGGCGCACCGGGTCGCACACCTTCACCTGCCAGCCCAGTTCACGCAGCACGCGGATCAGCCGCGACCCCACCTGCCCCGCGCCCACCACGCCATAGGTGCGCTCGGCAAGGTTCACGCCTTCCAGCTCGGCCAAGGTGACCAAGGCACCGAGCACGTAGTCCACCACACCACGGGCGTTACACCCTGGCGCGCTGGACCAGCGGATGCCGGCCTCGGCGAAGTAGTCCAGGTCCAGGTGGTCGGTGCCGATGGTGCAGGTACCGACAAAGCGTACGTTGCTGCCCGCCAGCAGGGCGCGGTCGACCTTGGTGATCGAACGCACCAGCAACACGTCGGCATCCCTGACCGACTCTGCGTCGACGCTGCGCCCGTGAACCCGGCGTATTTCGCCGAAACCGGCAAAGAATTCTTCAAGCAGTGGAATGTTTTCGTCAGCGACAATCAGCATGGCAAGCTCCCCAGTATGGGCGGCAGTTTAGGCGCAGCCGCGCTTGCCGTCACCTCGGCCGTGGCAAGTGTTTCCTGACCTGGGCGTCAGGGCGTAGAATGGGCGGTTTTCCGCGCCTTACAGTGGACGACGCCCCGTGACCGCAGCAGCAACCGATATCACCGCCCCCCAGACCCGCGCTGCCCGCGTGCGCCTGGAGTTGCGCACCCTGCTGGCCCTGGCCGGCCCCATCATCATCGCGCAACTGGCCCACACTGCCATGGGCTTCGTCGACGCGGTCATGGCCGGCCGGGTCGGCCCACGTGATCTGGCCGCCGTGGCCCTGGGCAACTCCATCTGGGTGCCGGTGTTCCTGCTGATGACCGGCATCCTGTTGGCCACCACGCCCAAGGTCGCCCAGCGCCATGGCGCCGGTACCCCCGGCGAGATCGGCCCGCTGGTACGCCAGGCCCTGTGGCTGGCCCTGGCCGCGGGCCTTGGCGCCAGCCTGCTGCTGTTCAATGCCGAACCCGTGCTGCACCTGATGAAGGTGGACCCCGACCTCATTGGCCCGTGCATGGGCTACCTGCACGGGATCGGCACCGGCCTGCCCTCGGTGGCGCTGTACCACGTGCTGCGCTGCTGCAGCGATGGCATGGGCCGCACCCGGCCGAGCATGGTCCTGGGCCTGTGCGGCCTGGCGCTGAACATCCCGCTGAACTACGTGTTCATCTACGGCCACCTGGGCGTCCCGGCCATGGGCGGCGTAGGCTGTGGCTGGGCCACCGCCAGCGTGATGTGGATGATGCTGCTGGGCATGGCGGCCTGGGTGCGCTGGGCCCCGGCCTACCGCGATGCCGCGGTGTTCGGGCACTTCCAGTGGCCGCAGTGGGGGGTGATCAAGCGGTTGCTGGGCATCGGTTTGCCCATTGGGATCGCGGTGTTCGCCGAGTCGAGCATCTTCGCGGTCATCGCCTTGCTGATCGGCAGCCTCGGCTCCACCGTGGTGGCCGGGCACCAGATTGCCTTGAGCATCAGTTCGATGGTGTTCATGATCCCCTTCTCCCTGGGCATGGCCGTGACCATCCGCGTCGGCCAGGCGCTGGGCCGCGACCTGCCGCGCGAAGCCCGCTTCGCCGCCGGCATCGGCATGGCCACGGCACTGGCCTACGCCTGTTTCTCGGCGACGCTGATGTTCCTGGGCCGGGAGTACATCGCGCGCATCTACACCGCTGACCCGGCGGTGTTGCACATCGCCGCGATGCTGATTGTGTACGCGGCGCTGTTCCAGTTTTCCGATGCCATCCAGGTCACGGCCGCGGGTGCGCTGCGCGGTTACCAGGACACGCGGGTGACCATGTTGCTGACGCTGTTCGCCTATTGGGGCATCGGCTTGCCGGTGGGGTACCTGTTGGGCCTGACCGACTGGCTGGGCGCACCCGCGGGGCCGAGCGGGCTGTGGCAAGGCCTGATCGTCGGCCTGACCTGCGCGGCGGCCATGCTGCTGGTGCGCCTGGTACGCAGTGCGCGCCAGCGCATTCGCCTGGGCGCCGCGTAGTAGCGCTTATTTTTGCAGGACCGGGCGAGGCCCGCCCTACAAGGCCTGCAAGCGATAGCCGACGCCGGGCTCGGTGATGAGGTAACGCGGCGCCGTGGGGTCGTCGCCCAGTTTCTGGCGGATGTGCCCCACCACGATACGCAGGTAGTGGCTGTCCTCCACGTGGGTCGGCCCCCAGATATCCTTGAGCAATTGCTGCTGGGTGATCACCCGCCCCGGGTAGCGCGCCAGTTGCGCGATGACCGCGTATTCCTTGCGGGTCAACGACACCTCCACGGCGTCGAGCGTCACCCGCCGCAAACCCAGGTCAATCAGCAAGCCGCCAATGCTGAGCGGCCCCGCCGGGGCATCGGCCGTCGAGCCCTGGCGCAACAGCGCCCGTACCCGGGCCAGAAACTCCTGGATGCCGAACGGCTTGGTCACGTAATCGTTGGCGCCATTGTCCAGCGCCTCGACTTTCTGCGCCTCGCTGGCGCGCACCGACAGCACCAGCACCGGCACCTGGGTCCATTCGCGCAATTCACGCAGCACCTGCTGGCCGTCCATGTCCGGCAGGCCCAGGTCCAGCACCACAAGGTCAGGGCGACCCAGGGCGGCCTGGCTCAGGCCGTCGGCGCCAGTGCCGGCCTCCAGCACCTGGTAGCCCTGGGAGGTCAGGCTGATGCGCAGGAATTTGCGGATCTGCGGCTCATCATCGATGACCAGCAGCGTTGCGGTCTGACTCATGTCAAGGTTTCACCTTCAAGCCCGGGTTGCGTCTGCAGCGGCAAGCATAGAGTGATGCACGTGCCCTGGCCATCGACACCGTCAGCCACCCGAATGCGCCCGCCGTGGGCGCCGATCATGCCCTGGCAGATCGCCAGGCCCAGGCCCGTGCCCTGTCCACCGCGGTCGCCACGGGCGGCGGTGTAGAACATGTCGAAAATCTGCGCCCGCTCGGCTTCGGGAATGCCCGGCCCCTGATCACTGACCGCCAGGCACAGCTCATCGCCCTGAACCGCGGCACTGACCAGCAGGCGGCCGTGGGCGGGCGAAAAGCGCGCGGCGTTCTCCAACACGTTGATCAACGCCTGCTCGATCAGCGCGGCGTGCACGTACAGCAACGGCAGCGCGGCCGGAACCTCGACCACCACGTCCAGGGGGGCCAGCACCGCGCGCAGGCGGTTCAGGGCGCTGCCGACGATGTCCGCCGGGGTGACCCAGTCGCGGGCCAGCTTCAATGCGCCATGGCCCAGGCGGGTCATGTCCAGCAGGTTCTGGATGTAGCGGTCCAAGCGCTCGGCTTCATCACGGGTGCCTTCCAGCAGTTCCTCACGGTCGGCCTTGGGAATGGCTTCGCCCAGGGCCAGCAGGCTGTCGATGCTGCCACGCATGGCCGTCAGGGGCGTGCGCAGGTCATGGGACACCGAGGCCAGCAAGGCACTGCGCAATTGCTCGGTCTCACCGTGCAAGCGGGCCGCTTCCAGGTCCTGGGCCAATTGCGCCCGCGCCAGCGCCTGGGCCAGCGGTTGGCTGAGCGCCGCCAGCAAGCGCCGGCGTTGCAGACTCAAGGGCCGGCCCTCGCGTTCGCGCACACCCAGCAAGGCCAGCGGCCGCACCTGCGCCGACACCGGCAGCCACCACCAGCGCCCCGCCGGCAAAGTGCCGGTGCCCATGCCCGCCGGCTGGTCGTGCTGCCAGGCCCAGTCGGCGGCGGCTCGCTCGGTATCGGCCAGGGCCACGGCATGGCCGCCAGGGTCTTTCCAGCCCTGGTCGCCGTCACGCTCTACCACCCATACCTGTAAATCGCGCCAACCTTGCAGGTGCTGGGCGGCGGCAGTGAGCACGGCCTGGCGGTCGGTGGCAGCGGTGAGCTTGCGCGATAGGTCGAGCAGTTCACCGGTTTCTTCCTGGGTGTCGCGCAGCGCCTGCAACTGCCGGCGCTGGCGGGCCGCCAGGTTGCCGGTCAGCGCCGCCATCAGCAGGAAGAACAGCAGGGTCAGCACGTCTTCCTCGCGGTAGATGGTCAGGGAGAACGTCGGTGGGATGAACAGAAAGTCATAGGCCAGGAACGACAGCGCCGCGCACACCAGCGCTGGGCCCAGGCTGCTGCGCACTGCCACCAGCAGCACCGCGGCGAGGAACACCAGGGAAATGTTCGGCAGCGCCAGCACGCTGGCCACCGCCGAGGCCAGGCCACTGGCGGCGAGGGTGGCGAACAGCGCCAGCAGGTAGTCGAACCACACCCACTCCCCGGCCCCGCGGGTGCGCGGTAATGGCCGCGCCTGGTCACGGTCCAGCACGTTGATCTCCAGGCCATGGGTATCGCGCAACAACCGCGGCCCCAGCCCCCCGCCGAACAGGCGCCGGCGCAGCAACGGCCGCGACTGGCCCACCAGCACCAGGCTGGCGCGGCGCTCGGCGGCGTGCTGGATCAGGGTCTTGGCCACTTCCGCGGCCCGCAGCACCACCACTTCACCGCCCAGGCGCTCGGCCAGCAACTGGGCATTCTGCAAGTGCTGGCGGCCGTTTTCGTCCCGCGCCTGGCCGGTGTCCACATGCACCAGCGTCCAGGGCAAGTGCCTGCGCTCGGCCACGCGGCTGGCGTGGCGCACCAGGCGTTCGGCCTGGGCATCGGCATCCACGCCCACCAGCAGGCGCCCGCGCAGTGCCGGGGCGGCCTGGCCCAGGCGCCGGTAGCCCTGGGTGAGGTCGGCGTCCACCTGGGCGGCGGCCGTCTGCATGGCCAGCTCACGCAACGCAGTGAGGTTGGTCTGGGTGAAGAACGCCTCGATGGCCGCCCTGGCCTGCTCCGGCACGTACACCTTGCCGTCGCGCAGGCGCTCCAGCAACTCACGCGGCGGCAGGTCGATCAGCACCAGTTCATCGGCTTCCTGCAGCACCCAGTCGGGCAGGGTTTCGCGCACTTGCACGCCGGTAATGTCCCGCACCTGGTCGTTGAGGCTTTCAAGGTGCTGAACGTTGACCGTGGTGTACACGTCAATGTTCGCCGCCAGCAGCTCCTGAATGTCCTGCCAGCGCTTGGCGTGGCGGCTGCCGGGAGCGTTGCTGTGGGCCAGTTCGTCCACCAGCACCAGGCGAGGGGCAGCCTGCAACAGGCCGTCCAGGTCCATTTCTTCCAGGGTCACGCCCCGGTAGCGCGAGCGCACCAGCGGCTGTTGAGGCAGGCCCCCCAGCAGCGCTTCGGTTTCGGCGCGGCCGTGGGTTTCGACCACCCCCGCCAGCACGTTCACGCCCTGGCGCACCTGGGCGTGGGCAGCCTGGAGCATGGCATACGTCTTGCCCACCCCAGGGGCGGCCCCCAGGAACACCTTGAGCCTGCCACGGCCCTTGCGGGGGAGTTGGGCCAGCAGGGCGTCGGCGCGTACAGCGTCACTCATCACGGGTACTCGACAAGGCGGAAATCAGTGTGTGAAGGGATTGCACGCACCTTACGCTCATTGCGCTGAAGGTAGCCGATCCAGGGCCAGGTTCAAAGCCAGCACGTTGACCACGGGTGGGCCGAACAGCGAGCGCTCGGTGTGCTCAGCCACCAGTTGCCGCACCGCAGGCTCCGGCAACTGCCGGGCCTGGGCGATGCGCGCCACCTGGTAGTCGGCCGCGGCCGGCGGCACGTGGGGGTCCAGGCCGCTGCCCGACGTGGTCAGCAGGGCCATGGGCGCTGGCCCCTGGCCGGCCACCTGGAGCTTGGCGGCATCGTCCTTGATGCGGGTGGCCAGGGCCGGGTTGCTGGGCGCCAGGTTGCTGGCGCTGCTGGACACGGTGGCAAAGTCCCCTGCCGAAGGGCGCGGGTGAAACCATTGCTCACCGGTAAACTTCTGCGCGATCAGGCTGGAACCGCGCACCTTGCCACTGTCATCACGCACCAGGCTGCCATTGGCCTGGTCGGCGAAGGCCACCTGGGCCACGCCGGTCACCACCAGCGGGTAGGCGCCACCGGTAATCAGGGTCATCAATACAATCAGGCTCAAGGCCGGACGCACGTAAGTCGACATCATTCATTCCTCCAGGCGGTCATACCAAATGCAGCGCGGTAAGCAGCAGGTCGATCAGCTTGATGCCCACGAAGGGCACCACGATGCCGCCCAGCCCATAGATCAGCAGGTTGCGGCGCAACAGGTGCGCGGCACTCGCCGCCTGCACTCGCACGCCGCGCAGGGCCAGGGGAATCAGCACGACGATGATCAGCGCGTTGAAGACAATCGCCGAGACAATCGCGCTCTGCGGACTGGCCAGGTGCATCACGTTGAGCACACCCAATTGCGGGTAGATAGCGGCGAACAGCGCGGGCAGGATGGCGAAATACTTGGCCACGTCGTTGGCAATGGAAAAGGTGGTCAGGGCGCCACGGGTCACCAGCAGCTCCTTGCCGATCTGCACCACGTCCAGCAGTTTGGTGGGGTCGCTGTCCAGGTCGACCATGTTCGCCGCCTCGCGCGCCGCCTGTGTACCGTCATTCATGGCCATGCCCACGTCGGCCTGGGCCAGGGCCGGGGCGTCGTTGGCGCCGTCGCCACACATGGCCACCAGACGGCCGTCGTCCTGCTCCTGGCGAATGCGCGCCAGCTTCTTTTCTGGCGTGGCTTCGGCGAGCACGTCGTCCACCCCGGCTTCGGCGGCGATGGCAGCCGCGGTCAACGGGTTGTCGCCAGTGACCATCACGGTGCGGATGCCCAGCTTGCGCAGTTCATCGAAGCGTTCGCGAATGCCGGGCTTGACCACGTCCTTGAGGTGAATGGCACCCAGCAGGCGTTTGTCGCGGCACACCAGCAGCGGTGTGCCGCCGCTCTGGGCGATCTTGTCCACCTCACGGGCCAGTGCGGCGGGCATCTCCAGGCGCTGCAAGCCGACGAAGGCCAGCAGCGAGTCCACCGCGCCCTTGCGGTACACATGCGGGCCATGGTCGACGCCGCTCAGGCGCGTCTCGGCACTGAAAGGCACCGCGGTGAGTTCGTGGGCAGCAGGCTCCGCCAGGCTGTGCAACTGGCGCAGGAACTCGACGATCGACTTGCCTTCGGCGGTGTCGTCGGCCAGCGAGGCCAGCAGCGCGCCCTCGGCCAGCTCCTTGGCGGTCACGCCTGGGGCGGCATACAGGGCGGTGCAACGGCGGTTGCCGAAGGTGATGGTACCGGTCTTGTCCAGCAGCAAGACGTGTACGTCACCGGCCGCCTCCACCGCGCGGCCCGATTTGGCGATCACGTTCAAGCGCACCAGGCGGTCCATGCCGGCAATGCCAATGGCCGAGAGCAAGCCGCCGATGGTGGTGGGAATCAGCGTCACCAGCAAGGCCACCAGGAACACCAGCGGCAAGCTGCCTCCGGCGAAGTGGGCGAACGGCTGCAGGGTCACCACCACCAGCAAGAAGATCAGGGTCAGGCCGATCAGCAGGATGTCCAACGCGATTTCATTGGGGGTTTTCTGGCGCTTGGCGCCCTCCACCAAGGCGATCATGCGGTCCAGGGTCGACTCACCGGGGTTGGCGGTGATCTTCACCAGCAGCCAATCCGACACCAGCCGGGTATTGCCGGTGACGGCCGAACGGTCGCCGCCCGACTCACGGATCACCGGCGCCGATTCGCCGGTTATGGCGGCTTCGTTAACGGCGGCGATGCCTTCGATGACCTCGCCGTCACCGGGGATCATTTCCCCGGCTTCGACGCGCACCACGTCACCCTTGCGCAGGCTGGCGGCGGGCACGCTCTGGAACTGCCCGCCCGCCTCGCGGCGGCGTGCACTCAGGGCCTGGCTACCTGCCTTGAGGCTGTCGGCGCGGGCTTTGCCGCGCCCCTCGGCCAGGGCCTCGGCAAAGTTGGCGAACAGCACGGTAAACCATAGCCACAGGGCGATCTGCACCGCCACGCCCGTGCCGACGCCGGCCTCGGGCAGAAAACACAGCACCGTGGTCAGTATGGCGGTCAGTTCCACCACCAGCATCACCGGCGCACGCTGCAACTGGCGCGGGTCGAGCTTGACGAAAGCTTGCACCAGCGCCGGGCGCCACAGGGCCGCGAACGCGGTTTTCTGCGGGGTACTGGCGACCGCCGGTTTTACAGCAGGGATCGGCATATTCATGGTCATGTCCTCAGAAACCCAGGCTCAGGTGTTCGGCGATCGGCCCCAGGGCCAGGGTCGGCAGGAAGGTCAGCCCGCCCACCAGCAAAATCGTCACGGTCAGCAGGGTGACGAACAGCGGCCCGTGGGTAGGAAAGCTGTTCGCGCCCAAGGGTGCGGTCTTCTTCAGTGCCAGGCTGCCGGCCAGGGCCAGGATCGGCAGGATGTAGCCGAAACGCCCGATCAACATGCCCAGCCCCAGCATCAGGTTGTGGAACGCGGTGTTGGCGCTGAAGCCACCGAATGCCGAGCCGTTGTTGGCACTGGCCGAGGTGTAGGCGTACAGCAACTGGCTGAAGCCGTGGGGCCCCGGGTTGCTGACCGCCGATGCCGGCCCCGCCAGGCTGGCGGCGATGGCGCCCAGCACCAGCACGCCGATCGGCATCACCAGCAGGGTAACGACCAGCAGCTTGACCTCGGTGGCCTGGATTTTCTTGCCCAGGTATTCCGGGGTGCGGCCGATCATCAGCCCGGCCAGGAACACGGCCGTCAGCACGTTCAGCAACATCCCATAGAGCCCGGCGCCGACGCCGCCGAAGATCACCTCGCCGACCATCATGTTCACCAGCGCGACCATGCCGGTCAGCGGGTTGAGGCTGTCGTGCATGGCATTGACCGAGCCGTTGGAGGCGGCCGTGGTGGTCACGGCCCACAGCACCGACGCCGTGGTGCCAAAACGTGCCTCCTTGCCTTCCTGCGGTGCAGTCTGTTCAATCTGCGCGCCTTGCAGGGCCGGGTTGGCCTGGTACTCGCCGTAAAGCGCCACCCCACCACCGATCAGAAACAGGGCGAACATGCAGGCGATGATTGCCCGGCTCTGGCGCATGTCCTTCACGTAATGGCCGAAGGTAAACACCAGCGCCACCGGGATCAGGATGATCGATACCACTTCCAGCAGGTTGCTCAGGGCCGTGGGGTTTTCGAACGGGTGCGCCGAGTTGACGCCGAAGAAGCCACCGCCATTGGTGCCCAGTTGCTTGATGGCGATCTGGCTGGCCGCCGGGCCCAGGGGAATGACCTGGTCGGCGCCCTGCACGGTGACGGCATCGATGTAATGCATGAAGGTCTGCGGCACGCCCTGCCACACCAGCAGCAGGGCCAGCACCAGGCACAGCGGCAACAGGCCATAGAGGGTGGCACGGGTCATGTCGGCCCAGAAGTTGCCCAGGGTTTTCGCCGAACGCCGGCCAATGCCGCGGCACAGGGCAACCAGCACGGCGATACCGGTGGCGGCGCTGACGAAGTTCTGCACGGTGAGGCCGGCCATCTGGCTGAAGTAGCTCAGGGACGCTTCGCCGCTATAGGCCTGCCAGTTGGTGTTGGTGACGAAACTGACCGCCGTGTTGAAGGCCAGGGTCCACTCCATGCCGGGCAGGTGCTGCGGGTTGGCCGGCAGATACTGCTGAAGCATCAACACGGCCATCAACACGGCGAAACCCGCCAGGTTGAAGGCCAGCAGCGCCAGGGTGTAGCGTTGCCAGCTCTGCTCTTCATTGGCATCGACGCCCGCCAGGCGGTAGCAACCGCGCTCCACCGGGCCTAGGATGGGCGCCAGCCACGTGCGCTGGCCTTCCATCACCTTGTAATAGAACCGCCCCAGGAACGGCGCCGGAACCAGCACCAGGGCCAGGAACGCCACCAGCAGCCCATAGTCGTAGCTGTGCATGGCCGCTCCTAGTTGCGATCGGCGCGTAACAGCGCCAGGGTCAGATACACGAACAACCCTGCTGCCAGCAGCAGGGCCACCCCGTCCAGAACGTTCATGCCGTTTCTCCTCGTTCGATAAAGGCAGCGCCCATGCGCCCCTTGTGGATTCGGCGTCAACCGAGCAGCCGCGGGGGGAGGGAGCCAGCCATTCGTCGGTATTGTCGGAAAACACCGCGTAAAGGAACGAGACTGAAAGCAACGGACAGGTATAAAGAAATCGTAAAGAATGCCGATGTAGAGCTGTCTCCAGATCGACCTCGGGAAAATGTAGCCAATTGTATCGACATTGATACATAGACGACATTCCAGCGACACGCCCGCGAGTAACCCTCGTTCGCCGCTCCCAATCCGAACATGACTACCAGCCCGCCGGGCGAACGCTTACCTCATGGGTAAATGACGCGGCCCCGTCGCCGTGGCTGGCAGCAATATCAGGCAGATGAACGCAAGCATGCAGAACACCCCGCTCCCCCTCAGCGATGCCAGCAAGACCCTCGTCGGCGACGATGACAAACGCTGGAATACCCGTGCCCTGATCGTGGATGACGACGTACCGATTCGCGAGCTGCTGATCGACTACCTGGCGCGCTTCGGCATTCTTGCCCTGGGCGTCAGCGACGGCGAAGGCATGCGCCAGGCGCTGCTGGAAGAAAACTTCGACGTGGTGGTCCTGGACCTGATGCTGCCCGGTGAAGACGGCTTGTCGCTGTGCCGCTGGCTGCGCGCCGAATCCGATATTCCGATCCTGATGCTGACCGCGCGCTGCGAGCCGACCGACCGCATCATCGGCCTGGAGCTGGGTGCTGACGACTACATGGCCAAGCCGTTCGAACCGCGCGAACTGGTGGCCCGTATCCAGACCATCCTGCGCCGCGTGCGCGATGACCGCACCGAGCAGCGGGCCAACGTGCGCTTCGACAACTGGCGCCTGAACAGCGTGCTGCGCCAGCTGATCTCCTCCGATGGGCTGGTGGTGCCGCTGTCCAACGCCGAATTCCGCCTGTTGTGGGTATTCCTGG
Source organism: Pseudomonas eucalypticola (assembly GCF_013374995.1). Classification (NCBI taxonomy): domain Bacteria; kingdom Pseudomonadati; phylum Pseudomonadota; class Gammaproteobacteria; order Pseudomonadales; family Pseudomonadaceae; genus Pseudomonas; species Pseudomonas eucalypticola. Next base: position 1,825,071 of record NZ_CP056030.1, on the reverse strand, counting down.
AGCGCCCTCGCCGCGTGCTCAGCCGTGAACAACTGCTGGACGCCGCCCGTGGCCGCTCCATCGAGGCTTTCGATCGCAGCATCGACCTGCTGGTGTCGCGCCTGCGCCAGAAGCTGGGCGACGACCCCAAGGCACCGCAGTTGATCAAGACAGTGCGCGGTGAAGGCTACCTGTTCGATGCCCGGGACATTGGTTGATGCGCAGCCCTGATACGCTGTTCGCCCGTCTGTTCGGCGTATCGCTGATTGCCATCATCTTCGCCCACCTGCTGGCTTTCCTCTGGTTCCAGCAGTACGGCTTCCCGCCGCCACCGCACCGCGAGGAAATGCGCGAAGCACTGGCTGAGCGCCGCGCCGAGCTGGGGCCCAACCCCACGCCCGAGGCGCGCGCGGAGCTGGAAAAGCTGCGCGAGGAAGAACGCCGGCCGCCGCCCCCGCTGTTTGGCGGCCCCATGGTACCGCTGATGTTCCAGGTGATTACCCTGGTGGTAGCGGCCTGGTTCGGCGCCAAGGCGCTGTCGCGGCCCATCCGCCGCTTCAGTGAAGCGGCCGAACGCTTGAGTGAAAACCTCGACGCCCCACCGCTTGAGGAATCCGGCCCGCTGGAAGCTCGCCAGGTAGCGCATACCTTCAACCGCATGCAGGAACGTATTCGCGAACAGGTCCAGCAACGGGCGCGCATGCTCGGTGCCGTGTCCCATGACCTGCGCACACCGCTGTCGCGGCTCAAGCTGCGGCTGGAGCAGATCGACAACGAAAAGCTGCAAGGGCAGATGCGCCAGGACCTGGACGACATGATCGGCATGCTCGACGCCACCCTGACCTACCTGCACGAACAGCGCACCAGCGAGGCCCTGCAATGGTACGACCTGCAGGCCCTGGTGGAATCGCTGGTGGAGAACGCCCAGGACCACGGCGCGGCCATTGAGGCCAAGGGCACCTGCGCGCCGCTGCAGGTGCAACCCATGGCCCTGCGTTCGTGCATCAGCAACCTGGTGGACAACGCCCTGCGCTATGGCGGCGCCACCCTGGTGGACATCCAGGACACCCGCGACCAGGTGACCATCCGCGTCATCGACCACGGGCCGGGCATCAGCGCCGACAAGCGGGAAGCGGTGTTCGAACCGTTCTTTCGGCTGGAAGGGTCGCGCAACCGCAATTCCGGCGGGGTCGGGCTGGGAATGACCATCGCCCGGGAGGCCTGCCAGCGACTGGGCGGGCAACTGAGCCTGGAGGAGACGCCGGGCGGCGGATTGACGGCGGTTATCCGGTTACCGCGGTAGAGGGCTTGCCGCGACTCTCGCCTGCCCCCATATCCGCCACCATACAAACCCCACACACTCTCGACATCCCCCCGATAGATTCTCTAGGCGCCGGTGGTTCGTAACCGGCGTCCCAACAGGGGAGACAACCCTATGATCAGCGGCGTAAGCAGCAGCAATTACACCAGTTACACCAGCTCAACCAGCTCCACTTCCAGCGCGCAACTGAAGAAGTTCCAGGAAGAACTCTTTGCCAGCCTTGATACAGACGCCAATGGTGAAGTGAGCAGCGATGAGCTGAACACGGCGATTTCCAACAGTTCGAGCAGTGGCACCACCAATGACGGCGGTATCCTGGTCAGCCTGAGCAAGAATTTCAGCAGCCTGGACAGTGACTCCGACGACGGCCTGACCCTGGACGAGATGGCGGCCTTGCAGCCACCGCCGCCACCACCCCAGGGCAGCGGCGACGCACCCAGTACCGACGAAGTGGACGACCTGCTCAGCGCCATCGACAGCGACGGCAGTGGCTCGATCAGCAGCGATGAGCTGAGTTCGGCCCTGAGCAGCGCCGGCGATACCACCGATGACAGCAGCGCGCTGTTCTCGGCCCTGGACACCAACGGCGACGGCACGGTCAGCCAGGACGAACTGGCGGCCGCCCTGCAACCACCACCGCCACCCCCGCCGTCCGATACCAGTGACCTGAGCAGTGACCTGTTCAGCAGCCTGGACGCCGATGGCAGTGGCGGCATCTCGTCGACAGAACTGAGCAGCGCCCTGAGCGCCAGCAGTACGTCGGGCAGCAGTTCGACCAGCAGCACCGATGCTTCCCAGGTGTTCAGCGACCTGGACACCAACAAGGACGGCACCGTCAGCGCCCAGGAACTGGCCGCCGCCCTGCAGTCCTCGGGTGACCAGAGCAGCAGTTCGGACACCGCCAGCAGCGATACCGCGGCGGCCCTGAACAAGATGATCGCCGCCCTGACCAAGCAGTACGGTACCGATACGCAACAAACCGTGGGCAGTCAGCTCAGCGTAGCTGCCTGACCTTCACGCCGCGGGCAGCCTTTGGGCTGCCCGTCTCAGGCCCTGTTGGCACCGCCATGGCTGCTGCGGGTCCAGTCCAGCAACAGGCTGTAGCCAATGGCCAGCAACGTCGGGCCAATGAACAGGCCGATGAAGCCGAAGGCCAGCAGGCCCCCGAACACCCCCAGCAACACGATCACCAACGGCAAGTCGCCGCCCCGGCTGATCAGGTAAGGCTTGAGCACATTGTCCACGCCGCTGATGATGAACGTGCCCCACACCCCCAGAAAAACCGCCATGCCGTATTCGCTCTTCCACACCAGCCAGGCCGTGGCGGGTATCCAGGCCAGGGGCGGCCCCATGGGAATCAGGCTGAGCAGGAAGGTGACGATGCCCAGCACCAATGCCCCGGGGATGCCCGCGATGAGAAAACCGATGAGCGCCAGCACCGCCTGGGCCGCCGCCGTGCCGATGACGCCATTGACCACCCGCTGCACCGTGCCGGCCACCAGCTCCAGGTAGTACTCGGCACGCTCGCCCACCAGCCGCTCCAGCAGGCGCAGCACGAAGGCGGCCAGGCGCGGGCCGTCGCGGTAGAAGAAGAACACGAACACCAGGCTCAGGGTCAGTTCCAGGATACCGCCGCCGATCTGGGCGCTGCGCGCCAGCAACCAGTTGCCCACCTGCCCCAGGTAAGGCTTGACGCTGACCATCAGCGCCGCGCCTTGCTGGTCGAGGGTGTCCCACCAGGCAGCCAGGCGCGGGCCGGCCAACGGCACCGACACCAGCCAGTCGGGGGCCGCGGGCAAGCCGTCCACCTGTACATCGCGAACAAAGGCGATGGCATCGCGAATATGGTCGGCCAGGTTGAAACCCAGCCACACCAGCGGCAGGATCACCAGCAATATCCAGCCCAGGGTGAGGATACTGGCTGCCAGGGTCTCCCGCCCGTTCAGCCAGCGGGTCAACAGGCGCATCAGCGGCCAGCTGGCGTAGGCCAGGATGGCCCCCCACAGCAGCGCCGAGATGAACGGGGCCAGCACCCACAGGCAGGCACCCAACAGCACCAGCAGGATGATCTGTACCAGCAGGCGGTCATTGTTGAACATCACGGCGGCGCGGCTCCTCAGCGAATCAGGTCGATGTGCAGGCCGCTCTTGGCCGGGTCGCCCAGTTCCAGGCGCGCGGCACGCACGCCCTGGGCCACCAGCGCCTGGCGCCAGGGCTCGGCGGCCGGCCCGGCGAGCGTGACGCGCAGGGTGCTGTCCTGGTTCAGGCTGCGCGCCAGCAACACCACCCAGTCGGCGGGCGGCGGCGCGCTGCCCAGGTCGGGGTAGTCCAGGCGGCCGGTGCTGCGCAATTCGCGCAGTACCGTGCCGGGCGTCGGCAAGACCGTGCCCAGCGGCGTGGCCGCCACGAATTGCTCCACGTGCAGGTAAGGCCGGCGGCTGCCGCGGTTGATGGCGTACAGGGCAAACACGGTGTCGGGCCCGGACGCGGCACGGCGCATCAGCACCATGCCCTGTTGTTCGTCGGCCCCCACCAGCTTGCCGTTGGCGAAGATGTCATTGGCCCACAGGCTGGATTCGCCGCAATCGCGCGACTGACACCAGAACAGCACATGCGCGCCCTGGCCCAGCAGGCTCTGGCGCGCGGTGTCCAGCGCCGCGATGGCCGACGCGCCGGGTGCCAGCTCATAGGTGACCGAACTGAGCTGCCCGCGGGCGTTGATCTGGGCGTCCATGCGCAGCTGATTGCTGATCTTGCGTACCGCGCCCAAGGGGTACAGGCGCTCGGCCTCGGTGGCCGGCTTCCGTTCGATGACCTGGGCGTCGGCGGGCGCCGCCACCTCGGCCAGGTCGGCAGCCTGGGCAGCAGAAACGAGCAGGCCGGCGAACAGGCCGGCCACCAGGCGAGGAACGCGCGTCGCGGTATTCATCGCGGGGGCATCGTGGCAGTGTGGCGGTGGTTCATGGTGTTTCCCTCTTCAACCCGGCTTCCATGTGAACCCGCCAAGCCTCGACACTTGCCCGCGCCAAGTCAAGGCATGGCGAAAAAGCGATTGAAACAGCGTGCTACAAGGGCGGCCCCCTCCTCGTCGTTCAGGTGCAGGTGGTGGCCACCGGGCAAGGTTTCGTGACTGAAGGGTAGCTGAGAAAGCAAGCCCGGGTGCTTGGCCAGCATGCCCTCGGCGGCTACCAGCACATGCGCCGGGCAGGCGATGCGCTGGACGAAGGAAAACCCCTGTTCCTGGGTCATGCGCAAGGGCGTTGGCAGGGTCAGGCGGCTGTCACTGCGCCAACTGAAACCACCCGGCACCGGCATCAGGCCGCGCTGGGCCAGCAGCTCGGCCGCCTCGCGGCTGACCGCGACCATGCCCTTCATGCGGGCCTCTACCCCGCGTTCGAAACTGGGGTACACCGATTTACGCTTGGCGGGCAACGCCAGTTGCTCCTGCAACGCCTGGCCAAAGCGTTCGGCCGTGGTCTGCGGTGCCGTGGGCGGCGGCAGCACGGCGTCGATCAGGGCCAGGCGTTCGATCCGCTCGGGCACCGCCCCGGCCAGCACCACCGAGACAATGGCGCCCAGGGAATGGCCCAGCAGACCAAAGCGCTGCCAACCCAGTTGCTCGGCGACCTGCACCACATCGTGGGCATAGTCCCACAGCCCATAGCCGGCGCCGGGCGGCCGATGCTGGGACAGCCCATGCCCGGCCATGTCCAGGGCAACGATGCGCAGGCCCTGCAGACGGGGCGCCAGGCGCGCGAAGCTGTTGGCGTTGTCCAACCAGCCGTGCAGCGCGATCACAGGCAGCCCGTCGGTGGGTCCGAACACATGGGCGGCCAGTTCGATGTGCGGCAGGCTCAGGCGTATTTCCTCCACGCCGCTGCTCATGCGCAGGCCCCCCGGCGAGCACCCACCTGCCAGCGCTCGACGATGGCCCTGAGCAGGTGCGCGGTGGCTGCCGGTCGTTCCAGGGGAAACATGTGCCCACCCGGCACACGGTGGGCTTCGCCGTGGGGCAGGCGCTGCACGGCGCGCGCATGGTGGGGCAATACCACGCGGCTTTGCTCGCCGTGCAGCAGCGCCAACGGCACGCGCAGCTGCCGGGTACTGGCCGGCCGCACATGGGGCACGCTGCGGTAGATGCCAATTTCCGTGTCGGCCTCGAAACACAGGCGCAGCCCCTCGCCTGCCGGGCACAATCCATGTTCCAGGTAGGCCTCGAAGCAGTCGGGGTCGAAATGGCGGAACAGCGCCTTGCCGGCGAAGTAGGCACGCGCCGCCTCACGGTCAGGGAATCGCTCGCGGCGGCCCAACGTGCGCCCCGCGGGTGTCAGGCGGTCGATGAAACCAAAGCGCTTGGCGGCGCGGATCAGCCATTGGTCGGCCAGCGTCAACGCGGGGGAATCGAGCATGACCACGCCACGGTACAGCTCAGGGCGCTGCAGCGCGGCATACAGGTGCAGCAGGCCGCCGAACGAATGGCCCACGCCCCATACCGGCTCCGGCTGCATTTCAAGGTGATGGACCAACTCGGCGATCAGCGCATGCCAATTGTCCGTGACTGGAAAGCGCGGGTCGTGGCCGTGCTGAGGCAAGTGCGTGACCTGGAACTCGGGGCCCAGCTCGGCGAAGAGCTTGCGGTAGGTGCCGCCAGGAAAGCCGTTGGCGTGGGCGAAGAAGATGGGTTGGGGCATGGGCGATGGCTCGTGGGCGAATCCTGTAGGGATTGTCCGCAAGCCGGGTGGCGAGGGCAATGCGGGGAACGGCCATTGAAGGGGGTATTCAGGCCATTGATTGACGGCTATGCCCTGTAGCGACGGACCTGGCCGCGTCGGCGGCGCAGGCGATGTGCCTGATGCTGCGCGGCGTGGGTGACGCAGCCAGGTCCGCGGCTACGGATTCAAGCTCAGGCCCGGGCGATCAGGCGGTCGAGGGACAGTTTGCCGGCGCCTTCCACCAGGGTCGCGACCGTGCCGGCCAGCAGCGCCAGGGCGAACTCGTACCCGTTGTTGGCCATGAACAGGCCGTTATGGATGTGCACGCTGAGGATGGCGACCACCAGGGTCACGATCAGCACCAGCGATGCCGGGCGCACCAGCAGGCCCAGGACCAGCGCCAGGCCGCCGAAGAACTCACCGCTGCCGGCCAGCAGCGCCATCCAATAGCCGGGGTGAATGCCGATGCTCTCCATCCATTGGCCGGTGCCTTCAGGCCGTAGCCGCCGAACAGCCCGAACAGCTTCTGGCTGCCGTGGGCGACGAAGATGATACCCACCAGCAGGCGCAGCACGGTGAAGCCCAGGCCGGCGTTGGTGACGAAGAGGCGTTTGATCGAAGCGTTCATGGCGTTTTCCTTGAAAGGGTTGTCAGCGGTTGATGGCGCCATATTAATCAACCTATCAAATAATAAAATCGCAAATAAACGACAAAACAAATCGATTTATTCGATATTTTAAAAAACTACTCCCCCCTGTGGGGCACGGCTGAGCAATCAGGGGTTGGCAGCCAACCGCCGCGCCTTGTCGCCACCCGGCTCCAGGGTGTCACGCTCGCGGTCGTAGGCCAGGTAGTACTTGTTGACGCTGTTGACGTAGCTCACGGCGTTCATGCCCACCTGCTCCATGGCGATGCGCTCCACCTGGAAGAACCACTGGTTGGGGTTCAAGCCGCGGCGGCGGGCCTCGGCGCGCATGGCTTGCACTCGTTCCGGCCCCATGTTGTAGGCCGCGAGGACAAACGCCATGCGCTGGCGCTCGTTGAGCTTGCTGCTGGCAAAGAACTTCTTGCGGATCAATGCCAGGTAGCGCGAGGCGGCCTGGACGTTGTTATCGACATTCTGGATATTGCCCACGCCCACCCGCTGGGCCGCCGCAGGCGTGATCTGCAGCAGCCCCGTCGCGCCGCCAGCACCGCGCACCGAAGGGTCAAGCTTGGACTCCTTGAACGCCAGCGCCGCCAGGTTGAGCCAGTCGATCCCTTGTTCACGTGCATAGCGTTGCAGCACCGGGCGCAGCTTTTCCAGGCGCTGGCGATCGGCATGGGCCAGCGGGTTGTGCACCTGGTAAGCCGTGCGGTAAACCCGGGCGAAGGCTGCATCCTGGTCCGCCGGCGCGCGGTAGATGCGGGTGAAACGGTCGATGCTGGCGTGCAGCATGGGCGCATCGCTGCGCACGTACCAGGTGATCTGCCGCGGCGCGCCCAGGTGCAGGTTGCCCTGCACCATCAGCTTGGGCATGACCCGGGCCCACCGCCCGGCGATGGGCTTCTCGACAATGGTCATGGGGTAGATACCGGCCTGCACCATTTCCAGCACGTCTTCCACGGCCAGGCTGGGGTCAGCCCATTCGACCCTAACCGGTGCCAACCGACGCGCCGCCAGTTTCTGGTTGATGCCCTGCAGCACATCGCCAGCCACGCTGCCCGCTGGCAAGGTCACCGTCTTGCCCGCCAGTTGTTCGATGCGCGCATAGCGCCGCGCGCCCTTGGCACCCACCAGTACCAAGGGTACGTTGTCGAGCACGGGGGCACTGGCGCTGACCAACGGGGTATCGGGCACATCGAGCACCTCCCCCGGCGCCACCAGGTCACCTTCGCCACGCTGCAAGGCCCCGATCAACTGCTCTTTGGGGCGGGGAATGATTTTCAGGTGAATGGCCTGGCCGCCGTCGGCATGGCCATTGAGGTACTGTTCGAAGGCATTGAGCCGGTGGTATTCGACACCAATGGCCTCACCCTTGACCTCGCCGGAGCTGTTGCGACTCTGGTTCACCAGCACCCGAAGTACCCGGCCCTGGCGAATATCGGCCAGGTCACGGACCTTGGTCGCGTGCGCCACTTGCAGCGGCCCGGGCGGGCGCGCCATGGCCGGCAGCGGGGCCAGCAAGGCGAGTACCAGCAGGGTCAACAGTGAGGGACGCGTCATCGGGGTTCCAGGCCTGATTCATGATCGACCTCAAGAGACCACGATAACGTCTTGAAGTTCTTGGCTTTACTGGTCTTTCACACGCTCTGTTATGCTGTCCGGCCTGCGGCCCGAGGTAGCACACCATGCAACTCATCGACATCGGCGTCAACCTGACCAACGCCAGTTTCCACGAAAAACACCAGGCGGTGCTGGAGCGCGCCTACGCCGCCGGCGTCGTTCAACTGGTGCTCACCGGCACTGAAATCGCCTGCAGCGAGCAGTCGCTGGCCCTGTGCGAGCAACTGGACGAAAGCGCCACGCGGCTGTTCAGCACGGCCGGCATTCACCCCCACCACGCCAGCGACTGGACCGCCGACACCGAGCGCCAGTTGCGCCACCTGCTGGCCCAGCCGCGGGTACGCGCCGTGGGCGAATGCGGCCTGGACTTCAACCGCGACTTCTCCCCGCGCCCGCAGCAGGAAAAGGTGCTGGAACAGCACCTGGCCCTGGCCGTGGAGTTGCAGCGCCCGGCGTTCCTGCATGAGCGCGATGCCAGCGTGCGCTTGCTGGAGATCCTCAAAGACTTCCGCGACCGGTTGCCCGCCGCCGTGGTGCACTGCTTCACCGGCGAACAGAAAGCGCTGTTCAGCTACCTGGACCTGGACCTGCACATCGGTATCACCGGCTGGATCTGCGACGAACGTCGTGGCACCCACCTGCACCCTCTGGTGGGCAATATCCCCCGCGGGCGGCTGATGCTGGAAAGCGATGCGCCTTACCTGCTGCCCCGCACCCTGCGGCCCAAGCCGAAGAACGGCCGCAATGAACCTGCCTACTTGCCTGAGGTGCTCCACGAAGTGGCCCGCCACCGAGGCGAAAGCGCCGACGACCTGGCCGCCCACACCACGGCATGCGCACGCGCGTTCTTCAACCTGCCAAGCCCGGCTTGACCCACGTCAACGTTTGCATCATGGTCTTCTGGAACAATGATGGCACCTTGCCTTTAATGTTCCGCGACTTCAGAGAAGACCTCCATGGGTACCTGGCTCAGCAACCTTTCCCTCAAGTACAAATTCTGGGCCGTGAACGCGGTCGCCTTCGTCACCACCCTGCTGCTGGTGTTGTACGCCGTGCACCTGGAGCAGCAGGGCCGGGTGGCTGACCTGCAGGCAGTGTCGGCCGGCGCCATAGGCCCCAGCTTCGCCCAGGTGTTCGAAGCGCGCTTCGCCCAGTACGCCGGGGCCGTGCTGGTGTTGATGCTGGCCATGCTCGGCGCCTCGCAGCTGTTGATCCGCTTTCTACTCAGCCAGCTCAACACCCTCAAGGACGTGATCTTGCACGTCGAGAAAACCGGTGACCTGTCGGCCCGGGTGCCCGTGGCCGGCCATGACGAGGTCGGGCAGATGGCCGCGGCCTTCAACGCCATGCAGGCCGGTTACCAGCGCGTGGTGGGCACCGTGGCGCGCACCGCCGCGCAGTTGGACGAAGGTGCGGCCCGCCTGGCCAGCAGCATGGGCCAGGTGCGCCATGGCATGCTGGGGCAGCAGAGCGAGACCGACCAGGCCGCCACCGCCATCAATGAAATGACCGCCACCGTGCACCACATCGCCCAGCACGCCGGTGCCACCCGCGACCTGTCACAGAGCGCCGACAGCCTGGCCGGCAGCGGCCAGCAGGTGGTGGACAGGGTGCAACTGTCCATCGCCGGCCTGTCCACCGGCGTGCAGCAAACCGCCGAGATGATCCAGCGCCTGGCTGAGGACAGTCAGAAGATCAATGGCGTGGTCGGCGTCATTCACAGCATCGCCGAGCAGACCAACCTGCTGGCCCTGAACGCCGCCATCGAAGCCGCGCGGGCCGGGGAAATGGGCCGCGGCTTCGCCGTGGTGGCCGATGAGGTACGCAACCTGGCCAAGCGCGTGCAGGCATCCACCGACGAAATCACCACCATGATTACCGCCCTGCAGGCGGGTACCCGCGACGCCGTCGACTTCATGCAAGAGAGTTCGTTCAAGGCCGACGATTGCGTGCAGCAGGCCCGCGAAGCCGGTGAGGCGCTGGCGCAGATCACCGGGGCGGTGGCGCAGATGCGCGAAAGCAACACGCAGATCGCCGTCGCCGCCGAGCAGCAAAGCCAGGTGGCCGAGGAAATGAACCGGGCGGTCGTGAGCATTCGCGACGTCACCGAAAATACCGTGCAACAGACCGTCGATTCGGCCACCACCAGCACCGACCTGGCCAGCTTGGCCACGGAACTGAACCAGGCCATCGGGCAGCTGAAGCTGTAAAGACGGCGGCTATCGCGACGATAGCCAAGCATCATTCGCCGGGCTCGGCGCCCGGCGCTACGCTTACCTCAAGCAACAACGCAATGCATTGAGGAGAGCACCATGAGCAAGTACCTGCCCCACATCCCCGGTTTCCACTGGCAGAACAACGCCGACCATACCGGCGAGCTGATCGGTTTGCCGCTGATCGGGCTGGGTGGCGTGCTGATCGTCTCGGGCGTGCTGGACGCCAGCTTCCTTCCCCTGGCTGTCGGCGTGATAGGCGTGGTCGCCGGGCTGGGGTTGCGCAAAGCGCATTGATCCGCTGCCGCACAACCCCGCTTACCCGAACACGGTGACCGTCTGCCGACTGATGGCCACCAACTCCCCCGCTTCCGTCCACAGCATCGCCGAGGTATGCCCGTACCCATCACGGGCGTGCTCGATGGTCGCGCAATAACGGCACCAGTCCAGGGTGCTCAACGCCGCCAGCGGTTGCATGAATTCAAGGGTCCAGGCCAGGGTGCTGCCCGGCGCCGGGTGGCGCAGGTGTGGCAGCACCGCCGGCGGCCAGGCATCGACCAGCGCCAGCAGGTGCGCCTCGGTGATGGGCCCCGCTTCGGTGTCGTCACGCAGGCGCACCCAGCCGCCCATCTGCCGGCCACCGCTTCCTGTGAACGGCAGCCCGCCGATCCCCCAGCGCATGTCCAGATGGCGAATGTACTCTGGCGTCACGCCCTGGATATACGGCAAGGCGGTGGATTCGGCCCACGGCTTGAGTGCCACCGCGGGTAACGCCGGCACCTCGATGGCCGATTCACGCGGCGCGCCGAAGCTTGCCTGCATCAGCGTCACCGTGCCGCTTTCGGCCACCGCCCGGCCCAGCAGGGAAACCACCGATTTACCCTCGCGCAGCACCTCCACGTCAAAACGGATGGGGGCGTCCAGCGGCGCGGGCGCCACGAAGGTGATGGCCAAGGACCGCGCCGGTCGCCCCGGCCCCACCTTTGCCTGCAGCGCTTCGAACAGCAGCGCCGCCATCAGCCCGCCGTACCCCGCGCGGCCTTGGGCCCATTCACCGGGAATGGTCACGGCCTCGGGGTGATGACGGACAGCGGCCAGCAGCTCGGCGAATTTCATGGCGACCTCGAATACGGTGACAAAGGCGAATCTTAACCAGCAAGCCTTGGGCCAGCAGGCGCTGTTTCAGCCATTTTCGCGGGTTAATACTTCACGGCGGCCAGCAATTTGTCCAACGCCCGGTCGCTGCGCTGCTCGCCCTCGACCAGGGCTGCCTGCCACTCGGGCAGGCACGGCAGCAGGTCGGGTTCCTGTTCGACTTTCAGCAACCATTGCCAGTTGTCGTGCCAATCCCCCAGGGCGCCCTGGGCCTGCTTGAGCCGCTTGACCAGTGGGTCGCTGGCGCGGCTGAGCGCGGGGTAGGCTTCCACCGCGTAACGCACACGCTTGATCAGCAAGCGCAGGCGGTGCCGGTCGTGCCCCGGGTCCTGCAGTGCTGCTTCCAGCTGCCGCCACTGCTTGCCCAGGCGCTTGTCGACCCGCTTGTGCAGGCCACCGAGCAATTTTTCCCGTTGCGCCGCGCGGGCAAAGCGTGGGAAACCATCGAGGATGCGCACCAGCCGCGCCAGTTCGGCACTGGCCGCGACCTGAGGGTAAACACCCTTCATCTGCGCCACCCGTCGCTGCGCCAACGCGTGATGCCCACGTTTATGCAGGTGAGCGGCCAACACCTCGCGGTCGCGGTAGGGGGTGGTCAGCTGGCCAACGCCCTTGGCGGCCTCCTCCAGCTGATCCACTCCGGGCAGGCCACGCAGCGGCCGGATCAGGCTGCGCAAGCGACGCACCGTGGTGCGCAGATCGTGCAGCGCCTCAGGGTCGGTGTGCGCTTCCAGCCGCGCCTGGCACGCCAGTAAGCGTATTTCGATGCCCAACAGGTGGGCGATGACTTCATCCAGCAATGTCGACATTTAAGAGGACTCCCGAACCGCCACGCGATGCACGCCGTCCAGGCTGGCCCGCACTGCCTTGAATTGTTGACGCAACTGGCCCAGGTTCGCCGGCTGGCCGCCGTAGCGCTGGGCGATGAACGCCTCGCTGAACGCCTCGATCACCCCCGCCTGGTCGGCAAAATGCCGGCTGGCCCGGCGTGCGTAAGCCTGGGCGCCCTCACCCGTGGCACGGGCAAGCCCGTGGCGGGCCAGCAACGCCTCGAAGCGCTGATACAGTTGCAACTGACTATCGGCCGCCCGACGCCAAGGCTTTAACAGCACCAGGGCCAATGCTCCCAGCACCACCAGCAGGCCCACCGGCAACACCGTACTGGCCAGGCCCTTGAACCAGCGGTTGAGGAAGTCCAGTTGCTGCGCGCTCTGGTAATCGAGTACCCAGCGCTGCCAGCCATAGTTAAGGTTATCCCAGCCCAGGCGCAAGTCGTTGGCCCAACTGAAGTGGCGCAGGCGCAACGGCGAAAAGGGTGCATCGCTGAGGAACTCCTCGTCGCTGGCCAATGCCTCTTCCGGGCCCTGGTCGATGCGCAGCGGCGATACTGCCGCCGTGGGGTCGGCGCTGCGCCAACCGCGCCCAGGCTGCCAATACTCGACCCAGGCATGGGCATCGAACTGACGCACCGTGAGGTAGCGCCCGGCCGGGTTCAACTCACCGCCCTGGTAGCCCACCACCATGCGCGCCGGTATGCCGGCGGCACGCAGCAGGTACGTCATGGCCCCGGCGTAGTGGGCGCAGAAACCGGCGCGGCTGTTGAACAGGAAGCTGTCGATGCTATCGCTACCCAGTGCCGGCGGCCTGAGGGTGTAATGGTAATCGTCGTCGTGAAAACGCTGAAGCACCGCCTGCACCAGGGCGTCAGGCTGCGGGTAGCGCCCCTTGAGCTCCTGGGCCCATTGGCGAGTCCGCGGGTCGCCGGTGGCAGGTAGCCGCAGGTCCTGGCGGCGCATGGCTTCGCTCAACTGCAGGTCGCGAATGGCCTGGGGCGACGATGTCACGTTGTACAGCAAGGGGCGGTCCAGCGGCTGAACCCGTGTCAGGCGGAAGTCCGCCATCTGGCGCACGCCCGGCAAGTCGGTGTGGGCCACGTCCAGGCCATACAGCCAACGGTCCCCGGGCTGTTGAATGATGCGGTAGCGCACTTGCGGGCCGTTGGGCTGCCAGGCGGCCACCGGCAAGCCTCGGGACATTTCCGATTGGCTCCAGCGCCCGCCGTCGAACCGCTCCAGGGTGAAGGCCCGCCAGTACAACGCCTGGCGCGACGGCATCGGCCCCTCGAAGCTGACCTGCATCACCAACTGCGCCGAGCGCCCCAGCTCGGCCACGTCCCCCGGCGTCATGCTCTCGGCCAGGCCCGTCTGCGCCTTGTTACTGGGGATGGGCAGCGACCACAGCGGCTCCAGGCGTGGAAAGAACACGAAGAACAACAGCATCAGCGGCAAGGCCTGGGCCAGGATCGCCAGGGCCAGGCGCAGGGTCGCCAGGGGCTGCGCCACCAGGCGGGTCTGTTGCAAACCGATCATGGCCGTCAGCAACGCCGTCACCGGCAGCACGCTGTACAGTGCCCAGGGCAGGCTGGCGTCGTACAGGTAAGCCACTACCACACAGAAAAAGCCCAGGTAGATCAGCACCCGCGCGTCGCGCAAGGTGCGCATCTCCACCACCTTGAGCATGAAGGTGGCGACCAGCAGCGTCGCCGCCGCGTCGAGGCCGATGAGCACACCCCGGGACATGAACACCCCGGCGGCGGTGGCCACCACCATCGCGACTTTCAGCAGCAAGCCCGGGAACGCGGCGCGCATGCGCAAAATCTGCACCCGCCACAGGGTGCAGCCCAGCCACAGGCCCACCATCCACAGGGGCACATGGGGCCAGAACGGCACGATCACCAGGCATTGGGCCAACAGCAGCCACGTCAGGCTGATCCGCGGGATGCTCGGGGTCATGCGCCCCCCTGCCGGTACAGCGCCAAGGCGCGCAGGCAGGCCTCGCGGTGGCCGTCACTGTTGTCCACCGGGAGGTACACACCCGGTAGTCGCAGGGCAAACGGCCGTTGCTCGCGGGACAATGCCAGCACCCAGTGGCACAGCCGCGACAGGCGCTGCTCCAGGTCGCCGCCCAAGGCCATGAAATCCAGGCACAGGTCGCGGCCACGCACATCGGCGAATTCCTTGACCAGCAGCCTGCCGCCCCGGGAATAGGCCTTCCAGTGCAGGCGCCGCCACGAATCGCCCGGTTGGTAGTCCTTCAAGCCTTGGTAGTCATCCACCCCCTGCCCGGCAACTCGCTGGCCCTCGCCTTCAATGTCGTCGGCGGCACTGGCCATGACCGGCAACTCGCCTTCCAGGGGGCGCGGGTACACCAGCACCCGCTGGCCCAGGTTGAGATAGCTCCAGGCCCGCAGCACGCCCAGGGGGAACGTGCTTTGCAGGCGCATGCGCGGTGCGGCCAGCCAGCCGCGCGTCACGGTGGGCAGGTTGAGTTCCAGTTCCAGCGCCGTACCGGCGGCCACGTCGACGCTTTGCAGCGAGTCCGCCGACCAGCCCACCGCGATGGCCTGGTGCTCGCGCCCCGCGCTTTCCAGGCGCAGCAGGAACCGCGCATGCTCACCGGCGAACACCGCCGGGGTGCCCGCGCCGGCGACCCGCAAGCCACTGACGTTGCGAAAAGTATGCAGGATGGCCACCACGAATACCGAGCCCAGCAAGAACACCAGGGCGTAGGCCATGCTGTTCTGGTAGTTGATGGCCGCCAGCAGAATCAACAACAGCACCACGGCAAACCCTGCGCCGCTGCGGTCGGGCATGATGTAGATCTGCCGCTGGCCCAACTGCACCTGTGCCACGGGCGGTGCGCGGCGGTCCTGCCACCGTCGCACGCCCTGGCGCAGGCGGGCGATCACAGCGCCGCCACTTCTTTGAGCAACCACTGCACCAATGCCCCACCCCCCTGGCCGGTGGGGTCGGCACGCTCGCGCAGGCGGTGGCTGACCACCGAGGGCAACACCGCCTGCACGTCTTCGGGAATCACATAGTCACGCCCCAGCACCAGGGCCCAGGCCCGCGCCGCAGCCAATAGTGCCAGGCTGGCGCGAGGCGACAGGCCCCAGGCGAACTGTGGCTGGGTACGGGTGGCCTCTACCAGCCGCAGCACATAGTCCACCAGCGCATCGCTGACCCGTACCTCGCGGGCATGTTGTTGCAGCATCGCCAGCTCTTCATGGTCCAGCACCGCCGCCATGCGCGGCAGCAGGTCGCGACGCGACTCGCCCAGCAACAACGCCTTTTCCGCCGCCTTGGCCGGGTAGCCCAGGGACAGGCGCATGAGAAATCGGTCCAGCTGCGACTCGGGCAGCGCAAAGGTCCCGCCCTGGCTCGTGGGGTTCTGGGTGGCGATGACGAAAAAAGGTTGCGGCAAGGGGCGAGTGGCGCCTTCGATGGTCACCTGGCCCTCTTCCATGGCCTCCAGCAGCGCGCTCTGGCTTTTGGGCGTGGCGCGGTTGATCTCATCGGCCAGCACAAGCTCGGCGAAAACAGGCCCCGGGTGAAAGACGAACTGCCCGCTGTCCTTGTCGAACACTGACGTCCCCAGGATGTCACTGGGCAACAGGTCGGAGGTGAACTGGATGCGCTGGAAGCGCAGGCCCATGACGCGGGCCAGGGTGTGGCTCAAGGTGGTCTTGCCCATGCCCGGCAAGTCCTCGATCAACAGGTGCCCGCCGGCGATCAGGCAGGTCAGCGCCAGGCGAACCTGGTGTTGCTTGCCCAGCAATACCTCGTTGACGGCTTCGAGGCAGGCGTTCAATTGGCTGTGCATGGCACCTCCTTCCATGGGCGCCCCGACAGGGGGAGCGGTCTGCAGGCGCTGGCCAGCCAGCGCCTGCAGGACAGAACGATCAACGGCCGGCGCGGGACTCCTTGATGTAGAAGCGGGCTTTCTCGGCCTTGTCGGTACAACCTTCATAGGCCTCGAACTGCTGCTGGGTCTTGGCCCCGGTCAGCAGCGACAGCGCCTTGGAATAACTCACGGTACCGGCAAAGCCTTCCGCCTTGGCCAGGTCCAGCTCATGCCAGGCGGCATCGAGTTGGGTGGCGCAATTATCGCGATAGGCCGTCTTGCCGGCGCAACCTGTCAGAACCAACGCAAACAACGGCAGGCAGATCCAGGCTTTCATGGGGTGACACCTCTGAAGAAAAACAGCGTTATGTGCTGGCTCAGACGGCCAGCGGGGGAAAAAGTGCCCTGAAAGTAGCGTAGCAGGGGGGTGGAAGGCCAGTGTTGAGGGTATGTTCCCATATCCGTGTGGCCCGCTTAACAGCTACACAAGGAAGGTCGGTAGGCTAGCCGGTCAACCGCGTGAACGCTCACAAATTCCCGCCTGCATTTGCATTTGGGAAATTTCCGATACAGCGGCGGGAAATCCCCTACATCAAGTGCTATCCCCTCCCCGCATCATGCATACCCAGGGAAACGCCCCCCTTGCTGGATCACGACGGGAGGTAAAACTGCGTCTGCGAGTGCTTGATCGCCTCCCGACAGAATGCCGCGTGAGAGGCGTTTTTTTCATTTTCAAAGCCGACTATTGCCTGTGGGGCTATCTGCACTAAAAAGCAGTCTGCTGGTTTTGATAACATGCGCGGCGGACTTGGAGGCTTCCGAGCAGCCTCCTATATTCAACAGGACAGAATTTAAAATGGATTATCAGTTTCAGGAAGGCAGCTTCACGTTGCCTGAAGGTTTCCAGGACCGCACCGTCAACATGTTCGTGTTCGGCACGACGACGCCCGCCCCCTTGAGCATCACCCTTTCGCGCGACACGCACCTGCCCGGTGAAGACCTCGGCGCTTACCTGAAGCGCCAACTGAAACTGCTGGCGTCGAAGCTGCGTGGCTACACCGTGCTTGAACAGAAAACCGTCGAGCTATCCGCTTCCCACCCCGTACCAGGGGTGCAGATCGAAGCGTACTACATGAGCGACAAACGCCCCATTCATCAACGCCAGGCGGCTTTCATCATCGCGCCCGGCCGTGTCCTGGTATTCGCGTGCACCAGCCAGGCTGACTTCACGGCCGAACAGAACCGCAACTGGACCGACCTGCTCGCCAGTTACCAACCCAGGCAATTGAACCCGGACCCGGCAGCCAGCGGCGCACAGGAGTAAGGCCATGTTCGAAGCAGCCCGGTTACACGACGGCATCGAACACACCAGCGCGCTCGCCGGCTTCCTGCTGGGCGCCGTGGCGGGCATTGCCCTGGTGGCCTACGTTGCCTTCACCTTTGCCACCTGCGGCGTGGGTGGCTTCCTGTTGGGTGTGGCGGCAGGCATTGTGGGCGGGGGCATCGTCAGCCTGGGGGAGCGATTAGGCAGCGCCTTCAGCTCGCCCGCGGGGCAGATCGAATCTGCCTCGCCGAACGTGTTCATCAACGGCCGCGCGGCGGCCTATGCCGAAGGCAGCGTGGGGGTGTGCGAAAAGCATTCGCCTACCGTGCAGGTGGCCGAAGGCTCGGCCAACGTGTTCATCAACGGTTTCGGTGCCGCACGCAAAGGTGACAAGCTGACCTGCGGCGCCAAGATCGCTTCGGGGTCGGGCAACGTGTTCATCGGCGGCGGCACCTACGGCTACCTGCCGGTCAACGACGAAGTACCGAAATGGCTGCGTTACACCGTCGACATCCTGATGGCCGTGGCCGGCGGCGCCAGGGCCGTGCTCAGCATCTACAAACTGGGCTTGCAGCAAGGTCTCAAGGCCGCTGGGCCCTGTGCGTTGCGCTTCATGGCCGGCGTCGTGGCCGGCGATGCCATCATGCGTTTCGGTGTCGCGCCAGTCGCTGAGAAAGTCATGGGCGGCCTGCACGGCAACCCGGTCGACACCACCACCGGCCGCAAGCTGCTGCCGGACGAGACCGACTTCGTCCTGCCGGGCCTGATGCCTATCGAATGGTCGCGCTTCTACGCCAGCGACCTCACCGTGGACAGCGTTCTGGGCCGCGGCTGGGTACTGCCGTGGGAGCAAAGCCTGCGTCGGCGCGGCGACTTCATCTACCTCACCGACAACCAGGGCCGTAGCGTGCCGTTCGTGACGCTGGAGCCGGGCGAGCGCATCTACAACCCCCACGAGCAGGTCTACCTGGTACGCAGCGAGGGTGGCCACTACCTGTTGCAAACCCTGGATAACCTCTTCTTCTACTTCGGCGAAGTTGCCGACGACAATATCGCGGTACCGCTGCAACGCATCGAAAACGCCCTGGGCCACTACCTGCATTTCACCCGCAGCGTCGACGGCCAACTCACCGACATCACCGCCACCGGCGAGCAGCGCGTACACCTGCACTACGCCCACCCCCTGGGCCGCCTGACCGAGGTCAAGCGCGTGGTCGGCGACACCGCCGTCGAAACCCTGGTGCAATACCGCTACGACGACCGCGGCCAACTGCTGGAGGTGGTGAACCGCAACGGCGACACCGTCCGCAGTTTCGCCTACACCGACGGCGTCATGACCCGCCACGCCAACGCCCTGGGCCTGAGCTGCCACTACCGCTGGGAAACCCTCGACGGTCAGCCCCGGGTGGTCGAGCACTGGACCAGCGACGGCGAACACTTCGATTTCCGCTACGACTTCGGCGCCCGTACCACCTGGGTCACCGACGCCCTGGGCCGCGAAGCCCAGGTGCACTACAACGCCGACCGCCGTGTGGTGGCCAGCACCGATTTTGGCGGCGAGCGCTACCAGATGGCCCTGGACGACCGCGGCAACCTGACCGGCCTGACCCTGCCCGACGGCAACCAGATCACCCTGCAGTACGATCAATACTCGCGCCTGGTCGAGGAAACCGACCCACTGGGCCGCACCACCCGCTACAAACACCACCAGCTCACCACCCTGGTGAAACAGGTGGACTACCCGGACGGCTCCAGCTGGAAAGCCCAGTACGACAACAAGGGCAACCTGCTGGCTGAAACCGATGCCCTGGGCAACACCACCGAGTACTACTACAGCGACGACGGCCTGCCGCACACCATCGTCGACGCCACGCACAAGTCCAAGCACCTGTGGTGGAACACGCTGGCCCAGGTGGAGCGTTACCAGGACTGCTCCGGCAAGAGCACCGCCTACCGCTTCGACGAGCACCAGCACCTGCAGGCCGTGACCGATGCGCTGGGGCAGACTACCTCGTTGCAGCGCAAGCCCGCGGGCGAAGTGCTGAAGATCGAGCATCCTGACGGCACCTCGGAGCAGTTCACCTACAACGCCCTGGGCCAGGTACTCACGCACACCGACGGCAAGGGCCAGATCACCCGCCTGCAACGCACCGCCCGCGGCCTGCCCAGCAGCCGCCAGGACGCCAAGGGCCAGCGCATCGGCTACCAGTACGACAAGGCCATCCGCCTGACGGCCCTGGTCAACGAAAACAACGCGGCCTACCAGTTTGCGTACGACGCCAGCGACCGGCTGATCGAAGAGCGGCGCATCGACAACCTGACCCGGCGTTTCCACTACAGCGTGGGTGGGCATCTGACGCAGGTCGAAGAAATCGGCTACGGCGAACGGGCCGAAACCCCACAGCGCATCACGGAGTTCGAGCGCGACACCATCGGCCGTTTAATGGCCCGCACCAACGATGACAGCCGTCTTGATTACGAATATGACGATGCCGACCGCCTGCTGAGCATCCAGCGCACCCCGACCAACATCGGCGTACGCCTGGGCATCAAGAAAGAAACCCTGGCCTTCAGCTACGACCTGCTGGGTCGCCTGCTCACGGAAAGCACTTCACAAGGTGACCTGAGCTACGAATACGACCCGCTCAGCAACCTCACCACCCTGACCCTGCCCGACGGCCGCCAACTCAACCACCTGTACTACGGCAGCGGCCACCTGCACCAACTCAACCTCGACGGCCAGGTCATCAGCGACTTCGAACGCGACGACCTGCACCGCGAGGTCTACCGTACCCAAGGCAAGCTCACCAGCTGCTTCGGCTACGACGCCATGGGCCGCAAGGCCTGGCAATACGCGTCCAGCGTCCCGGCCGAAAAGCTCTCGAAGGTCACCAACCCCAACGTGCCGACGCGGGTGCTGCTCAACGACTACCGCAATGCCGTGCAGCGTCAGTACGAATACGACCCTGCCGGCGAGCTGATCCGTACCCTGGATCAACTGCGCGGTGAAATCCGCTACGAGTATGAAGCCAACGGCCAATTGCACGGCCGCGAAACCGGCAAGCTGATGACCAGCGAGGAGTTTCGTTACGACCCGGCGGCCAACCGGCTGAACTTCGGCACCAGCCAATTCGACAAGGTGAAGGACAACCGCCTGCGCAACTGGCAGAACAACGAGTACCGCTATGACCCGTGGGGCAACCTGATCGAGAAGCGCAGCGGGCAGCGGCAGGTGCAGTATTTCAAGTACGACTGTGAGAACCGGTTGGTGTGGTCACAGACCATCGTCGGGGCGCAAGTCCATAGCGAGGGGCGCTACCAGTACGACAGCCTGGGGCGCCGGATCGGCAAGACGTCTGAGCAGGATGACCGCATAGAGGAAAAGCGCTTCCTGTGGCAGGGCCTGCGGATGCTGCAGGAGCTGACGCCGGAGCGCGATAGCCTGTACCTGTACGAGCCGGGGAGCTATGCGCCGCTGGCGCGGGTGGACCGCGCGGAAGGCGAGGCACAGCAGCTTTACTATTACCACACGGACCAGATCGGTACGCCGCTGGAGATGACCAACGCCGATGGCCGCATCGTCTGGCAGGCGACGTACAAGGCGTGGGGGAGCATCGAGACACTGGCGGTGGTGGAGGTTGAGCAGAACCTGCGGTTCCAGGGTCAGTATTTCGATGATGAGACGGGGCTGCACTACAATACGTTTCGGTATTACGATCCGGAGGTGGGGCGGTTTATAACGCAGGATCCGATTGGGGTTCGTGGCGGGTTCAATCTCTATCACTATGCGTCTAATGCTCTCACATGGATAGATCCTCTAGGATTAGCTGTAGATCCGATTAGTAAACTTGAATCCAGAGGGTTTACAGGGGCTACCAAAACAAGCGGCGGAGGGCTAGACTTCTCAGAAAGTAATGCTCTTTATGCAAAGAATCCAAATGTTAACCCGATTGTGTCCATTGAGTACACTGGTGATTATCATATGGACTTTGAAGTGGCAAATAAAGCGGCGGGGTTAAACCAAAAAACTACTCCTGCTGGTTACGTGTGGCACCACCTGGATGATTATGACCATGCAACCAATAAAGGTACAATGCAACTGGTCAAGAAAGCAGCTCATAACGGTATTCCACACAAGGGTGGCGTAGCTCAGTATAAGGCTGCTACTGGCAAGTCATACATTTTTGAAAAATATAAAAGTGCATCTAAAAAAGTAGGAGGTGTTGCGTGTTAGATTTTGAGGATTCAGAGTTGCCGATAAATCTCGGTGATTTTTCGCATATTGAATCACTGGCGGGTGGTGCATTACCCAGCTCTTTTAAGAAGTTTTACCTGCTGCGCAACGGCGGATACCTTGAAAGTAAAGAGCTTTACGGCGATGAGTGTGTGTATGATATTCATGGCTTTGAATCACTAAAGCATGGGGACTTACCAATTGAGCAGCTTTATCAGGATCTAGTAGAAAGCTACGAATTTCTTGCTGGTTTAGTTCCTTTCGCGTTCGATCAGGGGGGTAATAACTACCTAGTGTCGCTTAGGGCTGAGGACTATGGAAAAATTTATATTTGGTTACACGATGAGGAGGAGCTTAAACCAGTCTTTGACAGTTTCGAGTTTTTTGAGAAAGGACTTGCTGCATAAAGGGACAAGTTTGTTAGTTTTTGCTATCCCTTGTGTCATGCCAGAACGGCCGCCAGTTCTACCCTGACACTAGAGTTGCGGCCGTTTGAATTGAGGTGGGCTATAAAAGGTTGCTCCCCGGAGGGCGTGGGTGGAGTCTCTGCGTCACATGGCAACAACGAGTACCGCTATGACCCGTGGGGCAACCTGATCGAGAAGCGCAGCGGGCAGCGGCAGGTGCAGTATTTCAGGTACGACCGTGAGAACCGGTTGGTGTGGTCACAGACCATCGTCGGGGCGCAAGTTCACAGCGAGGGGCGCTACCAGTACGACAGCCTGGGGCGCCGGATCGGCAAGACGTCTGAGCAGGATGGCCGCCTAGAGGAAAAACGCTTCCTGTGGCAGGGCCTGCGGATGCTGCAGGAGCTGACGCCGGAGCGCGATAGCCTGTGGAATTTCACATTCGCAGGGCTGGCTCAAAGGGCGAGCTCCTAAAACATCAAGCGTGACGTTCTAAAGGAGTCAATATGAGTGACTTTGTTCTGCGTCGACCGTATTCTAAAATTTTTCTGGAAGATATTCATAGGTTGGAATATAAGTTGGGGTTCAAACTACCCAAATAATTTGTGGATCTATATTTAAATTATAATGGTGGAGTTTTGCCAGAAAAAAGCTGGGTAGTAACTGATGATGGTTATGATCCTATGCAGATAGCAGATTTCAAGTTTATTGCTAAGGATGTTGATTCAGCTGGTACAGAAGATATTTTGGGATGCTATCAATTTATGTTGATGCGTGATGTAATACCTCACACCCTGTTACCGTTCGCGGTTGATGATGGTGGTAATTTTTTCTGTTTGGATATGCTTAATGGCACGGTGCAGTTTTATGCTACGGATGCCTTTCGCCCGGATAGGAGTTCGGCAGCTAATCACCTAGCTGCCCAAAAAATTCTAGCTTCTTCATTCAGCGTGTTTTTGGACAATCTAGAGTTGGAATCCGGGCTAGATGAGTAGCCTATGAATAACTAAGTTTGGAGTTCGCAGCGCTGTTTGGGCTGCGAAAGATTTTGATTATTGAAGTAACCTACGATCATCCCCCTGGGCCGCCTGACCGACGTCAAGCGCGTGGTCGGCGACACCGCCGTCGAAACCCGCCACAGGTAAGTCCTACACATTCCCGGCCCGACGCCCTAGTGCAGCAAAAAAAGTTGGAGGAACAGCATGCTAACGTTAGATGATGCTTCGCAAAATATTGATATTGGCGATTTTTCTGAGTTGGAGCGACTCGCTGGTGGCACTCTTCCAAATGCCTTTAAGGTCCTTTATCTTCGGCATAATGGAGGGTTTCCTCCTAGTGGGGACTTTGATGGGGATGAGTATGTATTTAGTATAAATGGATTTAATCCAGTCAAGTATGGCAGGCCATCTATTGAGCAGCTTTTGATGCGTCTCGGCGAAGAATATAGCTTGCTGAAAGGGCTGGTTCCGTTCGCTTACGATGATGGAGGGAATACCTTTATGCTTTCCGTAAGGGATGCGGATTGCGGTGTTGTATACCTCTGGATTCAAGGCGAGTCTCGTTTAGAAAAAGTCATTTCTTCATTTGAGGAGTTTCTCTCCGCGGTTGAGTCCGGGGCAGAGGAGTAATGTCGCCGAGTGGGAGTGGTCTAGAACTTGGTTGGGGAGATGGCTTTTTTCCTAAAAATCTAGGATATGGATCAAAAATTACGTCTATTAAGAATGCGGGAGCGGTATGCCAGTAGTTTCTAGACCATAATACTAGGTCATATATCCAACATGCATCTACCTAATTGCCCTCGACGGCCAGGTCATCAGCGACTTCGAACGCGACGACCTGCACCGCGAGGTCTACCGCACCCAGGGCAAACTCACCAGCTGCTTCGGCTACGACGCCATGGGCCGCAAGGCCTGGCAATACGCGTCTAGCGTCCCGGCCGAAAAGCTCTCGAAGGTCACCAACCCCAACGTGCCGACGCGGGTGCTGCTCAACGACTACCGCAATGCCGTGCAGCGTCAGTACGAATACGACCCTGCCGGCGAGCTGATCCGTACCCTGGATCAACTGCGCGGTGAAATCCGCTACGAGTATGAAGCCAACGGCCAATTGCACGGCCGCGAAACCGGCAAGCTGATGACCAGCGAGGAGTTTCGTTACGACCCGGCGGCGAACCGGCTGAACTTCGGCACCAGCCAGTTCGACAAGGTGAAGGACAACCGCCTGCGCAATTGGCAGAACAACGAGTACCGCTATGACCCGTGGGGCAACCTGATCGAGAAGCGCAGCGGGCAGCGGCAGGTGCAGTATTTCAAGTATGACTGCGAGAACCGGCTGGTTGCTTCGGAGACCTTGGTGCAGGGGCGCCTGCACAGCAAGGGGCGCTACCAGTACGACAGCCTGGGACGGCGGATCGGCAAGAGTGCTGAACAGGACGGGCAGGTGCAGGAGAAGCGGTTCCTCTGGCAGGGCCTGCGAATGCTGCAGGAGCTGACGCCGGAGCGCGATAGCCTGTACCTCTATGAGCCGGGGAGCTATGCGCCGCTGGCGCGGGTGGACCGCACGGAAGGCGAGGCCCAGCAGCGTTACTACTACCACACGGACCAGATCGGTACGCCGCTGGAGATGACCGACGGCGAAGGGCGGATCGTCTGGCAGGCGACGTACAAGGCGTGGGGGAGCATCGAGACACTGGCGGTGGCTGAGGTTGAGCAGAACCTACGGTTCCAGGGTCAGTATTTCGATGGTGAGACGGGGCTGCACTACAATACGTTTCGGTATTACGATCCTGAGATTGGGCGGTTTATAACGCAGGATCCGATAGGTTTGGATGGCGGTTTTAACCTATATCGGTATGCGCCTAGCCCTATCGGGTGGATTGATTCGCTAGGCTTGAATTGCGGCGAGAGCAGGTTGTATCGAGGGGTAAGCGCAAAACACCCGGAACTGGAAAATGCCAAAAATGGTGTCGTCAAACCCGCAAATCCACATGCCGACCTGACTCCAGAACAGCACGCCGATGGCGGACTAACAGGGCAAAGCCAATATGTATCATGGACCCCAAACAGAGAATTGGCTCTGGGGCATGCCAACAAAGACGGGCCCGGAGGGATACTCCTCAGCGTTCCTGTGGGTGCTCCTCCTCAGGGGGCTTCATGGTCATGGGGCTGGACCCACATAAATGATTGGGGTGAGGTTGAGATGCTGCAACTAGGAACGCGCTCCGATGTTACAGTCAACCCTTTTTGATGGCTAAATTTATGGAAAATATAAATTACCTGAAGTCCACTCTTCCAAAAAAAACAGAAAGTTGGGTTTTGGATTTGAATGAAATCCTTAGTTCTGACAGTCTGCACGTTGGCACTCCTTATGAGGAGAGTGTTAGGCTGCTGCTATTTAAGATTAATCAGCGAGTAGTCAAGTCTGGCGATCTTGATAAAAAGACTATAGGGTTAGCTGAGTTGGCTGAAAGCTTGTCATTGCTTGTCGGTGAGGAGAAGGTTAGAGTTTACCCAATGAAAAGCGATGTGTTTTCTGGGGATTGCATTGTTGTCAATGATGAAATGATTGGTTGTGCTTTTATCGAATTAGGTTGTTCTTTATCCAGAAGAGGGCTGTGGATTGGCGGAAACAAAATCGATTAGGCTCTTTCCCAGAATACTCATTCAGCGTTCCGGCAGAAAAGCTCTCGAAGGTCACCAACCCCAGCGTGCCGACGCGGGTGCTGCTCAACGACTACCGATATGACCCGTGGGCCAACCTGATCGAGAAGCGTAGTGGGCAGCGGCAGGTGCAGTATTTCAAGTACAACCACAAGAACCGCTTAGTGTGGTCACAGACCATCGTCGGGGCGCAAGTTCATAGCGAGGGACGCTACCAATACGACAGCCTGGACGGCGCATGGGCAAAAGTGCTGAGCGGTACGGGCAAACGCAAGGGAAGCCGTTCCTATGCAGGGGCTGCGGATGCTGCAGGAACTGGCGCCGGAGTTCGATAGCCTGTAAGCGTATTTCACAGAACGTAAAGAATAATGAAAGCCAACCCATCGCCCTTGTCCCTCCCCCACCCGATGGCGCATTGTGAGCGCACCAACCACCGCAACGGTCCCGGGGGGCTCACACATGAAGAAACGCGTTGCATTGGTACTGGGCTCCGGCGGCGCCCGGGGGTATGCGCACATTGGCGTCATCGAGGAAATCGAACGTCGGGGTTATGACATCGCTTGCGTGGCGGGCTGTTCCATGGGCGCGGTGGTCGGCGGCATCTATGCTGCCGGCAAGCTGGACGAATACCGCCGCTGGATCGAAAGCCTGGACTACCTGGATGTACTGCGCCTGGTGGACGTGAGCTTCCGCCTGGGGGCCATTCGCGGGGAAAAGGTGTTCGGGCAGATCCGCAAGATCGTCGGCGAGCTGAACATCGAAGACCTGCGCATTCCCTACACGGCGGTCGCCACCGACCTGACCAACCAGCAGGAAATCTGGTTCCAGGAAGGCTGCCTGCACCAGGCCATGCGCGCCTCGGCAGCCATTCCCAGCCTGTTCACCCCGGTGGTGCAAGGCAACCGCACGCTGGTGGATGGCGGGTTGTTGAACCCCTTGCCCATCGTGCCGGTGGTGTCCAGCCATTGCGACCTGATCATTGCGGTGAACCTCAACTCCACCAACCAGAAACAGTACCAGTTGCCGGTGATCGAACGGCCGGCAGCGTTCAAGATGCGTTTTGACGCGTTGCTCAACTCCCTGGGGTCGCACTTGCCGTTTCGGCGCAAGCAGGCCGAGGTTTTGCTGCAACTGGAGCAGCGAGCGCTCAAACCTGCGGCGGCAGAGTTGCCCAACCCCTGGTTGGCGGACGCGACCGTGCCCAGCGCCCGGCAGCCGGCGGCGCCGGAGGAAGATGGCGCGCCCAGTTCGGCGACCGGCTCGGTGATCGTCGAGAACATCGGGCCAGCGTCGTTGCTGGACCTGATCAACCAGAGTTTCGAGGTGATGCAGACCTCCTTGGCGCAGTACAAGATCGCCGGCTACCCACCGGACATACTCATCAATGTGCCCAAGCGGGTGTGCCGGTTTTTCGAGTTCTACAAGGCGCCGGAGCTGATTGCCCTGGGACGCGAGATCGCTCGGGATACGCTGGACAGCTATGAGCGGGAGAAGCGCTGATCGAGCGCCGCGGGGGGCGGCGCTCGATCTGCAGGCCACCCTACCTGCCATCTTGAAATACGGGAGCACCCGAAAACCGTCTCACCTCGCAAATCCAACATTTCCCACCTGCCAACCTCCCCCCGCCCCCCCTGGATAGATTAAAGTAGTGCCCCCGGCCCGGCCGTTACCTCGACGCCCGCCCCGGCCACCCTCTCCAGGAACCTTCATCGATGGAACATCGTGAAGCGCTCATCGCGCTGCGAACCTTTCTCTCTACCCAGATCCTCGGCCAGGAAAAGCTCATCGACCGCTTGCTGATCGTGCTGCTCGCCGACGGCCACATGCTGGTCGAGGGGGCGCCGGGGCTGGCCAAGACCAAGGCCATCAAGGAGCTGGCAGAGGGCATCGAGGCGCAGTTCCATCGCATTCAGTTCACCCCCGACCTGCTGCCCGCCGACATCACCGGCACCGAGATCTACCGCCCGGAAACCGGCAGTTTCGTGTTCCAGCAGGGCCCGATCTTTCACAACCTGGTGCTGGCCGACGAAATCAACCGGGCCCCGGCCAAGGTGCAGTCCGCCCTGCTGGAAGCCATGGCCGAGCGCCAGGTCAGCGTGGGGCGCAGCACCTACGAGCTATCCCCGTTGTTCCTGGTGATGGCCACCCAGAACCCCATCGAGCAGGAAGGCACCTACCCCTTGCCCGAGGCCCAGCTCGACCGCTTCCTGATGCACGTGAAAATCGGCTTCCCCGATGCCGCCGTGGAGCGTCGCATTCTCCAGCAGGCCCGCGGCGAAGCGCTCAACGGTGAAACCAAGCCGGAACGGCGGGTCAGCCAGCAGGCGATTTTCGCCGCGCGCAAGGAAATCCTCGGGCTGTACATGGCCGACGCCGTGGAGGAATACCTGGTGCAACTGGTCATGGCGACCCGCACCCCCAGCAAGTTCGACCCCGAGATGGCCGAGTGGATCGCCTACGGCGCCAGCCCACGCGGTTCCATCGCCCTGGACCGCTGCGCGCGCGCCCATGCATGGCTGGCCGGGCGCGACTTCGTCAGCCCCGAGGACATCCAGGCCGTGCTCTTCGACGTACTGCGCCACCGCATCATCCTGTCCTTCGAGGCGGAAGCCGCCGGTATCGACCAGGACCGGGTGGTGCAACGCATTCTTGACGTCGTCGCCGTCGCTTGACCACCATGTCGACCCCACTGCAGGCCGAGCCCGGCATTTGCGTCAGCCTCGCCGAGCTGATCGAGATGCGCCACCGCGTGCGCGAAGTACAGCTGTTCTCCACCCCCGGCCAGCGCAGCCCGCTGATCGGCCTGCACCACTCCAAGCTGCGCGGGCGCGGCGTGGACTTCGACCAGGTGCGCGTCTACCAGGCCGGCGACGACGTGCGCAGCATAGATTGGCGGGTGACCGCCCGTACCCAGGAACCGCACACCAAGCTCTTTCATGAGGAGCGTGAACGGCCCATCTACATCCTGGTGGAGCAAAGCCAGCGGCTATTCTTTGGCTCGGGGCTGATGTTCAAGTCGGTGCTGGCCGCCCAGGCCGCCGCGCTGATCGGCTGGGCCGCACTGGGGCACAATGACCGCATCGGCGGCCTGGTGTACGGCGACGGCGAGTTCTACGAGGTGAAGCCGCGGCGCAGCAAGCAAAGTCTGTTGCAACTGCTCAACCGCCTGGTGCGCGTAAACCAGTCGTTGCACGCCGACCGTCGCCACGACGACGAAGCCCTGAGCATGGCCCTGCGCCGCGCCCGGGAAGTGCTTCGCCCGGGCAGCCTGGCGTTCATCATCTGTGACGAACGGGCGCTGAGCAGCGCCGCCGAGCAACAACTGAGCCTGTTGTCGCGCCACTGCGACCTGCTGTTGCTGCCTTTGTCCGACCCTCTGGACCACGCCCTGCCCGCTGCCGGCCTGCTGCGCTTCGCCCAGAACGACGCGCAGTTGGAAATCGACACCCTCAACCCGGAACTGCGCAAGGCCTACCGTGCCCAGAGCGAGGCGCGTATCGCCCGCTGGGAGCGCCTGGCGCAGAAGCTGCGGGTGCTGATGATTTCCCTGAGCACCCAGAGCGAAATGATCGAACAACTGCGCGCCTACCTGAACCCACACAAACCGGGCAAAAGCCAATGAGCAGCCTGGCCGAGCTGCAACCGCTGATCCCGCCACCGGCCATCAGCCTGTGGCCACCGGCGCCGGGCTGGTGGGTGCTGCTGGCCCTGCTACCTGCATTGGCCTGGGGCCTGTGGCGGCTGCGCCACTTGCTGCCCAAGCGCGCCGCCGAGCAAACCCCGGAGCAGCCGCTGGACCCGGTTCGCCAGGAAGCCCTGGCGGAACTGGCGCGCCTGCCCAAACCCTACGACGGCGCGCCGGCCGGTGCCTGGCTGCAGCAGATCAACGCCCTGCTCAAGCGCCTGTGCCGCAACCATTACCCCAACGCCCACAGCCACACACTCAACGGCCGCCAGTGGCTGGCGTTCCTGGACAACCGCTGCCCGGCCGCCGGCCTGACCCGCTGGATGGTACTGGTAGAGGGCGCCTACAAGCCCGAATGCAAACTCGACGACAAGGCCATCGCCGGCCTGAACCACTCGGTCGAGACCTGGATCCGCAAACATGTTTGAGTTCGCCTGGCCGTGGATTTTTCTGCTGGCACCTCTGCCCTGGGTGATGCGTGCCGTGCTGCCGGTGGCCGACAGCGGTGAGCCGGCACTGAAGGTCACCTTTCTCGATGAACTGGAGGGCCTGGCCCGGCGCCGCGCGCGCATCAGCCTGCCGAGCTGGCGCCAGCAGGCGCCGTTCATCCTGCTGTGGCTGTTGCTGCTGGCCGCCGCGGCGCGCCCGCAATGGCTCGGCCAACCGCTGCCGATCGCCGCCAGTGGCCGCGACCTGCTGGTGGCGGTGGACGTGTCGGGTTCCATGGACTACCCCGACATGCACTGGGACGACGAAGACGTCAGCCGCCTGACCGCGGTGAAACGCCTGCTGGGCGACTTCCTGGAGAACCGCAAGGGCGACCGGGTGGGGTTGATCCTGTTCGGCAGCCAGGCCTACCTGCAGGCTCCGCTGACCTTCGACCGCCACACCGTGCGCATCTGGCTGGACGAAGCGCGCATCGGCATCGCTGGCAAGAACACCGCCATCGGCGATGCCATCGGCCTGGGCCTCAAGCGCCTGCGCCTGCGCCCGGCCCAGAGCCGGGTGCTGATCCTGGTCACCGACGGTGCCAACAACGGTGGCGAAATCCACCCGCTCACCGCAGCCAAGCTGGCGGCCGAGGAACATGTGAAGGTGTACACCATCGGCATCGGCGCCGACCCATCCGAAGACGGCGCGGTGGGCATGCTGGGCATCAACGCCACCATGGACCTGGACGAAGCCAGCCTGACCGAAATCGCGCGCATGACCGGCGGCCAGTATTTCCGCGCCCGCGACGGCAACGAACTCAAGGCCATCGGCGCGGCCCTGGACCGCCTGGAACCGGTGACCCAGCAGCCGACCCAGGCACGCCCTGTCCAGGCCCTGTATAGCTGGCCCCTGGCCGGCGCCCTGCTGATCAGCCTGCTGTGGGTGGTGCGCGAGCAATGGTCTGGCGCCCCCTGGCAGCGCCTGCTGCAACGCCGCACTTACCTGCCACCCACCAGCGACTGGCGCGAACGGCTCAAGCGCCTGCGCCTGCGGAGGCGTCGATGATCGCCCTGTGGCCCCACTGGTTCCGGCCCGCCTGGCTGTTGCTGCTGCCCGTGCTCGGTTGGCTGCTGTGGAAGCTGTGGCACCGTGAAAAGCGTACGGGCCGCTGGCAACTGCTGCTGCCCCAGGCCTTCCACACCACACTGCTGCGCGGTGGTAGCGGCCGTGGCAGCAAGACGCCTTGGGTCGCCCTGGGGCTAGCCTGGCTGCTGGCCTGGCTGGCGCTGTTGGGCCCCAGCTGGCAGCGTGTCGAGCAAACCAGCCAGAAGCCTGCCGACCCGCTGGTGGTGATGCTGGAGCTGACCCCCGACATGCTCGCCACCGACGTGGCCCCCAACCGCCTGGAGCAGGCCAAGCGCAAACTGCTGGACCTGCTGCAGGCGCGCCGCGACTCGCAGACGGCGATCATCGTCTATGCCGGTTCCGCCCATGTGCTGGTGCCACTGTCCGATGACCTGGCCACCAGCCGCAACCTGCTGGACGCGGTCAAGCCATCGATCATGCCGCAAAGCGGCCATCGGGCCGACCTCGCCGTGGAGAAGGCCCTGACCCTGCTGCACCAGGCCGGCCTGGGCCAGGGCCGCTTGCTGCTGATCGGCTCGTCACTCAGCGACGCCGAGCGCGACGGCCTGATTCAGCGCCTTGACCGCCAGGCCCCGCCCCTGCTGATGCTGGGCATGGGTACCCGCGACGGGGCGCCGGTGCGCGACGAGCACGGTGACTACCTCAAGGACGCCCTGGGCGGCATCCTCATGCCGCGCCTGGACAGCATCGGCCTCAAGACCTTCCTCGGCGAAATGCATGGGGCCTACCGCCAGGCCCACCTGGAAGACGACGACCTGGGCGAACTGGGCCTGCTCGACGGCCCCCTGAGCCTGCGCAGCAACGGCCAGACCGTACAGCTCGACAGCTGGGCCGACCAGGGCTACTGGCTGCTGTTGCCGCTGTTGCTGTTGGCCGCCTGTGCCGGCCGCCGTGGCTGGCTGTTCTGCCTGCCCTTGCTCTTGTGCCTGCCCCAGCACAGCTTCGCCGCCAGTTGGCAGGACCTGTGGCTGCGCCCCGACCAGCAGGGCCAGCGCCTGCTGCAACAGCAGCACCCGGCTGAAGCCGCCCAGCGCTTTCAAGACCCGCAATGGCAGGGGCTTGCCCTGTACCGCGCCGGCGACTACGCCGGCGCCGCCCAGCGGTTCGCGGAAGGCAACGAAGCCCGCGACCATTACAATCGGGGCAACGCCCTGGCCATGAGCGGCGAGCTGGAAGCAGCGCTGGATGCCTACGACCAGGCCCTGGAACGCCAGGCTGACCTGGGCCCGGCCCTGCGCAACAAAGCCTTGGTGGAGCAATTGCTCAACCAGCAGCGACGCCAGGCCCAGGCCGCTGCCGACGCCGCTGCCGAGGCCGCGCGCGCTGCCGCCAGTGCCGCCACGGCCCCCGCGCAGACCGGCCAGCCGGATCCTGCCGCCCAGCAACAGGCGCAACCCAGCGACAGCGCCCCCCAGGACAAACCGCCCCAGGCGCAGAGCACCACCAGCACCACCGCGGCCTCCCGCGACAATGACAATGCCGATACCAGCAACCAGCCCCCGGAGGCCCAGGCGCCGGTGTTTGCGCCACAGCCACCGGCCGACGGTGACCTCACCGACGAGCAGCGCCAGGCGCTGGAACAATGGCTGCGGCAGATACCCGACAACCCATCGGAACTGCTGCGGCGCAAATTCTGGTACGAACAGCAACAGCATCAGGAAAAGACCCGATGAGTCGCGCAAGCGTCCTGCCCCTCACCCTGCTGATGGCCACCCTGGCCAGCCAGGCCCACGCCGCCGTGCTGACCGCCAGCGTCGACCGCGCCCGCCTGGACGTCGGCGAAACCCTGGTGTTGACCCTGGAAACCACGGATGTGACCCAGTTCGGCAAGCCCGACCTTTCCGCACTGGACGGTGCTTTCGAAGTCCGTGACACGCGCCAGGTCAACCAACTGCGTACCTTGGGCGCCGACAGCCAGGCCACCACCCGCTGGCTGATCACCTTGCTGCCGCGCCAGACCGGCACCATGGTGATCCCGGCCCTGCAGATCGGCGACTTGCGCAGCGAGCCCATCACCGTGCAGGTGCAGGCCGGCCAGGCGCCCGACGCCAATACCGAGGCGCCGGTGTCCATCGAGGCCAGCCTGGACAGCGACAGTGTCTACGTGCAGGCCCAGGCAGTGTTGACCGTGCGGGTGTATCACTCGGTATCGCTGTACGACGACAGCAGCCTGACGCCGCTGCAACTTACCGACGCGCGCATCGAGCCGGTGGGCGAGCCCCGCACCTATGAAAAGCTCATCAACGGCGTGCGCCATGGTGTGATCGAAACCCGCTACGCCATCTACCCCCAGCACAGCGGCAGCCTGCAGGTACCGGCCTTGACCTTCAGCGCTACCGAGGTCGCCCCGGCGCCCCAAGGGCAGGACGCTGCGGCCAGCGCGCCCCACCCCGGGCAACTGGTGCATGTCAGCACTGCCCCGCTGGCCCTGAGCGTCAAACCCAAACCTCCCAGCTACCCGGCCGATGCGCCATGGCTGCCGGCCCGCAGCCTGACGCTGACGGAAGCCTGGAGCCCCGAGCCCGACCACCTGCAGGTCGGCGACTCGGTGACCCGCACCGTCAGCGTCAAGGCCGAGGGCCTGACGGCAGCGCAGGTGCCGCCGCTGTCGGGCACCGACAACCCGGCGCTGCGTCGCTACCCTGACCAGGCCCAACTGAGCAACAGCACCAATGAACGGGGGCTGATCGGCAGCCGCGACGAACGCGAGGCCCTGGTCCCCGCCCGGGACGGCGCCATCGAGGTACCCAGCGTCGATGTGGTGTGGTGGAACACCCTGGAAGACCACCTGGACCACACCAGCCTGCCAGCGCGCACCCTGCAAGTGGCGCCAAACCCGGCGATGACGGTGGACACGCCTGCCACGGGCACCGGCGAGCCGGCCTTGTTGTGGCCCTGGCAACTGAGCACCCTGGTGCTGGCGCTGACCACCCTGGCAGGCTTCGTGCTGTGGTGGCGCGCCCGCTCGCAACCGGCCGTGGCGCGCGCCGCCCAGACCGGCCCCAGCCCGCGCACCCTGCTTGACGACCTCAAGCGTGCCTGCCTGGCCAACGACCCCCAGGCCACCCGCCAGGCCCTGGATGCCTGGGCGCGTCAGCAGCCGGAAACCCTGGCCGACATGGCCGCGCGTTTCGTGCCGCTCTCCGACGCCCTGGACGGCCTCAATGGCGCGCTCTACAGCGAGACCGGGCAACAATGGCAAGGCCAGGAACTGTGGCGCGCCATCGGCACAATTCCGGCGTGCGAAGCCGTGCAGCCCGCCAGCCCGGACAACGGCACCTTGCCGCCCCTGTACCCCAAATGAAGCCGCCGCCGGCCCGATGATTGAACCCTGTGGGACCGGGCAACGCGTTACCCTCTGTTCCACGACGAGTTAACCAAGGATTTACCCGATGCGTCTGTTCCACACCTCCGACTGGCACCTGGGCCAAAGCCTCCACGGCCAGGAGCGCGACTTCGAACATGCCGCCTTTCTGGCGTGGCTGCTGGCCCGCCTGGGCGAGCGCCAGCCCGATGTGCTGCTGATCGCCGGGGACATCTTCGACACCGTCAACCCGCCGGTCAAAGCCCAGGAACGCCTGTACGACTTCATCGTCCACGCCCACGAACAGCAACCCGCGCTGACCATCGTGATGATCGCCGGCAACCACGACTCCGGCTCGCGCATCGAGCTGCCCGCGCCCTTGATGCGCCGCCTGCGCACTCACGCACTGGGCCGCGTGGTATGGCTGGATGACGGCCAGCTGGACAGCGAACGCCTGCTCATTCCCCTGCCCGACGCCAGCGGCGCGGTGAAGGCCTGGTGCCTGGCCCTGCCGTTCCTGCGCCCGGCCGAAGTCACCGGCGCCACCCTGGGCGACGACTACATCAAAGGCATCGCCCATGTGCATGAACGCCTGATCGCCGCGGCCGAAGCCAAGCGCCAGCCCGGCCAGGCCCTGATCGCGATCAGCCACGCGCACATGGCCGGCGGCTCGGTGTCGGTGGACTCCGAACGCAGCCTGGTCATTGGCAGCGCCGAAGCCCTGCCCGCCAGCCTGTTCGGCGACAGCATCAGCTACGTGGCCCTGGGGCACCTGCACAAGCCCCAGCAGGTCAATGGCGAGTCGCGCATTCGCTACAGCGGCTCGCCGATCCCGCTGTCGTTCTCGGAAGTGGACTACCCACACCAGGTCCTCGAAATCCACTGCGACGGCGAGCAACTGCTCAGCGTCGAACCACACCTGATCCCCCGCGCCGTGGACCTGATTCGCCTGGGCCCGGCGCGGCTGAGCGACGTCGTCGAACAACTGGGACGATTGCCGCAAGTCGACTTGCTCGCCGACCTGACGCATCAGCCCTGGCTGGAAGTACGGGTGATCCTCGACGAGCCGCAACCGGACCTGCGCCAGCAGATCGAAACCGCGCTGCAGAACAGGGCCGTGCGCCTGGTGCGCATCGGTGCCGAATACGCCGGCAGCCGCAGCAGCGATGACGGCGACACCCCGCTGATCGAACTGGACCAGCTCAGCCCCCAGGAACTGTTCAGCCGCGCCTGGCTGGACAGCTATGGCAGCGACGTGGACACCGCCACCCTGGATGACTTCGCCCTGCTGTTGCAGGAAGTGCAACTGCAAGGAGAGCAGCCATGAAGATCCTCGCCATTCGCCTGAAGAACCTGGCCTCCCTGGCCGGGCCCGTGGAGCTGGACTTCACCGCCGAACCCCTGGCCAGTGCCGGCCTGTTCGCCATCACTGGCCCCACGGGCGCCGGCAAAAGCACGTTGCTCGATGCCTTGTGCCTGGCGTTGTTCGGCGCCGTTCCGCGCCTGAGCAAGACCGGGCGTGACGGCAAGGTGCCGGACGTGGACAGCGAATTGAGCACCGGCGACCCGCGCACCCTGCTGCGTCGTGGCACCGGGGCAGGCTTTGCCGAGGTCGATTTCGTCGGTATCGACGGGCGCCGCTACCGCGCGCGCTGGGAAGCCAACCGCGCCCGCGACAAGGCTGGCGCCAAGTTGCAGCACAGCCGCCAGAGCCTGCGTGACCTGGATAACGACCAACTGCTCACCAGCCAGAAAAGCGAATACAAGGGCCTGCTGGAAACCTGCCTGGGCTTGAACTTCGAGCAGTTCACCCGTGCCGTGCTGCTGGCCCAGAGCGAATTCAGTGCCTTCCTCAAGGCCGACGACAACGAGCGCAGTGAGCTGCTGGAAAAACTTACCGACACGGCGCTGTACACCCGCCTGGGCAAACGTGCCTTCGAGAAGAGCCGTGACGCCCGCGATGCCCACAAGCAACTGCAGGACCAGATCGGCAACACCGCCCCCTTGGCTGCCGACGAACGCCAGGCCCTGGACCAGCAGTACAGCGAAGCCCTCGTCCAGTTGCGCACCGAACAGGCGCGCCTCAAGCAGCTCGAACAACAGCGCCAGTGGCACCAGGAAAACCAACGCCTGCAAGGCGACCAGCAGGCCGCCGCCGAGCAATTGCAGCAGGCCGAGGCGCGCGCGGAGCAATTGGGCGGGCAACGCGATACCCTGGTGCGCCTTGACACCCTGGCGCCCCAGCGCCACCTGTTCAGTCGCCAGGCCGAGCTGAACGATGAGCTGCAACCGCTGGCGGCACATATCCACGACCAACAGCAGACCCGCGACCACCTGCATCAACGCCAGGCGCAGCTGCAACAAATCCGCGAACAAGCACACAACGCCCTGGCCACCGCCCTCGATGCGCACGCCAAGGCCGCGCCGGCCCTGCGCCAGGCCTTCGACGAACAAAGCCACCTGGCCCGCCTGGATGAACAGGCGGCACCGTTGCAGGCGGCCCTGGCCACTACCGAGCAGGCCCGCGACCAAGGCCGCGCGGTCATAGAGCAGCTGGAGCAACGCCAGCAGGCCAGCACCCTGCGCCTGAACGCCATCACCGAACAGCTGCAGGCCAGCCAGGCCATGGGGCCACTGGCCGACGCCTGGGGCGTGTGGCGCCCGCGCCTGCAACAGGCGATCACCCTCAGCGCCCGCCTGCTCAAGGGCCGCCAGGAGTTACCGGTCCTCGAACATCGTGCCGCCGCCAACAGCCAGCAATTGGCCGAGCAGCAACAGAGCCTGAACACCCTGTACCAACAGGCCGGGTGTGCCCCTCATGAGCTGGCGGAACGCCTGGGCACCCTGACCCGCCAGGTCCAGGAAAGCCGCGAGCACCTGCGCAGCATCGAGGAATTGCAACGGCACTGGCAGCGCCACCAGGAGCTGCTGGCTCAGCAGCAGAGCCTGGCCGAACAGCAACGCAGCGCTACCGAGCAACGCGAACTGCGCACCCGCGAGGGCCTGCAGCTGAAGGGCGAACACGAAGTCGCCGTGCAGCAACTGGACATCACCGTCGCCCTGCTCAACCGCCAGCGCCTGGCCCGCAGCGCCAGCGTCGAAGAACTGCGCGGCCAGTTGCAGCCCGACCAGCCCTGCCCGGTGTGCGGCAGCGCCGAACACCCTTGGCACCAGCCCGAAGCCTTGTTGCAGGCTCTGGCCGGCCACGACGACAGCGAAGAGCGCAGCGCCCGCCAAGGGGTGGAAAAGCTTGCCGCACGCCTGGCCGAATTGCGGGTGGAAGTGGCTGCCCTGCGCGATCAGCAACAGCAGTACAAACAACAGGATGAACAGCTTCAAGGCCAACTGCAGGCCGTCGAGCCCCAACTGCACGGCCACCCGCTGTTCGCCGCCGAACACGACGCGCCGTGGCTGAAACAGCAGCAACAGGTGGTGGCCGAGCGCATCCAGACGTTGGAACAGCAACAAGGCGCGCTGCTGACCCTGCAACAACAGGCCGGCCACCTGCAACAACAGCTGCAACAAACCCAGCAGGCCACCCAGGAAGCCGGCCGCTTGCTGGCCGAACAGCGCCAACACCTGCACAGCGACCAGCAACGGTTGGATGAGGAACTGCTGGCGTTTGCCGACGTGCTGACGGCGGCCGAGCGCGACGGGCTGTTGGCCAGCCCCGCCGCCACCTTCATGGCGCTCGACAACGGCGTCAGCCAACGCTTGCAGCAACGCGAACAGTACCGTGAAGAGCAGCAGGAACATGACGAACGTCGCCAGCGCCTGGAACACGAACGCCTGCTGCAACAGGGTCGCGAGCAACAGGCCCAGGCCAAGGCCGATGAACGGGCCCAGTGTCAGCAGCAGCGCCAGGCCATCAGCGAACGCCTGAGCGCCCTGCTCGGCGAGCATCCCAACGCGGCCGCCTGGCAAAGCGCCCTTGAGCGCGCCGTCAACCAGGCGCGTGCGGGCGAAACCGACGCCGCTGGCCAACAGCAGGCTGCCGAGACCCAAGCGGTGCAACTGGCCAGTGAACTCAAGGCCGAGCAGCAGCGCCAACACCAATTGAGCGAAGCCCTGGCCACGCTGGACGCCAGCCTCGCCGCCTGGCGCCAGCAGCACCCGCAGCTCGACGACGCCGGGCTGACGG
The DNA here is from genome assembly GCF_013374995.1 of Pseudomonas eucalypticola. Taxonomy (NCBI): domain Bacteria; kingdom Pseudomonadati; phylum Pseudomonadota; class Gammaproteobacteria; order Pseudomonadales; family Pseudomonadaceae; genus Pseudomonas; species Pseudomonas eucalypticola. The sequence goes on along the minus strand of NZ_CP056030.1, from coordinate 1,786,410 downwards.
CCCTGCTGGCCATCGACGAACAACAGGTCGCGCAACTGCGCCAGCAATTGAACGACGCCGACAAGGCCGTGGAACAGGCCCGCGTCCTGGTCCAGGAACGCGAACAGCGCTTCCAGGCCCACCAGGCCCACGCCAACGGCGCCGTCGCGCTTTCGGAACTGGAAGCCAGCCTGCTGCACGCGCAACAGCAATGCAGCGCCTGCGAGGAAACCTGCGCCGAACTGCGCGCCGGCCAAGTCGAAGACCAGCGCCGCCTGGCCGCCCACGCCCAGTTGCAGGTGCAGATCGACCAGGCCTACGCCGAGTACCAGCGCTGGGCCCGCCTGGCCGCCCTGATCGGCTCGGCCGAAGGGGAGAAGTTCCGCAAGCTTGCCCAGGCCTACAACCTCGACCTGCTGGTGCACCATGCCAACGCGCAGCTGCGCCAACTGGTGCGCCGCTATCGCCTGAAACGGGGTGGCAGCATGCTGGGCCTGCTGGTGCTGGACACGGAAATGGGCGACGAGCTGCGCTCGGTGCATTCCTTGTCCGGCGGTGAAACCTTCCTGGTCTCCCTGGCGCTGGCCCTGGGGCTGGCCTCCATGGCGTCGAGCAGCCTGCGTATCGAATCGCTGTTCATCGATGAAGGCTTCGGCAGCCTCGACCCCGAATCCCTGCAACTGGCCATGGACGCCCTCGACGGCCTGCAGGCCCAGGGCCGCAAGGTGGCGGTGATCTCCCACGTGCAAGAAATGCATGAACGCATCCCGGTGCAGATCCAGGTCAAGCGCCAGGGCAACGGTTTGAGCCATGTGGAGGTGGTGGGGTGATTCTGTATTCATTCCGCCGCTGCCCCTACGCCATGCGTGCGCGCATGGCGCTGCGCTACAGCGGCGCGGCCGTGGAGATTCGCGAAGTGAGCCTCAAGGCCAAGCCTGCCGACATGCTCGCCGCATCGCCCAAGGGCACCGTGCCGGTGCTGCTGCTGGATGACGGCCGCGTCATCGACGAGAGCCTGGACATCATGCGCTGGGCGTTGGCGCGCCATGACCCCGACGGCTGGCTGCAAGCCGACGCCGAGGCGATGGCAACGTTGCTGGCCGACAACGATGGCCGCTTCAAGCAGGCGCTGAACCGCTACAAATACGCCGAACGCCACCCGGAACACCCCATGACCCATTACCGGGACCAGGGCTGTGAGTTTCTGCAGGTGCTGGAAGGCCGCCTTGAACGCGGCCCCTGGCTCTGCGGCGATCGCATGAGCCTGGCCGACGTCGCCCTCGCCCCCTTCGTTCGCCAGTTTCGCGGCGTAGACCTGGCGTGGTTCGCCCAGGCCCCCTACCCGCGAGTGCGCGAGTGGATCGAGGCCTTCATCGAATCATCGCTGTTCACCGCCATCATGGCTCGTTGAACGGCCTGGAGCAGCGAATCCGCGCGCGCCATACGGTATGCCCGGCACCACGCGGCGCCCGGGACGCGGCCAGGTCCGCTGCTACCCCACGACCAGCTGGGTGGCCAGTGTGGCGGCAAGCATCACGGCCACGTACAGGCCGATGGCGAGGTAGGCACCCTGGCGGGCGGAAGACAGCAGGGCACTGGCCATGATGAAGGCTCCGTGGCAACGAATTCAGGCGGACAGCATCGGGTATCGCGGGGTCGAAAACCAGTGACAAAGATCAATGGCAGTCATCGACTTTTTTGATTGTAGCCCAGGGCCAGGCGACTGCTGGGCTTGCTCAACGCGGATCAGTGTTGAACCTTGTGGTCCAGCGCTGCGTAGAAGTTGGCGCTTTTCTGCAGGTACTGCTGGGTGTAGCTGCTGACCGCGGCCTTGCGTTCCTGAATCTGCGCACTGGCGTGGGCAGGCAGGGCCACGGTGGCGGAAACGGCGGAGGCGGCGATCACGGAGAAGAGGTTGAAGTTCATGGCGGTAGTCCTCGAGGTCGGTGGTTTGGCTGGGGCCGGTGAGGCCATGGGTCAAACTTACGCCCGGGGTACGGCGGGGTGAAATTCATTGGGGTGGTAGCGGATATCACTGGGATTGATATGTTCCCGGATACCAGGCACAAGAAAACCCCTACGACACTAGGTGCCTAGGAAGCTGAGTGATGCACAAGATGAGATGAATGGCAGGGGCGGCTGGATTCGAACCAACGCATGGCAGGATCAAAACCTGCTGCCTTACCGCTTGGCGACGCCCCTGTATCTGTTGCTGCGAGTGGCTGGCACTCGTTTTTGACTGTCACTGGTGTGTCTCGGTGACAGGTGCGCAAATTTACCAGCTTGTTTTGCACTTGGGAAGCCCAAATGCAAAAAAATGTTTTGAAAACAGGTGCTTCCACGATTTTCCCTTCAGCCGCGGCTTCACGGCGACTGCTACCGGGCTCGTCAGGCCAGGTACTGGCGGTAGAAATCCAGCACCGCCAGGTTCTTGTCCTTGGCTTCGAACATGATGTCGAAGCGCTCGCTGAACTGCAGCGCGTAGGCGTTGGTCCAGCGGTTCCACATGCGCTCGCTGTGGGCGTACAGGTCGCGCTTGGGCAGTACGGCAAGCAAGTCGGCCATTTCGAGCTTCTGGTCGGCGCTGAAACCCAGTTGTTGCAAACGCTCCTGGGGCTGCGAGTAATGCATCACGGGCCGCACCCCGCGCCAACTGTCGATGATGCGCGCCACCCGCGGGTCATCCACAGCGATGTAGTCGTTCTCGTTGATCCAGCAATGGTGGATATCCAGCACCACCGGCGCCAGGTCGGCCAATTGCAGGCAGTCATCGACGCCGTAGGTTTTTTCTTCGTTCTCGAAGGTGATGCAACGGCGCGCTACTTCTGAAAGCCGTGGCCAGACTGCACGCACACCCTCCCCGCCCAGGCGGCCGGCAATGTGCACATTGCATTTGAAGTCCTGGAACTGAACGCCGTAACCCATCATGCGGATCATGTCGGCGTGGTACTCAAATTCCGCCAGGCTGTTTTCCACCACGCCCGGCTTGTCGGAGCCCAGTACGCAGAATTGCCCGGGGTGAAACGACAGCCGTATGTCCGCCGTCCGCGCCAGCTCGCCAATGGCGGCGAAGCGCTCGCCCAGCCATTGCCGCATGGCCGGGTCCTGGTAGAAGGCGCGCACATCGGCGTGGCTGTAGAACGGCAGCAAGTCGCTGCTCAGGCGCAGCATGCGCAGGGTCTGCGGCAGGTCGGCAACGTACCCCAGCAGGCGCAATTGCGCGTCGAGGTTATGGGTCACCACCTCCATCAATTTGGCCTGGGCGACCTTCGGCGCCACCCCGGACATCCAGCGCAAGGTGGTGGTACGTGGGTTGAAGGCAGTCTCGATAGCCTTCAAGTCGGCCAGCGACAGGCTGCGGATGGAGTGCCGATACTGGCAGGCGAAGCCGATGCGAGGGTGGGACATGGAACCTGGGCCTTGAGATGAGGGTCGTCTGGCTATGGACAACGGCGCGAGCAGGTTTTCCCCGCGCGAGTGACATTCGGTGACGCATGACAGGAGAAGCACATGAACACCCCCTTCAAGGCAGGCGATGCCGTGCGCTGGAACTCAGAGGCCGGAGAGATTCACGGCAAGGTCGTCAAGGTGCATACCCATGACGTGGAGTTTCTCGGCAAGACGCGTCGCGCGTCCCGGGAGGAGCCGCAATACGAGGTCAAGAGTGACAAGACCGGGCACCTGGCGATGCATCATGGTGATGCACTGAAATCGACTTGAATCCTGCGGCGGCGGCTTCCCGCGCTTCGTCCGGTGCAGCAGGGTTTACGCATACCCCTGCAGGACCGGGCGAAGCTTGGGAACGAGACGCCGCGAACGTCCTTGCTTAGCGCAGGAACTTCACATCCGACGGCGCATCGATGTCGAACTTCTGCACCGTCTCACCCAGCTTGCCGCTGGCCGGGTCACGCTTGACCACGACGATCTGGTTGCTCTTCTGGTTGGCGATCAGCACGAACTTGCCGCTGGGGTCGACGGTGAATTCGCGCGGTTCGACGCCTTCCACGGAACGACGCTGCACTTCCTTCAGCTCGCCTGTGGCCTTGTCGACGGTGAACGCCAGCAGCTCGCTCGCTTCGCCACGGTTGGTGACGTAGAAGAACTTGCCGTCGGCCGAAAAATGCAACGCGGCAGCGGCCTTGTGCTTGGCGTCGCCGCCAGCGGCCAGTTCCACCACTTGTTTTTGCACCAGGTTGCCAGCCTTGACGTCGAACACGAACACCTGGGCGCTCATTTCGGTGGTCAGGTAGGCGTGCTTGCCGTCGGCGCTGAACAGCAGGTGGCGCGGGCCGCTGCCTGGCGGCAGGTCAATGGAGGCGGGCGATGCAGCGGTCAGCGGCTTGGCTGTGTTGGCCGCGTCGTAGTGGTAGACGAACACCTTGTCGGCGCCCAGGTCCTGGACGTAGACGAAACGGCCATCAGGGCTGGAAACCACCGAGTGAACGTGGTCGCTGGCCTGGCGATCGGCAACCACCTTGGAGGCCGCGTCGTGGCTTTCCTGTTGAACCAGCTCGCTCAGCGTGCCGTCGGCGCCCACGCCGAATACCGACAGGCTGCCGTTGGGGTTCGGGTGGACTTCGTAGTTAGCCACGAACAGGTGTTTTTCACCCTTGGCCAGGCTCGAGAACGTCGGGTCCTCACCCTTGGCCTCGACCTGGTTGATCAGGGTCAGGTCGTGGCTTTTGGGGTCGATCTTGAAGGCGCTGACCTTGCCCACTTTGTCATGGGTGGAGTCAGGGCCGTTTTCGTTGACCGCGAACAGGTGTTTCTGGTCCTTGCTGATGGTCAGCCAGGATGGGTTTTCCACCTTGGTCACTTGCAGCGGCTTGGCACCGATCTGGCCGGTGGCGCTGTCGAAGTGGTAGCGGTAGATGCCTTCACTGGTGTTGTTGGTGTAGGTGCCCACCAGCAGGTCATAGCCGCTGGCGGCCATGGCGTGGGACGAGAGCACGGTGATTCCGCTGGCCAGCAGCAGGGGCAGGAGATGGCGTTTCATTGTAGTTATATCCTCGACGGGTCCTGGTCAAACAGACCCCGGTCAATGTCAGAAGTTAGGCGGGCAGGCGGTTTATTCCTGCTCGTCATCCTCGTCGCTTGGGGAGAAAGCACTCAGGCAGACTAGACGATGGCTGCCGGTGTCGTTGCTGATTTGCCAGGCCTGCAGCGCGTCATCGAAGTGTGCCGCCGCCAGTTGCGCGTCGGTAAACCGCCAGCGCTTGAGCTCGCGGCCATCCATGCATTCGATACGCAGTTCGCCCGCGTCCAGGACAAAATCAAAGGCATGCAGATCATCGATCAACAACATGCCGCTTGTTTCTAGTTGTTCGGTAAGGCCGGTCATGACCATCTTTCGTAAAAGGGGTGGAGAGGCGCCCATGATATGCCAAATCGGCCAATTTGAAACCGGTTTCTGCTTCAATTTGTCGCACCCTCCCGTGCGTAATAACGTCGCGGCACCCCCCACAGGATCAACGCCACCGCCAACAGGCTGATGATGCTCAGCACGTACAGGGCCGGGGTGGCCGCACCGGTGAGGTCCTTGATACGGCCGATCAGGTAGGGCGCGATCACCCCGCCCAACTGGCCGAGGGAGTTGATCAGGGCAATGCCGGCGGCCGCGGCCACGCCACTGAGAAAACGCGGCGGGATGGTCCAGAAGATCGGCATCCAAGCGATCAGCCCGGCCATGATCAGGCTCAGGCCCAGCATCAGCGGCAGCAGTTGGCCGGCGAAGGCCGCGCACACCAGGTAGCCCACCGCGCAGAGCATGGCGCAGCTCGCCATGTGCCAGCGCCGCTCGCCATGGCGGTCGGAGCTGATGCCCATCAGCACGTTGAACGCCGCGGCGCCGATATAGGGCAGCGTGGTCAGCAGGCCGATGTGCAGGCTGTCGGCCACCCCCGCGCTGCGGATCAATTGCGGCATCCAGAACAACAGCCCGGTCAAGGCCATGACCAGGCACAGGTAAATCGCTGACATCACGTAGGTAGTCGGATGTTTCCACAACCCGCTCAGGGAGTGGGACGCCGGGGTCGATGGCTGCTGGGACAGGCGTTCAAGCATCAACGCCTTCTGCGCGGGGCTGAGCCACGTAGCCTGTTCGATACGATCACTGACGAACCACAGCACCACGAAACCAAGGATGATCGACGGGATGGCTTCGAGCAGGAACAGCCACTTCCACCCCGCCAGGCCATAGGCGCCATCGAGGCTGCCCAGGATCAAACCCGCCAGCGGGCCACCCACCACGCCGCACAGGCAGATGGAACTCTTGAAGTAGCTGTTGACCCGGGCGCGTCGCGTGGCCGGGTACCACTGGGTGAAGAAATACAGCACGCCCGGCACGAACCCCGCCTCCATCACCCCGATCAGAAACCGCAGGGTGTAGAACCAGAACTCGCTCTGCACCAGCATCATGCACGCCGAGGTGATGCCCCAGGTGATCATGATGCGCGCTATCCACAACCGCGCCCCCACGCGGTGCAGCAACAGGTTGCTGGGCACCTCGAAGAGAAAATAGCCGACGAAGAACAGGCTGGCGCCCAGGCCGTAGACGGTATCGCTGAAGCCCAGGTCGCTCTGCATTTCCAGCTTGGCGAAACTGATGTTGACCCGGTCCAGGTAGGCGAACAGAAAACAGAGGATGAACAGCGGCACGATCCGCCAGTTCACCTTGCGGTACAGCGCGTCCTCGGACAGCTCGCCGGTGGCGGCGCCCAGTGCAGCGGTTTGCGTGGCCATGTCACACCTCTGTTGTTGTTATAGGGGTTGTGCCGGTCCTGCGGGCGCAGCCGACGCTCAGAGCGCGGCGCGGCTCGGGGCGCCGTCCACCAGTCGGGTCAAGCCCAGGGGGTTGGCATTGCGCAAGGGCTCGGGCAGCAGTTCGTCGGGGTAGTTCTGGAAGCACACCGGCCGCAGGAAACGGTCGATGGCCAGGGTGCCCACCGACGTGCCATGGGCATCGGAAGTGGCCGGGTACGGGCCGCCATGCACCATGGCTTCGCACACTTCAACCCCTGTGGGGTAACCATTGAGCAGGATGCGCCCGACCTTCTGTTCCAGCAGCGCGGTGAGCTCACCAAACTGACGCAGGTCACTGGGCTCACCGATGATGGTCGCCGTCAGTTGGCCGTGCAGGGCGTGCAACGCCGCCTGCAATTGGTACGTATCGGCCACCTCGACGAGAACAGTGGCAGGGCCGAAGACCTCTTCCTGCAGCACTTCATCGCCCTCGAGCAACAGGCTGACATCCGCCTGGAACAACTGTGGCTGCGCCTGGTTGCCCTGTTGCGCCTCACCGGCCAGGTGGCGGATGCCTTCATGGGCGTGCAGCGCCGTCAGCCCTTTACCGTAACTGCGCAAGGTACCGGCGTTGAGCATGGTGTGCGCCGGCTGCGCGCCCATGGCTGCGGCCAGTTGCTGAGCGAACACACTGAAACCTGGCGACTTCAGGCCGATCACCAGGCCAGGGTTGGTGCAGAATTGCCCGCCCCCTTGCACCACCGAGGCGGTCAGTTCCCGGACCACGGTTTCGCCGCGCACTTCCAGCGCCTGGGGCAGCAGAATCACCGGGTTGATGCTGGACATCTCGGCGAACACCGGAATGGGCTGGGGCCGCGCAGCCGCCATGTCGCACAGGGCGCGCCCGCCTTTGAGCGAGCCGGTGAACCCCACCGCCTGGATGGCCGGGTGCTTGACCAGCGCCTCCCCTACCCCGGCGCCGTAGATCATGTTGAACACGCCAGCAGGCATGCCGGTGCTGACGGCGGCCCGCAGGATCGCATCGGCGACGCGCTCGGCGGTGGCCATGTGGCCGCTGTGCGCCTTGAACACCACCGGGCAGCCAGCAGCCAGGGCTGCGGCGGTGTCGCCCCCTGCGGTGGAAAATGCCAGCGGGAAGTTGCTGGCGCCGAACACGGCCACCGGGCCTACGCCGATGCGGTACTGGCGCAGGTCCGGGCGCGGCAGCGGGGCGCGCTCGGGCAAGGCACGGTCGATGCGCGCCCCATAGAAATCCCCTCGGCGCAGCACCTTGGCGAACAAGCGCATCTGCCCGCTGGTGCGGCTGCGCTCGCCCTGGATACGCGCGGCAGGCAGCGCGGTTTCCTGGGTCACCAGGGCGACGAAATCATCCCCCAGGTGATCGAGTTCGTCGGCGATGGCTTCCAGAAACTGCGCCCGCCGTTCGCTGCTCAGGCTGCGGTAAATGGGGTATGCCGCCTGGGCGGCCCGGGCAGCGGCGTCCACTTCAGCCGGGGTGGCCTGGTGGAAATCGAACGGCAGCTCGGCGCCGGTGCTGGCGTCCACGCTTTTGACCACCACGCTGCCCTGGGCACTGCGGCCGCCGCCAATGTAGTTATGACCACGAATCATGGAACCTCCTCACAGAATGCCGACAGTGCTTGGGGTGAACACCGCTTCGCCCCGGCCGACGCGGTTGCTCAGTGGCGCGCCGAACTCATCCAGGCTGATCTCGAACCGGTCGCCCACTTGCGTACTGATGCCGTCGGCGAACGACAGCGTGGCGGTGCCGAAGAAATGGATGTGCACATCGCCCGGGCGCAGGAACTGCGCATATTTGAAGTGGTGATATTCAAGGTTGTCGAAGCTGTGGCACATGTTCGCCGCGCCGCTGAGGAATTCCCTCTCCCACAGCAGTTTGCCGTCGCGCCAGATACGGCTGGTGCCTGCCAGGTGCTGGGGCAATTCACCCACGCGCAGCTCCGGCCCGTAAGAACAATGGCGCAATTTGGAATGGGCCAGGTACAGGTAGTTCTTGCGCTCCATCACATGGTCGGAGAACTCGTTGCCCAAGGCGAAACCCAGCCGGTAGGGCTTGCCGTCGTGACCGATGACATACAGCCCACCAAGCTCGGGTTCCTCGCCCGCATCCTCGGCAAACGGCGGTACGGGAAATTCGCCACCAGGCGGCACCACGATACTGCCATCACCTTTGTAGAACCATTCCGGCTGCACGCCGGCCTGCCCCACCGCCGGCTTGCCTCCCTCCAGACCCCATTTGAAGATTTTCATACTGTCGGTGATAGCGCTTTCGTCGCCCACCTGCTGGTGCATCTTGTCCCGGGTGGCCGCGCTGCCGAGATGGGTAAGGCCAGTGCCGGTGACCAGCATGTGCGCCGGGTCCGGGTGGTCCAGGGGCGGCAGGATGCGGCCTTCGTCCAGCAATTGCAGGTAGTCGTGATGCTGGCCCAGCCCCAGGTCATCGACCTGGCGCGCCAGCCCGGTGCCGGCCTCGATGGCCGCCAGGGCCAGCTCGCGCACACTGTCGGCACCGCGCACTTCATGAACGCGGTCGCCATCGACCAGGCCGACGCGGCGCTGGCCATCCATCAATTGGAATTGCACTAGACGCATGGTGAAAACTCCCTTGTTTGATCAGGTACGCGCGCTGGGTTGCGCGCTGCGGGCACTGGCAGCGAACTGCTCGGCCGGCAGCGCATGGCGGCGCTCCAGCAAGCGGTAGACGACGCCGGTCAGCAGCAGGCCGAAGAGCATCACGCCAGTGAGGAAATACAGGCCGCTGGCCAGGTTGCCGGTGTACTCCTTGAGCGCACCGATGACGAACGGGCCGATGTAGCCGCCCAGGTTGCCCACCGAGTTGATCAGGGCAATCCCGGCAGCAGCACTGGCACCGGCGAAGAAACGGCCCGGCAGGGTCCAGAACACCGCCGTGCAGGAAAACAGCGAGAAGGCCACCAGCGACAGCGCCGCCAGTTGCAGCACCGGCACGCTCAGCCAGGCACTGAAGAACAGCCCTGCCGCGCCCAGCACATACAGCACGGCCAGGTGGCCATAGCGGTCATTGAGGCGGTCGGAGCTGCGCGGCACGATCAGCAGGCCGACGATGCCGAAGATGTACGGCACCGCCGAGACGAAACCGGTCACCAGGTCACTGCCGCCGAACTGTTTGATCAGGGTCGGCAACCACAGGCCCAGGCCATAGATGCTGAGGGTCACGGGCAAGTAGAACAGCGCCAGCAGCAGCACCCGGTAGTCCTTGAGCGCGTGCAACGGGTTGCCGTGGCGGGTCTGGCCGTATACCTCCAGGTCCTTTTTCAGCTCACCGGCCAACCAGCCTTTTTCCACGTCGGTCATCCACGCCACGTGCGCAGGGCCATCCGGCAGCCAGCGCAGCACCGGCCAGGTCAGCAGGATGGCCGGGGTGCCGATGGCGATGAACAGCCACTGCCAGCCGTGGAGCCCGAGGACGCCGTCCATGCCCAACAGGCCACCGGACACGGGGCCTGTGATCATCATGGCGATGGGCTGGGAGAGGATGAACAGGCCGAGGATCTTGCCCCGGTGGCGCACCGGGAACCACTGGGTGATGTAGTACAACACGCCAGGGAAGAAGCCCGCCTCAGCGGCCCCCAGCAGAAAGCGCATCACGTAGAAGCTGTTGGGCCCCTGCACGAATGCCATGCCGATGGTGATGGCACCCCAGGTAATCATGATGCGCGCGAACCAGCGTCGCGCGCCAAAGCGCGACAGCAGCAGGTTGCTGGGAATTTCCAAGAGGAAGTAGCCGATGAAGAACAGCCCCGCGCCCATGCCGTAGGCCGCATCACCGATGCCCACGTCACTGCCCATGTGCAGCTTGGCGAAGCCCACGGCAGAGCGGTCCACGTAGGCCACCAGGTACAGCAGGATCAGGAAGGGGATCAGCTTGAGGGTGATACGCCTGACCAGGCGAAGTTCTTCGCTCATGGCAACGGTCTCCAATTGTTCTTGTTATGGAAATGGGGATCGTCAGGCGCGCGGGGCGGCTGTTCGTCCTCCGTTGCGACCGACTATATAGTATTACTATTTAACCGACAACGGCTTCACAAGCCGAGCGTTTAGGCCTATTTTACCTATCAGCGCCGCCATTAAGTCTTACAATAAGAGAACTCCCATGTCTGATAAGAAACCTACCCTGCGCTCGGCCCAGTGGTTCGGCACTGCCGACAAGAACGGCTTCATGTACCGCAGCTGGATGAAGAACCAGGGCATCGCCGACCATCAATTTCATGGCAAGCCGATCATCGGTATCTGTAACACCTGGTCGGAGCTGACCCCCTGCAACGCCCACTTCCGCACCATCGCCGAACACGTCAAGCGTGGCGTGCTGGAGGCCGGCGGCTTTCCGGTGGAGTTCCCGGTGTTCTCCAATGGCGAGTCGAACCTGCGCCCCACTGCCATGCTCACCCGCAACCTGGCAAGCATGGACGTGGAGGAAGCCATCCGCGGCAACCCCATCGACGGCGTGGTGTTGCTCACTGGCTGTGACAAGACCACCCCGGCCCTGCTGATGGGCGCTGCCAGTTGCGATGTGCCGGCCATCGTCGTCACGGGTGGGCCGATGCTCAACGGCAAGCACAAGGGCCGCGACATCGGCGCCGGCACCATCGTCTGGCAAATGCATGAATCGCTGAAAGCCGGGCAGATCAGCCTGGATGAATTCCTCTCGGCCGAAGCCGGCATGTCGCGCTCGGCCGGTACCTGCAACACCATGGGCACCGCCTCGACCATGGCCTGCATGGCCGAAGCCCTGGGCACCTCCCTGCCCCACAACGCCGCCATTCCCGCCGTGGACTCGCGCCGCTACGTGCTGGCGCACATGTCCGGCATGCGCGCGGTGGAGATGGTCAAGGAAGACCTGCGCCTGTCGAAGATCCTCACCCGCCAGGCCTTCGAAAACGCCATCCGCGTCAACGCGGCCATCGGGGGCTCGACCAATGCCGTCATCCACTTGAAAGCCATCGCCGGGCGCATTGGCGTGGACCTGGAACTGGACGACTGGACCCGCATCGGCCGCGGCACCCCCACCCTGGTGGACTTGCAACCGTCCGGGCGCTTCCTGATGGAGGAGTTCTACTATGCCGGCGGCCTGCCCGCTGTACTGCGCCGGCTGGGCGAGAACAACCTGATCCCCCACCCCGAAGCCCTCACCGTCAACGGCAAGAGCCTGTGGGACAACGTGCGCAACTCGCCCATCTACGGAGACGACGAAGTCATCCGCGCCATCGACAACCCCTTGGTGGCCGACGGCGGCATCTGTGTGCTGCGCGGCAACCTCGCGCCCCTGGGCGCGGTGCTCAAGCCTTCCGCGGCCACCCCGGCCCTGATGAAACACCGCGGCCGTGCCGTGGTGTTCGAGAACTTCGACCAGTACAAGGCGCGCATCAACGACCCGGAATTGGACGTGGACGCCGACTCCATCCTGGTGATGAAAAACTGCGGCCCCAAGGGTTACCCGGGCATGGCTGAAGTCGGCAACATGGGCCTGCCGGCCAAGCTGCTGGCCCAGGGCGTGACCGACATGGTGCGTATCTCCGACGCCCGCATGAGCGGCACCGCCTACGGCACCGTGGTGCTGCACGTCGCCCCCGAAGCGGCGGCCGGCGGCCCGTTGGCGGCGGTGAAGGAAGGTGACTACATCGAACTGGACTGCAGCACCGGGCGCCTGCACCTGGACATCAGCGAGGCGGAGCTGGCGGCGCGGCTGGCGGACTGGCAGGCGCCGGTGAACAACCTGCTGGCCGGGGGCTACCGGCAACTGTATGTGGACCATGTGATGCAGGCCGACCAGGGCTGTGACTTTGACTTCCTGGTAGGCTGCCGAGGGGCGGAGGTGCCACGGCATTCGCACTAGCGCGCCTGGGGAGGCGGCGCCGCCAGGCGCCGCACACTCACCAGTGGGGTGCTATTGCCAGGCAATGCTATGATCGCCCCCATCACCGCTCAGGACCCCCACCCACCCCATGGACTACCGCAAACCCTCCGACCGCAAAAGCATGCACGCGCGCATCGTCCAGGACATCGGCATGCAGATCGTTTCCGGGCGGCTGAAGCCCGATGACAAGCTGCCCGCCGAGGCGCTGTTGTGCGAGGAATATGCGGTCAGTCGGCCGGTGCTGCGCGAGGCGACCCGCGTGCTGGTGGCCAAGGGCCTGGTGTATTCCAAGCCGCGGGTGGGGACGGTGGTCAAGGGCCGACGCGACTGGCACCTGCTGGACCCTGACGTGCTGCACTGGCTGATGCAAAGCAGCCCGCAGAACGAATTCTTCGCGCTGTTGACCAGCGTACGGGCAATCATCGAGCCGGCCGCCGCGGCCCTGGCGGCGCAGCACGCCACGGCCGAGGATATCGCGGCGATCGGCGAAGCCTATGGGCGCATGGAAGCGGCGCCCACGCCCGAAGCGCTGTTGCAGCCGGACCTGGACTTTCACAGCCGCATCGCCGAAGCCACCCACAACGACCTGCTGGCCCACCTGTGCAACATGCTGGCGCTGGCGCTGCGCGAGGCATTGAAACACTCCAACCAGCGGCCCAACCTGCATGAACTGGCGATGCCGCGGCACAAGGCGATCCTCACGGCGATCGAGAACCGTGATGCCCTGGCGGCCCGCCAGGCCACGCTGGTGCAACTGGACGATGCACGCAACGCGCTGGGGATGGTACTGGGCTCAGCACTGACCTTCTGACCCCCCTGGCAAGCCAGCGGCCGCAGGGGGGGCGAATCGTCAGTGGCCCGCGGCTTCCGGCCCGGCCTTGGCGCTGAACGGCGGCTTGGCCAGCCAGACGATCAGAATCAAGCCCATGAACATCCAGCCCAGCAGCGTGAAGTAATCGACGGTGGAAAGCATGTAGGCCTGCGCCTCGACAATCCCATCCAACTGCTGATAGGTCTTGAGCCCCGCCCCGCCCATCTGCTGAATCGCATGCTGGGTCGCCGGGTCGTACGGCGTGATGCTTTCCGTCAGGTAGGCATGGTGCTGGTCCGCCCGGCGAATCCAGATCCAGGTGGTCAGCGAGGCGGCGAAGCTGCCGCCCAGGGTCCGCAGAAAGGTCGCCAGGCCCGAGCCGTCGGCGATCTGCGCGGGCGGCAGGTCCGAGAGCAGGATGGTCAAGGTCGGCATGAAGAACAGCGCCACCCCGATACCCATGAACATCTGCACCAGCGCCACATGGTTGAAGTCCACCTCATTGGTGAAGCCCGCCCGCATGAAGCAACTGGTGCCGATGGCCAGGAACGCCAGCCCCGCGAGAATCCGCAGGTCGAACCGGGTGGCGTATTTGCCCACGAACGGCGACATCAGCACCGGCAGTATGCCCAGCGGCGCCACCGCCAGGCCCGCCCAGGTGGCGGTGTAGCCCAACTGCGTCTGCAACCACTGGGGCAGGATCAGGTTGATGCCGAAGAACCCGGAATAACCCAATATCAGCACAATGGTGCCGAAACGGAAGTTGCGGTACTTGAACAGCTTCAGGTTCACCACCGGGTGCTCGTCGGTCAGCTCCCAGATCACGAAGAACGCCAGGGCAATGGCCGATATCACTGCGCCGATAATGATGAAGTTGGACTCGAACCAGTCAGCGTCGTTGCCCTTGTCGAGCACGATCTGCAACGCCCCGACCCCGATGATCAAGGCAATCAGGCCCACGTAGTCCATGGGCTGGCGGCTGGTGACCACCGGCCGCGCCGCCAGCTGCTGGCGCACCACCAGGCAGGCGAAGATACCGATCGGCACGTTGATGAAGAAGATCCACGGCCAGCTGTAGCTGTCGGTGATCCAGCCCCCCAGAATCGGGCCGGCAATGGGGGCCACTACCGTCACCATGGCCAGCAGTGCCAGTGCCATCCCCCTCTTCGCCGGCGGGTACACCGCGATCAGCAATGTCTGGGTCATGGGGTACAGTGGCCCGGCCACCACGCCCTGGAGCACGCGGAAGCCCACCAGTTCTGGCATCGAGGTGGAAATACCGCACAGGAACGACGCCAGCACGAACAGGATGGTGGCCCACAGGAACAGCTTCACCTCGCCGAAGCGTCGGCTCAACCAACCGGTCAGTGGCAAGGCAATGGCGTTGCTCACCGCGAACGAGGTGATGACCCAGGTGCCCTGCTCGGAGCTGACCCCCAGGTTGCCGGAAATGGTCGGCAGCGCCACGTTGGCGATGGTGGTGTCGAGCACCTGCATGAAAGTCGCCAGCGACAGGCCGATGGTGCTGAGCAGCAGGCTGGGCGGCTTGAAGGAAGCGTTGCTCATCGCAAATCCCCGGAAAAGAAGTCAGTCAGGCCCGGGGCTTGCGCCCCGGGCCTGCGGATTGGCGAATCAACGTTGGGCGGTATTGCCGGCGCCGACGCTGTTGTCGTGGATCAGGCGGCTGATCATCTCATCGGCCTCACCCAGTTGGCGGTCGTAGACCTGGGTGCTGAACGACGCTTTCTGCGGCGGCTGCTGGGCCAGTACCGGGCCGCTCTGGTCGTGCAGGTTGACATCGACCACGGTGGACAGGCCGATGCGCAGCGGGTGCTGGCTGAGTTCGTCGGGGTTGAGGTGGATACGCACCGGCACCCGCTGAACGATCTTGATCCAGTTACCGGTGGCGTTCTGCGCGGGCAGCAACGCAAAGGCACTGCCGGTACCGGCGCCGAGGCTGTCCACGGTGCCGCGGAACTTGACGTCGCTGCCATACAGGTCGGCGGTGATATCCACCGGCTGGCCGATGCGCATCTTGCTCAGCTGGGTTTCCTTGAAGTTGGCGTCGATCCACACCTGATCCAGGGGAATGACCGCCATGGTCGCGGTCCCTGGCTGGATACGCTGGCCCAGTTGCACGGTACGCTTGGCCACGTAGCCGGTCACCGGCGCGATCAGCGTGGTGCGGGCATTGGCCAGGTAGGCCTGGCGCAGTTGCGCCGCGGCAGCCATCACTTCGGGGTGGGTGGCCACGGTGGTGTCATCCACCAGGGCGGTATTGCTCTTCAGGGCTTGCTGAGCGTTGGCGACCGCGGCCTGGGCGGCGTTCAGGTCGTCACGGGCATGGGACAGCTCTTCCTGGGAAATCGCCCCGCCGGCGGCCAGGGTACGACGGCGGTCGTAGTTGTCCTGGGCCTTCTTCAGGTCGGTCTGGCGCGACAGCAACTGCGCCTTGGCGCCGTCGACGTTGCTGTACAGGCCGCGCACCTGGCGCACGGCCTTGGCCAGGTTGGCCTGAGCGCTTTGCAGGTTGACCTTGGCGTCGGCCGGGTCGAACTCCAGCAGCACTTGCCCGGCATGCACCAGGTCACCGTCATCGGCACCGATGCTGGTGACGGTCCCGGTGACCAGCGGGGTGATTTCCACCACGTTGCCATTCACATAGGCGTCGTCGGTGCTTTCATTCCAGCGGCCGTACAATTCGTACCAGCCCCATACGCCGAGGCCACCCAGGATCACCACCAGCAACAGAAGGAACAGCAGTACTTTGCGCTTGCGCGGGTTGCCGGCGTTGGGGGTGTCCGATTGCGGAGCCTTGTCCGGTGCATGTGTAGCGGAGGCAGTAGCCATGACAGATACCTTGCTTATTCAGTCTGCGTTGCGTGTGCGGAAGGGGTGGCGGCCTGGGCGACGTCTTCACCCTGATAACCACCGCCCAGGGCCTGCATCAACTGGATCGACAGGTCGATCTGTTCGGCGTTGAGACTGGCCAGTTGTCGTTGTGCCTGCAGCAGTTGCTGTTCGATGGTCAGCACGTCCACGTAGTTGCCGATACCCGAGCCATAGCGCAGGGTGCCGGTGTCGAAGGACTGCTTGGCGATGCTGGCCGCGCGCTGCTGGGCCTTGATCTGCAGGTCGATGGCGTGCAATTGGTTGATCGCATCGCTGACATCGCCGAGGGCCTTCACCAGGCTCTTGTTGTACTGCGCCACGGCCAGGTCGTAGTCGGCGTCGGTGGCGTCGAGGCTGGCGCGCAGGCGGCCGCCGTCGAAGATCGGCAGCGACACCGTGGGGGCGATGTTGAAGAACTTGCTGGCGCTGCCGAACAGGGCATCACCCAACAGCGACTGGGTGCCGGCGGCGGCGCTCAGGTTGAGGTTGGGGTAGAACCGCGTCTTGCTCGCGGCAACGTCCTTGCTCGCCGCTTCCACGCGCCAGCGGGCAGCCACCAGGTCGGGGCGACGGCCCAGCAGTTCGGCGGGCAGCACCGATGGCAACGCCACGGCGGCAGGTTGCAACACCTTGGGGCGAGCGATGTCGTTAGCCCGGTCCGGACCTTTGCCCAGCAGCACGGCCAGGGCGATCTTGGCGCTCTGCAAGCGCTTGCTGGCGTCTTCGGCCGACGCCTGGGAGCTGGCGGCCAGGCTTTCGGTTTGCTGGAACTGATAGTCGCTGTCGATACCCGCCGTCAGGCGTCGCTGGCCCAGTTCGAGCATCTGCTGGGTGCGCTTGAGGTCGTCCTGGGCCAGGTCGTACATGATGTAGGCCTGGCCCAGGTTGCTGTAGGCACGGGCGACGTCGGCGGCCAGGGTCAAGGCCGCGGCCTGGCGGTCCACTTCGGCGGCACGGGCCTGGCCCAGGGCCGCTTCCCAGGCGTCACGTTGACCGCCCCACAGGTCGAAGTTGTAGTTGAACGACAGGTCCGCCTGGCGCACGGTGGCATACAGGCCGCCGATGCCTTGCGGGTCCTGCACTTTGGGCAGGCGCTCGCGGGTCACGCCGGCCTGGGCATCCAGGGTGGGCATGCGCGCGGCATCGGCGGCGTAAGCGGCGGCGTCGGCCTGGTGGGCACGGGCCGCGGCCACCTGCATGTCGGGGCTGTCGCGCAATGCTTCGCGAATCAGGCCGTCGAGCTGGTCATCGCCCAGGCTCTTCCACCAATCGGCCCGCGGCCATGCGGCCGGCGACAGGGTCACGCCCTTGAGCGTGGCGTCGGCGTGAAGGGTTTTTGCATCAGTGGCGACGCCCGAGGTATCGAGGCCGTGGAAATTGGCGCAGCCGGCCAGGCTCATGGCCAGGAACACCAGGCTGAACCGGTTGCGTAAAGAATTGCCGCTCATTTAGCACCTACCCGCAAGGCGGTGAGGGTGTCCCCTGCCGCCAGCAATACTTTGGTTAAGATTCGTTCCAGATTTTCCAGTTCGTCCGGTGCCAGCACGCCCACCAGTTCGTTCATGGCCTCGGCGCCCACTACCGGCAGCTTGCCCGCCAATTCCAGGCCGGCGGGGGTGAGGCTCACGCGCACCTGTCGGCGGTCATCGGCACAAGGTCGACGGCTGATGAAGCCCTTTTGTTCCAGGCGGTCGAGCATGCGCGTCATCGAGCCGCTGTCCAGCGACAGGTAGCGGCACAGCTCAGCCGGCCGGTCGACATCAAACTGTTCGATGATGATCAGCACCTTGAACTGCGCCGCGGTCACCCCTTCGGCCACCAAGTGGGTGTCCAGGATGCGGTCTTTAACGGACGAAGCCCGGCCCAGCAGCAGGCCGATGGTGCAGGTACGGAAATTTTCCGGAGTGAAATGTTTCATCGTGCAAAAGCCTGCCTAGGCAGTAATTTATACACGATGTTACTGCCTAGGCAGCTAATGTCAAATAAATTTGTTAGCTTGCTTATTATTCAGACGTTCAGGGGCGGGGGAAATTCAGTGTCCCTGTGGTGCGGCCTTCCCGAGCTTCGCCCGGTCCCACAGGGTTCGGCGGGGTGTCAGGCGGCGGGCACGCCGCTGTGAAAGCGGAATTCCGCGTCAGGACTGAGGATCAAGTCAGCTTCCACCGCCCGCACCTTCTCCACGGTGCGGGCGATATCCTCGGCCTCGCCATACTGATGCGCCAGCTTCAGGTAACCCTGATAGTGCCGCGCCTCACTCTTGAGCAGCCCGTGGTAGAACGCCCCCAGTTCTTCGTCCAGGTGCGGCACCAGGGCCTCGAAACGCTCGCAACTGCGCGCTTCGATGAAGGCGCCCACCACCAGGGTGTCCACCAGCTTGACCGGTTCATGGTTGCGCACCACCTTGCGCAGGCCCGACGCGTAGCGGCCAGCCGACAGTGGACGCAGCTCGATCTTGCGCTTTTTCATCAAGCGGATGACCTGCTCGTGGTGCACCAGCTCCTCGCGGGCCAGGCGCGACATCATGTTGATCAGGTCGGCGTGTGTGCAGTATTTGGCAATCAGGCTCAATGCCGTGCTGGCGGCCTTGAACTCGCAGTTCTTGTGGTCCACGAGCATGGTTTCCTGGTCGGCCAGGGCCGCGTCGACCCAGGCCTGCGGCGTCCTGCAACCGAGGAACTCATGGATTTCAGACAGCATGCTCGACTCCTCAAGGGGCGCAAAAGCCGGCGATTATACGGACGCCACGGCCAAGCGCCAGCCGCTATGCTTGATACAGGACAGGGCGGCGGACTGACGGCTGTCTATAGTAGTGGCATGCCTACCTCGCAGGAGACCCGTCATGCAAGCGATTCGCAGCCTTCTGGTGGTACTGGACCCCGAGCACGCGCACAGCCTGGCGCTGGCCCGCGCGAAACTGATCGCCGGCGTCACCCAGGCCCATCTGCATTTATTGATGTGCGACGCTCATCATGACCATAGCGCCCTGCTGACCCTGCTCAAGCAGCAACTGCATGACGATGGCTTCAGCGCCAGCGCCGAACAGGCGTGGGAAGGCAGCCTGGAGAAAACCATCATCAAGGTCCAGCAAAGCGAAGGCTGCGGGCTGGTGATCAAGCAGCACCGTCACGAGAGCGCCTTGAAGCGCTTTTTACTGACCCCCAATGACTGGAAACTGCTGCGCCACTGCCCTTGCGCGGTGTTGATGGTCAAGAGCGAACGGCCCTGGAGCCATGGGGTGATCTTGGCAGCGGTAGACGTGGGCAATGCGGACGGCGAGCATCGGCAGCTGCACGCGGCCATCGTCGAGCATGGTTTCGACATTGCCCGGCTGGCCAAAGGCGACCTGCATGTGATCGCCGCGCACCCCTCGCCCATGCTGTCGGCGCCCGACCCGACCTTTCAGCGCTCGGAAACCATCGAGGCGCGATACCGGGAACAATGCCTGGCGTTCCAGGCTGAATTCGAAATCGACCATGCGCATCTGCACATCGCCGAAGGGCCAGCGGACGTGCTGATCCCGTTCACCGCGCAGAAACTCAACGCCGCCGTGACCGTGATCGGCACCGTGGCGCGCACGGGCGTGGCCGGCGCGCTGATCGGCAACACCGCCGAAGTGGTGCTCGACACGCTGGAAAGTGATGTGCTGGTGCTCAAGACCGACGCGATCGTGGCGCATCTCGAAGAGTTGGCGCGTGGCTGAGGCCGAGTCGCGCCTGGTATTCAACCGGCCGGAAACGCATCCTGAAGGAACCCCGGGGCGATGTAGCGCTCGTAGTGCGCTTCGGAGAGCAGGAAAAATTCCCGATCAATGGCATCGCGCAACGCCGGCAGCTCCCAGTCGCGAAATTCCGGCAGCAACACCATGCCGTAGGCCTCCAGCTGGTTGATCACCCGTGCACCACGGGCAATCAACTGGTAGGCCCAGCAGTACTCGGACTGCTGCGGCACAAAACGGATCTTGCGTTGTTCCAGTTGTTGGCGCAGCTTGTCCTTGTCGAAGATTTCCAGCTTGGCCTCCATCACCTGTACCAGCAGTTGCTCGAGGCGCAGCCACACCGCGCGCTTGGCCTCGTCGTCGTAGCCGTTCCAGTGGATGACTTCGTGGTGGAAGCGCTTGCAGCCGCGGCACACAAGGTCCCCGTAAACCGTGGAACAGAGGCCTACGCAGGGGGTCTTGATGGACTGGTTGGACATGGCTTGGCAACGCTTTGAAAAGTAAGACAGGCGGCCATGTTAGCCCTTTGTCTAAGGATGATCACCCCCGAAGTGGTAGGGCTAAACTTACCTTTCTTGTTTTTTTGCCGTAGAATCACGCTGCCTTTTTAGGCACCAATGTCCGCTAGAAGCTGTTTTCAAAGCGTCACGAGCACAGTTATCCGACAGAACGGCGTTGGCGCAGGTATTTTCAGGCAAAGATACCTGGCGCCAGCCCTCATCAGCTCCCCGTTCTGGAGGCGTAAAACTTTGAAAGCAGCTTCTACAAGGAATTCCTGCAGCCCCGGCCCCAACGGCGGGAAAGCCGTGCAGCGCATGGGCGCGGGAATGACTGGATGAGCGTCCCGGACAGGGACCACTGATGAGGGTAATAACTGTGCTTGAAGCCTACCGCAAACACATCGAAGAGCGTGCCGCCCAGGGTATCGTGCCCCAGCCGCTTAACGCCGAACAGACAGCCGGCCTGGTCGAGCTGCTGAAGAATCCTCCCGCTGGCGAAGAAGCCTTCCTCGTCGACCTGATCACCAACCGCGTGCCGCCAGGCGTGGACGAAGCAGCCTACGTCAAGGCCGGTTTCCTTTCCGCCATCGCCAAAGGCGAAGCCACCTCCCCACTGATCGACAAGAAGCGCGCCGTTGAACTGCTGGGCACCATGCAGGGCGGCTACAACATCGCCACCATGGTCGAACTGCTGGACAGCGCCGAGCTGGCCCCGGTCGCGGCCGAGCAGCTCAAGCACACCCTGCTGATGTTCGACGCCTTCCACGACGTGGCCGAAAAAGCCAAGAACGGCAACACCCACGCCAAGGCCGTGATCGAGTCCTGGGCTGACGGCGAGTGGTTCAAGAAGCGCCCTACCCTGGCCGACAAGATCAGCCTGCGCGTGTTCAAGGTGACCGGCGAAACCAACACCGACGACCTGTCCCCGGCGCCTGACGCCTGGTCGCGCCCGGACATCCCGCTGCACGCCCTGGCCATGCTGAAAATGGCCCGCGACGGTATCGTGCCGGATGTGCAAGGCTCCATCGGCCCGATGAAGCAGATCGAAGAAATGCGCGGCCAGGGCTTCCCGATCGCCTACGTCGGTGACGTGGTCGGTACCGGTTCGTCGCGTAAATCGGCAACCAACTCGGTGCTGTGGTTCTTCGGCGACGACATCCCTTACGTGCCGAACAAGCGCGCCGGTGGTTTCTGCTTCGGCTCCAAGATCGCCCCGATCTTCTACAACACCATGGAAGACGCCGGCGCCCTGCCGATCGAATTCGACGTCTCGAACATCAACATGGGCGACGTGATCGACCTGTACCCGCATGCGGGCAAGGTCTGCAAGCATGACAGCGACGAAGTCATCACCACCTTCGAACTGAAAACCCCCGTGCTGCTGGACGAAGTCCGCGCCGGCGGCCGTATTCCGCTGATCGTCGGCCGTGGCCTGACCGAAAAAGCCCGCGCCGAGCTGGGCCTGGGCCCTACCGACCTGTTCAAGCTGCCCGAAGCCCCGGTCGACACCGGCAAGGGTTTCACCCTGGCGCAGAAGATGGTCGGCAAGGCCTGCGGCCTGCCAGAAGGCAAAGGCGTGCGCCCTGGCACCTACTGCGAACCGAAGATGACCACCGTGGGCTCCCAGGACACCACTGGCCCGATGACCCGCGACGAGCTGAAAGACCTGGCCTGCCTGGGCTTCTCCGCCGACCTGGTCATGCAGTCGTTCTGCCACACCGCTGCCTATCCGAAGCCGATCGACGTGGTCACCCACCACACCCTGCCGGACTTCATCCGCACCCGCGGTGGCGTGTCCCTGCGCCCAGGCGACGGCATCATCCACAGCTGGCTGAACCGCATGCTGCTGCCTGACACCGTCGGCACCGGCGGCGACTCGCACACCCGCTTCCCGATCGGCATCTCGTTCCCGGCCGGTTCCGGCCTGGTGGCCTTCGCCGCCGCCACCGGCGTCATGCCGCTGGACATGCCGGAGTCGGTGCTGGTGCGCTTCAAGGGCAAGCTGCAACCGGGCATCACCCTGCGTGACCTGGTACACGCCATTCCTTACTACGGCATCCAGAAAGGCCTGCTGACCGTCGAGAAGAAAGGCAAGATCAACGCCTTCTCGGGTCGCATCCTGGAAATCGAAGGCCTGGACGAGCTGACCGTTGAACAGGCATTCGAGCTGTCCGACGCCTCGGCCGAGCGTTCCGCCGCCGGTTGCACCATCAAGCTGCCGGAAAAGGCCATCGCCGAGTACCTGAAGTCGAACATCACCCTGCTGCGCTGGATGATCAGCGAAGGCTACGGCGATGCCCGCACCATGGAGCGTCGCGCACAGGCCATGGAAGCCTGGCTGGCCAACCCTGAGCTGCTGTCGGCCGACGCCGATGCCGAATACGCCGAAATCATCGAAATCGACCTGGCCGACGTCAAGGAGCCCGTCCTCTGCGCCCCGAACGACCCGGACGATGCGCGTCTGCTGTCCACTGTCCAGGGCCAGAAGATCGACGAAGTGTTCATCGGTTCGTGCATGACCAACATTGGTCACTTCCGTGCCGCCGGCAAACTGCTGGACCAGGTGAAAGGCCAGCTGCCGACCCGCCTGTGGCTGTCGCCGCCGACCAAGATGGACGCTCACCAGCTGACCGAGGAAGGCTACTACGGCATCTACGGCAAGGCTGGCGCGCGCATGGAAATGCCGGGCTGCTCGCTGTGCATGGGTAACCAGGCACGCGTCGAGCCGAACAGCACCGTGGTGTCGACCTCGACCCGTAACTTCCCGAACCGTCTGGGCGATGGTGCCAACGTGTTCCTGGCTTCCGCTGAACTGGCCGCCGTTGCCTCGATCCTGGGCAAGCTGCCAACCGTGGAAGAGTACATGGAATACGCGAAGAACATCGACAGCATGGCTGCCGACGTTTACCGCTACCTGAGCTTCGACCAGATCGCCGAGTTCCGCGAGGCTGCTGCCAACGCGAACATCCCGGTGGTCCAGGCCTGAGCCTGACCGGCAATGAAAAAACCGCCCACTGATGTGGGCGGTTTTTTTTTGGTTCTTCACGGATTGCCGGGAACGTGGGTGGCGCGACCACAGATCTGCAGTGAACAACCAAGGCAGACCAGGTGATCTCACAGGCGTAACTGGCCCGAAACAAATGTGGGAATGGGGGGGCGCCGAGCCCTTGCCCGGGAAGCGCCGCGCGGGCGGCGCTCGGTTTCGAGGGCGCAGAGAATACCAAGGCATGTATCTGATGGCCTTGATGCAATTGCAAGGCAGGCCGACAAAATGTTCATCGAAGCTCCTGACTGGGGATTGCATCAGGGCCTCCAAGTGCCAGGCGATGTTGGAGTGTCGCTGCTAAGATCGAGCGCCGCCCGCGCGGCGCTTCCCGGGCAAGGGCTCGGCGCCCCCCCCATTCCCACATTTGTTTCGGGCCAGTTATGCCTGGGGCATTACCTGGTCCGCTCTGTGTGCTCACTACAGATCTGTGGTGGTGCCACAACCTTCCCGGCAATCCGTGAAGAACCTTTTTTTTGGGTCACAGCTCAGCGCGGAACTGCAACGGCCATGCCCCCTCCCGTCCAATGCACAGGTACTGGGCGATGGTGGGCCTGGCCCCAGGGTAGGCTGGCTTCAGCGTCAAGCCTTCCTGGGTGATGGATACCCGATGGCCCCATTGATCGCGCCACGAAAACGAGAACGCTTGCGCCTGCTCGTCGTACTCCAGCACCTCCACCTTCCAGAACCCTACGGAGGCCAGGTGATAAAACCCCAGGTAGCCTCGGGCACTCACCCCGAGCCCGGCCCCCCCATAATCGCCGCCGGGCGCCGCCGTAATGCGGTAGTGAATACGGTCCGCGGTGTGTTCCAGGTAGTTGAAACACAGCTCCAGCGTGCCCCCGCTACCTCCGCGCCGCACCAGCCAGCCGCTCTGGCCGGGCTCGCCGGATGAGGTATGGCTCAGTGCCCCCAGATACCCCGGTGTATCGCAATACACCTTGGCGGTGAAAGAGCCTGCCTTGAGGAGATCATCCATGATAGTGCCCCTGTTGTAGTGAACCTTTGCACGGCCACCCCGTGGCCGTCATCGAGCGCCGTGGCACGGCGCAAGGGGAAGATAAACCGGGGGCGAACGGGCAAGACAGGGTGAAATAGGCCCATTCAAGGCGTGGACATTGTCATGAAGCGTTTCCTGCTGAACCTACTCCCCTGGATATTTCATGCTCGTCAGCCTCACCGAACAGGACCAGGAGGTCCGCATGCATCATCTGAATGGGAAGTCGTTTATCGCGCGCATCGACAGCCTCAGCACGGGTGTTGAAGGCACCATAGGGCTCAGCGAAGAGTGGGGGCCGGCCAAAAATGGCTGGCTGATCTGTGAAAGTACGCCAACCAGCCTGACCACCTTCCGCTTCGATTACATCGAACACACCCCTGACCGGCACCACTATCACGTCAGCGTCGCGGCCGGGAGAGGGAACCATGAGGGGGCCAGGGTAGGCATCAGTCGCAATGGCTACCTGGGCGCTTACAGCGTCTCGGCCGTCACCGACTTCTGGAAGGTGGAAGTGGTGCGGTTCAGCGAGCCCAACCAGGAGCTGCACTTCACGTGGCGCGACCATCAGGGCCACCGGGTATCACTACGCCGGGAATACGAAGGCGCCCCATCGGACAGAGGCCCGGCGAAACCCAATGGCCGGTTTATCGATTATCTGAGCGTGGACAAAAATGCCGCTTATGTATTGCGCTTCAAGGCAAGGATTCTGGAATGGGTATCACCGCATTAACGCCCGGCGATGTTGACCCCGTTCTTGCGGCACCCAAAGCCCCTGGTCTTGCGACCAGGGGCCTGGTTCCTTATGTCTCCCTGACGCACCGCGTCAAATCAGGCTGAAACTCCAGGATCGGGCCACTCTTGACGTTCAAGTAATCATTCTGCTCCACGGGAATTTCGAGCTGCCCTACCCCTGGCAGGCGGTAGGAGGACTTGCTGAAAACGCCCGCCCGCGAGCCCTCGGCATCCCTCAGCCAGAAGCGCATGGGCTCCTTGCCGTTACCTTTGGCGGTCACCTCGACCTTCCATTGATTACGCACGCTGCCTGGCTGATAAAAGCCCAGGTAACCATTGAGGCTGATACCCAATGCCCACCCTTCATACGCCCCCGCCCCCTGAGCAGCGGTAATCGCATAATGAAACCTCTGCTCCAGCCGCCCCAAGTATTCGAAGCGCAGCGACACCGCTGCTTCTCGATGTTTGCCGACCACAAGCCATGGGGTTTTCGGCGCAAGGGCAATGTAGCCATTGACCTGGTCACTGGCCGCGTGAAGCTGAGCCGAGAATGTGCAACCCATTAAATCGCTCATCATGAAATCCTCCAGGAAATGGCCCGAGCGCTATACAACGGCTCGCAGCTCGAAAATGGCGGGCACGTTGCCGTCCATGACATTGAAAAACCGGTCATTGGTATCCCCCAACGCCTCGATAAACACAGCCTGGCCATACTCATCCTGAAGGGTGAAGCGCGCAGGCGCCTGCGCTTCGCCTTCGTCCATGGCTTGCAAGTACCATCTATCCATACCCTGATCGGCGGAATGCAGCCCCAGGTAACCCGCGCTGTCGATACCCAAGGCGGTGCCGACATAGGTATCTGCGCCGTCGATGGACAGCACTTCGAAGCCCAACGAAGTATCTTCACCGCCCACCGAGCTAAAGGAAAATAAAGTAGGCGAGTGGTCGCCCCTTTCAATGCGTAACCTGCCCGTTGCCGACCGCCCTGGGGCGGTTACGACATTGACAGGCCCATGATGCTTCTGCGCGACACAATACAGCGCTGCCACGAACGATGCGTTCAATGTATTCATGAAAACGTCCTTTGATAATATTATTATTCCCTACGGCGCAGCCGTCAGTCGCGGCGTTTGACATCCGTCACTTCAAATTCCAGACTGGCCCCGTGTCCAACTTTTAAATAGGCGATATTCCCGGGCAGTCTATTCACGGTGTAAAATCCGCCCATCAATATCTTTCGCGCGCCGGGAACATTCAGCACACCGACTTTTCGCCCTTCCGCGTCCTGCAACTTGAAGCGCATAGCGGTACCCGCGTAACCATTGACCGTGACCTCCAACCGCCACGCAGTGCTTGTCCTCGCAGGAGGGTAGAACCCCACGTAGCCATTGGCGCTGATCTCGACGGCGGCGTCTGCATACTCTTTTTCGTTCGATGCCGCGGTAATGGCGTAATGAAAGTGACGCCCATCACCACCCGAATAGTTGAAGTCAAAGAAAGCAGCCGGCGCCTGGCGCCCCTTCAATACCAAGCTTCGCTCACCATTGAAAGGAGCCACCCATCCTGTATGACCAGACGTTACGCACACAAGCCGAGCGCGAAACGAACTCCCTATGAGATCGCTCATAGTCAAAGACTCCTATTGATTGACAGTCGTATATATCCACGACGGCTAAGCGCCTGGGGACACGACAGCATCTAATCATGACAGGGCAACTTGATGTATATAACCGACTACACACAAGCGAATAAACAACGATTCGGACGACACACTTCCGAATTCACAGTCATTCTCTGCATGAAGTTATAGTGGGCGATGGATCGAGCGCCATGGCAGCGCGTGGAGGTTGGAGCGCGGTGGTGCAAACAACTGCACCACCGCGGTCCATCAGGCGGCGACGGTGGCGCCGCTGAGGGCCAGGTCCATCAGTTCGCGGTTCGCCACCGCGTACATGGCGTAATCGGTCCCGGTAGCGGCCTTCAGCTCTTCGAGCATGGTGCGCCAGCGCTGGGCCATCGACGCATGCTGTTCAAGCCACAGCGCCATGCGCTCGTCCATGTCCGCCGGCGCGTCGGCCATCTGCAGCACGGAGATGGTAATGGCCCGCTGCTGGAAGTCGATGTCGTCGCGGAACGCCTCGCGGGCCAGCGCCTGCCAGTTGTTTTCCACCGGCAGGCTGCTGATCTGCTGCAGGTACCAGTTCAGGTCAAGCGAGCTGCCCACGGCGAAGAATGCCTTGGCCACCTCCGCCGCGTTGTGGCCGGTAACGTCCGAGGCCTCGATGATCGGCAGCAGGGTGTACAGGTGGCTGGTGCCGGCCACCATGCGCGCCAGCAGCTCCGGCACGCCCGCTTCCACGTAGCCCTGGTAGCGGGTTTGCCAGTGTTCGCGGGTCGGCCCTTCCAGCAATTCGTCGAGCTTGAGGCCGAGCGCGGCAATGTGCGGCCCGAAATGCGCCACGTCGCGCCCTGCGTCCTGCTCGTTGCGCCGGCTGCGCAGGAACCAGCGCGTGGCACGGCGCCCCAGGCGCATCAACTCGTCCATCAGCGCCAGCTGCACATCCGCCGAGACCTGGTAGTCCAGGGCCTCGATCTGCCGGAACCAATGGGGCAGGTGGAAGATGTCACGCACGATCACGTAAGCCCCCGCCACGTTGGCCGGGCTCATGCCCGTGGACTCCTTGAGGCGCTGCACGAAGGTGATGCCCATGTTGTTGACCAGGTCGTTGGCGATCTGGGTGCTGACGATCTCGCGCTTGAGGCGATGGCGACGCATGGACTCGGCGTACTGGTTGACCAGGGTAGGCGGGAACGCCGTTTCCATGTCGCGGGTCAGGTAGGCATCGTCCGGTACCTGGGACTTGAGCAGCGCTTCCTTGAGGTCGATCTTGCTGTAGGAGATCAACACCGACAGCTCTGCCCGGGTCAGGCCCTGGTTGCCGGCCACGCGCTCCACCAGTTGCTCCTCGGTGGGCAGGAACTCGATGGCCCGGTCCAGTTTGCCGCGGCTCTCCAGGTCGGCCATCAGGCGCTTGTACTCGGCGATGCGCTCGTAGGCACGGCGCGCCGCCAGGGACAGGGCCTGGGTCTGCTTGTAGTTGTTGCCCAGCACCAGGTGGCCAACCTCGTCGGTCATGCTGCCCAGCAACAGGTTGCGCTGCTTCTCGGTCATGTCGCCGGCCTGCACCACTTCGTTGAGCAGGATCTTGATGTTGACCTCGTGGTCGGAGCAGTCCACCCCACCGGCATTGTCGATGAAGTCGGTGTTGGTGGCGCCGCCCAGCAGGCCGAACTCCACCCGGCCTAGTTGGGTCATGCCCAGGTTGCCGCCCTCGCCCACCACCTTGCAGCGCAGTTCGTTGCCGTCCACGCGCAGGGCGTCGTTGGCCTTGTCGCCCACGTCGGCGTGGCTTTCCTTGCTGGACTTGACGTAGGTGCCGATACCACCGTTCCACAGCAGGTCCACTGGCGCCTTCAGCAGCGCATGCAGCAGCTCGGTAGGCGTCAGCTTGTCGGCCTGGATATCGAAGCGGGCTTTCATCTGCGGGGTGATGGCAATGCTCTTGGCACTGCGCGGGAAGATACCGCCGCCTTCGGACATGATGGCGGTGTTGTAGTCGCTCCAGGCCGAGCGCGGCAAGTCGAACAGGCGCTGGCGTTCGGCGAAGCTGGTGGCCGGGTCCGGGTTCGGGTCGATGAAGATGTGCAGGTGGTTGAACGCGGCCACCAGTTGCAGCTTGTCACTCATCAGCAGGCCGTTGCCGAATACGTCACCGGCCATGTCGCCGATGCCGATCACGCTGATGCTGTCCTGCTGCACATTGACGTCGCGCTCGCGGAAGTGGCGCTGCACGCCCACCCAGGCACCCTTGGCGGTGATGCCCATCTTCTTGTGGTCGTAGCCTGCCGAGCCACCCGAGGCGAAGGCATCGCCCAGCCAGAAGCCGTAGTCGATGGCGATACCGTTGGCGATGTCGGAGAACGTCGCGGTGCCCTTGTCGGCCGCCACCACCAGGTAGGGGTCGTCATCGTCGTGGCGCACCACATTGGCCGGCGGCACCACGCCGCCTTCCTTGAGGTTGTCGGTGATGTCCAGCAGGCCTGAAATGAACAGGCGGTAGCAGGCGATGGCCTCGTTCTGGATATCATCGCGGCTGCCGCCCAGAGGCAGACGGCGCGGTACGAAGCCACCCTTGGCGCCGACCGGCACGATCACCGAGTTCTTCACCTGCTGGGCTTTCACCAGGCCCAGCACCTCGGTGCGGAAGTCTTCCTCGCGGTCCGACCAGCGCAGGCCGCCACGGGCGACGTTGCCAAAGCGCAGGTGCACGCCTTCCACCCGCGGGCAGTAGACGAAAATCTCGAACTTGGGCACCGGCTTGGGCAGTTCGGGAATCAGCCTGGGGTTGAACTTGAAGCTGAAGTACGACTTGGCGTGGCCCTTGGCATCCGGCTGGTAGAAGTTGGTGCGCAGGGTGGCCTTGATCAGGTCCAGGTAGCGACGCAGGATGCGGTCTTCGTTGAGCACCTGCACGTCATCCAGCGCAGTGAGGATGGCCTGTTCCAGGCGCTGCTGCTTGTCATCGAGGTCTTCGGCGGTCAGCTTGCGGGCCAGGTAGAAGCGGGTCTTGAACAACCGGGTCAGCTCGCGAGCAATGTCGGTGTGGTTGTTCAGGGTGCTGGCGATATAGCCCAGGTCGAAGCCCAGGCGAATCTGCTTGAGGTAGCGGGCATAGGCACGCAGCAGCGCCACGTCGCGCCATGGCAGGCCCGCGGTCAGCACCAGGCGGTTGAAGGCATCGTTCTCGGCGTCGCCCTGCACGATGTGCACGAAGGCGTCCTGCAGGGTGTCGTTGAGCTGCTGGATATCCAGGTTCAGCCCTTCGGCGGCGGTGAAGGCGAAGTCGTGAATCCAGAACTCGCGGCCATTGGTGTGGCGCAGGCGGTAAGGAAATTCACCCAGCACCCGCAGGCCGAGGTTTTCCAGGATGGGCAGCACATCGGACAGCGCCAGCGGCGTATCGGCGTGGTAGAGCTTGCAGTGCAACTGCTGTTTGCCGGTCTGGGCCAGCGGCTGGTAGAAGCTCATCACCAGCGGGCGCTTTTCCGACAGGGTCTGCAGGTGCTGCATGTCGACCACCGCCGAGTGGGCGGCGAAGCGCTCGCGGTAGCCGGCGGGGAAACCCTTGGGGAAGTCGGCCAGCACGTTGGTGCCCTGGGCTTCACCGAACGCTTCGACGGTGAGCGCGGCGTAGTCGTCCTGCCACGAGCGGCAGGCCTGCACCACTTCGTTTTCCAGTTGCAGGGGGTCGATGTCGATGCGGTTCTTCGGGTCTACCCGCAGGATCAGTTGCACCCGCGCCAGCACCGATTCAGAGAAGAAGGTCCAGAACTCGCAGTCGCTGGCCTTCAGGCGCTCCATCAGGACTTGCTGGATCTTCTGCCGCACTTCGGTGGAATAGACGTCACGCGGCACGTAGGCCAGGCAATAGCAGAAACGCCCGTACGGGTCCTTGCGCAGGAACACGCGGATCTTGTTGCGCTCCTGGATCTGCACGATGGACATCACCGTGGTGAACAGCTCGTCCACCGGGGTCTGGAACAGGTCGTCGCGGGGCAGCACTTCCACCACCTGGGCCAGTTCCTTGCCCAGGTGCGCCTTGGGGTCGAAGCCGGAGCGGCGTTCGATCTCGGCCACCTTGCGGCGAATGTAGGGGATCTGGCGCACGCTCTCGCCGTACACCGACGAGGTGTACAAGCCCATGAAGCGGCATTCCTTGATGACCTTGCCGGTGGCGTCGATCTGGCGCACCGACACGTAGTCCGGGTAGGCCGGGCGGTGCACGCGGCTGGGGTGCGCGGCCTTGGCGAACGACAGCAGCAGGGGTTCGTTGAGGTAGCTGACGGCGTAGTCTTCAATGCGCAGGTCATCGGCGGTCAGACCGGCACGCAGCAGGCGGGTCAGGCCCAGGAACGACTGTTCGTCATACACCAGGTGGCCGCCATCGGCCTCATCGGCCACCACGAATTCTTCGTAACCCAGGAAGGTGAAGTGGTTGCCCACCAGCCATTCCAGGAAGGTCTTGACCTCGGCCTTCTCACCTTCATCCACGGCGTAGGCGCTCTGGTCCACCAACGCCAGCACTTCGCGCACCTTGGCCTTCATCGGCTCGAAATCGGCGACGGCAACGCGCACTTCCACCAGCACCTGCTCCAGCTCCTTGGCCAGCAGGTTCAGTTCAGCGGCATTGGCACAGCGGTCGATCTCCAGGTACATCAGCGACTCTTGCAGCACGCCCTCGCCCTGGCTGCCCTTGGGCAAGACTTCCAGCAGGGTACCGTCGGCGCCGCGGCGCACGCTCAGCACGGTGGTCTGCAGGGTATGGATGCTGTAGCCACGGCGGTTGAGCTCGGTACGCACCGAGTCCACCAGAAATGGCAGGTCGTGGTGCAGGACCTCCACGGCGGTGTGGGTGGACTGCCAGCCATGGCGTTCGTAATCGGGGTTGTACACCCGAACCTGGGGCTGGGCGTGGTCGAAGCGCTCCAGCAGGCGCCAGGCCGAGAGGGTGCAGCCGGCCAGGTCGCTGAGGCGGCGCTGGGTGAGTTCGTCCATGGAGATGATGCCGAAGAACTGCTCGGCGAACAGCGCTACTTGTGGCAGTGCCTGTTCGCTGATGTGCTGCGCCAGGGCCGCTTTCAGTTGTTGCTGGAAGTCGGCTTTGCTGGCCGCGGTGAAGAACGCCATCTGTGGTACTCCGCTTGGGCTTGTTTTTGAATGAAGCGTCGCGTGTATTCCCCTGCTGGGATCAACCATAGCCAACCCGCTGCAACAGGGGAGGAAATTCCGGTACGGGCCCGAAACGAAAGGGTAGCCATAAGGCCCATTGGACGTTGCACCAAAATGGAACACCCCCCTCAACTGCCCAGCTTACCCAGTGGCGGCAGTCGGATACTTGCGAGGCTGCGACATATTCGGTCAACCGGGAGTTGTCGTACGAGCTACACAGGGCGTTGCACACGCCAATTTCGGATTCCGGGCAAACAGTGTCAGAATCGCTGCCTGCCCTCTTACCTTGGTAATAATCATGCAATTTCAAGCCAGCCAGTTGATGGTCAACCCGTGCGATGACGAAGAAGACAACATGGCGCTGGTGTGCTGCCATGACGAAAAGGGCGGCATGATCCTGATCACCCGCCTGGCCGAAGACAAGGACGTGGAGTTCACCCTGGGCGATGAAGACCCCTGCTACGTGCGCGACTTCAAGGTGACCCTGGACGACAAGACCCTGACGTTCGAACTGGCCGCCGACGACGCCGACGTATTGAACGGCGACGTGGAACTGGTGATCCACTATGACAGCAGCCAGGTAGACCTGCCGGAAGTGGAAGAAACCCTGCGCAACATCCTCGACGGCACCGGCACCTACGTGAGCCATATCGCCCGCTGATTCCCCCCAGGAGCGCACCATGATCCGCCAGGTATTCGACGCTCACTGCCACATCATCGACCCGCGCTTCCCGCTGGTCGCCAATGACGGCTATTTGCCCCCACCGTTCCCGGTGGAGGAATACCTGGCCCAGGCCACGCCATTGGGCGTGCGTGGCGGCGCCGTGGTGTCGGGGTCGTTCCAGGCGTTTGACCAACAGTACCTGCTGGCCGCACTGAAGGAACTGGGCCCGGGCTACGTGGGGGTCACCCAGTTGCCGGCATCGGTCAGCGACGCGGAGCTGCTACGCCTCGACGCCTGCGGTGTGCGGGGCGTGCGCTTCAACCTTCGCCGTGGGGGTTCGGAGCAATTGGACAAACTGGAGCCCTTCGCCAAGCGCGTGCATGAACTGCTGGGGTGGCACGCCGAGCTGTACGTCGACTCTCGCGACCTGCACGCGCTGGAGGCGCGCTTGCTGCGCCTGCCGGAAGTCAGTATCGACCACCTGGGCCTGAGCCGCGATGGCTTGCCCACGCTGCTGCGCCTGGCCGAGCGTGGGGTACGGGTGAAGGCCTGCGGGTTCGGGCGGGTGGATTTTCCGGTGGGGCCGGCGTTGCAGTCGCTGTATGCGGCCAACCCCCATGCGCTGATGTTTGGCACCGACCTGCCGTCCACCCGGGCCCCGCGCCCCTTCCAGACCGATGACCTGACCCTGATCGAAGACGAGCTGGATGACGACGGCGTGCAGATGGTGCTGTGGGGCAATGCGCGGGACTTCTACCGGCTGTAATCGGCGTAACCGTCAGGCCTTCTTGCGAATCCAGTACAGGTAGGTCCCGGCGCTTTCCTGCTGCTCTACCAACTCATGCCCCAGGAACACACAGAACTTGGGAATGTCCCGTTTGGTCGACGGGTCGGTGGCGATGACCTTCAACAAGCCCCCGGCCGGCAAGTCACGCACGTGCTGGTGCAGCATCATCACCGGTTCAGGGCAGTTCAGACCGGTGGCGTCGAGTACGCCATCCACGGCCATTTCAGTGGTTTCAGACATAAAAGGCTCCAGAATCTGACGGGTATTGTCGCCTAACGCTCCGGCACGGGTCACCCCCTGCGTGCGGGCTTCTTGGCGGGCGTGGCCAGGCGGCGCAGGTGGCAGGTCACTTCCTCGCGGTCGTGGTACAGCTGCTTGCAACCGATTTCCACCTCGATGCCGCGGGCCTTGAAACCGTCGGCGATGCGTTCCAGCAGGCGGCGTACTTCGGCGTAACGCTGTTTCATCGGCAGTTTGAGGTTGACCACCGCCTCACGGCACAGGCCTTCGCCCAGCCAGGTTTCCAGCAGGAAGGCGCTGCGGGCGGGTTTCTCGACGATGTCGCACACCATCCAGTCCACCGGCGGGCGAGGCTTGTAGGTGAAGCCGTCGGCCATCAGGTGGGTCACCAGCCCGGTATCCATCAGGCTCTGCGCCATGGGGCCGTTGTCGATGGCGGTGACCAGCATGCCGCGGCGTACCAGTTGGTAGGTCCAGCCACCTGGGGCGGCGCCCAGGTCGACACCGGTCATGTCACCATTCAGGCGCTCATCCCATTCCTCGCGCGGAATGAAGTGGTGCCAGGCCTCTTCCAGCTTCAGGGTCGAGCGGCTGGGGGCCTCGCGGGGGAATTTCAGGCGCGGGATACCCATGGGCCACATGGCCGAATTGTCGGCGTCGGCCAG
This sequence comes from Pseudomonas eucalypticola, assembly GCF_013374995.1. NCBI lineage: Bacteria > Pseudomonadati > Pseudomonadota > Gammaproteobacteria > Pseudomonadales > Pseudomonadaceae > Pseudomonas > Pseudomonas eucalypticola. The sequence continues at coordinate 1,751,916 of NZ_CP056030.1, read as the reverse complement.
GCCCAGGAACACTTCCCGGCCACTCTTGAAGGTCAGCAACAACCGCGGCAGTGCAGGGTCGTCCACCAGCTTGCCGGCCTTGAGCAGCGCCTTGCGCAGTGGCCCTTCGAATTTGCGACAGAAGGTCGACAGCTCTTTGCCGTCGTTGGTGTCCAGCACCTCCAACCACAGGCTACCGCAGGTCGGATAAGCGCTCAGGGCGTCCAGCAGTACGCTGATGCGGTCGGTTTCCGGCAGCTCGACGAACGAACCCCGCGCCCACTGACGCAGGAAAATCAGGTCGCTGAAATGTACCTCGTCCATCAGCCGGGCCAGGGCCTCGGGCTCGTGGCAAATGAACTCGGCACAGGCGCTGGCCGGCTTGGCCTTGGCATAACCGGGCACGTCGAGGTAGGCGGCCAGTTCGGAAATTTCGGCGCAGACTTCGTTTTCGAAGCCCGGGCGGCAATGCATAAACAGCGTATTCATTCAGCACTCCTGGAACGGCCGCCCGACACTGGGCCACCGCCATGGCAGGCGCGCCACTGGCACACCGCACAAAACGGCGCATGATAAAGGAAGTTCGGAACCAGCGACACGCCGAGGCAGTCCAGTGTATTGATAGTTAGCTATGCTTTTTGTCCGGGTCCGTACCGTGCGGACGTTCACAGAGGCGGCGAGGGCTGCATCCACCGGCCTTCGCGGCACCTGCCAAGGAGTGATTTCATGCCCTCGCTTGATAGCCTGAAGACCCTCAAGGCGCTGCAGATCGACGACCTTGAGTACCATTATTTCAGCCTGCCCGAAGCCGCCAAGAGCCTGGGTAACCTGCATGCCTTGCCCATGTCGCTGAAAGTGCTGCTGGAAAACCTGCTGCGCTGGGAAGACGGCACTACCGTCACCGGTCACGACCTCAAGGCCCTGGCTGGCTGGCTGCGCGACAAGCGCAGCGACCGCGAGATCCAGTACCGCCCTGCCCGTGTGCTGATGCAGGACTTCACCGGGGTACCCGCCGTGGTCGACCTGGCCGCCATGCGCGCCGCGGTGGCCAAGGCCGGCAGCGACCCGCAACGCATCAACCCGTTGTCACCCGTGGACCTGGTGATCGACCACTCGGTGATGGTCGACAAATACGGCACCGAGCAGGCGTTCGGCGAAAACGTCGACATCGAGATGCAGCGCAACGGCGAGCGCTACGCCTTCCTGCGCTGGGGCCAGAGCGCGTTCGACAACTTCAGCGTGGTGCCGCCGGGCACTGGCATCTGCCACCAGGTGAACCTCGAATACCTGGGCCGCACTGTGTGGACCAAGGACGAAGACGGCCGCACCTATGCGTTCCCCGACACCCTGGTGGGTACCGACTCGCACACCACCATGATCAACGGCCTGGGCGTGCTGGGCTGGGGCGTGGGTGGTATCGAGGCCGAGGCGGCCATGCTCGGCCAACCGGTTTCGATGCTGATTCCCGAGGTCATCGGCTTCAAGCTCACGGGCAAGCTACGCGAAGGCATCACCGCCACCGACCTGGTGCTGACCGTCACGCAAATGCTGCGCAAGAAGGGCGTGGTGGGCAAGTTCGTCGAATTCTACGGCGACGGCCTGGCGGACCTGCCCCTGGCCGACCGCGCCACCATCGCCAACATGGCCCCGGAATACGGCGCTACCTGCGGGTTCTTCCCGGTGGACGACGTCACCCTGGACTACCTGCGCCTGTCCGGGCGCCCGGCCGCCACGGTGAAACTGGTTGAAGCCTATTGCAAGGCCCAGGGCCTGTGGCGCCTGCCTGGGCAGGAACCGCAGTTCACCGACAGCCTGGCGCTGGACATGGGTGAAGTGGAAGCCAGCCTGGCCGGCCCCAAACGGCCCCAGGACCGGGTCGCGTTGGCCAAGGTACCGCAGGCGTTCTCCGATTTCGTTGGCCTGCAGATGAAGCCGTCCAACAAGGAGGAAGGCCGCCTGGAAAGCGAAGGCGGCGGGGGCGTGGCCGTGGGCAACGCCGCCCAGGCCGGCGAAGCGCAGTACAGCTGGCAGGGCAAGCACCACCGGCTCAAGGATGGCGCCGTGGTCATCGCGGCCATCACCTCCTGCACCAACACCTCCAACCCCAGCGTGATGATGGCCGCCGGGCTGGTGGCGAAAAAGGCCGTGGAAAAGGGCCTGACCTGCAAGCCGTGGGTGAAGACCTCCCTGGCGCCTGGCTCCAAAGTGGTCACCGACTACTACAAGGCGGCGGGCCTGACCCCATACCTGGACCAACTGGGCTTCGACCTGGTGGGCTACGGCTGTACCACCTGCATCGGCAACTCCGGCCCCCTGGACGACCCCATCGAAAAAGCCATCCAGCAGGCCGACCTCACGGTCGCCTCGGTGCTGTCGGGCAACCGCAACTTCGAAGGCCGCGTGCACCCGCTGGTCAAAACCAATTGGCTGGCCTCCCCGCCTCTGGTAGTGGCCTACGCCCTGGCGGGCAGCGTGACCATCGACCTCAGCCGCGAGCCCCTGGGCACGGGCAGCGACGGCCAACCGGTATACCTGCGGCACATCTGGCCCAGCCAGCAGGAAATCGCCGACGCGGTGCGCAGCGTCGATACCGCCATGTTCCACAAGGAATACGCAGAGGTTTTCGCCGGTGACGCCCAATGGCAAGCCATCGAGGTGCCCCAGGCCGCTACCTACGTGTGGCAGGACGACTCGACCTACATCCAGCATCCGCCCTTCTTCGACGACATTACCGCGCCGCTGAAAGACATCACCGACGTGCACGGCGCGCGCATTCTGGCCTTGCTGGGTGACTCGGTCACCACTGACCACATCTCGCCCGCGGGCAACATCAAGGCCAATAGCCCCGCCGGCCGCTACCTGCAGGAAAAAGGCGTGCAGCCGCGCGATTTCAACTCCTACGGCTCGCGGCGCGGCAACCATGAAGTGATGATGCGCGGCACCTTCGCCAACATCCGTATCCGCAACGAAATGCTCGGCGGCGAAGAAGGCGGTAATACCCTGTACATTCCCACCGATGAAAAGCTGGCCATTTATGACGCGGCCATGAAGTACCAGGCCGACGGCACGCCGCTGGTGGTGGTGGCGGGCCAGGAATACGGTACCGGGTCCAGCCGCGACTGGGCCGCCAAGGGCACCAACCTGCTGGGGGTGAAAGCGGTCATCGCCGAAAGCTTCGAGCGCATCCACCGTTCCAACCTGGTGGGCATGGGCGTGTTGCCCTTGCAGTTCAAGAATGGCCAGAGCCGCAAGACCCTGGGCCTGACCGGCCGCGAAACGCTGGACATCAGCGGACTTGCCGGCGTGCCGTTGAAACCGCACATGGACCTGGAACTGCGTATCACCCGTGAAAGCGGCGAAACGGAAAAAGCCGTGGTGTTGTGCCGGATCGATACCCTCAATGAAGTGGAGTACTTCAAGGCCGGGGGGATTCTGCATTACGTATTGCGGCAGTTGATCGCCGGGTAACAGCGCCCGCACGCAAGCCCCTGTGGGTTCTGTCCCACAGGGGTATAGACAAGGCTGCGCCCTGTCTCTGATCAAAATATATATTCAATTTTAGTCCGTTCAGGCCGACAACCTGTGAAAGCCTTGCGGAACCCTCTTGCCATGCGTAACAACCAGCCAGTCACCCAGCGCGAACGGACCTTCCCTGCCCAACAGCGCCTGATCTCCACCACCGACGCCAAAGGCGTGATCACCTATTGCAACGACGCCTTCGTCGAGATCAGCGGTTTTTCCCGTGAAGAACTGATCCGCGCGCCGCACAACACCGTGCGCCACCCGGACGTGCCGCAGGCGGTGTTCGCGCATATGTGGGCGACCCTGCGCCAAGGTCAACCGTGGATGGGTATCGTCAAGAACCGCTGCAAAAACGGCGACTTCTACTGGGTGAACGCTTACGTCACGCCTATTTTCGAGAACAACCAGGTGGTGGGCTACGAGTCGGTGCGGGTCAAGCCCACCGCCGAGATGATCCGCCGGGCCCAGAACCTGTACGAGCGCCTGAACCAGGGCAAACCCGCCGTGCCGCGCCGTGACCAGTGGCTGCCCGTGGTCCAGGATTGGCTGCCGTTCATCCTGGTCAGCCAGGTCGGTTTTGGCATTGGCAGCTGGCTAGGCACCTCCTGGGGCTTCGCCGTGGCCGCCGTGCTCTCGGTGCCGCTGGGCCTGGTGGGCCTGAGCTGGCAACAACGGGGCATCAAGCGCCTGCTGCGCCTGGCCGAACAGACCACGTCCGACCCTTTGATCGCGCAGATGTACACCGACAGCCGCGGCGCCCAGGCGCGCCTGGAGATGTCCATCCTGAGCCAGGACGCGCGCCTGAAAACCTGCCTGACCCGGCTGCAGGACACCGCCGAGCACCTCAACGACCAGGCCACCCAGTCCGACAGCCTGGCCCACAAGAGCTCCGAAGGCCTGGAGCGCCAGCGTGTGGAAACCGAACAGGTGGCCACTGCGGTCAACCAGATGGCCGCCACTACCCAGGAAGTGGCCAGCCACGTCCAACGGACCGCCGACGCCACCCAGCAGGCCAACCTGCTCACCAGCCAGGGCCGCAGCATTGCCGGGGAAACCCGCGAAGCCATCCAGCGCCTGTCGGTGGTGGTGGGCGAAACCGGCCACACCGTGACCCAGCTGGCCAAGGACAGCGATGAAATCGGCGGTGTGGTCGATGTGATCAAAGGCATTGCCGACCAGACCAACCTGCTGGCCCTCAACGCCGCCATCGAGGCCGCCCGCGCTGGCGAGATGGGCCGTGGCTTCGCGGTCGTGGCCGACGAAGTCCGGCAACTGGCGCAACGCACCAGCGAATCCACCGGGCAGATCCACGCCCTGATCGCCAAGCTGCAACAGACTGCCAGCAACGCTGTGCAGACCATGGACGCCGGTCACCGCCAGGCGGAAGAAGGCGTGGCGCGGGTACTGGAAGCGGACCAGGCGCTGGTGGGCATCAGCGAAGCGGTGGCCAACATCACCGACATGACCACCCAGATCGCCGCCGCTACCGAAGAACAGACCGCCGTGGCCGAAGAAATCAGCCGTAACATCAGCACCATCGCCCACCTGGCCGACCAGACCAGCGAGCAGGCGCAGAGCTCGGCGTTGCTGAGCGAGGAACTGACGCGCACTGCCCACAGCCAGTATTCGCTGGTGGAGCGCTTCAACCGCTGACCCACGCTGCCGGGTCACCGCCGCCGCATGGCGGCGGACCCGGCTGCGTCACAGGCGCCGCGATGCAGCCGGTACGCCGCGCGCGCCGCCTGGCCCGCTGCTGACGTCGGCCTGCAGAAACCCCGCCACCGCCTCCGCCGCCGCCTCCAGGTGCTGCTCATGGCTGAACCCCGACGCCTTCAACGGCTTCAGGTCATGGTCCCCTGCCACCAGCCAGCACAGCTCGATACGCTGGGATAACGTATACCCCTCGACCGCCAGGCGATTGCCCAACGCGTCCCGCTCGCCCTGGACAATCAGCGTGGGCGTGCGCAGCTGCGCCAAGTGTTCGGTACGCGGCTTCTCCGGCTTGCCGGCCGCATAGAACGGGTACCCCAGGCACACCAACGCATCGGCCCCCAGTTCGTCGGCCAGCAGGCTAGCCATGCGCCCGCCCATGGACTTGCCGCCAACGGCCAGGGTGCCCTGCACCCGCGGCTCTACCTGCTCGTACACCTGGCGCCAGCACTCCAGCAGCTTAGGCGTGGGGTTGGGCGGCCGCTTGCTGCCGTCAATTCGACGCTGGGCCATGTAGGGAAATTCGAAACGCACCACCCCTACCCCACGGGCGGCCAGCTTACCGGCCATCAGGTTCATGAAGCCGCTGTCCATGGGTGCCCCCGCGCCGTGAGCCAGAATCAGGCAGGCCACGGCCTGGCCCTGGGGCGGTGTCCAGAGCCAGCCGTGGTCCTGCGCCAGTGCGGCCAACTGATCTGCGTCAATGTGGCAACGTTGCGCCTGTTTCATGCTTTACCCACCCAAATAGAATCGTCCGCCATCATAACGAGTGGGCAGCGGCTTGTGGGCCAAGGGACAAGTCGCGCCGCAGGGGCTAAGCTCAAACGGATGACAAAGTGGGCTCGGCGAATGTGTTTCCGAATGTTCGAAAACGCGGCCGCCGTCGATTCCGGCAAGGCTCCCGGTTCGCTGGAGGGCCCGCCAGATGGACCTCGGAGCGCAGGCAATAATTGCTAGCCAAGATTGCTAGCAACCCTTGCATCGCCCCCACGCATTCTCCATACTGCCGCCGGTTTACAACCCTAATAACAACACCTAAACCGTGGACAACCAGCAATGAGCACAGCACTCGCTCCGACTGCGTACAACTACAAAGTGGTGCGGCAGTTCGCCATCATGACGGTGGTCTGGGGAATTGTGGGCATGGGCGTCGGGGTGTTCATCGCCTCGCAGCTCATCTGGCCACAACTGAACTTCGACCTGCCCTGGACCACCTTCGGTCGCCTCCGCCCCCTGCACACCAACTTGGTGATTTTCGCCTTCGGCGGCTGCGCGCTGTTCGGCACTTCGTACTACGTGGTGCAGCGAACCTGCCAGACGCGGCTGATCTCCGACGGCCTGGCAGCGTTCACGTTCTGGGGCTGGCAGGCGGTGATCGTCAGCGCCATCATCACCCTTCCGCTGGGTTACACCACCACCAAGGAATACGCGGAGCTGGAATGGCCGATCGCCATCCTGCTGGCGATTGTCTGGGTGTGCTACGCCATCACGTTCTTCGGCACCATCGTCAAGCGCAAGACCAAGCATATCTACGTCGGCAACTGGTTCTACGGCGCGTTCATCCTGGTCACGGCGATGCTGCACATCGTCAACCACATCTCGCTGCCGGTGAGCCTGTTCAAGTCCTACTCCGCCTACGCCGGCGCCACCGATGCCATGATCCAGTGGTGGTACGGCCACAACGCCGTGGGCTTTTTCCTCACCACCGGTTTCCTGGGCATGATGTATTACTTCGTGCCCAAGCAGGCCGAGCGGCCCATCTACTCCTACCGGTTGTCCATCGTGCACTTCTGGGCGCTGATCACGCTGTACATCTGGGCCGGCCCGCACCATTTGCACTACACCGCGCTGCCCGACTGGGCGCAGTCGCTGGGCATGGTGATGTCGATCATCCTGCTGGCGCCCAGCTGGGGCGGCATGATCAACGGCATGATGACCCTGTCAGGCGCGTGGCATAAGCTGCGCACCGACCCGATCCTGCGTTTCCTGGTGGTGTCGCTGGCCTTCTACGGCATGTCCACGTTCGAAGGCCCGATGATGGCCATCAAGACGGTGAACTCGCTGTCCCACTACACCGACTGGACCATCGGCCATGTGCACGCCGGTGCCCTGGGCTGGGTGGCGATGATTTCCATCGGCGCCGTGTACCACATGATCCCGAAACTGTTCGGCCGCCCGCAGATGCACAGCATCGGCCTGATCAACGCGCATTTCTGGCTGGCCACCATCGGCACCGTGCTCTACATCGCCTCCATGTGGGTGAACGGCATCACCCAAGGCCTGATGTGGCGTGCCATCAACGATGACGGCACCCTCACCTATTCCTTCGTCGAGGCCCTGCAGGCCAGCAAACCGGGGTACATCGTACGCGCCCTGGGCGGCTCGTTCTTCGCCAGCGGCATGCTGCTGATGGCCTGGAACGTATGGCGCACCGTGCGCGCGGCCACCCCCGAGGAAGCCGAAGCCGCCACCCGGATCGCCGTCGTGGGGGCTCACTGATGAAACACGAAACGCTGGAGAAGAACATCGGCCTGCTGGCCTTCTTCATGGTCATTGCCGTGAGCATCGGCGGCCTGACCCAGATCGTCCCGCTGTTTTTCCAGGACGTGACCAACAAGCCCATCGAAGGCATGAAGCCGCGCCCGGCCCTGGAGCTGGAAGGCCGCGACGTGTTCATCGCCAACGGCTGCGTGGGCTGCCATTCGCAGATGATCCGCCCGTTCCGCGCCGAGACCGAGCGCTACGGCCACTACTCGGTGGCCGGCGAAAGCGTGTGGGACCACCCCTTCCTCTGGGGCTCCAAGCGCACCGGCCCGGACCTGGCCCGGGTGGGTGGGCGCTACTCCGATGACTGGCACCGCGCGCACCTGTACAACCCACGCAACGTGGTGCCCGAGTCGGTGATGCCGGCCTACCCGTTCCTGGTGGAAAACCGCCTGGACGGCAAGCTGACGGCGCGCAAGATGCAAGTGATGCGTGAACTGGGCGTGCCCTACACCGACGCCGACATCGCCGGCGCCGAAGCGGCCGTCAAGGGCAAGACCGAAATGGACGCACTGGTGGCCTACCTGCAAGGCCTTGGCACCCTCATCAAAAGCAAACGGTGACGCACATGGATATCGGAACCATCCGAGGCCTGGGCACCGTCGTGGTGATGGTGGCCTTCATCGGCCTGGCGTTATGGGTGTTCAGCAGCCGGCGCAAGAAGGACTTCGACGAAGCCACCTTGCTGCCGTTCGCCGACGACCCCGACGCCATCGCCAAGGTAGAACAAGCCCAGGCGCAACAGCGCGCGTCCAGGAGTGACAAGCAATGACCACGTTTTGGAGTCTGTACGTAACCATCCTGACCCTGGGCACCATCGTCGCCCTGACCTGGCTGCTGTTTTCCACCCGCCGCGGCCAGCGCAGCGAGGCCACCGAGGAAACGGTGGGGCACTCCTTCGACGGCATCGAGGAATACGACAACCCCTTGCCCAAGTGGTGGTTCCTGCTGTTCGTGGGCACCATCGTCTTCGCCCTCGGCTACCTGAGCCTGTATCCCGGCTTGGGCAGCTGGACCGGGCTGCTGCCAGGCTACCAGTACCTGGACAACGACACCCAGAAGCAGTTTTCCGACGGCAAGACCGGCTGGACGGGCGCGCACGAATGGGAAAAGGAAATGGCCCGGGCCGATGCGCGCTTCGGCCCCATTTATGCCAAATTCGCCGCCATGCCCATCGATGAGGTGGCCAAGGACCCGCAGGCCTTGAAAATGGGTGCCCGGCTGTTCGCCAGCAACTGTTCGGTGTGCCACGGCTCCGACGCCAAGGGCGCCTACGGCTTCCCCAACCTCACCGACCAGGACTGGCGTTGGGGCGGCGACCCGCAAACCATCGAAACCACCATCCTCGGTGGCCGCCATGCGGTGATGCCAGCCTGGGCCGAGGTGATCGGTGAACAGGGCGTGGCCGACGTGGCGGCCTTCGTCATCGCCCAACTGGACGGCCGCCCCCTGCCCGAAGGCGCCAAGGCCGACGCCGCCAACGGCCAGAAAATCTTCGCCGCCAATTGCGTGGCATGCCACGGCCCCGAAGGCAAAGGCACCCCGGCCATGGGCGCGCCCAACCTCACCCACCCGCAGGCGTTCATCTACGGCTCCAGCTTCGCCCAGTTGCAACAGACCATCCGCTACGGTCGCCAGGGCCAGATGCCGGCGCAGGAACTGTTGCAGGGCAAGGACAAGGTGCACTTGCTGGCGGCGTATGTGTACAGCCTGTCGCATGGGGAAGCGAAAACAGCAGACGTGCAAGACTGACTCCTCGCACCAGATCGACAATGACCGCTGCGGCAAGTACCGAGGCGGCACACCGTGAGGCTCACTGATGAGCAAGCAGATTCCGCTGCACGACGTCACCCCGCCGCCCCCCAAGGGCGAGGGCGTCGACCTGTACGCCTCACGGGAGAAGATCTACACCCGGGCCTTCACCGGGGTGTTCCGCAACCTGCGGCGGGTAGGCGGGGCGTTGCTGTTCGCGTTGTACTTCGGCGTGGTGTGGCTGAACTGGGGCGGCCACCAGGCGGTATGGTGGAACCTGCCGGAGCGCAAGTTCTACATTTTCGGGGCCACGTTCTGGCCTCAGGACTTCATCCTGCTGTCGGGGATTCTCATCGTCAGCGCCTTCGGGCTGTTTTTCATCACCGTCTTCGCAGGCAGGGTGTGGTGCGGCTACACCTGCCCGCAAAGCGTGTGGACATGGATTTTCATGTGGTGTGAAAAGGTCACCGAAGGCGACCGCAACCAGCGCATCAAGCTGGACAAGGCGCCCATGAGCGCCAGCAAATTCGCGCGCAAACTGGCCAAGCACAGCCTGTGGCTGCTGATCGGCTTCGTCACCGGCATGACCTTCGTCGGCTACTTTTCGCCCATTCGCGAACTGGCGACCCAGTTCTTCACCGGCCATGCCGACGGCTGGGCGTATTTCTGGGTCGGTTTTTTCACCCTGGCCACCTACGGCAACGCCGGGTGGCTGCGCGAGCAGGTGTGCATCTACATGTGCCCTTACGCGCGCTTCCAGAGCGTGATGTTCGACAAGGACACCCTCATCGTGTCCTACGACCCGCGCCGGGGCGAGAAGCGCGGGCCGCGCAAGAAAGACGCCGACTACAAGGCCATGGGCCTGGGCGACTGCATCGACTGCACGATGTGCGTGCAGGTGTGCCCCACCGGTATCGACATCCGCGACGGCTTGCAGATCGAGTGCATCGGCTGTGCGGCGTGCATCGATGCCTGCGACAGCGTCATGGACAAGATGGACTACCCGCGCGGGCTGATCAGCTACACCACCGAGCACAACCTCAACGGCCAGCAGACTCACCCCCTGCGCCCGCGCCTGATTGCCTACGCAGTGGTGCTGCTGGTAATGATCGGCGTGCTGGCCACGGCGTTCATGACCCGCAGCCTGGTGGGCTTCGACGTCAGCAAGGACCGCGTGCTGTACCGCGAGAACGCCGAAGGCCGCATCGAGAATGTCTACAGCCTGAAGATCATGAACAAGGACCAGCGCGCGCACACCTACCTGATCGAAGCCAGCGGCCTGCCCGACCTGCGCCTGCAAGGCCGGAACCAGGTGCAGGTGGCGGCGGGCGATATCGTCAGCCTGCCGGCCGAATTGTCCGTGGCCCCGGAGCACCTGCCGTCGAGCACCAACGAGGTGCGGTTCAGCCTCCGGGATGTCGACGACGGCGATGTCCACGTGCAGGCCAACAGCCGTTTCATCGGCCCCCAAGTACGCTAAGGAATCCCCATGTTCAACGCCACGGCCACCGCCGCCACCCCCTGGTACAAACACCTCTGGCCCTGGATTCTGATCGGCATGCTGCTGTGTTCGGTGGCCCTGACCCTGTCGATGGTGACCATCGCCGTGCGCCACCCCGACAACCTGGTGAACGACAACTACTACGAGGCCGGCAAGGGCATCAACCGCTCGCTGGACCGCGAACGCCTGGCCCAGGACCTGCAGCAGCGCGCCGAAGTCAGCCTGGACAGCCTGACTGGCGAGGTCGACGTGCGCCTGAGCGGGCGCAGCCAGCCGGCGCAACTGACCCTGAACCTGATCTCGCCCACCCAGCCCGAGAAAGACCGGCGCATCGACCTCAACACCGCGGGTGGCGGCCGTTATGTCGGCCACGTGGTGGACAACGTCCAGGGCCGGCGTTTCGTCGAACTGCTGGGCGTGCAGGATGGCCAGACCTGGCGCTTGTTCGAGGAAGAACAAGTGGCGCCCGACAAACCCCTGGTGCTCGGCGATGAACCGCTGCAAGGCGCCGAAGACCTGCGCCGCTGACCGGCAAGCCGAGCGGCGCCCCTTGTGAACCCTATGAACACACCTGCCACCTGCTACCACTGCGCCCTGCCCGTTCCCGCCGGCCAGCGCTTCACCGCGACGGTGCTCGACCAGCCCCGCGCCTTCTGCTGTCCGGGCTGCCAGGCCGTGGCCGAAGCCATTGTCGCCGGTGGCCTGCAAAGCTACTACCAACACCGCGACCAGGCCTCGGCCAACCCTCAGGCGCTGCCCAGGCAATGGCCCGACGAACTGGCGCTGTACGACCGCGACGATGTCCAGCAACCCTTCGTGCACCTGCAGGGCGAACTGCGCGACGCTACCCTGATGGTCGAAGGCATTACCTGCGCCGCCTGCGGCTGGCTGATCGAAAAACACCTGCGCGCCCTGCCCGGTGTGGTCGAGGCCCGGTTGAACCTGTCCAACCACCGTCTGTTCGTGCAGTGGCACCCCGGCCAGCGCGCCCTCAGCGCGCTGCTCGGCGAACTGCGCCACATCGGCTATGCCGCGTACCCCTGGCAGGCTGACCGCGCCACCGAACAACTGGCCGCCGACAACCGCCGCGCCCTGCGCCAGCTGGGGGTGGCCGGGCTGCTGTGGTTCCAGGCGATGATGGCGACCATGGCCACCTGGCCCACCTTCAACCTCGACCTCAGCCCGGAACTGCACATCATTCTGCGCTGGGTGGCGATGTTCCTGACCACGCCCATCGTTTTCTACAGCTGTGCGCCGTTTTTCCGTGGCGCTGCCCGCGACATGCGTACCCGTCACCTGACCATGGACGTCTCGGTTTCCCTGGCCATCGGCGGCGCCTACTGCGCCGGCATCTGGACCGCCGTCACCGGCCAGGGCGACCTGTATTTCGACGCCGTGGGCATGTTCGCCCTGTTCCTGCTGGCCGGCCGCTACCTGGAACGCCGTGCCCGCGAGCGCACCGCCGCCGCCACCGCGCAGTTGGTCAACCTGCTGCCCCCATCCTGCGTGCGCCTCGATCCGCAAGGCATCGGTGAGCGCGTGCTGCTCAGTGAGTTGGCCGTGGGCGACCGGGTGCAGGTGCTGCCAGGCACGGTAATACCCGCCGACGGCCTGGTGGTGGAAGGGCAATCGAGCGTCGACGAGTCGCTGCTGACCGGCGAATACCTGCCCCAGCCGCGCCAGCTGGGCCAACCCGTCACCGCCGGTACACTCAATGTCGATAGCAGCCTGACCGTGCAGGTCAGCGCGCTGGGCCAGGACACGCGCCTGTGCACCATCGTGCGCCTGCTGGAACGGGCCCAGGCGGAGAAACCGCGCCTGGCGCAACTGGCCGACCGCGCGGCCCAGTGGTTCCTGCTGTTCTCCCTGGTCTGCGCCGTGCTGGTGGGCCTGCTGTGGTGGCACCTGGACCCGGACCGCGCCTTCTGGGTGGTACTGGCCATGCTGGTTGCCAACTGCCCCTGCGCGCTATCGCTGGCCACGCCTGCGGCTTTGACCACGGCCACCGGCACCCTGCACCGCCTGGGCTTGCTGCTGACCCGCGGGCATGTGCTGGAGGGTCTCAACCAGGTGGACACGGTGGTTTTCGACAAGACCGGCACCCTCACCGAAGGGCGCCTGCACCTGCACAGCATTCGCCCCCTGGCCTACTGGGACAGCGACCATTGCCTGGCCCTGGCGGCCGCGCTGGAAAGCCGCTCCGAACACCCCATCGCCCGTGCCTTCGGCCTGAGCCAGCAACCTGCCGAGCAGGTTACCAGCCAGCCGGGCCAGGGCCTGGAAGGTTGGGTGGACGGCCAGCGTCTGCGCATTGGCAACCCGGCGTGGGCGTGCGGCCTGGCAACCGTGCCGCCACCACGGGCACCCGATGCCCAAGGCCAGTGGCTGTTACTGGCGGACCACCAACGCCCGTTGGCCTGGTTCGGCCTGGACGACCGCCTGCGCGATGATGCACCCCAGCTGCTGGCCGCGTGTCGGGCCCAGGGCTGGCAGACCCTGCTGCTGTCCGGCGACAGCTCGCCCATGGTCCAGCGGGTCGCGAACCAGTTGGCTATCGACCAGGCCCAGGGCAGCCTGGCACCGGAGGCCAAGCTGGCCGAGCTGCAACGCCTGCGCCGCGAAGGCCGCACGGTGCTGGTGGTGGGTGACGGCGTCAACGACGTGCCCTTGCTGGCGGCCGCCGACATCAGCGTGGCCATGGGCAGTGCCACGGACCTGGCCAAGACCCATGCCGACGCGGTGCTGCTCAACAACCACCTGGGCACCCTGGTGCAGGCCGTGGCGCTGGCCCGTCGCACCCGCCGCATCATCATTCAGAACCTGGCCTGGGCAGCGGTGTACAATGGCCTGATGCTGCCCTTCGCCGCTGCCGGTTGGGTGACCCCGGTGTGGGCGGCGGTGGGCATGTCGATCAGTTCCCTCACCGTGGTGCTCAATGCCCTGCGCCTGGCGCGCACGCCCGCCCCGCCACGGCCGGCACCCGCCACCGTTGCCCCTGCCGAACCGGAGCCAGCATGCCCGCGCTCTATATCATGATCCCCGCCGCCCTGGTCATCGTCGCCATCGCCCTCTACGTGTTTTTCTGGGCCGTGGACAGCGGCCAGTACGACGACCTCGACAGCCCGGCCCACAGCATCCTGTTCGACGACCAGGACCCGATGCACCAGGCGGCGGTAAAACCACCCCGCGGTGAAGACAAGGCCCCGCCCGATGCTTGAATTGGCGCCACAACTGGCCTCGGCGCTGGTGCTGGGCCTGCTGGGTGGCGGCCATTGCCTGGGCATGTGCGGCGGCCTGATGGGCGCCCTGACCCTGGCCATCCCCGCCGAGCAGCGGGGCCGGCGCCTGCGCCTGCTGCTGGGTTACAACCTGGGCCGCATCCTCAGCTACGCAGCCGCCGGCCTGTTGCTGGGCCTGGCCGGCTGGGCGCTGGCCAACAGCCCCGCCGTCACGGCCATGCGGGTAGCCGCGGCGCTCTTGCTGATCGCCATGGGCTTGTACCTGGGCGGCTGGTGGAGCGGGCTTACCTATATAGAGCGCGCCGGCCGCGGCCTGTGGCGCCGGGTGCAGCCGCTGGCCGGCCGGCTGCTGCCGGTCAGCAGTTTACCGCGCGCCTTGTTGCTGGGCGCGCTATGGGGCTGGCTGCCCTGCGGCCTGGTCTACAGCACCTTGCTGTGGGCCGCCAGCCAGGGCAATGCCGGCCACAGCGCCCTGCTGATGCTGGCCTTCGGCTTGGGCACCTGGCCAGTGCTGCTGGCCACGGGGCTGGCGGCGGAGCGCACGCGCCAGCTGTTGCGCCGGCGCGGGGTGCGGGCCGCGGCGGGCCTGCTGGTGGTCTTGTTCGGCCTGTGGACACTGCCTGGGCCCCACCAGCACTGGCTGATGGGCCACTGAAGGCCTTTTGATGCACATCAATACCCCTTGGCACGGGCGTCCCTAGACTGGCGAACACGCACGCCAACCGGGAACCACCCACATGCTCGACACTCTTGTCTGGGACGATGACCTGATCCGCCGCCACGATCAGCCCGGCCCCCGCTACACCTCCTACCCGACCGCCGTCCAGTTCAACAACCAGGTAGGTTCCTTCGACCTGCTGCACGCCCTGCGCGACAGCCGCAAGGCCATGCGCCCCTTGTCGCTGTACGTGCATGTGCCGTTCTGTGCCAACATTTGCTACTACTGCGCGTGCAACAAGGTCATCACCAAGGACCGCGGCCGCAGCCAGGTTTACCTGCAGCGCCTGGAGCAGGAAATCCAGCTGATCGCCTGCCACCTGGACCCACGCCAGAGCGTCGAGCAACTGCACCTGGGCGGCGGCACCCCCACCTTTCTCAGCCATGACGAATTGCGCCGGCTGATGGCCTGCCTGCGCAGCCATTTCAACCTGCGCCTGGACGACAGCGGTGATTACGGCATCGAGATAGACCCCCGCGAGGCCGACTGGTCGACCATGGGGCTGTTGCGCGAACTGGGCTTCAACCGGGTCAGCATTGGCGTGCAGGATTTCGACCCCCAGGTGCAGCGGGCGGTCAACCGCCTGCAAAGCCTGGAACAGACCCGCACCATCATCGAGGCCGCGCGCACCCTGCAATTTCGGTCGGTGAACCTGGACCTGATCTACGGCCTGCCCCGGCAAAGCGTCGACAGCTTCGCGCGCACGGTGGACGAGGTCATCCAGCTGCAACCCGACCGCCTGTCGGTGTTCAATTATGCGCACCTGCCAGAACGCTTCATGCCCCAACGGCGCATCGACCACGTGCAGTTGCCGCCCCCCGGCGCGAAGCTGCAAATGCTCAAGACCACCATCGAGCAACTGACCCGGGCCGGTTATCGGTACATCGGCATGGACCACTTCGCCCTGCCCGACGATGAACTGGCCATCGCCCAGGAAGAGGCGCAATTGCAACGCAATTTCCAGGGCTACACCACCCATGGCCACTGCGACCTGATCGGCCTGGGCGTCTCGGCGATCAGCCAGGTGGGCGACCTGTACTGCCAGAACAGCAGCGACCTCAACGACTACCAGAACGCCTTGGCCGACGCACAACTGGCCACCGCGCGCGGCCTGGTGTGCGACGCCGATGACCGCATACGCCGGGCGGTGATCCAGCAACTGATCTGTCATTTCGAATTGGACTTCGCCGCCATCGAGCAGCGCTTCAACATCGACTTCCACGGCTACTTCGCCCCCGTCTGGGCGCCCCTGCGCGCCATGGCCGAGGAAGGCCTGGTCAGCCTCGATGCCCACGGCATCCGGGTGTTGCCAGTGGGCCGGCTCCTGGTGCGGGGGGTGTGCATGCTGTTCGACGTGCACCTGGGCGAGCAGAACCGCCAACGCTTTTCCCGGGTGATCTGAGCGCCGCACATCTGGTCGGAGCCGCAGGGTGCGACTAAAGCGCGGCTGGTTTGATCCGTATCAAAGGGGTACCCTTACAGTCATTGTGTGTTTCACCAAAGGATTTGTACCGATGTCCGAGCCAGTCAAACTGCGCACTGTCACTCAGGCCCACTGCAAGGATTGCAGCCTGGCACCCCTGTGCCTGCCCCTGTCGTTGAACCTCGAAGACATGGAAGCCCTGGACGAAATCGTCAAGCGCGGCCGCCCGCTGAAGAAAGGCGAATTCCTGTTCCGCCAGGGGGACCGCTTCGGTTCCGTGTATGCGGTGCGCTCAGGCGCGCTGAAAACCTTCAGCCTCAGCGATGGCGGTGAAGAACAGATCACCGGCTTCCACCTGCCCAGCGAACTGGTGGGCTTGTCGGGCATGGACGCCGAGGCCTACCCCGTCTCGGCCCAGGCCCAGGAAACCACCTCGGTGTGCGAGATTCCGTTCGAGCGCCTGGATGAACTGAGTGTGCAACTGCCCCAGTTGCGCCGCCAGTTGATGCGGGTCATGAGCCGCGAAATTCGTGATGACCAGCAGATGATGCTGTTGCTGTCGAAGAAGTCAGCCGACGAACGGATCGCCACCTTCCTGGTCAACCTCTCGGCGCGTTTCCGTGCCCGTGGCTTCTCGGCCAACCAGTTTCGCCTGAGCATGTCGCGCAACGAAATCGGCAACTACCTGGGGCTGGCCGTGGAGACGGTGTCGCGGGTCTTCACCCGTTTCCAGCAGAGCGAACTGCTGGCCGCCGAAGGCAAGGAGATCCATATCCTGGACCCTATCCAACTGTGTGCCCTGGCCGGTGGCACCCTGGAAGCGTGACTACGACCTGACCGATCGAACAGGTATACTGGCGGGCATATTTTGCCTGCCAGGACTTCACCACGATGGTTATCGACACCTTCAGCTTCAAATCCCTGATCCGCCCCGTCGTGGACTTCCCCAAGCCCGGTGTCATCTTCCGTGACATCACCCCGCTGTTCCAGTCGCCCAAGGCCCTGCGCATGGTGATCGACAGTTTCGTGCACCGCTACATCGACGCCGACTTCAGCCACATCGGCGCCATGGACGCGCGCGGCTTCCTGATCGGCTCCATCGTCGCCCATGAACTGAACAAGCCGCTGATCCTGTTCCGCAAGCAAGGCAAGCTGCCCGCCGACGTGCTGGCCGAGGGCTACAAGACCGAGTACGGCGAAGCCTTCCTGGAAGTGCACGCCGACAGCCTGTGCGAAGGTGACTCGGTCATCCTGTTCGACGACCTGATCGCCACCGGCGGCACCCTGATCGCCGCTGCCAACCTGGTGCGCCGCATGGGCGCGCGCGTGCACGAAGCCAGCGCCATCATCGACCTGCCGGAGCTGCTGGGTTCCCAGCGCCTGGAAGACATGGGCATCCCGACGTTCTGCCTGACCAACTTCGCCTTGACCGATATGTAAACGCCCCTGTGGCCGGCAGCTGCGTTTGCCGGCCACGCGAAACATCAAGATACAAGAAAGCAGGCAATGCCTCTGCCGCTTTACGTCCTACACATTTCTCCCACCTGAAACACGCTCGCCGTGTGGCAGACGGCTCGGTGTATCGGTAGCCGTGGTCTGCTTCCTAACGTTTGGCCAAAACCCTGTAGGACCAGCAAACAGGGAGGCCGGCCATCTGCTTTGTCGTTCTTGTTTTGCTGTCGCCCACCCGCTATTTATCCCCCAAGGCACCCTCAACGCGACTGATCCCTCAGAGACCCGCCATGCACCGAACCCTGCTGTACTTCATTGGCGCCATCCTGGTGGGCGACGGCCTGATGAATTTTCTGGTGCCGCTGGTGGTGTACGGCCTGACCGGCAGCCTCGGCTACGCCGGGCTGGCCTACCTGGTGTCCTGGTTGCCGCGCCTGGTGCTGATGCCGTTGGTGGGGGGCGCGATCGACCGTTGGGGCGTACGGCCGCTGTCCATCACCGCCGACCTGATCAAATGCGCCGCCTGCCTGGGCGTGCTGGCGCTGATTCAGGGCCAGGCGCCTGGTCTGGTGCTGACGGTTGGCGCCGGGTTGCTGGGTAGCCTGATCAGCATTGGCAATGCCCAGACACTGCTGAGTTGCGAGAAAATCATCGCGGCCCGCCCCCAGCACCTGGATCGTGACGCGAATCGCCTGAGTCGTCTCGACCAAGGGGGCATGGTGCTCGGACCGCTGCTGGGCATGATGCTCTTCACAACCGGCTATACGCTGCTATTGGCACTGGCTGCCAGCCTGTATCTGGCCAACGCACTGTTCTTTCTTTTCTATACCGGGCTTCCCGACACGGCCGACAAGCGGTTGGCCGGCCAGCCCCCTGCTGGCCACTGGCGAGCAGCGTTGCTGATTTTCATGGGCAGCCCACTGTTATGGCTGATGACCTTGCTTGCCGTGGGCAACAACGCCTTCGATGGCACCATCGAGGCCAGCGGTGCGGCGCTGGTGGACCGGCTCATGGCGCTGCCCATCCAGTATTACGGGTTGATCGACCTGTGCGCCGGCGTGTGCGGCGTCGCGGCCACGATGCTGTACGCCCGGCTGATCGGACGCCTGGGACGTCATGGGCTGTTCGCCGCATCCCTGGCCCTGGCCCTCGCGGCCAGCGCCCTGCTGGTCGCGGTGATGGAGGCGTTGTGGGCATTCCTGGCCTGCTACGCGCTGGGCATCGCCGCCAAGGTGATGATGGGCAATTACATGCGGGTCATGCGCATCAGCCTGATTCCCCAGGCGCACTTGGCCAGCGTGTCGGCCATGATCAGCCTCGTGAACCAGTCGATCCTGCCCGTGGTCGGGCTGTTGATCTATTGGTTCGATCGTCAGGGCTGGTCGATTGCCGGGCTATTGGTCGCCAGCATCCTCTTGTCGGCATTGGCCGGCTGGCGAGTGCTGGCCCAGGGCCGCCAGGTGGCCCCTGCCAGCGGCGCGGCCGCTACAGGCTGATCGGTTTGCGCCCGGCGAACGAATGCGCCAGGGTGCCGCCGTCGACCATTTCCAGTTCGCCGCCCAACGGCACGCCGTGGGCAATGCGCGAGGCGGTCAGGCCCTTGCTGGTCAGCAGTTGCGCGATGTAGTGGGCGGTCGCCTCGCCTTCAACCGTGGGGTTGGTGGCCAGGATCACCTCGGTGAAGCTGCCCTGCTCTTCGATACGCGCCATGAGCTGCGGTATGCCGATGGCGTCCGGGCCCAGGCCGTCCAACGGCGACAGGTGGCCCTTGAGCACGAAGTAGCGGCCGCGATAGCCGGTCTGCTCCACCGCGTACACGTCCATCGGCCCTTCCACCACGCACAGTAAGGTGTCGTCCCGCCGGTGGTCGGCGCATTGCGGGCACAGTTCTTCTTCGGTCAAGGTGCGGCACTGACGGCAATGGCCCACACCTTCCATGGCCTGGCTCAGGGCCTGGGCCAGCCGCGTGCCGCCACTGCGATCGCGCTCCAGCAATTGCAGCGCCATGCGCTGCGCGGTTTTCTGACCCACGCCGGGCAAAGTGCGCAAGGCGTCGATCAGTTGGCGGATCAAGGGGCTGAAACTCATGGGGTCAATGCCTGGCAAAAAACAACGAGACGCGGTTTATACCCGCGCCCCGGGGTGGCGTCAAATGCTCACGCCTCAGACACTTTGACCACCAGCTTGCCAAAATTGTGCCCCTGCAGCAGGCCGATAAACGCTTCGGGCGCTTGCTCCAGTCCCTCGACCACGTGCTCGCGATAACGCACCTTGCCGTCCCGTACCCACGGCACCATGGCGGCGAGGAATTCGGCATGGCGGTCACCGAAGTCGTCAAAGACGATGAAGCCTTGCATGCGGATGCGTTTGGTCAGCAAGAGGCGCGGCAACAGCGACAAGCGGTCGGGGCCTTCGGGCAGATCGGTGGCGTTGTAGGCGGCGATCAGCCCGCACACCGGGATTCGGGCGCGCGGGTTGAGCAGTGGCATCACCGCTTCGAACACTTCCCCGCCGACATTCTCGAAGTACACGTCGATACCCTGGTCGCAGGCCGCGGCCAGGTCCTGGGCGAAGGTGGGTGACTTGTGGTCGACGCAGGCATCGAAGCCCAGCTCGTCCACCACGTAGCGGCACTTGTCGGCACCGCCGGCCACGCCCACTACCTTCAAGCCCTTCAACTTGGCCACCTGCCCCACCACGGAGCCCACGGCACCCGACGCGGCGGCTACCACCAGGGTCTCTCCGGCCTGGGGCTGGCCGATGTGCATCAGGCCCATGTAGGCGGTCATGCCGGGCATGCCCAGCACGCCCAATGCCAGCGAGGGCGACGGGATGCCAGCGGGCAGCACCACCAGGTCATCGCCCTTGGCGATGCTGTGGGTCTGCCAGCCGGTACTGCCTACCACCTGGTCACCGGGGTGGAATTTCGGGTGGCGCGACTGCTCGACGACGCTGACCGCGCCGCCGGTCATGACTTCGCCAATCTGCACGGGGGCGGCGTAGGAAGGGGCGTCGCTCATGCGCCCGCGCATGTAGGGGTCCAGTGACAGGTAAAGCGTGCGCAGCAGCACCTGGCCGTCTTCCAGCTCAGGCAACGCCTGGCGTTCCAGGCGGAAATTCTCGGGGGTTGGCGCGCCCTTGGGGCGCGAGGCCAGCACGAAACGCTGGTTGAGGATCAGGTCCTGGGACATGGGGGGCTCCTTGGTGAGAACAACACTCTAGACCAGACCGTGACGGGGTTGAAGGCGTTCAACCTTTTGCAGCGACACCGTGTTGGGTGAAGGCATTTGAGGGGAATATGCGGTGGACCTGATGTTGCGCGGCGTTCGAGACGCGGCCAGGTCCGCTGCTACCTCGTCCGCGTAGCAGCGGACCTGGCCGCGTCGGCGGTGCACGCGGTGGGCCTGACGTTGCGCGGTGTTCGTGACGCGGCCGGGTCCGCTGCTTCCTCGTCTGCGTAGCAGCGGACCCGGCCGCGTCGGCGGTGTAGGCGGTGTGCCTGATGCTGCGCGGTGTTTATGACGCGGCCGGGTCCGCTGCTACAGCGGTCGGCGTAGCAGCGGACCTGGCCGCGTCGGCGGTGCACGCGGTGGGCCTGGTGTTGCGCAGCGTTCGTGACGCGGCCGGGTCCGCTGCTACCTCGTCCGCGTAGCAGCGGACCTGGCCGCGTCGGCGGTGCACGCGGTGGGCCTGATGTTGCGCGGCGTTTGTGACGCGGCCAGGTCCGCTGCTACCTCGTCCGCGTAGCAGCGGACCTGGCCGCGTCGGCGATGCACGCGGTGGGCCTGACGTTGCGCGGTGTTCGTGACGCGGCCGGGGCCGCTGCTACCGGGGGAATCGCGGTGGTGGAAACGACGATGCCAGGCATGAGCCTGGCATCGGGGTGCAGCGCAAGGTGCCTTAGAACGGCATCTTGAAGCCCGGCGGCAGTTGCATGCCGGCGGTCATGCCGCCCATCTTGTCCTGGCTGGCGGCTTCGATCTTGCGCACGGCGTCATTGACGGCCGCGGCGATCAGGTCTTCCAGCACGTCCTTGTCTTCCTGCATCAGGCTGTCATCCAGGCTGACACGCTTGACGTCGTGACGACCGGTCATCACCACGCTGACCAGGCCTGCGCCGGATTGCCCGGTCACTTCGGCGTTGGCCAGTTCTTCCTGCATCTTGGCCATTTTTTCCTGCATCTGCTGGGCCTGCTTCATCAGGCCGGCCATGCCACCTTTCATCATGGGGATCACCTCATCGGTTGTTTGGTTTGCCGTGCGGCACGCGCCAAGGCAACGTACCGCACGTGGTTAACGGGTTACTGGCTTTGGCTGACCAACGCCTCGACAGGTTCAATAGTATCCTCACGCACCACCGCACCGAACTCCCGAATCATCTGCTGGATGAACGGATCGCTGTGGATGGACGCCTCGGCCTCGCCCTGGCGCTCGGCACGCCGACGGGCGGCGGCCTGGGCCGGGGTTTCCTGCTCGGGGCGGATCAGCTCGATGGTCAGCGTCAGGGTGCGCCCGTGGTACTGGTTCAGGGCGTCGTTCAGGCGCCGCTGCTGGGTGCTGTTGAACAGCGCACTGTGGGCCGGGTCCAGGTGCAGCAACCAGTGGTCGCCGTCCACGGCGATCAGGCTGCAGTTGGCGGCAATGCTGCCGGTCATGCCGGAAATCGGCAGTTTCGCGAACAGTTCCAGCCATTGCAGGGCCAGGCCCGTGGCCGGCTTCGAGGCCGGCAACGGCTCAGGCTCAGGCGTCGGCTCCGGCACGCTCTCGCTGGCCAGGTCGTCCAGGTAACTATACGAAGCGCTGTCGACGTCGGGCTCGTAATAATCTTCGTCCAGCGGCGGCTCGTCGTCGCGGTCCATGCCTGCGGGCACGTACTCGATGGGCGGCGAATCGGCTTCCGGCGCCGGCGGCACCACGCTGGCGGGCACTGGCGTCGGCATTGGCGTCAGGGCGGGCTGTTCGGCGACCACGTCCAGCACCGGCTCTTCGGTGGGAACGGGCAGCGGGTCGGGCTCGACCGCCGGCGCCGGCGACGGCTCGATGGGCTTGGGCTCGTTCCACGGCAGGTCGACTTCTTCGGCCACGGGCGCGGGCGCTGCCTGCGCCGACACAGGTGCTGGCGGGGGCGCAGGCGCAGCGACCGGTGTTGGCGCTGGGGCCGGCGCCGGGGCAGCAATGGCCACCGGAGCAGCTGCGATAGCCGGGGCTTGCGGGGACTCAGCCGTGGCTTGGCTGGTCCCCACCGGCTTTAACACCGGCCTGGGGGCGTCGCCGGTATCCGCCGGGCGGAACGCCAGCATGCGCAGCAGGACCATTTCGAAACCACTGCGCGGGTCCGGGGCCAGCGGCAGGTCACGGCGCCCGATCAAACCCATCTGGTAGTAGAACTGCACGTCCTCGGCGGGCAGCGCCTGGGCCACCGCCAGCACGCGGTCGCGGTCGCCATGGCCGTTGTCCACGGCGTCCGGCAGGGCCTGGGCCACCGCCACGCGGTGCAGCACATTGAGCATTTCCGACAGCACGCCATTCCAGTCCGGGCCCTGTTCGGCCAGGTGGCGCACGGCTTCCAGCAGCGCACGGGCATCCCCTTCGAGCAACGCCTGCAGCACGCCATACACCTGGCCGTGGTCCAGGGTACCGAGCATGGCCCGCACGTCGGCGGCCAGTACCTTGCCCTCGCCGAAGGCAATGGCCTGGTCGGTCAGGCTCATGGCATCACGCATGGAACCGTCGGCAGCGCGGCCCAGCAACCACAATGCATCGTCTTCGAACGGCACGTTCTCGGCACCCAGCACGTGGCTCAGGTGCTCGACCACGCGCTCGGGGGTCATGTTCTTCAGCGAGAACTGCAGGCACCGCGACAGAATGGTGGCCGGCAGCTTCTGCGGGTCGGTGGTCGCGAGGATGAACTTGACGTAGGGCGGCGGCTCTTCCAGCGTCTTGAGCAAGGCGTTGAACGAGTGGCTGGAGAGCATGTGCACTTCGTCGATCAGGTAGACCTTGAAGCGCCCGCGGCTTGGCGCGTACTGCACGTTGTCGAGCAGTTCGCGGGTATCCTCGACCTTGGTGCGGCTGGCGGCGTCGATCTCGATCAGGTCGACGAAGCGCCCTTCGTCGATCTCCCGGCACACCGAGCACTCACCGCACGGGGTGGAAGTAATGCCGGTTTCGCAGTTCACGCACTTGGCGATGATACGGGCGATGGTGGTCTTGCCCACCCCGCGGGTACCGGTGAACAGGTAGGCGTGGTGCAACCGCTGGTTGTCCAGCGCGTTGATCAGAGCCTTGAGCACATGGGTCTGGCCAACCATTTCGCGGAAGGAGCGCGGACGCCATTTACGTGCAAGAACCTGATAACTCATCGAAAACCGTCGCAACTAGAATGCCAAAGACCGCTAATCGTAGCGGAGCAGGGGCAAAAAAGCATCCAATGGCTCGCGTAACCTGTATTACAGCGCCTCGGCATCATACAGCGCCGCCCGGCCGATCACCGTCCCGCGTGCCAACAGGGCCCCCGGGGCCAGCACGGCGTTGGCGCCCAGGCGCGCACCGTCGCCGATCAGCGCACCGAACTTGTCGCTGCCGGTGGACACCAGCGCGCCACCCAGGCGCACCCGCACCTGCTTGTCGTCCCGCTCGTTACGGTAATTGCAGACGATACTGCCCGCCTCCAGGTTCACATCCCGCCCCAGCACCGAGTCACCGACGAAGTTGAAATGGGCGAGTTTGCTGCCGGCGAAGACGAAAGACGTCTTCAATTCCGCCCCGGGGCCGATGATGCACCCCTCCCCCAGCCAACAGCCACCGCGCAGCAAGGCGCCGGCAGCGATGAAACACCCTGGCCCGACCACCAGCGGCCCTTTGAGCAACGCGCCAGGTTCCACCGTGGCCGTGCGATGAATGGCTTGGCCATCGGCGATGCGGTAGTCGTGGGGGGAAAGCATCGCCAGCCAGGCCGCCACCTGGCCAGGGGCATCGGCGACCAGCGCCCAAGGCGTCATGCCGGCCCAGGGTTGCCAGGCAGGCAAGGTGAAATCGTGCAGGTATTCGCTCAGGTCAAACATGGGAAATGCCCCCGTGGTGCCAGTCGGAACAGCGACTATAGGCAAGGCGGGCAAACTCGACCATCAGACCCTTCCCAAGCAGAAGCCGGAAGCATCCGGCAATGCTGCCCTTTTCATCTCGGCCAGGCAGATAGTGGCTACGCTATGGCGTGCACGTCTTTTCATGGCACGGAGCAGCCGATGCGTCTGACCTTGACCGCGCTGGCCCTGGTCGCTGGCCACTGCCTGGGGGCTGAAGCCCCCCTGCGCTTTCCCATCGCCGAGAGCTGGGCCATGCCCCTGGCGCAGGTGGTGGACGGCCAGCCCGTCCAGGGCATTCTCTATGATCTGATGCGCAGCCTCGCCCAACAGGTGGGCGCGCCCGCCGAATTCCATGTGATTGCCCGCCTGCGCCTGGGCGCCGCCATGGAGCACGGCGATGTGGATGTGCGCTGCTACGCCGCCCAGTCGTGGCTGCCGGGCCTGAGTGGCGACTATATCTGGAGCCTGCCGCTGATCACCCAGCGCGACTACCTGGTGGCCCAGCCTGGCGACAATGCCCCTGTGGACCTGGCCACCCTCGCCCCACAGGTCATCGGCACGGTGCTGGGCTACACCTATGACGCCCTGGAGGCGCGCTTCGCCAGCGGCCAACTGAGCCGCGACGACGCCCGCAGCCAGGACCAGGTGCTACAGAAGCTGCAGGCCGGGCGCTATCGCTATGCCGTGGCCAACCAGCTGTCGCTGGACTGGTTCAACCACCTGCTGCCCGCCGCGCAACAACTGCGCCCGGTGGCCTTCGTCGAGGAGCAGGCACTGGGCTGCTACGTGCGCAATGACCCGGCGGTACCGGTGCAACGCATTCTGCGCACGTTGCTGCGCATGAAGATGAGCGGTGAAATCGATCGGCTGGTCGAGCACTACACCCAGGCGGCAGCGCCCTGAGACCCTAGGCGCTGGTGGCAACGCAGCCGTCTCTGTATCCTGTGCGTCAAATTTGATACCAAATGTAAGGGACTACGATGAAATACCTGCGCCCCCTCCTGGCCGCAGCCCTGCTGTGCGCCGTCCATTTGCCTGCCCACGCCGCCACCCCGCCCGGCACCCCGCAGGCGCAGCCACACATGACCGCCGAACAATTGCTGGCCTCGCTCAAGCCCCAGCACGGCACCATCGAGCTGCCCGGTGGCATTGCCACCCTCACGCTCAACGGCGACTTCTATTACCTCTCCCCGGAAGACACCGAGCGCGTGCTCAACATCGGCTGGGGCAACCCGCCCGGTATCGAAACCCTGGGCATGATCGTCCCCAAGGCCACCAACCCCTTGTCGGAACGTGGCTGGGGGGTGATCGTCAGCTACCAGGAAGACGGTCATATTTCCGACGACGACGCCGCCAAGATCGACTACGGCCAATTGCTCAAGGACATGCAGGCCGAGGACGAGGACGACAACAAGCAGCGCCGCGAACAAGGCTATGACGGCATCAGCCTGGTGGGCTGGGCCGAGCCGCCGCACTACGACGGCCAGACCCACAAGATCTACTGGGCCAAGGAGCTCAGGGCCGACCACGCCGACATCAACAGCCTGAACTACAGCATTCGCGTACTGGGCCGCAAAGGCGTGCTGGAACTCAATGCCGTCGCGACCATGAACGACCTGCCCACCATCAAGCGTGAGTTGCCACAGGTCATGCGCTTTGCCGACTTCACCGATGGCAACCGCTACGCGGACTACAGCCCGGCCACGGACAAACTGGCCTCCTATGGCCTGGCGGCCCTGGTCGCCGGCGGCGTGGCCAGCAAGGCCGGCCTGTTCGCCAAGCTGGGCGTGCTGTTGCTGGCGTTCAAGAAGTTCATCATCGTCGGCGTCGTGGCCGTGGGCGCGTTCCTGCGCAAGCTGTTCAAGCGCAACGGCTGACCCGCCCTATGGCACCGCCGCGGCGTGCCCCTGCAACAGGCTCCCGCCGCCGGTGAACCCACCGTCATCGGTGCCCAGCAAGCGGTTGTACAACAGCCGGCTGAGCACCGATTGCGGCAAGTTGTAGTTGCGGCGAAAGGGGGTCACCACCCATTCGTTGGCGATGCTTTTCTCCATCAACCGCTCGAAACTGCCCACCACCGACTTCGCCGCATGGTCGCGGCTGACCCCGCCGCGCTGGTAGAACGCGGCCGCATCGCGCGCGGCGCGGAACAGAATGTTGCACACCTGGGCCACGGTAAATACCTTCAACGCCGTGACGATCATCGCCCGGGTCTTCTCCCCCGCCCGGTAACCCAGGCGATATTCCTCCAGCGCCATTTCCAGGAACGCCAGGCATTCGAGCAACGCCAGGTGATCACAGCAGGCCTGCAATGAGGCGGCGCCCGCCGTGATGAAGCCGGGATCCAGCACGTGGGCCTCCAGCAGCTCGTACAGCAACACGCCGCTGGCGCCGCGCACCGTGGGCAGCCACTGCACCTCGGTGAAATGCACCCGGGCATTCTGTTCGCTGTCGAGCTCCACCGCGGTGGAAATCGAGTCCGGGTCCACGGCGATCACACCGTTGCGCCACAGTTCGTTGATCAGCTCACGGTCGAAGTCGCGCATGGGCGTCAGGCGCTCGTGGCGAACCTTGCAGTAAGCCCGAATGTAGCCCAGGTCTTCGCTGCCGGCATACTTGAGCAGTGCCCACAGGTACAGGCAATGGCGGGGGTCCAGCTGCGCCAGTGGCCGTGCGTTGGCCATGCCCCGGTCCAGGGCCTCGATGATGCGTAGCCGCTTGGCGGTTTCCAGCTGCTCCTGCTCGGTGGCGATGCACGCCGGGCATCGGAACAGGCGCCGCTCGGCGCGGGAAATGTAGTCGCTGCGGGTGGCGAACTGCATCGGTTCGCCACAGCGCATGCACTTGATGACCGTCGACCAGGCCCGGGAGTGACGCTTGACCAGGGCCGTGAACTCGGTCTGGCTGATGCCTTCGTCGCGGTAGATCCTGGCCACGGTCTCGACGAAGCGCCCACCCTCCACGCGCCAATAACGCAGGCACAGCGCCTGTGTCACGGGGTCGGCGTCCACGTATTCGATGTGCAGGGCGGGTTGTTCACTCATGGGGCGGGTCTCGCACGGCTGGTCCAGAGCGCAGACTCTAGGCAAAGCCCCGAGAGAAAGAAGCGGGACCGTTCCCAAGGGTTGGAGTGAAATTTCCTAAAGCATTCAGGCGACTGTCATACGTGCCGAGCCTCAATAATCACCCACTGCCCGCCTGACCTGCTCCAGTGCCCCACGCAACGCCCCCAGGGGCACCGAGCCCAGCGCCAGCCTTAGCGCATGGGGTACCTGGGCAGACGCCGCGAACGGCTCGGCGGTGGACACCGACACCTGCTCGCGCATCAGCGCCATGGCCACCTGGTCGGCGCGCATGTCCTCGGGCAATGGCAGCCACAGGAAATAGGAACTGGGGTGGCCCACCGTCGGCATGCCGGCCAGTACCTGCGCGGCCAAGGCCTGGCGCGCCTGAGCGTCGAGGCGCTTCTGCGCTTCGCAGCGGGCCACGGTGCCATCTTTCAGCCACTGGCAAGCGATGGCGGTCATCACCCCCGGGGTGTTCCAGTTGGTGGCGCGAATCACCCGCTCCAGCGTGGCGACCCAGCGCAGCGGCGCCACCACGAAACCCACCCGCAGGCCCGCCGCGACACTTTTCGAATAGCCGGACACGTACACCGTGCGCTCCGGGGCGAACGCCGCCAGCGGCGGCGGTACGTCGCTGACCAGAAACGCATAGGCAGCGTCCTCGATCAGTATCAGGTCGTGCTGGCGGGCAATCTCGGCCAGCCGCTGGCGCTGCGGGCGGTCCAGCACCCAGCCCAGAGGGTTTTGCAGGGTGGGCATGCAGTACACCGCCCGCACCCGACGCTGCCGGCACAAGGCATCCAGCGCCTCAAGGTCGGGCCCCTGCCCCCGGGCCGGGATGGGCGCCAGTTCCACCCGGTGGGTTTCGGCGACAATCTTGAAGCCCGGGTAAGTCAGCGCATCCACCGCCACCACATTCCCGGGCTGCAACAGGCCCAGCACCGCCACGGCAAGCCCATGCTGGGCGCCGGTCACCACTAGCACCTGCTCGGCGCTCACGTGCAGGCCCGTCTGCGCCAGGTGGTCGGCCACCGCCGCGCGTTCCACCGGGCGCCCGGCGTGGGGCTGGTAGCGCAGCAGGGCTTCCAGGTCGCCCGCCGCGGCCAGGTTGCGCAGCGCCGTGCGCAGCAGCTCGGCCTGGCCGGGCACCGAAGGGTAATTGAAGTTGAGGTCCAGCATGCCCCTGGCCACGGTCGCCTGATCAATGCCATGCCCCGGTGGCAGCTGCGTTTCGCGCACGAAGGTGCCCCGCCCGGTCTCACCGCTCACCAACCCCAGCGCGGCCAGCTCCGCGTATACCCGCGACGCCGTGACCAACGCCACCCCTTCGCGCTGGGCCAGCGCACGGTGGGTGGGCAAACGCACGCCCGCCTGCAAGCGCCCGGCACGAATATCAGCGGCAAAGCGGTCGACCAGCAATTGATAGCGCGAGGTGGGCATACGGATGTATCCATGACAATTATTTGATTGTACTACCCACACACTCTAGGGTCTGTATGAACTGGATTCCAGCGAAGCCAGGCGAGCCTGTTTTCAACGCAGCATGGCCGAGCAGGGATGCATTTCGTACAGCACCTCGCATCCCTGGCAGCACCTTCACCCTTAGAGACTTATCATGGAACAGACCGGGCCTTTTCCCACCACTCCCCTCATCCGCACCAGCAACGGCTGGCTCAACGGGTTCATCGGCGTACTGATCTTCAGCGGCTCGCTGCCCGCCACCCGCCTGGCCGTGCTGGACTTCAGCCCGCTGTGGCTCACCGTCACCCGCGCCACCCTGGCCGGCCTGCTGGCGCTGTGCGTATTGCTGATGTTCAGGCAGCGACGCCCTGCCCGCGAGCAATTGATCCCCCTGGTGGTGGTCGCCCTGGGCGTGGTCGTCGGTTTTCCGCTGTTGACCGCGTTGGCGCTGCAGCATGTCACCTCCGCCCACTCCATCGTCTTCCTCGGCCTGCTGCCCATGGCCACGGCGGTGTTCGGCGTACTGCGTGGCGGCGAGCGGCCACGTCCGGCCTTCTGGCTGTTTTCAACCTTGGGCAGCGCGCTGGTGGTGGGCTTCGCCCTGGCCCAGGGCGTGGCC
Source organism: Pseudomonas eucalypticola (assembly GCF_013374995.1). NCBI lineage: Bacteria > Pseudomonadati > Pseudomonadota > Gammaproteobacteria > Pseudomonadales > Pseudomonadaceae > Pseudomonas > Pseudomonas eucalypticola. Next base: position 1,721,846 of record NZ_CP056030.1, on the reverse strand, counting down.
GCCGCGCCGTTGGGCGACCTGCTGATGCTGGGCGCCGTCATCGTGTGCGGGCTGGGCTACGCCGAAGGCGCGCGGCTGTCGCGCAGCCTGGGCGGCTGGCAGGTGATTTCCTGGGCGCTGGTGCTGTCGCTGCCCTTCATGGGCATCGCCACTTGGCTGCTGATGCCCGCCAGCTTCACCCAGGTGCATGCGGCGGGATGGTGGAGCCTGGGCTACGTGTCCGTGTTCAGCATGTTCGTCGGTTTTGTGTTCTGGTACCGCGGGCTGGCCCAGGGCGGCATTGCAGCGGTGGGGCAATTGCAATTGCTGCAGCCGTTCTTCGGCCTGGCCCTGGCGGCCACCTTGCTGGGTGAACAGGTAAGCCCGGGCATGCTGGCCGTGACGGTGGGGGTGATCGGCTGCGTGGTCGGGGCGCGGCGCTTTGCGCGATGACCCGCAGCCGGGTAATGCATCACGCGCTCAGGTGCTCGTAAAGAATAGTGGCGCCCACCAGCATCAGCACCACGCCCCCGACAATCTCCGCCCGCTTGCCCACCAGATGCCCCAGCACCCGGCCCAGCATCACGCCCAGGGTCACCATGGTCATGGTGGCCAGGCCGATCGCGGCAGCGGCCACCAGAATGTTCACGTTCACAAAGGCCAGGCCAACCCCCACCGCCAGCGCATCGATGCTGGTGGCCACGGCGGTCACCGCCAAAATCATGAAGGAATGCTGCTGAGGTTTCTCTTCCTCTTCGGCCTCGTGCTTCACCCCATTCCAGATCATGTGCAGGCCCAGGGCAACCAGCAGGGTGAACGCAATCCAGTGGTCCCAGTTCTCCACCCAGCGGGTGGCGGCATGGCCGATGGCCCAACCGATCATGGGCGTGATGGCTTCAATGACACCAAAGATCAGGCCGGTGCGCAGGGCCTCGATAAAGCGCGGCTTATGCAGGCTGGAGCCTTTGCCGATCGCCGCCGCGAAGGCGTCGGTGGACATGGCAAGGGCAAGAAAAACGAGGGCAACGGGATTCACGGTTCACTTCCAGTCGGGCCAGGAATCAACGACACAGCCACACGCCCGACTATCGGCATGGCAGTGTCGCTGGTCTCTCCAACCCAAATGGGTGTTCGCACCACGGCAGGTGGCCGAGAATGTTGATGCGAACGCTTCAGGCACCGGGCCTGAAACAGGTTACTCCCCAACGAAGGCTTGCATCATAGCCTGAAACAGATGAAAAAAATGTGATGAAGATGAACAGGTTGCCGGTCATGCATAAGCAAGGGCGACCAGAAACCGCCAAGGGCGTAATACGCACACCAGCCGGCTAGGTGGAGTACCCCACCTTTCAGAAATTGCTAGGCAGCGGTAATGTGGGGGGACCTGTTAACTCGTTCCCACGCCTCCTCGTGGGGCCGGGTGAAGCATGGGAAAGCAGCACCGCGGTAAAACGGCTATACGCGGCGTAGTTTTCCCGAGTATCACCCGGCCCTGCAGGGAGGCGGCGAACATCGCGTTCAACAGCCCTACACAAAAAAGAACAAGGAATTCCCATGCAAGCCGTAATGGATTACGCCACCCTCCTCGACCTGGCCACTCAAACCTCCGCTATCACTGAACCGTGCGAGTGCACCCTCAAACCCCTGACCGGCTGGGAAGGCTGGCCCGTGACCCTGCGCGAAACACAATTGCAGCAGATCGGCACCCTGGCCCAATTCGAGGAAGAAGAAGCCACCTTGGACGAATACCACCCCCAGGGCACCAGCTACTGGTCCGCCGAAGCGCCCATCGCCCCGCTCTACCACCCTTATAACCAGTGTGGCGTATGGCAATGCACGGCGTGCAACCGCAGCTACCTGCGCTACAACGACGACGGCGCCTACCACTCGGAAAGCCGGATTCGCGCGTTGAGCGGGCACTTGCTGGTGGACGCGGAACATCCTACTCACGGGCGGTATAGGTGATGCGTCGGTATCAGTTGGCGTTGTTGATTGCGATGCTTGTGGTCAACTCGCCGCCGGTCATGATGCCTTGGGCTGCGCGGGGGATGCGGCCGGTGGTGCCGAATGTGGTGTTTAATAGTTCGGCACATGGTGTAGCGGTCGAATGAAACCGGACACCCGTTTAGGCGAGAATGCTCGCCATAGGAAGATGTCCGATGAGCAAGCAACGACGTACCTTTACGCGCGAGTTCAAGCGAGAAGCTGCCATCTTAGTGGTCGACCAAGGCTATAGCCTCGCTGAGGCAGCCTGTTCACTTAGGCCGGTACGGATCAACGTTTCGCGCTTGCAATGGGCCTGTAAAGATCTTCGGTTTTTTAAGTTTAGGAAAGAGAGGACAAATTACATCGGGCACAACCATTCGGAAGTAGGAAACCGAGTGTCGGAACAACCAAAGGTCGGGCGGGATACAGGATGCGATGGATCATCGCTCTGGATCACTACGCGGTGAAAGAGCGAAAAGTCGTTTAAAATCAGGGATTTAAAACAGAATGGAGGCAACCCCACCAGCCACACCCCGGCACACAATGTTCCCGCTGTGGCTGCTCCCTTCCGGGCCTGACCAGGTTAACGGGTAATCGTTGCGGGGGGACCGATGGGGTCACCATAACAACACTCGCCTGGCAGCGAGCGGTGCCATTGTACCGGTCTGGGGCGAAGATACAACCATTGATTGCAGAAAAAATTTTGAGGTGGGTCAAGCACTTGCCTGCGGGATGGATTGCGGGGACGGCGAGGAGCGCTTATAGTCCGCGCTTCGCTGCAAAATCAGCGAACGGGTGTGGAAGCCCGAGCATAGTGATACAGCTTTGAACGACTATCCCGAATTTTGTGGATAGACGCGTTCGCGTCATGGCGGCTGTATGCAGGACACCTTCGGGTGTGCCGGCCTATGCCCGGTCTTCCACACCTGTGTACAGCTGCCACCCTTCATGTGGAAGTGGATGTTGGCGGCTCCTCATACTGCTAGGAGTGCTTATCATGGATCCTCGATTTTCTGCCCTTCCCTCTTCGCTGACTCAATCGCCTGTCGTCCATCTGGACACTCAAGCCGCACTCTCCGACATTTTCGGTTTTGCTGACCAACGCCTGAACCTCGCCCGCCATGTACTCGCCGCCCTTGAAGGTGCAGACGAGTGTGATTACCGCTACCTCGCCCGTGCCGCCCAGGTGCTGCTGGAGGATGGCTGCGGGGTGATGGGTGTGATCGAGCGGCGGGTGGAGGGGCGGGACGGGCCAGAGCCGCGGGCTTTGGGGCGGCCGGATTTGACGGTTGTTTGACGGGATTATCGTGCAGGTCTTCTAGAGCTGTAGAGATAGCGTGGGCCTCTTCGCGGGCACACTTTTGTCCCACGGTGCAATGTTGCTCAGATACAGCGTGGGACTGGGCGTTAGCTCTGGACGGGAGCGCCGTGATGTGTCTGGGGGTGCGCGGTGTTTGCTTCCCGAGCTTCGCCCGGTCCCACAGGGGATTTGTGCAAGTCTTGAGGGGTGGCGTTGGCTTGGGAAGGGAGCGCTGCGGTGTGCCTGGAGGGTGCGCGGTGTCTGCTTCCCGAGCTTCGCCCGGTCCCACAGGGGATTTGTGCAAGTTTTGAGGGGTGGGTGTTGGCTTGGGAAGGGAGTGCTGCGGGGCGTCTGGTGGTGCGCGGTGTTTGCTTCCCGGGCTTCGCCCGGTCCCACAGGGGATTTATGGAAGCCTTGAGGGGTGGGTGTTGGCTTGGGAAGGGAGCGCCGCGGTGTGCCCGGTAGTGCGCGGTGTTTGCTTCCCGGGCTTCGCCCGGTCCCACAGGGGATTTGTGCAGGTCTTGAGGGTGGGCGTTAGCTCTGGAAGGGAGCGCCGCGGTGTGTCTGGTGGTGCGCGGTGTCTGCTTCCCGAGCTTCGCCCGGTCCCACAGGGGGGTTGTGCAAGTCTTGAGGGGTGGGCGTTAGCACAGCGGTAAGAGCAGGCATTGCGATTGACGAGTTGAAAAAAATTTTTGGGTCGTTTCTTGAAATCCAATTGGCCAGCCCTATCTGTTTAGTACGCGATGCCGAAGTCGGGTCGCGCATTCAACCTTGCTGATTGTTCAGGAGATTTACCATGACTGCTGCATTTTCCCTCGCCCCACTGTTCCGCCATTCCGTGGGTTTCGACCGTTTCAATGATCTGTTCGAGTCGGCGTTGCGCAATGAATCGGGTAGCAGCTACCCACCCTACAACGTCGAGAAACATGGCGATGATCAGTACCGTATCGTGGTCGCCGCGGCAGGTTTCCAGGAATCCGACCTGGAGCTGCAAGTGGAGAAAGGCGTGCTCACCGTCAGCGGTGGCAAGCGTGAAGGCAACGGTGAGGCCGTGACCTACCTGCACCAGGGCATCGCCCAGCGTGCGTTCAAGTTGTCGTTCCGCCTGGCCGACCATATCGAGGTCAAGGCCGCAGGCTTGAGCAATGGCCTGTTGAACATCGATCTGCTGCGCGTGGTGCCGGAAGAGGCCAAGGCCAAACGTATCCCGATCAATGGGGTTCAGCAGCCTGCGCTGCAGTAAGACGTGATTCGGTAGAAAAGGGGCGCCTCTCAGGGCGCCCTTTTTTGTTGGGCTGACGTTGGCGGCTGCTGTGTGCCTGATGCTTCGCGGCGCTTGGGACGCGGCCGGGTCCGCTGCTACAGGACGCTGTCGGCGCGGCCGCCGGCTTGCTGCACCACCAGGTGGATGAAGTGCAGTTTGGCGATGACGGCGGGCGGTACCACGAAGGGGTAGAAGTCGGGTTGGCCCATGCTGCGCGAGAGTTCGTTGAGCATGCCGGCCAGTTCGATCCAGGCGTTAACGAAGGCCAGGAATGCGGGGCCGTGAGGGTCCTGGGGGTCGTAGAGGGTGTCCAGGGGGAACGGCTGGTAGTCCAGGTCCATGTCGTGGGCGCTCATGCCGAAGCCCTGGGCGGTGTCGACGGCGTCCATCATGTGCAGGTAGTGGGCCCAGGTTTCGGCCCAGTCTTCCCAGGGGTGCATGGTGGCGTAGGCGCTGACGTAGGACTGTTGCCAGTCCAGCGGCGCGCCCTGGTCGTAGTGGCGCTGCAGGGCGTCGGCGTAGCTTTGGGTTTCGTCGCCGAACAGGCTGCGGAATTCACCCAGCCAATGGCTGGGGGCTACCAGACGGTCCCAGTAGTAGTGGCCCACTTCGTGACGGAAATGGCCCAGCAGGGTGCGGTAGGGTTCGCGCATCATCACCCGCACTTTTTCCCGGTGGGCGTCGTCCGCTTCCTTGATGTCCAGGGTGATCAGGCCGTTGGCGTGGCCCGTAGTGGGGGCGTTGCCTTCCAGGTCGATGCCGACGAAGTCGAAGGCCAGGCCGGTTGCCTCGTCCACGCTCTTGGGCACCACGGGCAGGCCCAGGTTGATCAGTTGGGCAACCATGCGCCGCTTGGCGGTTTCCACTTTGCACCAGCGCTCGGGGTTTTCCGGTACGGACAGGTCGGGGATGGTGCGGTTCAGGGCGCACGAGGCGCAGAAGGTCTGGCCGCTGCTGGCCGGGATCAGCCAGTTGCAGGCCGCTGCCGTTTCCAGGTTGGCGCAGCGGCGGAACGGGCCGGCGTCCGGGCGGGCGTCGAGCTGCCAGGTGCCGGGGTCGGCAGCGGGCTGCAGCGAGGAGAGAACGTTGGCGTCCGGCCAGTAGCCCAGCGCCGCGGTGCAGGCCAGGCACTGGCTGTTGCGAAAGAACACCGCCTGGCCACACTGGCACTGCCAGACCTTGCTGTTGCGTTCGGGCTGGCGCACGAAGGGGGCGGCGATGCGGGTGCTCAACTGTTCGAAAAGACGGTACATGCACTTTCTCCGGACGACAGGGGCCAGCGGTGGTGGTACTTACAAGGGTGTGCTGCTGACCACGCGCAGGGCGAGGCCTTCATAAGGGTCTAGGGTGATGGTGAAGTCGCCGCTGTCGGTGAGGTCGCCTTCCACCCGTTCGTTGATGATGTCCACCACCGGGCCTGGGGCGATGCCCGGCAGGTGCAGGGTTTCCACCAGGCTTTCGGCACTGAAGTTCAGCGCGGTGATCTGCGTGCCCTTCCCCGCCGGCAATTCGTGCACCAGTACCAACAGGCCCGGGTGCTGCACGTCAGGAATGAGAATCTGCCGGCTGGCGGCGATGTCGTAGGCGCGGCGCACGGCCAGGATCTTTTTCAGCTGGGTGGCGAACGAGTCCGGCTGCTGCAACTGGGCCGTGATGCTGCCATACAGGGTTTTCGGCCGCGGCATGCCACCGGCAGACACCTCGGCTTCAGGGTCCAGGTCGACCAGGTCGTAGGCGCCGCGGTGAATCCAGCGGGTGTCGCCATCCTGCATCAGGTGCGCCACCTGTTCGGCCGGCAGCGGCAAGGCGCCCACCAGGTCCCAGCCCGACAGGGCGAATACCCCCGGCTGCATGGCGTTGTACATCACCAGCAGCAGGTGGATGTGCTGGATCTTGCGTACATCCTCAGGGGTGATGGCGTCCAGGTCGCGTATACCCAGGGCCGCGGTGATGATGCTGGCGGTGGTGCAGGACACGCCGTTGGTGACGAACTTCAGGTTGTACGGCGCGTGCTCGCCCGCCAGGCGCTCGTACATTTCCTCGCGGATGTGCTCGCGCAGGATGTTGCCCGGGAACGTCTGGCCCTGGTACAGGTAGGTGTCGTGGGCATGCAGGGTCCAGAAGTGCACCAGCTCCAGGGTCAGTTCGTCGTGGTTCTGCAGGGCGTGGATCAACGAGGCCGGGTCGATGCCGAAGCTGTGCACCTGGCGCAGCATCAGGCGCAGGAATTCGGTATTACCGGTCAGCAGCGCATGCTGGTAGGCCGGGCGGGTGATGAAGTCGTAGGACAGGTCGGCGCCGCCTTTGCCCATGGCGGCGATGTCGTCGATGGTCAGGTTCAGTTCCTGGAAGCTGAAACCGCCGGCCTTGCGGATGGTGCCAGCCAGCAACTGGTTGCCGTTGACCGACAGCGGGTGGCTCTCGGACCAGGCGTTGCCTTCGGCGCGGCGCTCCACGCCCAGGAAGCCGTTGGCGTCCAGGCGCAGGATGCGCGCGCCCATGATGTCGATGGAATGCAGGGCATCACCGATGATCATCTGTTGCGCGGCGAAGGTGGGGTCCAGCCAGTTCAACGAGGGCTGGCCTTCCTTGAAGTAGTGCAGGTACACCCAGCGACGCGCCTTGCCGTCGACGCCGACGATGACCGGGGTGACGCTCCAGTCGGTCTCCTTGACCCCCGGCTCGAAGAAGATCACCCGTTGCAGCTGGCCGACGATGTAGTGCTTGGCCTTGAGCAGGTCGACGGTTTCAGGGTGCAGGTTGCAGGCGTCGCGGCCGTCGGCGACTTCGGGGAGCAGCGTCCAGTCTTCTTCCTTGATTTCGACCATGTGATACAGGCCGGGGTAGTCGGCGTGGGCGCGCTCGGCCAGGCGGAAGTCGGCGCCCTTGCCGGTGTGCGACGGAATGGCGTCGTCGATGACGATGGCGTTGTGGGCGGCGGCGATGCGGCTGAGGTTGAGCATTTCCGCTTCGGTGCCCAGGTCGGGGTCGATGTCGAAGCTCATGCGGTCGAAGTTGCCGTCGACGCTGGGGGTGCGTTCGCGGCCACGCAGGCCGCCGGAGAGTTTCAGCGGGCCGTTGTGGATGCCCTGGATGCCGATGTCCGATAGCGCATGCCACAGGGTTTCATCGCCCAGCGCTTGCAGCACCGAGCCGCCATCACGGGTGACGATGGAGGCTGGGTAGGCCGTGAACCAGACCGAGGCGATGGCCGAGGCGTCCCGTGGCCGGGCTTCGGCGAAAGGCCGTTGCCACAGCCGGGCCTGGCCGGCGTAGTGAAGGGCGCGCTGTTTGGCCGCGTGGAGCATGGACTGGTCCACGAGCCATTGAATGTAGTCCTTGTCCGGCTTTGACATGGGTGACCCCCGCTATTTTGGCATTTCCTTATGAGTGCCTGGCGGTCGGATCGTTGCATTGGAAAGCAGCCGCTTCAACCGCCGTGGGCTTCAAGGAGGGCGATGAACGCGTCTTCGTCCAGGACCTTGATGCCCAGTTCGTTGGCCTTGGTCAATTTGGAGCCCGCACCGGGCCCTGCGACCACGCAATGGGTCTTGGCCGACACGGAACCGGCCACCTTGGCGCCCAGGCTTTCCAGTTTTTCCTTGCCCACGTCGCGGCTCATGCGCTCCAGGCTGCCGGTGAGCACCCAGGTCTGGCCAGCCAGCGGCAGGCCTTCGACGACCTTTTTCTCGCTGGCCCAGTGCATGCCGAAGGCTTGCAGCTGCTGTTCCAGCTTCAGTGCCCGCTCGGCATTGGCCGGGTCGCGGAAGTAATCGCGCACCGCGTCCGCCTGCTTGGCGGCCAGGGCCTGGCGCAAGTCGATGCCGTCGGCGGCGATGATCTTGTCCAGGCTGCCGAGCTTGGCCACCAGTTTCTCGGCGCCGGTGGGGCCTACCGAGTTGATGTCCAGTTTGGCGATCAGCCCGGCCAGGCTGGTGCTGGCGGCGAATTCGGCGTGTACATCACCCTGGTCTTGCAGTTCCAGGCCATGGCCCAGCAATTCAGCGATGACGTTGCGGTTGTGCGGGTCTTCGAAGAAGCTGTGAATTTCGTAGGCCACTTCCAGGCCAATGTCGGGCAGGTAGGTCAGCACCTGGGGCAGCGCCACCATGATGCGCTCCAGCGAGCCCAGGGAGCGGGCCAGCACCTTGGCGGTTTCCTCGCCTACATCGGGAATGCCCAGGGCAAAGATGAAGCGCGCCAGGGTCGGCCGCTTGCTGGCGGCGATGGCGTCCAGCAGCTTGCGGGTGGACACCTCGGCGAAGCCTTCCAGGTCGATGATCTGCTCGGGCGTGAGGATGTACAGGTCCGCTGGCGAGCTCACCAGGCCTTCGTCAACCAGTTGTTCGACGCTTTTTTCGCCCAGGCCGTCGATGTCCATGGCGCGGCGAGACACAAAGTGAATGATCGCCTGCTTCAGTTGCGCCCCGCAGGCCAGGCGGCCGACGCAGCGGTATACCGCGCCTTCGCTGACGGTTTCCTTGCCCTTGCTGCGCTTGACCAGTTGCGTGCGCTCCACGTGGGAGCCGCACACCGGGCAGGTTTCGGGGATGTGCACAGGGCGGGCGTTTTCCGGGCGGCGCTCGGTGACCACCTGCATCACCTGGGGGATCACGTCGCCGGCACGGCGGATGATCACGGTGTCACCGATCATCAGACCCAGGCGCGCCACTTCGTCCATGTTGTGCAGGGTGGCGTTGGCCACGGTCACGCCGGCCACCTTCACCGGCTTCAGGCGCGCGACCGGGGTAACGGCGCCGGTACGGCCCACCTGGAATTCCACGTCCAGCAGCTCGGTGAGCTCTTCCATGGCCGGGAACTTGTGGGCGATAGCCCAGCGCGGTTCGCGGGCGCGGAAGCCCAGCTCACGCTGGCTGGCCAGGCTGTTGACCTTGAACACCACGCCGTCGATCTCGTAGGCCAGGGCGTTGCGGCGCTCGCCGATGTCGCGGTAGTACGCCAGGCACTCGTCGATGCCCTTGGCCAGTTTCAGCTCGCGGCTGATGGGCATGCCCCAGGTCTTGAGTTTTTCCAGGTTGCCGATGTGGGTCTCGGCGATGTTTTCCGAGACCTGGCCCAAGCCGTAGCAGCAGAATTCCAGCGGCCGGCTGGCGGTGATCTTCGAGTCCAGTTGGCGCAGGCTGCCGGCGGCGGCGTTGCGCGGGTTGGCGAAGGTCTTGCCGCCCACTTCCATCTGCCCTTCGTTGAGGCGTTCGAAACCGGCCTTGGACATGAACACTTCGCCGCGCACCTCCAGGGTGGCGGGCCAGCCGCTGCCGTGCAGCTTGAGCGGCACGTTGCGGATGGTGCGCACGTTGACGCTGATGTCTTCACCGGTGGTGCCGTCGCCGCGGGTGGCGCCGCGCACCAGCAGGCCGTCCTGGTACAGCAGGCTCACGGCCAGGCCATCGAGCTTGGGTTCGCAGCTGTATTCCACCGCCGCGCCGCCACCGAACAGGTCACCCACCGGCAGGTCCAGGCCTTCGTTCACCCGGCGGTCGAACTCGCGCATGTCGGTTTCTTCGAAGGCGTTGCCCAGGCTGAGCATGGGGATTTCGTGGCGCACCTGGCTGAACGCGGTCAGGGCCACGTTGCCCACGCGCTGGGTCGGCGAGTCGGCGGTCACCAGGTCGGGGTGCGCGGCTTCCAGTTCCTTGAGTTCGCGGAACAGGCGGTCGTACTCGGCGTCCGGGATGCTCGGTTCATCGAGCACGTGGTAGCGGTAGTTGTGCTGGTCCAGTTCGGCGCGCAGCTCGAGGATCCGGGTGTTGGCGGCGGTCATCTTGTGTGTTCTCGTGTAAAGCAAAAGAGCAGCCTGGGCTGCTCTTCGGGTGTTCGGCGAGGTTTTCCTGGTGTGGCCTTCCCGAGCTTAGCCCGGGAACAAGCCACCACCGCTCAACGCTTTTGCGTCAACGCCCGACGTTCGAATTCGACAATGCGCTGGCGGTAGTGTTCGATGGTCTGGGCCGTCAGCACGCTGCGTTGGTCATCCTTGAGCTCACCGTCCAGTTCGTGGGCCAGTTTGCGGGCCGCGGCGACCATGACGTCGAAGGCCTGCTTGGGATGGCGCGGGCCTGGCAGGCCCAGGAAGAAGCTGACCGCACGGGTGCTGAAGTGGTCGATGTCGTCCAGGTCGAAGATGCCGGGCTTCACCGCATTGGCCATGGAGAACAGCACTTCGCCGTTGCCGGCCATGCTTTCGTGGCGGTGGAAGATATCCATTTCGCCAAAGCGCAGGCCGCTTTCCAGGATGTTCTGCAGCAGGGCCGGGCCCTTGAAGCCACCTTCGGAACGGGAGATCACGCTGATCACCAGCACTTCCTCGGCCTGGGGCACGTCGCGGTGCTCGGCCGGCGCGGTGCCGGAGGCATTGAAAGCCGGGGCCTTGTCGTCCGGGAAGTCGTCATCGCGGGCACTGAACAGGGTCGGTTGCTCGGGTTCCAGCGCCAGGTCGCCCTGGGTGGACTCGGCGGCCACGCGCTCACGCTCGCGTTCACGCTGTTCCTGTTTGTCGCGCTTGCCGCGCTTGGCCACCGGCTCACGCGCAGGGGCGCTCATGGACGGCAGGTCATGCTCGTCCAGCGACGGCTCGCGGGCCTCTTCCAGTACCCGCGACGGGCCCAGTACCTCGGCACTGTGCTCTTCGTCCGGCAGGTTGGAGAAGCTGCGGTCGAGCCTGAATTTCAATTTGCCCTTGCCGCCGCGCATGCGGCGCCAGCCATCGAAGAGAATACCGGCGATGACAATCACGCCGATGACGATCAGCCATTCGCGCAGACCGATTTCCATTTAATCCTGTGCCTCTATGAAAAATGCTGAAAAATAAAGGGTTTAAACCCCTTTAAAACGTGGCGCCAACTCTATGTTCTGACAGGCGTTTTCCCCACGCGTACGAAAATATGTCCAATAAACTAGCACGACCAAAGATAACTTTACACCGTCTGTCGCAGCAGATACGCCAATTAAGTGCAAGCGGTCCAAATTCGCTCGCGCTTCAGGCGTCAACCATCGCCATCGCCTCCTCTACGTCCACCGCCACCAGGCGCGAGCAACCGGGCTCGTGCATGGTCACGCCCATCAACTGGTCGGCCATTTCCATGGCGATCTTGTTGTGGGTGATGTAGATGAATTGAACCGTCTGGGACATCTCTTTCACCAGCCGTGCATAGCGTCCAACGTTAGCGTCATCCAGCGGTGCGTCAACTTCGTCGAGCATGCAGAACGGCGCCGGGTTGAGCTGGAAGATGGAAAACACCAGGGCCAGGGCTGTCAGTGCTTTTTCGCCACCGGACAGCAAATGGATGGTGCTGTTCTTCTTGCCAGGGGGTCTCGCCATGATTGTGACCCCTGTATCGAGTAAATCTTCGCCCGTCAGTTCCAAATAAGCGCTACCACCGCCGAAAACCTTCGGAAACAGGGCCTGCAAACCACCATTTATCTGATCAAAGGTATCTTTGAAGCGGTTGCGAGTTTCCTTGTCGATCTTGCGAATGACGTTTTCCAGGGTGTCCAGCGCTTCCACCAGGTCATCGTTCTGGGCGTCCAGGTAGCGTTTGCGTTCGGACTGCTGCTGGTACTCGTCGATGGCCGCCAGGTTGATGGCGCCCAGGCGCTGGATGCGGGCGTTGATGCGTTCCAGTTCTTCCTCGGCTTCTTTTTCGTTGGCCAGGGCGTCGAGGGTGGCGATGACGCCTTGCAGGTCGTAGCCATCCTCGTGCAACTGTTCCTGCAGGGCCGTGCGCTTGACGCTCAGGCCCTGCCATTCCATGCGGTGCTGTTCCAGTTGGCCGCGGATCATCTGCGACTGCTGCTCGGCCTGGGTGCGGCGCTTCTCGGCGTCGCGCAGCTCGGTGTCGGCGTCTTCCAGGGCGGCCTTGGCCAGGCGCATTTCGTCGTCGACGGCCATGCGCCGTTCCAGCAATTCTTCGAGCTTGAGGCGCAGCTCTTCCAGGGGGGCCTCGCCCTCCTCCAGGTTCAGCGACAGCTGCTCGCGCTTCTCGGTCAGGCGCTCGGCCTGCAATTCCAGGCGTTCAAGGGCCTGGCGGGTGGAATCGTGCTGGGCGCGCAATGAGCCCAAGCGCACGGCCAACTGGTGGGCGTGGTCCTTGTGCTGGCGGGCGTCCTGGCGCACCTGGTCGAGGCGCTCGCGCAGGCTGTCGCGCTGGGCCATCAGCCGTTCGCGCTGTTCGGTGTCCTGGGCCATGGCGTCGAGGGCGTCCTGCAGTTGCAGGCGCGACTCGCCCAGCTCTTCGCTCTCCAGGGCGCGCTGCTCGGCCAGTTCGGCCAGTTCCTCATCCAGGCGACGGCGGCGCAGGGCCAACTGCTCGGCCTTGGCGCGGCCGGCGGACAGCTGCGCCTTCAGTTCACCTTGTTGGCGGGCCTCGGCGGCCACCTGGCGGCGCAGCTGCTCGCGGGCTTCCTCCTGCACGACCTGTTGCTCGCGCAGGTGCTCAAGGCGCTCCTCCAGGGTGGCCAGGGCCGCTTCGCGTTCGTCGCGCTCCAGGCCCAGGTTTTCCAGCTCCTGGCCGCGGGCCAGCACGCTGCCCTGGGCATCGCTGGCACGGCTGACGCGCAGGAAGTGCCGGCCCACCCAGTAGCCGTCACGGCTGATCAGGCTTTGGCCCGGTTGCAGTTGAGCGCGACCGGCCAGGGCGTCGTCCAGGGTTTCCACCGGTTTGACCTGGCCCAGCCAGGCGCTGAGGTCGGTGCTACTGTGCACCTTGTCCAGCAGGCTGCCAGGCAGGCTCGGGCTGCCACTGGCGGCGGTGAGCAGGCGCAGGTCGCCTTGCTCGAAGGCGCCCAGGGCCAGGCCGTTGAAATCATCCACCAGCACCGCTTGCAGGTCGGCACCCAGCACGGTTTCCACCGCCAGCTCCCAGCCGGCGTCCACCCGCAGGCCCTCGGCCAGGCGCGGACGCTGGTCCAGGTGCTGGTCGCGCAGCCACTCGGCGGTACCGGTGCCGGGGTCCAGGGCGGCCTGTTGCAGGGCTTCCAGGGAGGCAAGGCGGCCATTCAGGCGTTGCAGTTCGCCCTGGGCCTGCTGCTGCTCGCGGGTGGCCTGCTGCAGTTGCTCGCGCACCTGTTCAAGGCGCTCCACCTGCTGGGCTTCGCCGGCCTGCAACTCCTCGATGAGCATGTCACTGGCGGCCAGTTGCTCACCCAGTTCCAGAATGGCCGCGTCCTCGGGGTCGGCGGCCAGTTGCGCGCGCTCTTCACTCAGGCGCCGCTGGCGTTCACCCAGGCGCTCCATGGACTGGTCCAACTGCTGGATGCGCGACTGCTGCACTTCGGCCTGGCGCCGGGGCTCGGCGGAGCGGGTGTTGAACACATCCCACTGCTCCTGCCAGCCCTGCATGGTGGCTTCGGATTCTTCCAGGGCGGCGGCGGCCTCTTCGGCGGCGGCGCTGGTCATTTCCTGCTCGGGCGCGAGCATTTCCAGTTCTTCGCCCAGGGTGGCGAGCAAGGTGCGGTCATGGCCCAGGTGCGACTCGGTTTCCTGGCGCGAGCGCTCGGCTTCGCGCAGGTCATCCTGCAACTGGCGCAGGCGCTGCTGGCCGTGCTGAATGTTCTGCTCGACCCGGGCGATGTCGCCGCCCACCGAGTAGAAGCGCCCCTGCACCAGGTTGAAGCGCTCGGACAGGTCATGGTGGCCGTCCCGCAGCCGCTCGATGGCGGCATCGGCGTTGCGCTGCTCGGCCACCAGGGCTTCGAAGCTGACTTCCTGGGTGCCGATGACCGCTTCGCGCTGGGCCACCTGCTCGTTCAGGGCCTGCCAGCGCAAGGCCGACAGTTGCGCCTTGAGCTGACGTTCCTCGGCCTTGTACTCCTGGTATTTCTCGGCGGCCTGGGCCTGGCGGTGCAGACGTTCGAGCTGGCGTTCCAGCTCTTCGCGCAGGTCGGTCAGGCGCTCCAGGTTCTCGTGGGTGCGGCGAATGCGGTTCTCGGTCTCGCGGCGGCGCTCCTTGTATTTGGAGATGCCGGCCGCTTCCTCGATGAAGTTGCGCAGGTCTTCGGGCTTGGCCTCGATCAGTTTGCTGATCATGCCCTGCTCGATGATCGAATAGCTGCGCGGGCCCAGGCCGGTGCCCAGGAAAATGTCGGTGATGTCCTTGCGTCGGCACTTGGTGCCGTTGAGGTAGTAGGTGTTCTGGCTGTCGCGGGTCACCTTGCGGCGGATGGAAATTTCCGCGTAGGCGGCGTATTCGCCCACCAGGGTGCTGTCACTGTTGTCGAACACCAGTTCGATGCTGGCCTGGCTCACGGGCTTGCGGCTGGTGGAGCCGTTGAAGATGACGTCGGTCATCGACTCGCCGCGCAGGTTCTTCGCCGAGCTTTCGCCCATCACCCAGCGCACGGCGTCGATGATGTTGGATTTGCCGCAGCCGTTGGGGCCTACCACCGCCGCCATGTTGCTGGGGAAGTTCACCGTGGTGGGGTCCACGAACGACTTGAACCCGGCCAGCTTGATGCATTTGAGCCGCATGGTCAGTCCGCCGCCAGCGCGGCCAGCACCAACTGGCAACTGCGCTGCGTGTAGTCGCCCAGCACCTGGCGAATACGCGGCAGGTCACGGGCCACCACGGCTTCGAGCAGGCTGTTGAACAGGTGCATGTAATCGCCCATGGTGGCCTTGCGCTGTTCCAGCGCCAGGTAATAGGTACGGCTCATGGCCGGCTGCAGGTTCTCGACGGTTTCCTGCAGGTACGGGTTGTCGGCGAACGGATAGGTCGCGCGCATCACGTTGAAGCTATCCTCAACGAAGGCCTTGATGTCCTTGCGCTCCAGGCTCGCCGTCAAGCGTTGCTGGATCACCAGGAACGGCGCCAGGTCGGCCTGGGCTTTCCAGCGTTCGGCCACGGCGGTGCCGAGCAGGATGTACATCTCGCTCATCAGCGCGCACAGGCTCTGCACCTTATGGGCGCTCAACTCGGTCACGTGTGCACCACGACGCGGCAGGATCGCGATCAGATGGCGGCGTTCCAGGATCAGCAGCGCCTCGCGCACCGAGCCGCGGCTGACATTGAGGGCAGCCGTGACTTTCTGTTCCTGAATGCGCTCACCGGGCGCGAGTTCGCCCTGAATGATGCGTTCGGCCAGGTAATCGGCGATTTGCTCGGAGAGACTGTCCGGCGCCTTGAACGTCATGGTTGTCCTTCAAACTCGTTGAACGTGGCAAGCGGCGAAGTGTAGCGCACTTGCCCCCCACAATCGCAGAGGGGTTCATGGCCTATTGGCATGAATTAAGCAAAAAAATCGGGGAAGGACAGGCCACGCACCCCTTTGTGGGACCGGGCGCAGCTCGGGAAGGCAACACCACCGTCCAGCAGAGAGAACGCGTCGCCTGTTTCCCGAGCTTCGCCTGGTCCCACAAAAAAGCACCCCTGGGACTGGGGAAATGCCGCTCGCCTGAAAACCTGACTTTAAAGTCAGAAAATTGTTGACCGCCCAGCCAGACTTGCGAGATTCTGGGCCGACAACAACAAAATGTGTCAGTGAGGCCATACCGTGATCCAGTTTCTACTCAACCGGGAATTGCGCAGTGAACATGCGCTGGACCCCAACCTGACCGTGCTGGAGTACCTGCGCACGCACCTGAAAAAGCCCGGCACCAAGGAAGGCTGTGCCAGCGGCGACTGCGGCGCCTGCACCGTGGTGGTGGCGGAGCTGGAGGGTGATGGCCTGCGCTACCGCAGCCTCAACTCCTGCCTGACGTTCGTCGCCTCACTGCACGGCAAGCAGCTGATCAGCGTCGAAGACCTCAAGTACAAGGGCCAACTGCACAGCGTGCAGCAAGCCATGGTCGATTGCCACGGCTCCCAATGCGGGTTCTGCACCCCAGGCTTCGTGATGTCGCTGTTTGCCCTGCAGAAGAACATCGACCAACCCGACCCCCACAAGGCCCATGAAGCCCTGGCTGGCAACCTGTGCCGCTGCACTGGCTACCGGCCCATCCTCGCCGCCGCCGACCAGGCCTGCGGCCAGCAGGGCCCCGACCAGTTCGACCAGGCCCGGGCCGAGACCATCGCCCAACTGAAAGCCATCGCCCCGCGCGAAACCGGTGAACTCAACAGCGGCGACAAACGCTGCATGGTGCCGCTGACCGTGGCGGACCTGGCCGACCTCTATGGCTCGCACCCCGAAGCCCGGCTGCTGGCCGGCGGCACCGACCTGGCCCTGGAAGTCACCCAGTTCCACCGCACGCTGCCGGTGATGATCTACGTGGGCAACGTGGCGGAGATGAAACGCATCGAGCACTTCGACGACCGCCTGGAGATCGGTGCCGCCACCCCGCTCACCGATTGCTACGAAGCCTTGAAGGCCGAGTACCCCGACTTCGGTGACCTGCTGCAGCGCTTCGCGTCGTTGCAGATCCGTAACCAGGGCACCCTGGGCGGCAATATCGGCAACGCCTCGCCCATCGGCGACAGCCCGCCCCTGCTGATCGCCCTGGGCGCGCAGGTCGTGCTGCGCAAGGGCGACACCACTCGCACCCTGGCGCTGGAAGACTATTTCATCGACTACCGCATCACCGCGCGGCAGGACAGCGAGTTCATCGAGAAGATCATCGTGCCACGCGCCCAGGCCAGCCACCGCTTCCGCGCCTACAAGGTGTCCAAGCGCCTGGACGACGATATTTCGGCGGTGTGCGCGGCGTTCAGCCTGCGCATCGAAGACCAGGTGATCACCGAGGTGCGCACCGGTTTCGGCGGCATGGCCGCCATTCCCAAACGCGCCCACGCCTGCGAAGCGGCGTTGCTGGGCAAGGTGTTCAACAACGCGACCCTGGAAGCCGCCTGCGCGGCCCTGGCCGAAGACTTCACGCCGCTGTCGGACTTTCGTGCCAGCAAGGAATACCGCCTGCTGGCCGCCCAGAACCTGCTGCGCAAGTATTTCATCGAGCAGCAATCGCCCCACACCGAGACCCGGGTGACCGCCTATGTCTAACCACCACGCAGAACCCCTGACCCAGGCGCAGCTGGCCGAGCGCTTCGCCGCCGGCCTGACCACTGGCGTGGGCCGCAGCGTCAAGCATGACAGCGCCGACAAGCATGTCTCGGGCGAGGCACAGTACATCGATGACCGCCTGGAATTTCCCAACCAGTTGCATGTGTATGCACGGCTGTCCGACCGCGCCCACGCGCGCATCCTCAAGGTCGACACCGCGCCCTGCTACGCCTTCGCGGGCGTGCGCATCGCCATCACCCACGAAGACATCCCGGGGTTGAAGGACATCGGCCCGCTACTGCCTGGCGACCCGTTGCTGGCCATCGACCGGGTGGAATTCGTTGGCCAGCCGGTGGTGGCCGTGGCCGCGCGCGACCTGGAAACTGCGCGCAAGGCCGCGATGGCGGCGATCATCGAATACGAGGACCTGGAACCGGTGCTCGACGTGGTCGAAGCCTTCCGCAAGCAGCACTATGTGCTCGACAGCCACACCCACAAGCGCGGCGATTCGGACACCGCCCTGGCCAGCGCCCCGCACCGCCTGCAAGGCAGCCTGCACATCGGCGGCCAGGAGCACTTCTACCTGGAAACCCAGATCTCCTCGGTGATGCCCACCGAGGACGGCGGCATGATCGTCTACTGCTCCACCCAGAACCCCACCGAAGTGCAGAAACTGGTGGCCGAGGTGCTGGACGTGTCGATGAACAAGGTGGTGGTGGACATGCGCCGCATGGGCGGCGGCTTCGGCGGCAAGGAAACCCAGGCGGCCAGCCCTGCCTGCCTGTGCGCGGTGGTCGCCCACCTCACCGGCCAGCCCACCAAGATGCGCCTGCCGCGGGTGGAAGACATGTCCATGACCGGCAAGCGCCACCCCTTCTACGTGGAATACGACGTGGGCTTCGACGACAGTGGCCGCCTGCACGGCATCCACATGGACCTGGCGGGCAACTGCGGCTACTCGCCGGACCTGTCGGCCTCCATCGTCGACCGCGCCATGTTCCACGCCGACAACTCGTACTACCTGGGCGATGCCACCATCAACGGCCACCGCTGCAAGACCAACACCGCCTCCAACACCGCCTACCGCGGCTTCGGCGGGCCGCAAGGCATGGTCGCCATCGAGGAAGTGATGGACCGCATCGCCCGCCACCTGGCCCTGGACCCGCTGGCCGTGCGCAAGGCCAATTACTACGGCAAGACCGACCGCAACGTCACCCACTACTACCAGACGGTGGAACACAACCTGCTGGACGAAATGACCGCGGAACTGGAAGCCAGCAGCGAATACCACGAGCGCCGCGAGTCCATCCGCCGCTTCAACGCCCACAGCCCGGTGCTGAAGAAAGGCCTGGCGCTGACACCGGTCAAATTCGGCATCTCGTTCACCGCCAGCTTCCTCAACCAGGCCGGTGCCCTGATCCACATCTACACCGACGGCAGCATCCACTTGAACCACGGCGGCACCGAGATGGGCCAGGGCCTGAACACCAAGGTCGCCCAGGTGGTGGCCGAAGTGTTCCAGGTGGGCATAGACCGCATCCAGATCACCGCCACCAACACCGACAAGGTGCCCAACACCTCGCCCACGGCGGCCTCCAGCGGCGCCGACCTGAACGGCAAGGCCGCGCAGAACGCTGCCGAAACCATCAAGCAGCGGCTGGTGGAGTTCGCTGCGCGCAAATACGGCGTCAGCGATGAAGACGTGGAATTTCGCAACGGCCACGTGCGCGTGCGCGAGCTGATCATGCCCTTTGCTGACCTGATCGTGCAGGCGTGGATGGGCCAGGTGTCGCTGTCCAGCACCGGCTACTACAAAACCCCGAAGATCTTCTACGACCGCAGCCAGGCGCGCGGCCGGCCGTTCTACTACTTTGCCTTCGGCGCGGCCTGCGCTGAAGTGGTGGTCGATACCCTGACCGGCGAGTACAAGATGCTGCGCACCGACATCCTGCATGACGTGGGTGCGTCGCTGAACCCGGCCATCGACATCGGCCAAGTGGAAGGTGGCTATATTCAGGGCATGGGCTGGCTGACCACCGAGGAACTGGTGTGGAACGCCAAGGGCAAGCTGATGACCAACGGCCCGGCCAGCTACAAGATCCCGGCGGTGGCCGACATGCCCGCCGACCTGCGGGTGAAGCTGGTGGAGAACCGCAAGAACCCGGAAGACACGGTGTTCCATTCCAAGGCCGTGGGCGAGCCGCCGTTCATGCTGGGGATTGCCGCCTGGTGCGCGATCAAGGACGCGGTGGCGAGCCTGGCTGACTACAAGGTGCAGCCGCTGATCGATGCGCCCGCGACACCCGAGCGGGTGTTGTGGGGGTGTGAGCAGATGCGCAAGGCGGTGGCCACACCGTCCCCTTCCCGGGCAACGCCCGCACCCACGGAAATTTGAGGTGCATGCGATCATGAACAACTGGATCAGCGCCCTGGCCGAACTGCAGCAGCAAGGCGAACCCTGCGTACTGGTGACCATCATCGAGGAACAGGGCTCCACGCCGCGCAATGCTGGCTCCAAGATGGTGGTCAGCGCCACCCGGCTGTACGACACCATCGGTGGCGGCCACCTGGAATACAAGGCCATGCACATCGCCCGCGAGATGCTCGCCACCGGCCAGCACGGCACGCGCCTGGAGCGCTTCAGCCTCGGGGCCAGCCTGGGCCAGTGCTGCGGCGGCGTCACGGTGTTGTTGTTCGAACCCATGGGCCAGGTGCAGGCCCACATCGCCGTGTTTGGCGCCGGCCACGTCGGCCGCGCCCTGGTGCCCTTGCTGGCCAGCCTGCCCTGCCGGGTACGCTGGATCGACTCGCGGCCTCAGGAATTCCCTGCGCTCATCCCCGAAGGCGTGCGCACCATCGTCAATGAAGAGCCGGTGGATGAAGTGGCTGACCTGCCCAAGGGCTGCTATTGCATCGTCATGACCCACAACCACGCCCTGGACCTGGAACTGACCGCCGCCATCCTCAAGCGCAACGATTTCGCCTGGTTCGGCTTGATCGGCTCGAAAACCAAACGCGTCAAGTTCGAGCATCGCCTGCGCGACCGCGGCTTCGACCCGCAGGTGGTGCAACGCATGAAGTGCCCCATGGGCCTGGCGGACGTCAAAGGCAAATTGCCGATGGAGATCGCCGTGTCGGTCGCCGCTGAAATCATTGCCACCTACAACGTAAACTTCGGCCAGGCCACTGCCAGCGCCGAACCCATTGCCCAACTGCTGCCGCACTCGCGACGCAGCCAAGCCTGAAACAAGGAACCCCATGAGCCTGACCCGCAAAGCCTATCGCGCCGCCATTTTGCACAGCATTGGCGACCCTGCCGACGTGGGCATCGACGCCTCGTACGAATACTTCGCCGACGGCCTGCTGGTGGTCGAGGACGGCAAGATCAGTGCCGTCGGCCATGCCGAAGCGTTGCTGCCGACGCTGCCTGGCGACCTCATCATCGAGCAGTACACCGATGCCCTGATTACCCCAGGGTTCATCGACACGCACATCCACCTGCCGCAAACCGGCATGATCGGCTCCTACGGCGAGCAACTGCTGGACTGGCTGAACACCTACACCTTCCCGTTTGAAAGCCAGTTCGCCGACAAGGCCCACGCCGACGAAGTGGCCGACATCTTCATCAAGGAACTGCTGCGCAACGGCACCACCACCGCCCTGGTGTTCGGCAGCGTGCACCCCGAGTCGGTGAATGCCTTCTTCGAAGCGGCCGAGAAGCTCGACCTGCGCATGATCGCCGGCAAGGTGATGATGGACCGCAACGCCCCCGACTACCTGGTGGACACGGCCCAAAGCAGCTACACCGACAGCAAGGCGCTGATCGAGCGCTGGCACGGCAAGGGCCGCCTGCACTACGCGGTCACCCCGCGTTTCGCCCCCACCAGCACCCCAGAACAGCTGACCGTGGCCGGGCAGTTGCTGGCCGAATACCCTGATGTGTACATGCAGACCCACATCAGCGAAAACCTCAAGGAAATCGAATGGGTCAAGGCGCTGTTCCCCGAGCGCAAGGGCTACCTGGACGTCTACGACCATTACCAGCTGCTGGGTGAGCGCTCGGTGTTCGCCCACGGCGTGCACCTGTGCGACGCCGAATGCGCGCGCCTGGCCGAAACCGGCTCGGCGGTGTCCTTCTGCCCGACGTCGAACTTCTTCCTGGGCAGCGGCCTGTTCAACCTGCCCATGGCCGAGAAACACAAGCTCAACGTAGGCCTGGGCACGGACGTGGGGGGTGGTACCAGCTTCTCGCTGCTGCAGACCCTGAACGAGGCCTACAAGGTGATGCAGCTGCAGGGTGCGCGGTTGAGCCCCTTCAAGTCGCTGTACCTGGCGACCCTGGGCGGCGCGCGGGCGTTGCGCCTGGAAGACAAGGTGGGCAGCCTGCAGGCGGGCAGCGATGCCGACTTCCTGGTACTGGACTACAACGCAACGCCGTTGCTGTCGTACCGCATCAAGCAGTCCAAAAGCATCGAAGAGACCCTGTTCGTATTGACCACCCTGGGTGACGACCGCACGGTGCAGGCCACCTACGCCGCTGGCGCCAAGGTACACCAGCGTTAACCCGCGCCGGCCGGGTCCTTGCGAGCCGCGTAGCAGCGGACCTGGCCGCGTCGGCGGTGCATGCGGTGTGCCTGATGCCGCGCGGCGCCTGTGACGCGGCCGGGTCCGCTGCTACGCTTTGGTGGTTTTCTTGCCTTGCAGCAGGTGTGAGAACACTGCGTGCAGGTCATCCGATGCACTGTCGTCGTCCAGGTTGAGCTTGCTGTCGATGTGGTCCATGTGGTGCATCATCAGGTCCACCGCTTTGACCACGTCCCGTGCTTCGATGGCGTCGATCAGCTGGGTGTGCTCGTCGTAGGAGCAGTGCGAGCGGTTGCCGCTTTCGTACTGGGCGATGATCAGCGAAGTCTGCGATACCAGGCTGCGCTGGAAGCTGATCAGTGGCGCGTTCTTCGCCGCCTCGGCCAGTTTGAGGTGGAACTCACCCGACAGGCGAATGCCGGCGCCACGGTCGCCCCGGGAAAAGCTCTCGCGCTCATCCAGCACCATCTGCCGCAGCTCGGCCAACTGTTCGCCCGTAGCGTGCTCTACCGCAAGCTCCGTGATGGCGCGCTCGACCATGCGCCGGGCGAAGAACACCTGCCGGGCTTCCTCAACGCTGGGGCTGGCCACCACTGCGCCGCGATTGGGCCGCAACAACACTACCCCTTCGTGCGCCAGGCGCGACAAGGCACGGCGGATGATGGTGCGGCTGACGCCAAAGATCTCGCCCAGCGCTTCCTCGCTCAATTTGGTCCCGGGTGCCAGGCGCTGTTCGAGGATGGCCTCGAAAATGTGGGCGTAGACAATGTCGTCCTGGGTACCGAGGCGCCCGGCCTTGGCCGTGCGCGAAGGTTTCTTGAGGGGTTGCAGCTGTTCGTTCATGGGCACTCGAAGGCGTGGTTGCGGCGGCAGTATGGCCCATTGTACACAGGGCCACGGGCTTGTGTCAGGTCAAGCATAGCGGCACTTGGCAACTACCCCTGGCCCCCATATGCCAGCATCGGAAAATAACCTGAGTACAAATCAAAAAACATTATTGGATTTATTTGTATACAACCGCATAATCCGTCACAGCGACAAACCTGACTCAAAGGTCAAATAACAAACCGTCGCGCGCTCCGCCACTTTTACCTGCCTCACGGTGCCGCCGTCCTTCGCACGGCGGCACCGGACAACAACAAAAGCCTTGAGGAGTAACTTGCTGTGGAAAGCCACAAAACCGAAGCCGCACCCCTGGACCTCGCATCGCCGCCGCGCCGCGGCCTGCTGGAGCGCCTGTTCAAGCTCAGCCTGCACGGCACCACGGTGCGCACCGAACTGATCGCCGGGCTGACGACCTTCATCACCATGGCCTACATCATTTTCGTCAACCCCAACATCATGGCCGACGCCGGCATCGACCATGGCGCCGCCTTCGTCGCCACCTGCATCGCCGCCGCCCTGGGCTGCCTGTTGATGGGCCTGTACGCCAACTGGCCGGTAGGCCTGGCGCCCGGCATGGGCCTGAATGCCTTCTTCACCTACACGGTGGTAGGCACCATGGGCTATTCCTGGCAGACCGCCCTGGGTGCGGTGTTCATTTCCGGCGTGCTGTTCATGGTGCTGACCCTGTCGCGGGTGCGCGAATGGTTGCTCAACAGCATCCCGGTGAGCCTGCGCCATGCCATGGGTGCGGGCGTGGGGCTGTTCCTGGGGGTGATCGGCCTGAAGACCTCGGGCATCATCGTCGCCAGCTCCGCCACGCTGATCAAGCTGGGCTCGCTGCACCAGGCCGGGCCGCTGCTCAGTGCCCTGTGCTTTCTGATGATCGCCGTGCTCAGCTACCACCGGGTGTTCGGCGCCATTCTCATCAGCATCGTCACGGTCACCTTGATCGGCTGGGGCCTGGGCATCGTCCAGTACGGCGGGGTGTTCTCGCTGCCGCCCAGCCTGGCGCCTACCTGGATGGCCATGGACATCGCCGGGGTGTTCAACGTCAGCATGATCAGCGTGGTGCTCGCCTTTCTGTTCGTGCACATGTTCGACACCGCCGGCACCCTGATGGGCGTGGCCCAACGGGCCGGTCTGGTGCAGGCCGATGGGCGCATCGACAACCTGTCCCGGGCGTTGAAGGCTGACAGCGCGTCCAGTGTGTTCGGCGCCATGGTCGGCGTGCCGCCGGTGACCAGCTACGTGGAAAGCGCCGCCGGTGTGGCGGCGGGTGGCCGTACCGGGCTGACCGCCGTCACCGTGGGCTTGCTGTTCATCGCCGCGATGTTTTTCGCGCCGCTGGCTGGCATGATTCCGGCTTATGCTACGGCCGGCGCACTGATCTACGTGGCCATGCTGATGATGAGCGGCATGGCGCACATCAACTGGGATGACGCTACCGACAGCATTCCAGCCATCGTCACGGCCATCATGATGCCCCTGACCTTCTCGGTGGCGGACGGTATCGCCCTGGGGTTCATTACCTATGTGGCGCTGAAGGCGGGCACAGGCAAGTGGAAGGAGATTTCCCTGAGCCTGTGGGTGCTGTGCGTCATTTTCATCGCCAAGTTCGTGTTTCTGTAGAGGAGAGCACAATGAGTGTGGAAACCTGGCTGTTGTTCAGCGCCGCGGCCCTGGTGGTGATCGTGATTCCCGGGCCACTGTCGCTGCTGATGATCGGCAACAGCCTGAACTACGGCGTGCGCCGCTCCTACCCGGCGTTCCTGGGCGGGGTCAGCGCCTCCATCTGCCTGCTCAGCGCTTCGGCGCTGGGCTTGGGTGCGTTGCTGATGGCGTCGGAGCAGGTGTTCAGCGCCTTGAAACTGCTGGGGGCGCTGTACCTGTTCTACCTGGCCTGGCAAAGCTGGCAGCAGTCGCGCCAGGCGCCCAGCGCCGCCGAGGTGCCCGCTGCCCTGCCCGCCCCACGCTTTGGCCCGCTGTTCTGGCGCGCCTTTGCGCTGGGCGCCAGCAACCCCAAGGACATTCTGTTTTTCGCCGCGTTTTTGCCGCAGTTTCTCAACGCCGAGCATTCCCTGGCGGCGCAGCTGGGCATCATGATCGCCACCTGGGCGGTGCTCGACCTGCTGTGCAAACTGGGTTACGGCCTGGGCGCCCACGGCGCGGCGCGCTACCTGCGTACCGGGCGCGGGCAGAGCTGGTTCAACCGGGTGAGCGCCGCCCTGTTCGGCGGCGCGGGGGCGGCGGCGTTGCTCAGCCATTGAGCCGCTCCCCTTCCGGAGCGGCCCCACACGGAGCGATGCAACGCCGGTGATCAGCGTTGGGTTTGCTGCTGACCCAGCAGGTTGGCGATGAAGCCGGCGAATTGCTCGGGCGTCATCTTCTGGCCGTTGAAGTCGACCACGCCGTCGGCGTAATGCAGGCGGCTGGTGATGTTGTCGCCTTCCACCTTGCCCAACTGGGTCATCACCGCCATGCCACCGACCGAGTCACTGACGTTCTTGGCTTGCAGCGCCACGGCGTCCTTGTCGGTCTGGCCCTGCAGGTGCGCCTGTACGGTCGCCAGGTCCGCCAGCATGGGCTTGGACAAGGTCACCTTGGCGTCCACCAGGCCAATGGCTTTCTTGCCCAGGTCCTGGGTCTGGTCGTCCAGCGAGCCGGGGCTGGTCAAATCCACCGCCAGGCTGGCCTGGCTCTCACCATTGGCCGTTTTCAGCGACAGGCGTTGCAGTTCGATGTGCGGCTTGGCGGCCAGCAAGGTCAGCAGGTCGGCATTGAGCTGCTGTTGGTCGGTATCGCTCAGGTGTACTTGCAGAGGCACGCCTTGGGCCGCGGCCGCCTGCTGCTGCGGGGCGATCTTGCTCAGGTACAGGGCATACAGCGACTTGGTGGCCTGGATATCGAAGTTGTCGAGTTTCCACACCATCTGCGCGCTACCTACGTCCTGGTTGCCCAGGGTCAGGCCGCCGATCTGGTAGGTGGCTTCGGCAGACAGTTTCCCTTCCACTTCCTGCATCAGGCCAGCACCGGAAAAGTCCTTCACGGCCACCGCCGGCGCATTCGGCGCCTGCACGTTGGCGGTGGCCAGTTTCAATTCGGTGTGGCCCAGGTAGAAGCCGGACTGGCCCTTGGTGCCGCCGCTGTATAGCGTCAGGCCGCTGGCGTCGGCATGTACCGGGCCGTTCTCGCCCGCCACGTCCACGGACAGGCTGTCCATGCTGCCATTGAGCTCGTACTTCTGCGCGTCGGCGGTGCCGTTGACCTGCAGGGTAAGCCCGGAGAACTTCACGGTTTTGCCCGGTTCCTTGGCTTCCAGGGGCAGGAACTCGAAGGTGGTCTCGCTGCTGCGGTCGTAATGAATGACCGCGTGGCCGGTCACCGGAGTCTGGTCCTTGTTCAGGGCAAACCACTTCTCGGTGTCGGCGGTCTTTTCCAACTGCGTGTTGCTGGCGGCCATCACCGGTGTCAGGCGCAGGGATGTCACCCGCGACAAAGGAAAGGGGCCGTGTTCGATATGGTCGACCAACTGGAAGTGGGCCACCTGGGAATGCGGCATTTGCACGTTCAGGCGGTAGTGGGCGGTGCTGCTGAACAGGTGGCGGTCCAGGGAGACCAGCTCGGCGCTGAACTGCGGTTTGCCTTCGGCGGTGGTGCCGGACTGGGCGAATTGTTCGTTGGCCTGGCGAACCGCATCCTGCAGCACGCCTTCCAGGCGCGTGCCGGTGTACCAGGCGCCGGCGGTGGCGATGACGCCTACGGCAATGACGACGCCTGCTGCAATACCTGCTGCTTTTTTCATAGATCGACTCGACGAGTTCCGTTCGGTAGGAGGAAGGGAATAGTAACGTGAACGGGCGGTTAGAGTGTTTCGTCGGGAAAAGGTTTAGGTCAAGGCTGGGCAAGTGGGTGGCACCACCACAGATCTTTGTAGGGACAACCAACTTTCCCGGCAATCCGTGAAAAACATAAAAAAGCCCGCAGTGTGGGCGGGCAAGAGGTACCAACGAAGCAACGCGACAGGTCAACTGCCGCGGTAGGTGGAATAGCTGTAAGGCGAGAGCAGCAACGGCACGTGGTAATGGTCCTGTTCGGCGCTGATGCCGAAGCGCAGCACGACTACATCCAGGAAAGGCTGGTCCGGCATTTGCACCGATTTGGCGCGGTAGTAGTCGCCAGCCGCAAATTGCAGTTGGTAGACGCCGGTGCGGTAGTCATCACCCTGCAACAACGGTGCGTCACAACGACCGTCACTGTTGGTCAACGCCGTGGCCACCAGGGTCAATTGCTGGCCTTCGACGCGGTATAGCTGCACCGCGATGGAGCTGCCGGGGCAGCCGTGGGCGGCATCCAGCACATGCGTAGTCAAACGTCCCATTGGGTCTCGCGCCTCATTTTCGTTCATTTACCCGGTTGTTGACGCCCCACTATGGGGCGTAACGGAAGTCGAAGATGAGGTTATTAAGACACTTTTAATGGATATTGTACACAATAAACAGCGCTTTTTTTCACTGTCAGCCCGGCCTGCCGATAACGGGGACTATGCTGCCAAACACAAGCCGTGCAGCGCTCTCGCTGAAGATACCTGACCAAATGGGCAAGTATTTTGCAGGAGAAGAATCCACCACTGAATGCGATGATTGGCAAAAAACAGGCTTACAAGTCGTCGATAAAGTTGTATACAATCAAGCCATCGTCGGGCGGCCAACCTCATCAGGGCCTCCCGCCAACCCACGACGCGAAGAAGGAAGAATGCAGTGAGCGCTGACTACCCACGCGACCTGATCGGTTACGGCCCCAACCCGCCCCACCCCCATTGGCCGGGCAACGCGCGCATCGCCCTGTCGTTCGTGCTCAATTACGAGGAAGGCGGCGAGCGCACTATCCTGCACGGTGACAAGGAGTCCGAAGCGTTCCTGTCCGAAATGGTCGCCGCCCAGCCGTTGCAGGGCGAACGCAACATGAGCATGGAGTCGCTGTACGAATACGGCAGCCGTGCCGGCGTGTGGCGGGTGCTCAAGGTGTTCAAGGACGCCGGCATTCCGCTGACCATCTTCGCCGTGGCCATGGCCGCCCAGCGCCACCCGGACGTGATCCGTGCCATGGTCGCCGCCGGCCATGAGATCTGCAGCCACGGCTACCGCTGGATCGACTACCAGTACATGGACGAGGCCCAAGAGCGCGAGCACATGCTCGAAGCCATCCGCATCCTCACCGAGATCAGCGGCGAGCGCCCGCTGGGCTGGTACACCGGCCGCACCGGCCCCAACACCCGCCGGCTGGTGATGGAGGAAGGCGGCTTCCTCTACGACTCCGACACCTATGACGATGACCTGCCCTACTGGGAAGGCAACAACCCCACCGGCAAGCCGCACCTGGTGATCCCCTACACCCTGGACACCAACGACATGCGCTTCACCCAGGTGCAGGGTTTCAACAAGGGCGATGACTTCTTCGAATACCTGAAGGACGCCTTCGACGTGCTGTACGCCGAGGGTGCCGAAGCACCGAAGATGCTCTCCATCGGCCTGCACTGCCGGCTGATCGGCCGCCCAGCGCGGCTGGCCTCGCTCAAGCGTTTCATCGACTACGTGCAGGGCCACGACCGGGTGTGGTTCGCCCGCCGCGTCGACATCGCCCGGCACTGGCACGAGACCCACCCGTACCAGGCAGAGGCCGCGCAATGACCGCTTTCCAGACCCTCAAGCCGTCCGAACTGGACCGTGACGCCTTTGTCGCCGCCTTCGCCGACATCTACGAGCACTCGCCATGGGTGGCCCGCAAAGCCTTCGACCTGGGCCAGGGCCCCGAACTGGACCAGATCGAAACCCTGCACCAGCGCATGAGCGACATCCTGTTGAGCGCCGACCACGCCAGCCAGCTGGCGTTGATCAACGCGCACCCCGACCTGGCCGGCAAAGCCGCCGTCCAGGGCGAACTGACCGAAGCCAGCACCCACGAACAGGCCGGCGCCGGTATTCACCAATGCACCACCGAAGAGTTCCAGCGCTTCACGGAGCTGAACGACGCCTACAAGGCCAAGTTCAGGTTCCCCTTCATCATGGCAGTCAAAGGCAGCAACCGGCATCAGATTCTCGCCGCGTTCGAAGTGCGCATCCACAACTCGGTCGAGGCCGAGTTCAAGGAAGCCCTGGCGCAGATCAACAAGATTGCCCTGTTCCGATTACTGACCCTGTAACCGCCCTCCCCAGCCCCTCATTCAAGGCAGACAAGAAAAAATGAAAGCATACGCCGTACCCTTCGAGAAGTTCGTCAACCTGGCCGACGCGCGCCTGGGCACCCAGGCCATCTCGGTCACCGACGACTGGTTCGCCGACGTCAACCGCCTGTTCCAGCCCACCCCCGCGGTGTGGAAAGAAGGCGTGTTCGACGACAACGGCAAGTGGATGGACGGCTGGGAATCGCGCCGCAAGCGCTTCGAAGGCTACGACAGCGCGGTGATCCGCCTGGGCGTGCCGGGCTCGATCAAGGGCGTGGACATCGACACCTCGTTCTTCACCGGCAATTTCCCCCCTTCAGCTTCGCTGGAAGGCTGTTTCGTGGCCGAGGGTGACCCGACCGACGCCACCCAGTGGGCTGAAGTGCTGGCGGCGGTCGAGCTGCAGGGCAACAGCCACCATTACCACGAAATCAAGGATGCCCAGGCGTACACCCACCTGCGCTTCAACATCTACCCGGACGGCGGCGTGGCCCGCCTGCGGGTGTACGGCGTGCCGTTCCGCGACTGGTCGGCCATTGGCGACAACGAACAGGTGGACCTGGCCAGCGCCCTCAACGGCGGCCGTGCCCTGGCCTGCTCCGACGAGCACTTTGGGCGCATGAGCAACATCCTCAACCCGGGCCGCGGGATCAACATGGGCGACGGCTGGGAAACCGCACGCCGCCGCACGCCCGGCAATGACTGGGTGATCGTCGCCCTGGGCCACGCCGGCACCGTGGAGCAAGTGATCGTCGACACCCTGCACTTCAAGGGCAACTACCCGGACAGCTGCTCCATCCAGGGTGCGTTCGTCAAAGGCGGCACCGACAGCCAGATCGAGACCCAGAGCCTGTTCTGGCGCGAGCTGCTGCCCAGCCAGAAACTGCAGATGCACCAGGAGCACAGCTTCCAGGAGCAGATCAAGGACCTGGGGCCCATCACCCACATCCGCCTGAACGTGTTCCCGGACGGCGGCGTGAGCCGCTTGCGCGTGCTCGGCAAGGTCGCCAAATAACGAGCAGGTCGCAAAACCCTGTGGGACCGGGCGAAGCTCGGGAAAAGGACACCGCGGCGCTTCAGCGCTACCGCGCCGGCCGCTTCCCGAACCACCCCCGGCCCCGCAGTGATCAAGCACATCGAACAGAGATAGAACAATGCGCACACTAGTGATCGAGCCCCTGACCAAAGAAGCCTTCGCCCCCTTCGGTGACGTGATCGAAACCGACGGCAGCGACCACTTCATGATCAACAATGGCTCGACCATGCGTTTTCACCGTCTGGCCACGGTCGAGACCGCCACGCCCGACGACAAGGCGATCATCAGCATCTTCCGCGCCGACGTGCTGGACATGCCGTTGACCGTGCGCATGCTGGAGCGCCACCCGCTTGGCAGCCAGGCCTTCGTGCCGCTGCTGGGCAACCCCTTTCTGATCGTGGTCGCGCCACGTGGCGATGCACCTGTATCAGGCTTGGTCCGCGCCTTCATCACCAATGGCAGGCAGGGCATCAATTACCATCGCGGCGTATGGCACCACCCGGTGCTGACGATCGAAAAGCGGGATGACTTCCTGGTGGTTGATCGCAGTGGTTCCGGTAACAACTGCGACGAGCATTTCTTCAATGAGGACGAATTACTGATCCTCGCCCCCCACCAATAAGAGAAGGCTGGCCATTGCACCGCAGTGGCACGGCAAGAGGTTACGACTGTGCAAGCACATCTGATGGAATGGCTGAATCTGGGCGTGCGCTGGATTCACATGATCGTCGGGATCGCCTGGATCGGCGCGTCCTTCTATTTCGTCTGGCTGGAGAACAACCTCAACCGCAGCAACCCTCGCGAAGGCTTGAGCGGCGACCTGTGGGCCATTCACGGTGGCGGCATCTACCACCTGGAAAAATACAAGCTGGCCCCACCGACCATGCCGGACAACCTGCACTGGTTCAAATGGGAAGCCTACTGGACCTGGATGTCGGGCATCGTGCTGCTGTGCGTGGTGTTCTACTCCAACCCCACCCTTTACCTGCTGGCCCCCGGCAGTACCCTCAGCGGGCCGGAAGGCATCGCCATCGGCGTGGGCGCGCTGATCGCCAGCTGGTTCATCTATGACCTGCTGTGCGACTCGCCCCTGGGCAAGCGCCCCGGCCTGCTGGGCCTGGTGCTGTTCGTGCTGATCATCGCCGCCTGCTATGGCTTCAGCCAGGTGTTCAGCGGCCGCGGCGCGTACCTGCACACCGGCGCCATCATCGGCACCATCATGGTGGGTAACGTGTTCCGCATCATCATGCCCGCCCAGCGCGCGCTGGTGGCGGCCATCGCCGAGAACCGCACGCCGGACCCGACCCTGCCGGCCAAGGGCCTGCTGCGTTCGCGCCACAACAACTATTTCACCCTGCCGGTGCTGTTCATCATGATCAGCAACCACTTCCCCAGCACCTACGGCAGCCACTACAACTGGCTGATCCTGGCGGGCATCGCGGTGGTCGCGGTGGTGGTGCGCCACTACTTCAACACCCGCCACAACAGCCACAAGTTCGCCTGGGCCCTGCCCGCCGGCGCCCTGGGCATGATCTGCCTGGCTTTCGTCACCGGCCCCCTGCAAATGGCCAACACCAGCGATGTGGCCCAGGCACCGAAGATCGAGTACCAGCCGCTGCCCGGCACCGCCATTGGCGGCAAGCGCGCCGATGAAATGCCCGCCGCCCCGGCCCAGGCGGCCCCGGCCGAGCAACCGGCGCAGGCCAGCAGCGTGAACTTCGACCAGGTGCATGGGGTGATCCAGGAGCGCTGTGCGGTGTGCCATTCGGCCAAGCCGACCAGCCCGCTGTTCTCCAGCGCCCCGGCCGGGATCATGTTCGACACCCCGCAGCAGATCCAGCAACTGGCCCCGCGCATCCAGGCACAGGCCGTGGCCAGCCAGATCATGCCGTTGGGCAATATCACGCAAATGACCCAGGAAGAGCGCAACCTGGTGGGGCAGTGGATCGCCAAGGGTGCGCAGGTGAACTGAAGCAAACCGTTGCAAGCGTTGAGCGGCAAGCTGCACGCTTGAAGCGATGGCACCGGCGAACGCCGGCCTGAGCTTCTCGCTTGCCGCTTGCAGCTGCTCCTCCTCAATAACAACAAAATCCGAGGTGTTGCATGTCCGAGTCAAGCCACGCGCGCATCCCCCCTGCGCCACCCAGACAGCCCCTGCCGTTGATGCAACTGATTCTGGTGGGTTTGCAGCATGTGTTGCTGATGTACGGGGGCGCCATCGCGGTGCCGCTGATCGTTGGGCAGGCAGCGGGCCTCTCCCGTGAAGAAATCGCCTTCCTCATCAACGCCGACCTGCTGGTGGCCGGTGTGGCCACCGTGGTGCAGTCCATGGGCATTGGCGCGCTGGGCATTCGCATGCCGGTGATGATGGGTGCCAGTTTTGCCGCGGTCGCCAGCATGGTGGCCATGGCCGGCATGCAGGGCGTGGGGCTGCCGGGCATCTTCGGCGCCACCATCGCCGCGGGGTTCTTCGGCATGGTCATCGCGCCGTTCATGTCCAAGATCGTGCGGTTCTTCCCGCCACTGGTGACGGGCACCGTGATCACCTCCATCGGCCTGTCGCTCTTCCCGGTGGCAGTCAACTGGGCCGGCGGTGGCGCCAAGGCGCTGCCTTTCGGCTCGCCCATCTACCTCACCGTGGCCGGCCTGGTGCTGGCGACGATTCTGCTCATCCACCGGTTCATGAGCGGTTTCTGGGTCAATATTTCGGTGCTCATCGGCATGGTGCTCGGCTATGTGCTGTCGGGCCTGATCG
This sequence comes from Pseudomonas eucalypticola, assembly GCF_013374995.1. Classification (NCBI taxonomy): domain Bacteria; kingdom Pseudomonadati; phylum Pseudomonadota; class Gammaproteobacteria; order Pseudomonadales; family Pseudomonadaceae; genus Pseudomonas; species Pseudomonas eucalypticola. Next base: position 1,688,892 of record NZ_CP056030.1, on the reverse strand, counting down.
GCATGGTCGACCTTTCTGGGCTGGCCGCCGCGCCGTGGTTGCAAGTGGTCACGCCGCTGCACTTCGGCCTGCCCACCTTCAGCCTGGCCCCGGTGCTGTCCATGTGCCTGGTGGTGGTGATCATCTTCGTCGAGTCCACGGGCATGTTCCTGGCCCTGGGCAAGATCACCGACCGCGAAGTCACCCCTGGCATGCTGCGCCGCGGTCTGCTGTGCGACGCCGCCGCCTCGTTCGTGGCCGGTTTCTTCAACACCTTTACCCACTCCTCCTTCGCCCAGAACATCGGCCTGGTGCAGATGACCGGGGTACGGTGCCGGTCGGTGACCATCGTCGCCGGCAGTTTCCTGATCGCCTTGAGCCTGGTGCCCAAGGCCGCCTACCTGGTGGCGTCGATTCCGCCCGCGGTGCTGGGCGGCGCGGCCATCGCCATGTTCGGCATGGTCGCCGCCACGGGTATCAAGATCCTTCAGGAAGCCGACATCGGTGACCGCCGCAACCAGTTGCTGGTGGCGGTGAGCATCGGCATGGGCCTGATCCCGGTGGTGCGTCCGGAGTTCTTTTCCCAGTTGCCCCTGTGGATGGGGCCTATCACCCACAGCGGCATCGCCATGGCCACGTTGAGCGCGGTGTTGCTCAACCTGCTGTTCAACGTGCTCGGCGGTGCCGAGCGCGAGGCCCTGGCCAGAGCGGCGCATCAGCACTGAAGGCTGGGGCAACGGCCACAAAAGCTGACCGAATGCCCCACTTTTGCTGCGCTTGCTCTGTAACGGAGCACTTGAGCCGCGGCGCGCGAGTCAGTAATCTGCGCGCCCGCGTAACACCGGGGGGATATTTTCCCCGATAAAGCTGACCTCTTGTACAGGGCCGGGCGCCCGCCCCGCCGCGTCTTCGTTTGCAGCCAATCGAACACCCTTCGACTGTTTTTCGACAACAGCCGACGGGATTTCTTTGGCCTTTCGATGACCTTGGCAAGGCTCTTGCTATCAAAGATGCGCCGCGGGGGAAGTTGACCAGTTGGACGACTTTTCATGTGAACCACAAGGCGCCACCACAGAGCGCCACCAGCAACACAGACTGAAATAAAACCTGGGAGCAAAACAATGAAACGTGTTCTTTCGAGCCTGATGGCGGCCGGTGGCCTGCTGGCGGGGGGCTACGCTGCAGCCGATGACAATGGTTGGCTGCAATGGCAAAGCAACAGCCTGACCTACTTGTATGGTCAGAACTTCAAGGTCAACCCCGATACCCAGCAGACCGTCACGTTCGAACACGCTGACAGCTGGAAGTACGGTGACAACTTCCTGTTCGTGGACAACATCTTCTACAACGGCAAGAAAGACTCCGGCGTGGGCCGCAACACCCTGTATGGCGAGTTCAGCCCGCGCTTGTCGGCCAGCAAGATCTTCGGCCAGCAAGTGGGCTACGGCCCGGTCAAGGACGTGCTCCTGGCCATGACCTACGAGTTCGGCGAAGGTGACGTGGAGTCCTACCTGATCGGCCCGGGCTTTGACTTGAACATTCCCGGCTTCGACTATTTCCAGCTGAACTTCTACGACCGCATCGTCGACGGCGACCGCGCGGGCAACAACGTCTGGCAGATCACCCCGGTGTGGTCGTACACCATTCCGGTCGGCAACTCCGATATCCTGATCGACGGCTACATGGACTGGGTCATCGGCAGCGACTCGAACAAGAACGGCGACTACCACAAGAACCTGCACTTCAACCCGCAGGTCAAGTATGACCTGGGCAAGGCCTTGAGCTGGGCGCCGCAGAAGCTGTACGTGGGCTTCGAATACGACTACTGGAAAGACAAGTACGGTATCCAGAGCACCCACAGCTTTGAAACCAACCAGAACACCGCAAGCTTCCTGCTGAAAGTGTTCTTCTAAGATCCGCTGTGCGCCTTGAGCTGCAAGCAAGGGCAGGATTGTCTTTGCTTGCAGCTTGCAGTTTAAAGTAGCCGCCCTGCCGCTCTGCCCAACCGCAGCAGCCCCTCATCGATCTGCTCCAGCGATGGCGCCGCGAACGACAGGCGCAGGCTGCTGGCGTCGGGGTGTGCCGCGTAGAACGGGCTGCCCGGGACGAACATCACCCTCTCCTCGATAGCCCGCTGCAACAGCGCGCTGGCATCCACTCCCCCACGGCAACGGCCCCAGATGAACATCCCGCCTTGCGGCGGCGACACCTGCACGACATCGCTCAAGCCTTCGAGGCCGGCGAGCATGCGCGCGCATTTTTCCCCGTAACCGCGGGCCAAGGCTGGCAACGCCCGTTCCAGGGCGCCATCGGCCAGGTACAAGGCCGCAATCTGCTGGGCCCACGGTGCGGTGCACAGGTCCACGGTCTGCTTGGCGATCACGCACCGCTGGCGGATGGGCGCTGGCGCGATCAACCAGCCGATGCGCAGGCCTGGGGCGACGACCTTGGACAGGCTGGACAGGTGCACGACTCGTCCGCTGGCACCATCGACCTGGGGGGCCAACGCCAGCAGTGATGGCACCTCCTGGCCAGTGAATCGCAGGGCGCCGTAAGGGTCGTCCTCGACGATCAGGAAGTCGTGTTCCACTGCCAACGCCAGCAACGCCAGGCGCCGCTCCAGCGGCAGGCAGGCGCCCGTGGGGTTGGCGAAGGTGGGCACGCAGTACAGCAGGCGCAGGCTACCTCTGGGTTGGCGGGCCAACTGCTCGGCCAGGCTGTCGGTGTCCAGGCCATCGCCGTCGGTGACGGCACTGTCCACCTGCAGCCCCGCCAGGCGAAAGGCCTGTAGCGCAGCGGGGTAGGTCGGGCATTCCACCAGGACCCGTTCGCCGGGGCTCAGCAGCACCTTGATCAGCAGGTCCAGGCCCTGCTGGGAACCGGTGGTTACCATCAGGTCATCCACCGTCACCGCGGCGCCCCGGCGGCCCATCAGCCCCGCCAGTTGTTCGCGCAACAACGGCAAGCCATCAGTGGCCGCATACTGCAGGCAGTCCACCGCAGACTCGCGCAGGGCGCGCTCGGCGGCCGCCGCCAGGTGCGGCTGGTCGAAAAAGGCGGTGGCCGGGTAGCCCCCCGCGAATGAAATCATTCCTGGCAGCGACAAGTACTTGAACAACTCGCGAATCGCCGAACCGGTCGGCGCCTGGAAGGCGGGAGCGAAACGGTAGGTGGGGGTCAGGTCAGTCACGGCGGCGTGGCTCGTCAGGGCAGAGGCGCCAGTATCGAACCCGGTGCCGACACGCCGCAAACGACGAATCGGCACCAGATCATTCCTTTACGGCATGACGCCCGGCCCGCGCGGCCGGTGCTGCTCAATGAGCGAACAAGGATCCGCCCTGTTTGCCCGCCATTTTTTCCGGCTTGATCAGGAACCGCGCCAGCGCCGGCAACAGCCATAGCGCGCCAAACATGTTCCACAGCAACATGAAGGTCAGCATCAGGCCCATGTCGGCCTGGAACTTGATGGCCGAGAAGATCCAGGTGCACACGCCAATGGCCAGGCACAGGCCGGTGAACAGCACCGCCTTGCCGGTGGATTTGAGTGTCTGGTAGTAGGCTTCCTGCAACGGTAGCCCGGCGCGCAGGAAGCTTTCCAGACGGCTGTAGATGTAGATCCCGTAGTCCACGCCAATGCCCACGCCCAGGGCCACCACCGGCAAGGTGGCGACTTTCACGCCGATGCCCATGAAGGCCATCAGCGCATTGCCCAGCACCGACGTCAGCACCAGCGGCAAGACGATGCACAGGGTGGCGGCGAAGGAGCGGAAGGTGATCAGGCACATCACCGCCACGCAAAGGTACACCAGCACCAGGATGGTCAGTTCAGCCTGCTTGATGACTTCGTTGGTGGCCGCTTCGATGCCGGCATTGCCCGCCGCCAACTGGAACTGCAAGCCGTCATGGTCATGGCTGGCGGCGAACTGCTTGACCACCGCCACGGCGCGGTCGAGGGTCTCGGCCTTGTGGTCGTTGAGGAACACCAGCAGCGGCGCCAGCGAGCAGTCGCCGTTGTACAGGCCGTCGGCGCGGGCCACGGAACTGTTGAGCACCTCGGGGTTGCGCGACAGGCTTTCCCACTTCAGGTTGCCCTCGTTCATGCCCTTGATCACCTGCTTGGACACGGTCACCAGCGACATCGTCGACTGCACCCCGACGGTGTTGTCCAGCTGCCACATCAGCTCGTCCATCGGCTGCAGGGTCTCGTAGCGCGAACAGCCTTCGGCAGCGCTCTTGACCATGACCACCAGCACGTCGGAACTGGTGGCGTAGTGGTCGATGATGAACTGGTTGTCACGGTTGTAGCGCGAGTCCGGGCGCAGCTCCGGCGCACCCTGGTCGAGGTCGCCGATCTTCAGGTTGTGGCCGTACCACAGGCCGCCCGCCATTGCCACGATGGCCAGGGCTACCGACACCGGCGCCACTTTGGCGCTGGCGAAATTCGACAGCGCGCGCCAAAACGGGTGTTCGCGCACGGAATCCTTTTTGCTGCGCTCGATGGCCCGCTTGCTGATGCCCACGTAGGAAATGGCCACCGGCAGCAGGATCAGGTTGGTGAAGACGATCACCGCCACCCCGATGGACGCGCCCAGGGCGAGTTCGCGGATCACGCCGATGTCGATGATGAGCAAGGTGATGAAGCCCACCGCATCGGCCAGGATGGCGATCATGCCGGGCAGGAACAGTTGCCGGAAGGTACGCCGCGCCGCGGTCAGGGCGTTGTCGGCGTCGCTGGACTGCAGGGCGATACCGTTGATCTTCTGCACGCCATGGGAAATGCCGATGGCGAAGATCAGGAACGGCACCAGCATCGAGTACGGGTCCAGGCCGAAACCGAAGGCGTGCATCAGCCCCAGCTGCCAGGTGACCGCCACCAGCGTGGTGACCAGCACGGCGATGGTGCTGCGGATGCACCAGGTGAAGAAATACAGCAGCACCAGGGTGATGACGAACGCGACGCCGAAGAACATCACCACCATCAAAAGCCCGTCGATCAGATCACCGACCTTCTTGGCGAAGCCGACGATGTGCACCTTCACGTTGGGGTTCTGGGCCTGGAACTTGTCGCGGATCTTCTCCTCCAGGCTGTGGGAAAACTGCTGGTAGTCGAGCTTCACGAGGGTGCCCTGGTCATTGGGGTCGGGGTAGGACTCCAGCAGGGGAATGTCGACGATGCTCGACTTGAAGTCGTTGGCCACCAGGCGCCCCACCTGGCCGGACTTGAGGATGTTGCTGCGCAGCAAGTCCAGGCTGTCGGGGGAACCGTCATAGCTCTGGGGAATGACCTCGCCACCGGCGAACCCTTCCTCGGTGACCTCGGTCCAGCGCACGCTGGGGCTCCACAACGACTTCATGCCCGAGCGGTCGACGCCGGGAATGTAGAAGGCCTTGTCGTTGATCTGGCGCAGGGTCTCCATGTAGTCCTTGTTGAAAATATCGCCGTTCACCGCTTCCACCGAAATGCGCACGGTGTTGCCCAGGTTGGCCAGGTCGTTGCGGTGCTCCAGCATGCGCTCGATGAACGGATGCTTGAGCGGGATCATTTTTTCGAAGCTGGTGGAGGGGCGGATCAGGGTGGCTTGCCAGAACAGGAAGACACTGACCAGCAGGCACAGCATGATCACCGCCGGGCGGTTATTGAAGATCAGGCGCTCAAGGAACGTGGCCTTGTCCTGATGATGACGGCTCATGGCAATCTGCTCCCGGACGGTCATGGTTGGCTCACCTGTTGTTGGCCCAGGTCGGCGCCGGTAGCGGCCGCTACCCGCACGCCGCCCTGGCCGGCCAGCACGAGGGTGCCGTTGGCACCGGCGGTAACGGCCGACAGCGACAGGCGGTCGGGGCGGTTGAACAGGCTGAAGGTCTTGCCGTCATCGCTGCTGCGCAGCACGGTGCCGCTGTTGCCGACCAGCACCAGTGTGCCGTCGGCCAGGCGGGTAGCGCCTGACAGCGCGAACTCCAAGGGGCCGCGGGCACCACGCAAGGGAATATTGGCCCAGGTGTCGCCGAAATCAGTGGAACGGTAGAGGTTGCCACGCAGGCCATACACCAGCAGGGTGCGCGGCTCGCCGGTGGGCAGCAGGCCGAACAGCGAACCTTCATACGGCCCCTGGACCTTCTCCCAGCTGAGGCCCCAGTCCCGGGACCGGAACAGGCTGCCCTGCTCGCCGACGATGAACAGGCCGCCGTCCTTCACCGCCCCGATGGCGTTGAAGTGGAATTGGTCGGGGTTGTCGATGCGCGCGCTGACGTCCTCCCAGTGCTGGCCGCCATCGGTGGTGGCCAGCAAGGCACCATAGGCGCCGACGGCGAAACCGGTGCTGGCGTCCTTGAACCACAGGTCCAGCAGCGGCGCCTGGCGGTTGAGGTCTTCGAACTGCTTGGCCCAGGTGACGCCACCGTCGGTGGTGGCCAGGATCTGCGCGTCGTGGCCCACGGCCCAGCCGTGCTGGGCGTCGACGAAGGCCACCGCAGTGAGCAGCTGCCGGGTGGGAACCTTGGCCTGGCTCCAGTGCCGGCCCTGGTCATCGGAATACAGGATATGCCCGCGCTCGCCCACCGCTACCAGTCGCGGGCCAGCGGCCACCACGTCCAGCATCAGACCGCGCTCCGATCTGGCCGAGAGCACTGACCAGGCGCTGTCGTCAGCAGCAGGCTCGCTGGCCAGCGCTCCACTTCCCAGCCCTGCCATCGCCAGCCCCAGGGCCAGCGCCCAATACCTCGGCCATGCCCTTTTCCCTGTGGCGCACGTGCCGCCACCCCTGACCGGCTCGCTCATAGAGCACTCCCCATTATTGTTATTGGACGCGCCTGGGTTGGCGCCCTGCCCTGCAGTTGGCTGAAACCTGCAGGCCAGAGGGCCGCGAAAGCTGTCCTATCCTAGCCAGCCTTGATTCGGGCTGACAACGCGCTTGGCGTAATGAATTGTTACCCCGACCGTGCCGTTCGCCACACTCGAAACCCTAGCAGAACGCGTCGTACCTGCAGCCCAGAGCCTCGGCCGCCGACGCCGCAAGCGCAGCGCGCCTTGCCAGGGCGCCAAGGCCGTGGCAAGGCTGAATGTCGAAGCATCATCGGCCCTGATGACTAGGCTCTGCATCCCAACTTGGCCATGCTGCGTTGAAAACAGGCTCGGTACGCTCATTTACAACAGTAAACTCGCTTACTCGCCTGTTTTCGCCATGCCTGGCCTTCGCTGGAATACCTGTCAGACAGACCCTAGCGGGTGCCCATGCGCCGCAGGGCGGCGGGGCTGAACTCGGCCACGCCCGGAACCGGCTGGCTGAAGTCGACGGTGCTGGCTTCTTCGTTGTCCAGGTTCTGCACGTGATAACGCCGGGCCTGGAGGTCATGGAACACATCCAGCGCCGACCAGGTGGTGGGCAGTTCGTAGAAGTTCTTCAGGTAGGCCATCGACACCCGCCACAGCTCGCCGCGACCGTCGTACTGGTCGACCACCGCGGCCTGCCAGCTGTCCTCATCCAGGTACAGGCGGCGCTTGGCGTACAGGTGCCGAGCGCCGGGCTTGAGGGTGCCCTCCACCACCCAGACCCGATGCAGCTCATAGCGCGCGAGGTCAGGGTTCAGGTGCCCGGGTTTCAGCAGCTCGGCGTATTTCACCGACGGCTGGCCCAGGCGGTAGTTGTTGTAGGGGATGTAGATTTCCTGCTTGCCGAGCAGCTTCCAGTCGTAGCGGTCGGGGGCGCCGTTGAACATGTCGGTATCATCCGCGGTGCGCAGGCCGTCGGCGGCGGTGATGGGCGTGTCGTAAGCCAGGCTCGGCGCGCGCCGCACCCGCCGCTGGCCTGCGTTGTAGGCCCACGCCTGGCGCGGCTCGCGCACCTGGTCGATGGTTTCGTGCACCAGCACCACGCCGCCGGCCAGGCGGGCCGGGCTGCGGATCTGGTTCATGTAATAGAACAGGATGTTGTCCAATTGCGCATCGGTGGCCTGCTGGTCGTGAAACCGAAACAGGCCGCGTTGCTGGGAAACGATCGGCACGTAGCTGCCGTTGCGTTGCACGGCCACCTCCGCCGCCCGCCGCTCCACGTACACGCCGCGGTAACGGGCAATATGGTTCCACACCGCCTCCACGCCGCTGGCGGGCAGCGGGAACGGGATACCCCCGCGTGCGCCGCTGAAGCCGTTGCCGTCCGCCACCAGCTGGACGTGGGTGGCGTTGTGGCGGGTGTTGTCGTAGATCCACTGCGGCGCGGCGCCGGTGCGCCGGGTGGCATAGACCGGCATGCGGAAGGTTTCCGGGTAGGCGGCGAACAGCGCCCGTTGCCCCGGGCTCAGGTGGTCGTGGTACTGGGCCAGGTTCGCGGCGGTGATGGTGAACAGCGGCGCGTCCGTGGGGAACGGGTCGACGTGGTGGCGGCCGGGGCCACCATAGCCGGTCGGTGGCGTGACCAGGCCGCCCGTCCAGGCAGGGATGGTGCCGGCGGCATTACCTGCCTGCTCGGCGCCCAGTGGCGTAAGCCCCTGGCCCAGCCGGGCGGCACCAGCGGGGTCGGCGGCCAGTGCCGGTGTGGCGAACAGTGCCAGCAACAAGGGAAGACCGGACAAACGGAAAACAGTGGGCATCGGGCACTTCCTTAGAACGAGTATTTGACGTTGAAGCCGAGGTTGTCGCGGTCCCGCGTGGCGTTCTTCTGGCCGGCACCGTAGAACTCGGTGTACTGCAGCTCGCCTTCCAGACGGTTCTGGTAGCTGGCCTTGACGCCCACCGAGTAGGCCTTGCGGCCCTCGATGAAGTTGCCGGTCTGGTGCGAGTTGCCCCTGAAATCATCCTTGTAGGTGACAAAGGGCGTGACGTTCATGCCGCCCAGCACGTTGTTCCAGGTACCCATCAACATCAGTGTGGCGCCGTAGGCGTCGCGGGTGATCTGCGCGTCGTCGCCAAAGCCCACGGCATAGGCGGCGTTGGCGCGGCTGGAGTAATAGCGGCGGGTGCCGTCGAAGGCGGTGTATTGGAGGCTGCTGCCACGCAGGTGCTCGGAGGCCACCTCGGCCACCGCGGTGACACCGTCGAAGCCCAGGCGTGGGCCGAAGTTGTAGAGCGTGCCCAGGGAAGCATTGAACATCTGCACCCGTTCGCTGCTCTTGACTTCGTCGCCCAGGCGCACGTACTGGCCACCGATGTTCACCACTTCACCGTTGGCCAGCTTGCCGGCCTGGGTCAGCAGGTCGTCGAGCAGGTCACCGGTGGTGCCGATGCCGATGGGCATGTTCGGCCGGTAGGCCAGCTCGCCGAACAGCGCCGCCTCACCGACCCGGGTGTTGAAGCTGACGCCGAACATGCGGATGTCCTCGGCGTATTCCCGGCGCCCGCGCACCTGGTTGGCCACGTCCAGCGCCGCGACGCCGTCGGCCGCCGATTGCAGGGTCGCCTGATAGGCACGGGCCGCCTGCCCCGTGGGGTTGGCGGCGATGGCGGCCTGCAGTTGCGCGACGCTGATGCCCATCGCCTGGGCCACCTGCTGCTGCACCCCAGGGGCCGCGGCGCCCTTGATCTGCGCCATGTTCAGCCCCTTGTAGGCCCCCAGGTCGGCGTGCACCGTAGGCTCTTTGCTGTGGTAATTGACGAAGTAGAAGCCGAACTCGGTGTTGTTCAACTGCTCGGCGTTGTAGCGGAACGCCACGCCAAACTGGCCGTCATCGCGGGCATTGATGTCGGGCCCGATGCTGGCCACCTTGAGGTTGCCATTGCCGTCCAGCCCCGGGCCACCCTGCAACCCGCCCACGCCCAGGGCGCTCAGCCCCTGATGCAGGGCACTGACGGCGCGCAGTTGCGGCACCGTGGCATAGGCGCTGTGGCCGCCCTTGGCGAACAGGTCGGTCTCGGCGAAATAGGTGCCCACCGGGTCGATGGCGGTTTCCTTCCAGTTGAACTGGTAAAAGCTTTCCATCGACAGGTTGTCGGTGAGGCCGACACTGACGTTCAGCGCCTCGACCGGCATCAGCACTTCCTTGAGCTCGGCGCCGGGCAGGCGGAACTGGGCGGCGTCGATGGGGTTGGTGGTGTTCACCCCGCCGCGGTAGAACAACCCTTCCCCCCAGTTGAACACCTGGCGCCCCAGGCGCCCCGCTACCGGCTTGCCGGCCAGTTCCCAGTCGCCGCGGACGTAGGCGTCGAGGATTTGTACATCACTGCCCGCGTTGCGGCGGGTGGCACGGGTGAAGTGGCGGTTGTCGGGGGAACTCTGGCTGGGCTGCGCCGGCGTGTTGTTATGATTGTAATCCGTATGCTCATTCATGATACGGCTATCGTAAAAGCCGCTCGCCCTTAGGAACAATCCGTAGTTCCTGTAGGAAGTTTCCAATTCACTTGTAATCTTATATACCGAGGAAACCAGACCCGGGTCGAAGTTGCGATTGCCGTCATTGGCATTTATATCGTCGTTGCTCTTGTCGCGGCCTTGCACACGCCATAATTGGCCATAGGAAACCGTGGTATCGAGAGAACCGTGCACTTCATCGTCGAGGAAGCTGAACTCCACGGCCTCGGCGGGCACACAGGCGATGAAGGGCAGCAGCCCGGCCAAGGTATACCCGGCCCGGGCAGGTGCCAGCCTGGTGGGCGTGCGGCTGGTTTTGATGTGCATCGCGGTATTCTCCCTGAAACTATTATTATTTTTCGAACAGCCAAGCCTTATCCGTAGGAAGTTTCCCAACCTTGACTGTTTTTTATGAGTGGCAGATATGGAACAGGGAGCAAGAGTGCCAAGGGTTGGCGGGGATAGAAAGGTTTTTTTGGGGGAAAGTGTGTACTTCTGAATAGACTTACAGCGGCGGGTAATTATTCTTACAGAATGAGGTGATTGAATGTGAACCTTGAGCCGTGTAGTGCATACAAAAGCCAGACGTGGGACTTCAGGTGTTCTCAAGATCGAGCGCCGCGCGGGCGGCGCTCGATCTCATGAACAACTAAAAACTCAAGCCAGACTCTTGCTCACCACCTCATACACATCACTCGACAAAGCCCCCGAAGCCAGGATCCGCTCCAGCTCGCCACGCATCAGCGCCTGGCGATGCGGGTCATACTTGCGCCAGCGGGTCAGCGGCGACAGTTGGCGCGAAGCGATCTGCGGGTTCAAGGCGTTCAGCTCGATCACCAGGTCCGCCAGGAAGCGGTAACCCGAACCGTCCACGGCGTGGAAGTTGACCAGGTTCTGCTGGGCGAACGCGCCGATCAAGGCACGCACCTTGTTGGGGTTCTTCAGGGTGAAGGCCGGGTGCTGCATGAGCGCCTTGACCCGCGCCAGGCCGCCTGGCAGCGTGCTGCCGGCCTGGACGCTGAACCATTGGTCCATGACCAGCGGATTGTCCTTGAAGTGCTCGGCGAACGTCGCCAGGGCCTTTTCCTTCTCGGCGTCGAACCGCGAGTTGACCAGCACGGCCAGGGCGGTGAGGCGCTCGGTCATGTTGTCACAGGCGTCGAATTGCTCCAGGGTCGCTTCCAGTACCTCGGGCTTGGCCGTGAGCATCAGGTACGACAGGGCAATGTTCTGCAGCGCACGACGGGCGAAGTGCTCTGCCTCGGGGATGTAGGCGGTGTCGCGGGAAATCGCCCGGTTGGCCTGGTAGCGCTGCCACAGGGCGCCATACAGGTGCTCGGCTATCTGTGCGCGGGCAAATTCGCGGGCGGCGTGGATGGCGTCCACTTCGGCGCGGTCGCTGAGTTCGGCCAGGTAGGCTTCGCTCGGCAACGAGAGCATTTCGGCAACCATGGCCTGGTCCAGGCTGTGGTCGGCCAATACCGTGCCCAGGGCCGTGATCAGCCGCGGGTCGAGCACCATGGTGCTGTTCTGCATGTACTGCTGGGTCAGGTCCTGCAGGCACTGCACGGCCAGGCGCTGGCCGGCGTCCCAACGGTTGAAGCCGTCACTGTCGTGCTGCATCAGCACCATCAGCTGGTCGCGGTCGTAGTCGAAGCTCAGTTTCACCGGCGCGCTGAAGCCGCGCAGCAGCGAGGGCAGCGGTTTGGCCTCGATGCCCTCGAAAACGAAGGTCTGGTCTTCTTCGGTGACCGAGATGACACGGGTGGTGCCCACGGCTTCGGTTTCACCGGCCAGGCGCAGCGGCAGGTCGTTGCCGTGGGCGTCGATCAGGCCCAGGGCGACTGGAATCACGAACGGCAGCTTCTCGACCTTGTCCGGGGTGGCCGGGCAGGTCTGGTGGAAGTGCAGGCTGTAGGTTTTCGCCGCGGCGTCATAGGCTTCGGTGACTTGCAGGCGCGGTGTGCCGGCCTGGCTGTACCAGCGCTTGAACTGGGTCAGGTCGACCCCGTTGGCGTCCTCCATGGCCTTGACGAAGTCGTCGCAGGTCACGGCCTGGCCGTCATGGCGCTCGAAGTACAGGTCGCTGCCTTTGCGGAAGCCCTCGGCGCCCAGCAGGGTGTGGATCATGCCCACGACTTCGGCGCCCTTCTCGTACACCGTCAGGGTGTAGAAGTTGGAAATTTCGATGAAGCTGTCCGGGCGCACGGCGTGGGCCATGGGGCCGGCGTCTTCGGCGAACTGGTGGGTGCGCAGGTAGGCCACGTCCTGGATGCGCTTGACCGTGGCCGAGTTCATGTCCGAGGAGAAGCCCGCGTCGCGGTACACCGTGAAGCCTTCCTTGAGCGACAGCTGGAACCAGTCGCGGCAGGTCACGCGGTTGCCCGACCAGTTATGGAAGTACTCGTGGGCGACGATGGCCTCGACGCGCTGGTGAGCGGCGTCGGTGGCGGTTTCGGCGCGCGCCAGCACCGCGCTGGAGTTGAAGATGTTGAGGCCCTTGTTCTCCATGGCGCCCATGTTGAAGTCGTTGACCGCGACGATCATGAAGATGTCCAGGTCGTACTCGCGGCCATACACCTCTTCGTCCCAGCGCATGGACTTCTTCAGGCTGGTCATGGCGTGCTGGCATTTGTCGATGTTTTCCGGCTCGACGTAGATGCGCAGGGTCACTTCCCGGGCGGACATCGTGGTGAACGTGTCTTCCACGCACCACAGGTCACCGGCCACCAGCGCGAACAGGTACGCCGGCTTCATGAACGGGTCTTCCCAGGTGGCCCAGTGGCGGCCGTCTTCGCCAGGGCCGCTGGCGATGGGGTTGCCGTTGGACAGCAGCACCGGGTAGCTGTGCTGCTCGGCACTGACCGTGGTGGTGAACTTGCTCATCACGTCCGGGCGGTCGAGGTAATAGGTGATCTTGCGAAAGCCCTCGGCCTCGCACTGGGTGCAGAACATGCTGCCGGACTTGTACAGGCCTTCCAGCGCCGTGTTGGTCTCCGGGTGGATGCGCACGCTGGTATCGACCGTGAAGGCCTCGGCTTTGGGGTGCAGGGTCAGGTAGCTGTCGTCGACCTGGTAGTCGCTGGCGCCCAGTTCCACGTCGCCCAGGCTCACCGACAGCAGTTCCAGCTGCTGGCCATCGAGCACCAGCGGTGGCAGGCCGGCGCCGCGGGCCGGGTTGCGGCGCATGACCAGCTGGGCGTGGACCAGGGTGTGGTCGTCGTGCAGCTCGAAGGTCAGGTGCGTTTCGTCGATCAGGTACTCAGGCGCCTGGTAGTCCTTGAGGTAAATCATTTTTGGCTGTTCGGTGCGCATGCTGACGTCCCTCTACTGATGCACGGCGAGTTGATACGCCGTGTATTTGCGAATGTTGATCACGCCGGTATCGAAGATCAGGTACTGGCCCTTGATGCCCAGCAGCGTGCCTTCTGCCACCGGGTTCTTGTCCAGGTTGAAACTGGCGATCTTGGCCGGGTAGGCCTCCACGGGGTAGCGGATTTCCAGCACCGGGGTGTCATGAAGGGGTTGGATCGCCTGCAGGCCGAAGCGTTCCTGCAGCAGGGACAGACCCGCGCCGCAGGTGTCGAACAGCATGTCGCGCACTTCGCCAAGATCCACCGGCGCTGCGTCACCCTTGAGCAACGCGCGCCAGTTGGTACGGTCGGCCACTTGCGAGCGGAACAGGTCTTCCACCAGCCCGGACTGCTGGCGGGTGGCAACGCGCACGATCGGCAGCGCCTGGCTGGCGCCCTGGTCGAGCCAGCGGGTAGGCAGTTGGGTGGCGCGGGTGATGCCCACCTTGATGCCCGAGGAATTGGCCAGGTACACCACATGGTCGGTCATGCAGAACTGCTCGCCCCAGGACGGCTCGCGGCAGGTGCCGGCGTCGTAATGGCAGCGCTCGGGGCTCATGATGCACACGTCGCACTGGGCCAGCTTGGTCATGCACGGGTAGCAATAACCCTGGCTGAAGCTGGTCTTGGTCTTGCGGCCGCAATGGCTGCAGTGGATGGCGCCCAGGAATTCAAGGCGCACGGTCTTGCCGATCAACGGGTTGACCGGCACTTCCACGTCACCGAGGCGAAAGCTGTACTGCACCACCGGGCCGTCGAGCCGGGTGGTCATCTTGCTGATGGAACCGCGGGCAATCTCGTTCAATGGACCGCATCCGACTTGAACAGAATGTTGGGTACCGGCGCCGACTTCGAGGCGCATTCCTGCGGGCCCATGTAACCGGTGCGCTGGTCCTCGGGCAGGTTCTGCATTTCCCAGGCGATCACCGCTTGCAGGGACAATTCCTTCTGCTCGGTGGTGAGCTTGCGGCCGTCGGACCATTTGCCGATTTCCACAGCCAGTTTCAGGCTCTCGTAGATCTCGGGGGTGATGTTTTCAATCATGTGGGCGAACGAAGTCATGGCGTCTCCAGAATTTATGCGCGTAGTTTACGGCGCGCGAAGGCGCCACCCAAGAGCCCTGTCACACAACCGACCAACAGCCCGCCGACGTGGGCGGCATTGGCGATCTGGCCGAACACGCTGACCAAGGGGGTCATGCAGGCCAGCAGCCACACCAGCATCATGACCATTACGCCCCGGGGCATGCGGTAGACGTTGTTGGGCGCCAGCCATTGGTACACGAACACGTGCCCCAGCAGGCCGTACAGCACGCCCGACAGGCCGCCGAACAGCGTGGGCCCGCTGTACCAGAACTGCGCGGTGTTGGAGAGCAGGCCGAAGAGCAGGGTCAGGCCCACCAGGTTGATGCGGCCTTGCAGAATTTCCACCCGTTTGCCCAGCTCCCAGTACCACAGGGCGTTCATGGCCAGGTGCAGCACCCCGAAGTGCAACAGCATGGGGGTGAACAGGCGCCACCATTGACCGGCGTCGAGGCTGGCGCCCAGGGGCAGGAAGTACAGACGCTCGCTGTCGAAGCTGAAGTCCTGAAAGGTCAGCCAGTGCAGGGCGTCGAGGTTGTCGCCCAGCAAGGTCACCGCGGCGACGATGAAACAGATCACCAGCACCAGCGCAGTGGCCGGGCAGGCGCGCACCTGCTGGGCCAGGGTTGGACGGCTCAGGCCAGGCCGCGGTTGATAATGGCCCAGGTCGATGTCGGCGTTGCCGTCGGGAAAGCGCTGGTACAGGTCAAGGATATCGGCGGCCATCGCTTCGTCCATGGCCCAGAGCACCTGCTGGCCGCTTTCCTCGCTGACCCGGTGCGGCACTTGCAGGCGCACCAGCAACTTGACGAAGCCGCTCAGGTCGGTGGCCAGGGGCAGGCGCATCACGCTGACCGGCTTCATGGCTGCACCTGCACGCGCTCGACATCCACCCACACGAACTTGTGCGGGTCGATCACGCTTTCCTGGTCCAGGCGGTAGGCCACCAGCTTGCCGTAGAGCACGGCGCTGTAGTCCAGGCACGCCAGGTTGGGGCGGATGGCCGATGGCCGGCCGCTGCGCCAGTAATGGCCGACGAACAGCAGCGGTTCGTCGACGCCGTAGCGCAGCAGGTTGTTTTTCTGGCTGCTGGACAGCGGCGTGCTGGCCACCTCTTCCGGCAGGGCGTCGGGCTGGAAGACGATGTCACCGTAGGTCTGGGGGTCGTCCTCCCAGAATTTGGTGCGGAAAAAGGCGCGGGTCAGGCCGTCACCGCCGGTCAGGGTCAGGCCATCAGGCAGGCGCATGTCGGTTCCGCGCAACAGGCGGTCGAACACGTTGCAGGCAAAGCTGCCGGGCACGGCCGCGGCCTGCAGGAAATGCTCGTCGATGCAGCCGTCGGGGTATTGGCCACGCAGCAGTTGGATCATGCTGGTGTCCCAGCAGGCATGCACCAGGCGGAAGCGCCCGGCGTCGATGAACAAGGGCAGGTCATAGAACCACTGCACGAAGTCTTTCCAGTCCTGGGGGTGCTGTTCGAACTGGGCCAGGGTATCGCCGATCAGGCGAGCGTGGCGCGCCGTGTGCTCGCGCACGAACTGCTTGCCGCTGCCCGGCGGCGCGGCGGTACACCAGCCCAGGGCATTGAACTCATGGTTGCCCATGATGCAATGCGCCTGGCCGGCGTCGACCATGTCGTGGACGATGTGCAAGGCCTCGCGAATGCGCGGGCCGCGGTCGATGATATCGCCCAGGAACAGTGCCTGGCGCTGGGCATGGCGCCACACACCGCTCTGTTTGCGGTAGCCGAGGGTGTCGAGCAAGTGCTCAAGGGTATGAGCGCAACCGTGCACGTCACCGATAAGATCGTAGCTGCGTGCGGGATCGAGCATCAGTCTCCACTGCCCCCCAGCCGGCTGCCCCAGCCCAGTTTGGTGCGGCAGACTTCGTAGTAATTATGGTCCAGCGGGTGGATCAGGCGCAGCTTCTGGGCCTTCTTGCTGACCGTGACCGTGTCGCCGGGGGCGCAGGTGAAGTGGTTCTGGCCGTCACAGGACACCTGCGGGTAGATGGTCATGTCCTTGGACACGACGATTTTCAGCTCGCTGTTGCCGTCCACCACGATAGGCCGGCCCGACAGGGTATGCGGGTACATGGGCACGATGACGATGGCGTCGAGCTTGGGGTGCATGATCGGCCCGCCTGCCGACAGCGCGTAGGCGGTGGAGCCGGTAGGCGTGGCGACGATCAGGCCGTCGGCCTTCTGGCTGCACACGAACTGGCCGTCGATGTAGATCTCGAACTCGATCATGCGCGTGGACTTGCCCGGGTGCAGCACCACGTCGTTGAGGGCGTCGCCCTGGCCGATGGTCTCGCCATGGCGACGCACTTCGGCCTGAAGCAGGAAACGGTTCTCCACCAGGTAGTGGCCGTCGAGCACCTCGGCGACCTTCACTTCCAGCTCATCGGGGCGGATATCGGTCAGAAAGCCCAGGCTGCCGCGGTTGATGCCCAGCACCGGCACATTGTGCCGAGCCAGGGCGCGGGCAGCGCCCAGCAGGCTGCCGTCGCCACCGACGACGATGACCATGTCGCATACCTCGCCCAGCATCTTGCGGGTGGATGTCTGCAGGCCGTGGCCCGGCAGCACCTCGGCGATGGTGTCTTCGAGGATGACGTGCAGGTGCCGGTCGAGCAGGAATCTTTTCAGGCGGCGAATGGTATCGAGCACCTGGGAACTGCCGAGGCGGCCGATGATACCGATATTGCGAAATTGCTCCATGGGGCTCCTGCGGGGGTCTGGCACGGGTGCGGCCACGGGGCGGCACCTTGGGAAACGTGGGGTCGATTATGGGCGAAAGCAACGGGCAGGACAAAAACCTTTGTGATCGCGGCCCGCTTCGCACGCTGAACCGTTGCCCGGCCTCGAAACGCCGCGTTCGTGCCCAAGGGCACCGGCAACCGGCTATGCTCGCTGCATGAACCTGTTCCCGACCCTGGCCGACCTGCCCCGCGACCTGCGCCAGCCCCAGGTGCGCGACCTTGCCTGGGTGATTCTGGCCCCGCCGATGCTCGCCGAAACCCCGTGGCCCCAGCGCCACCCCCTGACCGCCAGCCAATGGGTGGCGCAGCCGTGGCGCCTGGAACAATGGCTGCGGGCCCTGGACGATGACCACCGGCCGCTGCTGGACTGGCTGGCGCGTGGCGCCGCTACCCGGCGACTGGGCCTCTATTACGAGCGGCTGTGGCAGTTTGCCTTGAGCCAGGCACCGGGGATCGAGCTGGTGGCGGCCAACCTGCCCATTCGCCGTGAAGGCCATACCCTCGGGGAATTGGATATCCTGCTGCGCGACGACGAGGGCGCCCATCACCTGGAGCTGGCCATCAAGCTGTACCTGGGCCCGCAGGGCGGGGACGGCACGGATGCAAGCCTGTGGCTGGGGCCCGGCAGCCATGACCGGCTGGACCGCAAACTGGCGCATCTGGCCCACCACCAACTGCCCATTTCCGCCCGCGAAGAAAGCCGCGAAGCCCTGGCGCAGTTGGGCATTCATGCCTTCAGTGCGCAGTTATGGCTGGGGGGCTACCTGCTGTACCCCTGGCCCGCTCCTGCGCCCTCGCCGGCCGGCGCCCACCCCGACCACTTGCGCGGGCGCTGGCTGCACCAGTGTGACTGGACGGCCTTCCACGCCGAAAGCCCACCAGGGCGCTGGCAAGTATTGCCGCGCCATGCCTGGCTGGCGCCGGCCCGCTATGCCGGTACCGACACTTGGCTGCCGGAGCAGTTGCACGCGTGGCTGCAGGCCCTGGCCCCACTGGCCCCGGCACAGTTGCTGGTGCGCCTGGTCGAAACCCACGCCGGCCACTGGGATGAGGCCGAACGGCTGTTTCTGGTCTCGGACCTGTGGCCCAATGTGCCCGGCACTGCTTGACCATAAAAAAATCGACACCGACCGTGAGGAACGCCCATGACCTGGAAGAACACCGAGGCCCGCTACGGCAGCCTGTCCATTGCGCTGCACTGGCTGATGCTGATCCTGCTGGCCATCGTCTACGCCTGCATTGAACTGCGGGGCAACTTTGCCAAGGGCAGCGACGCCCGGGTATTGATCGTGCAATTGCACTTCATGACGGGCCTGACCGTGTTCGTGCTGGTGTGGATACGCCTGGCAGCGAAAATCGTCGGCGCCGCACCGCGGATCGTGCCCAGGCCACCGGCCTGGCAGACCGGCCTGGCGCACCTGATGCACGCGTTGCTGTACGCCCTGATGGTGGCCATGCCGCTGCTGGGCTGGTTGACCCTGAGCGCGGCGGACAAGCCCGTACCTTTCTGGGGGCTGGAATTGCCGCACTTGATAGGGCCGAATGATGACGCCGCCAAGCAGATCAAGCACTGGCACGAACAAATTGGCGTGTGGGGCTATTGGTTGATTGGCCTGCATGCGCTGGCCGGGCTCTTTCATCACTACGTGGTGCGCGACAACACGCTGGTGCGGATGCTGCCGGGCAGACACTGAGCCTGCGGCTACCCAAAGCCCGGCATGGCGCGGCGCCCTTGCAAGCCGCCGGTATGCACGAACACCAACCGCGTGCCGGGCGTGAAGCGGTGCAGGTTTTGCCGCAGCGCCAGCAGCGCCTTGCCGGTGTACAGCGGCTCCAGCGGTAGGGCGCTTTGGGCCTCGGTGGCCGCCATGAAACAGCGCAGCTCATCGTCGACCTTGGCAAACCCACCGCGGCAGGCCTCGATCAATGCGTGGCCCGCCGCGCCAGCCACCAAGGCCGCGATGTTCTGCTCCGCGCCATGCCCAGCCGGCACCGCCATGGCCCCGTACACCGGCGGCCCACCCGCCTGCACCAGCCCGGCCAGGGTGGTACCGGTGCCCACGGCCAGCCACCAGGCATCGAAGCCGTCCCACCCCACGGTTGATAATTGCCCGCGCACCTGGTCGAGCAGCACCCGACAGCCGCGCGCGCCTGGTTCCCCACCGCCCCCTTCCGGTACCGCCAGCAGGTGCGGGTAGCGCGCTTGCCACGGCGCCCAGAAGCCGGGCTCGTGGCGTTGCCGGTAACCGCCGTAGCCCAGCCAGTGCAGGGTCATGCCAAACGCCTCGAGGTCGTGCACCGTGGGCGTGACCTGGGGGTGCCCGCGCAGCAAGCCCACCGTCTGCAAACCCAGCCGCTGGCCGACGGCGGCCAGGGCGTGCAAGTGGTTGGAATGGGCGCCGCCCAGGCTCATGACCCCGGCGGCCCCCCTGGCGCGCATCGATTGCAGGTGCTCGGTGAGCTTGTACCATTTGTTACCGCTGACCAGCGGGTCGATCAGGTCCAGGCGCAGCACCGCCACCTGCACCTGGGCAGCCTGCAGCCAGTCCAGCATCAGGGGTTGCAGGGGAGGAACTGGAAAAAACACGGTGATGGCCCCCTGGGACAGAAAACGGCCCGCAGTCTATCACCCCGCTCAGCGTCCCCAGAACCAGCTGTGTGTGCTGCCCGCCTGAACCACGCCTTCGAGCGGCGCCAGCCACGCCTGCAACGACAACACGGTCTGGCGCACATCGTCCTCGCAGAGCACCCCGCGCTCGTACAGCTCGAACATGTATTTGCGCAGCGCCCAGTATTGAGCGTGCCGCGGGTTGGCCAGGCGCACCACATCATTGAACAGGCCAGGGCCGGTGGTCTTGGAAACACGGGTCATGTAATCGTGCATGCCTGGGGCCAGGTCGAACGGCCGTGTCGCCAGTTGGTCGCGGGCAGTGGTGAACCGCCGCAGCAATTCCTGGGAAATGGCGTCGAGCAACGGGTTGTTCGCCAGTGTCGAGAAATGGCTGTTGCCTGGCATGGCATCCAGCCCCAGCAGCGCATGATTCAGCGCGCCGCCGGTCATCACGTCGCCCGGGCGCAGGCGCAAGGTCGGCAGCGGTTGCAGCAGCTTGTCATCCATGTCCAGGTAGGTGCCGCCCTTGGTGAACATCAGGCGATAGCGCAGCGTGTCGCCGGCCGCCGATCGGTTGCGGCTGGCAGGCTGAAGGAAAAAGTTGAAGGGCTCGGCGTGAGGGCTGGCGAGGAACGCCTGGAAAAAGGGGTCTTCCTCCAGTTTTTCAAACACCACACCTTTGAAGCGCTGCCTGAGCAGTTGCAGTTGCTGCACAGCACCGACATCGTCCCCCTGGGCCAGGAAATGCACCGTGAGCGAGGTCTGCCCACCGCGCAGTTGCAAGCTGTTGTTCACCAGTGCGGCCTGGTGGGTATCCACCAGCGCCTGGGCTTCGCCAATCCAGATCTGGTGGACATGAGCGGGAACCGTCTCGCTACCCTGCAACTTTTCGAAAGGCGTGAAGGCTGGCCGCTCCGGGCAGCCCAGGGCGCGGCGTGCCATCTGCTGCTCGGTAGCGTCGGCCATCAGGGTACCCTCGCGGCTGGCGACGAACTGCCCGGTCTTGCGGTCCAGCCGGTAGTAATAGCCGTTGTCGGCGCAGTACCACTGGTGGCTGTCCAGGTCATACTTGACTGACAAGCGCCCACCCGCCATGTGCAGGCTGTAGCTGACTTCGCCGGTGTCGCGATACGCCTGGTGGTCCAGCTCTACCCCGGCCAGTATGTAGCGCGCCTCGGCCAGCGCCTCGTCGGCCACGTCCATGCCGCCCTTGAGCCCTGGCCTGGGCACCAGGCGCCAGCGCCCCGCCCCGTCGTGCCACAACAGCGGGTCGGGGTTGGAATAGTGAGACCCCACCAGGCCCTCTTCGCCGCTGCCGAGGCGGAAAGTGGACGGGCCTCCCAAGGGGTCGCGTACCTCGTAGGCCCGATGGTAATGGCCGTCGTCGAAGCGCACTTGCAGCGCCCCATCGAATACGTACAGGCCTTGGCGCGGGCCCTGGGTGAACCGGAACGGTGGCAACCCAGGCAGGCTGCCGACCAGGGGCGTGAGCCGTGGGGCCTCGCCGGTCACGGCGCGGGGCGGCAGATCAAGGCGTACCAGTGGCGCACGGGCACCCCGGCGAGCGCTCCACGGGCGCTTGGCGTTGTGCAGCCCGGCGGCGCTGCCCAGGGCTTCCAGCACGTATTCGGCGGCCAGTTGTTTCTGGTCTTCCTGGTAGGCCTCATAGCCCTTGAAGGCCAGAAAGCCCAGTTCAGCCACGTCCAGCACGGTCATCAGCCGGCCCGGCAGCACCAGGCTGGCGATGCGAAACAGCGCCAGGGTCACGCTCAATGCCTTGTCCACGGCGGCTTCACCATCGGACACGGCCTGGGCATCGGCGTCACTGCGCAGGAAACGACGGCGGTAGTCGAAGGCATGGGCCGGCAGTGGCCCGTCCAGCCGTCGCAGCTGGACCTCACTGCCACCCCGGCCACCGGCCAAGGCTTCCAGCGCGCGCCGGGCCGCCCCCTGCTGATGGGCGCCGAAGCGGCCTAGCCAATAGCGTGCGGGGGCGCTGGCGATCGGCGACTGCATACCCGCCAGGTCAGCCCTGAGCCGCTGGAACAGGTCGCGCACCGAAGCGCAGCGCAGGAACGCCGCGCCGCCGGGGTAGCCAGGGCGGTAGAGCACCAGCGACAGCTCACCCTCGGCCCTGAAGACAAACACATCGCGCAGGCTGTTACCCGCCAACAACACCCCATGCACCTGCATGGAGCGGCCTTGCAGCCGTGGCCGCTCACCGGCGCGGGGATGGTCGAGCACGTGAAGTACCGACTGGTAGGCAGGCTCGTCCAGATGCCCCGAGGCCCTGGCGACCCGCGCATCCAGCCGCAGTTGGCCGTCGATCAGCCCCTCGGCAGCGGCCCGCGCCTGGTCGTAGGCCTGGCGCGCCGCAGGATTCGCCGGTCGCGACAGGCGGGCGTCGAGCAGCGCCTCATAGTCCTCCTGCAGTTCCAGGCGCTGAGCCAGCCGGTCCACCTGGAGCAAGTTGAGCTGCCCCGGGCGCACGCCGACTGGCTCGATACGGCGGTGCTCAAGGCCGCCGCGGTCCACACGCAAGGCGATGTATTCCAGAAGCGATACGTAGTCACTGCTGACCTCGTGGGCGCTGGGTTGCGGCAAGTTCCCGGGGGCTAGTTCATGCCCGGGTGGGTCGGGGGCATAGGCCACCGCATGAATCATGAAACCGACGGCGGTAGGGTCCACCCCGGGCAGCTCGGCGGTGATACGCTGGCGGGCGTAGTCATGGAAATTCGGCAAGTCGCCGAAGTACTCATCGGCCTGGCGTTGGCGTTGCCATTGCAACGCCAACAGCCTGTCCAGGCCTTTCTCGTCGGCCAACAGCCCCGCCGGCCACTGGGCGCGAATCGACTCGCGAAAGTGCGAGTAACCGCGCCATGCCTGGGCCGTGCGGCTCAAGGACACATCCAGGCCGACCATGGCCTGCCAGCCGTTGCCTTGACCCTGCTCTTCGTTGCTTTTCCAGGCCGCGACCTGTTGGCTGACCACGGCGGTGAATACATTATCGCGCAGCGGGACCGCGACCATGGCGGGTAGCCCGACAGCCAGCGCCGCCAGCCATTGGGCCTGGTCCGGAACCGACAGGCGCGCCAGCAAAAGGCAGCGCTGCAGGGGGTCGTCATGAAACCTGCGAGCCAGGCTGTCCATGGCATGCTGCAAGTGATCGAACCCCTGAAACGAACCGAAGGTGCCGGTGCAATAGACCAGCGCCGGCCCCGTGGCCGATGTGCGTGCCACCGCGCCCTGGCTGCCGTAGTCCACCCCCGCCGGCCGCTCTGTGATGATGAACAGCCCGGGGATGGGCGCGCTACGTTTCCCATTGCCGTCGACCAGATGCAAACCATAGACCTCGCGGCCACTGGCGCGGTCTTGCCAACGGGGGTAACGGGCGCATTCACGCGCCAGGTGGTAAAGCTCTTCGGGCAAACCGCCGAACAGCCACTGTAGCCTGGCCTGCTCGATGAAATGATCACGCAGCCGCACTTCCTGCTGCAGCTGGCGCGTAGTGTGATGCCGGTCTATCGGCAGTTGCCAATAAGCCAGGGTGGCGCTGATGAAGGCCGTAGGGTCGGCCGGGTCGAGGCGGGGCAACTGCCCCAGGTCGGGCAGGCCCTCTGGCAAAGGCGCGCGGCGCGGCGTGGGGTCGGGCGTCAAAGGCTGCATGGTGGTTTACTCCAGGAGTGAAAACCACAGCCTGCCCAGCCGCCCTGCCCCAGCGGTGCTACATAACGCTGGTGCCTGGCCTCACAACTGCGCTGCCAGGCGCGAACCCTGGCTGATCGCACGCTTGGCATCGAGCTCGGCGGCTACATCGGCGCCGCCGATCAGGTGCACCGACTGGCCCGCGGCGACCAGGCCGTCGTGCAATTCACGCAACGGGTCCTGCCCGGCGCAGATCACCACGTTGTCCACCGCCAGCACCTGGGGCTCGCCTTCACCCAACCGCACGTGCAAGCCAGCGTCGTCGATCCCCAGGTACTCGACGCTGTTGAGCATCTGCACGCCCTTGTTCTTCAGCCCCGTGCGGTGAATCCACCCGGTGGTCTTGCCCAGGCCGTCACCGACCTTGCTGGCCTTGCGCTGCAACAGGTAGACCTGGCGCGCCGGTGCGTGAGGCTGGGCCTTGATGCCGGCGACCCCACCACGGGCCTGCAGCGCCGTGTCGATGCCCCATTCCTTCCAGAACGCAGCGCGGTCCTGGCTGGTGGCCACGCCTTCGTGCACCAGAAATTCACTGACATCGAAGCCGATGCCACCGGCACCGATGACCGCTACCGACGGGCCCACCGGTCGACGCTGCAACAAGACGTCCAGATAACTCAGCACCTTGGGGTGGTCGATGCCGGGAATGGCCGGCGAGCGTGGCGCGATGCCCGTGGCGAGGATGATTTCATCGAAGCGGCCTTCCACCAGTTGCGCCACGTCGACACGACGCTGCAGGCACACTTCCACGCCGGTGGTCTGCAACTTGCAGTTGAAATAGCGCAGGGTCTCGTAGAACTCTTCCTTGCCCGGCACGCGCTTGGCGACGTTGAATTGCCCACCGATCTCGCTGGCGGAATCGAACAGCACCACCTGATGCCCGCGCTCGGCCGCCACCGTTGCCGCCGCCAGGCCCGCCGGGCCGGCGCCGACCACGGCTATTTTCTTCACTTGCAGGGTGGGCAGGTAGTTGAGTTCGGTCTCGTGGCAGGCGCGCGGGTTGACCAGGCAACTGGTGAGCTTGCCGCCGAAGGTATGGTCCAGGCAGGCCTGGTTGCAGCCAATGCAGGTGTTGATTTCGTCGCCACGGCCGGCGGCGGCCTTGTTGACGAAATCCGGGTCGGCCAGAAACGGCCGGGCCATGGACACCATGTCGGCGTCGCCCTCGGCGAGAATCTGCTCGGCCACCTCGGGCGTATTGATGCGGTTGGTGGTAATGAGCGGGATCTGCACCGCGCCGCGCAACTTGGCGGTGACCTTGCTGAACGCCGCGCGCGGTACTTTGGTGGCAATGGTGGGAATGCGCGCTTCATGCCAGCCGATACCGGTGTTGATCAGCGTGGCACCGGCGGCTTCGATGGCCTTGGCCAGGGTGACGATCTCGTCCCAGTCGCTGCCCCCTTCCACCAGGTCGAGCATCGACAGGCGGAAGATGATGATGAACCGCGAGCCCACCGCCTCGCGCACGCGGCTGACGATGTTCACCGCCAGGCGCATGCGGTTGTCGTAGCTGCCGCCCCAGCGGTCGGTGCGGTGGTTGGTGTGCGCGGCCAGGAACTGATTGATGAAATAGCCTTCGGAACCCATGATCTCGACGCCGTCGTAACCGGCCTGCTGGGCCAGCTGCGCGCAATTGACGAAGTCGGCGATCTGCTTCTCGATACCGGCCTCGTCCAGCTCATGGGGGGTGAACGGGTTGATGGGCGCTTTCAAGGCGCTGGGCGCCACTTGCTTGGGGCTGTAGGCATAGCGGCCCGCATGCAGGATCTGCAGGCAGATCTTGCCGCCCGCCTGGTGCACGGCCTGGGTCACCACCCGATGCTGGTCAGCCTCTTCGACGGTGCTCAGCTTGGCCGCCCCGGCATACACCCCGCCCTCCTCGTTGGGCGCGATGCCGCCGGTCACCATCAGGCCCACACCGCCCCGGGCGCGCTCGGCGAAGTAGGCCGCCATGCGCTCGAAGCCGCCAGGCTTCTCTTCAAGGCCGGTGTGCATCGAGCCCATCAGGCTGCGGTTGCGCAAGGTGGTGAAGCCCAGATCCAGCGGGGCGAGCAGGTGCGGGTATTGAGCGGCGGCCATGGGTGTCACTCCATCAACAGGCAAATCACGGAATGCGGCGGCCTCAGCGGATCTGCACTGGGCCCCGTCGTTTATCTGTCGTTGAATCTACGGCCAAGGTGTACCGGTCTCAATGACCGAAAGTGACAAGTTATTGATCCAATTGCACAGCACGGGATTGGCTACCGGCCTGCGCCGCCGCTTCGTGGGCGCACTCGGCCAATATCGCGAAGCTGGCGTGCACCGGTGCCGACAATGGCCTGCCCAGGCACAGGCGCAGGCCGGTGCTGGCGTGCTCGCTGGCAAAGAAGATGTCGCTGCTGGCCATGGGGCAGCCACGTTCAAGTGCCAGGCGGCGAAACCTGGCCATGTCGGTATGGGGTGGCAGTTCAATCCAGTGGATGAAGCCCCCGCGCGGCGGCCGGTAGACGCAACCGGCGGGCATCTGCAGGCGCACGAAGGATTCGACGAAGGCGGTCAGGGTTGCCAGTTGCGCGCGCAACCGCGCGCAATGGTCGTCCAGATAACCACGCCCGATGAATTCATTGAGCACGTTCTGGGTCAGGCTGGCGACGGCCAGGTTGCGGGAGAACATCTGCGCCAGAATCGCATCGCGGTACCTGCCGGCCACGCACCAGCCCACCCGGTACCCGGGAGCGACGGTTTTCGAAAACGACGAACAATAGATCGTCTGCCCGGTGGTGTCGTAGCTTTTGATCGCGCGCGGGCGCGCCTGCTCGGGAGCCAGGTCGAAAAAGATGTCGTCTTCGATGATCGGCACATCGGCGTCGCGGGCCAGGCTCACCAGCCGGGCGCGGCTGGCGTCGGGCATGATGAAGCCGCGCGGGTTCTGCAGCGTGGGGTTGAGAAATATCACGTCGACCGTTCGCTGTTGCAGTGCCTGCGCCAGGTGGTCGAGGTCCAGGCCGTGCTCGCCATCGGTGCGCAGGGGCAAGGCGCGCATGCCCAGGCGCTCGATGGTCTGCAGAATGCCGTAGTAGGTGGGCGTTTCGATGGCCACGGTGGCGCCCCGGCCCGCCACCGCTTCCAGCGCGAGTTCCAGGGCCACCGTGTCACCCGAGGTCACCAGAATATCGTCCGGGCCGCAGACCACGCTGCGTGTCAGCATCAAGCCGGCAATGCGACGCCGCAGGGCAGCCAGGCCAGGCGGCGCCACCAGCCCGGCCTGGGCAGGGTCAGCCTTGCCGGCCACCACCCCGAGGCATTTGTTGAGCAACACATGGGGCGTCAGTTCGCTGTGCAGCACGGCGGAACTCAGGGACACCGAGGTGCCACTGGCCGCCTGGGACAGCATGGCGACCACGGCATGATTGACGTTGACGGTCACCCCGGCCAGGTCGGGCCGGGCAAGGGTCCCTGTGCGCCCCGACGCCGAGACGAAATAGCCGACCCGGGGCACCGTCAGCACGTAGGCATTGGCTTCAAGATCAGTGAGGGCCCGTTGAACCGTGGTGATGCTGGTCTCGAATAACCGGGCCAGCGCCCGGATCGAAGGCAGCCTGGAGTCGGGGGCCCATTCACCACTGTCGATCTGGCGGATGACCCAGTCCTTGACGATCCGCCAGCGCTTGTCCGTTTTTTCAAACCTGTCCATGAGTGCTCTTTTGTCAAATCAGGAAACGCCTCCCGCAAGGTAAAGCAAAACAATGCCCGTTGCAGCCACAATGAGCATGTTGAGCAGCACCAGTGCGAAGGCAAACCTGATCAGGCCGTGCTCTTCTTCCCGATTCGCGCCGGCCAGGCCTGTGATCAGCGACAGGATCGACAAGGAGCCCAGCGCGCCATGCCCCGCGGCGCTGTTGACCATGGCCGCCAGCCAAGGCCCGTACCCGGCACCCAGCGCCGCGATGGACGGCATGACCAGGGTGTTGCCGCCCACGTTGGAACCGGTGACGTAGCCAGCCAGCCCCGCCAATAGCGCCACCACGGGCGCCAGGGAGATGCCGGACAGCGATTGCAGGGTACGCTGCGCTTCGACCAGAAAACCGGCGTTGACCATCACCTGGGACAGCAGCAGGAACAGGAAGATGGTCGCCACCGAGAACCTGGCACGGTTGTACAGTGTGCGCCACGGGAAGCCACCGGCCGCGGCCTGACGTACGGACATCAGCATCGTGACCATCAATAACGCCAGGCCCGGCGACGCCAGGGGCTTCCAGGAAACATGCTCCCCCCGGATCACCCACAGGCCATCCCAGCCGGACAACACGAACACGCCACGCGAGGCGACGATCACCCCCAGCAACGCCAGGTACGGCCACGCAGCCCGGGGCCAGCGCACCAGCGTCCCGCGCTGCAGCAACGAGATGCCCAAGCCCACACAGGCCACGGCAAGCCCGGCAAGCACCCCGGAAACCTCAGGCCCAACCCAACGGTTGATGGCAAACAGCACGCTGCTGAACAACGCCGACACCAGCACCAGGCCCAGCCATGGCATCACGCGGCGAATGCCTGCCTGCCACATGGCGACGCCGGCCAGGCACAGAAACACCGGGGCGCTGATCAGTGCCGAGTGGGTGCCCAGGGTCTGCGCCGGCAAGTGAGCCAGTTGCGCACCGATCACCGTCGCCAGCCCCAGCGTGCCCCACGGCATGACCACCATGCCCGCCAACGCGATTTTCATGCCAGCCTGTCGCGAGAACAGGCTCATCAACAAGGGCACGGTGGCGATCAGCGACACGCCGAAACCGGTCATGGCCTCCAACAGCGGCGCCAGCCCCAGCACGATGAAGGTAATTTGCGCGGGCGGCGCCCAGCCCAGTTCCTTGACCCAGGCACCAATCGCCTGGGGCGCGCCGCCGCGCTCCACCAGAATGACGAAAGCCAGCCCCGGTACGATCACGCAGGCGGTGCTGAGAAACAGAATCGTGGTGTCCTGCAGGATGGCCGCGGTAACGGCACCGGACAACGGTGCCGCGGCGCCCAGCCCCCATAGCAGGAATACCCCGGCGACCCCGGCCAACGCCGCTTGCACTGGCGGGCGACGGACCACCAGGATCAGGGCGATCACCAGCCCGATGGGCGACATTTGCAACAGAAGCGAATCCATGTGCTGCGTTCCTTCCTTAGTCGTGGGTCTGCCCGCTGTATTCGGTAGCGCGCATCGAGGGGCGTTCGCAGAAGCGCTGGTACCAGGTGCTCAGGCGGGGGTGCGCGGAAAAATCCGCCAGCTCGCGAAATACCAGCCAGTCCAGCGCGGTGGCCAGGGCGACGTGCCCGATGGTCACGGGGCCCTCAACGTCCAGATGCGCCTCCAGATAGTGGAAGGCTTCGTTGATCTTGTACGCTTGCCCTTCGGCATAGGCTGGATAGCGCAAGTGCGCCGGGCGCCGCTCCACTTCCCAGCGCAGCTTGATGCCAACGTCGCACAGGCCCTGGGCCAATGCCTGCAGGCGTAGCGCCTGGAAGCGCTCGGCCCCTTGGGCCGGGATCAGGCCCGGGCCTGGGTGCAAGGTATCCAGGTACTCGCAGATCACGATGGAGTCGAACAGTGCACTGCCATCGGGCAACATCAGCACCGGCACCTTGCCCAACGGGTTGGCCCGGTAGATGGTTTCGTTCCGGGTAGTGGGGCTGGTTTCGTGGTGAATGACCTCAAGGCTGGCCGCGAGCCCCAGCTCATGGGCCAGCACCAACACTTTGCGGGCATAGGGCGAGTGCGTCTGGTAATAGAGTTTCATGGGTGGGTACCTACCTGAAGTATGGCCTTGGCGGCCTTGTGAGCGTCCATGAACAGGCGGGACGCGGCGCCTGCCGAAGTGACGTAGTGGTTGTAGTAGCACGAACCCTCTACCAGTGGCCCGAGCACCCAGATATCGCTGACCGGCGTGCCCTGGGTTGACCTGGGGTGGCAGGCCGCGTCGACGTCGATACCGTCGATCGCCGCCTGGGCGCTACGCGGCCGTACCAACCCCAGGCGCGCAAGGTCACGCACCGCGGCGTTATCGCTGTCGCTGATGCCGCTGCCCGGCACATAGGCGGCGATACGCTGCACGGACGTGGCCGCAGGGCTGGCGCCCGGCGCCAGAAACGTAAGCAGTCCAGCGTCGCTCAGGGCAAGGAGATCGGCATGTCGTTCTTTCTGCGGCCCGGCCACCAGGCGGTTGATTGCTTTGTGCCAACGTCCATAGAACTCACCGTGTGAACCTTCGGTGAGCCCCTCGAAGTCCACCGCCTCGCGCAGCCGATCGCGCAAGTCACGCCATACCTCGATGGCCGCCTTGACCGCCGACGCCGAACGTCCCGCCCGGGCTTCCTGCAGGTCAGCCTCGATGGTCTGGTACATCCAGGCGTGGTAGTTCCGAGCGCTAACGCCTGCTGGCAATGCATGACGAATCAGCGCCTGCACATCCGTGGCACCTGCCGCTGCCTCGAAGTGGCGCAGCAGGGCTTCGGCGGCAGCGGTGTCAGGCTGCCCTTGCAGGGCGGCCAGCCGTAGCTGCTCAAGAATCTCCAAATGCCGCGCTGCATCGGACCGGGCGTGCAGCACAGCAACCGCAGCGGCACGCATCTCCAGCAGCATCAACGGCAAAACCTGAGCATCGAAGTCCAACCGGCGGCCCGGGGTGTTGTCGCGCAGGGCCTGGATCCTTGCGCTGGTCAGGAAAATGGCCGGGTGCCGGGCGGCCTGGGTCAGGCCATCCGGACGTCCGCGGAACGGCAGGCCGTCCCGTGACTGGATGTAGATGATCGGCTCGCGGCCTGACGGCTGGTAGCTGTGGCTGCCATCGGCCATGCGCTGATAGCGCCCGCCCCGGCCGGCCGTCAATGCCGCCAGCGTGTCCATGGCACCAAGCCCCAGGCCTTCGACCACCACTGCTTCGCCAGGCTGCACGGCGTCCAGGGTGCCCGGCAGCGGGTAGACGTCACTGACACGGCCCGCCTCGGGTCGGCGCACTCGGCCGGTGTGGCCGACGGTCAGGACCAGGTGTTCGACCCGTACCGAAGCGCCGGAGGCGGTCGTCAGGGCATAGCCGCCTTCGTCGCCGGCAGCCACCCCAACCACCTGCTCCTGGTGCAGGTGGACCGTTACCCAGCGGGGCACCGTGGCCAGCAGCGCCTGGAAGGCGTCGGCCAGATAAGCCCCCAGCAACCGCCGCGGCAGGAAGTCGTGAGCCTCGACCGCCCGCCCTGTTTCGGCTACCGCACCGGTGGCGGGGTCAACGCGAACGTCCTGCTGGCGGCACCAGGTCAGGAAGTCGGGGCCCGATCGTTCCCGGGCCTCGGGCAAGCCGCCCAAGGCTGCTGTATCGGGATATACCCCCAATTGTCCAGCAACCGTGTTGAGCAGCAGGTAGTCCGGCTGGTCCGGCCAATGCACGCCGCTGCCGAAGACATGGGGATCGAAAATATCCACCTTGACCGGATGCCCTGGGCGCTCGGCGCTGATGCTCAGCAGTCGTTCCAGAATCGACAGGCCGCGCGAGCCGCAGCCCACCAGGCCAATGTGCAGGGGCGCGATCACCATCTGCGCTCCTCCCCGAAAAAGGACGGGATGAGGACGGCCGTGCCCTCTTCCACGGCCATGTCGTGAACCTTTCGGCCCAGCGCCAGATCGAGGATGCCCATGCCGAAGGGCGAGTAAATCAACGGCTTGTCCCGGGCAACCTGCTGGTCACCGCGAATCACCTCGCCGATGGTGCCGGTGACAAAATCACGATGCCCGTATTTTTGTTCCGCCAGGTGCGCAGATGTATTGGCTTTCAGGCAGTGGCTTACATCGTCGAAGTAGTTGTAGCTCTGGGCCACGATCTCTTCGCCAATGTCACGCAGCGAAATGTTCAACACCACCTGGCCCGGCTGGAACGTATCGCGGGCCGTGACATAGGGGGTGCCCGCGCTGGTGGCGAAGACCACGATGTCGGCGCTCATTGCCTGTTCCAGCGACTGCAGTTCTACCGACGGCAGGCCCAGTTGTTCCCCAAAAGTGGCCAGCGCCTGAGCCGATTGCGGACTCAGGTCATGGACGCCGACCTGCTGGAAAGACCAATCGTCGGCCATGAACATCTCGAGGATATTGCGCGCGATCACCCCGCCGCCCACGATCGCCAGGCGCGTGGCGTGCCGGCGCTGGCCGTTGAGCCACCAGGCGCCGAGCACAGCGGAGGCTGCGGTACGCACGGCACTGATCAGCGCGCCTTCGAGCAAGGCATAGGGGTATCCGGTGTGCGGGTCGTTCAGCACCAGCACCGCAGACGCGCGGGGAATGCCCGAGTGGATGTTGTCGGGATAGCTGGCAATCCACTTGATGCCCGACACCGATTGCTCGCCTTCGCGGTCGACGATGGCCGCCGGCAGGGCGATGATGCGATTGGCGGGCTCGTCGGGAAAGCGCAGGAAATAGCTATCGGGATTGACGGTTTCGCCCCGCTCGTGGGTCAGGTAGGTCTGGGCCACGATGTCGATGGACGCCTGGCGCAAACCGGCGAGGATGGTCTTGATGGTGCCGCCGGGAATCACATGGAAAGGGCGGATCGATGCGGTTGCAGTCATGACTGGGTTACGCCGAAAGAGACAGTGGAAGGGGTTGGAACAGGGGTTGCAGCGCAGCGTCGCCCAAGCGTTCGGCCACCCAGTCGTCGGAGTAGAGGGTGTCCAGGTAGCGTTCACCCATGTCCGGGGAAATGGCCACGACCACGTCGTCTGGCCGGATGTGCTCGGCATAGGCCTGAACGCCGGCGAGCACGGTGCCTGTGGAGCCACCGAACAACAGGCCATAGCGGCTGGCTAACCAACGGCACACCTGGACGGTGTGAGCTTCGGGGATGGACAGGGATGCGTGAATGCCCGAAGGCTCGAAGATTTCCGGACGTCGGCTGGTGCCCAGCCCCGGAATATGCCGCGGCCCCCCGGGCAGGCCGAAGGTCACCGAACCCAGGGTATCGACGGCGATCACCTTGGTACGGGGGGAATGGTCGGCGAAGTAGTTCTTGCACCCCATCAGCGTGCCTGTTGTGCCGGCACCGACGAACAGATAGTCCACATGGGCAAAACGCTGGGCAATAGCCCTGGCCGTTGCGTTGTAATGCGCCAATGGATTCTGCGGGTTCTGGTATTGATTGAGCCAGATATAATCGGCGTGCTGGGCAACCAATTGCTGAATCAAGCGAATGCGCGAGTTCAGAAAACCACCGTTTTCATCGCGCTGGTCGACCATGATCAACTCGGCGCCCAATGCCTGGATCAGCTTCCTGTTGGGGGCCGACGTATTGGGATCAGTCACACAGATGAACTTGTAGCCCTTGGCCGCACAGACCATCGCCAGGGCGACACCGAGGTTGCCTGATGATGATTCGATCAGGCGGGTCCGGGCATGAATAAGGCCGCGACTTTCAAGATCGCTCACGATCGCATGGGCCGTTTTCAACTTGATCGAGCCGGCCGGGTTCAACCCCTCCAGCTTCAATTGAATCTTGGCACTGCATAACTGCTCAATCTGCACATAACTGTTTTCATTAACGAGCTGCCGAATCATACAAATCCTTTTTGTACATTCTGATTGAAGTGCCCCATCGGCACGGTCCCGAGTCATGTCAGCAGCCCCTGGAAATAGCGTGATCGATCACACCGCCAGGTGGCCTGAAACGGCCAGTACCCCCACAGGGAAAAACAGCTGGGTGCCGATAGCCCAAGGCTGGCCGGTTGGCCAACATCGGCTACGGGGCGATACTCAGGCTTTTTGCCATCAACCGAGAGATACAGATTTTTCGTTTTTTCCAATACACCCTGGGTCACAGCCCGTTAACATCGCGTTTGCACACGAAGGCTGTGCTGCCTGGCAAAAAAACCGTCCAGCCTTGGTTTTCCCGTACCCTTGTGCCACACCCCCGAGGAGCCCCACGCCACCCCATGGCCCGTTTGCTGCTAACCCTGTCATCCCTGGTCCTGCTCGTGGCCGTGGCCGCCTACGGCGTATGGACCCAGGACCGCCCCGCCGGCCATTACCTGTCCGACCTGCGCATCCAGGTGGCCGTGGACGAAGGCGTGCGCAGCGGGCGCGGTAACCTGCTGGGGGTGCAGCCGGAGCTGTTCGCCACCGACTATCAGAGCCTGGAACGCCTGCACCGCAAGCTGGCGGCCTACCTCACCCAGGCCCGGGACCTGGGCATGCTCAACGCCCGTACCGTGGTGGTGCTGCCCGAGCACATCGGCACGTTGCTGTGGGCCCGCGGCGAGAAGGACGAGCTGTACCAGGCACCCCGCCTGGCCGAGGCGCATCAGTGGCTGGGCTACAGCAACCCGCTGCTGTTCGCCCGCGCCTGGCTGGGCGCCAGCAGCGACGACCGCGCCCAGGACACCCGCCTGCGCATGAAGGCGAGCAGCATGGCCAGTGACTATCAGCAAGTGTTCGGCGGGTTGGCCAAGGAGTTCGGTGTGACTCTGGTGGCCGGTTCCATCATCCTGCCCGACCCGCATCTGCGCGACGGCACCCTGGTGGCCGGCCAGGGAGGGCTGTACAACGTCAGCCTGGTGTTCGGCGCCGATGGCAAGCCGCTGGGGCAGCCGCAGCGCCAGCTGTACCCCGACTTCGTGCAGCGCCGCTATGTACAGGCCAGCCCGGACTCGCCGCTGCAAGTGCTGGACACCCCGGCGGGGCGGCTGGGCGTGCTGATCGGTAGCGACAGCTGGTACCCGGCCAATTACGCCCAGCTCGACGCCCAGGGCTGCGAGTTGATCGCCGTACCGGCGGCCCTCAATGGCAAGGACGTGTGGCAGGCGCCCTGGCGCGGCAACCCTGACCGTCACGACGGCGGCCCCCTGGGCGTCAAACCTGGGGAAGTCAGCGAAGGCGAAGCCTGGCACCGGCTCAGCCCGGCGCGGCGCGCCAGCGTCAGCGTGTTCCTGCGCGGGCAGTTCTGGGACCAGTTCAGTGGTGGCCAAAGCTTCGCCAGCCACGACGGCCAGACCCACCCCAGCGATGACAGCCGCGGCGCGCGGCTGATCAACCTGTGGTTGTGAGCCCATGCCCAGCCCGCCCGTGAGACTGGGGGATCTCTCCGTCGGCTTTATCCATAGCCTGGCCGACGCCGTGGCCAGCCACGGCCTGGACCCTGCCCCGCTGCTGCTGCAGTATGGCCTGGATCCGGTACGCCTGGGCGAGGCCGGTGCGCGCCTGTCGATCCCGCGTTACATGCGCCTGGGCCATGCCGCCATCCAGCTCACCGGCAACCCGGCGCTGGGGTTGTGCATGGCGCAGGCTTGCCGCATGGCCCAGGCAGGCCTTGCCGGCGTAACGGCTGCCCAGGCGCCGACAGTGCGCGAGGCCGCGCGCACGCTGATCCGCTTCGCACCGCTGAACCAATTCAATTACCGTGGCCAGCCCAGCCTGCACGAGGACTCGCGCGGCGCCTGGCTACGCTTCTACTCCATCAGCCCCTACAACGCCTACAACCGCTTCGTGGTGGACTCGGTGCTGGGCGGCTGGCTGCAGCAACTGAGCACCCTGTGCGGGCAGACACTGCACGCCGAACGCATGGACGTGGAATATGAGACCCCGCCCTACGCTGCGCTGTACCAGGCCCTGAGCAGCGGCCCGGTGACCTTCGGCGCCGAGCACAACCAACTGCGCCTGAGCCTGGCCAGCCTGGCCCTGCGCAACCCTGACCACTGCCCCAGCACCTACCGGTACCTGCTCGACCTCTGCGAACAGGAACTGGAGCAACTGACCCGCACCCGCAGCCTGCGCGAACGCATCACCCAACTGCTGGGCCCGCTACTGGACGGCGGGCGGGAACCGGACCTGGAGGAAGTGGCGGCGCGCCTGAAACTGCCCACCTGGACACTGCGGCGCAAACTGGCGGACGAAGGCACGCAGTTCCGCGCCATCCTCAACGACACGCGGCGCGACCTGGCCATGGCCTACATCCGTGACACGGAGTTGGCCTTCGGCGAAATCGCCTATCTGTTGGGGTTTGCATCGGCCGAAGCCTTTGCGCGCGCGTTCAAGCGCTGGAAGGGGCAGACGCCAGGGGAATACCGGCGCTTGAGTGTGCGAGGGTTATAGCTCTGTAGCGTCTTCAGCGGGTTCCAGCGGGTCCAGTTCCACCGCGCGCGATTCCAGCAGTTCTTCCTGGTACTCATCCATTGCTCATGTCCTCTCTTTGGGTGTCAGGGCAGGATAGCGCCTGGCCGTGAATAAAAAATGACGCCGATCAAGAGCAGGAACGAGTGAGGACTGGCGGGATTTAGCCCGTGTGGGAACTGGCTTGCCAGCCAAGCGTGCAGCGCGGTATGCCCGGGGGACCGCGTCGCATTGTTCGCCGGCAAGCTGGGTTGGCTACGGCGTGGTGGCCGCTGGTGTTTCAGTGGCTGCCGGGGTAGCAGCCGCAGGGGCGGTGGTGTCGCTGGTGGTCGGTGCCGGGGTGATAGGCGCGGCCTCAGCGGGCGGCGTCACTGGCTGCGAGCCTTGGGCGGGGGTGGCGGCCGGTTCCGGGGTCGCGGCAGCTGGCGCTGGGCTCGGCGCGGCCGCGGCCACTGGCTCGGCGGGCTTGGCGGCCTCGGCCGTGGCCTGTGGTTTCTCGTCGGCCTTGGCGTCAGGCTTGGGCTCGGCCTTCGGCTCCGGCACGCCCAGGTCGGCCTTGGGCTTGTCGACAATGTGCGCAGCCTTTTTCGCCTCGGCCGGCAGGTAGGTGTCCACGAGGGCGAAATAGCGGTCATAGAACTTGGCCGAGGTCACGGTTTCGCTGGCCACCTTGACCATGGAGTCGTCGGTGGAGCCAATGGGCATCGATACCGAACCCAGCACACCCACCCCGAGGCTGGCGGAGTTGTTGACTTTCTTCAGCGCGTACCGGTCCTGCAGGGCGTTGGCGAACATGGTCGAGGTCTGGTTGGCGTTGCCATCTGCCGCACAGGTGACGTTGAAGCTGATCTCCATGTGGGTTTCGCCCGTCTGCTGGAAGCTTTTGTGGCCACTGAGCTGCTTGGGATCACTGCTGGTGATGATATAGCCCTGGCTGAGCAGCGCACGCCGGGCGGCCTCGCAGGACGAGGAATCGCTGACCGGATAGTTGCGCGAGTAGGTGCCCGAATCCGAGAAATCCTCGTGTTCGTACATGGCCGGTTTGTTCGACGAACAGCCGCTCAGGGCGGCCAGCGAAAACGCCAAAGCACACCCCAACCGCGGGGCACTCAAGCTCAGTGACTTATACATTGCGAATCCTGGGCAAAAATCAGCCTCTATTGTGCCTCACAACGGAGAGACAACGCGCGTGAAATGAGTTTTAGACGACCTGCAACCCTACTACGACCAGCGCCGCGGTAAAAGTTCCATTCGACGCATGGCCTGGATGTAAAGACGTATGACACCGGTCGCCCACCCCGGTAGGATGCGTCGCCTTTGATACACATTCCCTCCGAAACACCGGACAGCACCGCATCCAATTCCTGCGGGCCGAGGGAAATAGCGCTGCAACGCCTTCAGGAAGATCATGTTTTTATCAGGAGATACCGTTTGAAAATTGTTACTCGTGGCCTGTGCCTGAGCCTTGCCGCCCTGACACTTACTCTGACCGGTGGTTGCGCCACTGAAAGCTCCCAGGCCCTGAGCGTGGCCAAGGTGGAAAGCGCCGGGCGCCCGTATGCGGGCCCCCGTTCGCCGATTGCGGTGGGCAAGTTCGACAACCGCTCCAGCTACATGCGCGGCATCTTCTCCGACGGCATCGACCGGCTCGGCAGCCAGGCCAAGACGGTGTTGATCACCCACCTGCAGCAGACCAACCGCTTCAATGTGCTGGACCGCGACAACATGGGCGAGATCGCCCAGGAAGCGGCCATCAAGGGCCAGGCCCAGCGGCTCAAGGGCGCCGACTATGTCGTGACCGGCGACGTGACCGAGTTCGGCCGCAAGGAAGTGGGCGACCACCAGCTGTTCGGCATCCTGGGCCGCGGCAAGACCCAGATCGCTTACGCCAAGGTGGCGTTGAACATCGTCAACATCAGCACCTCCGAAGTGGTGTATTCCACCCAGGGCGCGGGCGAATACGCCCTGTCCAACCGCGAAGTGAT
Source organism: Pseudomonas eucalypticola (assembly GCF_013374995.1). Taxonomy (NCBI): domain Bacteria; kingdom Pseudomonadati; phylum Pseudomonadota; class Gammaproteobacteria; order Pseudomonadales; family Pseudomonadaceae; genus Pseudomonas; species Pseudomonas eucalypticola. The sequence goes on along the minus strand of NZ_CP056030.1, from coordinate 1,651,034 downwards.
CGGCTTTGGCGGGACCGCCAGCTATGACTCGACCCTCAACGGCAAGGTCCTGGACCTGGCCATGCGCGAAGCCGTCAACCGCCTGGTTGAAGCCGTCGACAACGGCAGCTGGCAACCCACCCGCCCCTGAGGCGTTCTTCGGCAAACATTGACAGGGAGCATCATTCGTCATGGGCAACACCTTCACGCCACGCTTCGGGCTGGCCATTACTCTCATCGCCGGCACCGTGCTGGCCGGTTGCGCGCAGCAGCCCAAGACCCTTTACCAGTGGGAAGGCTACCAGGGCCAGGTACACGAGTACTTCAAGGGCGAATCCAAGGAACAACAGGCGTTGGCCCTGGAAGCTGACCTGGAAAAGATCCGCGCCAAGAACGGCACGCCACCCCCTGGCTACCATGCCCAACTGGGGTTGCTGTATTCGAGCTTGGGAAAAAACGGGCAGATGGTTCAGCAGTTCGAACAGGAAAAGGCCCTGTTCCCTGAGTCCGGCGCCTACATGGACTTCCTGATCAAGAACGCCACGCACGGAGCGAACCAATAATGCTGCGCCTGTTCAAACCCACCGTCGCACTTCTGGCCCTCGCCCTGCTGGGCGGTTGCGCCGGGCCGGCGAAAAACCTCGATTACACCGCCTTCAAGGCCGCGCGCCCGCACTCGATCCTGGTCCTGCCGCCGGTCAATGAATCGCCGGACGTCACGGCCACCTACAGCATGATGAGCCAGGTGACCTTCCCGTTGGCAGAGGCCGGCTACTACGTGATGCCCGTGGCATTGGTGGACGAGACCTTCAAGCAGAACGGCCTGAACAACGCGGCCGAGATCAGCCAGGTGCCCGCCGCGAAGCTGCGCTCGATCTTCGGTGCCGACGCAGCGCTGTACGTGAAAGTGACTGACTACGGTACCAAGTACATGGTGCTCAGCAGTGCCACCATCGTCACCGCCAGCGCGAGCTTGGTCGACCTCAAGACCGGCACCACCCTGTGGACCGGCCTGGCCAGCGCTTCCAGCGAAGAAGGCCAGAACAACAGCGGCGGCGGCATCATCGGCATGCTGATCACGGCGGCGGTCAAGCAGATCATCAACAGCAGCACCGACGCCGGTTACCCGATCGCCGGGTTGACCAGCGCCCGGCTGCTCTCGGCCGGGCACCCCAACGCCCTGCTGTATGGTCCACGATCGCCCAAGTACGGCACGGACTGATCCCCCCTCTTTGCCTGCGCACAGGCAATCAGCACCGCCAGGCCTCGTCACGGCCTGGCGGCGGCTTGCAACCCATGCCTTCCTAATTCGCGCCCAGCGCCCAGCGCATGAGCCCACGCATTGCCATGCGCAATATGCATGACAAGCACCGTGTATCCACCTTATTACAAAAATACTGATGGCATTTTGTAAAAGAATGTGAAAAAAGCGTCAAAGCGTTGCTAGTATCTGATTCCGTTTCTCATTAACACTCGTATTCAGAGTTACTGACAACCACCAGGAAGCACTCCCTTGAGCCGTCACCTCCCTGCCAGCCTGCTGCTGGTCGGCGCCTGCTGCGCCCTCCCTGTCGTCCATGCTGCTGACACGATCACCCTGCCGTCCACGCAGATCCAGGACAATGCCCTTCAGGATGAAGCGCAAACACAAGGTTACAAGGGACAACCGGCTACCAGTACCACGAAGTTGGGGCTGACCGACAAGGAAACGCCCCAGGCGATCACCACCATCACCCGCGACCAGATGGATGACTACAAGATCAACGGCATCAAGGATGCCTTGCGCTCCGCACCGTCGGTCACCGTCGAGCAGTCGGAGACTGACCGCACTGAGTTCACGTCGCGCGGGTTCGACATCGGTACCTTCGAATACGACGGCATGGGCATGCCCTTCGCCCAGACCTTGCTGGTCGGCGAGCAGGACATGGCCGAATTCGAGCAGGTGGATGTGCTGCACGGCGCCAATGGCTTGATGAGCGGCACGGGCAACCCCTCGGCCACCGTCAACTTCGTTCGCAAACGCCCCACCGACACCTTCCAGGCGCAGATCGACACCAGCGTCGGCTCCTGGGACGAACGCCGCGTGGACGTTGACGTGTCCGGGCCGCTGACGCCCACCGGCAACGTGCGCGGGCGCTTCATCTATGCCCATGACAAGGGCAACTCCTACCTCGACCGCTACAGCCACGAACGCAACGTGGCGGCCGGCTTGCTGGCATTCGACCTCACGGATGCAGACACCCTGACGGTCGGTTTCTCGCAGCACAACAGCGATTCCAATGGCAGCAGTTGGGGTAACCTGCCGCTGGTGGACGAAAACAACACCCCTATCCACTACAGCGGCCGCAGCACCAGCGTAGGCCAGCCGTGGACCTACTGGAACATGCACACCCAGCGTGCCTTCGCCGAGCTCAAGCATGACTTCGGCAACGGCTGGAGCGGTACCGTCACCGCGACCGGCACCACCGAATACCAGAACACCAGCATGCTGTACGTTGGATCGGTGATTGACGACGACGCCACCGTGTATGCCGGGCAGACCAGCAGCAAGGCTCACGAAATGGTGGGTGAAGCGAAAGCATCCGGCCCGTTCAGCCTGTTTGGCCGCGAACACGAACTGACGTTCGGCGTGAGCTACGGTCGCACCCACCAAAAGGCCCGTGAATACGACGCGGCCGACGCCAATTATTTCGATACCTCGTACTCTCAACTCCTGGCCGGCAACATGCCGGAGCCGGACTTCACGTACACCAGCGATGCTGGCGCGCAGAATTTCGTCGACACGCAAAAAAGTGCATTCGTTGGCGCACGCTTCAGCCTGGCCGATGACCTGCACTGGATTGCCGGTGCGCGCATGCTCAGCACCGACGGCTCAGGCAACGACTACGGCTCCGATCACTACCTGCGCGTACACGGCAAGGTCACGCCCTACACCGGCCTGGTCTACGACCTGAACCCGCAGTGGAGCGTCTACACCAGCTGGACCCAAATCTTCAATCCGCAATACGCAACCGTCGGCCTGGATGGCAAAGTGGTTGCCCCGCTGGAAGGCAAGAGCCTGGAAGCCGGCGTGAAAGGTACCGTGATGGACAACCGCCTGAAGCTGCAGGCAGCGGTGTTCAAGACCAAGCAAGACAACGTCGTCGACACCAGCAACTACGTGTTCGAAAACGGCCAGTATCGCTACGCCACCGCCGACTACCGCAGCCGCGGGGTGGAACTGGAGGCATCCGGCGAGGCGCTGCCTGGGCTGGACGTGCTGGCGGGTTACACCTACGTGCACATCGAAGATGCCGACGGCGACACAGCCCGCAAATACGTACCGACTCACAGCGTCCACGCCATGGCCACCTACCGCCTGCCAGGCTTGCCACAGGCACGTGTCGGTACTCGTGTAAGCTGGCAGAGCGCTGTGCAGAACACCTCGTACAGCGACATCCGCCAGAACGCCTATGGCCTGGTCGACCTGATGGCCAGCTACGACATCGACAGCCACTGGAGCACGTCGTTGAACGTCAACAACATCACCGACCGTAAATACCTGCTGTCGCTGTACAGCGGCACCGCCAGCAACTATGGCGCCCCGCGCAACGTCACGGCGTCGGTCAGCTGGAAGTACTGATTCACCTGCTGCACGCGGGCCTGTTGATCAGGCCCGCTCGCCAAGGGCGCCCCACCAAGGGGACGGATAAAATCGCAGGCACAAAAAAAGCGACCCGAAGGTCGCTTTCTCTGTGCTTCAAGGAGTTCAAGGGCCTCGAAGCTTTGTATGGCGCAGCGGACGGGACTCGAACCCGCGACCCCCGGCGTGACAGGCCGGTATTCTAACCGACTGAACTACCGCTGCGTATCGCTTGCACTTGCGTGCAGTTGAAACGGGGCTGACCGAAAACTTTCGAGTTTATCGATCTCTGACCCGGCATGGCCGAATCAGGTGAAAATGGCGCAGCGGACGGGACTCGAACCCGCGACCCCCGGCGTGACAGGCCGGTATTCTAACCGACTGAACTACCGCTGCGCAGTGCTGGATGCCTTCTCAGTAACAAGGCTTCCCCTCTTGGGAAGAAGAGGATCAGAGTGGTGGGTGATGACGGGATCGAACCGCCGACCCTCTGCTTGTAAGGCAGATGCTCTCCCAGCTGAGCTAATCACCCGCTTGCCTCTCCAATGACGCGAACTTTACGCAGCTATCGAAGGTAAGTCAATAACTTTATTGAAGTTTTTTCGAAAGAGTCACTGCCGCGACGCCAAGGCCTGGGGCTGACCCGTCGCGGCGGACCTCGCCGCGTCAAGTACGCCCCCGGCCCCGTTATTCCTGGTAGATCATCTTGCGGGTCATGCCGCCATCCACCACGAACTCCTGCCCGGTGACGAAACCGGCGTTGCGCGACAGCAGCCAGGCTACCAATGCCGCGACATCGTCGACCGTGCCCACGCGCCCGGTGGGGTGCTGGGCATGGTCGGCATCGCTCAGGGGTGCGGCGCGGCGCTCGGAGGGGTCGCGGGCATCGATCCAGCCCGGGCTCACGGCATTGACCCGGATCTCCGGCCCCAGGCTGATGGCCAGGGCGTGGGTCAGGGCCACCAGGCCGCCCTTGCTGGCCGCGTAGGCCTCGGTGTCGGCTTCGGACTGACGCGCCCGTGTCGAGGCCAGGTTGACGATGGCCCCACAGTGGGCGCGCAGGTAGGGCGCGCAATGCTTGGCCAGCAACATCGGCCCGCCCAGGTTCACCGCCAGTACCCGGTTCCATTTCTCCAGCGCCAGCGTCTCCAGCGTGGCATTGTGCGGGTCGGTGATGGCTGCATTGCAGACCAGCGCGTCCAGCCGGCCGAACTGGCCCAGTACCTGGGCCACGCCGGCTTTCACCTGGGCCTCGTCGGCCACGTCCATGGCGATGAACACCGCGTTCTCGCCCAGGGCGCCGGCCACTTTCGGCCCACGCACGCGGTCGAGGTCGGTGAGCACCACCTGCCAACCCTCGGCGATCAGCCAGGCAGCGATGCCCAGGCCGATGCCCCGCGCCGCGCCGGTGACCAGCGCCACCCGCCCGTTGTGGCTGGCGCTTTTCGTGGACCAGTCGATCACAATGCCGCCAGGCCGCGCGCGAGGTCGGCTTGCAGGTCGCCGACGTCTTCCAGGCCTACCGCGACACGGATCAGGCTGTCGCGGATACCCGCCGCCTCACGCTCGGCAGGCGACAGGCGCCCGTGGGAGGTGGTGCCAGGGTGGGTGATGGTGGTCTTGCTGTCACCCAGGTTGGCAGTGATGGAGATCAGGCGTGTGGCGTCGATGAAGCGCCAGGCGCCCTCCTTGCCCCCCTTCACCTCGAAGCTGACCACGCCACCGAAGCCGCCGCGCATCTGACGCTTGGCCAGTTCGTGCTGCGGGTGGCTGGGCAACCCGGCGTAGTGCACCTTCTCGATGCCATCCTGCTGCTCCAGCCACTCGGCCAGGGCCTGGGCACTGGCGCAATGGGCGCGCATGCGCAGGTTCAGGGTTTCCAGGCCCTTGAGGAAGATCCAGGCGTTGAACGGGCTGAGGGACGCACCGGCGGTACGCACCACGCCGACCATTTCCTTCATGTGCTCGGCGCGGCCGGCGACCACGCCGCCCATGCAACGGCCCTGGCCATCGATGAACTTGGTCGCCGAGTGCACGACAATGTCGGCGCCCAGTTTCAGCGGCTGTTGCAATGCCGGGGTGCTGAAGCAGTTGTCCACCACCAGCAGGGTGCCCTTGGCATGGGCGATCTCGGCCAGGGCCGTGATATCCACCAGTTCGGCCAGCGGGTTGGACGGCGACTCGACGAACAGCAGCTTGGTGTTGGGCTTGATAGCGGCTTCCCACCCTTTCAGGTCGGCCAGCGGCACGTATTCCACTTCAATACCGAAGCGCTTGAAGTACTTGTCGAACAGGCTGATGGTGGAGCCGAACACGCTCTGGGAGATCAGCACGTGGTCGCCTGCGCTGCACAGGCCCATGGCCACGGCGGTGATCGCCGCCATGCCGGTGGCAAAGCCCACAGCCTGCTCGGCGCCTTCCAGGGCGGCGATGCGCTCTTCGAAGGAACGCACGGTCGGGTTGGTGTAGCGCGAATAGACATTGCCCGGCACTTCACCGGCAAACCGCGCCGCGGCATCGGCAGCGGTGCGGAAAACGTAGCTGGAAGTGAAGAACAGCGGGTCGCTGTGTTCGCCTTCCGGCGTGCGGTGCTGACCGGCGCGCACGGCCAGGGTGTCGAAGCTGACCCCTTCCAGATCGCTGTCCAGTCGCCCGGCGTCCCATTCCTGTGTCATGCCGCTACTCCTAAAGCTGATAGATAGAAAACGCAGGGTGACGAGTCTACCAAATTCATGTGGGACCAGGCGAAGCTCAGGAAAAGGCCAGAGGGGGGGCCGTTGCAGCGCAGTGCGGCGCTCCCGTGCTTCGCCCGGTCGAACAAGCAAAAACGCCCGGGCTCTTTGCAGAGGCCCGGGCGCTTGAGCGAAGGCTATCGATCAGTTGTTGTACAGATCAATGATCGCGCTGACAGCCTGGGTCTTGATCTTCGAGGCATCGTTACGCGCCTGTTCGATCTTGTTCAGGTACTTGTCGTCGATGTCACCGGTGACGTACTGGCCGTCGAACACCGCGCAGTCGAAATGCTCGATCTTGACCTTGCCGCCACCCACGGCGTCGATCAGGTCCGGCAGGTCCTGGTAGATCAGCCAGTCGGCGCCGATCAGGTCGGCCACTTCCTGGGTGCTGCGGTTGTGGGCGATCAGTTCGTGGGCGCTTGGCATGTCGATGCCGTAGACGTTCGGATAGCGAACGGCCGGGGCGGCGGAACAGAAGTAGACGTTCTTGGCGCCCGCTTCGCGCGCCATCTGGATGATCTGCTTGCAGGTGGTGCCGCGCACGATCGAGTCGTCCACCAGCATCACGTTCTTGCCGCGGAATTCCAGCTCGATGGCATTGAGCTTCTGGCGGACCGATTTCTTGCGCGCGGCCTGGCCGGGCATGATGAAGGTACGGCCGATGTAGCGGTTCTTGACGAAGCCTTCGCGGAATTTCACGCCCAGGTGGTTGGCCAGTTCCAGCGCCGCGGTGCGGCTGGTGTCCGGAATAGGGATGACCACGTCGATGTCGTGGTCCGGACGCTCGCGCAGGATCTTGTCGGCCAGCTTCTCGCCCATGCGCAGGCGCGCCTTGTAGACCGAGATGCCGTCGATGATCGAGTCCGGACGCGCCAGGTACACGTGTTCGAAGATGCACGGTGCGTATTTCGGGTTCGGCGCGCACTGGCGGGTGTGCAGCTTGCCGTCTTCGGTGATGTACACCGCTTCGCCCGGGGCCAGGTCGCGGATCAGGGTGAAGCCCAGCACGTCCAGGGACACGCTCTCGGAGGCGATCATGTACTCCACGCCTTCGTCGGTGTGGCGCTGGCCGAAGACGATCGGGCGGATGGCGTTCGGGTCGCGGAAACCGACGATGCCGTAGCCGGTGATCATGGCCACCACGGCGTAGCCGCCACGGCAGCGCTTGTGCACGTCGGCGACGGCAGCGAACACGTCTTCCTCGGTGGGCTGCAGCTTGCCGCGCACCGCCAGCTCGTGGGCGAACACGTTGAGCAGCACTTCGGAGTCGGAGCTGGTGTTGACGTGACGCAGGTCCGATTCGTAGATTTCCTTGGCCAACTGTTCAACGTTGGTCAGGTTGCCGTTGTGCGCCAGGGTGATGCCATACGGCGAGTTGACGTAGAACGGCTGGGCCTCGGCCGAGGTCGAGCTGCCCGCGGTCGGGTAACGGACGTGGCCGATCCCCATGTTGCCCACCAGGCGCTGCATATGGCGCTGCTGGAAAACATCACGCACCAACCCGTTGTCCTTGCGCAGGAATAACCGGCCATCATGGCTGGTCACAATACCGGCAGCGTCCTGGCCGCGGTGCTGGAGGACGGTTAGCGCGTCATACAGCGCCTGATTGACGTTCGACTTACCGACGATACCGACGATGCCACACATGCGACGCAACCCCTACTTAATGAATCTGAACTGAACAACCCTTCACTGCCCCTTGGCGGCGGCAGGAAAGAGCTGGTCCTTGAACGGAAGATCAACGGGTGAGCTGATCCCGCTGGCGAGCCACTGGCTGGTCATCCCCAGAACGAGGTTTTTCGACCAGTCGGCGACCAATAGAAATTGGGGCACCAGCCGAGACTGCTGCCACCAGGTGTCTTGTTGAAACGGGCCCAGGCTCAGCAGCCCGACGCCGACGACCACCAGCAGGCCGCCGCGCGCCGCGCCGAAAGCGGTGCCCAGGAACCGATCGGTACCGGACAGGCCGGTCACGCGGATCAGTTCACCAATGAGAAAGTTGACCATGGCGCCGACCAGCAGCGTGGCGACGAACAGGATGGCGCAGCCAGCGATGACGCGGGCCGAAGGTGTCTGGATGTAGCCTTCCAGGTACTGGGACAAAGCGCCTCCGAACATCCAGGCGACCGCACCGGCAATGATCCAGGTGAGCAGAGACAAGGCTTCCTTGACGAAGCCGCGCTTCAAGCTGATCAAAGCGGAGATGGCGATAATCGCGAGTATCGCCCAGTCAACCCAGGTAAATGCCACGGTGCAGCCTGCAAACGGATAAGGCGGCGCATTTTAGCAGAGCGCCGCCTTCTGGGTAAGCAATGATTGTCGGGGCATTGCGGTAAAGCGCCCGGCCAGTCAGTTGCGTTCGGGCTGGAACCTCACCACGAAGCCCTTGACGTTCTGCTGGCGGCTGATCAGGTCACGCAGGCGCTCGGCCTCGGCACGCTCGATCAGCGGCCCGACGAAGACCCGGTTCATGCCATCGGCCGAACGTACATAGGCATTATAGCCCTGGCTGCGCAGGCTTTTCTGCAGGCTGTCGGCGCTGGCGCGGTTGGACAGGCTGGCCAACTGCACGGCCCAGCTGACGGGCAGACCATTGGCGTCGATCTTGCTGGCGGCAGGGTCGGCCTTGGCCACGGGCGCCGGGGCGGGAGCCGGCTTGGCAACGGGTGCTGGCTTGGGTGCCGGCGCAGGGGCCTGGGCCTGAGTCTGCACGGGAGCGCGCTGGGAAGGTGGCGCAGGCGGTGCCGGGGCCACAGGCATGGAGGGCGGTGGCGCAGTGGGGGCCGCCTGGGCCTCCACCGACTCGGCGTCCTGGGGCAGGTTCTGCTGTTCAGGGACCGGCACCGGCTCGACCTTGACCTGCTGGACAACCGGCGCCTGGGGCGCCTCAGGCGCGTCGACACGCACCTGGCGCTGCTCGTCCTGACGGGAAAACAGCATCGGCAGGAAGATCACCGCCAAGGCGATCAGCACCAGGGCACCGACCATTCGCTGCTTGAACACGTTATCCAGCAAAGCCATCCGCAACTTCCTCCGTGGCATGCCGCGCCAGCCATTCCAGGGCCTCGCCGACACAATAAAAAGATCCGAACAGCAGGATTTCATCCTCGACCGTCGCCTGCGCGCACTGGGCCTCGATGGCCTCGGCAACGCTGGCATAGGACGTCACCGACGCACCAAGGTTCGCCAGCGCCTGTTCAAGCTCGGCGGCCGGGCGAGTACGCGAGGTTGGCAGCGGCGTGACCGCCCAGTGGCCGACAAGGCTTGCCAGAGGTGCCAGCACGCCGTGCAGGTCCTTGTCGGCCAGCAGGCCGAACACCGCCAGGCGGCGGCCAGCCGGCGGCTTGCTGGCCAGGCGCCGGGCCAGGTACTCGGCAGCGTGCGGGTTGTGGCCCACGTCCAGCAACAGGTTCAGGCGCTTGCCTTGCCACACCACCTGGCGCCGGTCCAGGCGCCCCATGACCCGGGTCGCCAGCAAGGCCGCGACCAGTTGCGGCGCATCCCAGGGCAGGCCTGTGAGGCGGTAGGCCTGCAGCGCCAACGCGGCGTTTTCCATGGGCAGGTCCAGCAACGGCAGGCCGTCCAGCACCACCGGCTGGCCATCCAGGTCGCGGCCGCGCCACTGCCACTGGTTGTCACCGATGGCCAGGTCATAGTCCTGGCCACGCAGGAAGAATGGGCACGCCAGCTCGGCCACCTTGTCGAGCACCGTGTGCGGCGGCTCCAGGTCGCCGCACAGCGCCGGGCGCCCGGCACGCAGGATACCCGCTTTCTCGAAACCCACCGATTCGCGGGTGTTACCCAGGTAATCGGCGTGGTCCAGGCCCACGCTGGTGATCAGCGACAGGTCGGCATCGATCAGGTTGACGGCATCCAGCCGCCCACCCAGGCCCACTTCCAGCACCACGGCGTCGAGCCCGGCCTGCTTGAACAGCCAGAAGGCCGCCAGGGTGCCCATTTCGAAGTAGGTGAGGGAAATCTCGCCACGGGCCGCTTCGAGCGCCGCGAAGGCCTCGCACAGCCGGGCATCGTCGACTTCGACGCCATCGATCAGCACCCGCTCGTTGTAACGCAGCAGGTGCGGCGACGCGTAGACGCCAACCTTCAGGCCCTGGGCCTTGAGCAGCGAGGCGACAAAGGCACAGGTGGAACCCTTGCCGTTGGTACCGGTGACGGTAATGACCCGAGGCGCCAGGCGACCCAGCCCCAGCCGCGCCAGCACTTGCTGGCAGCGGTCCAGGCCCATGTCGATGGCCGCCGGGTGCAACTGCTCCAGATAAGCGAGCCACTCGCCCAGGGTACGTTCGGTCATACGGTGGCAGGCGCCGGTGGCACGACCATCGGCTCGACAGGCGCGGCGACGAAGGTTGGCGTCGGCAGGCCCATCATTTGCGCCAGCAGGCTGCCCAGGCGTGGGCGCAGTTCCTGACGGGAAATGATCATGTCGATGGCGCCGTGTTCCAGCAGGAACTCACTGCGCTGGAAGCCTTCGGGCAGTTTTTCGCGCACGGTCTGTTCGATCACGCGTGGGCCGGCGAAGCCCACCAGCGCTTTGGGCTCGGCGACGATCACGTCACCCAGCATGGCCAGGGAAGCGGAAACGCCACCGTACACCGGGTCGGTCAGCACGGAGATGAACGGCAAGCCTTCCTCACGCAAGCGCGCCAGCACGGCCGAGGTCTTGGCCATCTGCATCAGCGAGATCAGCGCTTCCTGCATGCGCGCACCGCCGGAAGCGGCGAAGCAGACCATCGGGCAGCGGTTTTCCAGGGCATAGTTGGCCGCGCGCACGAAGCGCTCGCCGACGATGGCGCCCATGGAACCCCCCATGAAGGAGAACTCGAAGGCACTGCACACCACCGGCATGCCCAGCAGGGTGCCGCTGATGGAAATCAGCGCGTCTTTCTCGCCGGTCTGCTTCTGCGCCGCGACCAGGCGGTCCTTGTATTTCTTGCCGTCGCGGAATTTCAGGCGGTCTACCGGCTCCAGGTCGGCGCCCAGCTCGTTACGGCCTTCGGCGTCCAGGAAAATGTCCAGGCGTGCACGCGCGCCGATGCGCATGTGGTGGTTGCACTTGGGGCAAACGTCCAGGGTCTTTTCCAGCTCGGGACGGTACAGCACCGCCTCGCAGGACGGGCACTTGTGCCACAAGCCTTCAGGGACCGAGCTTTTCTTCACCTCGGAACGCATGATCGAAGGGATCAGTTTGTCTACCAACCAGTTGCTCATGCTTTCTTTCTCCAGTACCGGGGACCGCCTGCGCACGCAGTGACAGGTCCCGCGCATGCCCTTGAGCTCAATTTAATTCGTGTAAAGGATGGGGAACTGCACGTGTGCGCTCGCGCCATCTTCAAATTCAGGACGGCCGACCCATGGGTCGCCATCGCCTTGCCAGAGGTATGGACGGTGGCAGAATGGCAACCGTCACATCCCCTGAAGTCATTCCCTATTCCCGATGGGCAGGCAATTGCGTTACCCGGCGCTGCGAACGGCACGCATGAACGCGTCGATCTTGTCCGCATCCTTGATGCCCTTGGCCACCTCTACCCCACCGCTGACATCCACGGCGTAGGGTTTGACCTGGGCGATGGCCTCGGCGACGTTGGCGGCCGACAGGCCACCGGCCAGGATGATCGGCTTGCTCAGACGCTCGGGCACCAGGCCCCAGTCGAACGCCTCGCCAGTGCCACCCGGTACGCCGGCGACATAGGTGTCCAGCAAAATGCCCCGCGCATTGGCGTACTGCTTGCAAATGGCCTCCAGGTCTTCACCCGGGCGCACCCGCACGGCCTTGATGTAGGGCCGGTGGTAGCCTTCGCAGTCAGCCGGGGTCTCGTCACCGTGAAACTGCAGCAGGTCCAGGGGCACCACCTCGAGGATTTCCGTCAACTCGCAGCGGCTGGCATTGACGAACAGCCCCACGGTGGTCACGAACGGTGGCAACGCGGCGACGATGGCCCGTGCCTGCTCGGCCGTGACCGCGCGGGGGCTTTTGGCGTAGAACACCAGGCCGATGGCGTGCGCACCTGCCTCAGCCGCTGCCAGCGCGTCTTCGATTCGAGTAATACCGCAGATTTTGCTGCGAACGGCCGACATATGCGGAAAAACCTCAGGAAGTCGCCAAAGCCTTGGATGTTAGCAAATGCATTCCAGCCCGTCAGCCCGGCAATGTATCGAAGCCTGTCAGGAAGTGCGGGCCGATGTAGCGCTCCGGCAGCGGGAACTCGTCGCGGTATTCCACTTGCACGAGGTACAGGCCATAAGGGTGCGCGGTGACACCGCCGCTGCGGCGCTCGCGGCTTTCCAGCACCTCGCGCATCCACTCCACCGGACGCTCGCCGGCGCCGATGGTCATCAGCACGCCGGCGATGTTGCGCACCATGTGGTGCAGGAAGGCATTGGCACGGATATCGAGCACGATCATCTTGCCGTGGCGGCTGACGCGCACGTGGTGCATCTGCTTGATCGGCGACTTGGCCTGGCACTGGCCCGCCCGGAAGGCACTGAAATCATGGGTGCCCACCAGGTACTCGGCGGCCTGGGCCATGCGGTCGACGTCCAGCGGGCGGTGGTTCCAGGTGATCTCCTCACCCAGATGCGCCGGGCGGATCTGGTCGTTGTAGATCACGTAGCGGTAGCGGCGGGCAATGGCCTTGAAGCGGGCGTGAAAGTTGGACGGCATCTCCTGGGCCCAGGTGACGCTGATGTCATGGGGCAGGTTGATGTTGGCGCCCATGGTCCAGGCCTTCATGGAGCGCACGGCGCGCGTATCGAAATGCACCACCTGGCCGCAGGCGTGCACGCCGGCGTCGGTACGCCCGGCACACATCAGGTCCACCGGCGAGTCGGCGACGATGGAAAGGGCCTTCTCCAGGGTTTCCTGCACGGTCAGCACGCCCGAGGCCTGGCGCTGCCAGCCGCGGTAGCGCGAACCCTTGTATTCCACGCCCAGGGCGATGCGGGTGAAGCCATCGGCAGCGATTTCGCTGGCCGATTCTTGAAGAATGTCCACGTTGTTCCCTTAGGGGCAGCTTCAAGCCTGACGCTTCAAGCTGCGAGTTAAAAGCGAGTGGGGCAACGCGCAGTGCTTGCAGCTTGCCCCTTGCCGCTGCCGTTACACCAGGCGCGAAAGCATCTCGCGGGCTTCGGTCTGCTGGCCTTCGGTGCCTTCCTTGACCACTTCGTCGAGGATGTCGCGTGCACCGTCGTGGTCGCCCATCTCGATGTAGGCGCGGGCCAGGTCCAGTTTGGTGGCGGCCTCATCGGTGCCCGACAGATAGTCGAAGTCGTCTTCGAACGGCGGCAGGTCGTCCAGGCTGTCCAGTTCCGCCGGTGGCGCCTTGAACGGCTCGGCGATGGGCGGCTGCTCCAGGCTGGCCGACAACCTGTCCAGTTCGGCACTGACATCGCCCAGCTTGGCTTCATGCTGGTCAGCGGCGCTGTCCATTTCCTCGGCCAGGGACAAATCGAAGTCTTCCGGCAGCTCCAGGTCATCGACCGGGGCCGGCGGCACCTGGGGCGCCTCCAGGTCCGGATCGCTCTCGAGATCGGCCAGTGGCGCACCCAGCTCCGGGTCCTTGGTGGGAACGGCGGGCTCGTCATCGGCCACGTCCAGGTCGAAGTCGGTCAGGTCGTCCAGCGGCGCTTCTTCCACCGGCTTGGCGTGTTCGGCCAGCAGAGCCTCGAAGTCCAGGTCGTCTTCGTCCAGCGCCGAGGGGCTGGACGCCAGGGGCTCGGCGACCGGCGGGTCGAGGGGTTGTGGCTCGTCGAGCAGCAGGTCATCGTCGAAATCGGCGATGTCCAGGTCCGGCTCGGCAGGAGCCGTCAGTTCGTCGTCCAGGTTCAGGTCGAAGTCGCTGTCGAAGGTGTCGTCGATCGGGTCGGCGGCACCGGGTTCGTCCATCAACAGGTCCTTGACGTACTGGGCATCCAGTTCGGCGGCGACGGCGGCTGCGCTGGCGGCGGCGATGGCCACCCCGAGCATGGCCGGGAAACGCGCCTTCAGGCCTTCGACGGCCGCGTGGTTCTGGCCATTGGCGACCAGCTTGCGCTCTTCGCTGATGAACGCGTTGCGGTCACCTTGGTGTGCATAGGCTTCCATCAGCTTCAGGCGCAGGTCGCTGCGCTCCGGTTCGGCGCTGACGGCCGGTTCGAGCAGGTCTTCAGCCTGGTTGTAGTGCCCCTCGGCGATCAACCGGTCGGCCTCGGCCAGCACATCATGAGGCGCGGTGGTGGCGGACGGCTCGATCACCCGGGCCACCAACGGCTCGACCACGGGCGCCGGCGCTACCGGCTCGGCGGCCGGACGCAGCGGCGGCGTGGGAATGACGTCCGAATGCGCGTGCGCCACCACCGGGGCCGGCTCAGCGGCCGCTACCGCTGCCGCGGCGGAAGCAGCCACCATGGCCGGCGCCAGCTTCACGCTGGGCGGCGGGGTTTCCAGGCCCTCGAAACTGCTGGCAGGCAGGTCGAGGTCTTCGGTGAAGGCGTTTTCCTCGGCCAGGGCACGGGCCATGCGCATGTGTTTTTCGGCTTCCAGCTGCGCCTTGCGCCGGCGTGCCAGCAGCAGCGCGGCCAACAGCAGGATCAGTACCGCGGCACCGGCGATCAGGCCGAGCATGATCGGGCTGGTGAGCAGGCGCGAGAACAGGCCCGGCTTTTCTTCCACTGGCGCAGGTTCGGCCGCCACGGGGGCGGTCGGTGCGGGTGTGGCGTCCGGGGTGGCAGCGGCAGGTGTCGCTGGCGCCTCGGTGGCGGGCGGTGGGGTCAGCTGCGCGTTGACCGCTGGCGCCGGCGCATCGCTGCCGGGTGTCGCCGGGGTGGCGTCAGCCGCGGCCGACGTGGCCGGCGCCGCGGCACCGGCCGCTTCCAGCTTGGCCAGTTGGTCATTCTTGAGCTGGATCAGCTTCTGCAGCTTGTCCAACTGGCTCTGCAAATCGGTCATGCGGCTTTTCAGCTCGGCATTGTCGCGGCGGGTGGCGTCCAGGTTCTCCTGGGCCTGGGCCAGGCGCGCCTGGCGGTCGCCCGCCTTGCCCTGGCCATTGCTGCCGTCGGCGGCCACTAGGCTGAGCTTGTCGCCCGCTTCGGTCTGCGCCGGAGCGTCGCCGGTCCCCGTGCGCCGGGTCGCATCCAGTTGCTGGGCGCGCGGGCCCAGGCGGCGGCCTTCCCGCCAGGCGGCGTTCTGCCGTGCCACTTCGGCGATGGCCGGCCCCTGACCCAGGGCCGTGGCCTGTTGCGGGGTGGGCATGCGCAGCACTTCGCCGGTCTTGAGCCGGTTGATGTTACCCGCCACGAAGGCATCGGGGTTCAACGCCTGGATGGCCAGCATGGTCTGCTGCACCGACGCACCCGGCACCGGGTTCTTCTGGGCAATTTCCCACAAGGTGTCACGGCGGTTGGTGGTATAGCCACCTTCGCGCCCCTGGGTCTGGCTGGTGACCGCAGGCGTGGTGGTGGGCTGCACGGGCGCCGCGCCCTGGGGGGCGAACCTGGACGCGTCGACCAGAACACTGTAGTCACGCAACAGCCGGCCACTGGGCCACAGCACCTGCACGAGGAACTTGAGCATCGGTTCGCTGACCGGCTGCCGGGAGGTGACACGGATAACGCTGCGCCCGCCGCTGTTGATCACCGGGGTAAAGGTCAGGTCATTGAGGAACGCTTCGCGGTTCACGCCGGCCTTCTGGAACTCTTCGGGCGCGGCCAGGCTGGCCTTGATGTCGGCCGGCGCCAGGTCGCGCACGTCGAGCAGCTCGATTTCGGCCACCAGTGGCTGGTTGGCCGCCGACTTCAAGGTGACTTCGCCCAGATCCAGTGCACGCGCCATACCGGATGACAGCGCCGAGGCGGCGGCTATTGCTAACACCAGTTTGCGAACTTGAACCATGACCTAATCCTTGTTTGAACATTTTCCCCGGCAAACGAGGAGAAGTGAAAAGCTGCCTTGAGGCATACCGCGGTGACCCTACGGTCACCCTTGAATCTGCCCCAGCAAGCCCCCGACGGCAGCTCACCTCAAGCAATCGGCCACGGCGCCTGGCGCCGGGCCTTGAATCATTATGCAAAGTGTTGCCAAGTATCTTTTACAGCAGGTCTTTTATCAACAACTCCGCCAGTTGCACGGCGTTCAGCGCGGCGCCCTTGCGCACGTTATCGAGCGTAGCCCAAAGGTTGAGTTCGCAGGGGTCATCGACACCACCGCGTACGCGACCAACATAGACCACATCCTGGCCGACTGCGTCACCTACCGGCGTCGGGTAGTCGCCCTCCTCTACTCGCTCGATACCTTCAGCACCGTCCAGCGCGCTGTTCACCGCCACCAGGTCTACCGGATTTTCGGTCTGCACCGACACAGTGAGGCTATCGCCAAAAAACACCGGAGCTTGAACGCAAGTCACGGAAATCTTTAACAAAGGGAGGCCAAGCAGCTCGCGCAGTTCGCTGACCAGGCGTCGTTCCAGCACCCCATGGCCCTGCGCGTCCACCTTGCCCACCTGGGGCAGCAGGTTGAAGGCCACCTGGCGGTCGAAGACGCGCGGTTCCAGGGGACGTGCGTTGAGCAACTCCGCGGTCTGGCGCGCCAGCTCGCTGACGGCCTCGCGGCCCAGGGCCGACACGGCCATGGCCACGGTGACATTGACCTTCACCAGGCCCAACTGTTCACGCAACGGCGCCAGTACCAGCGCCAGGGCCACTGCACTGCTGCTGGGGCTGGCCACTTGCACCGGGGCTTTGAGGGTCGCCAGCACCTGGGCATTAGCCTCGGGGACCACATGGGGCACGGCCAGGTCGCCGGACAGGTCGATGACGGTACAGCCGGCAGCCGCGGCACGGGGCGCGAAGCTACGGGTCACGGCAGGGCTGGCCGCGAAGAAGACGATGCGCGCCTGGCTGAAGTCGAATTGTTCCACTTCACGCACCCGCACGTTCTTGCCGCGGTACGGCACCGAGGCACCGGCGGATTCGATGCTGGCCAGCAGGTGCAGGGCCTTGATAGGGAAATCGCGTTCCTCGAGCACCTGGACCAGGGTTTCGCCGACGGTACCGGTGGCGCCGATGACGGCGATGTCGAAAGGCTGGGGCATGGTGGGATCCTCGAGGTGTTGGGCAGGGGGGCGCGACTTTATAGGGAATCGGGTTGGTTGTCTTGGGGTTGGGTGGGGCTTCAAGTCCAGGCGCACACCCCAAAAAGCAAAAAACCCGCGCCAGAAGGCACGGGTTTCCTGTTACATCAAAGCAAACTCACCGCTCCAGCAGAATCCGCAACATGCGGCGCAGCGGCTCCGCCGCGCCCCACAGCAGCTGGTCACCGACGGTGAACGCGCCCAGGTACTGGGAGCCCATGTTCAGCTTGCGCAGGCGGCCGACCGGAATGTTCAGGGTGCCGGTGACTTTCGTCGGGCTCAGCTCCTGCATGCTGATCTCACGCTGGTTCGGCACCAGCTTGACCCAGGGGTTGTGCTGGCTGATCAGGCCTTCGATGTCGGCCAGCGGCACGTCCTTGTTCAGCTTGATGGTCAGTGCCTGGCTGTGGCAACGCATGGCGCCGATGCGCACGCAGATGCCGTCGACCGGGATAGGGCTCTTGAAGCGGCCCAGGATCTTGTTGGTCTCGGCCTGGGCCTTCCACTCTTCGCGGCTCTGGCCGTTGGGCAGTTCCTTGTCGATCCACGGGATCAGGCTGCCAGCCAGCGGCACACCGAAGTTTTCGGTGGGGTAGGCTTCGCTGCGCATGGCCTCGGCCACCTTGCGGTCGATGTCCAGGATGGCGCTAGCCGGGTTGGCCAGGTCATCGGCCACGGCGGCGTGGGTAGCGCCCATCTGCTTGATCAGCTCGCGCATGTTCTGCGCACCGGCGCCCGAGGCCGCCTGGTAGGTCATGGCGCTCATCCATTCCACCAGGCCGGCTTCGAACAGGCCGCCCAGGCCCATCAGCATCAGGCTGACGGTGCAGTTGCCACCGATGTAGTTCTTGGTCCCGGCGTCCAGTTGCTGGTCGATGACCTTGCGGTTGACCGGGTCCAGCACGATGACCGCGTCATCCTGCATGCGCAGGCTGGAAGCGGCGTCGATCCAGTAGCCCTGCCAGCCGGCTTCACGCAGCTTGGGGAACACCTCGCTGGTGTAGTCGCCGCCCTGGCAGGTCAGAATGACGTCGAGGGTTTTCAACTCTTCAATGCTGTAAGCGTCCTTGAGCGGGGCAATGTCCTTGCCTACCGCCGGGCCTTGGCCGCCGACATTGGAAGTGGTGAAAAACACCGGCTCGATAAGATCGAAGTCCTGCTCTTCCAGCATCCGCTGCATGAGCACGGAACCGACCATACCGCGCCAACCGATCAGACCTACACGTTTCATCGCAACTACACCTTTGACAAAAAAGTGGGCCGCTACTGCTGTAGCGGGCCCAAGAGATTACAGATTCCGCAGCGCGGCGACTACTGCATCGCCCATTTCCTGCGTGCCAACGCGTGCACAACCCTGCGACCAGATGTCGCCGGTGCGCAGGCCCTGGTCCAGAACCAGGCTGACGGCCTTCTCGATGGCGTCGGCGGCGGCCTGCTGGTTGAAGCTGTAACGCAGCATCATGGAAACCGACAGGATGGTCGCCAGCGGGTTGGCGATGCCCTGTCCGGCGATGTCCGGGGCCGAACCGTGGCAAGGCTCGTACATGCCCTTGTTGTTGGCATCCAGCGATGCCGACGGCAGCATGCCGATGGAGCCGGTGAGCATGGAAGCCTCGTCCGACAGGATGTCACCGAACATGTTGTCAGTGACGATCACGTCGAACTGCTTGGGCGCGCGCACCAGTTGCATGGCGGCGTTGTCCACGTACATGTGGCTCAGCTCGATGTCCGGGTAGTCCTTGGCCACTTCCTCGACCACTTCGCGCCACAGTTGGCTGGAAGCCAGCACGTTGGCTTTGTCCACGGAGCACAGCTTCTTGCCGCGCACACGGGCCATGTCGAAACCGACGCGGGCAATGCGGCGAATTTCACTCTCGCTGTACGGCAGGGTGTCATACGCCTGGCGCTCGCCATTCTCCAGCTCGCGGCTGCCACGCGGGGCGCCGAAGTAGATACCGCCGGTCAGCTCGCGGACGATGAGGATGTCCAGGCCCGCGACGATTTCCGGCTTCAGGCTGGAAGCGTCGGCCAGTTGCGGGTACAGAATGGCCGGGCGCAGGTTGCCGAACAGGCCCAGTTGCGCGCGAATCTTCAGCAGGCCGCGCTCCGGGCGAATGTCGCGCTCGATCTTGTCCCATTTCGGGCCACCCACTGCACCCAGCAGCACGGCATCGGCCTTGCGCGCCAGTTCCAGCGTCTCGTCGGCCAGGGGCACGCCGTGCTTGTCGATGGCGGCGCCACCGATCACGTCGTGCTGCAGTTCGAAGCCCAGGCTGAACTTGTCGTTGGCCAGGTTCAGGACCTTGACCGCCTCGGTCATGATTTCTGGGCCAATACCGTCGCCTGGGAGAATCAGAATCTGCTTGCTCATGCTTTCCTCGGGATGCTGTGTTTATTCGGTAAGTGCTGCGGGGGCCTTTCCCGAGCTTCGCCCGGGCCCACAGGGATCGCAAATGCCCCCCGCCAATCTCGACTCAGCCGCGGAACAACCAGGGCTGGCTGGCGCGGTGCTTGCTCTCGAACGCCGCGATGGCGTCGCCATCCTGCAGGGTCAGGCCGATGTCGTCCAGGCCGTTGAGCAGGCAGTGCTTGCGGAATTCGTCGATCTCGAAGCTCAGCACCTTGCCGTCGGCGCGGGTGACGGTCTGGGCTTGCAGGTCGATGGTCAACTGGTAGCCAGGGTTGGCTTCCACTTGCTTGAACAGCTCATCCACTTCGGCATCGTCGAGGATGATCGGCAACAGGCCGTTCTTGAAGCTGTTGTTGAAGAAGATGTCGGCGTAGCTGGGCGCGATGATGGTACGGAAGCCGTATTCTTCCAGTGCCCATGGTGCGTGCTCGCGGCTGGAGCCGCAGCCGAAGTTCTCCCGGGCCAGCAGCACGCTGGCGCCCTGGTAACGGTCGTGGTTGAGCACGAAGTCTTTATTCAGCGGGCGCTTGGAGTTGTCCTGGTACGGCTGGCCGACGTCCAGGTAGCGCCACTCGTCGAACAGGTTGGGGCCGAAACCGGTGCGCTTGATCGACTTCAGGAATTGCTTGGGAATGATCTGGTCGGTGTCGACGTTGGCACGGTCCAATGGCGCGACGAGGCCGGTGTGCTGGGTAAAGGCTTTCATGCTGCGCTCCCTTGGATCAATTCACGGACATCGATGAAACGGCCGGTCACCGCGGCGGCGGCGGCCATGGCCGGGCTGACCAGGTGGGTACGGCCGCCGGCGCCCTGACGCCCTTCGAAGTTGCGGTTGGAGGTGGACGCGCAATGCTCGCCCGACTCCAGGCGGTCGGGGTTCATGGCCAGGCACATGGAGCAGCCCGGTTCACGCCATTCGAAGCCTGCTTCGATGAAGATCTTGTCCAGGCCTTCCTTCTCGGCCTGCTCTTTGACCAGGCCCGAGCCTGGCACCACGATGGCCTGCTTGATGGTCGCGGCCACCTTGCGGCCCTTGGCGATTTCGGCGGCCGAACGCAGGTCTTCGATGCGCGAGTTGGTGCACGAGCCGATGAACACGCGGTCCAGCTGGATATCGGTGATCGCCTGGTTGGCGCTCAGGCCCATGTACTTCAAGGCGCGCTCGATGGAGCCACGCTTGACCAGGTCGGCTTCCTGGGCCGGGTCCGGCACGTTCTGGTCTACGGCCAATACCATTTCCGGCGAGGTGCCCCAGCTCACTTGCGGCTTGATCTGCGCGGCATCCAGTTCCACCACGGTATCGAACACGGCGTCGGCGTCGGAAACCAGGTCTTTCCAGGCTTCAACCGCCTTGGCCCAGTTCTCGCCTTTTGGCGCGAACGGGCGGCCTTCGACATAGGCGATGGTCTTCTCGTCCGCCGCCACCAGGCCCACGCGGGCGCCCGCCTCGATGGACATGTTGCAGATGGTCATGCGGCCTTCCACCGACAGGTCGCGGATAGCGCTGCCGGCGAATTCCATGGCGTGGCCATTGCCGCCGGCGGTACCGATCTTGCCGATCACGGCCAGCACGATGTCCTTGGCGGTGACGCCGAATGGCAGCTTGCCCTCGACACGCACCAGCATGTTCTTCATCTTTTTGGCCACCAGGCACTGGGTGGCCAGCACGTGTTCCACTTCCGAGGTGCCGATACCGTGGGCCAGGGCCCCGAACGCACCGTGGGTGGAGGTGTGCGAGTCACCGCAGACCACGGTCATGCCCGGCAAGGTGGCGCCCTGCTCCGGGCTGATGACGTGAACGATGCCCTGGCGCACGTCGTTCATCTTGAACTCGGTGATGCCGTACTCGTCGCAGTTGTCGTCCAGGGTCTGCACCTGCAGGCGCGACACCTGGTCGACGATAGCGTCGATGCCGCCCTTGCGCTCTGGCGTGGTCGGTACGTTGTGGTCCGGGGTGGCAATGTTGGCGTCGATGCGCCATGGCTTGCGACCGGCCAGGCGCAGGCCTTCGAAAGCCTGGGGCGAGGTCACTTCATGGATGATGTGACGATCAATGTAGATCAGCGCCGAACCGTCGTCGCGCTGCTTGACCAAATGCGAGTCCCAGAGCTTGTCGTAGAGCGTTTTGCCGGCCATCAGACTTTCCTCATCAGTATCTTTTCTGTGCCAATAACCGCTTGGCTTGTAGGGCGAATGCTAAGGGGTTACATTGGATTACTCAAATTCATAATTTTCATGCTTTGGATAACCAATAGGAATCCGACTGGATGGACCTGGCCAACCTCAACGCTTTCCTCGCCATCGCCGAAACAGGCAGCTTTTCCGGGGCCGGCGAACGCTTGCACCTGACCCAGCCGGCGATCAGCAAACGCATCGCCGGGCTTGAACAACAACTCAATGTACGCCTGTTCGACCGCCTGGGGCGTGAAGTCAGCCTGACGGAGGCCGGCCGCGCCCTGCTGCCACGCGCCTACCAGATTCTCAATGTGCTGGACGATACCCGCCGCGCACTGACCAACCTTACCGGCGAGGTCAGCGGCCGCCTGACACTGGCCACCAGCCACCACATCGGCCTGCACCGCCTGCCTCCGGTGCTGCGCGCGTTCACCCGCCAGTACCCGGCGGTGGCGCTGGACATCCAGTTCCTGGATTCGGAAGTGGCCTACGAAGAAATCCTCCATGGCCGTGCCGAGCTGGCGGTCATCACCCTGGCGCCGGAACCCCACCACCTGGTGCGCGCCGCGCCGGTGTGGGACGACCCGCTGGACTTCGTGGTGGCCCCCGAGCACCCGCTGGCCCTCAACGGCGCGGTGACCCTGGCGGACATCGCCCACCACCCGGCAGTGTTTCCCGGCGGCAACACCTTTACCCACCATATCGTCCAGCGGCTGTTCGAGGCCCGGGGCCTGACGGCCAACATCGCCATGAGCACCAACTACATGGAAACCATCAAGATGATGGTGTCCATCGGCCTGGCCTGGAGCGTGCTGCCACGCACCATGCTCGACGACCAGGTACGCAGTATTCCATTGGCGGGCATACAGCTCAGTCGCCAGCTAGGCTACATCGTGCACACCGAAAGAACGCTGTCCAACGCCGCCCGGGCCTTCATGGCGCTGCTCGATGCCCAGGGCAGCACGTTCGGCGGCTAGCAGGTGCGCACAGAAGGTCTACCTTAAGGAAGCGTTATTCGCCAAAGGTCTGGTCCATGCCCAAGTCAGCATCACGCTTTCCGCGCTTGCCGCGTATCCATGCGGCCGACCCCCAGGAATCCGAGCAGACCTGGGAAAGCGCCCCGCAATTGCTGGCCGCCCTCAACGGCGCGCACCTGGGCGCCTGGTTCTGGGACATTGAAACCGGCCAGGTAAGCTGGTCACGCGGGACCCAGGCGCTGTTCGGCTTCGACCCGCACCAGCCGCTGCCCAACGACGTGGACTACCTGGACTTGCTGCCCGAGGAAGACCGCAACCGCACGGTGCAGGCCTTTCAGGCCGTGTTGCGCGGCGAACCGGTGGAGCAGGCCATGCGCCACCGTATCCGCTGGCCGGACGGCAGCCTGCATTGGCTGGAGATCAACGGCAGCCTGGTGACCGGCAAGGAAGGCCGCGCGCGCATGGTCGGGGTCATCCGTGAGATCACCCGCCAGCGCGACCGCGAAACCGCTTTGATCAACTCGGAAAAACGCTTCGCCACCCTGTTCCACCTCAGCCCCAACGTGGTGCTGCTGACACGGCGCCACGACGGCCTGATCCATGAGGTGAACCAGCATTTCGAGAAGATCCTGGGGTGGTCGGCCGCCCAGATCATCAACAAGACCACCGTGGAACTGGGGTTGTGGGCCGACCCCGAACAGCGCCGGCGGCTATTGGAAGTTACCCGCCACACCTTCGAACCCGTGAACATGGAGGTGCAGTTGTGCGCCAGCTCCGGGCAGATACACGACGGCATCCTGTGCACCCAGAACATCGAGCTGGACAACGTCAGCTATTTGCTCAGCACCTTCATCGACACCAGTGACAGCAAACGCGCCGCACAGGCCCTCAAGGATAGCCAGGAACGCCTGGACCTGGCCCTCGATTCCGCCCAACTGGGCACCTGGGACTGGCACATTCCCAGCGGCATGCTCTATGGCTCGGCCCGGGCCGCGCAACTGCATGGCCTGCCCGCGGAGCCTTTTCATGAATCCTTCGAAGCGTTTTTCGAGGGGGTACCGGACGATGAACGCAACAGCATGCGCCAGGCCTACCGCAGCCTGCGCGAGGGCCCGGCGGGCAATTACCAGATCACTTACCGCATCGCCCTGGAAAACGGTGGCTCGCGCTACCTGGAAAGCCGCGCCCGCCTGTACCGCGACGACCACGGCCAACCCCTGCGCATGGCGGGCACCTTGCTGGACATCACCGAACAGGTGGAACGCGAACAGCGCCTGGCCAGTTCCGAAGAGAAATTCGCCAGCCTGTTCCAGGCCAGCACCGACCCTATCTGCGTGACCCTGCAGGACAGCGGCCAGTTCATCGAGATCAACCCCAGCTTTACCCAGACCTTCGGCTGGACCGCCGCCGAAGTCATGAGCGCGGGGCCAGACGAACTGGGCTTCTGGGTGGACAGTGCCGAACGCTTGCTGCGCATCGAGCAAGTCATACGCGAGCGGGCGCTGAACAATGTCGCCGTGCAAGTCATGCACAAGAACGGGCAATTGCTGACCTGCCTGATTTCCAGCCGGCTGATCAGTGTCGACAACCAGCCCTGCGTGGTCACCACCCTGCGCGATATCACCCAGCAGCAACGGGCGGAAGCAGCGCTCAAAAGCAGCGAAGAGAAATTCGCCAAGGCCTTCCACTCAAGCCCGGACGCCATCACCATCACCGAGCGCGACAGTGGTCGCTACCTCGAGGTCAACGACGGTTTCTGCCGGTTGACCGGCTACAGCGCCGACGAAGTGCTGGGGCGCAGCGTCGACGATATCGGCTTCTGGGCCGACCCGCGCCAGCAGGCCCTGCTGCTGGGCGAAGTGGAAGACCATGGCCGGGTGCGCCACCGTGAGTTGATCGGGCGCAACAAACAGGGTGAAGCCTTGACCCTGGAGGTTTCCATCGAGCCCATCACCCTCAACGAGACCCGGTGCCTGCTGCTCAACGCCCGGGATGTCAGCCAGCTCAAGAACGCCCAGGCGCAGATCCGCCACCTGGCCTACCACGACCCGTTGACCAACCTCCCCAACCGCGCCCTGCTCATGGACCGCCTGAGCCAGCAGATTGCCCTGCTCAAGCGCCACAACCTGCGTGGCGCCCTGCTGTTTCTGGACCTGGACCATTTCAAGCACATCAACGATTCCCTCGGCCACCCGGTTGGCGACACGGTGCTGAAGATCATCACCGCGCGCCTGGAAGCCAGCGTGCGCCTGGAAGACACCGTGGCGCGCCTGGGCGGCGACGAATTCGTGGTGTTGCTCACCGGCCTGGAGGGCAACCGTGCCGACGTTACTGCCCAGGTGCGTGAACTGGCCGACACCCTGCGCGAATTGCTCGCCGAACCCATGTCCCTGGACGGCCAGCGCCTGCAGGTCACCCCCAGCATCGGCGTGGCGCTGATTCCCGACCACGGGAGCACGCCCGCCGACCTGCTCAAGCGCGCCGATATCGCCCTCTATCGCGCCAAGGATTCGGGCCGCAACACCACGCAGTTGTTCCATAACAGCATGCAGAAGGCCGCCAGCGAGCGGCTGCAGATGGAGAACGACCTGCGCATGGCCCTGGCCCGGGGTGAGCTGAGCCTGCACTTGCAGCCCCAGGTGGACGCCCGTGACGACCGCATCGTCGGCGCTGAAGTGTTGCTGCGCTGGCATCATCCGCTGCTGGGCCAGCAATCACCGGCCCAGTTCATCCGGGTACTGGAAGAAAGCGGCCTGATCCTGGAGGTGGGCAGCTGGATCCTCGACGAGGCCTGCCGTATCTGCGCGCAGCTGCTGCAGGAGGGCTTGATCGACCCCACCGAATTCGCCCTGTGCGTGAACATCAGCCCCCGCCAATTCCGCCAGAACGACTTCGTCCAGCGGGTGGAGCGCAGCCTCAACCAGCACCACCTGCCCTGCTCGCTGCTGACCCTGGAAATTACCGAAGGCATCGTCATCCAGAACCTGGAAGACACCATCAGCAAGATGCGCAGCCTGAAGAAACTGGGGGTCAGCTTCGCCATGGACGACTTCGGTACCGGCTATTCATCCCTGACCTACCTCAAGCGCCTGCCGGTGGATGCCTTGAAGATCGACCAATCGTTCGTCCGCGACGCGCCCCAGGACCCCAACGACGCCGAAATCGTTCGCGCCATCGTCGCCATGGCCCGCAGCCTGGAACTGAGCGTGATCGCCGAGGGCGTGGAGCTATCAGAGCAGTTGGAGTTCCTGGAACGCCTGGGGTGCCACCTGTACCAGGGCTACCTGCACAGCCGGCCGTTGCCGGTGGCGGAGTTTCGACAGATGTTGATTGACGAACAACACGGCTAACTGGCCACTCATGGTGCGTACCCCGCCCCCACCTATTGTCACGGCTTATATCGACATACCCAGTCGATAGGGTTGACGTGAGGAAGCCGCGGATCAGTGCCGGCGACAATAAGCACCTCACCAACAGCCAGTACAGTGGCCGTGTGAAACAATAGCGGGTAATTCATCTCGTGCGGGTAGGTCGAGGACCAATTCTTCGTGAGGGGGTTGAAAATCTGCGCTATCCGAGGGGAATCCTGTTCCGCGACGCCACCGACAAGCATGACGTTTCCCGATGGGAGCTGCACTGCAGTGGCGCCGGATACAGGCACGGGTAACCACGCCCCCTCCTCCCACTTATCCACCTCGGCACGGTAAATATAAGTTCTCTTGAAGCGGATAGACTCTAACGGCACCCCACCACCGGCTATCAGCACGCAATCGTCAGCCAGCCGTGTCGCCGTATGATTGGCACGGGCGTCAGGTAACGCTGCGCCTGGGCCCCACTCGCCTGTCGCGGGATCCAGCACCTCCGTTTCCCGCACCACCGCGTTGCTCGATGTCCCCCCCACGATGACTACCTTCCCATCCGATAAAAGCGTTGCCGTGTGC
Source organism: Pseudomonas eucalypticola (assembly GCF_013374995.1). Classification (NCBI taxonomy): domain Bacteria; kingdom Pseudomonadati; phylum Pseudomonadota; class Gammaproteobacteria; order Pseudomonadales; family Pseudomonadaceae; genus Pseudomonas; species Pseudomonas eucalypticola. The sequence continues at coordinate 1,624,072 of NZ_CP056030.1, read as the reverse complement.
CCGAACCGCTTGTGGGCAAGGCTGGCAACGGGCTGCCACTGGTCACCGACAGGGTCATACAACTCAACATCCCCGAGCACTGTACCAGCGCCCTCTTTAAAGTAGCGGCCACCGACCACCAGGATATGCCCTGATTGGAGCAGGGTTGCGGTATGCTCCACGCGCGGCATGAACATCGGCTTACCAGCCCGCCACCGACCCAGCCCCACCTCATAGATTTCAACGCTATCCAAGGCGTCACCGGAAGGGGAGCGCCCTCCCATCACCACAACCCGCTCCTCGTCAGCCAATACCGTGGCCGTATGCGAATATCGAGGAAGGGCAAGCGGCTCGGTGACAGACCAGTTGTCCAACGCGGGGTTGTAGATTTCGCCCCCGTCCAGGACCTGCTCCGCATCCAAACCGCCGATCACCAATACTCTCGATTGCGAGATGGCACTGGCCGAATGCAGCAGGCGTATTGAATGCAGCCCAGCAGCCCGCTCGAATATGCCCGACAGCGATTCGCGGATACCGAACCAACGCTGTACCGAGACATCTTCCATATAGCGACTCTGGAAGTGCTCTAAAGCCCCCATAGGGTTTTGGTCTGTGGATGTTTCACGGCTCATGATTGTACCTCTGGCGCAATGCCTGCCCCCTGAGAGAGTGCAGGAGGCTTGAGGTCATTGGACAGGATCCATTGCTGATGCACACCTGTCAGATTTGACAGGTACAGCGCCGTGCCGCGCATGCGCGGCCAACACGACATTAAGGCAGCAGCTGCAGGTATGGCAGGGTTCAGGCGGCTTCCAGCGCCTGCACACCCAGCAATTGCCCGACCCGGTCGCAGTCGGTTTCGCGCCGCACCAGGGTGAACAGCTCCACGGCCTCGGGGAAGGTGCGGGTGAGCATGGCCAGCCACTGCTTCAGTCGCCCAGGCGCCTGGCGCGGGGTGAGGTCGCGAACCGCCTGGCGCCAGAACGCCTGCAACAACGGCATCAGTTCTGCCCAGGTCATTGGCGCCAGTTCGATGCCAGCCTGGGCGGCGGCGATCTGCCGGGCCAGGTCCGGGCGCGAGACCAGGCCCCGGCCGAGCATGATATCTGGCACGCCGCTGATCTCGCGGCAACGGCGCCAGTCGTCGACGGTCCAGACTTCACCGTTGGCATAGACCGGTACCTTGACCACGTCACGTACCCGCGCCACCCACTCCCAATGGGCCGGTGGCTTGTAGCCGTCGACCTTGGTGCGCGCATGCACCACCAGCACCTCGGCGCCGCCTTCGGCCAGGGCCTCGGCGCACACCAGGGCGCCGTCAGGGCTGTCGAAGCCCAGGCGCATCTTGGCGGTCACCGGAATGTGCGCTGGCACGGCGCGGCGTACTTCGCACAGGATGCTGTGCAGCAGCTCGGGTTCCTTGAGCAGTACCGCCCCGCCCCGGGACTTGTTCACGGTCTTGGCCGGGCAGCCGAAGTTCAGGTCGATCACCGGCGCGCCCAGGCTGACGGCCAGCGCGGCGTTGTCGGCCAGGCACGCAGGGTCCGAACCCAGCAACTGCACGCGCATCTGGGTGCCTGCCGGCGTCACGCAGCCGTCAGCCAGCTCCGGGGCCATCTTGTGGAACACCGCGGGCGGCAGGAGCATGTCGTTGACGCGAATGAACTCGGTGACACACCAGTCGATACCGCCGACACGGGTCAGCACGTCACGCAGGATGTTGTCGACCAGGCCTTCCATGGGGGCCAGGGCAATGTGCATGGGGAATCTCGGGGAGGGATGAAAAAAGGAGCGCCATTGTAGCAGCGGACCTGGCCGCGTCCCAGGCCCCGCGCGGCGGCAGGTACGACGCGTAAACGCGACACGGTCAGCGCCGGTGCTTACGCCAGGCGCAGCACCGCCGGTCCGTAACCGTCGATGAACTCGGGCGGCATGCGCTTGGGCTTGCCACTGGACAGCTCGATGCAGCAGAACGTGGTATGGGCGCGCAGCAAGGTCGCCCCGTCACGCGGGCGCATCAGCTGGAACCGCCGGGTCATTTTCAACTTCTGGTCCGACTCGACAATCCAGGTGCCCAATTGCAGCTCATCATTTTCATAGGCCGCCGCCAGATAGTCGATTTCATGACGCACCACCGCCATGGCCCGGTCCAGGCGCCGGTATTCGCTCAGGTCCAGCCCCAGGCGCTGGGAATGGCGCCAGGCGCACCGTTCCAGCCACGTCACGTAGACGGCATTGTTGGCGTGCCCGAGTCCATCGATATCGTCGGCACCGACACTCAGGTCGATCACAAAGGGCGTAGCCAGGTCCCAGTTCATGCGCGTTCTCGCTCCTGCTTGATAGGCAGGGGGCAGTCTAGCGCACCCTCACGCCGATTGGCGCACCCACTGGCCATTGAGCAACCCCAGCACGGCTTCGATCACGCCGGGGTCGGCCAGCAGGCGCTGATGGCCGCCGTCGGGCACGACCAGCAGCCGGCTGTCGAACCAGGCCTGGTGAATGGCGCGCGCCTCGGCCACAGGCACCAGCGGATCATTTTCGGCGTGCACCACCAGCCCGGGCATTTCCAGTTGATAGCGACTGACGTCCAGCTGTGCGGCGGGCAGGCCGACAATGCCCTCCACCTGGTGAATGAACGCCGAGCGGGCACGGGCCGGCAGGCCGACGTGGGCAGCGAAATGGCGCAGCATGCCAAGAATGCGCGCCGGCGCCGCGATGGTCACCAGCGCCTCGACCCTCAGGCCCCACTGGCTGGCCAGCAACGCCGCCGCACCACCCATGGAGTGGCCCACCACCGCCCGCAATGGCGGCAGCTCCGCAGCGGCCTCCAGCAGCGCGTGGGCGAACAGCACCACGTGGGCCTGGCTACCCCGCGAGCGTCCATGCCCCGGCCCCTCCAGGGCCACCACGCTGTAGCCGGCCAGCAACAGCGCCTCGGTGAGGACGGCGAACTGGGTTGGCCGCCCTTCCCAACCGTGCATCAGCAGCACCGTCGGGCCCTGGCCCCAGCGCAACACCGAGAGGCCGAAACGCAAGGTGATGCGCTCGGCGCGCGCCAACAAAGGCAGCTCCCAGTCACGGGGCGGCAAGGTACGCGGTTGCATGAACGCCAAGCGCATGCGGGCGGCCGCGTGCCGGGGCGCCAGGTGCCCGAGAGTACGGTTGACGCCGCGAATCCAGTTGAGGGTGGTCATGGCAGCACTCCTGGGTCAGCGCACAGCGGCCTTGGCCGCGCGCAGAATACGGTCGGACAGGTCGCCGGGGCCAAGGGCTCGGCCCAAGGCCAGGCCGCCAATCATCAAGGCCAGGTCCGCCAGCGCGGTATCGGTGTCCTCGGGGCGGTCGGCCAGTTGTGCCACCAGCAGTTCCAGGTGCTCGGTCAGCACGCTGCGAAACGCCTCGGGCAGCCGGCCCATTTCCGCCAGTGCGGTCGGCAGCGGGCAGGCGCGGTCTTCGGCATCGCGGTGCTTGCGAGACAGGTAATACGTCGCCATCAGGGCCCGACGCTCCGGTGCCGACAGGCTGGGGTCGACTTGGTCGAGCAGGCCACGACGCTCACCCAGCAACTGGCTGAAGGCCTCCAGCATCAGGGCGTCCTTGCTGTCGAAGTGGGCATAGAAACCGCCAACGGTCATGCCAGCTGCCCCCATCACTTCACTGACACTGGGGTCGGCGACGCCACGTTGGATCATGGCCTTGCGAGCCGCCTCCAGGATGCGTTCACGGCTCTGGGCTTTCTTGTCGAGCATCACAAGGCACCTCCGAATATGATGGGGATAATATTATGCCTGTAATATTTTTACGCAAGCGATGTCGCTGACCGCTGGTCAGGGTGTTCAGGAAGAGGAGCGCGGGAAAAGTGAAACGCCAGACAAACAAAAGGCCCATTCAACCAGTGAATGAGCCTTAAAAATCCCGCAGAGCGGGTAATCGTGGCGTCCCCTAGGGGACTCGAACCCCTGTTACCGCCGTGAAAGGGCGGTGTCCTAGGCCACTAGACGAAGGGGACGCAAAACCTTCGAGCAAGTCCGTTTTCACGAACTCTGGCAAATTGGTGGAGCTAAACGGGATCGAACCGTTGACCTCTTGCATGCCATGCAAGCGCTCTCCCAGCTGAGCTATAGCCCCGAATTTAGCGTCTTGCGACGGAGCAACCCGAACAGGCGCTGCTACTTAAAAACAAAAGGCTCATCCAATAGGCGAATGAGCCTCAAATCCCGCAAAGCGGGTAAATCGTGGCGTCCCCTAGGGGACTCGAACCCCTGTTACCGCCGTGAAAGGGCGGTGTCCTAGGCCACTAGACGAAGGGGACGCAAAACCTTCGAGCAAGTCCGCTTTCACGAACCCTGGCAAATTGGTGGAGCTAAACGGGATCGAACCGTTGACCTCTTGCATGCCATGCAAGCGCTCTCCCAGCTGAGCTATAGCCCCAAATTTTTCGTCTTGCGACGGAGCAACCTGTACCAGCGATGCTTCTGTGAAACTGGCGTCCCCTAGGGGACTCGAACCCCTGTTACCGCCGTGAAAGGGCGGTGTCCTAGGCCACTAGACGAAGGGGACAAAACCTTCTTACCAAGATCAGTCTGGATCTGATCTGACCGAAGTCAAACAACGACTTCAGGCCTGGAATGTGGTGGAGCTAAACGGGATCGAACCGTTGACCTCTTGCATGCCATGCAAGCGCTCTCCCAGCTGAGCTATAGCCCCACAATCTTCAGCGCTTCGCAGTTCTGCGTGTTGCTGTGTGGACGGGGCGCATATTAAGACCGGATCGAAGGGCTGTCAAACTTATTTTTGAAAATTTTCAAAACTTTTTTCCAGCAATACAACCACTTACCGACGAACCGGGCGCCCTGCCCCACATTTGCTGGAGAGAAACCTCAAATCAGGCGATTGCGCCCAGCAGCTTTTCCCATTCCTTGTTTTCCTTCTTCGACACGCCACCCAGCAGGTCCAGGGCCTGGCGCAGGCGGAAGCGCGTCAGGTCCGGGCCGAGGATTTCCATGGCATCGAGCACCGAGACCGAGCTGGCCTGGCCCGTAATGGCGGCGAACATCAGGGGCATGGCGTCGCGCAGCTTCAGTTCCAGGGCTTCGACAACGGCCTGGATGGTGGCGGTGATGCGGTCCTTTTCCCAGGTGCGCAGGGATTCGAGCTTCCACAGGATCAGTTGCATCACCTGGCGAACCTGCTCGGGCGAGAGCTTCTTGTGCTCGAACAGCTTGGCGTCCAGTTGCAGGGCACCGGCGAAAAAGAAGCCGCCCAGCGGGGCGATCTGGCTGAAGGTCTCTACCCTGCCCTGCACGTGCGGAGCGATCTTCATCATGTAGTCGGCGTTGAAGGCCCACTTCTGCACGCGGGTGGCGAATTCTTCAACCGGCAGTTCACGCAACCACTGGCCATTGAGCCAGGACAGTTTTTCAATGTCGAAGATCGGCCCGCCCAGGGACACGCGCGACAGGTCGAAGTGCTCGACCATCTCGGCCAGGGAGAACTTCTCGCGCTCGTCCGGCATCGACCAGCCCATGCGGCCCAGGTAGTTGAGCATGGCTTCGGGCATGAAGCCCATGCGCTCGTAGAAGGTCACCGAGGTCGGGTTCTTGCGCTTGGAGAGCTTGCTCTTGTCGGGGTTGCGCAGCAGCGGCATGTAGCACAGCTTGGGCTGTTCCCAACCGAAGTACTCGTACAGCTTCATCAGCTTGGGCGCCGAGGGCAGCCATTCTTCACCGCGCAGCACGTGGGTGATGCCCATCAGGTGGTCGTCGACGACGTTGGCCAGGAAGTACGTCGGCAGGCCGTCGGTCTTCATCAGCACCTGCATGTCCATGCGGTCCCACGGGATCTCGACATCACCGCGCAACATGTCCGGCACCACGCAGACGCCCTCGGTGGGCACCTTCATGCGGATCACGTGGGGCTCGCCAGCCGCCAGGCGTCGGGCTACTTCTTCGGGAGACAGTAGCAGCGCACGGCCGTCGTAGCGTGGGGTTTCACCGCGGGCCTGTTGCTCGGCGCGCATCTGGTCCAGCTCTTCGGCGGTGCAGAAGCACGGGAAGGCATGGCCCAGGTCGACCAGTTGCTGGGCGTACTGCTTGTAGATATCGCCCCGCTCGCTCTGGCGGTACGGGCCATGGGGCCCACCCACGTCCGGGCCTTCGCTCCACTCGATGCCCAGCCAGCGCAGGGCGTCGAAGATCTGCTGCTCGGATTCGCGGGTCGAACGCAGTTGGTCGGTGTCCTCGATGCGCAGGATGAACTCGCCGCCATGCTGCTTGGCAAAGCAATAGTTGAACAGGGCGATGTAGGCCGTGCCGACATGGGGGTCGCCGGTGGGCGATGGCGCGATACGCGTACGAACGGTCATGAAAGGTCTCGAGCAGAGTGAATCAAAGGGCCGATGTTAGCAGGCCCGATGCGGTTGGCTCTAGTGAGGGGGTGGTTTTTGGTGGTCGGGGCGTACAGCAGGGGGTGAGCAGCCAGGGGCCTGGCCGGATGCTTCAGCCCCCTCGATGCAACTTGCTCATCAGCTCCGCCTCAGCCTGGGTCAGCCCGCAGGATTGGGTCAACTCATCCACGCTGGCACCCATGCCCACCAGGCGCGCGGCCTGGGCGAACGACAGGCTGGAGGGGTCACGCTGCTCCAGCATGGCCAGCTTGTCGGGCAGTGGCGCGACCACGGCGCGCAGTTCGTGCAGGTCTTCACCCATGCGCACGGTGCCGTTCTGGTAATCCTCCACGCGCCTCGCCAGGTCCTTGATGCGCTGGTCGCGAATGGCATCGCCGGCCGCCTGCTGAGCAGCGATTTCCCGCTGGCCACGGATGTTGGCCAGCAAGACCGCGAGCGTGGCCACCCAGAGGATGGCCAGCACAATGACGCCTACCTCGAAAATCAACTCAGATGCTCTCCAGCTCGGACCACTCTTCCTCGGTCATCATCTTGTCCAACTCGACCAGAATCAGCAACTCGCCGTTCTTGTTGCACACGCCCTGGATGAACTTGGCGGATTCCTCGTTACCCACGTTTGGCGCGGTCTCGACTTCGGACTGGCGCAGATAGACCACTTCCGCCACGCTGTCGACCAGGATGCCCACCACTTGCTTGTCGGCTTCGATGATGACGATACGGGTGTTGTCGCTGACGTCAGCCGGCATCAGGCCGAAGCGCTGGCGGGTGTCGATCACCGTGACCACGTTGCCACGCAGGTTGATGATACCCAGCACGTAGCTCGGCGCGCCCGGCACCGGGGCGATTTCGGTATAGCGCAGTACTTCCTGTACCTGCATCACGTTGATGCCATACGACTCATTGTCCAGGCGAAAGGTTACCCACTGCAGAATAGGATCTTCGGAACCTTGTGCAGACGACTTCTTCATACCCCTAACCTCTCGAAAACCGTGACGACGGTGTGTGTGCAGTACAGTGGCGCCGGCGCGGCGCCGCTGATCATTTAAGGTGTTGCATCTGTTTCACGGCACCGCTGGCGATCAGTTCGGCCAGGGCCGAGACGTCCAGCAATGCGCACATGTGTTCGATCACCGTGCCGGCCAGCCATGGCCGCTGGCCGCGCTGGCTGCGCCACTTGATCTCGCTGGGGTCCAGGCGCAGCGAGCGGCTGACCTGATGCACCGCCAACCCCCACTCGTAACCCTGTACCGAAATCACGTACTGCAGGCCCTGCTGGAAGTCATCGCGGTAGCGGTCGGGCATCACCCAGCGCGCGGTGTCGAGGACTTTCAGGTTGCCCGCCTGGCTGGGGAGAATCCCCAGGAACCAGTTGGGCTGACCAAACAGCGGCGTCAGCTCGTGGCCGGCCAGGGAGTAGATCGAGCCCAGGCACACCAGTGGCACTGCCAGGGTCAAGCCAGCAACGTCGAACAACAGGCATTCGAAGGGCTCGGCACCCCAGCTCGGGCGGCCGTCCACCTGCGCGGGCGGCACGGCGCCGGGCGGCACGGCGCGGTGCACCTCGGCCACCGGCTCGACCGGCTGCGCAACCACTATGTCGGCAGCGGGCGGGGAAACTTGCGCGGCAGGTTCGCTGATCACCGGCACGGGCACTGGCTGCGGCACGGGCACCACCACGGGCTCAGGCACCGCTACGGATTTGGGTTCGGGCCGGGCATCACGAATCTGTTCCTCGAGCACGGCAGCCTGGAAATCGTCCAGTACGTCGGGGCTGGCTTCCAGCTCCTCGGTGGCGTCCTGCAGCAGTCCGTCCAGGTAGGACTGCAACGCGACCTGAGGCTTGGTGGCGAGGGTGACCGGACGTGTCATCAAGCCACCTGCGCGACGAGTTGCTGGGACAGCAGGTGCTTGAGCAGGGCGCGGTACGCGACCACGCCACGGCTTTTCGCGTCGAACTGCGACGGCGTCTGGCCGGCGCGGCTGGCATCACGCAGGCGCGTGTCCACCGGAATGTAGCCCTGCCAGATCTGCTCCGGATAAGCGTCCTTGAGCACTCGCAGGGTGCCCATGGAGGCCTGGGTGCGACGGTCGAACAGCGTGGGCACGATGCTGAACGGCAACGGCTGCTTGCGCGAGCGGTTGATCATGGCCAGGGTGTTGACCATGCGCTCCAGGCCTTTGACGGCCAGGTATTCGGTCTGCACCGGGATCACCAACTGCTGGCTGGCGGCCAGGGCATTGACCATCAGCACGCCCAGCAACGGCGGGCTGTCGATGATGGCGTAGTCGAAATCCTGCCACAGTTGCGCCAGGCTCTTGGCGATCACCAGGCCCAGGCCACTCTGGCCGGGGGATTGACGTTCGAGGGTGGCCAGCGCCGTACTGGAGGGCAGCAGCGCCACTTTTTCGTCACTGGTTGGCAGCAGCAGTTGCCCGGGCAAGCCCTGGGGGACCTGGCCCTTGTGCAGGAACAGGTCATAACAGCTGTGCTCCAGCGCGTCGGGGTTATGCCCGAAGTAGCTGGTCATGGAACCGTGGGGGTCGAGGTCGACCACGACCACGCGCTTGCCCGCCTCGGCCAGCAGGCCGGCCAGGGCGATGGAGGTGGTGGTCTTGCCGACTCCACCTTTTTGGTTGGCTACTGCCCAGACTCTCATGGGGTGTTTTCCTCCCGGCGCGGCAGGTTGCCTACCGAGACATGCGACTCAAGTTATAAAGACGGTGACGGGGAATTGACACCACTGGCCCCCACCGACTGCGTTACCGGCTGCGGTGCAGTTTGTGTGCCAGCCCGGCGCAAGGCAGCGTCCGGGGTGACATTTGCGCTACCCGCGCCCGTGATGCTGCGGCGTACATCGAGGTTGCGCGAGATCACCAGCACCACGCGACGGTTATGCGCGCGCCCTTCGGCCGTGGTATTGGTGTCGATGGGCTGGAACTCACCGTAGCCCACCGAAGCCATGCGCCCAGGGTTGATGCCTTCCATGGCCAGCATGCGCACGATGCTCGACGCCCGCGCCGACGACAGTTCCCAGTTGGTCGGGTACTGGGCCGTGCGGATCGGCTGGTCGTCGGTGAACCCTTCCACGTGGATGGGGTTGCCGAACGGTTTGATGATGTTGGCGACTTTCTCGATGATCGAGAAAGCCTTGTCGCTGGGAATGGCGTCGCCACTGCCGAACAGCAGGCCGGACTTGAGCTCGATCTCGATCCACAGCTCGTTGCCACGCACAGTCAGCTGGTTGGACTTGATCAGGTCGCCGAAGCCATCGCGCACCTGGTCGGCGATGCTCTTGAGCGGGTCATCGGCAGCGCTGGCGATGCCGGCGTCGGTCTGCTCGCTATCGCTGACCAACGGCTCGGAGGGTTTGACCGTCAGCGGCCGTTCGTCACCGATGGGAATGGGCTTGAGGCTGCGCTGAGGGTCGTTGAACACCCCTACCAGTGCCTGGGACAACACCTTGTACTTGCCTTCGTTGATCGAGGAGATCGAATACATCACCACGAAAAAGGCGAACAGCAAGGTGATGAAGTCGGCGTACGACACCAGCCAGCGCTCGTGGTTTTCGTGCTCTTCGGTATGACGACGGCGTGCCATGGCTTAACCCCTCACTCCATGAAGCCTTGCAGCTTGAGCTCGATGGACCGCGGGTTCTCGCCTTCGGCAATCGACAGAATGCCTTCGAGCAGCATCTCGCGGTAACGCGACTGGCGGATGGCGATGGCCTTGAGCTTGCTGGCGATGGGCAACAGCACCAGGTTGGCCGTGGCCACGCCATAGATGGTGGCCACGAACGCCACGGCGATACCGTTGCCCAGTTGCGAGGGGTCCGCCAGGTTGCCCATCACGTGGATCAGGCCCATCACCGCGCCGATGATGCCGATGGTCGGCGCGTAGCCGCCCATGCTCTCGAACACTTTCGCGGCCTGGATATCGCGGGCTTCCTGAGTCAGGAAGTCCACCTCCAAAATACTGCGGATAGCTGCCGGCTCGGCGCCGTCCACCAGTAGCTGCAGGCCTTTGCGCGAGTAGCTGTCGGGTTCGCTGTCGGCCACCGACTCCAACCCCAGCAAGCCTTCCTTACGCGCCGTGAGGCTCCAGTTCACCACCCGATCGATGCCGCCCGCCAGGTCGATACGCGGTGGGAACAGAATCCACGCGACAATCTGCATGGCCCGCTTGAAAGCGCTCATGGGCGACTGCAACAGGCAGGCCGCCAGCGTGCCGCCGATGACGATCAATGCCGCGGGGCCGTTGATCAGCGCCGACAGGTGCCCCCCTTCCAGGAAGTTGCCGCCGATGATGGCGATGAACGCCAGCAGCAGGCCCAGTAAGCTCAGGACGTCCATCAGACACAGGCCTCGACCAGGTGGCGACCGATGTCGTCGAGGCCGTACACGGCATCGGCGAGGTTGGCTTTGACGATGGCCATGGGCATGCCATAGATCACGCAACTGGCCTCATCCTGGGCCCACACGTGGCTGCCGCCCTGCTTGAGCAGGCGCGCGCCCTCGCGGCCATCGGCGCCCATGCCGGTGAGCACCACCGCCAATACCTTGTCGCCGTAGGACTTGGCCGCCGAACCGAAGGTGATGTCCACGCAGGGCTTGTAGTTGAGGCGCTCATCGCCTGGCAGGATCTTCACCATGCCACGGCCGTCGACCATCATCTGCTTGCCACCTGGGGCCAGCAGGGCCAGGCCGGGGCGCAGCACATCGCCGTCCTCGGCTTCCTTGACACTGATGCGGCACAGCTTGTCCAGGCGCTCGGCGAACGCCTTGGTGAAGGCCGCCGGCATGTGCTGGATCAACACGATGGGCGCGGGGAAGCTGGCCGGCAATTGGGTCAACACCCGCTGCAGGGCCACGGGGCCGCCGGTGGAGGTGCCGATGGCCACCAGCTTGTAGCTCTTGCGCCTGGGCGCGGGCGAGGACGGCGCCGCCGCTGGCGCGTGGCCATGAGCATGACCATGGGCAAGGCTGGCCGCCGGCTGGCGTGTCGGTGCGGGGCGAGCTGGGGCCGCGTGGCTGCTGACGGACGTCGCCGCGGGCGCGGGCGCCGGTGCGGCGGCAGGCGCGGGGCTGCTGTAACTGCTGAAACGGCGGTTGCTGCGCGAAATGGTGTGCACCTTCTCGCACAGCATCTGCTTGACCTTCTCGGGGTTGCGCGAGATGTCTTCGAAATTCTTGGGCAGGTAATCCACGGCACCCGCGTCCAGCGCATCCAGGGTCACCCGGGCGCCTTCATGGGTCAGCGAAGAGAACATCAACACCGGCGTCGGGCAGCGCTGCATGATGTGCCGCACGGCGGTGATGCCATCCATCATGGGCATCTCGTAGTCCATGGTGATGACGTCGGGCTTGAGCGACTGGGCCAGCTCGATCGCTTCCTTGCCATTGGTCGCCGTGCCCACCACCTGGATGGCGGGGTCCGACGAGAGAATTTCCGAGACGCGGCGGCGGAAGAAACCGGAATCATCCACCACCAGGACCTTGACTGCCATAAACACTCCATTAGAGGGCGGGCGCCTCATGGCGCGCCGCCCTCACGAATCAGATACGCCGCGCTGCGTAGCGCTTGAGCATGCTCGGAACATCGAGGATCAGGGCAATGCGACCGTCACCGGTAATGGTGGCGCCCGACATGCCCGGCGTACCCTGGAGCATCTTGCCCAGCGGCTTGATCACAACCTCTTCCTGGCCCACCAGTTGATCGACCACGAAGCCGATGCGCTGGGTGCCTACCGACAGGATCACCACGTGACCCTCGCGCTGTTCCTCGTGCGCAGCCGAACTCACCAGCCAGCGCTTGAGGTAGAACAGGGGCAGCGCCTTGTCCCGCACGATCACCACTTCCTGGCCGTCGACCACGTTGGTGCGCGACAGGTCCAGGTGGAAGATCTCGTTGACGTTGACCAGCGGGAAGGCAAAGGCCTGGTTGCCCAGCATCACCATCAGCGTCGGCATGATCGCCAGGGTCAACGGCACCTTGATGACGATCTTCGAACCCTGGCCCTTGGCCGAATAGATATTGATCGAGCCGTTGAGCTGGGAAATCTTGGTTTTCACCACGTCCATGCCCACACCGCGGCCCGACACGTCGGAAATCTCGGTCTTGGTGGAGAAGCCCGGGGCGAAGATCAGGTTGTAGCAGTCCGACTCGCTCAGGCGGTCGGCCGCGTCCTTGTCCATCAGGCCCTTTTCCACGGCCTTGGCGCGCAGCACGCTGGGGTCCATGCCCTTGCCGTCATCGCTGATGGACAAGAGGATATGGTCACCTTCCTGCTCGGCGGACAGCACCACCTTGCCATTGCGCGACTTGCCGGCGGCTTCGCGCTCTTCCGGGGTTTCGACGCCGTGGTCCACGGCGTTGCGCACCAAGTGCACCAGCGGGTCGGCCAGGGCCTCGACCAGGTTCTTGTCCAGGTCGGTCTCTTCGCCGATCAGCTCCAGGTTGATCTCTTTCTTGAGCTGGCGGGCCAGGTCGCGAACCTGGCGCGGGAAACGCCCGAACACCTTCTTGATCGGCTGCATGCGGGTCTTCATGACCGCGGTCTGCAGGTCGGCGGTGACCACGTCGAGGTTGGACACGGCCTTTTGCATGGCCTCGTCGCCGCTGTTGGCGCCCAGGCGGACCAGGCGGTTACGCACCAGCACCAGTTCGCCGACCATGTTCATGATTTCGTCCAGGCGCGCGGTGTCGACCCGCACGGTGGTTTCCGCTTCGCTGGCCGCATGCTTTTCAGGCGCGGGGGCAGCGGCGCGGGCCGGGGTTGGGGCGGCGGCGGCCTTGGCCGGTTCCGGCTTGGCGGCAGGTTTTGCCGCAGGTTTGGCCGCGGGCGGTGTGGCCACGGCAGCGCTGGCGGCGCTGGCCGCGGCTGGGGTTTCGCTGAACTTGCCCTTGCCGTGCAACTGGTCCAGCAGCGACTCGAACTCGTCATCGGTGATCAGGTCGCCGCCACCGGCCGCTGGCGTGGCCGCCGGGGCGTCAGGCTTGGCCTCGCTGCCCAGCGCATCCGGCACGAACGCCCCCTTGCCATGCAACTGGTCCAGCAGGGCTTCGAATTCGTCGTCGGTGATCTCGTCGCTCGCCGCGCCAGTGCTGGCCGGCGGGCTGGCCGGTGCCACGGCGTCAGGGGCGAACTGCCCCTTGCCGTGCAACTGGTCCAGCAGGGATTCGAATTCATCGTCGGTGATTTCATCGCTGTCGGCAGCCGGGGTGGCGGCCGCTGGCGCTTCGGCCTGGGCCTTGACCGCGTTCAGCGAGTCCAGCAGTTGTTCGAATTCGCTGTCGGTGATGTCACCCGAGTCGGTCACTTCTTCAACCACCGGGGCCGGGGCTTGTTCCACCGCGGCAGGTGCTTCGTCGGCGCCGGCCGGCTCCGCCAGGCGTGACAACGCCGCCAGCAGTTCCGGTGTGGCCGGGGTAATCTCGGTTCGTTCGCGGACCTGGGTGAACATGGCGTTCACCGCATCCAGGGCTTCGAGCACCACATCCATCAGTTCCGAGTCAACGCGACGCTCACCCTTGCGCAGGATGTCGAACACGTTTTCGGCGATGTGGCAGCACTCCACCAGCTCGTTGAGCTGGAGGAAGCCGGCGCCCCCTTTTACAGTGTGAAAACCGCGAAAAATTGCATTGAGCAAATCACCGTCATCGGGTCGGCTTTCCAGCTCGACCAATTGTTCGGAAAGTTGCTCAAGAATTTCACCGGCTTCTACCAGGAAATCCTGGAGGATTTCTTCGTCGGCGCCGAAGCTCATTTAACGTGCCCCTTAAAAACCAAGACTGGATAGCAGATCGTCGACATCGTCCTGACTGGACACAACGTCTTCACGCTTATCGGCATGAATCTGCGGACCTTCACCCCGAGTTGGATGTTTTTCTTGATCTTTTTCCGCACGCAGCTGTTCGCGGTCGTGTTCGATGCCCGCGAAGCGGTCTACCTGGCTGGCCATGAGCACCAGCTTGAGCAGGTTACTCTCCACTTCCGTGACCAGTTGGGTCACGCGCTTGATCACCTGGCCGGTAAGGTCCTGGTAGTCCTGCGCCAGCAGAATGTCGTTCAGCGCGCCCGACACCTTGCCGGTGCCGTGCTCGCTTTTCGCCAGGAAACCGTCAACCCGCTTGACCAGCTCGCGAAACTCGGCGGCGCCGACTTCCTTGCGCATGAAGCGCTGCCAGTCGGCACTGAGGCTTTTGGCCTCGGTGTTGAGTTCGTTGAGCACCGGCGTGCTTTGCTCTACCAGGTCCATGGTGCGGTTGGCAGCGTTCTCGGTCAGCCGGACCACGTAGGACAGCCGTTCGGTGGCGTCCGTGATCTGCGAGACTTCCTCGGCTTGCGGCATGTGCGGGTCAATCTGGAAGTTGACGATCGCACTGTGCAACTCGCGCGTGAGCTTGCCAACCTCCTGGTACAGGCCACGATCACGGGTCTGGTTGAGCTCATGGATCAGTTGCACAGCATCGCCAAACTTGCCCATTTCCAGGCTTTCGACCAACTGCTGGGCGTGTTTTTTCAGGGTGAACTCGAAGTCACCCAGTGAAGACTCTTTACGCTCCATAGCTCTCCCGTGGCGCAATGCTTCAACCGATACGTTCGAAAATCTTCTCGATCTTTTCTTTCAACGCCACGGCTGTGAAGGGTTTGACCACATAGCCGTTGACACCGGCCTGGGCCGCTTCGATGATCTGCTCGCGCTTGGCCTCGGCAGTCACCATCAGCACCGGCAGGTGCTTGAGCTTCTCGTCGGCGCGCACATGGCGCAGCAGGTCGATGCCGGTCATGCCGGGCATGTTCCAGTCCGTTACCAGGAAGTCGATGCTGCCGCTGTTGAGCACCGGAATGGCAGTGGTGCCATCGTCGGCCTCAACGGTGTTGGTGAACCCCAGATCACGCAACAGGTTCTTGATGATCCGCCGCATCGTCGAGAAGTCGTCAACGATGAGGATTTTCATGTTCTTGTCCAATTAGACCTCCAAGCAGTCTTAAACGCGCCCAGCACCTGGACGCGCATTCAATCAAATCTGGCTAGTGCACTACATGACGTGCGGCAAGGAACATACCCATGCCGCATCCCCAAATCCAGCCCGGCATCACCCATCACCTGGTTTCAGGCTGGCCCCGGGGGGATCAGCCTTACCGGCAACAGTGTGCTACCCGAACCTTGAAAACCCTTACGCCCGTGCGCGCCACTCACCCAGCCGGCTGCGCAGGCGGGCCGCGCATTGGCTGTGCAACTGGCTGACCCGCGACTCGCTGACCCCCAGCACTTCGCCGATCTCCTTGAGGTTCAGCTCCTCGTCGTAATACAGGGCCAGAACCAGACGCTCACGCTCCGGCAGGTTGGCGATGGCATCGGCCAGGGCCGCCTGGAAGCGCTCGTCTTCCAGGTCCCGCGAAGGCTCCAGGCCAGCGCTGGCGCCGTCCTCGTGCAAGCCTTCATGCTCACCGCCGTCCTGCAGCAAATCGTCGAAGCTGAACAGGCGGCTGCCCAGGGTGTCGTTCAGAATTGCGTAATAATCATCGAGACTTAACTGGAGTTCGGCCGCAACCTCGTGATCTTTAGCGTCCCGGCCGGTTTTTGCCTCGATCGCCCGGATCGCGTCGCTGACCATGCGCGTATTGCGGTGCACCGAGCGTGGCGCCCAGTCACCCTTGCGCACTTCGTCCAGCATGGCGCCGCGAATACGGATGCCGGCGTAGGTCTCGAAACTGGCGCCCTTGGTGGAGTCGTACTTGGTCGACACTTCCAGCAGGCCGATCATGCCGGCCTGGATCAGGTCTTCCACCTGCACACTGGCCGGCAAGCGCGCTAGCAGGTGGTAGGCGATGCGCTTTACCAAGGGGGCATAGCGCTCGATCAGCTCATATTGCTGGGACTCGCGCGACGCCTTGCTGTACATCCGGTAGCCGCTGGCACTCATGATACGGGCCCTGCACTGGTCTGCTGCACCAGGCGTTCGACGAAGAACTCCAGGTGCCCGCGCGGGTTGGCTGGCAACGGCCAGGTGTCGACTTTCTGCGCGATGGCCTTGAACGCCAGGGCGCACTTGGAACGCGGAAATGCTTCGTACACGGCGCGCTGCTTCTGCACCGCCTTGCGCACGCATTCGTCATAGGGCACGGCGCCCACGTACTGCAGGGCCACGTCGAGGAAACGGTCGGTCACCTTGGTCAGCTTGGCAAACAGGTTGCGCCCTTCCTGAGGGCTCTGGGCCATGTTGGCCAGCACCCGGAAACGGTTCATGCCGTAGTCGCGGTTGAGCAGTTTGATCAACGCGTAGGCGTCGGTGATCGAGGTGGGCTCGTCGCACACCACCAGCAGCACTTCCTGCGCCGCGCGCACGAAGCTGACCACTGAATCGCCGATACCGGCCGCGGTGTCGATCACCAGCACATCGAGGTTATCGCCGATGTCGCTGAATGCCTGGATCAGGCCCGCGTGTTGAGCCGGTGTCAGGTGCACCATGCTCTGGGTACCGGAGGCGGCCGGTACGATGCGGATGCCGCCTGGGCCCTGGAGCAATACATCGCGCAGCTCACAGCGCCCTTCGATGACATCGGCCAGGGTTCGTTTTGGTGTCAGGCCCAGCAGGACGTCGACGTTGGCCAACCCCAGGTCGGCGTCCAGCAACATGACGCGACGCCCAAGCTCGGCCAGGGCCAGCGACAAGTTCACTGACACATTAGTCTTGCCGACGCCACCTTTGCCGCCGGTCACCGCGATCACCTGTACGGGATGCATGCTGCCCATGTTAGTTCTTTACCTTGTCTTGCTTAGACCGAGGCCACATGACTGGCTGCGCTTTCAACAACTTGAAGAATGCCCGGCAGACCAACAATGTAGGTAGATTGCAACAACTTCATAACATTCACCTCAGCCAACACGTTTGCTCGGGCTGTGGTAGAGATCAGCGAACATGTCGGCCATGGCCTCTTCGCTGGGCTCATCCTGCATTTGCACATTCACCGCACGGCTGACCAACTGGTGCCGCCGCGGCAAGTGCAAATCGTCCGGAATGCGCGGCCCATCGGTAAGATAGGCCACTGGTAATTCGTGACTGATCGCCAGGCTCAGCACTTCGCCAAGGCTGGCCGATTCGTCAAGTTTCGTCAGGATACAACCTGCCAGCCCACAACGCTTGTAACTATGGTAAGCGGCAGTCAACACTTGCTTCTGGCTGGTAGTGGCCAGCACCAGGTAATTGCGCGCCTTGATGCCACGGCCAGCCAGGCTTTCGAGTTGCAGGCGCAGGGCCGGGTCGCTGGCCTGCAGGCCGGCGGTATCGATCAGCACTACGCGCTTGCGCAACAGCGGCTCCAGCGCCTGGGCCAGGGACTGGCCCGGGTCGACGTGGGTCACCGGCACGTTGAGGATACGGCCCAGGGTCTTGAGCTGCTCCTGGGCACCGATGCGGAAGCTGTCCATGCTCACCAGGGCAATGTTCTGCGCGCCGTACTTGAGCACGTAGCGGGCGGCCAGCTTGGCCAGGGTGGTGGTCTTGCCCATGCCGGCAGGGCCGACCATGGCGATCACACCGCCCTCTTCCAGCGGCTCCACGTCTGGGGTCGCGATCATGCGCGCCAGGTGCGCCAACAGCATGCGCCAGGCCTGACGGGGTTCGTTGATCTCGCCGACCATTTCCAGCAGTTCACGCGACAGCGGGCCCGACAGGCCGATGCGCTGCAGGCGGCGCCAGAGATTGGCCTGCTGCGGCTTGCTGCCTTGCAGTTGGGTCCAGGCCAGGGAGCCAAGCTGCACTTCCAGCAACTCGCGCAGGCCATTGAGCTCGCTGCGCATGGACTCGAACAGGCGCTGGTCCACCGGCGCGGCGGCAGGCGGAGCCTGGGGGCGCGGCGGCTCGTCGAAGGTCGGCTCCACCAGCGGCTCGGCGGCGGTCAGCGGCAGCCCGGCAAACAGCTGCCGGTTGGTAACCGCGTCGCTCTCGCCACGGGTGCTCAATTCAGCCTGGGCGTTGACGATGCGCGACTGGGTCTTGCGCAGCTCGTCCTCAAGCTCCATGTTCGGCACACGGGGTGCCAGCGCGGACAGTTTGTAGTCCAGCGCGGCCGTGAGCTCGACGCCGCCGGCAATCCGACGGTTGCCAATGATCGCGGCATCGGCGCCCAGCTCGTCGCGGACCAGTTTCATGGCCTGACGCATATCGGCGGCGAAAAAACGCTTAACTTGCATAACCCACTACCTCAGCCGTTGGGCCCTACTGTCGCTACGATGGTCACTTGCTTGTTGTCAGGAATTTCCTGATACGCCAAGACGTGTAAATTCGGTACTGCCAGGCGCCCGAAGCGCGAAAGCATCGCGCGGATCGGGCCCGCCACCAGCAGGATCACCGGTTGCCCGGCCATTTCCTGACGCTGTGCGGCGTCTATCAGGGAACGTTGCAATTTCTCGGCCATGCTCGGCTCCAGCAGAACGCCTTCTTCCTGACCCTGACCAGCCTTCTGCAAACTATTGAGCAATATCTGTTCCAACCTGGGTTCCAGGGTGATGACAGGCAGCTCCGACTCAAGCCCTACAATGCTTTGCACGATAGCGCGGCTCAGCCCGACACGCACGGCCTGGACCAGCGCGGCGGTATCTTGACTCTTGACGGCATTGTTGGCGATGGCTTCGGCAATGCTGCGGATGTCGCGAACCGGCACCTGTTCGGCCAGCAGTGCCTGCAGCACCTTGAGCAGCGACGACAGCGACAGCACGCCGGGCACCAGCTCCTCGGCCAGTTTCGGTGAGCCTTTTGCCAGTACGGCCAGCAATTGCTGGACTTCCTCGTGGCCGATCAGTTCATGAGCGTGCTTGGAGAGGATCTGGTTCAAGTGCGTGGCCACCACGGTACTGGCGTCCACCACGGTGTAACCCAGCGACTGGGCCTGTGGGCGGTTGCTCAATTCGATCCACACCGCGTCCAGGCCAAAAGCCGGATCCTTGGCGGTGATGCCGTTGAGGGTGCCAAACACCTGACCCGGGTTGATGGCCAGTTCGCGGTCGGGGTAGATCTCGGCCTCCGCCAGGATCACGCCCATCAGCGTCAGGCGATAAGCGCTGGGCGCCAGGTCCAGGTTGTCGCGAATGTGCACGGTGGGCATCAGGAAGCCCAGGTCCTGGGAGAGCTTCTTGCGCACGCCCTTGATCCGCGCCAGCAGTTGCCCGCCCTGGTTGCGGTCTACCAGTGGAATCAGGCGGTAGCCCACTTCCAGGCCGATCATGTCGATGGGGGTCACGTCGTCCCAGCCCAGTTCCTTGGTGTCCTGGGCACGGGTGGGCGACGGCAGCAGGTCCTGCTGGCGCTGCACTTCGGCGGCCGCGGCCACCTTGACCTGGTTCTGTTTCTTCCACACCAGGTAGGCGCCGCCACCGGCCATCATCGCCAGCATCAGGAAGGACACGTGCGGCATGCCCGGAATGATGCCCATGATGGTCATCAGCCCAGCGGAAACGCCCAGCGCCTTGGGCGAGGCGAACATCTGCCGGTTGATCTGCTTGCCCATGTCCTCGGAACCGGAGGCGCGGGTCACCATGATGGCCGCAGCGGTGGACAACAGCAGTGATGGCAACTGTGCCACTAAACCGTCACCGATGGTCAGCAGGGCGTAGACCTTGCCGGCTTCAGCGAAGCTCAGGCCATGCTGGAAGATACCGATGGCCATGCCGCCGAGCAGGTTGATGAACAGAATCAGTAGGCCGGCGATGGCGTCACCGCGCACGAATTTGCTGGCACCGTCCATGGAACCGTAGAACTCGGCTTCCTGGGCCACTTCCAGGCGGCGCAGCTTGGCCTGGGCCTGGTCGATGAGGCCGGCGTTGAGGTCGGCGTCGATGGCCATCTGTTTGCCGGGCATGGCGTCCAGGGTAAAACGTGCGCTCACCTCGGAAATACGCCCGGCACCCTTGGTCACCACCACGAAGTTGATGATCATGAGGATGGCGAACACCACCGCACCGACCACGTAGTTACCGCCGATCACCACCTCACCGAAGGCCTGGATCACCTTGCCCGCGGCCTGGTGACCATCGTGGCCGTGGAGCATGACCACGCGGGTGGACGCGACGTTGAGCGCCAGGCGCAACAGCGTAGCCACCAGCAGAATGGTGGGGAACACGGCGAAATCCAGCGGCCGCATGGCGTACACGCACACCAGCAGGACCACGATGGACAGGGCAATGTTGAACGTGAAGAACACGTCGAGCAGGAACGGTGGCACTGGCAACATCATCATTGCCAGCATGATCAACAGCAACAGCGGCACGCCCAGGCTGCCCCGGCCAAGGCCGACCAGGTTGCTGCGCGCGGTGTTGAGTAACTGAGTGCGATCCACCGATAGTCCCCGTGATCTCAAGCAAACTTTTGACGCCTGATGGCGTTGTGGGTATGCCTTTGCAAGAACCTTTCCAACTTTGAGTCAGCGGCGGGTTTTAAGCGGCTGGACCGCTGCTCCTCAGCTGTCGCGGCGCAGGTCCGGGGGAATGGGCAGGTCTTTGAGAGGGTTGGGGCGCTTGCCGCGCCCGGCGCGGTATTGGCGGATCTGGTAGACGTAGGCCAATACCTGGGCGACAGCCAGGTACAAGCCGGCCGGAATCTGTTGCTCAAGCTCGGTGGAGTAGTAGATGGACCGCGCCAGCGCCGGCGATTCCAGGATCTGGATGTTGTGCTCGTTGGCGATCTCGCGAATTTTCAAGGCGATGAAGTCGGCGCCCTTGGCCAGCAGCACCGGCGCACTGCCCTTCTCCGGGTCGTACTTGAGCGCCACGGCATAGTGGGTAGGGTTGGTGATGATCACGTCGGCGGTGGGAATGGCCGACATCATGCGGCGCTGGGACATCTCGCGCTGCATCTGGCGAATCCGTTGCTTGACCTCGGGCCGCCCCTCGCTGTCCTTGTGCTCGTCACGCACCTCCTGCTTGGTCATGAGCAGTTTCTGGCGCGTCTGGTAGAGCTGGATGGGCACATCCACCGCAGCAATGATCAGCAAGCCCATGGACATCCACAACGCGTTCCAACCCACCAGCTGCACGCAGTGGGTAATGGCCTTTTCCAATGGCTCATGGGCGATGCTCAGCAGGTCGTCGCGGTCCTTGTAGAGCACGAACAACGCCACCAGCAGCACCACGAAAAACTTCCCCAACGCCTTGAGCAGCTCGCTCAGGGCGTGCATGGAAAACATGCGCTTGATACCGCTCAAGGGGTTCATGCGGCTGAATTTCGGCGCCATGGAGCCCGGGGCGAACAACCAGCCCCCCAGGGAAATAGGGCCGATGATGGCCACCACCAGCAAGACCAGCAGAATCGGTTGCACGGCGGCTATCGCCAGCTTGCCCGACGCCAGCAGGAACAGGCCCATCTGCCGCTCGTCTGTCAGCACCTCACGGGACAGGCTGAAGTTCATGCGCATCAGATCCATCAGCGTCTGCGCCAGGTGCCCGCCATAGGCGAGCAAGGCGCCGCAGCCCCCTACCATCACGGCCAGGGTGTTGAGCTCCTTGGAGCGGGCGACCTCACCCTTCTCGCGCGCGTCGCGCAGCTTTTTGTCCGTGGGTTCTTCTGTCTTGTCCTGACCACTCTCGCTCTCTGCCATGTCAGCGTGCCCGTGCCAGTTCGCGCAGCCATTGCAGGGCCTCGGTGGCCATTGGCTGGTATTGATTGAGAATGTCCGCCATGCTCAGCCACAGGATCAACATGCCCATGACCAGCGTCAGCGGGAAACCGATGGAAAAGATATTCAGCTGTGGCGCGGCGCGGGTCATGACCCCGAAGGCGACGTTGACCACCAGCAGCGCGGTGATGGCCGGCAGCACCAGGATGACCGCCGCCGCCAGCACCCAGCTCATGTGCATGATCACTTCCCAGAACTGATTGACCAGCAGGCCGCCACCCACCGGGAGCGTGGTGAAGCTTTCCACCAGCACCTCGAACACCACCAGGTGGCCGTTCATGGCCAGGAACAGCAGGGTCACCAGCATGGTGAAGAACTGCCCTACCACGGCTGTCTGCACGCCGTTGACCGGGTCGTTCATGGACGCGAAGCCCATGCCCATCTGAATCGCCAGGATCTGCCCGGCAATCAGGAAGGCCTGGAACAGCATCTGCAGCGAGAACCCCAGCAAGGAGCCGATGACGATCTGCTCACCCGCCAGCAGCAGCCCCTGAAGGCTCAGCGCATCTACCACGGGCATGGGCGGCAGCGTGGGCGAAATCACCACGGTGATGGCCAGGGCCAGGTACAGGCGAATGCGCTTGGGCACCATGGTGGTCCCGAACACCGGCATGGCCATCAGCATGGAGCCCACGCGAAACAGCGGCAGCATGAAGCTGGCGACCCAGGCGCCGATCTGCGCGTCGGTCAGGTGCAGGAGCGGGTTCATCCAATCAACTGCGGAATGCTGGTGTACAGGTTGGTGATGTACTCCATGAACGTACGCACCAGCCAGGGCCCGACGACGATCAGCGTGATGAGCATCACCAGCAGGCGCGGCAGGAAGCTGAGCGTCTGTTCGTTGATCTGCGTCGCGGCCTGGAACATGGCCACGATCAGGCCCACCACCAGGCTGGGCACCACCAGGATGCCGACCATCATGGTGGTCAGCCACAGCGCGTTGCGAAACAGGTCCACAGCCACTTCAGGGGTCATGACGAATCTCCGTGCGGGTCTCAGACGCCGCCAAAACTGCTGGCCAGGGTACCGATGATCAGTGCCCAGCCATCCACCAGCACGAACAGCATGATCTTGAACGGCAGCGAAATGATCAGCGGTGACAGCATCATCATGCCCATGGCCATCAGCACGCTCGCCACCACCAGGTCGATGATCAGGAACGGAATGAAGATCATGAAACCGATCTGGAACGCCGTCTTCAGTTCCGAGGTGACGAACGCCGGCACCACGATGGTCAACGGCGCCTGGTCGGGGCTGGCGATGTCGGTACGGTGGGACAAGCGCATGAACAGGTCCAGGTCACTCTGGCGCGTCTGCGCCAGCATGAAATCCTTCACCGGCCCTTCGGCCTTCAGTACCGCGTCCTGGGCGCTGAGCTTCTCGGCCAGGTACGGCTGCAGGGCCTGCTGGTTCACCTTGTCGAACACCGGCGCCATGATGAACATCGTCAGGAACAGCGCCATGCCCGTCAGCAACTGGTTGGACGGGGTCTGCTGCAGGCCCAGGGCCTGGCGCAGGATGGAGAACACGATGATGATGCGGGTAAAGCTGGTCATCAGCATGACGAACGCGGGGATGAAGCTCAGCGCCGTCATGATCAGCAGAATCTGCAGGCTGACCGAATACTCCTGCTGGCCATTGGCGCCGGTGCCCAGGGTGATCGCCGGGATCGACAACGGGTCGGCGGCCAGCGCCAGGGGCGCGGCCATCACGAGGGCCAGGGTCAAGAAAAAGCGCAGCGCGCCCATCAGTGCTTATCCTTATGATCCTTGCCCAACAGCTCCATCAGGCGCTGGGCGAATTCCGGGGTGGCCGCGGTGGCCTTGGCCGGCTTTTCGATGGGATGCTGCAGCACGTGCAGCGGCGCGATGCGGCCTGGGCTCAGACCCAGCAGGATCTGCTCCGAGCCCACCTGTACCAGCACCAGGCGGTCCCGCGGGCCCAAGGCCCGGGAGCCTAGCAGCTCGATCACCTGCCCGCCATGGGGCGTGGCCTGTTGCACGCGGCGCAGCACCCAGGCCAGGGCGAAGATCACCCCGATCACCAGCAGCAGGCCCAGCATCAGCTGGGTCAGTTGCGCAGCCATGCCGCCGCCCAGCGCCGAGCCCACCGCCACCGGCGCGGGGGCAGGGTCGGTGGTGGCCGGGGCCAGGGTCTGCGCCGCGAAGGCCGGCAATGGCAAAGCCAGCAGCAGCGTCAGCAGGCGGCCCATGTCAGCGCAGCTTCTTGATGCGTTCGCTGGGGCTGATCACGTCGGTCAGGCGGATGCCGAACTTTTCGTTGACCACCACCACTTCGCCGTGGGCGATCAAGGTGCCGTTGACCAGCACGTCCAGCGGCTCGCCGGCCAGGCGGTCGAGTTCGATCACCGAGCCCTGGTTGAGCTGCAGCAGGTTGCGGATGTTGATGTCGGTGGCGCCCACTTCCATGGAGATGGTCACCGGGATATCCAGGATCACGTCCAGGTTCGGGCCTTCCAGGTTCACCGGGCCGTTGTGCTTCGGCGAGCTGCCGAATTCTTCCATCGGCAGGCGCGAGCCGGAGGCCGAGTGGCCGGCATCGGCGGCCAGCAGTGCATCAATGTCGCTCTGCCCGGCGTCGCCGGACTCACCCAGGGCCGCGGCCCATTCATCGGCCAGGGCCTGGTCTTCCGCGGAAGTCATTTCGTGTTCGTCAGCCATCAGATGTCCTCGGCGGGCAATAAATTCAGGGTTAGGGCCTTATCGACGGCGCTTCAGCGGCGCTCGATGGGCTCGATCACTTGCAGCGCCAGGTTGCCCTTGTGGGAACCGAGCTTGGCCTTGAAAGACGGCACGCCATTGGCGCGCAGTACCAGTTCGTCGGGCAATTCCACCGGGATAACATCCCCCGGTTGCATGTGCAGGATGTCGCGCAGGCGCAATTGGCGACGGGCCACGGTGGCGCCAATGGGCACGCTCACGTCCAGCACGTCCTCGCGCAGCGCCTTGCTCCAGCGCTCGTCCTGGTCGTCCAGGTCGGACTGGAAACCGGCGTCGAGCATTTCGCGCACCGGCTCTATCATCGAATACGGCATGGTCACGTGCAGGTCGCCGCCGCCACCATCGAGTTCGATGTGGAAAGTGGAGACCACCACGGCCTCGCTCGGGCCGACGATATTGGCCATGGCCGGGTTCACTTCGGAGTTGATGTACTCGAAGTTGACTTCCATGATGGCCTGCCAGGCTTCCTTCAGGTCG
Organism: Pseudomonas eucalypticola; assembly: GCF_013374995.1. Lineage (NCBI taxonomy): Bacteria > Pseudomonadati > Pseudomonadota > Gammaproteobacteria > Pseudomonadales > Pseudomonadaceae > Pseudomonas > Pseudomonas eucalypticola. The sequence continues at coordinate 1,598,795 of NZ_CP056030.1, read as the reverse complement.
ATGAAGGCCTGGTCCAGCACCATGCGCACCACGCGCAGCTCGGTGGGGGTGAATTCGCGCCCTTCGATCTTGGCGTGGCGGCCGTCGCCCCCGAAGAAGTTGTCCACCAGCTTGAACACCAGCTTGGCGTCGAGAATGAACAGCCCGGTGCCGCGCAATGGCTTGATCTTCACCAGGTTGAGGCTGGTGGGCACGTACAGCGAATGCACGTACTCGCCGAACTTCATCACCTGCACGCCACCCACCGCCACGTCCGCGGAGCGGCGCAGCAGGTTGAACATGCTGATGCGGGTGTAACGGGCGAACCGCTCGTTGATCATCTCCAGGGTGGGCATGCGCCCGCGCACGATGCGGTCCTGGCTGGTCAGGTCATAACTCTTGACGCTGCCCGGCTCCCCGAGGCTTTCGGTCTGCACCAGCCCATCATCGACGCCGTGCAGCAGCGCGTCGATCTCATCCTGGGACAGCAGGTCTTGCACGGCCATGTCGTGTTCCTACTGCAATACGAAGTTAGTGAAAAGCAGCTGGTCGATGACCGGCTTGCCGACTTCTTTCTGCGCCACGGCCTGGACCGCGGCGGTGGCCTTCTGACGCAGCATTTCCACGCCTACCGGGGTGGCCAGGGTGGCGAAGTTCTCACCGGAGAACATCATCACCAGGTTGTTGCGGATCACCGGCATGTGCACCATCAGGGCGTCCAGGTCAGCCTTGTCGCGGCCCTGCATGGTCAGGCTGACCTGCATGTAGCGGTCGCGGCCGTCCTGTTTGAAGTTGACCACGAAAGCCGGCGTCAGTGCCTCGTAGATCGCCGGCTGCTTGCCTGCCGCGGCAGCGGGCGCTTCGGCCGGCTTGGCCTCGGCACCCTTGTGCAGGAAGAACCAGGTAGCCCCCACCGACGCCCCCACCACTACCAGCAGCACAATGACAAACAGCAGAATCATCTTGAGTTTGCCTTTGCCTGCGGGTTCTTTCTCTGCTTCGGTCTTTGCCATGCCAATAATCCGTCACTAATCGGGGGTTAACACTTGCCTGCACAGGGTTGAGCAAGTGTTATGCCAGATTGCGAGGGAGGGGGTTCCGAGGGGGCCGGATTCCCAGGCGAGCCTGGGAACCGGTGATTCAGGCGTAGTAGTCGATGGCGCTGGTGCCGACCACAACCTGCTGCACGGTGGGCTGCGAAGCGAGCGGGGAGACGGCGTCGACGCCGTCCAGGTTGTCAGCCCCGCCCGTGCCGCGGGCACTGCGCTGGCTCTGCTGGGCCTGGTCCTGGGACGACTGGCGCGACTGGTCGGAGACGTTGACGTCCAGCTGGCCCATGCCCTGTTCGGCGAACATGTCCTTGAGGCGGCCCTGCTGGCTTTCCAGCGCTTCGCGCACATGCACATGGGCGCTGGTGAAGGTCACGGTCTGCTGGTCGGGGGTCATGTCCACGCGGATGTTCAGTCGGCCCAGTTCCGCAGGCGTCAGCTGAATGTCGGCGGACTTGAGGTTCTGGCTGGACAGGTACATGACGCGGTTGACCACGCCTTCGGTCCAGCCGCCCTGGTTCATCGCCAGCTGGGTGGTGGGCGCCTGCACCGGGGTGGCGGTGGCGGTCTTGGCGGTGGTAGCACTGGTGTCGGTCATGGCCGCCAGGCGATTGGCGAAGTTGTCCATGCGGGTGTCGGCCGACGCCCCCTTGATGTCCTTGAGGCCATCATCGATCTGGCTGTCGAAAGCCTTGTCGCTGAGCTGGCTTTCACCCGCCGATTTCTGCTGCACCACCATGCCAGCCAACCCCGCGGCGAAGCTCTGGTCGGCATCGGCGTTGACGGCGTCTTGCGGGGCGTTCTTGTCGGTCGTCTGCGCATGGGCCGACGTCGTGCCCTGGGCCTTGGCGTTCTGTTCCAGGGCCAGGCGCAAAGTCGGCATGTTGGCGAGCGGGTCGTCCTTGGACGGGTCGAAAGCATCGGCGTCCGAGGTGCTGGCGTCGCTGCCCTGCACAGGGGGCTGAACCTGCGCCAGCGCCGCAGCCTGTGCGGGGTCAGGGGTAGCGACCGGTTGCTGGGCCTGGGTCAGCGACGGGTCGGCGACGGGCGCCACGGCCAGGGTCGGGTCAGGGACCGGCGCGGCGGGCGCCTGTGCCGTGGTGGCGGTACTGGCAGTGTCGGTAGGGGTGGCAGCGTCGTCCTGATCGCCAGCCTTGGCCTTGTCCGCCTTATCCCCCTTGTCGGCCTTGGTGCCCTGCCCGGCCTTGCCCGACGCGTCCGCCTTGGCGCCCTTGTCAGCCTGGGCTGGCTTGTGAGCAGGCAAGTTCTTGCCGCTATCGGCAACAGCCGGCTTGCTGGCGGCATTGTCCTTGTCGCTGGCGGCGGTGTTTTTGCCGGCCGTAGCCACCTGATCCTGCTGCTGGCGGTCTGCCCCCGTGGCTTTGGCGGTGCTGGCTTGGGACTGCTTGGCGTAGACCTTGGCAAAGTCCGCGGACGTGTCCTTGGCGGGCTCGGCGGCCTTGCTCAGGTTGGCCAGCGTGCTAGCCGTGCTGGTGATCTGCAAGAGAGGGTTTGACGCGACTGACATTGACAGGTCTCCGCTGCACTGAAATCGGGGGGTACAGGTGCAATGGCTACAGCAAGAGTCGGGCCAGCTTTGTAAGAACGCGGACATACAACAGCGACGCCCGTAGCAGCGGACCTGGCCGCGTCATGATCGCCGCGCAGCATCAGGCACAGCCCGCACCTCAGACGCCGCCCACACAAACCGGCCTCAGCAGGGAAAACGCTGACGCTCGTCGCGATAGAGGCGCCGCACTTCGGCGAATTCGTGGTCGATGCGGTTGACCAGGTCTTCGATGCCGCTGAGCGGCGGATGCTTGACGCGCTCCTCCAGCTGGCGGCACAAGTCCGCCAACTGCGTGGCGCCCATGTTGCTGCTGCTGCCCTTGAAGCTATGGGCCGCCTGGCCCAGTTGCTGCGGGTCGGTAGCCTTGTGCAGTTCGTTCAGGCGTATTTCCGAGTCGGTCAGGAAGGTATCCAGCAACAGGGGATACTCTTCTTCCATGACTTCCTGCAACGCGCTGAGCACGTCGTAGTCGAGATGCTGGTTGGACACTTGTTCGCTCCTTGATCAAGCCTGAATTATGCCAGAGCCTCCCAGGTAAATTCCACGCAGGCACTGCGACCGTCCTCGGACCACTGCGCGCTGCGGCTCAGTTGCCTGATCAGCTTGAGGCCCCGGCCGGAAAGCCCTGTCTCCTCTGCCTCACGGGCAATGACCTGGCGCGCATCGAAACCGTGACCGCTGTCTTCCACGTCAATGGTCAGGCGCCCGCCCGTGCCTTCTGGCTGCACCAGGAAGTGCATGCGCACATAACCGTCCTTCAGCTGGTTCAGACGAGTATTGCGCTGGTCATAGTATTGCGCAAATCCTTCGGCATTGCGCTTGAGGCTGGAGTCCAGCCCCAGCACCCCGTGCTCCAGGGCATTGGAGTACAACTCGGACAGGACACTGTAGAGCGCTCCGCTCTGGGCCCGCAGGCCGTGAATTTCCTGCAGCAGTTGCAGCAGGTAGGGCAAGGGGTTGAAGCGCTTGAGGGTATCAGCGCGTAATTCCAGGCTCATGGACCAGTTCAGCGGGCTCGATGCACCGCTGTCGGAATAAATGGTCGCGGGCTGCTCCAGCGAATCGGGCTCGACCATCTCCACCTGGACCATGCTGACGTCGTCGCGCGACTCGCCACGGAAGGCCTTGAGCGCGGCGTGGATGTCCTCAAACAGCAGATCGGGGTTGCGGTTGAGTTCAAAGACCCGCTGCAGCCGCTCTACGCCAAACAGTTCATCATCGCCGTCGGCGGTGTCGATGACGCCGTCCGAGCACAGGAACAGCCGGTCACCGGGCACCATGGAAAAAACCTCGGTCTTTTCCTGAAAACTGGCCCGCGACAGCACGCCCAACGGCAAGTGGCGCGACCGCAGCGGTATATGCTCGTCGCTCGCCATGCGGCGCAGGTAGCCGTCGGGCATGCCGCCGTTCCACACCTCCACCACCTGGCGTTGAAAGTTGAGGTACAGCAAAGTGGCGCAGCAGAACATGTCCACGGGCAGGATGCGTTTGAGCTTGGCGTTCATCTCGCGCAGGATCTCCGCCATGCCGTAGCCTTTGGCGGTCATGCCATAGAACACTTCCGCCAGCGGCATCGCCCCCACCGCGGCCGGCAAGCCGTGGCCGGTGAAATCGCCCAGCAACAGGTGCATGCCGCCCGATGGGGTAAAGGCGGCCAGCAGCAGGTCGCCGTTGAACAGCGCATACGGCGACTGCAGGTAACGAATGTTAGGGGAGCTGAGGCAGCCGGAATGGGCCACCTGGTCGAACACCGCCTTGGCCACGCGCTGCTCATTGAGCAGGTAGCCATGGTGGCGGGTGATCTGGTCGCGCTGGTCGAGCACCGTGGCCTGCAAGCGGCGCAAACGGTCCATGGCCTTGATCTTGGCCGCGAGGATCACCTGGTTGTACGGCTTGGCCAGGAAATCGTCGCCACCGGCCTCCAGGCAGCGCACCAGGGCCTGCTCTTCGGTCATGGACGTCAGGAAAATGATCGGCACCAGTGCTTCGCCGGCCAGCTCCTTGATTTGCCGGGCTGCCTCGAAGCCATCGATCACCGGCATCATGGCATCCAGCAGCACCAGTTGCGGGCGCCGGGCCTGGAACACCTCGATGGCCTCCTGCCCGTCGCTGGCCGTCAACACCCGGTGGCCCTGACGGCGCACGATGCTGGACAACAGCATGCGGTCGGTCATGTTGTCATCGGCGATCAGTACGGTCAGCAGTTCACTGGCCGCCAGCATGTTTATTGAATCTCGAACAGTTTGTCGAAATTGGAAATCGCGAGGATTTTCTTCACGTCACTGTTGCTGTTCACCAGCCGGACCGTGGCGGAGTCACCGCCGGCATGGTCACGCAACAGCAGCAGCATGCCCAGCGCGGAGCTGTCCAGGTAGGTGGTCTGCTTGAGGTCGATGCGGTATGCCTTGGGCTTTGGGCTGACGCGCTCGTAGGCGTCGCGAAAATCCTGGTGGGAGCCGAAGTCGAAGCGCCCCTGAATGCTGATAGTGAGCTCTTTCCCTTCAGCGGAGTAGTCAGCGTTTACGGCCATGGACGAAATTCCTTTAAATGAGCCAGCTCCGTACAAGGTGTAGCATCGTGCACGGCCTCCGGCAACCTGCGCCTTTACAAATAGTTGGCTAGAAGCTGCTCTGGCGCGGCAAACGCTGGGACAATTCATCGAGCAGCTTCTGCTCGCGCTTGTCTTCCAGTTGCCGGGCCTCATCGATATACCGCTGCACCAGTTTGCGCAGGCCTTCCACACGGGCATAGGCCTGCTGCCAGGTGACCCGCGCATTGTCCAGGTTCTTCTGGTGCCACGCCAGGCTCTGCTTCTGTTGGGCAACGGCAGTTTCCAATTGGTTCAAAAAGCGCTGGTAGTTCATCAGCCACTGCCCGGACACGCCTTTGCTGCCATAGGTGTGCCATTGCGCCTGGTAATCTTCGCGGTAGCGGTCAAGTTCGGCCAGCTTGGTTTCCGACAGGCGCACCTGGCCCTGAAAATGACCCAGGCGCTGGGCAGCCGTGCGCTCGGCTTTTTCGGCCATGTCGACAACGGGCGTGAGGCGCGCAGCGCGGCTGTTAGCCATGGCCTATCAGCTCGGCGCCACAGGCTTGAATACGGCCGCCAGGCGCTCGCTGCTGGCGGCCAGGCTTTCGTTATCGTCCAGGCCCTGGCGCAGGTAGCGCACCAGCGTGGGGTGCAGGTTGATCGCCAGGTCGGTCTCGCGGTCGCCGCCGGGCACGTAGGCGCCCACGCTGATCAGGTCGCGGCTTTGCTGGTAGCGCGACCACAGTTGCTTGAAGTGCTGGGCCTGGCCCATGTGCTGGGGGCTGACCACGCTGGGCATCACCCGGCTGATGGACGCCTCGATGTCGATGGCCGGGTAGTGCCCCTCCTCCGCCAGCCGGCGCGACAGTACGATATGGCCGTCGAGCACGCCACGGGCGGAGTCGGCAATGGGGTCTTGCTGGTCGTCGCCTTCGGACAACACCGTGTAGAACGCGGTGATCGAACCGCCACCGGCTTCAGCGTTGCCGGCGCGCTCCACCAGCTTCGGCAGCTTGGCGAACACCGAGGGCGGGTAACCCTTGGTGGCGGGCGGCTCGCCAATGGCCAGGGCGATTTCCCGCTGGGCCTGAGCGAAACGGGTCAGCGAATCCATCAGCAACAGGACGTTCTTGCCCTTGTCGCGGAAGTATTCGGCGATACGGGTGCAGTACATCGCGGCACGCAGGCGCATCAGTGGCGCTTCGTCGGCGGGCGACGCCACCACCACGGAACGCTTGAGGCCCTCTTCGCCGAGAATATGTTCGATGAACTCCTTCACCTCGCGGCCCCGCTCGCCGATCAGGCCGACGACGATGATGTCGGCTTCGGTGAAGCGCGTCATCATGCCCAGCAACACGCTCTTGCCCACGCCGGTACCGGCGAACAGGCCAAGGCGCTGGCCACGGCCCACCGTCAACAAACCGTTGATGCTGCGGATACCCACGTCCAGCGGCTGGCTGATGGGGTCGCGCTTGAGGGGGTTGATGGTAGGGCCGTCCATGGGCACCCAGTCCTCGGCCTTCATGCCACCCTTGCCATCCAGCGCGCGGCCGGCGCCGTCAAGAATCCGCCCGAGCATGCTCATGCCCATGGGCAGGCGACCGGTATCGGCCAGGGGCACCACGCGGGCACCCGGGGCGATACCGGCGACACTGCCCACCGGCATCAGGAACACTTTGCTGCCGGAGAAGCCCATGACCTCGGCCTCGACCTGCACCGGGTGGTGGCCGTCGTCATTGATGACCACGCAGCGCGCGCCCATGGCGGCGCGCAGCCCCTCGGCCTCCAAGGTCAGGCCCACCATGCGCAGCAGGCGGCCTTCGAGCACCGGCTGGCTGGGCAGGCTGATGACCGGGGCATAACTGCCCAGGCGCTTGGCGAAACTGGTGCGGTCAAGACGCATCGGGGCCGTCCAGGTCCACGCTCAGGTCCGGTTCGGCCGGGTGCAGGCCCTGCTCGTGCAATTGGTCGAACAGCTGCGCCAGGGCCTGGGTGATACGGGTTTCGACGCTGGCGTCGATGCGGCTGTGCTCGGATTCGACGCGGCAACCGCCAGGCTGCAGGTCTTCATCCTCGAGGATGCGCCAGGTTTCCTCATGGCGCTCACGCAAGGCCTTGACCTGCTCGAAGTCCTGGGGGTTGATGAAGATCCGCACGTTGCCGGCGCCCATGGGCAGCAACTTCAGCGCTTCGCGCAGCACGCGTTCGATCTGGCTGGAATCCATGCGCAGTTCGCGCTGGATGACCTCGCGGGTGATATGCCCCACCAGCTCGACCAGCGACTTCTCGATCTGGCTGTCCTGCTCGGCGATGGGCGCCATCAGGTGGCCCATCAGCTGTTCGAGGCTTTGCAGCTTGGCGGCCAGGGCCACTTCGGCCTCCTGGCGCACTTTCAGGGTGGTGCTGTGGAACCCTTCTTTCTCGCCGGTGGCGAAGCCTTCGTTGTAGGCTTCCTGGCGGATGCTTTCCAGCTCTTCGAGGGTCAGCGGCTGGACTTCTTCCAGCGGCACTTCCTCGATTTCCTCGACCACCGGTTCCGGCTCGGGCTCTGGCTCCGGCACTTCGGGGTCGAAGCTGGGAATGGCCCACAGGTCGACGCCTTGCAGGTCCTCGGCACGGATCAGGTCACTGGGGTGTTGTTCGGAGGGGCGGGACATTGATTATTCCTGAAGCGCCAGAATGCAGGGATGGCGGTGCGGCCCGGCCGCCCTTCGCTGGGGCCCACAGGGCTCGCACACCCTGCGGGACCGGGCCAAGCACGGGAAGCGGCCACCACGATCATCATGAGACCACGAAAAAGGCGGTTAGATCATTTCCTCGCCGCCCTTGCCACCCAGCACGATCTCCCCGGCCTCGGCCATGCGGCGGGCGATGGTGAGGATTTCCTTCTGCGCCGTTTCCACGTCGCTGACCCGTACCGGACCCTTGGCTTCGAGGTCGTCGCGCAGCAGCTCGGCGGCACGCTTGGACATGTTCTTGAAGATCTTCTCCTTGACGTTCTCGTCCGAGCCCTTGAGGGCCAGCACCAGTACGTCGGAAGACACTTCGCGCAACAGGGCCTGAATACCGCGGTCGTCCACGTCGGCCAGGTTGTTGAACACGAACATGAGGTCTTCGATCTGGCTGGACAGGTCTTCGTCGACCTCGCGGATCGAATCCATGAGGGCGCCTTCCACCGAACTGTCGAGGAAGTTCATGATGTCCGCTGCGCGCTTGATACCGCCCAGGGTGGTGCGCGCTGCGTTGGAGTTGCCGGAGAACTGCTTCTCCAGGATCAGGTTCAGCTCTTTCAGCGCCGCTGGTTGCACGGTGTTGAGGGACGATACCCGCAGGATGATGTCCAGGCGTACTTTGTGGTCGAAGTGGCCGAGCACCTCACCGGCCTGGTCAGCATCCAGGTACGCCACCACGATCGCCTGGATCTGTGGGTGTTCGTAGCGAATGACGTCGGCCACGGCGCGCGGCTCCATCCATTTCAGGCTGTCCAGGCCGCTGGTGTTGCCACCCAGCAGGATGCGGTCGATCAGGCCGTTGGCCTTGTCTTCGCCCAGGGCCGAGGTCAGCATCTTGCGGATGTAGGTGTCCGAACCCACGCCCAGGCTGGTCTGGTCGCCGACGATCTCGACGAACTCGCTCATGACCTGCTGGACCTGCTCGCGGTGCACGTTGCGCATCTGCGCCATCGCCACGCCCACGCGCTGGACTTCCTTGGGGCCCATGTGCCGCAGCACCTGGGCGGCGTCAGTCTCGCCCAGGGACAGCAGGAGGATGGCCGCCTTGTCGACTTTGGTCAGTTTGGCGGCAAGCGCTTGATTGTTACTCATCGGCGTTAATCCACTCTTTCACGACCTGGGCCACGCGGCCCGGGTCTTCGGCCACCAGACTCTTGATTGCGTTCAGCTGAGCGTCATATCCCTCGCTCGGGCTAGGCAGCAGAATACTCTGCGGGCCGCCCAGGGAGACACGGTCGTTGGCCAGTTCGCCGTCCAGACCGCCCATGCCACCCAGTTCCACGTCGCCATCGGCGCCGACCAGTTGCTTGCCCTTGCCGTTGCCAGTGATGTTGTTCAGCACCGGGCGCAGCACGCCGAACACCAGCAGCAGGATGAACAGCACGCCCAGTACCTGCTTGACCACGTCCCAGAACCAGGGTTGCTGGTAGAAGGCGATTTCCGGCACCACTTCGCCACGGTCCGGCGAGAACGGCGCGTTGATCACGGTCACGCTGTCGCCACGGCTGGCGTCGAAACCGACGGCGTCCTGCACCAGGCGGGTGAAGCGCGTCAGGTCGTCGGCACTCCACGGGGTGTGGGTGACTTCGCCGTTGGCGCCAGCCTTGACCTGGTCGTCCACCACCACGGCCACCGACAGGCGCGTCAGGCGACCCTGCTGTTGCTTGGTGTGGCTGATGGAACGGTCCAGCTCGAAGTTCTTGGTCGACTGGTTGCGCTTGTCGGCCGGGTAAGGCGCCAACATCGGCTGGCCGGTGGCCGGGTCCATGATCTGCTGGCCATTGGCGTCCAGCAGCGGCTGGCCTGGCGGAATCGCCGCCGGCGTGGCAGCAGCGGCGCCGCCGGTTTTCTGCGGGGCGCTGGCCGGGGCCGGTGGCTGGTTGGTCAGGGCACCCGGTACGCCCGAAGGGCCGCTGCCGCTGGAGCGCTGCTCGGTCACCGACTGTTCGCTGCGCAGGGCCGGCTGGTCAGGGTTGAATTGTTCGGAAGTGGACTCCACGGCACTGAAATCGACGTTGGCGGACACTTCGGCCTTGTAGCGGTCGTTGCCCAGCACCGGCTCCAGGATGTTATGAACACGCTGGGTGAGCATGCTTTCCATCTTGCGGCTGTAGTCGAACTGCTTGCCGGCCATGGTCAGCTCGGAGTCCTGCAGTTGTTCGGAGAGCAGGTTGCCCTTCTGGTCGACCACGGCGACGCCGGACTTGTCCATCTCGGGCACGCTGGTAGCCACCAGGTTGACGATGGCCAGCACCTGGCCGGCGTCGAGGGTGCGCCCCGGGTACATTTCCACCAGCACCGAAGCGGTGGGCTTGCGCTCGTCGCGCACGAACACCGAGCTTTTCGGGATGGCCAGGTGCACGCGGGCACCCTTGACGTTGTTCAGGCTGGAGATGGTGCGGGCCAGCTCGCCTTCCAGGCCCTGGCGATAGCGTGCGGTTTCCATGAACTGGCTGGTGCCCAGCGCCTGTTCCTTGTCCATGATCTCGTAGCCCACGTTGCCGTCGCTGGGGGCGACGCCGGCGGCGGCCAGTTTCATGCGCGCACGACCGATGTCATCGGCCTTGACCAGCAGGGCGCCGGAGTTGGGCTCCACGGTGTACGGAATGTCCGCGGCGTTGAGGGTTTCCATCACCTGCTTGGTGTCCATGCCGGCAAGGCTGCCGTACAACGGACGGTAATCGGGTTGCTGCGACCACAGCACCACGGCAAAACCAATCGCCACGCTGGCAGCCAGGCCGACCAACAGGCCAACCTGACGCAACATGGTCATCTTGGAAATATTTTCCAGGAAGGACAGGCCGAACAGCGGCGGCTTGCCGCCGGCTGCGCCGTTCTTGGCTGGTACGTTATCCACGACTGCGTCTGCCATGTCTCAATCTCGCCCTTATACCGGCATCTGCATAATGTCTTGGTACGCCTGAACCAGCTTGTTGCGTACTTGGGTCAGCGCCTGGAACGACACGCTGGCTTTCTGCGACGCCACCATCACGTCGGTGATGTCGACGCCGCTCTTGCCGATTTCAAAGGCGTTGGCCAACTGATCGGACGCCTGCTGGGTATCGCTGACCTTGTTCACCGCCTGCCCAAGCAGGTCGGCGAAACTGCTGGTACCCGATACTTCCGGGGCCACGGCAGTCTTGCTGGCGCCCATGGCGTCAGCCTGCAGGGTGCGCATGTCCATCATCAGACGGTTGAATTCAATACCTTGGCTCATGGATCACTCTCTCCGACGGCCCGCAATTTTTTGACACTGTAACAACGGATACAAAGGAGGTAGCAACAAGGGTGCCAGCTCCGGACTTGCATCACGAAATCCTTACAATTCTCTTGGCCCGCACGCACGCCTCCCCCCCACAGGGGAGAGGCGGTTGTCGGTGTTTTTTCGTTGCTCAGCTGGCGTACAGGCTGGCCTCGACGTCCATGCCCGCATCGCGCATCTGCGCCAGCTTGTAGCGCAAGGTACGCGGGCTGATACCCAGGCGTTCGGCGGCCTCCTTGCGGCGGCCGCGCTCAGTGCGCAGGGTGTCGATGATCAGCTGGAACTCGCGACGGCGCAGGTCATCCCCCAGGCCGCCGGCCGCTTCGGGCGCCAGCGCTGTCAAGGATTCGACAGGCGCCGGCGCCGAACGCACGATGGACAGCGCCGGTTGCGGCACCGCCCCCACCGGCCCTTCCAGGCAGAAATCCTCCGCCTGGATCACCCCACCCTGCTGCAGGATCAGCGCCCGCTGAATGGCGTTGTCCAGTTCGCGCACATTGCCAGGCCACGGATAGCTGACCAGACAGGCCTGGGCGCCGGGCGCCAGGCGCACGGCGCTGTGTTTCATTTTGCTGACGTGCTTGGCCAGCAGGCGCTCGGCCAGCGGCAGGATATCGGCGGTGCGTTCACGCAGCGGCCGCCAGGCCAGCGGAAACACGGACAGGCGATAGTACAGGTCCTCGCGGAAGCGCCCCGCCGCCACTTCACCGGCCAGGTCGCGGTTGGTGGTGGCCACCACGCGAATGTCCAGGGCAATGGGCTTGCGCGCCCCTACCCGCTCCACTTCCCGTTCCTGCAACACGCGCAGCAGCTTGGCTTGCAGGCCCAGGGGCATTTCGGAAATCTCGTCGAGCAGCAGCGTTCCGCCATCGGCTTGTTCGAACTTGCCTGGCTGGGCGGCTATGGCGCCAGTGAACGAACCTTTCTCATGGCCGAACAGCGTGGCTTCGAGCATGTTGTCTGGGATGGCCGCGCAGTTGATGGCAATGAACGGCTGGTTGGCCCGCTGTGATTGCTGGTGAATGTACCGCGCCAGCACTTCCTTGCCGGTGCCCGACTCGCCCGAGATCAGCACCGTGGAATCACTGCGCGCCACCCGCGCGGCCAACTCCAGCAAGCGGGCGCTGGCCGGCTCGACGGCGATCGGCCCTTCGGTATCGCTGCCGGTCAGGCAGCCCAGGGCGTGACGCGCCACCAGGTCCAGCAGGGCCTTGGGCAGGAACGGCTTGACCAGGTAATCGGCGGCGCCGGCGCGCATCGCTTCCACGGCACGGTCCACCGCCGCGTGAGCAGTCATCAGCAGCACTGGCAATTGCGGCTGGCGGCTGCGCAGTTGGCACAGCAACTGGTGGCCATCCATGCCTGGCATGTTCACGTCACTGATGACCAGGCCATAGGCCTCGCTGGCCACTGCCAGCAGCGCCTCTTCGGCATTGCCCACCGCATGGAAGGCATAGCCGCCCAGCTCCAGTGTGTCGCCCAGCGCTTCACGCAGCGCGCGATCATCTTCGACCAGCAAGACCTTGATGGCCATCAGCGTTACTCCTGCACCACACGGGTATGGATCAATGGCAGCGCCACCAGCGCACAGGTACCGCGCCCCGGCCGCGAACGTATCGCCAGCTCGCCCTGGTGGGCGCGGGACACAGCCTTGACCACGGCCAGGCCCAGGCCGGTGCCGGTGGTCTTGGTGGTAAAGAAGGGTTCGCCCAGGCGCGCCAGCACGGCCGGCTCGATGCCGCTGCCGTTATCGCTGATGGCCAGGCGCAATTCGTGGTCGCGGGCGTACAGGTGAATCTTGACCCGGGCTTGCGTGTGGGAGGCCTGCACGGCGTTTTCGATCAGGTTCAATAGCGCCCCTACCAGGGTGTCGCGGTTGCACAGCAGTTCACCGCCGGGGCAATCGAACTGCCAGCGCACTGCCACATCCTGCACATGGGTATGCGCCGCCGCCTTCAAGGCCTGGAACAGCGCCTGGGGGGTCAACCGATCACTGAGCGGCAGTTCGCCCCGGGCGAACACCAGCATGTCGCGCACCTGGTGCTCGAGTTCGTGCAGGCGCTCCTTGAGGCGCCCGGCGAACCGCTGTTGGGTTTCCACGGGCAACGCCTGCTCTGTCAAATGGCTGGCGTAGAGCAGCGCGGCCGACAGCGGCGTGCGGATCTGGTGCGCCAGGGAGGCGACCATGCGCCCCAAGGAAGACAGCCGTTCGTGGCGCGCCAGCTGATCTTGCAGGCGACGGGTTTCCGTCAGGTCATTGAGCAGCACCAGTTGTCCAGGCTCGCTGCCCAGGGACCGGGTGGCGATGGACAACCGGCGGCCATCCTTCAGGGAAATTTCGTGGCCATCGTCGCGGCGCGGCGCGAAGCAACGGGTAATGACCTGGCGCCACAGCACCCCTTCCAGCGGTTCGCCAAGCAACTGACACGCGGCCGGGTTGGCTTCGCGCACCACGCCATGGGCGTCGATGACGATAACGCCGCCCGGCAGCAGGTCCAGCAAATGCTGCAAGCGGTTGGCCAGGCGTTCCTTCTCGGCCAGTTCGGCCATGCGCTGGGCGCTGACGACCGCCAATTCGCCCTTGAGCTCGGCGACGCGTGCCTCAAGCATGCTGTAGGAGTCGCTCAGTTGGGTGGACATCTGGTTGAACAGCGCAAACGCCTGCTCAAGGCCAAGCCGGCTGGCCTGTTCAACGGAGGGCTGGCCCTCGAGTTCAGGGGCAGTGGTCATGGGGGCGGCCTGTGGCATCGTGATCTCTCGCGTGGCATACCGTCATAAATGGGTATCGTGCGAGGGATGTAGCAATCACCGTGCCGGAACAAAATGCGCGAGCTATCGCTAGGGCACAGATTGGAATCATCCTTGATACAAATCAAGGAAAGGCAGCCTGGGCAAGGGTTTACGCGAAGGGGAAACGCTGAAAAAAAGCTACAAAAGCAAAAAAGCCGGCGCTTGGGGGGGCGCCGGCCATGGAACTCACGCGTCAATCATCTGTCTGGTCGTCGCCCTCGCGACGGCTCATGCCATATTTGCGCATCTTCTCCACCAGGGTGGTTCGGCGGATGCGCAAGCGCTCGGCCGCGCGCGCCACGATACCGTTGGCATCGTCCAGCGCCTGCTGGATCAGGCCCTGCTCCAGCCCCCCCAGGTAGTCCTTGAGGTCCAGGCCTTCGGGCGGCAGCATGGCGCCGGTGGTGAAGTCCGGCGTATGGCCGTTGATAGCCACACGCTCTTCCAGGTCGCTGCGCAGGCTGTCCACCAGCTGTTCGTCTTCGTCGTCGACGTAGCGAAACTTCTTCGGCAGCTCGGCCACGCCGATCACCCCATAGGGGTGCATGATCGCCATGCGCTCCACCAGGTTGGCCAGCTCACGGACGTTGCCCGGCCAGCCATGACGACACAGCGACATGATGGCCGCCGAGTTGAAACGAATGGAACCACGCTTTTCGTGCTCCATGCGCGAGATCAATTCGTTCATCAGCAGCGGAATATCTTCCACCCGCTCACGCAAGGGCGCCATCTCGATGGGGAACACATTCAAGCGGTAATACAGGTCTTCACGGAAAGTGCCGACCTCGATCATGCTTTCCAGGTTCTTGTGCGTGGCGGCGATGATGCGCACGTCGATGCTCTGGGTCTTGTTGCTGCCCACGCGCTCGAAGGTACGTTCCTGCAGCACGCGCAGCAGCTTGACCTGCATCGGCAACGGCATGTCACCGATCTCGTCGAGAAACAGGGTACCGCCGTTGGCCAATTCGAAACGCCCGGCACGGCTGGTGATAGCCCCGGTAAACGCCCCCTTCTCGTGGCCAAACAGTTCGCTTTCCAGCAACTCGGCGGGAATGGCCCCACAGTTGACCGGCACGAACGGCGCATCGCGGCGCTTGGAATGGTAGTGCAGGTTGCGCGCCACCACTTCCTTGCCGGTACCCGACTCGCCCAGGATCAGCACGCTGGCGTCAGTGTCGGCCACCTGCTGCATCATCTGGCGCACATGCTGGATGGCACGGCTGGTACCCACCAGGCTGCGGAACAGGTTCGGCTCACGCTGACGGCCACGCTCGCGCGCCTGGTCGTACATCTCGCGATAAACCTGGGCACGGTGCAGCGAATCCAGCAATTTGCTGTAGCTGGGCGGCATTTCCAGGCTGGAAAGCACGCGCCGGCGCAGGTCTTCGGGCAGGTCGCCGCCCGCCGTGTCACCTAAAAGCAACACGGGAAGGAACTCATCCCATCCCGCGATGGTCTTAAGCAAGCCTTGAAGGGTACCGGGGGCATTGACAGTCCCGACGAGGACGCAAAGCACTTCCCGATTCGACGACAACGAATCGACCACCTGCTGCCAGTCTCCGCTGGTGCAGGGCAAATTTTCTTCGCCGAGAAAATTTAAGATCACCGCCAGATCCCGGCGGCGAACGCTATCGTCATCGATTAGCAGAATTTTGGTTTCACGCCACATGCAATAGCAACTTCCCTAGTCAACTCGATGCCCTGGAATAGGGGCAAGTCAGACGTAATTGGCTTGATACACCTAATAGACGTCCCAGTACTGTAAATAGCCACTAGTTAAGTCAAAAAAGTTTAGACAGTCAAATTTATGGCGTATTATCCGCCGCCAGGCAAATGTTTTGTAAAGAAACAGATGAGTGACTGTATCAAGCCGGAAACAAAAGGGGCCGTATCGGCCCCTTAACGCATGAATGAAGCCCGTCGGGCCATATTGTAGACCTTCGCGGCCTCATACCCTCGCTTCGCCTGCGTCATCTCACTGGCGATGGACTGTCGAGCCCGCGACGTCACGTCCACCAGTTGACGGTACAGCACCAGCAGCCCTTCAAGGTGCTCACGCAGCAACTGCGCGTCCACTGTCTTGTCGGCCAGCGCGCCGTCCAGGCAGGCGCGGATGTCCAGGTCCAGGGCCGTCACGGCTTCCCAGTCCTCATTCACCAGCGCCGTCTCCAGCGCCTGTCGCGTAGCCTGAATCTTTTCCAATGCACTCATGACACTCTCCTGCGGCAGGACGACCTCCCCTGCCCGTTCAGCAACCAGCACCAGGTGGTTCGCGCGCGCCCCAATGCTCATGGCGCAGCCGGTGCCGCGTTGGCGGGATCGATGGCGTCCCAGCCCATCTTCACAGTCAACAGCAAGCCGCTGACTTCGTCGAGCATTTCCACGCTGTTGACGCGGTTGGCTTCCACCAGGCGCCGAGTCATGTAGTCGTAAAGCTGGGCGTAATTGACCGCCAGCGCTTCGCCTTTTTCAAAGTCCAGGCCATCGCGCAGGCCGGCGAGAATGTTCTGCGCCTTGCTCAGCAACACGCCCTTCTGCGCCAGCTCACCCCGCTCCATGCACCCACGCGCCTGAGCGATACGGCTCAGGCCACCCTCCATCAACAACTGGATCAAGCGATGAGGGGACGCATCGACCATTTCCGATTGGGTGTTGACGTTTCGATACTGTCGAAGCGCGGCCATGCGGTTCATGGGGTATTACCTCGGGGTATTGTTGCCTGACAATTGACGCTCTACTCGGGGTATCGACGAGGGGGCGTCAAACTTTAGCCACCCTCGTTCAATTTACCGGTCAGCTGTCGGAGGAGGTCTTGTTCAGGGCGTTGAGGGTGGTCATTACGCTGGTGCTGGTGGCGTTGAGCTGCGCTACCAGGGTGTCCATGGCGTTGTACTTGGCCATCATGGTGGCCTCGTACTTGGTCATGCGCGTGTCCAGGGTGGTCTGCTGGGTAGCCAGGTCACTCAGGGTGTCGTTCAGCGAGTCGACGCGCTGGTCGAGCAGGCCGTTGTCCTGGGTGTAGATATCCAGGGACGCGGACATGCGCGTGATCAGGCCGCCGGTGCCGGTGAAGAAGCCTTCCACCGAGGAAGCGTTGGCTTCCAGCGCGGTTTCCAGCTTGTCGTCGTCGACCTTCAGGGTACCGTCGGTCTGGGTAGACACACCCAACTGCGACAGCAGGCTGATGGTGCCGCCGTTGGTGGAGCTGCCTACCAGGGCGTTACGCAGGCTGTTGACGATGTTGCGTACGCTGGAGTCGCTGGTCAGCGCCGCACCGGTGGTGGTGGCATTGCCATCGTCGTCGGTGCTGGAGGTTACGCTGGTGAGCGAGTCGATCGAGCTCATCAGGGTGTTGTAGGCAGAGACGAAGCTGTTGATCGAGGTGGTCAGACCGTCGGTGTTGGTGTCGACCGTCAAGGTGGTGGCCGTGTCGCTGGCAGCCACCAGGGTGAAGTCGACACCGCTGATTGCACCGCTCACATCGTTCGTAGAGCTGGTCATCGACAGGCCGTCGATGGTGTATTCCGCATCCTGGGTCGGCGCGGTGACATAGCCGCCCTTGGTAGCAGTAGCGACCGAACCGGTCTCGGCCGAGCCATCAATAGCCAGAGATTCAAGTCCCGACGATGCGGCAACGCTGATGTCTGTACTCGCACCCGTGGTGCTGGAGCTGATGACTAGGCGCTGACCGGTGGAGTCAGTGATGATGTTTGCGGTGACGCCGCTGGACTTGAGCTGGGTATTGATGCTGTCGCGGATGGTCGACAAGCTGGCATTGGCGGCCACCTTGATCGTACCCAGCGCGCTGGAACCCTGGGTAAGCGTCAACGTGCCGGCGGAAAACGTCGTGCCACTGGTGATGTACTGGGTAGCGACCTTGGAGCTGGTGGCCAACTGCGTGGTTTTGATCGAATAGGTGCCCGCGGCTGCACCAGTACCCACGGTGGCCGTCAAGTTATCGCTATTGGATGACGTAGCGGTAAGACCCGCGAACGACTTGGCTTCGTTCAGATCGGTCATGGCCGTCTGGAACGTCGACAACGCCGATTTCAACGAACTGACCGCCGACAAAGTGGTGGTCGCGGTGGTCTTGGCGGTGTCGATCTGATCCTGCTTGGGTGTTTTCTGCGCCGTTACCAACGCCGTCACAATGGAGTCGATGTCGATCCCCGACCCTACCCCGTTTACCGAAGTACTCATTGTTTATGCTCCCGCTCAAAATATTGGCGCATGCCTTCGGAAATGAACTGTATCCGTTTAGTCATGCAAGTAAGGCACCAACCCTCAAGCCCATCCATCGAACAACGAGGTGTTGCCGTCCTTGAGACTTTGCGCCAGCTTCAATGCCACTTCCGAAGGAATCTGCCGAATGACTTCGCCGGTATCGCTGGCCACTACCTTGACCACCTGGATGCCGGTATCGGAATCCACGGAGAAATCCAGGTCGCGGTGCGAGACCTTCATGTAATCGTTGAGACTGCTGACGGCCTGGTCAAGCGACTGCGGCTGCCCGCCCAGGTCATCATTGCCGACAGCCTTGGCTGCCTGCGGCTGAACTGCAGCGCTGCCAACGGAACGCGTGCCGAGAGTACGGGCGTCGACAGCTGGAACATTGAGATTGAGGTCCATGGTTCACTCCTCCTGTTGGCAACGAAGAAAGGGCGCAAGCGCCCTTTCCGTGGTGTTGGCCGGTGGGCCGTTACCTTATTGCAGCAGTTTCAGTACAGCGGAAGGCAGCTGGTTGGCCTGGGCCAGTACAGCGGTGGCTGCCGACTGCAGGGTTTGCTGCTTGGTCATCTCGGCGGTTTCGGCCGCGAAGTCCACGTCCTGGATGGTCGAACGGGCAGCGGTGGCGCTTTCCGATACGTTCTGCAGGTTCGAGATGGTGCTGTCCAGACGGTTCTGGATGGCACCCAGCGAGGAACGCTGAGTATCGATCTGCTTCAGGGCGGCATCGATGACCTGGGTGGCTTTCTGAGCGCCCGAGGCAGTGTTGATGTTCAGTTGCTGCACGGTGAAGGCCGAAGAAGTCACTGCGGTCGAAGCGATGGCAGTGAAGTCACCGGTAGCACCGATGGAAGCAATGTCGCTACCCGAGGTCAGGACGATACCGGTACCGGCGCTGTCCAGGGTGGCGGTCACGCCGCTGACGTTGGTGTTGATCGCAGCAACCACGTCGCTCATGGTCGAACCCGAAGCGATGTCCACTTCTACGCCACCGATGGTCAGAGACGAAGAGGCGATGGTGGCGGCGGCCGAAGCAGCGATGGCGCCAGTGCTGACGACTGCCAGGGACGA
Organism: Pseudomonas eucalypticola; assembly: GCF_013374995.1. Taxonomy (NCBI): domain Bacteria; kingdom Pseudomonadati; phylum Pseudomonadota; class Gammaproteobacteria; order Pseudomonadales; family Pseudomonadaceae; genus Pseudomonas; species Pseudomonas eucalypticola. Next base: position 1,579,585 of record NZ_CP056030.1, on the reverse strand, counting down.
GGTACCTTTCAGAGCCGAAGCGCCCATGTCGCTCAGGGTGAAGGAAACGGTTTCGTTGGCGTTGGCGCCAACCTGGAAGGTCAGGGTGCCGGAGTTGCCAGCAGTACCGTCCAACAGCTTGATGCCCGAGGAGCCGCCGCCGAAGGTGGTGGTCTTGGAAATACGGGTCAATTCAGCGGTCATCGACTTGAACTCTTGGTTCAGGGCCGATTGGTCTTCGCTGCTGTTGCTGCCGTTAGCCGACTGCAGGGACAGTTCACGCATACGCTGCAGGATGCTGGTCGATTCTTGCAGCGCGCCTTCAGCGGCGGTTGCGATCGAGTTGGCGTCCTGGGCGTTCTTGACCGCCACGTCCAGACCGTTGACCTGGGAGGTCAGGCGGTTGGAGATTTGCGAACCAGCGGCGTCGTCTTTGGCGCTGTTGATACGCAGACCGGTCGACAGACGGGTCATGGAGGTGGTCAGAGCGTTGGAAGAAGCGGTCAGGTTCTTTTGAACCGACAGAGAGGCAATGTTAGTGTTGACGGTAAGAGCCATGACAAATTTCCTTGCAGTGAGTCTAACGGAGTGTGGGTTCAGTGGCTGGGTGGCGGTGGTGCCAGTGAGTTGCCGTACAGAACCTTCGTAGTTGTTATCGTCGGGTTCCGGAATCCCTTGAGGAAATTTTGTTTTTTTTTGCTTACATCCCTGAAACCGGCGCTTTCAGGACGGTGGCCCTGTTCTTGCTACAGTCCGGATACATGTCAAACCCCCGTCACGACAGCCGGACCCTCCTTATGCAGAGCAGAACCCGACAGGCCGAGATCCAGCGCATATCCAGCGCCTTGGCGCTGGCAGAAAAAAGCCAGGACAGCAATACACAGCTAAAGCTCTATCAAGAGCTCGCACGCCTGGCGCCCAACACCGCATTGGTCCATGCGCAGATTGCGCACTTGCTCTTCGAGCGCGAGCTGGAACAGGAGGCGGCGCAGCATGTGGAGGTTGCACTGGCGCAGCCTCATGACTTGAAAGTTGACCGCCTGGTGTTTCAGCACATGTGCAAACTGGCGCGGTATACGGCCCAGGTTGAACAAGCCCGCGCGTGGTTCAACGAGCAGCCAAACCTGTGGCGCTTCAAGCTGCTGCACGAGGCGCTGAACCGCATCGACGCCAAGGAAGAAATGGAAGCGTTGATCCATCAAGTGCTGGAACAACCGCTGCAGCCTGCCGAGCAGTCGCAGGTGCTGACGCTGCTGGCCCAGCTATATTTCAGCCAAGCGCGCTACCACGATGCCATTGGCTGCTATCAATTGGGGCTCGAACTGAACCCAGGTAACCAGACCCAACTGTTCAACCTGGCTGGATCCCTGGAGCACGTAGGCCGCTATGAGGAGGCTTTCAAGTACTACCAGAAGGTATTGGAAATCGACCCTGAGCACCCTGGCACCCATAACAACATTTCGCTGATCATGCTGCGCCTGGGCCAATTTCAGCAGGGCTGGCAACACAATGAGTGGCGCTGGAAGGCATCGCAACCCGAGCATGCGCAACATTTCAGTATCCCGCGCTGGCAGGGGGAACCGCTGGAAGGCAAGACCCTTCTGGTGTGGGCCGAGCAAGGCATTGGCGACCACATCATGTTCGCCAGCATGCTAAAGGAGTTGCAAGCACGCGGCGGAACGCTGCATTACGAGATCTATGCCCGCCTTGATGAACTGTTCAAGCGCAGCTTCGAAGGCGTCAACTTTCTGCGCCGCGATGTGCAGGGCGAGGAGCAGATAGAAGGCAAACGCATGTTCAAGCAAAGCTGGCCCCGGGCGGACTTCCAGATCCCGATTGGCAGCCTGGGCGGTATTTTTCGCAATGACCTCGCCAGTTTCGGCGCAGGCACCGCGTTTCTCACCCCTGACCCGGAAGCCTGCGCAGCCTACCGCGAGAAATACGCCAGACTGTTCCCGGGCAAGCGGTTGATCGGCTTATCCTGGCGCGGCGGCAAAACCATGCAGACCGAGCGCCAGAGCCGCCGGGCCCAGGTACAGGACCTGTTGCCGCTGACGGCGCTGTCCAACGTGCAGTTCATCGACTTGCAGTACGACAGTTCCCCCGAGGAAATCGCGCAGATGCAGGCCGCCGGGCTGCCCATTTATCACGATGACACCGTGGACGCACGCCTGGACATGGACCCACAAGCCTCGCAGGTCAGCGTGCTAGACGCGGTGATCAGCGTCGACAACACCGCGGTCCACCTCGCCGGCGCCCTCGGCATTCCGACCTACGTCTTGGTGCAGTTGAACCCCAATTTCCGCTGGGGCATGAAGGAAGGCCGGACCTATTGGTACAACAGCGTCCAGCTGTTCCACAACCCGGCGCTAATGGGCTGGCAAGACCCATTGGGGCGTATTATCCAGACCCTGAAGACAGACGGAATCGTCTAACCTCTTGCCAGGTCGCGCCGGAGGCAGTACGCGCTGCCTGTGGCGCGGCCTGCGAGTTAGAACAACGGCCTCAGTTCATCCGCCAGGCGCACACCATCGGCAAGGCTTCCAGTGAGCTCAAACCGCGACTGTGGATCAGCAAAAAACTCGCAGATATCCTCTAGCGAGCCGCGGGCGGTGAAGTCCAGGTACCCATCCTCGTCCCGCGGGTTATCTGCCAACACCGGCACGCCATTGGCACTCATCAGGTAGATGCGGAACGGATTGACGAACTGCTCCCCTGCCCCCGCACTCAGCGACAAGCCATACCGAGTAGACGACAGATAGTAATCACGGCTCATGTGCGGTGACTTGTTGTCCACGGTGCGCAAGCGCATGCCCGGCACCTCGACCAGCTTGTTCAACTTGACCTGGCGCTCGCCCTTGGCGAGGCCGAAAAACACCGCGTCATGTTGAATAGCCGCCCTACGGTTAATATTTGGCGAGACCAACTCGTGAAAAAAACCCCAGCGCGCGTAATGCGCCTTATCGGTCAACCCGCAAGCCTCGTAGGCTTGGAAGTTGTAGCGGTAAGGCGTGCAAATGAAGCGGCTCATGTTGAGCAGCTCCAGGTAATTATCGATCTTGAAGCCAGCACGCTGGTTGATCGTCTTGCCATCGAAACATTCTACGTCGTAGATGGAAAACTCGGCCTCAGTCTGGCGGATGTGCTGCAAGTGCGCTTCGTCCACCAGCCAGTCAGCACCGATCACCACGTTGTGGACTCCGGTGAAGAACTGGTTGTGGCTCATGCTCACCTCATGCCCCAAGGCCGTCAGGCTGTGATACAGGCCGTAGACGATATCCGCCTTGAAGTTGAACCAGTCGTTACTGCCGATATGGGCGATGTTGAGCTTCACCATGAACTCCAGGAATGTACGGCCACGAAAATTCGCCATCAAGCCAGCACGGATGGCGGGTTTCTGACGACAGTGGAGACCAGGTGCAAGAAGGGCGCCAAGTGCATTGGCGATGAAACGACGGGAGCCCCGGGACCGGGGCTCCGCGATGGGTCACGGCCGCTCGATAATCGCCGAGCCCCACGACAAGCCCACGCCAAACCCGCTGATCGCCACGCGCTTCCAGCGGTTGTCGAACGCGTGCTTTTCCAGCAGCAACGGAATGCTCGACGACACGGTATTACCGGTCTCCAGCATGTCCTTGACGAACTTCTCCGGCTGGGCTTCTTCAAACCGGCGTGCCACGGCGTCGACGATGGCCGCGCTGCCTTGGTGGATGCAGTACGCATCGATCTGGTCGCTGGTCAGGCCCGAGGTTTCCAGCAGCAGTTGCAGGTGCGCCGGCACCTTGATCAGGGCGAAGTTGAAGACCTGGCGGCCGTTCATGAAGAACAGGCCGTCGGTGACCTTCAGGTGCGCCGCGCCGCTGCCGTCGGTGCCGAAGGCGGATTTGCCCAGGGTCCAGACGGGGTCTTCGCCCATCCAGGTGACGGTGGCGGCGTCGCCGAACAGCATGGCGGTGTTGCGGTCTTCGGGGTCGACGATCTTGGAGTACGGGTCGGCGGTGATCAGCAGGCCGTTTTTCAGGCCCGCGGCTTCCATGAAGCCTTTCATCGCGTACAAGCCGTAAACGTAGCCCGAGCAGCCCAGGGAGATGTCGAACGCCGCCACGTGGGTCGGCAGGCCCAGCTTGGCCTGGACGATGGCAGCGGTGTGCGGCAGCCCTTCTTCGTCGCCGTTCTGGGTGACGACGATCAGCGCATCGATGGATTCAGGGTTGAGCTCGGGGTGATTGGCGAACAGGGCCTTGGCGGCCTCGACACACAGGTCGGACGTTTCTTGCGCATCGTCCTTGCGCGGCAGGAAGGCCGAGCCGATCTTGCCGAGGATGAAGTCCTCTTCCTTGCCGAATTTCGCGCCCTGGGCGTAGTTGTCCACGCCGCCTGTGGGCACGTAGCTGGCGATACTTTTAATGCCAATCATACTGGCTTCCCAATGCAGAAGTACTGGTAATCACCACCCGTCGCGACGGGGGCGCCGAGGGCACCGGAGCGCACCGTGGAGGGTCGCCTGGACCTGCGACAAGGCGAGGGGCCGGCCGACCCATTAATACAATACAGTGAAGATGCACGTTTTGACCTATTGGTCACAAGTGTTGCAAGCGGTCACGGCGAAAAATGCCGCCGTCGAGGTGAAAAATCCTTCAGCCGCCGTCGGAAAAAAACAAAAAACCGCCGCCACCCCTGAGGGTGACGGCGGTCTGGGTGACGCCTTGCGGGTCAGATCTTGTCGAACAGGCTCAACTGCGAGATGCGGCTGAAGGCCAGCTGCGAAGCCTCCAGCATGGTCTGCTGAAGGGTGAGCTTGACGCTGGCCTCGGCGGTGTCGGTGTCACCGATCGAAGACTGGGTGGCCGTGTTGGCCAGGGTCAGGCTGCTGATCTCGGCCGACTGGATGTCCAGGGCGTTGCCGCGCGCGCCGATGGAACCGCGGGTGATGTCGATCTGGTTGGAGGCCGAATCGAGGTTGCCGGTGGCCGCGGCCACGGCGTTCTGCACGCGCAGGGCCCCGGCGCTGTCGCCGCTGATGGGCGTGGACAGCACCGAACGCAGTTGGCTGATGGTGTTCAGCACGTTCTGGGTCTGGTGGGCATCGGCAGTCACCGAGAACTGGTCGCCGCTGGCCGGGGTGCCCGTGACGTTGAAGGTCACCCCGGCGGCGGTGATGCTGGTGGCCGGGCTGGTCATGCTGCCGCTGGCGATGGCCTGGCTGGACGAGGTCACAGGCGAGGCATACACCTGGTAATCGGTGGCGCTGGTGAACTTGATGATCGCCCCGCCATTGGGAAAGGTGCTGCTGTAGGCCGATTCGTCGCTCACCGACGCCGAGGTGATCTGCGCGGTGGAGGTGTTGCTGGAAATGCGGCTGGCGGTGATGGTGTCCGGCTTGCTCGCGAGGCTGAAGCTGTGGCCGGCCAACGCGGCGTCCATGTCGGTGGTGTCGTTGTCGCCGGTCTGGGCGATGACGTTGGCCTGGAAATCCACGCCGCGCAAGCTGATGGTGCTGCCCGAGGCATCCGTGGAATCGTAGGTGCCTTTGCCGCTGCTCTCGGCGGTGACGTCGTTGCCGCTGGCGTCGGTGATGGTGTAGGCCGAGGCGCTGGTGAAGGTCAGGGTGTACGGCTCGCCAGCCTTGAAGCTGCTGTTGTAGGTGGTCTGCGAGGTCATGTTGCCCGACGTCAGGGTCATGCGCCCGTCATCGGTGGCCGGTGCTGTCAGGGTGGCCGAGGTACGGGCCACGTTGCTGGCCTGCTCGAACACACTGTAGCCGGTGTCGTTGGTGGCCATGCTCAGGGTATCGGACACCTGCAGGCTCAGCTGCGTCTCGTCGCCCTGGTAGGTGTAGCTGCCGTCGGCATTCTTCACATACGGCTGGACGTTGGTCTTGGAGCCGGAGAACAGGTAGTTGCCGTTGGCGTCCTTGCTGTTGAGCAAGCCGTACACGGTGCTTTCGATATCGCCCAGCTGGTTGGCGATGGAGGCTCGGTCGTCGTCGGTGAGGCCGCCGTTACCGGCCTGCAAGGTCAGCTCGCGAGCGCTCTGCAGCGCGGTGTTGATGCTCGACAGCACCGACTCCTCGTTGTTGAGCGAGTTGTTGGTGGTGGTGATGTTGCTGGTGTACTGGGTCAGGCGCGCGCTCTGCTGCTGCAATTGCAGCAGCTTGGAGGCACCCACGGGATCGTCGGCCGCCGTCTGGATGCGGGTGCCGGAACTGATCTCGGACTGCGTCTTGGTGATGTCGCTGTAGTTTTTGGAGTAGCCCGCGAGGCTGTTTGCAAAGTACTGGCCGGTGGAAATTCGCATGTCGTTGCCTCCTTTTACAGGCTACTGATCAAGGTCTGGAAAATAGTCTGCGCCGTCTTGATGATCTGCGACGAGGCCGTGTAGTACTGCTGGAACTTGACCAGGTTGGCCGCCTCTTCGTCCAGGTTGACCCCCGACACCGAGTCACGCGAGTCAGTGGCCGACGTCAGCACGGCCGCGGTGGCGGTGGTGTCGATGGTGGCCTGGCTGGCCATGGCGCCCACGCCTTCCACCAGCGCCGCGTAGGCGTTGGTGACACTGCTGCCGGTGGCGCCGTTGGCGGTGCCCACGGTGCTGGCGGTCTGCTGGGTCAACAGGGCGGCGGCGTTGCGGTTGTCGCTGGTGCCATCGCTGTTGAACGCCACGCTGTAGCTGTCGCCCGAGGCGGGCGAACCGGCGACGGTCATGGAGAAACTGGCGCTCATGGCGTTGCCGTCCGAATCGGTGACGGCGTTGCCGCTGGCGTCGGTCAGGGGCACGGTCACGCTCAGGTCATTGCTCTGGCCGGGCACGATGCTGCCGGTGCCGATGCTGTTGCCCTTGGAGTCGAACACGGTGTAGGTCTGGGCGCCGCCGCTGGCCGTGTCGAATACCAGCTTGACCGGCATCGAGGTCTTGATCCCGGCTTCCTGCGCCGCGGTATCGGTACCGCCGTTGATATCCAGTGCAGTGGTCAGGGTGGGCTGGGTGATGGTGCCGGTACCCGAGTTGGCCGAACCGCTGGTGGCGCTCAGGGCACCGGCCATCGCCAGTTTGGTGGAGTCGGTCATCACCGTGGTGATGTCACTGGCACCGCTGCGCGTGGGGGTGATCTTGAAGCTGTCACCCGCGCTGGGCGCGGTGCCGTTCATGGCCACCGAGAAACCGTCGATGACCGGCGCCGGGTCATCGGACAGTTTGTAGCTGCCCATGGCGGTGCCGTCGGAACGGGTCACGGTGTAGTCATCGGCGCTGGTGAAGTTCACCTGGTAGTCATAGGTGGTCAACGCGCTGGTGTCGTCGATGCTGACGTTGAGGTTGCCCGTGGCGGTGTTGTTGGTGGACGCGGCGATGCTGCGCTGCGCCATGGCCGAGGCCGTGTTCAGGCTCGAATACAACGACGAGCCGAAGTCGCCGTTGGCGTCCACGCCCTGCCCCAGCTGGGTGTTGATGGTGTCACTGACCACCATGGCCAGGCGCCCGAGGGCGTTGGTGGTCGGCGTGAGCACGTCGCTGCGGTAGCGCAGCAGGCCGCCGATCTCGCCGCCTGATACCACGCTGGTGACGTCAGCGCTGTAGCTGCCGTAGTTGACCGCCAGGCTGTACTGGCTCGGGTCGGTGCTGCTGGGCTGCGCCGTCAGGGTATTGGAGGTGTTGCCCGACACCAGCGCCTGGCCGGTGCCCAGGTAGACATCGTAGCCGGTGCCGTTGCTGCTGGTCTGGACGGTGACGCCCACCAGTTCATTGAGCTGGCGCACGGCTTCATCGCGCGCATCCAGCAGGCTGGTGGGCGAACCGTTGGCCGACAGCTGGGTGATCTGCTTGTTCAGCGAGGCGATCGAGGTCGACAGCTGGTTCACCTGCCCGGTGAGCGTGCTCAACTGGGTATTGATGTCGGTGTTTTGCTGGGTCAACTGGCTGGAAATGGAGTTGAAGCGGTTGCTCAGCGTGTTTGCCGAGGTCAGCAGCAACTGGCGCGCCGACGTGTCGCTCGGGGTCGAGGACACCGACTGCAGCGCCGAGTAGAAGCTGGACAGCACCGAGGTGATACCGGTGGAGCTGTCTGACAGCAACGAGTCTAGGGTGTTGATCTGCGTCGAGTACGATTGCGCCTCGGAGTCCAGGGACGTGGAGCTGTTGACCTGGTTCTGCAGGTACGAGTTGTAGATGCGCCGCACTTCCGACAACGTCGTGCCGGTACCCACGTAACCAGCGCCACCGATGCTTTGCAGGGCACCTGCGGTGGTGATGGTGGACTGACGCGAATAGCCCGTGGTCGCGGCGTTGGAGATGTTGTTACTGGTCGTGTTCAGTGCCGTCTGAGTGGCCGACAGCCCCGAGAGCCCGATGGAGATCAGATTCGCCATGGTTCAAACCTTATAAAGTCGTGGAAGAGCCGGCCTGCGCATAGTTCGCGTAGCCCTTCATCTGTTTTGCGATTGCCGAGATCTTGCTCGCGTAGTTCGGGTCGGTCGCGTAGCCGGCCTTCTGCAACTCTCGTACAAACTGTTCTGGGTTATCGGCCGACTTCACCACACCTTGATAGCGATCGTTGCTTTGCAGCAGCGTCACCAGGTCGTGGAAGCTATCGGCATAGGAATCGTAGGAACGGAACTGCGCCGTTTCCTTGACCATCTTGCCGTTGCGGAACTCGCTGGTGATGGCACGCGCCTGGTCGCCCTGCCAGTTGCCGCTGGCCTTGATGCCAAACAGGTTGTGGCTGCTCTTGCCGCTGTCGTCACGCATGACCGACCGGCCCCAGCCGGTTTCCAGCGCCGCCTGGGCCACCAGCACGCTGGGGTCCACGCCAATGCGCGCAGCGGCGTCCTTGGCCAGGGGCATCATGGTGGCGACGAAGTCGTCGGCCGTACTGAACGCTTTCTTGGCTGGCGCCAGCGGCGGCTGGGCCACGCTGCGGCCGATGATGCGCACATCACCGCTGGCGATGGCGGCCTGGGCCGATTGCCATTCGCCGGCCGCCTCGTTGCTGTCGCCACTGTCGGTATCGGTGGCGGCGGTCTGCGCGGCGCTGACCGTGTTGGTGACCTTGATGCCGTTGCGGGCCAGGGCCTGGGTCGCAGCCGCCTGGGCAGTGGCATCGGTGGCCGGCGTGATGCCGGCCATGACGCGGTCGGCCAGCTTGCTGGGCAACGACAGGCGACGCTGGTTCATCAATGCCATGTCGTTGCTGTGGGCACTGGCGGCACCGGTGTTGAGCGCATGCTTGATGTCGGCGGCGGTATTGCGCCCGCCATTGAGCGTGGACAGTGCCGGCGCGGTGTGGGCGAACGGGTTGCTACCGGTGTGCTCCACGCCCTTGTTCTTGGACAGCTGACGCATCAGCACGTCCTGCAGGCCGATGCCGTTACCCTGCTTGGACAGGGTCACGGCCAGCTGCTGGTCATACATGGACTGGTACTGTTTGGTGGTCTCGGTGTTCATCGGGTTGTCCTTGCCCAACACGTCATTGGCCGAGCGCATGGACTTGAGCATTTCACCGACGAACAGCGACTCGAACTCCTGCGCCACCTTCTTCAGGTTGGCGTCGCTGTCCTTGTCACCGGTCTTCAGCGCGTTCAGACGATTGAGGTCCGTGTAGGCCCCCGAATCGGCCGGCGCGCTGACACCACCTTTAGGCATCTCCATGGTCCGCTACCTCAAATCACGATCAGGTCGGCCTGCAAGGCGCCGGCCTGTTTCAATGCTTCGAGGATGGCCATCAGGTCACTGGGGGCCGCGCCCACCTGGTTGACCGCGCGCACGATCTCATCCAGCGTGGTGCCGGGGCCGAACTTGAACATCGGCTTGGCTTCCTGCTGGGCGTTGACCTTGGAACGTGGCACCACGGCAGTCTGGCCGTTGGACAGCGGGCCGGGCTGGCTGACGATCGGGTCTTCAGTGATGGTCACGGTCAGGCTGCCATGGGTCACGGCCGCCGGGGACACCTTGACGTTCTGGCCGATGACGATGGTGCCGGTACGCGAGTTGATGATGACCTTGGCCGACGCGGCGCCCGGGTCGACCTCGAGGTTTTCCAGCACCGAGATGTAGTCCACGCGCTGGCTCGGGTCGATCGGCGCGGTGACGCGCACCGAACCGCCGTCGATGGCCTGGGCCACGCCTGGGCCGAGCATGTTGTTGATCTTGTCGACAATGTGCTTGGCGGTGGTGAAGTCCGACCGGTTGAGGTTCAGGGTCAGGCTGTTGCCCTGGTTGAAGCCGCTCGGCACCGAGCGCTCCACCGAGGCACCGCCGGGAATGCGGCCTGCCGACGGAACGTTGACGGTGATCTTGGAGCCGTCCTTGCCTTCGGCGTCGAAGCCGCCCACCACCAGGTTGCCCTGGGCGATGGCGTAGACGTTGCCGTCGATACCCTTGAGCGGGGTCATCAGCAGGCTGCCGCCGCGCAGGCTCTTGGAGTTACCGATGGACGACACCGTGACGTCGATGGTCTGCCCCGGCTTGGAGAACGGTGGCAGGTCGGCATGGATGGACACCGCCGCGACGTTCTTCAGCTGGGTGGTACCCGTACCGCTAGGCACCTTGATACCGAACTGCGCCAGCATGTTGTTGAAGGTCTGCAGGGTGAACGGCGTCTGGGTGGTCTGGTCACCCGTGCCGTCCAGGCCCACCACCAGGCCGTAGCCGATCAACTGGTTGGAGCGCACGCCGGAAATGCTCGCGATGTCCTTCAGCCGTTCGGCCTGGGCAGCGGTGGCCGCGGTCAGGGCCGAAGCGGCGAGCAGGGTCACGGCCATCAGGTGCTTGAGTTTACGCATGGTCGTGGTTACCTAGAAAGGCCAGTAGGGGCTCATGAAGAAACGGTCCAGCCAACCGGTCTGGTTGGACTCGGCGAACGCACCGGTGCCCGAGTAGGTGATGCGCGCGTCGGCGACACGGGTCGACGACACGGTGTTGTCGGTGGCGATGTCGTCGGCACGGATCAAGCCGGCGATCCGCACCAGCTCTTCACCGGTGTTGAGTGTCAGCCACTTCTCGCCACGCACCGACAGGATGCCGTTGGGCAGCACGTCGGCCACGGTCACGGTGATGGAACCAGTCAGGCTGTTGGCCTGGTCGGCCTTGGCGGTGCCGTCGGTGGCACGGGTGCCGGTATAGCCGGCATCCAGGCTCAGCTTGCCGCCGGTGACCGGGTTGGTGGTGGACACGCCACCGCCGAACAGCGAGGTCAGGCCCAGCGAGGTGCTGGAGTCCTTGGTCAGTTTGGAGTCGGCGCTTTTACTGGCCGCGGTCTTCTCCGCCAGGGTCACGGTGATGATGTCACCTACCCGGAACGCCTTGCGGTCGGTGTACAGGTTCTGGTCGAAACCGGACTGGTAGATGGAGCCGTTGTTCGACGCCGCCGGCAGCGGGGTGCGCGGAAGCACCGGCGCATAGTACGGGTCATTGGGCTTGGGCGGCGGCGACATGCAGCCCGACAACAAAGCGATCCCACTCAAGGCAAGAACACTGGACAAACGACTCATGACACTGACCTCACGGTGTTGCTGGCGCCGGCGGCGCCGTGTGGCTGAATTACAGATTCTGAGTGACGTACTGGAGCATCTGGTCGGCGGTCGAGATCACCTTGGAGTTCATCTCGTACGCACGTTGGGTGGTGATCATGTTCACCAGCTCTTCAACGGTGCTGACGTTGGAGTTTTCCAGGGTGTTCTGCAGGGTGGTACCGAACCCGTTCAGGCCCGGGGTACCGACCTGCGGCGCGCCGCTGGAAGCGGTTTCCAGGTACAGGTTGCTGCCGATGGCTTGCAGGCCGGCCGGGTTGATGAAGTCGGCGGTCTGCAGGTTGCCGATCACGGTGGACGTGGCGCTGGCCGCGGTGGTGATCGACACGGTGCCGTCGGTGCCCACGGTGAAGGTCTGGGCGTTGGTAGGCACCACGATGGCCGGGTTCAGGGCATTGCCGCTGGCGGTCACGATCTGGCCGTTGGAGTCCAGGTGGAAGGTACCGTCGCGGGTGTACGCGGTGGTGCCGTCCGGCTGGGTGATCTGGAAGAAACCACGGCCGTTGATGGCCATGTCCAGCGGCTGGTCAGTGGTGGCCAGGCTGCCGGCAGTGAAGTTCTTCTGGGTGCCGACGATGCGCACACCGGTGCCCAGTTGCAGGCCGGACGGCAGTTCGGTGTCCGTGGTGGAGTTGGCACCCGGCTGACGCTTGGTCTGGTACAGCAGGTCCTGGAACTCGGCGCGGTCGGCCTTGAAGCCGGTGGTCGAGACGTTGGCCAGGTTGTTGGAAATGGTCGTCAGGTTCATGTCCTGAGCGGCCAGACCGGTCTTGCTGACGTAAAGTGCAGGAAGCATTCTGTTCTCCTATGTGCGCGCCTGTTTTTCGCCGCGCCCAGTCATTTATCAGGTGTTCTGCAAGACCCGCGCCATGGACTCATCATCCTCTTTGGCGGTGGTCATCATTTTGATGTGCAACTCGAACTGCTTGGACAAGGCCAGCACCGAGGTCATCTCTTCCACGGCGTTGACGTTGCTGGCCTGCAGGAAACCGGAGGTGACGCTGGAGGTCGCATCGGCCGCGGCTGGCTGGCCGTCCTTGGTGTGCAGCAGGCCATCGGTGCCCTTGACCAGGGTGCGCGGGTCGGGCTTGACCAGCTTGATGCGGTCTACCTGGGCCAGCACTTCCGGGCCCTGGCCCATGGAGCGAACGCTGATGGTGCCGTCGCTGCCCACTTCGATCTGCTGCTCGGGCGGCACGGCGATCGGGCCACCGTTGCCCATCACCGGCAAGCCGTTGCCGTCGCGCAGCACGCCCAGGGCGTCGACGTTCATGCTGGCCATGCGCACGTAGCCTTCGCTGCCATCCGGCGCTTGCACGGCAATGTAACTGTCGCCATCGGCAGCCACGTCCAGGTCACGCCCGGTCGCTACCATGGCACCGGGGGTGAAATCGGTGCCGGGGTTTTCGGTCATGGCGTAGGCGCGCGACGCGTAGACGTCACCAAACACCGGCATGGAGCGTGCCTGCTCCAGGTCGCGTTGAAAGCCGTTGGTGGAAACGTTGGCCAGGTTGTTGGCGTGGGCCTTCATCGCCAACGAGTTCTGGTTGGCGCCGGTCATTGCCACGTAAAGCATTTTGTCCAAGGTAGGTCTCCCATGACGGGCGAATGCCGCCCAGCACTGTACTGGCAGGGACAAAGCAACAAGCGGGCCAAGGTTGAAAAAGCCTTTGTACACCCGGTGTTACAGGGCGATTGGCGGGTACGGCGCCCTGCCCTGCCTGGCAGCAGAGACGGAAAAACGGCGCCTGCTTGCCGGTTGGCGGCAAGGGGCGTCAGAAAACCTTGGGCAAACCGACGGGAGCGGCCCGCAGGGCCAGCACCGCCGTGCGCCCCTGCGGCTATGGCGAAACGAAAAGCCCGGGCGCGGGCCCGGGCTTTTCAGTACTGCCAACAGCCATCACGTCATCTGGATGGTGGTCTGCATGATGGTGCTTTCGGTGGAGATGGTCTTGGCGTTGGCCTGGTAGTTGGACTGCGCCTTGATCAGGTTCACTAATTCGGCGGTCAGGTCGACGTTGGAGTCTTCCAGCGACGAAGCCGACAGCGAACCCATGGTGCCGGTGTTCGGGGTGCCGATCACCGGTACACCCGAGGCATAGGTTTCACGCCAGTCGGTGCCACCGGCCGGGCTCAGGCCCTGCACGTTGGCGAAGTTGGCCAGGGCCACCTGACCGATGATGTTGGTCTTGCCGTTGGTGAAGGTCGCGGTCAGCTGGCCGGTGTCGCTGACCGACAGGGCCGACAGTTCGCCGGTGGCGTAGCCGTCCTGGTCCTTGGCGGTGGTGGCCGAGGTGGCGTTGTACTGGGTCAGGTTGGACATGTCCAGGGTGATGTCGGCCGTGGCCGAAGCGCCATTGGAAGCATAGGTGCCATCGCTCTGCTCGGCGGCAGGGACCCAGCCGGCCAGGCTGAAGGTACCGTCGTCGTTGACGCTCAGGCCACCGGTGACATCGCCCGCGGTGTAGCTGTAGGAACCGTCGGCATTGAAGGTGAGCGGGTTGGACAGCGGCGTGCTGGACGTCGGGTCGGTCGGGTTCACGCCGTCGATGGTGGTGTACATGGTCCAGCTGTTGGACGTGTCGTCCTTCACGAAGTACTGGTTCAGCTGGTGGGCGTTGCCCTGGCTGTCGTACACGTCGGTGTTGAAGGTGTAGTTGTAGCTGCTGGTGTTGTCGGCACTGAACGGGCTGATGGTCGGGGCGGTCGCGCTGGAGTTCAGGTTGACGGTTTCCGAGATCGAGCTGGTGGCCTTGGGCGCCAGGTTCGAGGTGTCGATGGCCAGGTTCGAAAGCACGCCAGAGGTCAGATTGCCGCTGCTGTCGGTGGTGTAGCCCTGCAGGTTGTTGCCGCTGGAGTCGACGATGTTGCCGGACTTGTCGCTGTAGAAGGCACCGGCACGGGTGTACAGCTTGGAGCCGTTGTCGCTCAGCACGAAGAAACCGTTGCCGTTGATGGCCATGTCCAAGCTGTTGCCGGTGGACTCGATGTTGCCCTGGGTAAACTGCTGCGACACGGCAGCAGTGGTCACGCCGCTACCGACGGTGGTCTTGCCCGACGTGCCACGGATGGACTGGGCGTACTGGTCGGCGAACTCGGTGCGCGACGACTTGAAACCGGTGGTGGCGACGTTGGCAATGTTGTTGCCGGTGACGTCCAGGGCTTTGTTGGCTGCTGCCAGGCCACTGAGGCCGACGTTGAAAGACATGTTTTCACTCCTGCGCCGTAGCCGGCATTAAATTCCGATGGTTTGGACAGAGGACAGGCCAACACTGGTACCCGTCGCAAGGTTGAGTGTCATTTCGCCGCCGCTGGTGGTAGCCATGGTGACGCTGTTGACGGTGTTGGGCAGGTTGGTGGTCATGACCGTCGAGGTGTCATTGACCGTGGCCACCGCCTTGAAGGTGTAAGTGCCCGAATCCACCGTGTTGCCGTCGCCATCCTTGCCATCCCAGGTGAAGCTGTAGGTGCCGGCCGATTGCGTCCCCATGTCCAGGGTACGAACCAGGGTGCCGTCGCTGCTGTAGACGCCAATGGTGTTGCTGGTGCTGGAGTCGGTGAGGTTCACCGAGCCCGTCAGGCCCTTGCTGGTGTCGACATCGGCGGTGGTGCCGGTAACGGTCACCGAGTGGCCGACCAGCGAGGACGCCTGCAAGGCCTGGGACGACTGGTACGAGCTGAGGATGGTGCTCACCGAGTCATTGAGGGTCTGCATGCTTTCCAGGCTGCTGAACTGGGCGAGCTGGGACACGAATTCGCTGTTGTCCTGCGGGTCCAGGGGGTTCTGGTTCTGCATCTGGGTCACCAGCAGTTGCAGGAACGCGTCCTTGCCCAGCGCACTGCCCGCGGTACCGGTGGAGCTGTCGGTGGTACTGGTGGTCTTTTGCAGTGACGTCAGGACGGATGAGGCCGATGTGCTGTCAGTGGTTGTAGTCATGTTCGTGCGCCCCTATCACTGACCCAGGGTCAGGACTTTCTGCATCATGGTTTTCGCGGTATTCATGATGTCCGCGTTGGTCTGGAACGAGCGGCTGGCAGAGATCATGTCAGCCATCTCCTCCACCACGTTCACGTTCGGGTAGTACACGTAGCCGTCCTTGTTGGCGGCCGGGTTCTTCGGTTCGTAACGCGCTTCCAGGTTGCTCTGGTCCTCGACCACGGCCGATACCTGCACGCCACTGCCGGCGGCGTCCTGGTCCTGGAACAGCGAACCGCTGTCGCCGGTGGCCTGGGTCTGGTCGAACACGGTGGCGAATACCGGGTGGCGCGCGCGGTAGGTCTGGTCGATGCTCGACGAGACGGTTTCGGCGTTGGCGATGTTACTGGCCACGGTGTTCAGGCGCGTGGTCTGGGCACTCATGCCGGTACCGGCAATATTGAAGACGCTGGCTAGCGACATGAATCATTCTCCCCGGATGGCTGAGACCAGCCCTTTGAATTTGGCGTTGAGCAGGGTGAAGCTGGCCTGGAAGTTCACCGAGTTCTGGGCGTAGTTGGCCTGCTCGACCTGCGCGTCCACGGTGTTCTGGTCCAGCGACGGCTGGCTGGGGGTGCGGTACAGCAATTGCTGGTCCCCCATGGTCACGCCTTCGGCTTCGATATGGTTGGCGTTGGTCCGCTCCAGTTCGAAGGTGCCGTTCTGGCGCTTGTCGCTTTCGGCCTGCAGCACGGCAGCGAAGTCCAGGTCACGCGCCTTGTAATTGGGCGTGTCGGCGTTGGCCAGGTTGTTGGCCAGTACTTCGGCGCGCTGGGCACGAAAGGCCAGGGCCTGTTCGTGGATGCCGAGGGCTTTGGCGAAACTGATGCTCATGGTAGAGACCTGTAAACGGCGGACCGGATGTTGGTGACTGAGACATAGCAAGGGCCGTGCCAAACTGTGAAGAGCCCGGTTTTGCGGGGGCGGACGGCGAAGAGGCAAGCGGCAATGCCAGAAAAGCGGCAACGTGGTTCCGCTGGGTGCCAACAAAGCGGCAAGGTGGGGTTGCCGCGCGGGCCTGGGATGCGGCCAGGTCCGCTACTACGGCGCAGGGGGAAGAACAACAAAGGCCCCGGAGGGCCTTTGGGTCATTTCGCCTGGTAGATGATGCCCGGGCTGCATTGAACCATCTGGTAATGGTCCGGCAGGCCGTTGAGCGCCTCCGATGCCCCCAGGAACAGGTAGCCACCGGGCTTGAGGGTGCCATGGATGCGCATCAGGATGTCTTTCTTCACTTGCGCAGAGAAGTAGATCAACACGTTGCGGCAGAACACCACGTCGAACTTGCCCAGGGCGGCATAGCTGTCCAGCAGGTTGAAGGAGCGAAACTCCACGCGGCTGCGGATGGGCGCCTTCACGGCCCAGCGGCCAGGGCCCTTGGTGTCGAAGTAGCGCTGCAGGCGGTCGGCCGACAGGCCACGACCAATGGCCAGGCTGTCGTATTCGCCGCTTTTGCAGTTGGTCAACATGGAGCCGGACAAATCAGTGGCCACGATTTGCGCGCCGCCCTTGAGCTGGCCCAGGTTGGTTCGCTCGAACTCATCGATGGTCATCGACAGCGAGTACGGCTCCTGGCCCGACGAGCAGGCCGCCGACCAGATGCGCAGCCGCTGGCCCGGCGAGTTCTTGACGAACTCGGGCAGCACCTTGTTCTTCATCACTTCGAAGGGGTAGGTATCGCGAAACCACAGGGTCTCGTTGGTGGTCATGGCGTCCACCACCTGCTCGCGCAAACCACTGCGCGGCTGGGTCTGGATGCGCTGCACCAGTTCGCCCAGGGACTTGATGCCCTGCTGTTCCATGAGCTTGTTGAGACGGCTGGAAACAAGGTATTGCTTGTTCTCGCCCAACAGAATGCCACAGGCTTTTTCCAGGAAGACCCGGAACTGTTCGAAATCCAAATTACCCGTAGACAATGGTGCCGCCTCTCAAATCGTCTGTCGTGTCCGGGGCGCACGCGCCCCGGTCGTTAGCTTGCTGCCTTGATTCGGTCTACAACCCGTTGCGCCAGATCATCAGGCCGGAACTTGGCCAGGAAATCATCGGCCCCCACCTTCTTGACCATCGCCTGGTTGAATACACCCGACAAGGAAGTATGAAGGATGATATGCAACTTTTGCATGCGTGGGTCGCTGCGAATCTCCGCCGTCAAGGTATAGCCGTCCATTTCGGGCATCTCGATGTCGGAGATCATCATCAGAAATTCTTCTTCCGGTGACTTGCCCTCATCGACCAGCTTGCGCAGGTAATCCAGCGCCTGGCGACCATCGTTCAACGCGACCACTTCCACGCCCACGGTCTGCAGGCACCGGGTGACCTGCTTGCGCGCCACCGAGGAGTCGTCGACGGTGAGCACACGCAGGGACAACGCCTTGCTCTGCGTTTCGACGTCCACGACGCCGGCGGAAATCGCCTCGGAAGTGGGCGCCACCTCGGCCAGGATTTTCTCCACGTCGATGATTTCGACGAGTTGATTGTCCACGCGAGTCACGGCCGTCAGGTAGTGATCGCGACCCGTGCCCTTGGGTGGCGGATGGATCTCCTCCCAGTTCATGTTGACGATGCGCTCTACCGAATGCACCAGGAAACCCTGGATCTTGGTGTTGTACTCCGTGATGATCACGAAGGTGTTCTTGATGTCCTGCTGCAAACTGCGCCCACCGGTCGCCAACGCCAGGTCGAGGATCGGAATGGTCGCCCCACGAATATTCGCGACACCGCGCACTACCGGGCTGGACCTGGGCATCATGGTCAGGTTCGGGCATTGCAGCACCTCCCGCACCTTGAACACGTTGATGCCATAGAGCTGCGGCCCGTTGAGACGGAACAACAGAAGCTCCAGGCGGTTCTGCCCTACCAGTTGAGTGCGCTGGTTCACCGAATCCATTACACCAGCCATGCCTGTGACTCCTTAAAACTTCGCTTGGAACGTACCTGCCCACTGAATCGGCACGCCCCTTGCTTTTTATAGTGTATGAACGCAAAAACGACATTATCCCGACGCATGGCACAGAGGTTACTCTGCGGCCTTGCCGCGGTCTGCATTTTTGGATTCGGCAGTGCCTCCCAGGCCGAGGAATTCACAACTCCTGAGCAGCTTATCGGTGTGACCCAGGGTTTTCTTGAGTTCACCGTAGAAGATTATCTGGCAACCAGCCAGACCGAAGGCCGTTATGAGGTGCAGGTGAACCCGCTGGACCCACGCTTGCGCATGGGGTTGTGCGACAAGGAATTGACAGCGGCGCTGCAAAGCCCGGCCACGCCCATCGGCCGGGTGTCGGTGCGGGTGCGCTGTGACGGCAGTTCACCCTGGACGGTGTTCGTCCCGGCGCAGGTGAAGCTGTTTCGCGACGTGGTCATCACCACTCGCCCGCTCAAGCGCGACAGCGTGATCGAAGAGGGCGACGTGGCACTGCGCGAGCGCGACACGGGCCTGCTGACCCAGGGTTATCTGACCGCACTCGACCAGGCCGTGGGCCAGAAGCTTCTCCGACCAACGGTCAACGACCAGGTATTGAGCCCGGCGCATGTCGAGGCCCCTGACACCATCAAGAAAGGCGACAACGTCGTGATCACCGCCACAACCGGCGGCCTGGCGGTGAAGATGCCCGGCGAGGCACTGTCCAAAGGGGCCATGAGCGAGCAGATCCGGGTACGCAACCTGAACTCCAACCGTGTGATAAAAGCTCGTGTCACCGGGCCTGGCCAAGTGGAAGTCGCCATGTAAACGCTGGCGGTTCGCAGCTTATTTTCCTAGACTGGAGGCCATTGCAGCCCCCAGCCTTGGCGCACCGGCGCTTTGTATCAAAGTGCCTAAAGTTATTCGGGGTTTGGCCGAAAACAAGGCAAGCGTCCAAATACCCAGAGGTTTTCATTATGGTTATCGACTTCAGTCGTTTGAACAATTCCTCGCAGGTGTCGACCTCGACACGCACGAGCGGTACCACTGGCACCACCGACACGTCGGCGAGCACCACGGCCAGCACCACCACTACGTCCACTGGCACCACCAGCGGCGGGGAATCCGTACACCTGAGTTCCGAGGCTCAGCAGTTGCAGAAAATCACTGACAAGCTGCGCGACCAGCCGACCGTCGACAGTGCCCGCGTGGCGCAGTTGAAAGCGGCCGTTGCCGATGGCAGCTATAAAGTGGACAGCAGCCGCGTAGCCAGCAAACTGCTAAATTTCGAAGCCCAGCGCTAGGGCCATCGCCCTGCGCAGAGGCTTCTGGACGCTTGAATACCAGAGCCAGCCATGCACGACAGAAACCTGCTGCTGTTGATTGAAGAAGATATCGCCCCGGCCCAGCAACTGCTTGCCTTGTTGCAGCAAGAGTCGGTGGCGCTGCACGGCCGCGACATGCCGCTGCTGGAAAATATCCTGGCGCAAAAACAGTCGCTGATCGTTCTGTTGGAACAGCATGGTCGTAAACGCACCGAGATACTGCTCACTCTCAAGTTGCCCGCCGACCACAGTGGTCTGGAGATACTTGCCCAACATTCGCAGCTGGGGCCCGACCTGTTGGCCCGGGGCGACCTGCTCACGGGGCTGCTGGCCGATTGCCGAGCCGTGAACGAGCAGAATGGCAAGCTGATCCACCTGCAGCAACTCACCACCGCCAACCAGATGCGTATACTCATGGGCGGTGAACCCCCCTCGCTTTATGACGCCCGAGGCTCTACGTCGAAGCTGGCCAAGCCTCGCCCGCTCAGTCAGGCTTGATTTTGCTCACCAAGGCGTGGAACATGCTGCCATAACGCCAGCACCTGCGTGTGTCGTTTTTTGCCTGGAGATTGATGAACCGTGTTCAACGCCACAAACGCGGAAGACGCTCCGCAGCCACCCAAGGTGCTGACAACGCCCCTGGAAATCGCCGCCAACCTGCGTGCGTTGCTGCAGAGCCATGATCCTTTGATCATAACTTTTCATGAGCGCAGCCAGCGCTTCCAGACCTACCTGGTCGAACTGGACCGTGACAGCAATGTGCTGGCATTCGATGAGATGATCCCGCGTGACGGCGAGAAATTCCTCGCTGCTGGCGAACCCTTCAAGGTTGAGGGCTTCCATGACGGCGTGCGTATCGCCTGGGAAGTCAACGACACCCTGACCATCGATGAAAACGAAGGTGGGCGCGTCTATCACGGCCCCCTGCCTAAAGAGGTGGTCTACCACCAGCGCCGCAACGCGTTTCGCGCGGCCCTGAAGCTGGCGCACCTGGTGGACGTCCAACTGGCCGGCGAAAAGCTCAAGGGCGAATTCACTGGCAAGCTGCTGGACATCTCGGCCACCGGCTGCAAGCTGCGCTTTGAAGGTGACATCACCGAACGCCTGCAACTGGGTCAGGTGTATGACCGTTTCGTCGCCAACCTGCCGTTCGGCAAGATGACCGCACCGGTGGAACTGCGCTACCTGCATTACGAAGAGCGTATCGACACCACCTTTGCGGGCACTCGCTTCCACAACATGAGTGGCCTGGTGCAGCGCCAGGTAGAGCGCTTCGTGTTTGACCTGCAGCGCGAGGCGCGGCGGTTCGACAAGGATGATTTCTGAGTTTTTCCCGGCCCATTGAAAAGCCCGGTTCACACCGGGCTTTTTTGTGCCTGCCGATCTACTGCTCTTCCTCGCTCAGGCTACGGCCGACCTTGCGGCCATCGCCCATTTCCGCGGCCTCGTCAGCTTCATCCGCCAGCGGCACGACCTCCCCTTCATGCACGGGCGCATCCTGCACCGGGTCAGGGATGACATGCATCTGGTCGTGCACCGACTGCTCGTCAACCCGTGGGTCGAGCGCAGCCACCAGCGGCGAGCTGGTCATGCTGTCGGGCATTGCCACGTGGTGCAGCGGTGCATCGTCGACCTGGTGCAGGTTGGTAACCGCCTTGGGCCGGATACGCCACACCAGTACCAGGGCGAAGAAGCTGAAGAACGCATACAGGCTCTGGCTGCCAAAGAACTTCATCAGCACACCCGCTGCCAGCGGCCCGACACTGGCGCCAATGCCGTAGGTGACCAGGAGCATGGCGGTCAACGACACGCGACGCTCGGGCTCCACGTGGTCGTTGGCAAAGGCATTGGCCAGTGGATAAAGACAGAACTGCAGCAGCGACACCAGAAAACCCACCCCGAACAGCATCTCCAGCGGCACGCTGGGGAATACTGCCAACGGCAACGCGGCAATCGCCAGGCACAGGGCAAAGCTGCGGATCAGCACCGCACGGTCATAGCGGTCGGAAAGCCACCCCAGGGGCCACTGCACCAGCAGCCCCGCGAAGATGCAGCACCCCATGAACAGACCGACCTGCTCGGTGCTCAGCCCCTGCTGGGAGGCGTACAGCGGCGCCAGGCCGTAAAACGAGCCAACGATGAGGCCTGAGCCCAATACCGTGCTCAGTGACTGCGGTACACGCTTGAGGAAGAAACGTGGCTCCATGGGCGCCGGCTTGAGTGGTGCGGGGTGGATGCGCTGGGTCATGGCGACCGGTACCAGGCACAGGGCAAAGCACAGGGCGACCAGCATCAGCAGCTCCAGGCCCAGTTGCGGGTGCATGACCAGGATCAGCTGGCCCAGGACCAGGCCCAGGTAAGAGGCGATCATGTAGCCGCTGAACACCACGCCGCGCTGCTTGGCTTCGGCCTGCTCGTTGAGCCAGCTTTCGATGACCATGTACTGGCACATCATGCCCAGGCCGACGATCATCCGCAGGAACAGCCAAGCGGGCAGGTAGTCGACCAGGCCGTGGCCCAGCACCGCGGCACAGACGATACCGGCGCAGGTGGTATAGGCGCGGATATGTCCCACGCGGCCGATCAGCCGGTGGCCGAGCTTGCCACCCAGCACCAGGCCGAAGTAGTTGGCCGCCATCAGCGCACCTACCCACAGGCCGTCCACCTGTTCGGCAGCCAGGCGCAAGGCCAGGTAGGTACTTAACAGGCCCGAGCCGATCAACATCATCAACGCGGCGAAATACAGCGCTCGAAAGGGTTTCCAGATCTGGCGCATCGGCGTTCCGAGCGGCTCCTTGAGTGAGGTGGGACTGCGCTTGAAGGGTAGGTACGGCTGGATGTTTGAGCAAGCTGAAGCATTATGCCTGAGCGGCTTGAGTGTGCCTTCAGGGGATTATTGCCCATGACACAGGCTTCGACGAAGGGCGGACTGAAGCGTTCCCCGTCTGCGGCATTTTCTCTGTCGCAAGGGTTCCACGGCGTAATCACCGAACGCCAGAAAGACAAAACCCCCAGCTGCTTTCGCAACTGGGGGTTTCGGAATTTAATCTTGACGATGACCTACTCTCACATGGGGAAACCCCACACTACCATCGGCGATGCATCGTTTCACTGCTGAGTTCGGGATGGGATCAGGTGGTTCCAATGCTCTATGGTCGTCAAGAAATTCTGTAGCCAGGATGCCTTGGGAGGCATTCCAGCGAATCGGGTATGTGATGGTATTTGTGAATCTGCAAACTTTCGGTGCATGTCATCTTCACAACACCGCAATCTGGTCATTCGACGCAAATTGCTTGGGTGTTATATGGTCAAGCCTCACGGGCAATTAGTATTGGTTAGCTTAACGCCTCACAGCGCTTACACACCCAACCTATCAACGTCGTAGTCTTCGACGGCCCTTTAGGGAACTCAAGGTTCCAGTGAGATCTCATCTTGAGGCAAGTTTCCCGCTTAGATGCTTTCAGCGGTTATCTTTTCCGAACATAGCTACCCGGCAATGCCACTGGCGTGACAACCGGAACACCAGAGGTTCGTCCACTCCGGTCCTCTCGTACTAGGAGCAGCCCCTCTCAAATCTCAAACGTCCACGGCAGATAGGGACCGAACTGTCTCACGACGTTCTAAACCCAGCTCGCGTACCACTTTAAATGGCGAACAGCCATACCCTTGGGACCGGCTTCAGCCCCAGGATGTGATGAGCCGACATCGAGGTGCCAAACACCGCCGTCGATATGAACTCTTGGGCGGTATCAGCCTGTTATCCCCGGAGTACCTTTTATCCGTTGAGCGATGGCCCTTCCATACAGAACCACCGGATCACTAAGACCTACTTTCGTACCTGCTCGACGTGTCTGTCTCGCAGTCAAGCGCGCTTTTGCCTTTATACTCTACGACCGATTTCCGACCGGTCTGAGCGCACCTTCGTACTCCTCCGTTACTCTTTAGGAGGAGACCGCCCCAGTCAAACTACCCACCATACACTGTCCTCGATCCGGATAACGGACCTGAGTTAGAACCTCAAAGTTGCCAGGGTGGTATTTCAAGGATGGCTCCACGCGAACTGGCGTCCACGCTTCAAAGCCTCCCACCTATCCTACACAAGCAAATTCAAAGTCCAGTGCAAAGCTATAGTAAAGGTTCACGGGGTCTTTCCGTCTAGCCGCGGATACACTGCATCTTCACAGCGATTTCAATTTCACTGAGTCTCGGGTGGAGACAGCGCCGCCATCGTTACGCCATTCGTGCAGGTCGGAACTTACCCGACAAGGAATTTCGCTACCTTAGGACCGTTATAGTTACGGCCGCCGTTTACCGGGGCTTCGATCAAGAGCTTCGCGTTAGCTAACCCCATCAATTAACCTTCCGGCACCGGGCAGGCGTCACACCCTATACGTCCACTTTCGTGTTTGCAGAGTGCTGTGTTTTTAATAAACAGTCGCAGCGGCCTGGTATCTTCGACCGGCATGGGCTTACGGAGCAAGTCCTTCACCCTCACCGGCGCACCTTCTCCCGAAGTTACGGTGCCATTTTGCCTAGTTCCTTCACCCGAGTTCTCTCAAGCGCCTTGGTATTCTCTACCCAACCACCTGTGTCGGTTTGGGGTACGGTTCCTGGTTACCTGAAGCTTAGAAGCTTTTCTTGGAAGCATGGCATCAACCACTTCGTCGTCTAAAGACAACTCGTCATCAGCTCTCGGCCTTAAGATCCCGGATTTACCTAAGATCTCAGCCTACCACCTTAAACTTGGACAACCAACGCCAAGCTGGCCTAGCCTTCTCCGTCCCTCCATCGCAATAACCAGAAGTACAGGAATATTAACCTGTTTTCCATCGACTACGCTTTTCAGCCTCGCCTTAGGGACCGACTAACCCTGCGTCGATTAACGTTGCGCAGGAAACCTTGGTCTTTCGGCGTGGGTGTTTTTCACACCCATTGTCGTTACTCATGTCAGCATTCGCACTTCTGATACCTCCAGCAAGCTTCTCAACTCACCTTCACAGGCTTACAGAACGCTCCTCTACCGCATCACCAAAAGGTGATACCCGTAGCTTCGGTGCATGGTTTGAGCCCCGTTACATCTTCCGCGCAGGCCGACTCGACTAGTGAGCTATTACGCTTTCTTTAAAGGGTGGCTGCTTCTAAGCCAACCTCCTAGCTGTCTAAGCCTTCCCACATCGTTTCCCACTTAACCATGACTTTGGGACCTTAGCTGACGGTCTGGGTTGTTTCCCTTTTCACGACGGACGTTAGCACCCGCCGTGTGTCTCCCATGCTCGGCACTTGTAGGTATTCGGAGTTTGCATCGGTTTGGTAAGTCGGGATGACCCCCTAGCCGAAACAGTGCTCTACCCCCTACAGTGATACATGAGGCGCTACCTAAATAGCTTTCGAGGAGAACCAGCTATCTCCGAGCTTGATTAGCCTTTCACTCCGATCCACAGGTCATCCGCTAACTTTTCAACGGTAGTCGGTTCGGTCCTCCAGTTAGTGTTACCCAACCTTCAACCTGCCCATGGATAGATCGCCCGGTTTCGGGTCTATACCCAGCGACTAAACGCGCTATTAACACTCGCTTTCGCTACGCCTCCCCTATTCGGTTAAGCTCGCCACTGAATATAAGTCGCTGACCCATTATACAAAAGGTACGCAGTCACAGAACGAAGTCTGCTCCCACTGCTTGTACGCATACGGTTTCAGGATCTATTTCACTCCCCTCTCCGGGGTTCTTTTCGCCTTTCCCTCACGGTACTAGTTCACTATCGGTCAGTCAGTAGTATTTAGCCTTGGAGGATGGTCCCCCCATATTCAGACAAAGTTTCTCGTGCTCCGTCCTACTCGATTTCATTGACAAGAGATTTTCGCGTACAGGGCTATCACCCACTATGGCCGCACTTTCCAGAGCGTTCCGCTAATCTCAAATCAACTTAAGGGCTGGTCCCCGTTCGCTCGCCACTACTAAGGGAATCTCGGTTGATTTCTTTTCCTCAGGGTACTTAGATGTTTCAGTTCCCCTGGTTCGCCTCTCAAGCCTATGTATTCAGCTTGAGATAACCATCTTGTGATGGCTGGGTTCCCCCATTCAGACATCTCCGGATCACAGTCTGTTTGCCGACTCCCCGAAGCTTTTCGCAGGCTACCACGTCTTTCATCGCCTCTGACTGCCAAGGCATCCACCGTATGCGCTTCTTCACTTGACCATATAACCCCAAGCAATCTGGTTATACTGTGAAGACGACATTCGCCGAAAATTTGCAATTTGAATCACAAATTTTACCTTAGCCTGATCCGTTACCAGTGAAAGTAACGTTCAGTCTATCTTTCTATCACATACCCAAATTTTTAAAGAACGATTCTGATAAAGTTCAGAAATCAATATTCGATCCGAATATTCATTTCTAAGCTTTGACAAGGTAACAAAGGATGGTGGAGCCAAGCGGGATCGAACCGCTGACCTCCTGCGTGCAAGGCAGGCGCTCTCCCAGCTGAGCTATGGCCCCAACAAGAAACTGGTGGGTCTGGGCAGATTCGAACTGCCGACCTCACCCTTATCAGGGGTGCGCTCTAACCAACTGAGCTACAGACCCAGTTAAGAGCTGTTACCGATATCGTCTTCTTCAATGAATCAAGCAATTCGTGTGGGAGCTCATGATACAGCTGATGTCGTCGATTAAGGAGGTGATCCAGCCGCAGGTTCCCCTACGGCTACCTTGTTACGACTTCACCCCAGTCATGAATCACACCGTGGTAACCGTCCTCCCGAAGGTTAGACTAGCTACTTCTGGTGCAACCCACTCCCATGGTGTGACGGGCGGTGTGTACAAGGCCCGGGAACGTATTCACCGCGACATTCTGATTCGCGATTACTAGCGATTCCGACTTCACGCAGTCGAGTTGCAGACTGCGATCCGGACTACGATCGGTTTTGTGAGATTAGCTCCACCTCGCGGCTTGGCAACCCTCTGTACCGACCATTGTAGCACGTGTGTAGCCCAGGCCGTAAGGGCCATGATGACTTGACGTCATCCCCACCTTCCTCCGGTTTGTCACCGGCAGTCTCCTTAGAGTGCCCACCTTAACGTGCTGGTAACTAAGGACAAGGGTTGCGCTCGTTACGGGACTTAACCCAACATCTCACGACACGAGCTGACGACAGCCATGCAGCACCTGTCTCAATGTTCCCGAAGGCACCAATCCATCTCTGGAAAGTTCATTGGATGTCAAGGCCTGGTAAGGTTCTTCGCGTTGCTTCGAATTAAACCACATGCTCCACCGCTTGTGCGGGCCCCCGTCAATTCATTTGAGTTTTAACCTTGCGGCCGTACTCCCCAGGCGGTCAACTTAATGCGTTAGCTGCGCCACTAAAGTCTCAAGGACCCCAACGGCTAGTTGACATCGTTTACGGCGTGGACTACCAGGGTATCTAATCCTGTTTGCTCCCCACGCTTTCGCACCTCAGTGTCAGTATCAGTCCAGGTAGTCGCCTTCGCCACTGGTGTTCCTTCCTATATCTACGCATTTCACCGCTACACAGGAAATTCCACTACCCTCTACCATACTCTAGCTTGCCAGTTTCGGATGCAGTTCCCAGGTTGAGCCCGGGGATTTCACATTCGACTTAACAAACCACCTACGCGCGCTTTACGCCCAGTAATTCCGATTAACGCTTGCACCCTCTGTATTACCGCGGCTGCTGGCACAGAGTTAGCCGGTGCTTATTCTGTCGGTAACGTCAAAATTGCAGAGTATTAATCTACAACCCTTCCTCCCAACTTAAAGTGCTTTACAATCCGAAGACCTTCTTCACACACGCGGCATGGCTGGATCAGGCTTTCGCCCATTGTCCAATATTCCCCACTGCTGCCTCCCGTAGGAGTCTGGACCGTGTCTCAGTTCCAGTGTGACTGATCATCCTCTCAGACCAGTTACGGATCGTCGCCTTGGTGAGCCATTACCTCACCAACTAGCTAATCCGACCTAGGCTCATCTGATAGCGCAAGGCCCGAAGGTCCCCTGCTTTCTCCCGTAGGACGTATGCGGTATTAGCGTTCCTTTCGAAACGTTGTCCCCCACTACCAGGCAGATTCCTAGGCATTACTCACCCGTCCGCCGCTGAATCAGAGAGCAAGCTCCCTTCATCCGCTCGACTTGCATGTGTTAGGCCTGCCGCCAGCGTTCAATCTGAGCCATGATCAAACTCTTCAGTTCAATACTGCAATCGGGTTTTGAGAAAACCCTATAAACTTGGCTCAGCAATCGTTGGTTAAACCATGATTTCTCGCGGAGTAACTTATGATGCTGATAATCTTTTTGACTATCAGTCTGAGTCACAAGCACCCACACGAATTGCTTGATTCAGTTGTTAAAGAGCGGTGGGTTGATTCTTTCGTCTCAACCGAGGCGCGCATTCTACGCTTTCCTCAGAGTGTGTCAAGCGTTTATTTTGAAGTTTTTCAGAGAATCTCTAACAACTTCAACCACTTGACTCGCTTCGATCTCTCGTTAGCGGGAGGCGAATTCTACAGCGATTTGAGTCGCTGTCAACTGCCTTTTTCACCGCTTTCGACATTAAAATCGAAACACTTCGGAGCGGGCTACTTTGGTTAACTTCTTGATTATCAAGGAGTTTTCCGTTTGGTCTGCGCCGGAAGTGGGGCGAATTATAGAGAGATCTGTGGGGGCGTCAAGCACTGATTTCAACAAATTGTCATAAAGATCAAGAGCTTCCCCGCTTGGCACCCTATAAAGGCCGCCAGGTGCCTGCCTGGGGATCTTCATGCCTCATGACATCGAGCGCCGCCCGCGCGGCGCTTCCCGGGCAAGCCCGGTCCCACATCGGTTTCGGGCCAGTTATGCCTGTGAGATCTCCTCGACCGCCTTGTTTGTTCGCTACAAATCTCCAGTGAAAGAACAGGGCGGACAAGGTAATGGCACAGACAAAACTGGCCCGAAACCGACGTGGGACCGGGCTTGCCCGGGAAGCGCCGCGCGGGCGGCGCTCGATCTCAAGGGCGCCAGAAAGCCCAAGACATGCGCCTGGAGGCTTTCATGCAACCTCCAGACATGCATCTGGAGGCCTTCATGCAACCTCAAGACAAGCACCTAGCGGCCTTTATGCAATCCGCATAAATGAAGACAATGAATTCTATGGTGTCCCAGGGCAGGTTCGAACTGCCAACCTTCCCCTTAGGAGGGGGACGCTCTATCCAATTGAGCTACTGAGACATGCGTTGAGCGCTACCAGGAACCGGCAGCGCGACGGACGGCGTGCATGTTACCCAGCCCGCCTGCGTTTGTCATGTCATCCGTGACCTTTGTGCCTGTAGGCAACCGCCTTCACGAAGGGAACTTTTTGCGATTCCAGCGCAGCCCGTCTACCACGGGCGCTAAGCCGGTTCGTGCATTTTGCAAGGCTGCCAATTGGCCATCTTGCAGATTGCAACCTGCCATCGTTTTGAAAACCCTGTAAACTACTGAAATCATTGGGTTTTAATGCCAAGACCGAGTTGGCACGAGGCCTGCTGTAGTCACTCCTATAAAAAGTGGCCAGGCAGCCCTTCACCTTCACGGAGACAAGCCCAATGAACAGCACCCTCTTAGCCATGAACACGCTGGCGCTTGTAGCCCTGGTCGCTTTTCACTTCCACGATGCCAAGCAGCCGGATGCGGCCTTGGCGCCTGTTCAGGCCGAACACTTCATGCCGCGCCACGCTCCACAGCTGGCTGACATGAACCCGAGCCGAGGGATGCCGGTGTTGACATCGCAGCCGGATGAAGGCGAAGCAACACCGGTGCATCACATTGACCGCTTTACCTTCTGAGGAGCAGCACATGTCCAAAAGCGCATGGGCCTTTTTTCTGGTCGCCATCGCCAGTTTCCTGGCCGCGGTAACGCTGCCACCGGACGCCGGTCAGGCCAGCGCCCTGATGGGCACCGTCAGCGGCGTGGCTGGCGTATTGTTGCTGTTGGCCCTGTTCCGCGGCCGCAAGATCAAGTTCGACCCGTCGTTGCGTTGATGCCATGACGCGCCAGCAGCGCCAGCAGGCGCTGCACCGCTGACGCAAGGTCGGCGGAGTTGTCCAGCGCTTCGATGCGCACGCCTCCCTCTTTCCACTGTCCGGCATCCGCCTGAAGCCGCTCATTGCGCGCCAGGCGCTGTTCGATGTCGTGCACGCTTTCCCGGCCGCGGGCCAGCAGGCGTTGGCGCAGGACCCGCGTGTCGACCGTGACCAGCACCGGCAACAGGTCGGGATAACGCTGCAACGCATGGGGTAGCCAGGCCCGCGAGCCGTTGGCCAGCACGTGCTGCCCGCGAGTGAGCCGTGCGTTGATGTCAGCACCGATACCATATTGCAAACCATTGGCCTGCCAGTCCATGGCAAACTCGCCCGCCTCGCGCATCCGCGCGAACGCATCAGGGCTAACGCCTATAGCGTCTTCACCGACTGCTTCGGCAGACCGGGTAATGATGCGCCGCGCCACCTGTACACCCACTTGGGCCAACGCGGCACGCGCCGCTTCGATGATG
Source organism: Pseudomonas eucalypticola (assembly GCF_013374995.1). Lineage (NCBI taxonomy): Bacteria > Pseudomonadati > Pseudomonadota > Gammaproteobacteria > Pseudomonadales > Pseudomonadaceae > Pseudomonas > Pseudomonas eucalypticola. Next base: position 1,549,358 of record NZ_CP056030.1, on the reverse strand, counting down.
CTGTCCTTGCCTGAACCCGAGGGGCCCATGAGGTAAATCACACGTCCTGACATCTTATCGCCCTGTATGGCGTCATGCTGGCAACCTGCCAAAATGCCACTATGCTCAATCTTAGGGTAGCTCGCGCGTCATTGTGCACAGGTTGCACCCGACGAGCCAGAGCACCTCTTGAGGTGGCGTGGACGAGAAACGACGGTTAGCGGGCAGTGGGGATTTTCAAACCAGTACGCATTTTCGACAATTGGTGCTGGCAAAAAGCCCTCATTCAGTTCAATATTTGTCACAGAATTGGCGCCAATGAAATGGCGACTATGAGGCATCATAGAAGCCTCTTTCACAATTCGGGTTGAACTTTTGCTGTAGCGACTGTCGTAAACACATCGTGCGGCTAATTTCGAGAACCGCTCCCCCTGAACTAAACGGTCAAATATATGCGCCCATTGAAACAGGCTATTTACTCCAGCCGTACGGCTGACAAATTCGTCGTACGCCTTCCCGATGGAATGCGTGAGCGCATTGCAGAGGTAGCTCGTAATCATCACCGTAGCATGAACTCGGAAATCATCGCCCGCCTGGAGCAGAGCCTTATTCAGGAAGGCGCCCTGGGCGAAGAACTGAGCATGCGCCTGGACAGCCCCGAGCTGTCGTTGCACGAGCGCGAACTGCTGCAACGCTTCCGCCAACTGTCGCACCGCCAGCAGAATGCGCTGGTGTCGTTGATCGACCACAATGCCGAGGCCGCCGCCGACGCCTCGTGAGCGTCTGCCACTGCCCATGAAAAAAGCCAGCGCTAAGCTGGCTTTTTTTGTGGGCGGCGATCAAGCCGGGCATCCGGGCTACATCAGGAACAGCGTGGCCAGGCCTAGGAAGATGAAGAAACCGCCGCTGTCGGTCATGGCGGTGATCATCACGCTGGAGCCCATGGCCGGGTCGCGGCCGAACTTGGCCAGCGTCATGGGGATCAATACGCCCATGAAAGCGGCCAACAGCAGGTTGAGGGTCATGGCGGCGGTCATCACCACACCCAGTGACCAACTGCCATACAGCATGTAGGCAACGACGCCGATCACACCCCCCAGATAATGCCGTTGATCAACGATACCGCCAATTCCTTGCGCAGCAAGCGCGAGGTGTTGCCGGGGCTGACCTGGTCCAAAGCCATGGCGCGCACGATCATGGTGATGGTCTGGTTGCCGGAGTTGCCACCGATACCGGCCACGATCGGCATCAGCGCCGCCAGGGCCACCAGGCGTTCGATGGAACCTTCGAACAGGCCGATAACCCGCGAGGCCACGAACGCAGTGATCAAGTTGATGGCCAGCCATGACCAGCGGTTGCGCAACGAGCGCCACACCGAGGCGAAGATGTCTTCTTCTTCGCGCAGACCAGCCATGTTGAGGACTTCGGTCTCGCTCTCCTCGCGAATCAGGTCGACCATCTCGTCAATGGTCAGTCGGCCGATCAGGCGGGCGTTCTTGTCGACCACCGGTGCCGAGATCAGGTCGTAGCGCTCGAAGGCCTGGGCAGCATCATAGGCGTCTTCGTCAGGGTGGAACGACACGGGGTCGTTGGCCATGACGTCGGCCACCTGCTTCTCCGGGTCATTGACCAGCAGGCGCTTGATCGGCAGCACGCCCTTGAGCACACCGTCATGATCGACGACGAACAGCTTGTCGGTATGGCCCGGCAACTCCTTGAGGCGGCGCAGGTAGCGCAGCACCACTTCCAGGCTGACGTCTTCGCGGATGGTGACCATCTCGAAGTCCATCAGCGCACCCACCTGCTCCTCGTCGTAGCTCAGGGCCGAGCGCACACGCTCGCGCTGCTGGGCATCGAGGCTTTCCATCAGCTCGTGGACGACGTCTCGGGGCAGTTCTGGGGCCAGGTCGGCGAGCTCGTCGGCGTCCATCTCCCGCGCGGCGGCCAGCAGCTCGTGATCGTCCATGTCGGCGATCAGGGTTTCGCGCACCGAGTCGGATACTTCAAGGAGAATGTCGCCATCGCGCTCGACCTTCACCAACTGCCAGACCGTCAGGCGATCTTCCAGGGGCAAGGCTTCGAGGATGTAGGCAACGTCGGCAGAGTGCAGGTCATCGAGCTTGCGTTGCAGCTCGACGAGGTTCTGCCGGTGCACCAGGTTTTCCACCAGCTCGCCATGCTGGCCTTCCTGGCGGTGCGTCAGGTCTTCGACCACACGCTGGCGCTGCAGCAATTCGACCACCTGGGCCAGGCGATCCTGCAGGCTGTCTTGCGGCTTTTTTACTTCTACTTCAGTCATAGGCGAACTCCACCCCCAGCAGCGGAGTACGCCAGAGGTTCAATCGGTCGATTCTTGATAGGTGCAGCGAGCTATTGAGTAACTACTGGGTAAGTCCATGGATAGGGTCCAAAGCCCCGGCGGGGCTGACGGGCGCAATGATACACCGCCTGCAGGCTTTTAATGCGAAAAAATCTGGCAAGAACAAAAGCTTGCGCACGAAAGCTCGGCACCTTGCCAACATCGCTCGGTGGGACGACGCATGCGGAAAGAAAAGCACCCGCGCCCGCTCGAAAAAACCGCGCTAGGCTTTCGACCACCCTGTCATGGAGGACGTTCGATGAAAGCTGCCCACTGCCTGGCCGGCCTGCTGCTGGCCTGCCCTGCCCTGGAGGCCTCAGGCCAGACCGTGTCGCGCTGCGAGGATGATGACGGGCAATTGACCTTCACCACGCTGCAGTGCCCGCCTGGAACGCAGCACAGCCTGTACAGGGCCTACCACCCATTCCTGACCAGCGACAGCGAACGAACGGCTGCGCGGGAGCGCGAGGAACGCAGGCGGCAAGACCAGGACCTGCGACGAATGAGCGAGGAATAAAGCCATTGACGGCGTGTGAAGAAAAACCTGAAAAGCAAAAAGCCCGCCTTCAGAAGAAGGCGGGCTTTCACTTGTATGGTGCACTCGACAGGATTCGAACCTGTGACCGCTCGGTTCGTAGCCGAGTACTCTATCCAGCTGAGCTACGAGTGCAAGGTTGGCGCTTGGTAGACCAGATCACCTCTGGTTGTTGCAGAAGACTCTTTCGTTGCCGAAACAGACTTCGTAAAATGGTGCACTCGACAGGATTCGAACCTGTGACCGCTCGGTTCGTAGCCGAGTACTCTATCCAGCTGAGCTACGAGTGCACGATGGTACTTGATGGACCAGATCACCTCTGGTTTGTTGCAAGAAGACTCTTTCGTTACCGAAACAGACTCTTAAATGGTGCACTCGACAGGATTCGAACCTGTGACCGCTCGGTTCGTAGCCGAGTACTCTATCCAGCTGAGCTACGAGTGCATATGTTGCCGCGCATCATAGTTCGTTGAAACTTTTTGTAAAGCACTTTTTTCAGTAATTTCAACAACTTACCTAAAAAGCCAGCTTTCAACGCCCTAAAGAAATAATGGCGGAGAACGGGGGATTCGAACCCCCGACACCCTTTTGAGGTGTACTCCCTTAGCAGGGGAGCGCCTTCGGCCACTCGGCCAGCTCTCCGCAACACGGGGCGTATATTATCGATAGCCCCTTTCTGACGCAAGCACTTTTTTCAAAAAAACCTAAATTAATTAAGCACTTGGTTCCTCGTCCTTCTCCTGCTTGATCCGCAGGTAGATTTCCTCGCGGTGAACAGCCACCTCTTTGGGGGCGTTCACGCCAATACGCACCTGATTGCCTTTGACGCCGAGCACGGTCACGGTGATCTCGCCATCACCAATCACCAGACTTTCCGCGCACCGACGAGTCAAAATCAGCATTACCTCTCTCCTCACCCACTGCGTGGGGAACAACACGGTCTGTAAAAAAGCAAAAGGCGCGGCAGAGCCGCGCCTTCTGGGCAGACGCCTTTATTCGCCCTGGCGGGCAGCGTCCAGTTCAAAAGCGGTGTGCAACGCGCGCACAGCCAGCTCCAGGTACTTCTCTTCGATCACCACCGACACCTTGATCTCGGACGTGGAGATCATCTGGATGTTGATGCTCTCCTTGGCCAGCGCTTCGAACATGCGACTGGCGACGCCCGCGTGGGAGCGCATGCCGACGCCGACGATCGACACCTTGGCAATCTTGGTGTCACCGATGGTCTGGCGTGCACCGATCTCGCGAGCGGTGTTCTCCAGCACCTGCAAGGCCGACTGGTAGTCGTTGCGGTGCACGGTGAAGGTGAAGTCGGTGGTGTTATCGTGCGAAACATTTTGCACGATCATGTCCACTTCAATGTTGGCGGCGCTGATGGGGCCCAGGATCTTGAACGCCACGCCAGGGGTATCTGGCACGCCACGGATGGTCAGCTTGGCCTCATCGCGGTTGAAAGCGATGCCGGAAATGATCGGCTGTTCCATGGATTCCTCTTCATCGATGGTAATGAGGGTGCCCGGACCCTCCTGGAAGCTGTGCAATACGCGCAGCGGGACGTTGTACTTGCCGGCGAATTCCACCGCGCGAATCTGCAGCACCTTGGAACCGAGGCTGGCCATTTCCAGCATCTCTTCAAAGGTGATCTTGTCCAGGCGCTGGGCCGTGGACACCACACGCGGGTCGGTGGTGTAGACACCGTCGACGTCGGTATAGATCTGGCACTCATCCGCCTTGAGCGCAGCAGCCAGGGCGACACCGGTGGTGTCGGAGCCGCCGCGGCCCAGGGTGGTGATGTTGCCGTGCTCGTCCACGCCCTGGAAGCCCGCCACGACCACGACCCGACCGGCCTTGAGGTCGGAACGGATCTTCTGGTCGTCGATCTGCAGGATGCGCGCCTTGGTGTGCGAGCTGTCGGTGAGAATACGCACCTGGTTGCCGGTGTAGGACACCGCCGGCACGCCACGCTTGATCAGAGCCATCGCCAGCAATGCGATGGTGACCTGTTCACCGGTGGACACGATCACGTCCAGCTCACGCGGGACCGGCTGGTCGCCGCCACTGGCCTGTTTGGCCAATTCGATCAGGCGATTGGTTTCGCCGCTCATGGCAGACAGTACCACCACCAGGTCGTCGCCGGCTTCGCGGAATTTCTTAACCTTCTCGGCCACCTGTTCGATACGCTCGACAGTGCCGACGGAGGTGCCTCCGAATTTTTGTACGATCAAAGCCATTTCAAAGCCGCCTCAGCCCGTGAAGGGCGCCCATTAAACATTCAAACGCTACAACGCGGGGGCCAGTGACTAGACCACTGGCCCCCGCGAGGGTGAATCAGAGACCTTGTTCGACAAACGGCACGGTCAGGGCCAGGGCCGCGTCCAGCGCGCCGGCGTCGACGCCGCCGCCCTGGGCCATGTCCGGACGCCCGCCGCCCTTGCCGCCGACTGCCGCGGCAGCCTGCTTCATCAAGTCGCCAGCCTTCAGTTTCGAAGTCAGCGCCTTGGTGACGCCGGCCACCAGCACGACTTTTTCCTCATGCACGCCACCGAGCAGGATCACGCCCTCGCCCAGCTTGTTCTTCAACTGGTCGACCAGCGCCAGCAGCGCCTTGCCGTCCTGGCCGTCCAGGCGCGCAGCCAGCACCTTGACGCCCTTGACGTCCACGGCCGCGGCCGAGAGGTCGTCGCCGGCGGCGCTAGCGGCCTTGGCCTGCAGTTGCTCCAGCTGTTTCTCCAGCTGGCGGTTGCGCTCGATCACCGCCGACAGCTTGTCGATCAGGTTGTCGCGGCTACCCTTGACCAGCTGCGCGGCTTCCTTGAGCTGCTCTTCGGCACCGTTCAGGTAGGCCAGCGCAGCAGCGCCGGTGATGCCTTCGATACGGCGCACGCCCGAGGCCACGCCGCCTTCGCTAATGATCTTGAACAGGGCGATGTCGCCGGTACGGTTGGCGTGGATACCGCCACACAGCTCGACGGAGAAGTCGCCGCCCATGGTCAGGACGCGCACCTGGTCGCCGTACTTCTCGCCGAACAGGGCCATGGCGCCCTTGGCGCGGGCGGTCTCGATGTCGGTTTCTTCGGTTTGAACCGGGGTGTTCTTGCGGATCTCGGCGTTGACGATGTCTTCCAGCGCCTTGATCTGCTCCGGCTTGATGGCCTCGAAGTGGCTGAAGTCGAAACGCAGGCGCTGGCTGTCCACCAGCGAGCCTTTCTGCTGCACATGGTCACCCAGCACTTGGCGCAAAGCCGCGTGCAGCAGGTGGGTGGCGGAGTGGTTCAGCGAGGTGGCGTGCTGCATGTCGCCGTCGACCTGGGCGGTCAACTCGGCACCCACGCTCAGGTTGCCCAGCGAGACCACGCCGTGGTGCAGGAACGCGCCACCGGTCTTGGTGGTGTCGCGCACGTCGAAGCGGCCATTGCCGGCCAGCAGGTAGCCGCGGTCGCCGACCTGGCCACCGGATTCGCCGTAGAACGGCGTCTGGTCGAGAATGACCACGCCCTCTTCGCCTTCAGCCAGTTGCTGCACGGCCGCGCCGTCCTTATAGAGGGCCACGACCTTGGCAGCACCCTGGTGGCCGGCGTAACCGGTGAACACGGTAGGTACGTCGACCTTGACCAGGGCGTTGTAGTCCATGCCGAACGAGCTGGCGGAGCGAGCGCGCACGCGCTGGGCTTCCATTTCGCGTTCGAAGCCGACTTCGTCCAGGGTCAGGTTACGCTCACGGGCGATGTCGCCGGTCAGGTCCATCGGAAAACCGTAGGTGTCGTACAGCTTGAACACCACGTCACCCGGTACCACGGTACCCTTGAGGGTCGCCAGGTCGGCTTCGAGGATCTTCAGGCCCTGCTCCAGGGTCTTGGCGAACTGCTCTTCCTCGGCCTTGAGCACGCGCTCGATGTGCGCCTGCTGCGCCTTGAGCTCAGGGAAGGCTTCGCCCATCTCGGCCACCAGCGCGGCGACGATCTGGTAGAAGAAGCTGCCCTTGGCGCCCAGCTTGTTGCCGTGGCGGCAGGCGCGACGAATGATGCGGCGCAGCACGTAGCCGCGGCCTTCGTTGGACGGCAGCACACCGTCGGCGATCAGGAAACCGCAGGAACGGATGTGGTCGGCCACCACCTTCAGCGATGGCTGGTTGTCGTTGGTGCAACCGATGGCCTGGGCCGACGAGGCCAGCAGGCTCTGGAACAGGTCGATCTCGTAGTTCGAGTGCACGTGCTGCAGCACGGCGCTGATGCGCTCCAGGCCCATGCCGGTGTCCACCGACGGGGCTGGCAGCGGGTGCAGCACGCCGTCGGCGGTACGGTTGAACTGCATGAAGACGTTGTTCCAGATCTCGATGTAGCGGTCGCCGTCTTCTTCCGGCGAGCCGGGTGGGCCGCCCCAGATGTCGGCGCCGTGGTCGTAGAAGATCTCGGTGCAAGGGCCGCACGGGCCGGTATCGCCCATGGTCCAGAAGTTGTCGGAAGCGTACGGGGCGCCCTTGTTGTCACCGATGCGCACCATGCGCTCGGCCGGCACGCCGACTTCCTTGGTCCAGATGTCGTAGGCTTCGTCATCGCTGGCGTAAACCGTCACCCAGAGTTTTTCCTTGGGCAGGTTCAGCCATTTGTCCGAGGTCAGGAAGGTCCAGGCGAAGGTGATGGCGTCGCGCTTGAAATAGTCACCGAAGCTGAAGTTGCCCAGCATTTCGAAGAACGTGTGGTGACGGGCGGTGTAGCCGACGTTTTCCAGGTCGTTGTGCTTGCCACCGGCACGCACGCATTTCTGGCTGCTCACCGCGCGGGTGTAGGCGCGCTTTTCCTGGCCCAGGAAACAATCCTTGAACTGGTTCATGCCCGCGTTGGTGAACAGCAGGGTTGGGTCATTGCCCGGGATCAAGGAGCTGGAGGCTACACGGGTGTGGCCTTGCTCCTCGAAGAAGCGAAGGAAGGCTTCACGGATTTCTGCGCTTTTCATTAGATTCTTCCACGACAGGCTGCGGCCATAGGCCAGTTCGAAACGTCACTGGACGTTTCGACGGCAAAGGGCCGCATTATATCGGCCCTGAGGCCGCGGTACAGTGTGTTTATACGTCACAGGCTGCCAATCGGGGCTCCGGCTGTCAATTTATGCCTGAATCCCCCCTCCACAAGGCACCGCCCGGTAGCAGCGGACCTGGCCGCGTCACGCCCACCGCCCAGTTTCAGGCATACCGAAGGGTGTGCGCTGACCAAAAGTTTGGCGCCTACAACTAAATGGTTAGCGCTCTGGCGATGCACAGTGCAAAAAAGTATGTTAAAAATCTTCCCGCCGCCTACCGATGGGCGGCAACGTTCTCAGGGCGGGGTGCAATTCCCCACCGGCGGTAATGGTGCGCAATGCGCCTAGCCCGCGAGCGCTTGGCAGGCTTAGGCCTGGCAAGGTCAGCAGACCCGGTGTGATTCCGGGGCCGACGGTCATAGTCCGGATGAAGAGAGAACGGGATTGGCACCCAAGGGCCGACGGCTGGCCGCGTACCCTTGAATCCCATTCGATCCAACTGCCCTGTTTTTCATACAAACAGGAGTCAACGTAGATGCAACCCACCGCAATCGACAGCAAAAGCCACCCGAACGAGCGCATCGCTTTCATTCAGGCTTGCTGGCACAAGGATATTGTCGACCAGGCCCGTATCGGCTTCGTCGAGCAGATCACCCAACTGGGCTACCAGGAAAGCGATATCGACGTCTATGAAGTCGGCGGCGCGTTTGAAATCCCGCTGCACGCCAAACTCTTGGCCAAGACCGGCCGCTACGCCGGTATCGTCGGCGCGGCGCTGGTGGTGGACGGTGGTATCTACCGCCATGACTTCGTTGCCGCCACGGTGGTCGACGCGCTGATGCAAGTGCAGCTGGAAACCGAAGTGCCGGTATTCTCGGTGTCACTGACACCGCACAACTTCCACGGCCAGGAACACCACGACTATTTCTTCAAGCACTTCCTGCACAAGGGCCACGAGGCAGCCAACACCTGCGCCGACACCCTGCAGAAAGTCCGCGCCCTGCGCCGCCTGAGCGCCCAGCACAAGGTCGCCTGATTTGCGCTGACCTGCTCCCGAGCGTCGCCCGGCCCCACAAGGTATACACCCTCCATTGTGGGACCGGGCGAAGCTCGGGAAACAGACGCCACCGATCTCACGCCGGCACGATCAATATCCCCGCACGCAAGCCGTTCTTGACCTTGGGGTTGGGGAAGATGATGCGCGCCCCCTCCTCTTCCACGATCCAGCGGCATTCGGCCAGGTCTTCGGCCAGCAGATAGCCCTGGGGCAATTCCGAAAAATTCTCCACGTCCGTCGGCAGGTGCAGGCGGAAGGCATCGCTGTGCTTGATGACCTCGCGGGCCACACGGAACTGCTTGAGGCGGCGCGGCTCGCCCAGGTCAGGCTCGTTGCCTTGAATGATCTGCTTCAGGCGGGTTTCCAGCGGCGCCAGGTTCACCTGCTCGTTATGGCCGAACGGCCGCGCCTTGCCCAGCTCCAGGGTAAAGGCTTCGGCGCCCAGCTGCTCGTAGGTGTAGGCGCTGAACGTGATGGACGGCTTGCTCTGCAGCAGCACCGCTTCCATGCCCGCTGCTTCCAGCCGGGCCAGCTCATGGGACGAATGCTCCCGGCCCTCCTTGAACGGGTACAGGGCGAACTGCTCGATCTTCGAGCCGCGGATGGCGGTGTGCAGGTCGTAATGCAGACGGGTGCGGTCCGGCACGCTGAAGAAGGTGGCGGCCAGGCGTTCCAGCTCGCAGGCGCGCAGGGCCTCGGGGCCGCTGGAGAGCTCGTGCCGGCCGTTGAACAGGCGGTTGACGTCCTGTTCAAGGTAACGCTCGCCGCGCCGGATGGCTTCCGGGTTGCCGAACAGGAACAGAATACGGGCGCGCGGCTTGAGGTCGCCGCGGGCGATGTCGTGCAACAGGCCATCGAGCAGTTCGATGGGCGCTGTCTCATTGCCATGGATACCCGCCGACAGCAGCAGGTCCAGGCCGTTGTCCCGGGCGTCGGGAGGGCGAACCTCGAGGGCCCCCTCGCCGAGCCAACGCATGCGCACGCCGTCGACGGTCAGCTGAGTTTTCTCTGCCGGCTCACGGCCGGCGAGGGTCAATTCAAGCAGCTTGCCGAGGGCGAGCATAGGCGTCAGTCCTTAGTGTTGGCAGTCGGGACCATGTACATGGTCGTCGTCTTCACCGGCGTCGGCCGGCTCCATTTCCAGTTGCAGGCTCACCAGGTTGGTGGCCAGCGGGCGCAGCAGCAGGTTGGCGTATTCAGCATCGCCTTCCTCTACGTCCACGCCGATCAGCAGCTGGCCGCGGCCGTCCTGCTGGATCCATACTTCCTTGCCTTGCCAGACCACGGCAAAGCGGGTGCAGGAGGTTTCCAGCTGGGTGCCGTCGGTGTCTTCAAGAATCAGCCGCAGGGCGTCGGACATGGGAAAAATCTCTCAAGGTTGAAGTTGGAAAGGGTAAACCGCGCCCAGTTTAAGGATTTGCGTCAGTTCATCCAATGCCGTGCGACACTCCACCAGCAATTGCGGGTCGGCCAGGTCGGCTTCACTGAGGCGGTCGCGGTAGTGGCGGTCCACCCATTGGGTGAGCGTGTCATACAGCGGCGCGGTCATGATCACGCCCGGGTTCACCGCCGCCAGCTCGGTTTCATTCAACGCCACACGCAAGCGCAGGCACGCCGGGCCACCACCGTTCTGCATGCTCTGCTTGAGGTCGAACACCTTGACCTCGGCAATCGGCCCGCCCTGGGCGGTCAACTGCTGCAGGTACTGCCAGACACGCTCATTGGCCCGGCATTCCTCGGGCACGATCAGCAGCATGGAGCCGTCGGCACGGGACAACAGCTGGCTGTTGAACAGGTAGGACCGCACTGCGTCCTCTACCGCGACCTGGCTGCGTGGCACGCACACCGCCTGGAAATGGCCGCCCCTTTTCGCCAGTTTAGCCTGCAGTTGCGCGAGCATCGGCGCGGTGTCGACAAAGGCGTCCTCGTGGTAGAACAGCAGCTCGCCATTGCCCACTGCGATCACGTCGTTGTGAAACACACCCTGGTCGATCACTGCCGGGTTCTGCTGAGCGTAGACCACGCCCTCCTCGCTCAGGCCATGCAGCCGGGCGACCGCCTGGGACGCCTCTAGCGTCTGGCGCGCCGGGTATTTCTGCGGTGCCGGGTAGCGGGTGTCGAACGCACTGCGGCCGAACACGAAGAACTCCACGCCCGCCTCGCCGTAGTCGCGGCAGAAGCGCGTGTGGTTGGCCGCCCCCTCATCACCAAACTGACCAACGGCAGGCAATGCCGCGTGATGGGCAAAATGGCGCTCGTCGCGAAACATGGCCCCCAGCACCCGGCTGGTTGTGGGGTGCTCGATGCTGCGGTGATACTTGCAATTCAGGTTCGCGGCAGTGAAATGCACGCGGCCGTCGGCGGTGTCGGCGCTGGGGCTGACCGTGGCAGCATTGGCCACCCACATGCTCGATGCCGAGCAACTGGCCACCAACAATGGCATGGCATCGCGCGCGGCGCGCTCGATCACCTGAGCATCGCTGCCGCCGAACCCCAGCGCACGCAGGGCAGCTACATCCGGGCGCTCCTGAGGGGCGAGCACGCCTTGCTGGAAGCCCATGTCCATCAGCGCTTTCATTTTCGCCAAACCCTGGCGCGCCGCTTCCCGCGGATTGGACGCCTGCTGGCTGTTGCTCTGGGAGGCGACGTTGCCGTAGCTCAACCCACCGTAGTTGTGGGTCGGCCCTACCAGGCCATCAAAATTCACTTCATAGGCTTTCATCAGGCAGGCTCCATCGATCTCATTGTCATGCACGCGCTCACAGCTTCACGCCCGGGGTCAGGCTGGCCGGCAGGCTGACCTGCGGGGCCTCCAACGAGGCTACCGGGTACGCGCAATAGTCGGCGGCGTAGTAGGCGCTGGCGCGGTGGTTGCCCGAGGCGCCAACGCCGCCGAATGGCGCCGTGCTGGCAGCGCCGGTCAACTGCTTGTTCCAGTTGACGATGCCGGCGCGGCTCTGCAGCCAGAATTGCTGGTAACGCGCCTCGGAGTCCGACAACAGGCCAGCGGCCAGGCCGTAGCGGGTATTGTTGGCCTCGGCGATGGCCGCGTCGAAACGGCCGTAGCGGATAACCTGCAGCAACGGGCCGAACCACTCTTCGTCGGCGCGTTCCTTTACCTGGGTGACATCGATGATGCCAGCGGTCAACAGCGCGGCCGTCGGTTGAGGCTGGGTCATGCTCAGCAGCGCCGTGGCGCCTTTGGCCAGCAGGCCGGCCTGGGCATCGAGCAAGGCCTGGGCGGCCGCCAGCGACACCACCGAGCCCATGAATGGCGCCGGTTGCTGGTCGTAGGCACCCACCACCAGGTTGCCCGCCACCTCGACCAGGCGCTTGAGCAGCCCGTCACCCCACGCGCCTTCGGGCACGATCAGGCGACGGGCACAGGTGCAGCGTTGCCCGGCGGAAATGAACGCCGACTGGATGATGGTGTAGACCGCCGCTTCGAGGTCCTGGACTTCTTCCACCACCAGCGGGTTGTTGCCGCCCATTTCCAAGGCCAGGATCTTGTCCGGGCGCCCGGCGAACTGGTTGTGCAGCGAGTTGCCGGTACGGCTGGAGCCGGTGAAGAACAGGCCGTCGATACCGTCGTGGGCGGCCAGGGCGATACCCGTGTCGCGTGCGCCCTGCAACAGGCTCAGCACGCCGGCGGGCAAACCGGCGTCGATCCAGCACTGCACGGTCAGTTCGGCGACCTTGGGGGTCAGCTCGCTGGGTTTGAACAGCACGGCGTTACCCGCCAGCAGCGCCGGCACGATATGACCATTGGGCAGGTGACCGGGGAAATTGTAGGGGCCGAACACGGCGACCACGCCATGGGGTTTGTGACGCAGCACGGCGGTGGCGTCGGCCAGCGGCCCGCTCTTTTCGCCCGTGCGCTCGCGGTAGCTCTGGATCGAAATGGCGACCTTGTTGACCATGCTGGTCACTTCGGTAGCCGCTTCCCACAACGGCTTGCCGGTTTCCTCACCGATGCAGCGGGCGAGTTCATCGGCACGGGCCTTGAGCGTGGTGGCGAATTTTTCCAGGACACCGATGCGCTCGTCCAACGGCCGCGAGGCCCAGCTGACGAACGCATGACGGGCAGCGAACACGGCCTGGTCAACCTGGGCCTCGCTGGCGGCGCGGCCTTGCCAGATCACCGCCTGGGTCACCGGGTTCAACGACTCCAGGGCTTCGCCCTGGCCTGCCAGCCACTGGCCGGCGATGTACAAGGTGCTCATGAACGTACCTCCCGGCCGGCCTGGGGCGACAAAGGCACGGCGCGTACCTGGTCGCCGGCGCTCAGGCGCAGACGCTTGGCAGTCAGCGGATCGACCACCAGGGTGCCGGCCGCCTGACGGGCGGGTGCCGCGGTGATCCGGCAGTCTTCGCGCTTGCGGTTGTGAATCACGTATGGCGTGGCATCGTCACCGGGGGTACCGATGGCCAGCACCAGCGCTTCGCTGTCCTGCACGGCGCGGATCTTGGTGGTCTCGCACTCGATGGCCGGGCCTGCATCGAAAATATCGACATAGCCCTGGTAGCTGAAGCCTTCGCCCTTGAGCATGGTCAACGCCGGCTCGGTGTCGGTGTGCACACGGCCAATGACGTTGCGCGCCGCTTCCGACAGGAAGCAGGTGTACAACGGAAACTTGGGCATCAGTTCGGCAATGAATGCCTTGTTGCCGACGCCGGTCAGGTAGTCGGCCTGGCTGAATTCCATCTTGAAGAAATGCCGGCCCAGGCTTTCCCAGAACGGCGAGCGGCCGTTCTCGTCGGACATGCCGCGCATCTCGGCGATGATCTTCTTGCCGAACAGCTGCGGGAACTCGGCGATGAACATCAAGCGCGCCTTGGACAGCAGGCGGCCGTTGAGGCCGGTGCGGTGTTCACTGCGCAGGAACAGCGAGCACAGCTCGGAATTGCCGGTCAGGTCGTTGGCCAGGAACAGGGTGGGAATTTCCCGGTAGATGTCCAGTTCCTGGGAAGCGCTGACGGTCAGGCCCACCCGGTAGTTGTACCAGGGCTCACGCAGGCCGACGGCGCCAGCAATGGCGGAAATGCCGACCACCTGGCCGGCATCGTCTTCCAGCACGAACAGGTAGTCCGCGTCGCCGCGGCCGGCTTCGCCCCGGAAAGTCTTCTCGGCCCAGCCCACCCGGTGCGCCAGGCGCTCCTCGTTGGCCGGCAAGGTGGTCAGGCCGGTGCCGGTGCTGCGGGCCAGCTCGATCAGCGCGGGTAAGTCGCTGCTGCGTACGGGACGAACGATCATGCTTTCTCCTTGCGCGAGCCGCAGTGGCGGCCCGCAGAACTCGACCTGTGAATGACAGGTATCAAACCGCTACCAGGCGCACGCTGGCGCCTTCACCAACACCCAGGGCCTCGGCCGCTTCCAGGCTGAGCGTCACCGGCTTGCCGGGCACCCAGTCCAGTTCCAGCAACACGGCCCGGTAGTCCTGGAGCTGGGCGTTGGCCACCAGATAGGGGCGCGCGCCCTTGACCACGTCGCAGTTGCCACTGTCGAGCTTGACGGGCACCACGCGGCTCTGGGCAATGGAGCGGATGCCCGAGACCCGCGCATGCAGCGTCGGGCCGCCGTCGAAGATATCGATGTAGTGGTCGGTCTCGAAACCTTCGCGCATGAGGATGTCGAAGGTGATCTGCGCCCGCGGGTGCACCTGCCCCATGGCTTCCTGGGCGGCGTCGGGCAGCAGGGGCACATAGATCGGGTAGTGCGGCATCAGCTCGGCCAGGAAGGTGCGGCTCTTGATGCCGCACAGGCGCTCGGCCTCGGCGTAGTTGAGGTCGAAGAAGTTGCGGCCGATGGCGTCCCAGAAGGGCGAATCGCCATTCTCGTCGCTGTAGCCCACGATCTCGGTCACCACCGAGTCGGCGAAACGCTCGGGGTGGTTGGCCATGAACAGCAGGCGCGCCCGGGAGTTGAGCTCCGACCAGGCGCTGCCCACCAGCTCAGGCACCACGTAGAAACTGGTGAGCAGGCTGTTGCCGGTCAGGTCATGGCACTGGGAAAGCACGTGAATCTTGTTATGGATCTTCAGCTCGCGGGAGGCGTGCACGAAGGTCTCATTACGGAAACTGTAGAAAGGTTCGGAATAGCCTGCCGACGCAACGATGGCGGAACAACCCACCAGACGCTGGCTATGGGCGTCTTCCAGGACGAAGAAATAGCTTTCTTCACCGTTGAAGCTGACTTCGGCGGCGAAGGACGCTTCCGACTTGGCGATCTTGTCGCGCAGGCGGTCGGCGTCATCCGGCAACGACGTGACACCAATCGGGCTGTCCGCGGCCAGGCGTTGTACCTCGGCCAGGTCAGCCATTTGCGCAGGGCGCATTACCAGCATGGTGTCACTCCTTGGAATTGCTTGAAAAAAACGGCGAGCGCCGTAGCGCCCGCCTTCACGACCCGGGGATCAGGCCTGGGTCAGTTGCTTGACGGCACGTTCGAAGCGGTCCAGGCCTTCGTCGATGTCGGCGTCTTCGATCACCAGGCTCGGGGCGAAGCGCACCACGTCGGGGCCTGCCTGCAGGATCATCAGGTCATGCTGTTCGGCAGCGTTGAAGAAGTCCTTGGCCTTGCCTTTCCAGGCATCGCTGAGTGCGCAGCCGATCAGCAGGCCCAGGCCGCGGATTTCGCTGAACACACCGTACTGCTCACCGATCTGTTGCAGCCGAGCCTTGAAGCGCTCGTGCTTGGCTTTCACGCCGGCCAGCACTTCAGGGGTGTTGATGACGTCCATCACCGCCTCGCCCACGGCGCACGCCAACGGGTTGCCACCGTAGGTGGTGCCGTGCACGCCAACGGCGAAGTGCTTGGCCAGTTCGGTGGTGGTCAGCATGGCGCCGATAGGGAACCCGCCGCCCAGGCTCTTGGCGCTGGAGAGGATGTCCGGGGTCACGCCGTAGTGCATGTAGGCGAACAGCTCGCCGCTGCGGCCCATGCCGCTCTGCACTTCGTCGAACACCAGCAGCGCATTGTGCTGGTCACACAGCTCGCGGGCGCCTTGCAGGTAGGCCAGGTCGGCCGGCAGCACGCCGCCTTCACCTTGCACCGGCTCCAGCACCACGGCGCAGGTCTTGTCGGAGATGGCAGCTTTCAGGGCGGCCAGGTCGTTGTACGGAACGTGGGTGATACCGGTGATCTTCGGGCCGAAACCGTCGGAGTACTTGGGCTGGCCACCGACGCTGACGGTGAACAGGGTACGGCCGTGGAAGCTGTTGGTGGCCGCGATGATCTCGTATTTTTCCGGGCCGAAGTTGTCATGGGCCACGCGGCGGGCCAGCTTGAAAGCGGCCTCGTTGGCTTCGGCGCCGGAGTTGCAGAAGAACACCCGGTCGGCAAACGTGGCGTCGACCAGCTTGTGGGCCAGGCGCAGGGCCGGCTCGTTGGTGAAGACGTTGGACACGTGCCAGACCTTGTTGGCCTGCTCGGTCAGCGCGGCTACCAGCGCCGGGTGCGCGTGGCCCAGTACGTTCACGGCGATGCCACCGGAGAAGTCCACCAGCTCGCGGCCGGCCTGGTCCCACACCCGGGAACCTGCGCCGCGCACCGGAATGAAGGCCGCCGGGGCGTAGTTGGGGACCATTACCTGGTCGAAATCGGCGCGTTGCACCTGGGCATGCTCAACGGACATCGGAGTCTCCTGATGAGGAACGCCAGCCTGGTATGGCCGGCGATGGGGGGATTGTAAGGACGAACCGGCGCCTGTCCTTGTCGCCAAGCGACAACTTATTACAGCGCCAAACCGTGAAAACGGGGGGTTTTCGGTAATGCGACATATTATTGCATCAAGGATGCGGTGTGTCTGGAGGTTTGGCGGGTGGGGTGACTGCGGGGCACAGGTGGGGAATGGAGCAAGGCTGCCCAGCGCATGGCCGGGCCGGTATCAGGGCTACGCGGTGAGTCGCAGCCTCGACACCCGTCTCAGGCAGGAAAACGCCCTACCCGCGCTCCGCCGGCACCGAAGACAACTCGAACGGACTGCTGCTACGCCGCTGGTTGCGGTCCTCGCGCGGCGTAGCCCCGAAGAAATTCCGGTAGGCACTGGAAAAATGCGGCCCCGAGGAGAACCCGCACGACAGCCCTATCTGAATGATCGACTTGCTGGTCTGCATCAACATCTGCCGCGCCTTGTTCAAGCGCAATTCCAGGTAGTACTGGCTCGGCACGCGGTTGAGGTACTGCTTGAAAATCCGCTCCAACTGCCGACGCGACACGCACACGTGCTGGGCAATTTCGTCGGTGGTCAGCGGCTCCTCGATGTTGGCTTCCATCAACAGCACCGCCTGGGTCAGCTTCGGATGGCTGGACCCCAGGCGGTTCTGCAGTGGAATGCGCTGACGCTCGCCGCCTTCGCGAATGCGCTCCACCACCAGCTCCTCGGAGACCGCACCGGCCAGCTCGGCCCCGTGGTCGCGGGCCAGCACGGCCAACAGCAGGTCCAGTACCGACAAGCCGCCGCAGGCCGTCATGCGGTCGCGGTCCCAGTCGAACAGGTGGCTGGTGGCGATGACCTTGGGGAAGCGCTCGGCGAAGTCGTCCTGCCAGCGCCAGTGCACCGCGGCGCGGTAACCGTCCAGCAGGCCGACCTGAGCCATGGGGTAAACCCCGGCCGACAGCCCGCCGATGACACACCCGGCACGCACCACCTGCTTGAGCGCCGTCGCCAGCGCGGGAGCCAGGGCGGCAGGGGGCTCGTCGGCCAGCAGGAACAGTTTCTGACAGCCTTCCAGGCGCCCAGCCCAGGGGCCGCCGGGCAATTGCCAGCCACCCGCCTCGCCCGCTGGTTCGGCATGCAGGAACACCCGCTCGTAGCTCACCTCGGGGTGCACCTTCTGGGCGACATCCAGCGCCTCTTCAGCCAGCGCCAGGGTCAGGGCTTTGGTGCTGGGCCAGATGAGAAAACCGATACGTTGGGCTGTCATGGGGTGCGGTCCGAAACCAGGTCAGGTTCAATGCCCGGCGGCCAATGGGCTCGCAGGCGAGTGGAAGGGACAGGCTGGCAAGACGCGCAGCATGCCCCTTTCTACAGCAAAGTGGCAGTCATCTTCTGTTTCAAATGACGACTATTTCAGGCTTCCGGAGAGGAATTGCTGCAACCGCTCGGACTTGGGATTGGCCAGCACGTCGCGCGGGTTGCCCGACTCTTCCACCAACCCCTTGTGCAGGAACACCAACTGGTTGGACACCTCGCGGGCAAAGCCCATCTCGTGGGTGACCACCACCATGGTGCGGCCTTCCTGGGCCAGGTCCTGCATGACCTTGAGCACGTCGCCCACCAGCTCAGGGTCCAGCGCCGACGTCGGTTCGTCGAACAGCATGACCTCGGGCTCCATGGCCAGGGCACGGGCGATGGCCACGCGCTGCTGTTCGCCGCCGGACATATGCCCTGGGTAGGCATCCTTGCGGTGCGCCACCCCTACCTTGTTCAGGTAGTACTCGGCTTTCTCCAGTGCCTCTTTCTTCGCGACCCCCAGTACATGCACGGGTGCTTCGATGATGTTTTCCAGAGCGCTCATGTGCGCCCACAGGTTGAAGTGCTGGAACACCATCGACAGGCGCGAGCGCATGCGCTGCAACTGCTTGGGGTCGGCCGCCTTGAGCGCGCCATCCTTGCTGGCCACCAGTTGCAGCTCTTCGTTGTTGAGCAGGATCTTGCCGGCGTGGGGCTGCTCCAGCAGGTTGATGCAGCGCAGGAACGTGCTCTTGCCCGAGCCGCTGGAGCCGATGATGCTGATCACGTCGCCAGCCTTGGCGGCCAGCGAAACGCCCTTGAGCACTTCATGGTTGCCGTAGCGTTTGTGCAGGTCCTGGACTTCAAGTTTGTACATAGTGGTTCTCGCAAAACAGTCAGTCGTTGAGCAGGCGCCCGCGACGAAGGGGTTGGCGCCCGGCGACCTTGGCCAGCCAGAAACCCGGCTGGGCATAACGCAGTCGTTCGATGGCGAACAGCACGCCGGCAGTACCGGCACACACGACAGTATGTTGATCGCCCAGCGGGTCGATCACTTCGAACAGCGGCTCGCCCGCTTCCACCCAGTCACCGGGGGCGCGTAGAAAACTGACCACGCCGGGGTGTGGTGCGAACAGCAGCTCGGTACCTTCGAAGGGCATGCCTTCGCACGGCTCGCTGGCCGCTGCCGGCCAGTCGCCGCTGATCAGGCCTTGCTCGGCGAGGAACGCCAGGATCCCCTCTGCATGGCGCTCGGCGTCATCGCGGCCGGTGTCGGCCTGGCCGCCCAGCTCTACCGTGGTGGCCAGGCAAGCCAGCGGGATCTGTGCGTCGGGGAACTGGCGCGACAGGCGCAGCCAGGGCAACGAACACGCCTCGTCGAACGAGCTGCCACCCGAGTCTTCGGCCAGCAGGCCTACCCGTACGTTCAGGTGCGCGGCCAGGGAGCGCCACTGCGGCCAGTGCTGGGGCAAGGCGTACATGTGCAGCGCCGCGTCGGCGTCGCAATGCAGGTCTAGCACCACGTCGGCGTCGCAGGCATGGCTCAGCAGCAGGCGTTGCAGGCCCTGCAGTTGGCTCGAGGCAGGCGGCAGCGCCGCCAGGACATCGCCCATGGCCTGGCGAACCAGGCGGATATTGGCGTGGGGGTCATCCCCCAGCTGGCCGGCCAGCGCCTCGGCCACCGGCTCGCTGAGCTCATGAAAGTCACGGTTGAAGTTCTTGCCGCTGCCGAACTCGAACCGGCCCTGATGGGCGCCCTGCAGCAACTGGCCCAGGCCGATGGGGTTGGCCACCGGCACCAGCTCGATGACACCCTTGAGGGCACCGGCCGCTTCCAGCGCCAGCAAGCGTTTTTTCAGCTCCCAGGCGGTGCGCATGCCCGGCAATTCGTCGGCGTGCAGGCTGGCCTGGATATAGGCCTTGCGCTCGCCACTGCCAAAGCGAAACACGCTCAGGTGGCGTTCGCTGCCCAAGGTACTCCAGGGCAATGGATGATCGATGCGTTGCATGTCTTCAGCCCTTGCGTGGTGCCAGGTAGCCCAGCCAGCGGCGCTCGGCCAGCTTGAACAGGCGAACCAGGATAAAGGTCAGGCACAGGTAGAAAACCCCTGCGGTGATATAGGCTTCGAACGGCAGGTAGTACTGTGCGTTCACCGTGCGCGCGGCACCGGTGATGTCGATCAGGGTAACGATGGAGGCCAGGCTGGTGGTCTGCAGCATCATGATCACCTCGTTGCTGTACTGCGGCAGCGCGCGGCGCAGGGCGGACGGCAGCAGGATGCGACGGTACATCTTGACGCGCGACATGCCCATGGCGCGCGCCGCCTCGATCTCGCCGTGGGGCGTGGCCTTCAGGCTGCCGGCGACGATTTCGGCGGTATAAGCGCTGGTGTTGATGGCAAAGGCCAGGCAGGCACAGAAGGTGGCGCTGGACAGCCAGGGCCACAGGAAGCTCTCGCGCACCACGGCGAACTGGGCCAGGCCGTAATAGATCAGGAACAGCTGCACCAGCATCGGCGTGCCGCGGATCACATAGGTGTACAACCAGGCCGGCAGGTTCACCAGCGGGCGCTTGGACACCCGCATCAAGCCCAGCGGCAAGGCCGCCAGCAGGCCGAAGAACAGCGACAGCAGCAACAGCTTGACGGTTTCCAGCACGCCGCTGAAATACAGCGGCAGGTTGTCCCAGACCACGTTGTAGTCAAAGATCATAGTTCAGCCACCCTTACGCCAGCCGAGTAACGTTTTTCCAGGAACCGCAAGGCCAGCAGCGACACGCTGGTGATGATCAGGTACAGCGCCGCCACGGCCAGGAAGAAGGTGAACGGCTGGCGCGTGGCGTCCGCCGCGGCCTTGGCCTTGAACATCATGTCCTGCAGACCCACCACCGACACCAGGGCAGTGGCCTTGACCAGTACCAGCCAGTTGTTGGTGAAGCCGGGAATGGCCAGGCGGATCATCTGCGGCACCAGCACGCGGAAGAATACCTGGCGGCTGTTCATGCCATAGGCGAGTCCAGCCTCGGCCTGCCCCTTGGGGATGGCCATGAACGCACCGCGGAAGGTTTCCGACAGGTACGCCCCGAAAATGAAGCCCAGGGTGCCGATACCGGCCGCCAGGGGGTTGAGGTCGATGTAGTCATCGAAGCCCAGCAAGGGCGCGACACGGTTGAGCAGGTCCTGGCCGCCGAAGAAGATCAGCAGGATCAGCACCAGGTCGGGAATGCCGCGGATGACCGTCGAATAGGTCGCCCCCAGCCAGGCCAGCCACCGCACCGGCGACAGCCTGAGTGCGACGACGATCAATCCCAGGGCAATGGCCAGCGCCATCGACGACAGGGCCAACTGCAAGGTCAGCCAGGTGCCATCGAGGATGACCGCCCCGTAGCCTTCTAACATGTAAATTTCCTCGACCGTGGAAATGAAAAAATGGTGCAAGCCTCAGCGCCTGCGGCTTGCACCATCTGTCGGGTGACGCTTACAGCCGGTTACTGGCCGTAGATGTCGAAGTTGAAGTACTTGTCCTGGATCTGCTTGTACTTGCCGTTGGCGCGGATGGCGGCGATGGCAGCGTTGAGCTTGTCCAGGTCGGCCTTGTCACCCTTGCGCACGGCGATGCCGACGCCGTCACCGAAGTACTTGACGTCGGTGAACGATGGGCCGGCGAAGGCGTAGCCCTTGCCGGCGTCGGTGTTCAGGAAGCCGTCCTGCAGCAGGGTGGCGTCAGCCAGGGTACCGTCCAGGCGGCCAGCGGTCACGTCCAGGTAGATCTCGTTCTGGGAACCGTAAGGCACCACTTCCACGCCCTTGGGCGCCAGCACTTCGCGGGCGAAACGCTCATGGATGGACCCGCGCTGCACGCCGATCTTCTTGCCTTTGAGCTCATCCAGGCTGTCGCTGACGGCGGTGCCGTCCTTCATGACCAGGCGAGCCGGGGTCAGGTAGTAGCGGTTGGTGAAGTCAACCGACTTCTTGCGGTCTTCGGTGATGGACATGGACGACAGGATGGCGTCGATCTTGCGCACCTTCAGCGCCGGGATCAGGCCGTCGAATTCCTGCTCGACCCACTGGCACTTGACCTTCATCTCTTCGCACAGGGCGTTGCCGATGTCGTAGTCGAAACCGACGATGCTGCCATCGGCGGCCTTGGAAGCGAATGGCGGGTAGGCCGCTTCGATACCGATCTTGAAAGGCTTCTCGTCGGCGAACGACGACAGCGACAGCACGGACAGCGCCAGGGCGCCAAGAAGTACGAGTTTCTTCATCTCAGGACTCCATCGGTAAAGGGCAATAAATGGCAGAGTGAGCAGGAGCCCAATATGCGAATGGGTACAACCTAGATAGCGGCGCACGGCACGGGAGCATGGCTCGTCGAGCGGCGGGCGAGTGACCGGCATTTTAGCGACAGCCCCGAAGCCGATATTTCTTCAATGCGACAACTAGTTACAGATGCACAGAGAACACGACCCGAGATTATTGACAGCCTTCAGCGTTTATGCAAAGGCAAATGACAGGGAACCGATCTATCAAGCAAATTGCGCGCCTATTATTCGCAAAGCCTTGTAATCCGGCAACCCTGGCGTGGGTGTTTGTTTTTTCATGAGGCTTTTTCGCACCGGTTTGTGGCGTTTCGCCTCCTTTTGGCGCGGCCGCAGGTGACAGACGGTAACATCGATATATCCCCGGGATGGTGCCTGCCCGCCCCACGAAAACAAAACCCCGCCGAAGCGGGGCCTTGTCTACGCGGGCAGCCTCACGCCGCCTTCATGCCCTTGTGGGTATCGATCAAGTGCTGCACCACCCCCGGGTCAGCCAGGGTGGAGATATCACCCAGGGCGTCATACTCACCGGTGGCGATTTTGCGCAGGATGCGCCGCATGATCTTGCCCGACCGGGTCTTGGGCAGCCCTGGCGCCCACTGGATGACATCCGGCGAAGCGATCGGGCCGATTTCCTTGCGCACCCAGTTTTTCAGCTCCTGGCGCAGGGTTTCGCTGGCTTCCACCCCACCGTTGAGCGTGACATACACGTAGATGCCCTGCCCCTTGATATCGTGCGGCACGCCCACCACCGCCGCCTCGGCGACCTTGGGATGGGCGACCATGGCGCTTTCGATCTCGGCGGTGCCCATGCGGTGCCCGGACACGTTGAGTACGTCGTCCACGCGGCCAGTGATCCAGTAGTAGCCATCCTCGTCGCGGCGGGCACCGTCACCGGTGAAGTACATGCCTCGGAAAGTCTTGAAATAGGTATCGACGAACCGGTCGTGGTCGCCGTACAAGCTGCGCGACTGTCCTGGCCAGGAGTCGAGAATCACCAGGTTACCCTCGGCGGCGCCGTCGATCAGGTTGCCCAGGTTGTCCACCAGGCCCGGCACCACGCCAAAGAACGGCTTACTGGCCGAGCCCGGCTTGAGCGCGGTGGCGCCGGGCAGCGGGCTGATCAGCACGCCGCCGGTTTCGGTCTGCCACCAGGTGTCGACGATGGGGCAGCGTTGCTTGCCCACGGTGTCGTAATACCAGCCCCAGGCCTCGGGGTTGATCGGCTCGCCCACCGAACCCAGCAGGCGCAGGCTGGAGCCGTCGGCCCCTTCCACCGCAGCAGTGCCCTCGGCCATCATCGCGCGGATGGCGGTAGGCGCGGTGTAGAGGATATTGACCTTGTGCTTGTCAATGATTTTCGACACGCGGGTAATGTCCGGGTAGTTCGGCACGCCTTCGAACAGCAGCGTGGTGGCGCCGTTGGCCAGCGGGCCGTAGACGATGTAGCTGTGGCCGGTGACCCAGCCCACGTCGGCGGTGCACCAGTAGACTTCGCCCGGGCGGTAGTCGAACACGCGCTCATGGGTCAGGGCCGCGTACACCAGGTAACCGCCCGTGGTGTGCAGCACGCCCTTGGGCTTGCCGGTGGAACCGGAGGTATAGAGGATGAACAGCGCTTCCTCGGCGCCCATCTCCTTCGGCGCGCAGGTGCTGGACGCCACGTCCAGCAGCGTGTGGTACCAGATATCGCGGTGGCGGTTCCACTCGATCTCGCCGCCGGTGCGCTTGCACACGATGACCTTCTGCACGCTGCTGGTTTCAGGGTTGGTCAGGGCGCGGTCGACGTTGGCCTTGAGCGCGGTCTTCTTGCCGCCGCGCAGGCCTTCGTCGGCGGTGATCACTACCTTGGAGCTGCAGTCGATGATACGGCCCGCCAATGCTTCCGGTGAAAAGCCGCCGAACACCACCGAGTGGATGGCTCCGATGCGGGTACAGGCCAACATGGCGACCACGGCTTCGGGAATCATCGGCATGTAGATGGTGACCACGTCACCGCGGTGCACATCCTGGCCGCGCAAGGCGTTGGCGAACTTGCAGACTTCTTCATGCAGTTCGCGGTAGGTGATGTTGCGATGCTCGGAGGGGTCGTCGCCTTCCCAGATGATCGCGATCTGGTCGCCGCGTTCGGCCAGGTGCCGGTCCAGGCAGTTGTAGGAGACGTTCAGAGTGCCGTCGGCGAACCACTTGATGTCCACGTGGTGGTCATCGAAAGAGGTCTGCTTGACCTTGGTGAAGGGCTTGATCCAGTCCAGGCGCTGGGCCTGCTCGCGCCAGAAGCCGTCCGGGTTGACGACCGACTGCTGGTACATGGCCTTGTAGGTCGCTTCATCGGTCAGCGTGGTGGCTGCCACCTCGGGACGAACGGGATACAGGGACGCCGCACTCATCTTTCTTACCTCGGGAGCTGTAGTTGTTTTTGTATGACCCGTTTGTAAGGCTATCTGCTGACAGAGGCCATACGACGTTGGTCGCACGCGCAGCAGCCATTAGCTGCCGTCGCCTCCGTCGAAGGTCGGCCATTGTTACAGGATTGGATAAAACTGTTTATCAAAAGTCTGGCTGTTTACCCTGAGCCTATCGCCCTAGAATTCACCTCGCCAACCGGCACTGCGATTAACACTGGCAACAGCCCCCACGAAGGCACGTTAATCCGACACTTACTTTCCCGAGCAACACACGCAGCCCCACAAGGATTGCGTGCCCCCTGACGACCGCAAAAGGTAAACTTTAAAATGAAAGCTTTGATTGTCTTGGCCCTGAGTACTTTCTCGCTGGCGGCCATGGCCGATGAAGTTTCAAGCACTGCCGATACTCAAGTTCCCGTGGAACACTATACTTACTCGCAACACCTGGATATTGCCAAGGTGCTCGACACCAGCGAAATCCCGAATGTCTGTGAAGTGGTTCCAGCCCGCATGACCTACCTGGACTCCACTGGCCAGAAACACATTCTCGAATACCGCGTGATGGGTAACGGCTGCTCCAACGGCTGACCGAGAATGCTTGCGGCGCCTCTTGGAACTGTACAAGAGGCTCGCCGTCAATTCGCACATTCCCTTCAAGCAATACCCGGCGAATTAAACGCCTAATTATGCCTCAGGCGCCTTGCCTACTTCATGTTCCCGCAACTTGTTGGCGACCGTGGTGTGCGATACACCCAGGCGTTTTGCCAATAAGCGACTGCTGGGATGTTCGCGGTATAACCGTTCCAATACCGCCTTTTCAAACCGCCCGACAATAGCCTGCAAACTTCCCTCCAGCGAAAACTCGCCAAAAGGTTCGCGCACGCCATAATCCGGCAGGCGTATATGTTCCGGCTTGACCACCCCGCCCTCGCATAACGACACCGCCTGAAACAATACGTTTTCCAGCTGCCGCACATTGCCCGGCCAGCGATAGCGCGCCAGCTTGTCCATGGCCGCGGGTGCCAGGCGCGGCAGCGGGCAGCCAATCTGCCGGCTGGCCTGGTCCAGGAAGTGGTCCACCAGCGGGCCGAGGCCATCCATGCACTCGCGCAACGGCGGAATGTGCAGGGACAGCACATTCAGACGGTGATACAGGTCCTGACGAAACTCGCCCCGCGCGCACAATTCCGAGAGATCCACCTGGGTGGCGCAGATGACCCGAACATCCAGGTACACCTCTTCGTCGCTGCCTACCCGGCGGAAACAACCGTCTTGCAGGAAGCGCAACAGTTTGGCCTGCAGGCGCGGGCTCATTTCGCCTACTCCATCGAGGAACAGCGTGCCGCCCGCAGTCAATTCCAGCAGCCCCAGCTTGCCTTCGGCCCGGGCGCCTTCGAAGGCCCCCGGGCCATAGCCG
Organism: Pseudomonas eucalypticola; assembly: GCF_013374995.1. Taxonomy (NCBI): domain Bacteria; kingdom Pseudomonadati; phylum Pseudomonadota; class Gammaproteobacteria; order Pseudomonadales; family Pseudomonadaceae; genus Pseudomonas; species Pseudomonas eucalypticola. Next base: position 1,523,315 of record NZ_CP056030.1, on the reverse strand, counting down.
AACAGCTCGGTCTCGGCCATGGACTCCGGCAGCCCGGCGCAATTGAGCGCCATCAACGGCGCCTGCCCGCGCGGGCTGGCCAGGTGACAGGCGCGGGCCAGCAGCTCCTTGCCGGTGCCCGTCTCGCCCTCGATCAGCAACGGGGCATCCAGTGGCGCCATGCGCCGCGCCTCGCGCACTACCGCCGCCATCACTCGGGAGCTCTGGAAGATGCTGTCGAAGCCCCGCAGCTCCTGCTTGCGCACATGGTAGATGCGTTCACCGATACGGTCGGCGCGGTGCAGCGTCAACACGGCGCCCGCCAGCGCCTCGCTGTCATCGTGCTCGGATTGCAGCGGTGCGATGTCGGCCAGGAAGATATCGCCGCGCACTTTCACCCGCAGGCCGTTGATGCGCGACTTGTTATCACGCACCAATTGCGGCAGGTCGAAGTCCTCGGCGTAGTTGGACAACGGCATGCCTGGCACCTCATCCACCCGCACGCCCAGCAACTGGGCGGCGGCACGGTTGGCGGCGACGATGGAACCAGCCATGTCGATGGACAGCACCGGGAATTCGAGTGCCCCCAACAGCGCATTGAGTTCCATGTGCCGGCGTTCGCTGGGCATCAACCCCACACGCTTGACGCCAAAAACCCCGGCAATGGCCTCGAATTTGGGGCGCAGCGCCTGGAACTGCAGGTTGATCAGGTTGGGGCAGTGCAGGTAGATCGCGTTGCCATGCTCGCCGCCCACCTCTCCCCGGGCCACGTTGATACCGTATTCCACCAGCAGGTTGAGGATGTCGCGCAGGATACCGATACGGTTCTGGCAATGGACTTTGATGCGCATGGGCAGGCTCGGGCTGTGGGTTATCTGGAGGAATCGCAAAATAATCGTAAAGATTATCTGACAGACACACACGCTTTCCAGCCGTAGACCCTGGAATAATCGCCATTTGTAAGCATTATTTTACAGCCATCCAACGCCGCCCCCCTCCCGTGCGCTGTCTTCCCTGATGCAAATCTCCCCGCCACCCCCTATCAATAAAGGCACCCATAACAATAAAAGAACCACTGGAGAGCTGTATGACGCAGACCCACTACGTGGCCCGCGAACCCGATGGCCAGGGCTTCATCGACTACCCCGACAGCGAGCACGAGGTCTGGCACACCTTAGTCAGCCGCCAGCTCAAGCTGCTCGAAGGCCGCGCCTGCCAGCCGTACATGGACGGCATCGAGCAACTGGCCTTGCCCCACCATCGCATTCCGCAACTGGCCGACATCAACCGGGTGCTGGAGCGCACCACCGGCTGGCAAGTGGCCAGGGTGCCAGCGCTGATCCCCTTCCAGACCTTCTTCGAACTGCTGGCCAGCAAGCGCTTCCCCGTGGCGACCTTCATTCGCACGCCAGAGGAACTGGACTACCTGCAAGAGCCCGACATCTTTCACGAAATATTCGGCCATTGCCCACTGCTGACCAACCCCTGGTTCGCCGAATTCACCCACACCTACGGCAAACTCGGCCTGGCGGCCAGCAAACAGGAACGCGTGTACCTGGCGCGCCTATACTGGATGACCATCGAATTCGGTCTGGTAGAGACGCCAGAGGGCCGGCGTATTTACGGTGGCGGCATTCTGTCCTCGCCAAAGGAAACCCTCTACAGCTTGTCGGACAGCCCTGAGCATCAGGCCTTCGACCCGCTGGAATGCATGCGCACGCCCTACCGTATCGACATTCTGCAACCGCTGTATTTCGTGCTCCCGGATCTCAAGCGCCTGTTTGACCTGGCCCACCAGGACATCATGGCCCTGGTACGAACTGCCATGGAACTGGGGCTTCACTCCCCTAAATTTCCGCCCAAGGCGGCCTGAATCCTCTTTACTACAAGGACACGCACCATGAACTCACTGAATCAGGCCCATTGCGAAGCCTGCCGCGCCGATGCTCCCCAGGTCAGCGATGAAGAACTGCCGGTGCTGCTCAAGCAAATCCCGGACTGGAACATCGAAGTGCGCGACAGCGTCATGCAGTTGGAAAAGGTCTACCTGTTCAAGAATTTCAAATATGCTCTGGCCTTTACCAACGCCGTCGGCGAGATTGCCGAGGCCGAAGGCCACCACCCGGGCCTGCTGACCGAATGGGGCAAAGTCACCGTGACCTGGTGGAGCCATTCCATCAAGGGCCTGCACCGTAACGATTTCATCATGGCCGCCCGCACCGACGATGTCAGCCAGGGGGCCGAGGGGCGCAAATAATGCACTTCAGCGCGATCCAGCGGATACCCGGCGATTCGATCCTCAGCCTGATGGAGGCCTACGCCAAGGACCCCAACCCCGCCAAGTTCGACCTGGGGGTGGGCGTGTACAAGGACGCCAGCGGCCTGACCCCGGTACTGGCGGCGGTCAAGCAGGCCGAGCGCTACCTGCTGGACCACCAGGCCAGCAAAACCTATGTCAGCGGGCATGGCGACGCGCGCTTCGGTCAACTGCTCAGCGAACTGGTGCTGGGCAAGGATTCGCCCTTGCTCAACCAGCAGCGTGCTGGCGCTACCCAGACGCCGGGCGGCACGGGCGCGCTGCGCCTGGCCGGCGAGTTCATTCGCCACTGCCTGCCCGGCCGCGGGATCTGGCTGAGTGACCCGACCTGGCCGATACACGAGAGCATCTTCGCCGAGGTGGGGCTCAAGGTCGGGCACTACCCGTACGTGGGCGACGATAACCGCCTTCACGTGGAGGCCATGCTGCAGGCGCTGGAAAACATCCCTCGGGGCGATGTACTGCTGCTGCATGCCTGCTGCCACAACCCCACGGGTTTCGACCTGCACCACGAGGACTGGCAACGCGTGCTGGATTTGGTCAAGCGCCGTGACTTGTTGCCCTTGATCGACTTTGCCTACCAAGGCTTTGGCGATGGCCTGGAGGAAGACGCCTGGGGCGTGCGCCTGTTCGCGCGCGAGCTGCCGGAATTGCTGATCACCAGTTCCTGCTCGAAGAATTTCGGCTTGTATCGCGAACGCACCGGCGCACTGATTGCCTGCACCGATGACCATGAGAAGCTGCTGGACGTGCGCAGCCAACTGGCTGGCCTGGCACGCAACCTGTGGTCCACGCCGCCGGACCATGGCGCCGCCGTGGTGGCCACCATTCTCGGCACCCCGGACCTCAAGAGCCTGTGGGCCGATGAGGTCGAGCAAATGCGCTCGCGCATCGCCCAGTTGCGCGCCGGCCTGGTGGAAGCGCTAGAGCCCCATGGGCTGGCCGCGCGCTTTGCCCACATCGGCGAACAGCGTGGGATGTTTTCCTACACCGGGCTCAGCCCGGACCAGGTGGATCGCCTGCGCGACGAGCATAGCGTGTACATGGTGCGCTCAGGCCGCGCCAACGTCGCCGGCATCGACGCCAGCCGCCTGGATGAATTGGCCAAGGCCATCGCCAGGGTCTGCTGAAAATCCGGGCTGCTTCCTGCCCCCTTGGGGGGCCAGGGCAGCCCTGAATGTCCATGAACCTGGATGAAAATGTCGTCATGGAGCGACCAATGGCCGCATTGGCACTCAGCTTGTCACATCCAGTCATGTATTCTGTGCCGGCTTTCAATAGCACGCGCTATCCAGCGCCACCCTCAACCAGCCTTTTCGAGGAGCGATGACGATGCACGAAATCCCTAACCTGCCCTTCCCGAGCCTGCACCAACCCGAGCAGCCTCAACCCCCGCAATCGGCCAGCCAAGGCCCGGAAAACGAGGCCGAAGAAGCCTCGGGCGCTGACCGCGACGAGTAAGCGCTGTAAGCTGGCGGTGAATCCTACGGCGGCACGGCCGCGTGACTTCACCGCCACAAGCGTTCGAGGACGTAACCCATGCAAGACAGCTTCAACGATGAACAGGCCGCGCAGGTGATCGACACCGCGCAACAGATGATCGACATCTGGAACCGCCTCCCTGCGCAAAAACAGTCCGCCCTGCTGCAACGCTTCGGCACCCAGGAGAACGCCCTGGCCGCCCTGGTTGCCACTCGGCTGCTGGCGAAGCCCTGAGCCGCATACCACCGCGCTTCAAGCGTGCAACTTGAAGCTTGCAGCTTGAGACTTTAAGCTGCCCTTGCGCACCTATCCCTCCTGGAATACCCAATGCCCACGAACCCGCGACCGCTGGCGGTCACGTTGCAAGTCGTTTCCATCGTCCTGTTTACCTTTATCGGCTACCTCAACATCGGCATTCCCCTGGCCGTGCTGCCTGGCTTCGTGCACAACGGCCTGGGATTCAACGCGGTTATCGCCGGCCTGGTGATCAGTGTGCAGTACCTGGCCACCCTGCTGAGCCGCCCGCATTCAAGCCGGATCATCGATAACCATGGCAGCAAGAAAGCGGTGATCTACGGCCTGTTCGGCTGTGGTTTGAGCGGGGTGTTCATGTTGATCGCCGCCTTCACCCACAACCTGCCCATGGTCAGCCTGGTCAGCCTGTTCATCGGACGCCTGGTGCTAGGCAGCGCCGAGAGCCTGGTAGGGTCGGGGTCCATCGGCTGGGGTATCGGTCGGGTAGGCTCGCAGCACACCGCCAAGGTCATTTCCTGGAACGGCATCGCCAGCTACGGCGCCCTGGCCATCGGCGCCCCGGCCGGCGTCTTGCTGGTACAGCACTTGGGGCTGTGGGCCATGGGCGTGAGCATCCTGCTGCTGGCGGCGCTGGGCCTGGCGCTGGCCTGGAACAAGACGCCTGCGCCGGTGGTGGCGGGCGAGCGCATGCCGTTCATGCATGTACTGGGCAAGGTACTGCCCCACGGCACCGGCCTGGCGCTGGGCGGTATCGGCTTCGGCACCATCGCCACGTTCATCACCCTGTATTACGCCAGCCACAACTGGGGCAATGCGGCGTTGTCACTGAGCCTGTTCGGCGCGAGCTTCATCGGCGCGCGGTTGATCTTCGGCAACCTGATCAACCGCATCGGCGGTTTCCGCGTGGCCATCGGCTGCATGACGGTGGAATCCCTGGGGCTGTTGCTGCTATGGCTGGCCCCCAGCGCCGAACTGGCCTTGGCCGGCGCGGCCCTGAGCGGCTTTGGCTTTTCGCTGGTGTTTCCGGCCCTGGGCGTGGAGGCGGTGAACCTGGTGCCAGCCTCGAGCCGCGGCGCGGCGGTGGGCGCCTACTCGCTATTCGTCGACCTGTCACTGGGCATCACCGGGCCGCTGGCCGGCGCCATCGCGGCGGGCTTCGGTTTCAGCTCGATCTTCCTGTTCGCCGCCATCGCCTCGTTCCTGGGCCTGTCGCTGAGCCTGTACCTGTACCGCCAGACACTCAACCAGCCCCGCCACCCGGACGCGGCGCTTTAAAAGTCGACCTTGCCGCGGCCGGCCTTGATGGCACCGCGCTTGGTCTTGCCTTCCAGCCGACGAGTCCTGGACCCCAGGGTCGGCTTGGTGGGCCGACGCTTCTTCTCCACCTTCGCGGCATTGACGATCAGTTCCCGCAGGCGCTCCAGGGCGTCGGCGCGGTTCTGTTCCTGAGTGCGGTATTGCTGAGCCTTGATGACGATCACGCCATCACTGGTGATACGGCTGTCACGCAGCGCCAGCAGGCGTTCCTTGTAGAACGGTGGCAATGACGAGGCGTTGATATCGAAGCGCAGGTGCACCGCGCTGGACACCTTGTTGACGTTCTGCCCGCCAGCGCCTTGGGCGCGAATGGCGCTCAGCTCGATCTCGGCATCGGGCAGATGGACGTTATTGGAGATTTCCAGCATGGGCATGATTCAAGAGAGGAAAAGCGAGGACGGTAGCAGCTGAGGCAAGCTGCCGTCAAAACAGCGCCGCGTACCAGCGAACCTGTCCGCGTCACACTCGACGCGGCCAGGTCCGCTGCTACGCGGCAAGAGTGCCGATCAACCCTTTTGCAGGGTCAGGGCAGCGCGGCGGTTACGGGCCAGGTAGGCCAGGTACATGCCCACCACCCACACCGGAATGGCGTACACCGAGACGTTGATGCCAGGGATCATCAACATGATGCCGAGGATGAACACCACGAACGCCAGGCAGAGGTAATTGCCCCACGGGTACCACAGCGACCGGAACGACGACACGCGGCCATTGCGCACCTGGTGCTGGCGGAACTTGAGGTGGGAGAAGCTGATCATCGCCCAGTTGATGACCAGGGTGGCCACCACCAGCGACATCAGCAATTCCAGGGCGTCATGGGGCATCAGGTAGTTCAGCACCACCGCCACCAGCGTCACCGCCGCCGACACCAGGATGGCCCGCACCGGCACCCCGCGCTTGTCCACCTTGGCCAGGGCTGCCGGGGCGTCGCCCTGTTCGGCCATGCCCAGCAGCATGCGGCTGTTGCAGTAGGTACCGCTGTTGTACACCGACAGCGCCGCGGTCAGTACCACGAAATTGAGAATGTGCGCCGCGGTGTTGCTGCCCAGCATCGAGAACACTTGCACGAAGGGGCTACCGCTGTAGGCATCGCCGGCGCTGTCGAGGGTCTGCAACAGGCCGTCCCATGGGGTCAGCGACAGCAGCACGACCAGCGCGCCGATGTAGAAAATCAGGATGCGGTAGATCACCTGATTGATCGCCTTGGGGATTACGGTCTTGGGCTGGTCGGCTTCGGCAGCGGTGAAACCGAGCATTTCCAGGCCGCCGAAGGAGAACATGATGATCGCCAGGGCCATGACCAGGCCCTTCACTCCATTGGGGAAAAAGCCGCCGTGGTCCCACAGGTTGCTGACCGACGCCTGCGGGCCGCCATGGCCGCTGACCAGCAGGTAGCTGCCCAGGGCGATCATGCCGACGATGGCCAGCACCTTGATGATGGCGAACCAGAACTCGGCTTCGCCGAAGACCTTCACGTTGGCCAGGTTGATGGCGTTGATCATCACGAAGAAGACGGCCGCCGAGACCCAGGTGGGCACGTCGGGCCACCAGTAATGGACGTACTTGCCCACCGCGGTGAGTTCGGACATGCCCACCAGGATGTACAGCACCCAGCAGTTCCAGCCCGACAGAAAGCCTGCGAAGCCGCCCCAGTACTGGTGGGCAAAGTGGCTGAAGGAACCGGCCACTGGCTCTTCCACGATCATTTCGCCCAGCTGGCGCATGATCATGAAGGCAATGAAACCGCAGATGGCATAGCCGAGGATCATCGATGGCCCGGCGGACTTGAGCACGCCGGCCGAGCCGAGGAACAGCCCCGTGCCGATGGCGCCGCCCAGGGCGATCAATTGGATGTGTCGATTTTTCAGGCCGCGCTTTAGCTGGCCGGATGAGTTCTGTGCACTCATGAAGTTGGTCACCTGGTTGTTTTTATCTGTGACGAAACGGGCCCGCTCCACTTTTGGCGGAACGGCAGAAATGCGCGCGGTAACGGCAGGCTGCCACAGTAAAGGGCGCGCATTGTACACGCCGTGCATGGGAGCGCGAGGGGGAACCGCTGACAAGAGGGCAAAAAGCCGATGAATGTTACAATTTAGTGCATGCCTGGCAATATTTCTTTACATCGCGACCCTGACGGACAGCTTCAATCTTGCCAAGGCCCCGCAAAACCTGTGGAAGCTTGCCCACTGGCGAGCTATTAACAGCGGCGTCGATCGTAAAGATATATTTACACCCTGCAACGCAAGTTTTCCACCCAGCAGAATGCAAAACGCCAGCCCGGAGGCTGGCGTTTGCGTTTCAAGCGTACGGGTTACTCAGGCTTGGGCTTGCGACGGGTCACCGGCGCACGCTTGTCCGCGGCAGGGCCACGGCGCTTGCTGTCGTCCGACAGTTTCAGGCCGGGGCGCTGGGCACCTGGCTTGGCCGGCCGCTTGTTCATGTCGCTTGGGCGCTCGGCCACGGCCGAACCACGGCCGTCCTTGCGCGCCGGGGCTTCACCGCGGCGCGGCGCCGGGGCATCGCCACGAGGCTTGCGCGCCGGACGCTCGCCTTCTTCCACGCGCGGGGCACGGGCCGGACGCTCGGCGGCGGCCGGGGCACCGTCGTGGGCCGGGCGCAGGGTGCGCACGCGTTCGCCACGGCCCAGCGGGCGCGAGGACTTGCGCTGCAGGCGCTCCATCTTGTCCTTGCTCTTGGCGTTCATGGCCGGCATGGCCACCGCGGTCAGGCCGACTTCGGCGCTGAGCACGTCCACTTCGTGCTGGCTCAGTTCGCGCCAGCGGCCCATGGGCAGGTCGGAGTTGAGGAACACCGGACCAAAACGCACGCGCTTCAGGCGGCTGACCACCAGGCCCTGGGATTCCCACAGGCGACGGACTTCACGGTTGCGGCCTTCCATCACCACGCAGTGGTACCAATGGTTGAAGCCTTCGCCACCCGGGGCCATCTGGATGTCGGTGAAACGCGCCGGGCCGTCTTCCAGGATCACGCCGTTCTTGAGGCGCAGCAGCATGTCATCGTCGACTTCACCGCGCACGCGCACGGCGTACTCGCGGTCCATCTCGTAGGACGGGTGCATCAGGCGGTTGGCCAGCTCACCGTCGGTGGTGAACATCAACAGCCCGGTGGTGTTGATGTCCAGGCGGCCGATGTTGATCCAGCGGCCTTCGCGCGGGCGCGGCAGGCGGTCGAATACGGTCGGGCGGCCTTCCGGGTCGTCGCGGGTGCAGATCTCGCCATCCGGCTTGTTGTAGATGATCACGCGGCGCACGGTTTCCGAGGCTTCTTCGCGCTTGATCACCTTGCCGTCGACGCTGATGGCGTCGTGCAGGTCGACGCGCTGGCCGAGGGTGGCGTTGACGCCATTGACCTTGATGCGGCCTTCGCCGATCCAGGCTTCCACGTCGCGGCGCGAACCCACGCCGATGCGGGCCAGTACTTTCTGCAGTTTTTCGCCGGCGGGGCCCATTTCCTGGACCTCTGGCTTGTCGTGTTCAGTCATCGTTTAGCACCTCCCGGTGTGTGATGTGGGGCGTTCATGTCGCCCGAAGGGTCGCGAATCATACGCCCATGCGCGCCGTTGCGCACCTGAGACTAGTAGATATTTTCCCGGTCACTTCTTTTTCCGTCGGCCGGTGGCCGCCAGTGCCAGCAGGCGCAGGTGCGATTCGGCCAGCACCTGGCGCCGCTCGCCCTTGTCCATCTTCTTCCAGCCCTTGATCTCGCGCTTGCTGCGCCCGCAACCGACGCACACATCGTCATCGAACTTGCACACACCGATACACGGATCCTTGCTGCTCATGGGGCCTCACTCGTGGTGGCGGTCGGGGGCTTCGTCCTCCCCTTCCTCGTCCAGCGGCGTGTCGAGGAGCAGATCGTCGAAGTCTGTCTTGAGACCTTGCTCCATGGTGTCCAGTTCGGCCAGCAGGGTATGGAAGCTGGTTTCCTCCTTCGGCGCCTCGTCCTCGCCCGCCGGAGCGCTGGCGTCGGCCAGGGCCTGCAGGTGCGCGGGCACCGGCGCGTCGTCCAGGTCCTCGACCACCGGCTCTGGCTCGATCTCGCGCAGTTCGGCCAGCGGTGGCAGGCTGTCCAGGTTCTTCAGGTTGAAATGGTCGAGGAAGGCCTTGGTGGTGGCGAACATCGCCGGCCGGCCCGGCACTTCGCGGTAACCGACCACGCGAATCCACTCGCGCTCCAGCAGGGTCTTGGTGATGTTGCTGTTCACCGCCACGCCGCGCACGTCTTCGATCTCGCCACGGGTGATGGGCTGGCGGTAGGCGATCAACGCCAGGGTTTCCAGCAAGGCGCGCGAGTAACGCTGGGGCCGCTCTTCCCACAGCCGGCCCACCCAGGGCGCGAATTTCTCGCGGATCTGCAAACGGTAGCCAGACGCCACCTCCACCAGCTCGAATGAACGGCTGTCGCAGGACTTGCGTAGCAGCTCCAGGGCTTTCTTGAAGACCGCAGGTTCCGGCCGCTCGGCTTCTTCGAAGAGCTCGTACAGGCGCTCCAGGGACTGGGGCTTGCCCGAGGCGAGCAGGAAGGCTTCGAGCAACGAGGCCAGGTCGCGGGGTTCGGTCAGGTTCATCTATCGACTCATGAGGGCAGCGGGGCACAAAGCTAGTCGGCGCGGGCCCGCACATGAATGGCCGCGAAAGGCTCATTCTGCACCAGCTCCACCAGGGATTCCTTCACCAGTTCAAGGATGGCCATGAAGGTGACGACCACCCCCAGCTTGCCCTCCTCGGCGGTGAACAGTTCGACGAACGGCACGAAGCCGCCGCCCTTGAGGCGCTCCAGCACCTCACTCATGCGCTCGCGGGTAGACAGCGCCTCTCGGCTGACCTGGTGGCTTTCGAACAGGTCGCCGCGGCGCATCACCTCGGCCATGGCCATCAACACTTCTTCCAGCGCCACGTCGGGCATCAGCTTGCGCACCTTGGCCTGGGGCGCGTCCAGTTGCGGCACGTAGATATCGCGGCCCAGGCGTTTGAGGCCATCCAGGCCTTCGGCGGCGGCCTTGAAACGCTCGTATTCCTGCAGCCGGCGAATCAGTTCGGCGCGCGGGTCGTCCTCTTCCTGTTCGGCCTCGGCCGAACGCGGCAGCAACATGCGCGACTTGATCTCGGCGAGCATGGCCGCCATCACCAGGTATTCGGCGGCCAGCTCCAGGCGCACGGTCTTCATCAGCTCGACGTAGCCCATGTACTGGCGGGTAATCTCAGCCACGGGAATGTCGAGGATATCGATGTTCTGCTTGCGGATCAGGTACAGCAACAGGTCCAGCGGCCCCTCGAAGGCTTCCAGGAAGACTTCCAGGGCATCCGGTGGAATGTACAGGTCCAGCGGCATTTCCGTGTAGGACTGCCCGTAGACCAACGCCAGTTGCTCGGGCGCTCGCGGTTGTTCGACCTCGGGGGTGGGCTCGGCCACGGTCACGCCGGTCACGCCTCGGCCATGAAAGGCGCCGGGTCGCCGCAGCCCACGCGCACGACCTGGGGCTCGCCCTCGGCCAGGTTGATCACCGTGGAAGCCGAAACACCACCGAAACCGCCGTCGATGATCAGGTCCACCTGATGCTCCAGCAACTGGCGCATTTCGTAGGGGTCGGTCATGGGCAGCGTCTCGCCGGGCATGATCAGGCTGACGCTCATCAGCGGCTCGCCCAGTTCTTCCAGCAGCGCGTGGGAAATGGGGTGGTCCGGCACCCGCAGGCCGATGGTGCGGCGCTTGTCGTGCAACAACAGGCGCGGCACCTCGCGGGTGGCGTTGAGGATGAAGGTGTACGGCCCCGGGACATGCGCCTTGAGCAGGCGGAACGCGCCGGTGTCGATCTTGGCGAACAGCCCCAGCTGCGACAGGTCGCGGCAGATCAGGGTGAAATTGTGCTTGTCGTCGAGCTTGCGCAGGCGACGCACGCGCTCGATGGCGCCCTTGTCACCGATCTGGCAGCCGATGGCGTAGGACGAATCGGTAGGATAGATCACTACCCCGCCCTTGCGGATGATCTCCACGGCCTGCTTGATCAGGCGCGCCTGGGGATTGTCCGGATGAATCTGGAAAAATTGACTCACGTTCTCTACCTGTTGGTCAGACGACGAGTGGCTGCTCATGTTTGAACCGGCCCGACAGAAGTGGCAGATCCTCCGGCACCGGTCGGTAGATACCGATCTCGGACCAGGCCCCTGGACCATGGAAATCACTGCCGGCACTGGCCAGCAGACCGAATTCGCGCGCCAGGATCGACAAGGTGCCGACCTGCTCGGCCGGCTGCATGCCGTTGACCACCTCCAGGGCCTGGCCCCCGGCTTGAATATAGTCGGCAATCAGCTTGCGGCGCTTGCTGCGGGTGAAATCGTACTGCAGCGGGTGCGCCAGGCTTACCCACGCCCCGGCGGCGCGCAGGGTGGCGACGGTGTCTTCCAGGGTCGGCCAGTGCTGCTTGACGTCGCCCAGCTTGCCGGCACCCAGCCACTTGCGAAAGGCCTCGGCACGGTCACGCACGTGATTCTGGCGCACCAGGTACTCGGCGAAATGCGGGCGCGCCGGGGCGTTGCCGCTGTCACCCAGCTCCTGCTGGATGGCGCGGGCGCCTTCCAGGGCGCCGGGCATGCCCTTGAGCGCCAGTCGTCGGCTGATTTCCTCGGCCCGCAGCCAGCGGCCATGGTGCAACGCCTCGACCGCGGCGACCAACGGCGGCGCGTCCAGGGGGAAACCGTAGCCCAGCACGTGGATGGTGGCGCCGCCCCAGGTGCAGGACATTTCCACGCCGCTGACCCACTGCATGCCCAGCGCCCGCGTGGCTTCCCGGGCTTCGGGCAGGCCTTCGAGGGTGTCGTGGTCGGTCAGGGCCAGTACCCGCACACCATTGGCGTGGGCGCGCGCAGCCAGGTCCGTCGGCGAGAGTGAGCCGTCGGAGGCGGTGCTGTGGCAGTGCAGGTCAACATTCATGAGGTGGCGCTTTCGCTGTCTTTGATGTTTGTTATTATGCCGTCACATCCTGCTTCTGGCTGCCACTGTGAAACAATTCATCGATTTCATCCCGCTTTTCCTGTTTTTCATCGTCTACAAGCTGGACCCGCGCACCGTCGAAGTCGCCGGCCAACAGGTCACCCTGGGCGGCATCTTCAGCGCCACGGGCGTGCTGATCGCCAGTTCCATCATTGTGTACGGCATTCTCTTCATCACCCAGCGCAAGCTGGAGAAGAGCCAGTGGCTGACCCTGGCCGCGTGCCTGGTGTTCGGCAGCCTGACCCTGGCTTTCCATAGCGAGACGTTCCTGAAATGGAAGGCGCCGGTGGTCAACTGGCTGTTCGCCCTGGCGTTCGCCGGTAGCCACTTCATCGGTGACCGCCTGCTGATCAAGCGTCTGATGGGCCACGCCCTGACCTTGCCCGATACTGTGTGGGCGCGCTTGAACGTCGCCTGGATCGTGTTTTTCCTGTTCAGCGGTGCCGCCAACCTGTTCGTGGCGTTCACCTTCCAGAGCATCTGGGTGGACTTCAAGGTGTTCGGCAGCCTGGGCATGACCCTGCTGTTCCTGGTGGGCCAGGGCATTTACCTGTCTCGCCACCTGCATGACGCAGATACCACTACCCCGAAGACCGAGGACTGACATGCTCTACGCAATCATTGCCACCGACACGCCCGACTCGCTGGAAAAACGCCTGAGCGTTCGCCCGGCCCACCTGGCGCGCCTGGAAAAGCTCAAGGACGACGGCCGCCTGGTCCTGGCCGGCCCGCACCCGGCGGTAGACAGCAACGACCCGGGCGCCGCCGGCTTCTCCGGCAGCCTGATCGTCGCCGAGTTCGAGTCCCTGGCCGCCGCGCAGGAATGGGCCGGTGCCGACCCCTTCGTGGAAGCTGGCGTGTACGCCGACGTACTGGTCAAGCCGTTCAAGCAAACCCTGCCGTAACGGTGTGCATCGTGTAGGGGCGGGGGTTGCCGGCGCGCGGTTCGACAAGCCCGCTGGCACGCCGGCTCCTGCAAACTGCAAATTTCTCCCTTTGCATCAACCCATTGCCTCATCATTCGCCCGTGGCTGCCGACAACCTGCCGAACAATCGACAGAATAAGGAGTCACTATGCGCCAGAGTCTGCTGTTCTCGCTGTTGGTCGTGCTGCTTTTGGGCGCCAGTGATGCCCAGGCCGACGACGGCCCGGCGCCCTCGCCCCTGACCACCAGCGCCCCGCTCAGCGAATGGCAGCAACGGCTGAACGAAGGTGAACGCCTGCGTGCGGAGTTGAGCCAGGAAAACCAGCGGCTCAAACTACAATTGCAGGAGGCCCAGGCCAAGGCCGCGCCCGGCGTACGCCTGCTGACGGAACAGCAGCAATGGTTTGTGACAGGTGCGGGGGTAGCCTTGTTGGCCGCCCTATGCGGTATCTTTATCAGCGGCGGGCGTAGACAGCGCCGGCAATGGTTGAATTGAGAGTTTCATGAGCGATCTGTTACTGATTGATGATGATGTGGAGCTGTGCGAGCTCCTGAGCAGCTGGCTGGGCCAGGAAGGGTTCGTGGTGCGTGCCTGCCACGACGGCGCCAGCGCCCGCAAGGCCCTGGCCGAACTGTCCCCTGCCGCCGTGGTGCTGGACGTCATGCTGCCCGACGGCAGTGGCCTGGAACTGCTCAAGCAACTGCGCAACGAGCACGCCGACCTGCCGGTGCTGATGCTCTCGGCCCGCGGCGAACCCCTGGACCGGATCCTGGGCCTGGAGCTGGGCGCCGATGACTACCTGGCCAAGCCCTGCGACCCGCGCGAGCTGACAGCGCGGCTGCGTGCCGTGCTGCGCCGCAGCCACCCGACCGCCACCAGCGGGCAGCTGGAACTGGGCGACCTGTGCTTCAGCCAGGCGCGTGGCGTGGTGACCATCGACGAGCATGACATCACCCTGACCGTGTCCGAAAGCCGCCTGCTCGAAGCGCTGCTGCGCCAGCCGGGCGAACCGCTGGACAAACAGGAACTGGCGCAAATCGCCCTGGGCCGCAAGCTGACCCTGTATGACCGCAGCCTTGACATGCACGTCAGCAACCTGCGCAAGAAAATCGGCCCCCATGCCGACGGCCGCCCGCGCATCGTCGCCCTGCGTAGCCGTGGCTACTACTATGCGGAGTAGGCCGGCCCATGGCTCGGAGCGTTCAGCAGGCAGCTGCCTCTCTTTACTCAAGCTTTACGCTCCCCTGACTGCACCTGACCTTGATCTCCTTAAACTGAGCTCATCCGGTTAACACCGGCAACGAGACAAGGAGATTCACCATGCGCAAGACCCTGATGGCTCTGATGTTCGCCACCGCCCTGCCCACCGTTGCCATGGCGGCGCCCGAAGGTGGCCCTGGCGGCCCTGGCTTCGGCCCCGGCCCTGACTTCGGCGGCCCAGGCATGCACCACGAGCGCGGCCCACGTGATGGCTTCGCCAAACTGGACCTCACTCCGGAGCAGCGCGAGAAGATCGGCCAACTGATGGGCCAGGAACGCAACATCGACCGTGAAGTGCTGCATCGCTACCTGGAAAAACTGCCAGCCGCCGACCAGAAGGCGATGAAGGACGAGATCCAGGCCAAGCATGACAAAGCGCGCGCCGATATCCGCGCCGTGCTGAACCCGACCCAGCAGAAGCAGTTCGACGAAATGAAGAAGAAGCAGGACGAGCGCCGCGCCGAATGGAAGGAATTCCAGGAATGGAAAGCGCAAAAGGGTCAGAAAGCCCAGTAAGCTTCGCTCATCGTTGACCCCCGCCCGACACGTTCACGCGTGTCGGGCTTCTGCATTTGAGGTACTCCCTTGCGATCATTGTTCTGGCGCATCCTGGCAAGTTTCTGGCTGGCCATCACCCTCGTCGCCGGCCTGTCGATTCTGCTCGGCCATATCCTGAATCAGGACACCTGGATCCTGAGCCGCCACCCTGGCCTGAAAAACCTGGCCGAGACCTGGGTCACCACCTATGAGAAGGACGGCCAGGACGCGGCCCAGCAGCTGCTCGAACAGCGCAAGTGGCGTTACCACATCGATGTCCAGGTGCTCAACGAGGCAGGCGAGGCCGTGGTGCCGGGCACCTTCCCGCGCCGCGCGGCGGCCTTCGAGGCCCGGCAGAACGATGGCAATGATGATCGCCCGCTGCCCTGGCGGCGCCTGACGGCCGAGTACACCAGCCCCAAGACCGGTGACACCTACCTGCTGATCTACCGCATCGCCCATCCCGAACTGGATGCCTGGCGGCGCGAAAGCCTGGTATGGCCGCTGAGCGCGCTGGGTATCGCCCTGGTGGTACTGACCCTGTTCAGCCTGTTGGTCACCCTCTCCATCACCCGCCCCCTGAGCCGCCTGCGCGGCGCGGTGCATGACCTGGGACAGACCACCTACCAGCAGAACAGCCTGGCGCGGCTGGCCGACCGCCGTGACGAATTTGGCGTGCTGGCCAACGACTTCAACCGCATGGGCGCGCGTTTGCAGAGCCTGATCGGCAGCCAGCGCCAGTTGCTGCGGGACGTGTCCCATGAATTGCGCTCGCCCCTGGCGCGCCTGCGCATTGCCTTGGCGTTGGCCGAGCGCGCCGAACCAGAACAACGGGAGCGCCTGTGGCCACGCCTGACCCGCGAATGCGACCGGCTTGAGGCGCTGATCAGCGAAATTCTCACCTTGGCCCGCCTCGACGCCGAGCATGCGACGGCCGAACCGGTGGAGCTGGCCACGGTGCTCAAGAGCGTGCGCAACGATGCTCGCCTCAGCGCCGCCGAGCAGCAGATCAAGATTAAGTGTGAGCAGGGTCTGACCCTGACCGGCTGGCCGACCATGATCGAGCGGGCCGTGGACAATCTGGTGCGCAACGCCTTGCGCTTCAATCCTGAAGGCCAGCCCATCGAACTGGGCGCCCAGTTGAAAAACGAGCGGGTGCAAATCAGCGTGCGCGACCATGGCCCCGGCGTGGGTGACGAGCACCTGGCCCAACTGGGCGAACCGTTCTACCGCGCGCCCGGCCAGACCGCGCCCGGCCATGGCCTGGGCCTGGCCATCGCCCGCCGCGCGGTGGAGCGCCATGGCGGCACCCTGACCCTGGCCAACCACCCGGAAGGTGGCTTCCTGGCCATCCTTGACCTGCCATTGACGCCGGTGACCCAGGCTTGAAGCACCGCGGCGCCTTGTAGCAGCGGACCTGGCCGCGTCGGCCGCACACACGATGTGCCTGGCGGGTGAAGGCTGGGCCCACCGTTGCGCGGGGCGTTACGTAAAGCGCGGGATCAAACCGACCAGGCGCTGACGTAGTCGGCAGTGCTGACCTTGGGCGCTTCGCGCGGCGGGTTCAGCGGGGTACCCAGGTACAGGAAGGCAATGACTTCCTCGCCCTGCGCCAGCCCCAGGCCCTTGGCCACATGCGGCGCATAGGCCAGCTCGCCAGTGCGCCACACTGCGCCGATCCCCTGAGCGTAGGCGGCCAGCAGAATGTTCTGCGCCGCGCAACCGGCAGCCAGCAGTTGTTCGCTCTTCGGCACCTTGAAGTGGTCCTGCAAACGCGCGACCACCACAACCACCAGCGGCGCACGCAGCGGCATGCCGCGGGCTTTTTCCAGTGCCGCTTCGCTGGCATCACCCTTCAATCGCGCCGCCTCGGCCAGGATCTCGCCCAGCTGTTCACGGGCCGCACCTTCCACCGTCAGGAACCGCCAGGGCCGCAACTGACCATGGTCTGGCGCGCGCAGGGCGGCCTGGAACAACACTTCACGCTGCTGCGCCGTAGGCGCCGGTTCTACCAGGCGTGGCACGGATACACGGTTGAGCAATACGTCGAGGGCCTCCATGGGCCACCTCCCTGAACAGTTGAGTCACGCTATTCTAGACACAACGAGCAAACCCCTGTCGGGTTTACATGCCCGGACCCACAGGTAGAATGGCGCCCTTCATTTTCAAGCCCCGAGCGGACTCCATGGCGTTGCCGACCCTGCGTATCATTGGTTTCATCATCGGCATCTTCCTGATCACGCTGGCCATCAGCATGGCCGTGCCCATGGCGACGCTGTTGATCTTCCAGCACACCGGCGACCTGCCAGCGTTCCTGTGGTCCAGCCTGATCACCTTTGTCGCCGGCCTGGCGCTGATTGTTCCCGGCCGCCCCGAGCATGTACACCTGCGGCCGCGGGACATGTACCTGCTGACCGTCAGCAGCTGGTTGGTGGTGTGCGTGTTCGCCGCCCTGCCCTTCGTGCTCACCGAGCACATCAGCTACACCGATGCCTTCTTCGAAAGCATGTCCGGCATCACCGCCACAGGTTCCACGGTGCTCAGCGGCCTGGACACCATGAGCCCCGGCATCCTGATGTGGCGCTCGCTGCTGCACTGGCTGGGCGGCATCGGCTTCATCGGCATGGCGGTGGCCATCCTGCCGCTGTTGCGCGTGGGCGGCATGCGCCTGTTCCAGACCGAGTCTTCCGACCGCTCGGAAAAGGTCATGCCGCGCTCGCACATGGTGGCCAAGTCCATCGTGCTGGTGTACATCGGCATCACCGCCCTGGGTAGCCTGGCCTTCTGGGCCGCGGGCATGAGCCTGTTCGACGCCATCAACCACGCCATGTCGGCGATTTCCACGGGGGGTTTCTCGACCTCGGACCAGTCCCTGGCCAAGTGGTCGCAACCCGCGGTGCACTGGGTGGCGGTGGTGGTGATGATCCTGGGCAGCCTGCCGTTCACCCTGTACGTCGCCACCCTGCGCGGCAACCGCCGGGCGTTGCTCAAGGACGAACAGGTGCAGGGTTTTCTCGGTCTGTTGCTGGTGACCTGGCTGGTGATGACCACCTGGTACTGGTGGACGACCCAATTGCCCTGGTGGGAAGCCCTGCGCCACGTGGCCCTGAACGTGACCTCGGTGGTCACTACCACCGGCTTTGCCCTGGGCGACTACAGCCTGTGGGGCAATTTCGCCTTGATGCTGTTCTTTTACCTGGGGTTCATCGGCGGTTGCTCTGGCTCCACGGCCGGCGGGGTGAAGATCTTCCGCTTCCAGGTGGCCTATATCCTGCTCAAGGCCAACCTCAACCAGTTGATTCACCCGCGCGCGGTCATCCGCCAGAAGTACAACGGCCACCGGCTGGACGAGGACATCGTGCGCTCGATCCTGACGTTTTCGTTCTTCTTCGCCATCACCATCAGCGGCATCGCCCTGGCGCTGTCGCTGCTGGGCCTGGACTGGATGACCGCGCTCACCGGCGCGGCCAGTACCGTGTCGGGTGTCGGGCCAGGCCTGGGGGAAACCATCGGCCCGTCCGGCAACTTCGCCAGCCTGCCCTCGGCGGCCAAGTGGATATTGTCCGGCGGCATGCTGCTGGGCCGTCTGGAAATCATCACGGTGCTGGTGCTGTGCATGCCGGCGTTCTGGCGTCACTGACCGCCGCTTCCACGCCGAGCATACGAGTACGGTATTCGCCGGGGGTGGTATCGAACCAGCGGCGGAACGCACGGAAAAAGTTGCTGGGGTCGGCGAAGCCGAGCAGATAGGCCGCTTCCAGCAGGGTCATCTGCGGCTGGGCCATGTACTGCTCGGCCAATTCGCGGCGGGTGTCGTCGAGCAAGGCTTGGAAACTGGTGCCCTCTTCACGCAACCGCCGCTGCAGGGTGCGCTGGGACAGGTGCAGCACCTGGGCCACGGCTTCACGCTTGGGCTCGCCCTGGGGCAACAGCCGGCACAGCACCTGGCGCGCCTGGTGGGTCACCCTCCCCTCGGCGAACCGCGCCAGGTATTCCCCGGCAAAGCGGTCATGCAGCGCCGCCATGGCTTCGTTGGCGGTCGGCAACGGCACTTCCATGTCGGCCGGTTCGAAAATCAACGCATCATGGGCGGCACTGAACGCCATGGGGGCGTGAAAGGCTCGCCGATAGGGCTCCAGGTCCACGGGTTCAGGGGCCTGGAACAAGACCTTGCGCGGCTGCAGGCTGCGCCCCGTCAACCAACTGCATAACGATAGCGCACAGGCCAGCGATGCCTCGGCACTCTGGCGCGTCGGCACCAGGTGGTCACCGTGGACAGTGAGAATCAGCCCATAGCCTTCTGGCAGCATTTTGAAGGAGACATCGGCGCTCTCAGCGATGATGCGCTGGTAGCGCACCAGGCGGGCGAACCCTTCGGCCAGGGTGCGGCTGGACATCAGCGCGTAGCCGACGACATGGAACGAGGCGGGCCGCACGACCCGCGCCATGTTCAGGCCAATGGCAGGGTTGCCGGAGATCTCTACCGCCAGGGTCCATAACCGGGTCATGGAGTCCTGGGTGAAGCGTGCGTCAGGGTCGTCCAAGGCGGAGAAATCCAGCCCCAACTGGCGGAACAGCGCCGGGCAATCCAGCCCTTCAAGCTCCAGCGCCTTGACGATACCCATGGCCCAACTGGCCGATGTGGTCCTTTCACTCATGCCTGCCCCATTTCCGCGCCACGGCGATTGTGTCAAAAGATACAAAAGTGGCGCCAATAGTCAGTGGCTCGCCTTGTCGTTCACTCTAGACTTAAATAAGGTCCCACGTAGCCCCATTGATCGTCAGACGAGGCCGTCGTCGTGAACACTATCCAGCAGTTCGATCGTTTCAGTGATTTCTATCCCTACTACCTTGCCGAGCACAGTAATAGCACCTGCCGGCGTCTGCATTTCGTCGGCACCAGCCTGGTCATTGCCCTGGTGGCGTGGATCGTGGGCAGCGGCAGCTGGGGATTGCTCATTGCCCTCCCCATCGCCGGCTACGGTTTTGCGTGGGCCGGGCATTTCTTTTTCGAGAAAAACCGCCCGGCCACGTTTCGCTACCCGCTGTACAGCCTGGCCGGGGACTTCGTCATGTACCGGGACATGCTGGTGGGCAAGGTGGGGTTCTGATCGCGGGCGCGCTGTGGGCCCCACGGACGGCGTTCACGCCACGGAGGGTTGAGCCTGAGCTTGCGCACGCGCCTGGGCCTCGGCCAGGCGGTAGAGTTCGATCTGGCCGTCCCAGTGTTCGATCAGCGCCGTGCAGGACTCTACCCAGTCCCCGCAATTGAGGTACTCCACCTCGCCCACCTGACGGATCTCGGCATGGTGGATGTGCCCGCACACCACGCCGTGGAAACCACGCTTCACGCACTCGTGGGCAATGGCCTGCTCGAAGTCGCTGATGAAACTGACTGCGGTCTTGACCTTGTGCTTGAGGTACGCCGACAGCGACCAGTACCCGTAGCCATAGCGCGCCCGCCAATGGTTGAGCCAGCGGTTCAAGGTCAGCGTGAATTCATAGGCCGAGTCCCCCAGGAATGCCAGCCACCGGTGGTAACGGGTGATGACATCGAACTGGTCGCCATGGATGACCAGCAGCCGGCGACCATCGGCGGTCAGGTGTTCGGCCTGGTCGACCAACTGGATATTGCCCAGCATCAGTTTCGAATAGCGGCGCAGGAACTCGTCGTGATTCCCCGTGACGTAGATCACTTCCGTGCCGCGCTTGGCCATGGTCAGCAGGCGCCGGATCACATTGGTGTGCGCCTGGGGCCAATACATGCCACTGCGCATTTTCCAGCCGTCGATGATATCGCCCACCAAGTAAATGCGGTCGGCGTGGTACGCCTTGAGAAAACGCGACAGGTGCTCGGCCTGGCAGTCGCGGGTGCCCAGGTGTACATCAGAGATCCACAATGTGCGAACACGCTGCTTGCCGCTGGACTTGGGAAACTGGGCGCTGGTCATGGGCAAGCTCCGTCGGGGTTTGCACAAGCTTGCGACTGCGCCGTGAAATGACCATGACAGGCATGCAACAATGGCGTGACAAGCCCATCGATATCTAACCGATCCAGAGCGACCAAACAGGCGCCCCCCCCTCAACCACAGCAAGGATGCCCATGACGCCCCGTACTGCCCTTGGCGCCCTGCATATCGGCGCGTTGTTCTTCGGCCTGGCCGGCGTATTCGGCAAGCTGGCCAACGCCAGCGCCGTGGTCATCGTGATGGGCCGAGCGGCCTTCGCAGTATTGGCCCTGGCGACGTTCGCCCGGCTAGCGCGGCAGGGCTGGCAACCACTGGGACGCGGTGACCGGGGGCGGCTGCTGGCGGCCGGAGTGCTGTTGACTGGCCACTGGGTGACATTCTTTATCGCCGTGAAGGTCGCTGGGGTGGCGGTGGCGACCCTGGGTTTCGCCAGCTTCCCGGCATTCACCGTGCTGCTGGAAGGCCTGGTGTTTCGTGAGCGTATCCACCTCAGGGAGGTCATGCTGGTGCTGCTGGTCAGCGTCGGCCTGATCCTGGTGACGCCCGCGTTCGATCTCGCCAGCCAGGCCACCACTGGGCTGTTGTGGGCCATGCTCTCAGGGCTGACATTCGCGGTGCTGTCGCTGGTGAACCGCGCCAGTGGCAACCGTGTTCCGCCGGTTCAGGCGGCGTTGTGCCAGAACGCGGTGGTGGCGGTGTGTCTGGCGCCCCTGGCCGTACCGCAATTGGCCACCTTGGGCGCCATGGACTGGCTATGGATCGGCCTGCTGGGGGTATTCTGCACCGGCCTGGCCCACAGCCTCTTCGTCGCCAGCCTGGCGGTGATCAAGGCGCGCACCGCGGCGGTGGTGTTCGCCCTGGAACCGGTCTACGGCATTGCCTTTGCCTGGGTGTTCTTCAGCGAAACGCCAACGGCGCGCATGCTGGCCGGCGGCGTATTGATCTTCGCGGCAATCGTACTGTCCAGTAGGGCACCCAGCCCTACAGAGCCCAGCTGACCAGAACAGCCATTTCCAGCAGTTCCAGCAGCGCCCCGGCGGTGTCACCGGTCGTGCCCCCCAGGCGCCGACACATCTGCCGGCGCAACCCGGCACCGATCAGCACCGCCACCGCGGCCATGGCCAAGCCCTTGAAACCCGCCAACAGCAAGCAGGCGGCAACACTCACCCACAGCACGCCCCACCCAGCGGCCCGCGGCAAGTGATCGGCCAACGCCTGGCCCAAGCCGCCCGCGCGCACGTAAGGGGTAGTGAGAAAAAGGCCCAAAAGCGACGCCCGCCCCAGCAGCGGCGCGATCAACAACACCTGGGTATGGCCACTGTCGACCACCGCCAGCAGGGCGCAGAATTTGAGCAACAACACCAGCACCAGCGTCACCACGGCGATCGGGCCGCTGCGCGGATCCTTCATGATCTCCAACGTCCGGGCACGATCACCGAAGCCTCCCAACCACGCATCAGCGCTATCGGCCAGGCCGTCCAGGTGCAGGCCACCACTGAGCAGCACCCACGCGGCCAACAACAAAGCCCCATGCAGCAACGCTGGCGTTCCGGCCAGCACCAGGTTCAGCGCCCACAACAGCCCCCCGAACAGCAGGCCGACCAGTGGGTAGCACAGCAGCGAGCGGCCCATGGCCTGGGGCGGCGGCATGCCTGCCAGGCGTACCGGCAGGCTGCTGAGGAACTGCAGGGCGATCCAGAATGGCAACATGCATCAGGCCCCTTCGTGCAGTTGGCCATCGGCCAGGCGCGTCAGGGTAAACAGGCTGCCATTGCCCGCCTCCACCGACAGCAGTTGTTCCCGCGGCAGGCCCCGGGCGCGGGCCAGCAGCAGGCGCATGACGCCGCCGTGGCTCACCACCAGCAGGCGCTGGCCGGGCCAGGCCTGATGCAGCCGCGCTACCGCACCCAGCACCCGCGTACTGAAATCCAGCACGGGTTCACCGTTGGGCGGTGTGAAACCGTAGGGATTGGACCAGAACAAGCCCAGGCCGCGCTCGTCGGTCTGCATCAGCTCGGCGGCGCTGCGCCCTTCCCAGTCACCGAAGTGCAGTTCCTGCAGACCGGGTTCCAGGGTCAGGGGCAGTTGCCGGCTGGCCGCCAGCGCTTCGGCAAACAGCCGGCAGCGCTGCAGCGGCGAACTGATGATGCGGTCCCACGGCCCGCGCGCGGCCACGGCATCCTGCATCTGCTGCCAGCCGCGGGCGGTCAGGGCGTCGTCGAGGCTGCCGCGCAGGCCGCCGCCCAGCTCGGTTTCGCCATGGCGCAGCAGGTCCAGCGTCAGGCTCATTCGCTGCGGTCCGCCACCGCGGCTTCGGCGAAGGTCGCCATCTGCCCGTGCAGGTCGCAGGCCAGGCGCAGCAACGGCACGGCCAGGGCGGCGCCGCTGGCCTCGCCCAGGCGCAGGCCCAGGTCCAGCAACGGCTGGGCGTCCAGGGCGGCGAGCACGTGACGGTGGCCCGGCTCGGCGCCCCGGTGGCCGAACAGCAGCCACGGCCGGCACGAAGGGTTCAGGCGCACGGCCACCAGCGCCGCGACGGTGCAGATGTATCCGTCCACCAGCACGGCGATGCCAGCCTGGGCGCATGCCAGGTAGGCGCCCACCAAGGCCACCACCTCGAAACCGCCGAAGCAGAACAGGCGCTCCAGCGGCGCGCTGGGCAGACCGGCATGGGTGTCCAGCGCGCGCTGGATAACCTGGGCCTTGTGGCTGACGCCTGCGGCATCCAGGCCAGTCCCCGGGCCGGCCAGGTCGGTGATGGGGCAGCCGAGCAAGGCGCAGGCCAAGGCGGCCGCCGAGCTGGTGTTGCCAATGCCCATTTCGCCACCGATGAACAGCTCGGTGCCTGCGGCCAGGGCGCGCTGCACGCTGTCACGGCCGACTTGCAGCGCCTGTTCGCCCTGCTCGCGGGTCATGGCCGGCTCCACGGCGAAGTTGCGGGTGCCGGGGCCCACGCGTTCATGACGCACGCCAGGCAGGTTGTCCACCGAGGAGGCGGTGCCCAGGTCGACCACTTCAAGCTGCGCGTTCAACTGGCGGGCGAGGACGCTGATGGCTGCGCCGCCGTTGACGAAGTTGAGCAGCATTTGCCAGGTGACTTCCTGTGGGTATGGCGACACCCCTTCGGCGACAATGCCGTGGTCACCGGCGAAGATACTGATCCAGACCTTGTCCAGCGCCGGCTTCAGGCGCTGCTGCAGGCCCGCCAGTTGCACGGCCACGTCTTCCAGCGGGCCCAGGGAACCGGCTGGCTTGGTCAGCTGGCGCTGACGCTCCCGGGCCTGTTTCAGCGTCAGGGTATCGATGGGCTGGCAAGGTTGCAGCCACCAGGCATTGCTCATGCGTCGGTTCCTTTCAAGGTAAGGGGCAGCCCGGCCACGGTCAGCGTCACACGCTGGCAGCGTTCGGCCAGGGCCTGGTGCAACCAGCCGGCCTCGTCGACATAACGACGGGTCAATTCGCCCAGGGGCACGACGCCCAGGCCGGTCTCGTTGCTGACAAAGATGATTTCACCGGGCAGGCCGGCCAGGCACTGCAGCAGCGCTTCGCGCTCGGCGGCCAGGCGCTGGGGGTCTTCAGCCATCAGCAAGTTGGTCAGCCACAGGGTCAGGCAATCCACCAACAGGCAGCGCTCGGGGCTAGCGTGCTCGCGCAGCACCCGCGCCAATTCCAGGGGTTCCTCCACCAGCGCCCAATGGGCCGGGCGGCGCTCGCGGTGCAGTTGCACCCGGGCATTCATTTCCCCGTCCAATAGTTGGCTGGTGGCGATGTAGGTCACCGCCAGGCCGCTGTCGGCAGCCCGTTGTTCGGCCAGGCGGCTCTTGCCCGAGCGGGCGCCGCCGAGAATCAGTTGCAGCATGAGGCTGTACTCGCTTGCAGGCCGCACAAGGCGCGCAGGCGCTGGGTGTCCAGGTGGTTTTCCACCAGGTCGGCCAGGCGCTCGATGTCCACTTCGCGCAGGGCGTGGTAGTCCACGTCCTGCACATTCTCAAGACCGGCCCAGCGCAGCAGTGCGCTGCTGGAGGCCGGGTATTCGAACAGGCCGTGCAGGTAGGTGCCCATCACCTGGCCGTCGTCACTGATGGCACCGTCGCTGCGGCCATCCTCCAGGTGCACCAGTGGCTGGCCCAGGGCCGGGCCGCGGGTGACCCCGGCATGAATTTCATAGCCTGCCACGTCGGCATCTTCCAGGCTCAGGCGCCCGCGCACGTTGCGCAGTTGCTTCTCGCTTTCCAGCGTGGTTTCAAACTCCAGCAAGCCGAGCCCAGCGCTGGACCCGGCCGCGCCTTCCAGGCCAAGCGGGTCATGCACCTGCTGGCCGAGCATCTGCAGGCCACCGCAAATGCCCAGCAGCTTGCCGCCGTAGCGCAGGTGGCGAGCGATGGCGCCGTCCCAGCCCTGGGCGCGCAGGTAAGCCAGGTCACTGCGCACGCTCTTGGAGCCGGGCAGGATGATCAGGTCTGCCGGTGGAATATTGTCGCCAGGGCCGATGAACTGCAGGTCGACCTGGGGGTGCAGGCGCAACGGGTCGAAATCGGTGTGGTTGCTGATGCGCGGCAGCACCGGCACGATCACTTTCAGCACCTGGGCGGCCTTGTCGGCCTGGCGGCGGTCCAGGCCGTCCTCGGCCTCCAGGTGCAGGTCGAGCACGTAGGGCAGCACGCCGATCACCGGCTTGCCGGTGCGCGCCTCCAGCCAGTCCAGGCCGGGTTGCAGCAACGCCAGGTCACCGCGGAACCGGTTGATGATGAAGCCCTGCACCCGCGCCTGTTCGCTGGGCGACAGCAACTCCAGGGTACCGACCAGATGGGCGAATACCCCGCCGCGGTTGATGTCGGCGATCAGCAGCACCGGGCAGTCGACCTTCTCGGCGAAGCCCATGTTGGCAATGTCGCCCGCCCGCAGGTTGATCTCGGCCGGCGAACCGGCGCCTTCCACCATGACCACGTCGTATTGCCCGGCCAGGCGCTGGTGGGAAGCCAGCACCGCCTGCATGGCGATGGCCTTGTAGTCGTGGTACGCCACGGCGTTCATGGTAGTGACCGCGCGGCCATGGATGATCACCTGGGCGCCGGTGTCGCTGTTGGGCTTGAGCAGCACCGGGTTCATGTCGGTATGCGGTGGCAGGTAGGACGCCTGGGCCTGCACGGCCTGGGCGCGGCCGATCTCGCCACCATCGGCGGTCACGGCACTGTTGAGCGCCATGTTCTGCGGTTTGAATGGCACCACGGCCACGCCCTGGCGGGTCAGCCAGCGGCACAGGGCCGTCACCAGGGTGCTCTTGCCGGCGTCGGAGGTGGTGCCCTGCACCATCAGGGTTGTCATGAATACGCCTCGTTGAATGCCCGCAGGCCTTGTTCCAGCCGCACCCAGTCGGCTTCCTCGGCCGGCAGGCCTAAACGCACGCTGCTAGTGGCCACGAAGAGACGAACCAGGATGCCACGCAGGGCCAGGAAGTCCTTGAGTATCTCGGCCTTGTCGGTGACCAGCCACTGGAACAGCGCGCAACCACCGTGGGGCGCCAGGTCATGGCGCCCCAGCAGGTTGGCCAGGCGCACGCCGGCCAGGCGGCTGCGCTCGATGCGCTGCTGGTGCCCGGCGGTATCGCTCAGGCAAGCCTGGCCAAGGATGCGCGTGGGACCACTGACCGCCCAGGGCCCCACCTGCTCGCCCAGCAGTTGCAGGAACCTGGCCTGGGCCAGGACGAAGCCCAGGCGCACCCCGGCCAGGCCGAAGAATTTGCCGAAAGAGCGCAACACGATCAGCCCGGGGCGCTCCACATGGGCCGCCAGGCTGGCCTCGGGCGTGACGTCGACGAAGGCTTCGTCCACCACCAGCCAGCCTCCGCGCTGGGCCAGGCGTGCATGCCAGTCCAGCAGGCGCTCGGCCGGCAACAGGCGGCCGGTGGGGTTGTTGGGGTTGACCACCACCAGTACATCGAGGCTGTCGAGGAAGAAGTCCACTTCGCTCTCGCTGACTTCGCGCACCAAGTGGCCGGCACGGCGCCAGGCCTCGGCGTGTTCGGCATAGCACGGCGACAGCACGCCGATCTTGCCGCCACGGCGCAGGCGGGGCAGCAACTGGATGGCACACTGGGAGCCCGGTACCGGCAGCACCTGGTTCACGCCGTAATAGGCACAGGCAGCCGCTTCCAGGCCGTCGTCGGTTTCCGGCAGGCGCGCCCAGGCACGCTCGGGAATCACCGGGATCGCCCAGGGCCACGGCGCCAGGCCCGTGGACAGGTCCAGCCACTGGGGCTCGGGAATACCGTAGTGCAGTGCTGCCTTGCGCAGCCCGCCGCCATGCTCAAGCATAGAATTGCCCCCCGACACACAGAATCAGCAGCCACAGCCACACGCCGCGCTGCACCAGTTGCCAGCCACGGTCGATGGACGAAGCATCGGCGGCCGGACCTTCGCCCAGGGTCGCGCGCTCATGCAGTTCGCCGTGGTAAATGGCCGGGCCGCCCAACTCGACGCCCAGGGCACCGGCGCCGGCGGCCATGACCGGGCCAGCGTTGGGGCTGTCCCACTTCGGCGCTTGCTGCCGCCAGCAGCGCAGGGCCAGGCGGGTCTTGCCCAGCAAGGCATAGGTCAGGGCCACCAACCGTGCAGGCACATAGTTGAGGACGTCGTCGATGCGCGCCGCTGCCCAGCCAAAACGCTCGAAGCGCTCGTTGCGGTAGCCCCACATGGCGTCCAGGGTGTTGCTCAGGCGGTACAGCACCACCCCCGGCGCGCCGGCCACGGCGAACCAGAACAGCGCGGCGAACACCGCGTCGCTGCCGTTTTCCAGAACCGACTCGGTGGCGGCGCGGGCCACCGCGGTGGCGTCCAGTTCACGGGTCTGGCGGCTGACCAGGTAGCCGACACGGGTACGTGCGGTGGCCAGGTCGTCGCTGCGCAGGGCCTGGGCCACCGGCTCGACGTGTTCACCCAGGCTGCGCAGGCCCAAAGCGCAGTACAGCGCGAGTATTTCCACCAGGGTGCCAATATAAGGCAGCCAGGACAGCAGCGTCGCCGCCAGGGTCAGCGGGATGACCGCCAGGAACCAGGCCGTCACACCATGGCTGCGCCAGCCGCGGCCACCGCTGTTGAAACGGCGCTCCAGGCGGTCGGCCAGGCGCCCGAACGCCACCAGCGGGTGGCGGCGCTTGGGTTCGCCGAGCAAGGCGTCCAGCGCCACGCCGGCGACGGTGATCAGGGCCACACTCATGGTTTCACTCCCCAATGGTTTTCGTAGAGCATCTCGCTCAGGGGTTTTTCCTCGGCCCAGCCTTCCATCACCAGCATGGGCGACGGGTAGAACTCGGTGACCGGCCCCAGGCACAGCACCGCCATGGGCTTGGCGCCTGCGGGCAGGCCCAGCAGCGCGGCCAGTGCCTGTGGGTCGAACAGCGACACCCAGCCCATGCCGAGCCCCTCGGCACGGGCCGCCAGCCACAGGTTCTGGATGGCGCAGGACAACGACGCCAGGTCCATCTCCGGCAGCGTGCGGCGGCCGAAGATGTGCCGCTCGCGGCCGTCCATCAACGCCGCCACCAGCACTTCGGCGCAGTCGTTGATCCCTTCGACCTTGAGCTTCATGAACTCATCGGAGCGTTCGCCCAATGCCTCGGCGGTGCGCAGCCGCTCGGCCTCCACCACGTCCTGGATCTGGCCGCGCAGCTCACGCTGGCTGATACGGATAAAGCGCCAGGGCTGCATCAGGCCGACACTGGGGGCCTGGTGTGCCGCGTGCAGCAGGCGGGTCAGCAGTTCGGGGGCAATGGTACCGCCGGCGAAATGGCGCATGTCGCGGCGTTCACCGATGGCTCGGTAGACCGCCGCGCGCTCGGCGGGGGTGTAGGCGTTGTCATTCATCAGGCAGGCATGGCCCCTGTGGGGCGGAACAGGGCAGCGATGGCCGCCGGGTTCGAAGGAAAATAGAAGTGCACGTAGGAAGCCGTCAGGCGCCCCAGGCGGTAGACCGCTTCGGCGCCACGACCGCCGTTCGGGCTCAGGCCACGGGCGATGGGCGCCAGTTCGGTGCGGGTCAGCGAATGGTGGTAAGTGTGGCCACGCAGGATGCCCTCCGGCAGTTCCACCGCTTGCAGGGCCAGGGCCGCCAGGCGCTTTTGCATCACCGCTTCGCCGGGCAGCAGGCCGAGCAGGTCGGCACGCACGCCGTCGACATCGGTGAGGGCGTCGAGCAGGTACAGCATGCCGCCACATTCGGCCAGCAGCGGTTTGCCCGCGGCGTGGTGCTCACGGATATCGCTCAGCATCGAGGTATTGGCCGCCAGTGTCGGGTGGTGCAGTTCCGGGTAGCCACCCGGCAGGTAGAGGCTGTCACACGCGGGCAAGCGCCCATCGTGAAGGGGCGAGAAGAAACTCAACTGTGCGCCCATGGCCTGCAGCAGGTCCAGGCTGGCGCCGTAGGTGAAGGCAAAGGCTTCGTCACGGGCCACGGCAATGCGCACACCCGCCAGCAGCGGCTCGCAAGGCACCGGGGTCGGCGCGGCGAAGGCCACCGGTGGCGGCAGCGCCACCTCGCAGCTATCGGCCAGGGCCGCGGCGGCAGCGTCCAGGCGCAGGTCCAGGTCGTTAAGCTCGCTGGCTTGCACCAAGCCCAGGTGGCGGCTGGGCAGTTCGATACCGGTTTCCCGCGACAAGGCGCCGTACCAGCGCAGGCCTTCGGTCAGGCTGCCTTCGAGCAACTGCGCGTGGCGCAGGGTGCCGACGCGGTTGGCCAACACCCCGGCGAATGGCAGGTCGGGCTGGTAGCGTGCCAGGCCCAGGGCCAGGGCGCCGAAGGTCTGGGCCATGGCGGTGCCGTCGATCACGCCCAACACCGGCACGCCGAAATGGCGCGCCAGGTCGGCGCTGGACGGGGTGCCATCGAACAGCCCCATCACCCCTTCGATCAGGATCAGATCGGCCTCGGCCGCCGCCTCCCACAACAGCCGACGGCTCTCGTCGGCCCCCACCATCCACAGGTCGAGCTGGTACACCGGGGCGCCGCTGGCGCGCTCCAGGATCATGGGGTCGAGGAAATCCGGCCCGCACTTGAATACCCGCACCTTGCGGCCCTGGTTGCGGTGCAGGCGTGCCAGGGCGGCGGTGACGGTGGTCTTGCCCTGGCCCGACGCCGGCGCGGCGATCAGTACCGCCGGGCAATGACGCGGCTGGGTCATAGTTCGATGCCTTTCTGGGCACGGATGCCGGCCTGGAAAGCGTGTTTGACCATGCCCATCTCGGTCACGGTATCGGCCAATTCCACCAGCTCCTCCTTGGCACCGCGGCCGGTCACCACCACGTGCTGCATGGGCGGGCGCGCCTGCAGGTCGGCCAATACCTGTTCCAGGTCCAGGTAGCCGTGCTTGAGGGCGATGTTCAGTTCGTCGAGGATCACCAGGCCGATGGACTCGTCGCGCAGCAACTGGCGCGAAACGGCCCAGGCGGCTTCGGCTGCGGCGATGTCACGCTGGCGGTCCTGGGTTTCCCAGGTGAAGCCCTCGCCCATCACGTGGTAGCGCACCTGCTCGGGGAAACGGCGGAAGAACAGTTCCTCGCCAGTGGCATTGCGGCCCTTGATGAACTGCACCACGCCACACTCCATGCCGTGGCCCATGGCGCGGGCGAGCATGCCGAAAGCCGAACTGCTCTTGCCCTTGCCATTACCGCCCAATACCAGCAGCAAACCGCACTCATTGGGGGCATTGGCAATACGCTCGTCGATGACGGCCTTCTTGCGCAGCATGCGCGCCAGATGGCGCTCTTCACGTTCCAGGGATTCACTCATGGCAGCTCTCCGCTACACCTGCGCGCAGGCAGCATCGACGAAAAGCCGCGGCCCGGCCGGGCGCAGCGAGACTCGTCAATGCCGCTCTCACCCGCGCGACAGAACAAAATGGACTGGCAAAGCCGCAGCTTTGCCGAGAAGGGTTGCAGGCCGGTCTCCGGGCTCATGAGCGGGGGCGTGGACACCCCGGCCACGCGCCTTCCCGAACCGCCGGGGTTCAGTGGCGCCGTGCGTGGCCTTGACTCATTTACCGTTGCGGGGGCAGCGCCGGGTTCACGCGCCAGAAGGCGCCCCACCGGCTTCCCTGTTTCACCCTGCCAGCCGCTTGGCCGCCGGGCACCTGAAACACGTCGCGAAGGTTAGAGGGTTGGGGGTGGAGCGTCAATTAAAGCTGCCCAAGTGCATCCAACACAGGCCAACGAGCGGTCGGGTCTGGACCAATGCCCCGGAACCTCGGCGCCGTCAGGGGTCTCTACTGTAAACACCGACGCGCCCCAGCGAGACAACGACAATGCACAAGACCCGCCTGGCCCTGCTCATCTTCGCCTCCAGCGCCCTGCTGGCCTGTGGCGAGTCCTCCACGCTCAAGGTTTCGGACGGTACCGGCCCGCACCCGCGCTTGCCGGAACCCAACAAGACCCTGATCCCCACGGTAAACATCGCCGACGCCATCGGCTGGCCGGCCAACGAAAAACCCCAGCCTGCCCGCGGCACCCAGGTGGCGGCCTTCGCCGAGGGCCTGGACCACCCGCGCTGGCTCTACGTGCTGCCCAATGGCGATGTGCTGGTGGCCGAGACCAATGCGCCACCCAAGCCCGACGACAGCAAGGGCATCAAGGGTTGGGTGATGAACAAGGTCATGGGCAAGGCCGGGGCCGGGGTGCCTAGCGCCAACCGCATCACCTTGCTGCGCGACAAGGACGGCGACGGCGTGGCGGAGACCCGCACGGTGTTCATCGCCAACCTCAACTCGCCGTTCGGCATGACGCTGGTGGGTAGCGACCTGTACGTCGCCGACACCGATGCCCTGCTGCGTTTCCACTACGACACCGGGGCCACCAGCATCAGCGGGCCGGGCACCAAGGTCACCGACCTGCCCGGTGGCACGCTCAACCACCACTGGACCAAGAACGTCATCGCCAGCCCCTCCGGCAACAAGCTGTACGTGACCGTGGGCTCCAACAGCAACGTGGGCGAGAACGGCCTGGACAAGGAAGAAGGCCGCGCCGCGATCTGGGAAGTGGACCGCGCCACCGGTGAACACCGCATTTACGCCTCCGGCCTGCGCAACCCCAATGGCATGGGCTTCGAACCCCAGACCGGGCAGTTGTGGACATCGGTGAACGAACGCGACGAGATCGGCAGCGACCTGGTGCCCGACTACATCACCTCGGTGAAGGACGGTGGGTTCTATGGCTGGCCGTTCAGCTACTACGGCCAGCACGTGGACAGCCGAGTCAGCCCGCAGAATCCGGGCCTGGTGGCGAAAGCCATTGCCCCGGACTACGCCGTGGGCCCACACACCGCCTCCATCGGGTTTGCCTTCGCCAGTACCAGCGGTGGCTTGTCGGCCCCGTTCAACCACGGCGCCTATGTAAGCCAGCACGGTTCCTGGAACCGCAAGCCACACAGTGGCTACAAGGTGATCTTCGTGCCGTTCGCCGACGGCAGGCCTAGCGGGCCGCCGGTGGATGTGCTGACCGGGTTCCTGAACGACAAGGAGGAAGCCATGGGCCGCCCGGTGGGCATCACCGAGGACCACAAGGGCGGTGTGCTGGTGGCCGACGATGTAGGCAACAAGGTGTGGCGGGTGACGGCGGCGAAGTAGCCCCTCGAACCCTCAAGGTCGATGTCCCGGCAGGCGCTGGTTCGCCAGGGGCTGCCGGGATAATCGCACGCCGGGCCTAAGGGTTGTGCGCCAGGCTTGAAGGCTGCAATACCCGCTTGGCATTCAGGTACGCGCGCTGCCAGTAGGGCTTGTTGAGGTAATCCAGCTTCACCGTGCCACCGGTGGCCGGCGCATGGACGAAGCGCCCTTCCCCTACATAGATACCCGCATGGCTCACATGGGAGCCACCCTCGGTAGCGAAGAACACCAGGTCACCGGACTGCAAGGCATCCTTGCTGACATCCGGTGCGCGCATGGTGATCATCTCGCGGGTCGAGCGCGGCAGGCTGATACCGGCTGCATCCCGATAGACGTAAGCGATCAGGCCGCTACAGTCAAAGCCCGAATCCGGGGTATTGCCGCCCCAGCGATAAGGCGTGCCGACCAGGCCAATGGCCCGCATCAGCACGTCATCGGCCTCGGGCGACAACGGTTGTTGAGGGGCAGCCACAAAAGGCGCATACACCGGCGCAGGTGCGGGCGGCGGCTTGTGGCCAGCACAGGCACTGAGCAGGCCTGCAATTAATAATGGCGCGAAACGGGCCGTAAGCGACATAAACAGAACCATCCTGATTCAACTGCCGTTGAAGACTAGTTTGTAAACCCGAAAACGCGCAACGGCGACGCACTTTTCAGTGGGTCGCCGCCGCGAATACCGCCCAGACTGCTTACTTGCGCGAGATAGTCGTGGTCGGCGCCATGGCCAAGGCACGCTTGGCTTCTATAAAGGTCTTGCTCCAGTAAGCGTCATCGAGGCTGTCGATGCGCACCCCACCGCTACGGTGGCTGCTGGAATGAATGAACTGGTCGTCGCCCAAGTAGATACCGGCATGGCTCACACGGCCACGGCCGCGAGTGCTGAAGAACAGCAAGTCACCAGGCTTGAGGTTGTTGCGCGCTACCAGCGGGGCTTTCACGTTGATCATGTCACGCGTGGAACGCGGCAGGGTCATGCCGGCCTCTTCGCGGAACAGGTAACCGATGAAACCGCTGCAGTCGAAGCCCGATTCAGTGGAACCGCCGGTGCGGTAGCGAGTACCGATCAGCGACTTGCCACGCTCCAGGATGCTGTCGGCCAGCATCGGCATCTGGTAGGGCTTGCTGTTTTCGGAGAAGTCAGCCAGTTCCTTTTCGGTGTCCAGCTCTTCTTCGTGGAAATTGAGGGTTACAGCTTTCGCTTGAGCCTGGGACTGGGGAGTCACCGGGTTGAGAGCCTGTTGCTGCGATACCGGCGTTTGCGCCGCGCAGCCAAAAAGCAGGGTCACGAGTGCGAGGGGCACGAGGGGTGCGAAGCGCTTTAGCATGGGCACGACCGTGTCTGTGATAGTTAAGAAGACGCGACTATGCCTTCTATCAATTCCATTTGCAAATTCAATCGAAAAAAATGTGACTCAGCAGTTTCGGCATGACTTCTAACGCCCTGCTCTCAAAAAACACGTCCATGCTGGCAGAAAGCCCGCCTCGCAACGGGTTGATCTCAATGGCAAACCCGCCAGCGGCGCGGGTTTCAACGATGGGGGCATGGATATAGGGGAAGCTGGCCGTGGTGCCGATTACCAGTACTGCGTCGAAACCCTTCCCCATCTGCCGATACAGTGCCTCAATCGCCCCTTGGGGCAGCATTTCCTCGAACAACACCACCGGTGGCCGTAAAACGCCATTACAGCCTTTGCAGCGTGGAGGAAGGGGTTCACCCAGCACTTGGGACAAATCGTCGCTTACAGCGCCACACGAGCGACAGAAGAGTGGCGCCAATTGGCCGTGAATTTCTATTAGCCGTTCGTCGGGACTTCCGGCCTGGCGGTGATATCCATCGATATTTTGGGTCAAAAGCCAGCACTCAGGCTTGGCCTGCTGCAATTGCGCGATAGCCTCGTGGGCGGCGTTGGGTTTGGCGCTCAGGCAGGCACGCCCCAGTTGCGCCAGGTATTTCCAGCACAACGCCGGGTCATGCTCCAGCATGGGCCCGGACAATGCTTTCTCTATGGGCAAGCCTTCGGCGGTCACGCCGTTGTAGAGGCCACCCAGCCCTCGGTACGTTGGCAGCCCCGAGTCGGCCGACAACCCCGCTCCGGTAATGACCAGAATGCGTTCGGCATCACGCAGGGCGGCGCCGGCGCGTGCCAGCAGCCGCGGGTCTACCAACCCAGGGTTTCCTTGAGGAAGGGAATGGTCAGCTTGCGCTGGGCCTGCAGCGAGGCCTGGTCCAGGCGCTCCAGCAGGTCGAACAACGCGCTCATGCTGCGGGTGCCCCGGGTCAGGATGAAGTGCCCGACTTCATCGGTGAGGTGCAGGCCACGGCGCGAGGCGCGCAGTTGCAAGGCACGCAGCTTGTCTTCGTCGGACAAGGGGCGCATCTGGAAGATCAGCGCCATGGTCAGGCGCGATTTCAGGTCCGGGAGCTTCACCGCCAGTTCGCGAGGCGAGTGCGAGGCTGCGATCAGCAGGCGCCGGCCGCTGTCGCGCAAGCGGTTGAACAGGTGGAACATGGCCTCTTCCCACTCCGGCTTGCCGGCGATGACTTGCAGGTCGTCCAGGCACACCAGCTCGTACTGCTCCAGGTAGTCGAGGATTTCCACCCCGCGGTCGAGCAACTGCGCCAGCGGCAGGTACACCGCCGGCTCGCCCATCTGCTCGAAGCGCAGGCAGGCCGCCTGCAGCAAATGGGTACGGCCCACGCCCTGCTTGCCCCACAGGTAGATCAGGCTTTCGGTCCAGCCAGCGTCGGCTTCGCACAGGCGCTCGACGTAGCCGAGTGCAGCGGCATTGGCGCCTGGATAGTAATTGACGAAGGTAGCGTCATCACGCAGACGCACACCTAGGGGCAGCTGAATCGGTTTCATGCTGGCTGACGGTTCTGGCGAACCGCAAGGGGCCTCTGTGTGAAGTTAGCAAAGTTTATACCCGTGACGCCGGGCGCACAATGCAACAGACCACAAGCAAAATCAAAGGTTTGCGATCATTTTTGCACCCGGCAGCTGATCCTCGGGTTTACAGGTCGGGGTCTTCCTGGCCACCGTAGATATCCGATTCCTTATATAGATCATGGGCATGACGCAACAGCACCATGATCACCGCCGCCACCGGCAAGGCCAGCAGCACGCCGGCGAAGCCGAACAGCTCGCCCCCGGCGAGAATGGCGAAAATGACCGCCACCGGGTGCATGCCGATCTTGTCGCCGACCAGCAAGGGCGTCAGCACCATGCCTTCCAGCATCTGGCCCACCAGGAACACCGCGGCGATGCCCATCAACGGATAGGGGTCGGCGCCGAACTGGAACAATCCGGTGATCATCGCTGCACTGATGCCAGTGATGAACCCCATGTACGGGACGATGGCGGCCAACCCGGCCATCAGGCCGATCAACAGGCCCAGTTCCACGCCCACCAGCATCAGGCCGGCGGCATAGATGATGCCCAGCGCCAACATCACCAACAACTGCCCGCGCACGAACGCACCCAGGACTTCATGGCACTCCCCGGCCAGGGCGACGATCTTGCCCTCACGGTGGCGCGGCAGCAGGCTGCGGATCTTGGCCATCATGATGTCCCAGTCGCGCAGCAGGTAGAACCCCACCACCGGGATCAACGCCAGGTTGGTCAGCCAACCGATCAGCGCCAGGCTCGACGCCGTGGCCTGGCTCAGTACCATGCTGACGATGTCGGTGGTTTGCCCCATGTGCTCGCTGATGGCGGCCTTGATCTTGTCGAACTTCCAGAAGCCATCCGCCAGGCCGAGCTTGGCCTGCACCCAGGGCATGGCCACGTGCTGCAACCAGTCCAGCACTTGCGGGGCCAGTTCATAAAGGCGCACGAATTGCTTGGCCAGCAACGGCACCAGGACCAGCAAGGCGATCATGAACACCAGGGTGAACAGCGCGAACACCACGATCACACCCCAGGTGCGCGACAGCCCCAGCTTTTCCAGGCGGTCCACCAGGGGGTCGGCCATGTAGGCCAGCACCATCGCCACCAGGAAGGGCGAAAGGATGGGGTGCAGGAAATACACGAACAGACAGAGCAGGAGCAAAGCCCCCGCCCAGACCCAGCGACGCATGTCAGTCATCGAAACACCTATATATAGAGGGGGCCGCTGCAAGCGCTGTATCCGGCTTTCAGCCTTTACAGGCCGCTTGCAGCGTGAAACCTGAAGCTACCTTCAGCCCTACCAGCGGAAACGCAGGCCACTGGAGGGTTGAGGCTGCGGTGCCGCCGGCGCGGCGCCAGGCACGACGGGCTGGGTCGCGACGACCGGGGCTGCCTCGGGTGGCAATTCGCTGAGTTTGCCCAGGGCCAATTGCGCGCGCAGCTGGTCGCTGCTGCCAGACACCTTGTAGATCACCTTGTCGCCATCGACGGATTTCAGCTGGCCACCGAAAGGCTCCAGCAGTCGGCCGAGAGCGGCGTAATGCTCCAGGGTCATGCCTTCGACCTGCAGCGTCATGTCGCCAGTGGCGCCGGTGGACTTGACCACATAGCGTGGCGCCAGGCGCTCGCTGACGGCCAGCAGCACGGCATCGGCCACGGCGGCCTGGTCGGCGCCCTCGACCTTGCCCTGCTCGGGACGGTCGCCCAGGTACAGGTGCCATTGGGCGGTCCATTTGCCGCCATCCTGCTTGGCATGCACGGCCAGCAGGCCATCGGCGCCGTAGCGCTCGGAGGCGGTGCGCAGTGCGGTAGGGTCGGTGCCATCCAGGGTCTTGGCGGTGCCGAGGGCCTGTTCGCCCAGGTCGGCCAACGGCAGGCGAACGGGCAGGCCACGATGCTGGGCGGCGCGGCGCACCGGCTCGGCGCTAGGCTGCCCGTCGCCGACCAGGTTGGCGCCCTCGGTGCCTTCGTTCAGCCACCAGGCCAGCAACGCCGGGCGGTTGTTGCCCCAGCTGGACAGGCCAGCCTGGCGCAGCATCTTGTCAGTGCTGGCCGGATCGAAGTCTACCCGCAGGTTTTCCGGCGGGCCGGCTTCGAAGCCGTATTGGCTGATGATCTGCTGCGGGTCCTTGCGCACGGCGGCCAGGCCACCGGCGCTCGGGGCCTTGGGGTCGCCGGTCAGGCGCAGCACTAGGGTGTCCAGCGCGCGCTGGGTGGCGGCGTCGCGCTCTTCTGGCGTCTGCCCGCTCACGGTCTCGCGAACCTGGTACAGGTTGTTGATGGTTTCGGCATGAGCGGCCAACGCAACGGCCGACAGGCAGCCGACTAACAGGTAATGAGACAAACGCATGAAGGATTCCCGACGAACAATAAGCGGACTGAGGCTTGTGACCACAGTTTCGGCCAAAACATTCACGCCGCCCATTGAAGTTTTCGTAATGGGCCTACTATAGCCTGTCGGGCGTGCACGCGCGGTTGCTGCATTAATTTTGGCCCTGCCCGTCGGCCTGAGGATGGCCGCACAAGGGCAAGCCTGATAAAATCGCGCGCCTTCGCAGACCAACGACGGTTGGCCGATTGGAAATACCCGGCAACGGTGTTTCCGGGCAGCCCATCGCGCCTGGTCGATTTTTCGAATCCCTCCCTCTAAAGGCCTGGATCATGAGCAAGCAACCCTCCCTGAGCTACAAGGACGCCGGTGTAGACATCGACGCCGGTGAAGCATTGGTCGAACGCATCAAGAGCGTCGCCAAGCGTACTGCGCGTCCTGAAGTCATGGGCGGCCTGGGCGGTTTTGGCGCCCTCTGTGAAATCCCGGCCGGCTACAAGCAGCCTGTCCTGGTGTCGGGTACCGACGGCGTGGGCACCAAGCTGCGCCTGGCGCTGAACCTGAACAAGCACGACAGCATCGGCATCGACCTGGTGGCCATGTGCGTGAACGACCTGGTGGTCTGCGGCGCCGAGCCGCTGTTCTTCCTGGACTACTACGCCACCGGCAAGCTCAACGTCGACACCGCCGCCCAGGTGGTCACCGGCATCGGCGCCGGTTGCGAACTGTCGGGCTGCTCGCTGGTAGGCGGTGAAACCGCTGAAATGCCAGGCATGTACGAGGGCGAAGACTACGACCTGGCCGGCTTCTGCGTAGGCGTGGTGGAGAAAGCCGAAATCATCGACGGTTCCAAGGTGGCCGCGGGCGACGCCCTGCTGGCCTTGCCATCGTCCGGCCCGCACTCCAATGGCTACTCGCTGATCCGCAAGATCATCGAAGTGTCCGGCGCCGACATCGAAAACACCCAGCTCGACGGCCAGCCACTGACCGACCTGCTGATGGCCCCGACCCGCATCTACGTCAAGCCGCTGCTCAAGCTGATCAAGGACACCGGCGCCGTCAAGGCCATGGCCCACATCACCGGTGGCGGCCTGCTGGACAACATCCCGCGCGTGCTGCCAAAAGGCGCCCAGGCGGTGGTCGACGTGGCCAGCTGGCAGCGCCCGGCGGTCTTCGACTGGCTGCAGGAAAAAGGCAACGTGGACGAGCACGAAATGCACCGCGTGCTGAACTGCGGCGTTGGCATGGTCATCTGCGTGGCCCAGGAACACGTCGACGTAGCCCTGAAGACCCTGCGTGACGCGGGCGAACAGCCATGGGTCATCGGGCAGATCGGCGTGGCCGCCGAAGGCGCCGCCCAGGTCGAGCTGAAGAACCTCAAGGCACATTGATGCACGACCAGACGCCCGCACGCTGTAACGTAGTGGTGCTGTTGTCCGGCACCGGCAGCAACCTGCAGGCCCTGATCGATAGCGTGAACCAGGCCGCCGGGGCAAACCCGGCGCGCATCTGCGCGGTGATCTCCAACCGCGCCGATGCCTACGGCCTGGAACGCGCCCGCCACGCCGGTATCCCTACCGCCGTGCTGGACCACAAGGCGTTCGAAGGCCGCGAAGCCTTCGACGCCGCGCTGGTCGAATTGATCGATGGCTACACCCCCGACCTGGTGGTGCTGGCCGGCTTCATGCGCATCCTCAGCGGCGACTTCGTGCGCCACTACCAGGGGCGCCTGCTGAATATCCATCCTTCCCTGCTGCCCCGGTACAAAGGCCTGCACACCCACCAGCGCGCCATCGAGGCCGGTGACACCGAGCACGGCTGCAGCGTGCATTTCGTCACCGAGGAACTCGATGGCGGACCACTGGTCGTACAGGCAGTAATCCCGATACAGTTGGACGATACGCCGGCGACCCTGGCGCACCGGGTTCATGCCCAGGAGCACCAGATCTACCCGTTGGCCGTGCGCTGGTTCGCCGAAGGCCGCTTGCGTCTGGGCGCCAGCGGTGCATTATTGGACGGTCAGGCCCTCGGGGCCAGCGGTCACTTGATT
Source organism: Pseudomonas eucalypticola (assembly GCF_013374995.1). Lineage (NCBI taxonomy): Bacteria > Pseudomonadati > Pseudomonadota > Gammaproteobacteria > Pseudomonadales > Pseudomonadaceae > Pseudomonas > Pseudomonas eucalypticola. Next base: position 1,483,344 of record NZ_CP056030.1, on the reverse strand, counting down.
CGACCCTAGGAGATTTTATGCGTCGTGCCCTGCTGTTCTGCGCTGCGTTGCTGGCTTTGCCGGTCCACGCCGCCGAACTCAAGCCTTTCACCGCCAGCTACACCGCCGACTGGAAACAGTTGCCCATGAGCGGCACCGCTTCGCGCAGCCTGGAAAAGGGTGCCAATGACACCTGGACCCTGAGCTTCAAGGCGTCGATGATGATTGCCAGCCTCACCGAGGAAAGCACCCTCACCGTCGACAAGGACACCTTGCTGCCCAAGACCTACCACTTCGAACGTGGTGGCCTCGGCAAGCCGAAGAAAACCGACCTGGATTTCGACTGGTCGCAGAAAGTGGTCACCGGCACCGACCGTGGCGATGCGGTCAAGGTCGCGCTGAACCGCGGCATGGTCGACAAGTCGACCTACCAGCTGGTGCTGCAGCGTGATGTGGCCGCCGGCAAGAAGAGCATGAGCTACCAGGTGGTGGACGGCGACGACGTCGACACCTACGACTTCCGCGTGCTGGGTACCGAGAAAGTCGATACCAAGGCCGGCCAGGTCGAGGCCATCAAGGTAGAGCGCGTGCGTGACCCCACGCAGAACAAGCGCACCACCGTGCTGTGGTTCGCCAAGGACTGGGACTACCTGCTGGTTCGCCTGCAACAGGTAGAAACTGACGGCAAGGAATACAACATCATGCTGCAGGATGGCACGGTTGACGGCCGTACCGTGAAAGGCAGCTGACCGCGCAAGGGCGCTGGCATGCCAGCCCCCGCGCGTCCAACAAAAAGCCCCGCTGTCTCACGACAGCGGGGCTTTTTTTCAAGCCTCAGGGCAATCAGGCGTTCTCGCCGGCCTTGGCCTTCTCGGCAGCCGCCTTGATCAGCGTCTGCAGCTCACCGTTGGCGAACATTTCAGCCACGATATCGCTGCCGCCGACCAGCTCACCGGCCACCCACAGCTGCGGGAAGGTCGGCCAGTTGGCGTATTTCGGCAGGTTGGCGCGGATTTCCGGGTTCTGCAGGATATCCACATACGCGAATTTCTCGCCGCACTGCATCACGCATTGCGACGCCTTCGACGAGAAGCCGCACTGCGGGGCGTTCGGCGAACCTTTCATGTAAAGCAGAATGGTGTTGTTGGCAATCTGCTCTTTAATCGTTTCGATGATATCCATGGAGCACCTCGGCTTAGCTTTCCGACTCATAGGTCGACACGGTGACGCATTGTAACGGAAACCCGAGCGCTGCGCTCGGCCTCTGTCGCGGCGCGCGCCGCGTGCGCAACCGGCTCAGGCCGCGACGACGCGCACCGGGACGCCGTTGAGCGCCGCATTGCCCGACAGCCGATCCAGCAACCGCTCGTCCGTGAGGTCGTTGGCGCTGGCCCCCGCCTGAGCCTGGGCGATGGCCAGGTGCACCCCGCGGCGCCCGTGGCCGAAACCGTGAGGCAGGCTCACCACCCCCGGCATCATGTCGCTGCTGCCCAGCACTTGCACCTCGATACTGCCAACCCGCGACGTCACTCTGACTTGCTGGCCGTCCAGCAGGCCACGGCTGGCCAGGTCATCGGGGTGCATCAGCAACTGGTGGCGGGGCTTGCCCTTCACCAGGCGGTGATAGTTGTGCATCCACGAATTGTTGCTGCGTACATGCCGGCGCCCCACCATCACCAGCTCATCGGGGGCCGGTGGCGCCTGCCCGGCAAACCGTTGCAGGTCGGCCATCAGCAACGGTGGCGCGGCCTGAATGCACTGGCCAGGGGTCTTGAGCCGTGCGGCCAGGTTGGGCTGCAACGGGCCCAGGTCGATACCATGGGGGTGCGCAGCGAGCTTCGCCAGCGACAACCCCACCGCGCTGCCCTCCCCCCAGGGCCCGGCGCGCAGGCCACGCTCGATCATTTGCGCAGGCGGCAGGGTCGGCTTCAATTCCTTGCCAGCCACGGCGGCGAACGCCCGGGCCAGGCCGACGAAGATCTCCCAATCGTGCAGCGCGCCCTCGGGCCGCGGCAGGATGGCGCGGTTGAAGCGGCTGACATTGCGCACCGCGAACAGGTTGAAAGTGGTGTCGTAGTGGTCGTTTTCCAGCGCCGAAGTCGACGGCAAAATCAGGTCGGCATAGCGCGTGGTTTCGTTGATGTACAGGTCGATGCTGAGCATGAATTCCAGCCCGTCGAGGGCCTGCTCCAGCTGTCGGCCATTGGGGGTGGACAGCACCGGGTTGCCTGCCACGGTAATCAGCGCCCGCACCTGACCGTCGCCTTCTACCAGCATTTCCTCGGCCAGGGCCGACACGGGTAACTCGCCACCGTATTCCGGCAACCCGGACACCCGGCTTTGCCACGCATTGAAGTGACCGCCGGCGGTACTGGCCACCAGGTCTACCGCTGGGGTCGTGCACAGCGCCCCACCGACCCGGTCAAGGTTGCCGGTGACCAGGTTGATCAACTGCACCAGCCAGTGGCACAGGGTGCCAAACGCTTGGGTGGACACGCCCATGCGGCCATAGCACACCGCCTTGTCGGCCGCGGCGAAGTCCCGGGCCAATTGGCGAATGACCTGGGCCGGTACGCCACAGCGGGGGCTCATGGCCTCGGCACTGAACCCTGCGACAGCGTCGCGTACCTCGGCCAGCCCGGCCACCGGCAGCCCGCTGTCGCGCCCCAGTCCTTCTTCGAACAGGGTGTTGAGCATTCCCAGGAGCAAGGCCGCGTCGCCGCCCGGGCGTATGAACAGGTGCTGGTCGGCCATGGCCGCGGTTTCGCTGCGGCGCGGGTCCACCACCACAAACTTGCCACCCCGCGCCTGAATGGCTTTCAGGCGTTTTTCCACATCTGGCACGGTCATGATGCTGCCATTGGAGGCCAAGGGGTTGCCGCCCAGTATCAGCATGAAGTCGGTGTGGTCGATGTCGGGGATGGGCAGCAGCAAGCCATGGCCATACATCAGGTAGCTTGAAAGGTGGTGGGGCAACTGGTCCACCGACGTCGCCGAAAAGCGATTACGGGTCTTGAGCAGGCCCAGGAAGTAATTACCGTGGGTCATCAAGCCGTAGTTGTGCACACTGGGGTTGCCTTGATAGATGGCCACGGCATTCTGGCCGTGGCGCTGCTGAATGGCCCACAGGCGCCGTGCCACCTCGTCAAAGGCTTCTTGCCAGCCGATCGCCTGCCAGTCGTTGCCCACGCGACGCATGGGCTGGCGCAGACGGTCCGGGTCGTTCTGGATATCCTGCAGGGCCACGGCCTTGGGGCAGATGTGGCCGCGACTGAAGGTGTCCAGGGGGTCGCCCTTGATCGAGGTAATGGTCGGGTGCCCCGCCTCGTCGGCCTGGGTCTCGATAGCGAGGCCGCAAATGGCCTCGCAGAGGTGACACGCGCGGTGGTGCAAGGTCTTGATCATGGCCTGTCTCGTCCGGGCAGCGGAACCTGACTATGGAACGATCGTACCGCCTGCACCAGCAGCCTTGGCGCCTTGAATCGGCCGCCATCAGGGCAGCCGATGATCCTCAGTCGTGGGTAAGCCCAGCGGGCGGTGCCTGCAATTGTATTTCCACCACGGTCTCTACTTCTTCCTGGCCAATGGGTACGCCGGTCAGCTCGCCGATCAGTTTCCAGTGCTCGTCCAGCCCTGCGCTGATGGTGGCCATGCGGTCGATCATGCGGCGCCCGGCTGCGGCGGCCACTTCGTCATCACTGCGCAGCAACTCGAACGACATCGACGTCATCGACGCCGTCAGGTGGGTAAGCGTGCGCGCCGTAAGGCCCAGCAGCTCGAGCAACTGTTGTTCTTTGGAATCCATTCACCCTCTCCGCGTATCTGTCGAGATACAGTCTAGTACCCAAGGCCCGCAGTGTACGGAATGAGCGCATCGCCAGCCAACTGCTTTGCAACCTGTGAGACAGGGTTAACGCTAGACAATTCCTGGCTCGATTGCCAAGCCCCGTGACAGCAGTGTAAAACGTGGCGAGCTCTTCACTCGAGGGGCTGGCTCGGGACATGCGCTGAAACACTCCCCATGATCGGAATATGAAACACATGTTGGTAATACGCGACATTTAATTATAAGATCGCGCCTTCCCCTAAATTCGTCGCCGCGTGCGGCTTTCGCCGCAGGCCTCATCCGTTTTTTCGAACGCTAAAAGCATGGGTGCTGCGGTATGTTGCAAAAAGGTAGTCAATGATGAGCGCAAGGCACTTTCTCTCCCTGATGGATTGCACGCCCGAAGAGCTTCTCAGCGTCATCCGTCGAGGCACCGAGCTCAAGGACCTGCGTAACCGCGGCGTGCTGTTCGAGCCCCTGAAGAACCGGGTACTGGGCATGATCTTCGAGAAATCGTCGACTCGTACCCGGCTGTCCTTCGAAGCGGGCATGATCCAGCTCGGCGGCCAGGCCATCTTCCTGTCCCCGCGCGACACCCAACTGGGCCGTGGCGAGCCGATCGGCGATTGCGCCATCGTCATGTCGAGCATGCTCGACGCGGTGATGATTCGTACCTATGCCCACAGCACCCTGACCGAATTCGCCGCCAATTCGCGCGTGCCGGTGATCAACGGCCTGTCGGACGACCTGCACCCCTGCCAGTTGCTGGCCGACATGCAAACCTTCCTGGAACACCGCGGCAGCATCCAGGGCAAGACCGTGGCCTGGGTCGGCGACGGCAACAACATGTGCAACAGCTACATCGAAGCGGCCATTCAGTTCGACTTCCAGCTGCGCGTGGCCTGCCCCGAAGGCTTCGAGCCCAACCCGCAGTTCCTGGCCCAGGCTGGCGACCGTGTGAAAGTGGTGCGCGACCCGAAGGAAGCCGTGGCCGGCGCCCACCTGGTGAGCACCGATGTCTGGACCTCCATGGGCCAGGAAGACGAAACCGCTCGCCGCCTGCAGACCTTCGCGCCTTACCAGGTCACCCGTGAGCTGCTCGACCTGGCCGCCGCCGACGTGCTGTTCATGCACTGCCTGCCTGCGCATCGCGGCGAAGAGATCAGCCTGGACCTGCTGGACGACGCTCGCGCCGTGGCCTGGGACCAGGCCGAAAACCGCCTGCATGCGCAAAAAGCATTGCTGGAATTCCTGGTGGCCCCGGCTTACCGCCCGGCATGAGCCCGCAACCGCTGCTGGCCCTCGACAAACTGGCCTGCGGTTACCAGGGCCAGGCCGTGGTCCAGGACCTGGACTTGGGCCTGCAGGCCGGCGAAATCGGCTGCCTGCTGGGCGCCTCGGGGTGTGGCAAGACCACCACCCTGCGCGCCATCGCCGGCTTCGAGCCAGTGCACGAGGGGCAAGTCGTATTAGGGGGCGAAGTCATTTCTCGCAGCGGCTACACCCTGGCACCGGAAAAACGCCGCATTGGCATGGTCTTCCAGGACTACGCGCTGTTCCCGCATCTGACGGTGGCGGGCAATGTCGCCTTCGGCATTGGCCAGCACCCACGCCAGGCGGCCGTGGTGGCTGAAATGCTCGAACTGGTCAACCTGCCGGGTTTGGACAACCGCTTCCCCCATGAGCTGTCAGGCGGCCAGCAGCAACGCGTCGCGCTGGCCCGCGCCCTGGCCCCCCAACCCCGACTGCTGCTGCTCGACGAGCCCTTCTCCAACCTGGACGTGGAGCTGCGCCGACGTTTGAGCCAGGAGGTGCGTGACATCCTCAAGCACCGCGGCACCAGCGCGATGCTGGTCACCCACGACCAGGAAGAAGCCTTTTCGGTCAGCGACAAGGTCGGGGTATTCCAGCGAGGTCGGCTGGAGCAATGGGATACCCCCTACAACCTTTATCATCACCCGCAGACCCCGTTCGTGGCCGGCTTCATCGGCCAAGGCTATTTCCTGCCGGGGACGCTGAACACGGCCCATTCGGTGCAGACCGAACTGGGTGAGTTGCACAGCGCCACGGCCCACCCTGGGGCCCACGGTAGCGCGGTGAAAGTGCTGTTGCGCCCGGACAGCATCGTTCATGCCCCCGAGGGGCCGCTCAAAGCGCGGGTCACGGGCAAGTCCTTCCAGGGCGCGAACACCCTGTATCGCCTGCAACTGGACAGCGGCTGCCCACTGGAAGCGCTGCTGCCCAGCCGTCTCGACGCCCAGCCGGGGGAGACCATCGGCATTCGCGTGGCCGCTGAACACGTGGTGCTGTTCGCGGCCTGACCGGTCAGGGCCGGCCGATGTCAGCGAAGGTGGCGCGGGTGTGCTCGGCCAGCAGCGCTGGTGCCAGCTCCACCTCCAGGCCCCGTCGGCCGGCGCTGACGAATATCGTCGTCAGCGGTTGCGCTGTTTGGTCGATGAACGTACGCAGGCGCTTTTTCTGACCTAACGGGCTGATGCCCCCCAGCAGATAACCGGTGGCCCGCTGCGCAGCGGCCGGGTCGGCCATCTCGCATTTCTTCACGCCTGCAGCATGGGCCAGGCTCTTGAGGTCCAGGGTGCCTGCCACCGGGACCACGGCCACCAGCAACTCACCTTTCTCGCTGCTGGCCAGCAGGGTCTTGAACACCTGCTCGGGGTTCAGGCCCAGTTTTTCCGCGGCTTCCAGACCATAGGACGCGGCCTTGGGGTCATGTTCGTAGCTGTGTACGTGGTGTTCGGCACGGGCTTTCTTGAGGAGGTCCAGGGCGGGGGTCATGGGGGCTTCCTTGGATTCGAGGGATAAGGCTTGGGATCTTCAGCGTTCTCAGGATCGAGCGCCGTGCGCACGGCGCGTTCGCGAGCTTGCGCCCGCTCCTACATCTGTTTCGGGCCAATTATACCTGTGCCCCCCACCCCGACCCATACCTTTCACTTTCGACCTTTGACATAATCATTTCTTGTCTATATTTTTTCGTTTCTGAATATCGCGAACCCTAGACCCGTTCGCGAACGCAACACATTCGGCCGGAATGGGGTATTACGGCCGGGTGCCCAATCGAGCGCCTGAAGGCGCCGTACAACAACAAAAAAGGTGTCAACGATGACGACCGCTCAGCAACAACCTGCGTTGTCCGGCCAGTGCATGGCCGAGTTTCTCGGAACCGCCCTCCTGATCTTCTTCGGCACCGGCTGTGTGGCGGCGCTCAAGGTCGCGGGAGCCAGTTTCGGGCTGTGGGAAATCAGCATCATCTGGGGGGTGGGCGTCAGCATGGCGATCTACCTGACTGCCGGGGTGTCCGGCGCGCACCTGAGCCCGGCCGTGAGCATCGCCCTGTGCGTGTTCGCCGGCTTCGAAAAACGCAAATTGCCGTTCTACATCATCGCCCAGGTCGCCGGCGCCTTCTGCGGGGCCGCCCTGGTGTACACGCTGTACAGCAACCTGTTCTTCGATTACGAACAAGCCCACCACATGATCCGCGGCAGCCAGGAAAGCCTGGAACTGGCCTCGGTGTTCTCCACCTACCCGCACCCGTCACTGTCCACCGCCCAGGCGTTTCTGGTGGAAATGGTGATCACCGCGATCCTGATGGGTGTGATCATGGCCTTGGGCGACGACCAGAATGGCCTGCCTCGCGGCCCACTGGCACCGCTGCTGATCGGCCTGCTGATCGCCGTGATCGGCAGCTCCATGGGCCCGCTGACCGGTTTCGCCATGAACCCGGCGCGGGATTTCGGCCCCAAACTGATGACATTCTTCGCCGGCTGGGGCGAAATAGCCTTTACCGGTGGGCGTGACATTCCGTACTTCCTGGTGCCGATCTTCGCCCCGATCCTGGGTGCCTGCCTCGGCGCGGCAATCTACCGTGGCCTGCTCGCCCGGCACTTGCCCGCCGCCGCACCCGCCAACGAAGCGGCCACCGACAACACCGGGAGCAAGGTCCAGGCGTCCTAGACCAGCGCCGTCCCCTTGAGCCGTACTCCCGTTTTCCACTTTTTCTGAAGGCCACTGTCATGACCGATACGCAGAACAAGAACTACATCATCGCCCTGGACCAGGGCACCACGAGCTCACGCGCCATCATTTTCGACCGCGACGCAAACGTTGTCTGCTCGTCGCAGAGCGAGTTCACCCAGCATTACCCGCAGCCGGGCTGGGTCGAGCATGACCCCATGGACATCTTCGCCACCCAGAGCGCGGTGATGGTCCAGGCCCTGGCCAAGGCCGGCCTGCACCACGACCAGGTTGCCGCCATCGGCATCACCAACCAGCGTGAAACCACGGTGGTGTGGGACAAGAACACCGGCGCGCCCATCTACAACGCCATCGTCTGGCAGTGCCGGCGCAGCACCGAGATCTGCGAGCAGCTCAAGCGCGACGGCCATGCCGACTACATCCGTGAAACCACCGGGCTGGTCACCGACCCGTACTTCTCCGGCACCAAGCTCAAGTGGATCCTGGACAACGTCGAAGGCAGCCGCGAACGCGCTCGCCGCGGTGAACTGCTGTTCGGCACCGTCGATACCTGGCTGATCTGGAAATTCTCCGGCGGCAAGGTGCACGTCACCGACTACACCAACGCTTCGCGCACCATGCTCTTCAACATCCATACCCTGCAATGGGATGCGAAGATGCTGGAGGTGCTGGATATCCCCCGCGAAATGCTGCCGGAGGTGAAGTCTTCGTCCGAAGAATACGGCCGCACCAAGAGCGGCATCGCCATCGCCGGTATCGCCGGCGACCAGCAGGCCGCCCTGTTCGGCCAGATGTGCGTAGAGCCCGGCCAGGCCAAGAACACCTACGGCACCGGTTGCTTCCTGCTGATGAACACCGGCGACAAGGCCGTGACCTCCCAGCACGGCATGCTCACCACCATCGCCTGCGGCCCGCGCGGCGAAGTCGCCTACGCCCTGGAAGGCGCGGTATTCAACGGTGGCTCCACTGTGCAATGGCTGCGTGATGAGCTGAAGATCGTCAACGACGCCTACGACACCGAGTACTTCGCCAGCAAGGTCAAGGACAGCAACGGCGTGTACCTGGTACCGGCGTTTACCGGCCTGGGCGCGCCCTACTGGGACCCCTACGCCCGCGGCGCGCTGTTCGGCCTGACCCGTGGGGTCAAGGTGGACCACATCATCCGTGCGGCCCTGGAGTCCATCGCCTACCAGACCCGCGACGTCCTGGACGCCATGCAGCAGGACGCCGGCGAACGCCTCAAGTCCCTGCGCGTGGACGGTGGCGCGGTGGCCAACAACTTCCTCATGCAATTCCAGGCCGACATCCTCGGCACCCAGGTAGAACGCCCGCAAATGCGCGAAACCACCGCCCTGGGCGCCGCCTACCTGGCCGGCCTGGCAGTGGGCTTCTGGGGCAGCCTGGAAGAACTGCGCGGCAAGGCGGTGATCGAACGTCAATTCGAACCGCAACTGGATGAGCCAGCGAAAGAGAAGCTGTACGCGGGCTGGAAGAAAGCGGTAGACCGTACGCGGGACTGGGAGCCCCACGAAGAGGCTTGAGGCCCGGTTGTAGCGGCTGGCTTCACGCTTCAAGCTGCATCCCCCAAGTGGCCTGACCGGCACCTTGTGGCTTGCAGCTTGAAGCTTCAGGCTGCAAGCTTGTTCCTTTTGCCCGGCAGCCGAAGGAAGCCCAATGAACCTGCCCCCACGCCAACAACAAATCCTCGAACTGGTGCGTGAACGCGGCTACGTCAGCATCGAAGAGATGGCCCAGTTGTTCGTCGTCACCCCGCAGACCATTCGCCGCGACATCAACCAGTTGGCGGAGCTCAACCTGTTGCGGCGCTATCACGGTGGGGCGGCGTACGATTCCAGCATCGAAAACACCGCCTACGCCATGCGCGCCGACCAGATGCGCGACGAAAAGCAGCGGATCGCCGAAGCCATCGCCGCGCAGATCCCCGACCACGCTTCGCTGTTCATCAATATCGGCACCACCACCGAATCCATCGCCCGCGCCCTGCTGAACCACAACCACCTGAAGATCATCACCAATAACCTGCACGTGGCCTCCATCCTCAGCGCCAAGGATGATTTCGAAGTGCAGCTGGCTGGCGGCACCGTTCGCCGCGACGGCGGCGTGGTGGGCCAGGCGAGCGTGGACTTCATCAGCCAGTTCAAGGTGGATTTTGCCCTGGTGGGCATCAGCGGCATTGACGAGGACGGTAGCCTGCTGGACTTCGACTACCAGGAAGTGCGGGTGTCCCAGGCGATCATTGCCAACGCCCGCCAGGTGATCCTGGCCGCCGACTCCAGCAAGTTCGGGCGCAATGCCATGGTGCGGCTGGGTTCCATCAGCCTGATCGACTGCCTGGTGACCGACAAGACCCCGGTGCCGGCGCTGACGCAGTTGCTGAACCAGCAGAAGATTCGGCTGGAAGTGGTTTAAGCAGCTCCCCGGGTGCATGCCTGGGTTTTACCTGTGCCCTCAAGACCGCGCGCCGCCCGCGCGGCGCTTCCCGGGCAAGCCCGGTCCCACATCTGCTTCGGGCCAATTATGCCTCGACCATTGCCTGGTCCGCTTTGTTTGTTCATCCCAAATCTGCAGTGAAAGCACAAGCGGACCAGGTGATGTCACAGGCATAACTGGGCCGAAACAGACGTGGGACCGGGCTTGCCCGGGAAGCGCCGCGCGGGCGGCGCTCGATCTCAAGTACCACGCACAAACATCGACTAGCACCTGGCGTTGTAAAATGTTCACTTGTTTTCGGTTTAAAACCATCCGATCAGTTTTTTCAATCGATATCGACTAGCCCGCCCCCCTCTGTTGCGCTATTATTTTCGAAAATGAACATGAATGTTCGATTTCAACTTCGAACTAACAGCAGAGGCCGCCATGCCCCATACCATCTTGCCCACCCCACCCCTGGCCGAAGTCTATGATGTCGTCGTGATCGGCGGCGGTATCAATGGCGTCGGTATCGCAGCGGACGCGGCAGGTCGCGGGCTGTCGGTGTTCCTTTGCGAAAAGGATGACTTGGCCAGCCACACCTCGTCGGCCAGCAGCAAGCTGATCCATGGCGGCTTGCGTTACCTCGAACATTACGAATTCCGCCTGGTGCGCGAAGCCTTGGCCGAGCGCGAAGTGCTGCTGGCCAAGGCGCCGCATATCGTCAAACCGATGCGCTTCGTGCTGCCCCACCGTCCGCACCTGCGCCCGGCGTGGATGATTCGCGCCGGCCTGTTCCTGTACGACCACTTGGGCAAGCGCGAAACGCTGGCCGGTTCGCGCACGCTCAAGTTCGGCGCCGACAGCGCGCTGAAAAGCGAGATCACCCGCGGTTTCGAATACTCCGACTGCTGGGTGGACGATGCCCGCCTGGTGGTGTTGAACGCCATGTCTGCCCGGGAACACGGCGCCCACCTGCACACCCGTACCCGCTGCCTGAACGCCCGGCGCATCAAGGGCTTGTGGCATGTGCACCTGGAGCGGGCCGATGGCAGCCTGTTCTCGGTGCACGCCAAGGCACTGGTCAATGCCGCCGGCCCCTGGGTGGCGAAGTTCATTCGCGACGACTTGAAGCTGGAGTCGCCCTATGGCATCCGCCTGATCCAGGGCAGCCACTTGATCGTGCCCAAGCTGTACGAAGGTGAACAGGCGCACATCCTGCAGAACGAGGACCAGCGCATCGTCTTCACCATTCCGTACCTGGAAAAATTCACCATCATCGGCACCACCGACCGGGAATACACCGGCGACCCGGCGAAGGTAGCGATCACCGAAGCCGAGACCGACTACCTGCTGAAGGTGGTCAACGCCCACTTCAAGCAGCAGGTACAGCGAAGCGATATCCTGCATACCTATTCCGGCGTGCGCCCGTTGTGCAACGACGAGTCCGACAACCCCTCAGCCGTGACCCGCGACTACACGCTGTCGCTGTCAGGCGGCGCCGAGGAAGCGCCATTGCTGTCGGTGTTCGGTGGCAAGCTGACCACCTACCGCAAGCTGGCTGAATCGGCCATGGCGCAGCTGGCACCGTTCTTCAAGCACATCAAGGGCAGTTGGACCGCGGCGGCGCCCCTGCCTGGCGGCGAACAGATGACCACCCCGCAGGCACTGGCGGCGGCGATGGTCGCCAAGCACGCCTGGTTGCCCGCAGACCTGGCCAAGCGCTGGTCCATCACCTATGGCCAGCGCAGCTGGAAACTGCTGGAGAATACCGCCAGCCTGGCAGACCTGGGCGAACTGATGGGCGCCAACCTGTACAGCCGCGAAGTGGATTACCTGTGCCGTGAGGAATGGGCCGTCGAGGCTGCCGACATCCTGTGGCGCCGCAGCAAGCTGGGCCTGTTCATGAACGCAGCCGAACAACAGAAGCTCGCCGACTACTTGGCCAAGGCTGTGCACACCCAGGCCGCTTGAACCGCCCTTTCTGTGGAACCGAGCCTCGCCCGGTTCCACGCTGGGCAGCGACGTTCATAACGCTGCACTGCAGAATCGGAAATCCGAATCGGATAAGTGCCAGCATTCGGCCAGCCGACCACCTGCCCCCGCCACACAGCTGTTACCAAAGATTAATCTCCTTTCCAATCAGCCACTTGGACTATCGTTCCGGATCTGGCACGACTAATGCTCTACACTCAACATCGGAATCAGCAGCACAGACTGCTGAACGAATGAGCCACACCACGGTTCCCATAAGAAAAACAAAGGTCGAGGAGACATAGATGCGCATCGTTCATACCCTGCTGGGCGCCGCCATTGCGGCGACACTGATCAGCAGCCCCGCCTTGGGCGAGGAGCTGACAGGCACCCTGAAGAAAATCAAGGATTCGGGCACCATCACCCTGGGCCACCGCGACTCCTCCATTCCTTTCTCCTACATCGCGGACGCCTCCGGCAAACCGGTCGGCTACTCCCATGACATCCAGTTGAAAATCGTCGAGGCCCTGAAGAAAGACCTCGACATGCCCAACCTGAATGTCAAATACAACCTGGTCACCTCCCAGACCCGTATCCCACTGGTGCAGAACGGCACCGTCGACATCGAGTGTGGCTCCACCACCAACAACGCCGAGCGCGCGCAACAGGTGGACTTCTCGGTGGGTATCTTCGAGATCGGCACGCGCCTGCTGTCCAAGAAAGACTCGGCCTACAAGGACTTCCCCGACCTGAAGGGCAAGAACGTGGTCACCACCGCCGGTACCACCTCCGAGCGCCTGCTCAAGGCCATGAACGCCGACAAGCAGATGGGCATGAACGTGATTTCGGCCAAGGACCATGGCGAGTCCTTCCAGATGCTCGAATCCGGCCGCGCCGTGGCCTTCATGATGGACGACGCCCTGCTCGCCGGGGAAAAGGCCAAGGCCAAGAAGCCCGACGACTGGGCCGTGACGGGTACCGCGCAATCCCACGAAGTGTATGGCTGCATGGTGCGCAAGGGCGATGCGCCGTTCAAGAAGGCCGTGGATGATGCCATCGTCGCCGTGTTCAAGTCGGGCGAGATCAACACCATCTACAACAAGTGGTTTACCCAGCCCATTCCACCCAAGGGCCTGAACCTGAGCTTCGCCATGAGCGACGAGCTCAAGGCGCTGATCGCCACCCCGACCGACCAGCCTGCCAAAGACTGATCCGCCCGCAACGTCTACCCTTCACCTTAGCCACTGGTGCGAACGCGCCGGTGGCGGGTTGAAGGTGCCTGTGAATCACCCGCACAAGGGGAGACCCTGATGAATTACAACTGGGACTGGGGCGTGTTCTTCAAGTCCACCGGCATTGGCAGCGAGATCTACCTGGACTGGTACATCACCGGCCTGGGCTGGACCATCGGTATCGCTGTCGTGGCCTGGATCATTGCCTTGCTGCTGGGCTCCGTGCTCGGCGTGATGCGCACCGTGCCCAACCGCTGGGTATCGGCCATCGGCACCACTTACGTGGAAATCTTCCGCAACGTACCGCTGCTGGTGCAACTGTTCATCTGGTACTTCGTGGTGCCCGACCTGTTGCCCGAAAGCTTCCAGGAATGGTTCAAGCAGGACCTCAACCCCACGACCTCGGCCTTCTTGAGCGTCGTTGTGTGCCTGGGACTGTTCACCGCCGCGCGGGTGTGCGAACAAGTGCGCACCGGCATCCAGGCCCTGCCCCGAGGCCAGGAAGGCGCGGCCCGGGCCATGGGTTTCAGCCTGCCGCAGATATACTGGAATGTGCTGCTGCCCCAAGCGTACCGGATCATCATTCCGCCGCTGACCTCCGAGTTCCTCAACGTGTTCAAGAACTCCTCGGTCGCCTCGCTGATCGGCCTGATGGAGCTGCTGGCCCAGACCAAGCAGACCGCCGAGTTCTCGGCGAACCTGTTCGAGGCCTTCACCCTGGCCACGCTGATCTACTTCACCCTGAACATGAGCCTGATGCTGCTGATGCGTGTGATCGAGAAAAAAGTCGCGGTGCCCGGCCTGATTTCCGTGGGGGGCAAGTAAATGGATTTCAGTGGAATCATTCCCGCCCTGCCCGGCCTGTGGAACGGCATGCTGATGACCCTGCAACTGATGGTCATGGGTGTGGTGGGCGGTATCGTGCTGGGCACCTTGCTGGCGCTGATGCGCCTGTCCTCCAGCCGGCTGCTGTCCAATGTCGCGGGCGCCTACGTCAATTACTTCCGGTCTATCCCGCTGCTGCTGGTGATTACCTGGTTCTACCTGGCGGTGCCCTTCGTGCTGCGCTGGATCACCGGCCAGGACACCCCGGTGGGTGCGTTCACCTCTTGCGTCGTGGCGTTCATGATGTTCGAGGCGGCGTATTTCTGCGAGATCGTACGCGCTGGCGTGCAGTCCATCTCCAAGGGCCAGATGGGCGCCGCCCAGGCTCTGGGCATGAGCTACGGCCAGACCATGCGCCTGATCGTGCTGCCCCAGGCGTTTCGCAAGATGACCCCGCTGCTGTTGCAGCAGAGCATCATCCTGTTCCAGGACACCTCGCTGGTGTACACCGTGGGCCTGGTGGACTTTCTCAACGCGGCACGGGCCAATGGCGACATCATCGGCCAGTCCAACGAGTTCCTGATCTTCGCGGGCCTCGTCTACTTCGTCATCAGCTTCTCCGCCTCGCTGCTGGTCAAGCGTCTGCATAAAAGGTTAGCCGTATGATTTCCATCAAGAACATCAACAAGTGGTATGGGGACTTCCAGGTGCTGACCGACTGCAGCACCGAAGTCAAGAAAGGGGAAGTGGTGGTGGTGTGCGGCCCGTCGGGCTCGGGCAAGTCCACCTTGATCAAGTGCGTGAACGCCCTGGAACCGTTCCAGAAAGGCGACATCGTGGTCGACGGCACCTCCATCGCCGACCCCAAGACCCATTTGCCCAAGCTGCGCTCGCGGGTGGGCATGGTGTTCCAGCACTTCGAGCTGTTTCCGCACCTGACCATTACCGAGAACCTGACCATCGCCCAGATCAAGGTGCTGGGCCGC
The DNA here is from genome assembly GCF_013374995.1 of Pseudomonas eucalypticola. Taxonomy (NCBI): domain Bacteria; kingdom Pseudomonadati; phylum Pseudomonadota; class Gammaproteobacteria; order Pseudomonadales; family Pseudomonadaceae; genus Pseudomonas; species Pseudomonas eucalypticola. Next base: position 1,468,099 of record NZ_CP056030.1, on the reverse strand, counting down.
AGCAAGGAAGAAGCCACTGCCAAGGGCCTTAAACTGCTGGAGCGGGTGGGGCTATCGGCGCACGCCCACAAACACCCGGGCCAGTTGTCCGGCGGCCAGCAGCAACGGGTAGCCATCGCTCGCGCACTGGCCATGGACCCCATCGTCATGTTGTTCGACGAACCGACCTCGGCGCTGGACCCGGAGATGGTCAACGAAGTGCTCGACGTGATGGTGCAATTGGCCCATGAAGGCATGACCATGATGTGCGTCACCCACGAGATGGGCTTCGCCCGCAAGGTCGCCAACCGGGTGATCTTCATGGACAAGGGCCAGATCGTCGAAGACTGCCCCAAGGAAGAGTTCTTCGGTGACGTCAGTGCCCGCTCGGAACGGGCCCAGCACTTCCTCGCCAAGATCCTGCAACACTAAAGCCTGGCGGCGGGTGGCTTTCGCGCCACTCGCCGCTGGCAGGCCCCAAGGCACTGTGATGAAATGCGCCCCTGATCATTCCCGTGCGACCTCGCCTGCCTTTGCCGTGAAACCCCGTCTGATCCGCCAACTGTTCCTGCCCCCGCTGATCCTGCTGCTGACCGTGAGCCTGGGCTATGCCGGCTACCGCGCCAGCCTTTACAGTGGCATTCGCGCCCTGAGCGAAAGCGGCGAGCGCCAGCTGGAGCTCAACGGCCGCGCGGTAGAGAGCGAGATCAACAAATTCACCTTCCTGCCCAGCCTGTTGGAGCTGGAAGGCAGCGTCTCGACCCTGCTGGCCGACCCCGACGCCGAAGGCCACCGCCAGGCCGTCAACGACTACCTGGAAGGCCTCAACCGCCGCAGCCACAGCAGTGCCATTTACGTGCTGGACACCACCGGCCGCGTGCAGGCCAGCAGCAACTGGCGTGACGCCAACAGCTACCTGGGCGAGGACCTGTCCTTCCGTGCCTATTTCCAGGACGCCGTGCGCGGCCAGGATGGGCGCTTCTATGGCATTGGCACCACCACCGGCGAGCCCGGTTACTACCTGGCCCACGGACTGGAAGAACACGGCAAGATCGTCGGCGTGGCGGTAGTGAAAGTGCGCATGGAATCATTGGAGGAGCGCTGGCAGAAAGCGCGCCTGGAAGCCTTCGTCAGCGACGAGAATGGCATCATCATCCTCTCCAGCGACCCTGCCCGGCGACTGAAATCGGTGCGGCCACTGACCCCGGAGATCAAGGAGCGCCTGGCCCGCAGCCTGCAGTACTACTGGTTCTCGCTGACCGAACTGCAACCACTGGAACGCGAAACCCTGGCCGACGGCGTGGAGCGCCTGAGCTTCCCCGCGGCCGGCAGCCAGCGCGAAGTCAGCTACCTGGCCCAGACCCGGGAATTGAAGGATACCCCCTGGCATTTCACGCTGCTCACGCCGCTGCAAGACCTGCGGCGCGAAGCCGTGATCCAGGGCGTACTGGTGGCAGTGGCCTTCGGCCTGGTAGCCTTTTTCCTGATTGCCTGGAATGAACGCCGCAAGGTCATCGCCACTCGTCTGGCCGCGCGTGAAGCCCTGGAAGAAGCCAACAGCCTGCTGGAGCGGCGCATCGCCGAACGCACGGAGAACCTGCGGGCCAGCAACGACCGCCTCAAAAGCCAGATTCGCGAACGCCGCCAGGCCGAGGAAACCCTGCGCCGGGCCCAGGACGAACTGGTGCAGGCCGGCAAGCTGGCGGCCATCGGCCAGATGTCCACCAGCATCGCCCACGAACTCAACCAGCCGCTGGCGGCCCTTCGTACGCTGTCGGGTAACACGGTGCGCTTTCTGGAGCGCGGCGCCCTGGACATCGCCAGCACCAACCTGGTGACCATGAACCAGTTGATCGACCGCATGGGCCGCATCACCGCCAGCCTGCGCTCGTTCGCCCGCCGTGGCGAAGACCGTGGCCGTGCCTCCCTGGCGCAGGCGGTGGACGCCACCCTGCAAGTGCTGGCCGCGCGCATCGAAGGCCTCGGCGTGCAGGTACACCGCGAATACAGCGACGTGCAGCTGCCCATCGGCCAGACCCGCCTGGAGCAGATTCTCGGCAACCTGGTGGGCAATGCCCTGGACGCCATGGCCGACTCCCCGCAACCCACCCTGTGGCTGCAAGGTGACCGCCTGGACGATGGCCGTTACCGCCTGCGGGTGCGCGACAACGGCCATGGCATCGACGCCCAGGCCCGCGCGCAGCTGTTCGAACCCTTTTTCACCACCAAACCGGGCGAGCAAGGCCTGGGCCTGGGCCTGACCCTGTCGGCGAGCCTGGCGGCCGCCGCCGGCGGCAGCCTGGGTGCCGAACACCCGGATGAGGGCGGTACGGCCTTCGTCCTGACCTTGCCGCCGCTCAACCCGCTACCGCCCACCTCACCAGTCGAGCCATCATGAACACCTCGCTTACCGTTCTGATCGTCGAGGACGATCCTCATGTGCTGCTGGGTTGCCAGCAGGCCCTGAGCCTGGAAGACATCCCCTGCCAGGGCGTGGGCAGCGCCGAAGAAGCGCTGGCGCTGATCGGCGACGATTTCGCCGGCATCGTCGTCAGCGACATCCGCCTGCCGGGCATCGATGGCCTGGAGCTGCTCAACCGCCTCAAGGCCCGTGACCCCAGCCTGCCGGTGGTGCTCATCACCGGCCACGGTGACATTTCCATGGCCGTGGGCGCCATGCGCAGCGGCGCTTATGACTTCATGGAAAAACCCTTCTCCCCCGAGCGCCTGGTGGACGTGGTGCGCCGCGCCCTGGAGCAGCGCGGGCTGGCCCGCGAGGTTTCGTCGCTGCGCCGCCAGCTGGCCAGCCGCAGCACGTTGGAGGGGCGCATCATCGGCCGCTCGCCGGCCATGGCGCACTTGCGCGAACTGATCGCCAACGTCGCCGACACCTCGGCCAACGTGCTGATCGAAGGCGAGACCGGTACTGGCAAGGAATTGGTGGCGCGCTGCCTGCACGATTTCAGCCGCCGCCAGGCCCACCCCTTCGTGGCGCTCAACTGTGGCGGCCTGCCGGAGAACCTGTTCGAGAGCGAAATCTTCGGCCATGAAGCCAACGCGTTCACCGGCGCCGGCAAACGCCGCATCGGCAAGATCGAGCATGCCAACGGCGGCACGCTATTCCTCGACGAAGTGGAAAGCATGCCCATGAACCTGCAGATCAAGCTGCTGCGGGTGTTGCAGGAACGCACTCTGGAGCGTCTGGGCTCGAACCAGAGCATCGAGGTGGATTGCCGGGTGATCGCCGCCACCAAGGCCGACCTCGACGAGTTGAGCCGCAGCAATGGTTTTCGCAGCGACCTGTATTACCGCCTCAATGTAGTAACGCTTGAGTTGCCGCCATTGCGCGAACGTCGCGAAGACATCCTGCAACTGTTCGAGCATTTCCTGGAGCAGTCGGCCCTGCGCTTCGACCGCGAGATCCCGCCCCTCGACAACCAGACCCTGTCACGCCTCATGAGCCATGACTGGCCGGGCAACGTGCGTGAACTGCGCAACGTGGCCGAGCGCTATGCGCTGGGCTTGCCGGCCTTCAAGAAAGCCGGGGCCCAGCCTGCTGCGGGCGTGGGCTTCGCCGAGGCCGTGGAAGCCTTCGAGCGCAACCTGCTCAGCGACGCGCTGGCGCGCAACAACGGCAACCTCAGCCAGGCCAGCCTTGACCTGGGCATGGCCAAGACCACGCTGTTCGACAAGGTCAAGAAGTACGGTTTGAATTGAGTATCGCTCGCCTCCCTATGGTGCCGGGCGCCAACTCGGGAGGCAGGCGCTGCGGTGGTTCAGGGACTATGCGGCGTATGGGACGCGGCCGGGTCCGCTGCTACAGGCCCGCCATGGGAGTGTCGCGCAGCTTCTGCGCGTCCAGGTACGGCAACACCGCCGCTAGCAATGGCGCCTTGAACGCTTCCTGGAAACGGTGGGCCAACCCCGGGATCAACTTCAACTCGCTGCCACGAATGTGCGCCGCCAAATGCACCCCATGCATGACCGGCAACAAGGGGTCGGCCGTGCCATGCACCACCAGGGTCGGCACCCGCAGGCTGTCGAGCAAGGCCACCCGGCTGGGTTCGGCGAGAATTGCCAGGATCTGACGCTTGACGCCCTCGGGGTTGAACGCCCGGTCATAGGACACCGCCGCCTGCTGCAACAGCACCTTGCGGTCGTCGATTACGTCCGGGCTGCCCAGGGCGGCGAGCAGATCGGCTTGCTGCTCCAGGGCCACCTCGCGATTGGGGGCACCGCGCCGGGCGAGCAACTGCAGCAACGCAGGGCTGGGCATCGGCAAGCCCGGTGCACCAGAGCTGCTCATGATCAGCGTAAGGCTTTCCACCCGCCCAGGCGCCATCGCCGCCATGTGCTGGGCAATCATGCCGCCCATGCTCGCCCCCAGCAGATGAAAGCTGGCAATGTGCAGGCTGTCCATCAAGCCCAGGCCATCGCCGGCCATGTCCGTCAGGCTGTAAGGTGCCGACACCGGCAGCCCCAGCTTGTAGCGCAGTACTTCGAACGTCAGGTTGGCACTGTCGGGCGCCTGCACCCAACCGGACAGGCCCACATCGCGATTGTCATAGCGAATGACCCGAAAGCCCTGTTCGCACAGCGCCATCACCACCTCATCAGGCCAGTGGATCAGTTGCCCGCCCAGGCCCATGACCAACAGCAGCGCCGGGTCGTTGTCGCGCCCGATGCTCTGGTACGCCAGGTTGACGTCCTTGAGCAGTGCATGACGCACCGGGACGTTCACATCACAGGTTGAAGCCGCAAAGGAAGTCAGGCTGCACAGCAGTGCCGCCACGAAAAGTAATGCCCGCATGAAAACACCAAAAACGCAGATCCCCAGTAGAGCGCGAGTGTGATGAAGTTCGTGCGGGCGCGCTGCCACATTTCAGTGACAGTTTGATGAACCTCGCCCAATGGTCACTCAGGTGGTGATGGGGCAGGCATGCCGCTCCGGGCGCAGATCCGGCAGCAAGCCGCCCAGGTCCGCCAGCCAGCGGGCGCCCACCAGCCACAGGTTGTCGCCAAAGCGGCGACGGGCCGGTTGCAGTTGGGCCTGCACCGTTTCCAGCTCGCAGCGCCACAGGTCGGTGTCATCGATGGCCAGGCCCAGGGACAGCACCTTGTAACTGGGCACTCGGTCCAGCACCGCGGTGAGCTGGGCCGGGGCATTGGCCAGGTCCACGTGCAAGCCGTCCACGGGCAGGTGCGCGGCCAGGCCGAGGTTGTCCTGCAACGGGCCGCCATACACGGCCAGCAGCTTTTTCAGCGGCGAATATTGAAGAATGTGGTAAGCCCGCTCGAAGGCGCCTGTCCACGCCTGGGGCAATGCCTGGGCGAGGACAGGCTCGTCGATCTGCACCCACTCCACGCCCAGGCGCGCCAGCTGGGTGAAGATCTCCCCATACACCGGCAGCACGATCTCCAGGCGGGCCAAGGCCCGCACGTCGCCACCATTGGCCTGGTCCAGCCACAGGTAGCTCAGCGGCCCCATCAGCACCGGCCTTGGGGTTTCGCCGCGGCCACGGGCTTGCTCGACCTCGTCCAGCAGGCGTTGGGTGTAGAACGACAGGTCGCGGGGGGCGGTGGTGGCCATGGGGGTTCTCCGTATTCGATGGCGCTATTATCGACAACCCGTGCAACATGAGACAAACTCAATAAATTCGTGTTGATCACAAAATTTACTCATGGAGGCAAGCATGCTCGAGATCCGTCACCTGAAAACCCTGCACGCTTTGCGCGAGGCCGACAGCCTGGTGGAAGCGGCCGAGCGCCTGCACTTGACGCAATCGGCCCTGTCCCACCAGTTCAAGGAATTGGAAGAGCGCCTGGGCCTGCCGCTGTTCATGCGTAAAACCAAACCCATCCGCTTCACCAGCGCCGGCTTGCGCCTGCTGCAATTGGCGGACGCTACCCTGCCTCTGCTGCGCGGCGCCGAACGTGACATCGCCCGGTTGGCGGGTGGCACCGCCGGGCGCTTGCACATGGCAATCGAATGCCACAGCTGCTTTCAGTGGCTGATGCCCACCATCGACCAATTCCGCGACGCCTGGCCGGAAGTGGAACTGGACCTGGCCTCGGGCTTCGCTTTCGCGCCGCTACCGGCCCTGGCGCGGGGTGACCTGGACCTGGTGGTCACCAGTGACCCGCTTGACCTGCCCGGCATCACCTATGTGCCGCTGTTCACCTACGAAGCGATGCTGGCAGTGGCCAACCAGCATGCATTGGCCAACAAGCCCTATATCGTGCCCGATGACCTGGCCAGCGAAACCCTGATCACTTACCCGGTGGAACGGGACCGGCTGGATATCTTCACCCGCTTCCTGGAGCCGGCCGACGTCGAACCCGCCCAGGTTCGCACCTCGGAGTTGACGGTGATGATGATGCAACTGGTGGCCAGCGGCCGTGGCGTGTGCGGCATGCCCCACTGGGCGCTGCATGAATACAGCTCGCGCGGCTACGTGAAGGGCAAGCGCCTGGGTGAGAAAGGCCTGTTCGCCACCCTCTATGCCGCCGTGCGCGCCGACATGCTCGACGCGCCGTACATGCGCGACTTCCTGCTGACCGCCAAGGACACCTCGTTCTCGACCCTGGATGGCGTCAGCGCGGTGCGTTGAGCCTATTCACGAAGCACTGGCTACCCGTGCAAGGGGGACGCGGTATTACCCGGCGGTGTACAGCGGCAGGATATGGTCGCGGGTCAATGGTGCCAGTTCCAGGTAAGCGTGACTGTGCCGATCCACCCACACGGCTTCCTCGATCTCGGCGGCGGCTTCGACGGCCCCCTCCACCTGGACCCGGAACAGCTCGCAGCGCACTTCGAAGCCAGGCTCATTGGCCGCCGGGGCGCTGAACGCACCGAGGTAAACAGCCGCGGCCGTATCGATGCGTACCCCCAGTTCCTCGTGCAGCTCACGGGCCAAGGCATTCACCGGCTGCTCTCCCGGCTCGATCTTGCCACCGGGCTGCATGAACGCCTGGGTATTGCGCTTGCGCACCAGCAAGGTCTTGCCATCCGGCCCAATCAGCAGCGCAGCGGCAATATGGATGATTCGGCTCATGGTGGCTCCCCAAAAAAGCGTCAATCATACCCAATGCCGGCACTCTCTGCCGCCAGGGCAACCCGCAGTGCCTTGCAACTTGCGCGCGCTTCACGCATCAATAGTCCATGAACCTGCCCGCCTCCCAAGACCCGGCGCTCAACGGTTTCCACCCCGCCGTGCGTGCCTGGTTCCAGCACAGTTTCCCGGCCCTGACCCCGGCCCAGGCCCGCGCCTGGCCGTTGATCAAGGCCGGTGAGTCGCTGTTGGTGGCCGCCCCCACCGGGTCTGGCAAAACCCTGACGGCATTCCTCGCGGTGCTCGACGACCTGGTGCACCTGGGCGACGCGCTGCCGGAACAGACCCTGGTGGTGTACATCTCGCCCTTGAAGGCGCTGTCCAACGACATCCAGATCAACCTGCAACGACCCCTGGCCGGCATTGCCGAGCAACTGCAGGCGCTGGGCTTGCCGCCCGTGTCGATCCGCACCGCGGTGCGGACCGGCGATACACCGCAGAAAGAACGAGCGGCGATGCGCAAGCGCGCGCCGCACGTGCTGGTGAGCACGCCAGAGTCCCTGTATGTACTGCTGGGCTCAGCGTCAGGCCGGGCAATGCTGGGCAATGTGCGCACGGTGATCGTCGATGAGATTCACGCCGTGGCCGCCAGCAAGCGCGGCAGCCACCTGGCGTTGAGCCTGGAGCGCTTGCAAGGCTTGTGCGCGGCGCCGTTGCAGCGCATCGGCCTGTCGGCCACCCAGCGGCCCATCGAGCGGGTGGCACGCTTTCTGGTGGGCCATGAACGCCCATGCGCGGTCATCGACATCGGCCACGCGCGGCCACGTGACCTGGCCATCGAGGTACCGCCGGTGCCGCTGGGCGCGGTGATGGCCAACGACGTGTGGGAATTACTGTACGACCGCTTGGCCCAATTGAGCCGCGAGCACCGCACCACCCTGGTGTTCGTCAACACCCGCCGGCTGGCCGAGCGCCTGGCCCGCCACCTCAGCGAACGCCTGGGCCGCGATGCCGTGGCCGCGCACCATGGTAGCCTGGCCAAGGAGCAGCGCCTGGAAGCCGAGCAACGGCTCAAGCGCGGCGAGCTGCGCCTGTTGGTGGCCACCGCATCCCTGGAATTGGGGCTGGACATTGGCGAGGTTGAACTGGTGTGCCAGATCGCCTCGCCCCGCTCCATCGCGGCCTTTCTGCAAAGGGTAGGGCGTTCCGGCCACCAGGTGGGCGGCATGCCCAAGGGCCGGTTGTTCGCCACCTCCCTGGATGACCTGATCGAATGCACCGCGTTGCTCGATTGTGTACGCCGCGGCGAACTGGACACCCTGCACATTCCCGTGGCGCCGCTGGACGTGCTGGCCCAGCAGATCATCGCCGAGGTCAGCTGCCAGGAATGGCACCAGGACGCGCTGCTGGCCTTGATCCAGCGGGCCATGCCCTTCGCGTCGCTGGACCCGGCGCATTACCACGCGGTGCTGGCCATGCTCGCCGACGGCTACAGTGGCCGCCAGGGTGTGCGCAGCGCCTACCTGCACCGCGACGCCGTCAGTGGCACCCTGCGCGGGCGCCGCGGCGCGCAGCTGACCGCGGTGACCAGCGGCGGCACCATCCCCGACAATGCCGATTACAGCGTGGTGCTCGAACCCCAGGGTTTGAACGTGGGCACGGTCAACGAAGACTTCGCCGTGGAAAGCATCGCCGGCGATATTTTTCAGCTCGGCAACACGTCCTATCGCATTCTGCGGGTAGATACCGGCAAGGTCCGGGTGGAGGACGCCCAGGGCCAGCCGCCAAACATTCCGTTCTGGCTGGGTGAGGCGCCTGGGCGCAGCGACGAGCTGTCGTTCGCCGTGGCGCGCCTGCAGGGCCTGGTGGACGAGCAACTGGGCACCCATGCCGGACACCTGCCGGCAGTGGTGCAATGGCTCGCCGATACCCTGGGGCTGGGCACCGACAGCGCCGAGCAACTGGTGGATTACCTGGCCCGTACCCGCAACGCCCTGGGGGCGCTACCGTCCCATGACACCCTGATCATGGAGCGTTTTTTCGACGAGTCCGGCGGTACCCAACTGATCATCCACACGCCCTTCGGCAGCCGGGTCAACCGCGCCTGGGGCCTGGCCCTGCGCAAGCGCTTCTGCCGCACCTTCAATTTCGAACTGCAGGCCGCCGCCAGCGAAGACGCCATCGTGTTGTCGTTATCCACCAGCCACAGCTTTGCCCTGGAAGACGTATGGCGTTACCTCAACAGCAACAGCGCCGAGCACCTGCTGATACAGGCTGTGCTCGATGCCCCGCTGTTCGGTGTGCGCTGGCGCTGGACCGCAAGCATTGCCTTGGCCTTGCCGCGCTTCCTGGGTGGGCGCAAGGTCGCGCCCCAGGTGCAGCGCATGAAAAGCGAAGACCTGACCGCCACGGTGTTCCCCGACCAGATCGCCTGCCTGGAGAACATCGCCGGCGAACGCGAGATCCCCGACCACCCGCTGGTGGAGCAGACCCTCGATGACTGCCTGCATGAGGCCATGGACGCCGAGGCCTGGCTGGCCCTGTTGCGGCGCATGGAGCAAGGCCAGGTGCGGTTGATCTGCCGTGACCTGCCCGCCCCCTCGCCGCTGGCGGCGGCCATTCTCAATGCCCGCCCCTATGCCTTCCTGGATGATGCGCCTCTGGAGGAGCGACGCACCCAGGCGGTACTGGCCCGGCGCTGGAGCGAGCCACAGAGCGCCGACGACTTGGGCGCGCTGGACGGTGACGCCATCGATGCGGTGGCAGGTGAAGCCTGGCCAGCGCCGACCCGTGCCGATGAAATGCACGAAGCCCTGATGCAGTTGGCGGCACTGGGCAGTCATGAGGCGGGCGCGCAACCGCAGTGGCAAGGCTGGCTGCAACAACTGGCGGCCAGCGGCCGCGCCTGCCTGATGGACGTGGGCAATGAACAGCTGCTGTGGCTGGCCGTGGAGCGTTTGCCCCTGATGCAGGCGCTTTACCCGGGGGCCACCTGTGTGCCCGCCTTGGCCCCACTGCCCGGCTTCGACGCGGCGTGGGATGTCGACGCCGCGGCCCAGGAGCTGATCCGCTCGCGCCTCAGCGGATTCGGCCCACTGCGCTTGGGCGAAATTGCTGCGCCGCTGAATCTGCCGCTGCCCAGGGTGGAACAGGCCCTGGCTCAGCTGGAAGGCCAAGGCTACCTGCTGCGAGGCCAGTTCCGCCCCGGCATGCGCGACAGCCAGTGGTGCGAACGCCACCTGCTGGCCCGCATCCACCGCTATACCCTCAAACGCCTGCGGCGAGAAATAGAGCCGGTCAGCCTGCAGGATTTCATGCGTTTCCTGCTGCACTGGCAGCATCTGGAGGCCAGCACGCGCCTGCAGGGCCAGGCGGCGCTCGCTGAAGCACTGGAGCAATTGGAGGGTTACAGTGCCCCAGCCGGTACCTGGGAGAGCGACCTGCTGCCCAGCCGCGTGCGCGACTACAACGGCCAGTGGCTGGATGACGCCTGCCGCACCGGGAAAACCGTGTGGACGCGGCTGGCCGCCAGCGGCAAACCACTGACCGCCACCTTGCGCAGCACCCCGATTGTCCTGTTGCCCCGGGCACGCGCCAACCTGTGGCGCGGCTTGTCACCGGCGGTCGAGCCCGATGCGTTGTCGCCCAAGGCGCGCAAGGCCCATGACCTGCTGGTCCAGCATGGCGCGCTGTTTTTCGACGAATTGAGCAGCGAGGCGCATCTGCTGCCCAGCGAGCTGGAGACCGCCTTGCAGGAGTTGGTCTCGGCCGGGCTGGTCAGTGCCGACAGCTTCGCCGGCTTGCGCGCACTCATCACGCCGGCCAGCAAACGCCAAGGCCGCAGCGCCCGTCGCGGGCGCGGAGCATTCATCGGCGGCATGGACGACGCCGGGCGCTGGGCCCTGCTGCGCCCCGTCGGCGCGCCCGCCGCCGACCCACTGGAAGCCGTGGCCATGACGTTGCTACGCCGCTACGGGGTGGTGTTCTGGCGTTTGCTGGAGCGCGAAGCCGACTGGCTGCCCAGTTGGCGCGAACTGCTGCGCACCTTCCACCGCCTGGAAGCCCGTGGCGAGATCCGGGGCGGGCGGTTCGTCAGCGGCCTGGCCGGTGAACAGTTCGCCCTGCCCGAGGCCATTCCGGTACTGCGTGAGGTACGCAAGCGGCCGCTGGACGGTGGCCTGGTGATGGTCAGCGCCAATGACCCGTTGAATCTGGCTGGCACCCTGCTACCCGGCACCAAAGTACCCGCCGTGAGCGGCAACCGCCTGGTGCTGCGCGACGGTCTGCCGGTGGCAGCGCTACTGGCCGGCAAGCCAGTGTACTGGGAGCCCGAAACCGCGGCGTTGCGCGAGGCACTGACCCGCCATTGATCCGCTGCTGTGCGTAGGACGCGTAGCAGCGGACCCGGCCGCGTCACACGCACCGCCCAGCACCGGGTACACCGCAAGCACCCTCTACCCAGCGTCACCACAGGATGGCTGGCAGCCCGCAGAGCTGTGCTAGCATTGCTGACCCTTTGCGAGAGCCACCATGCTGATCCCCCACGACCAACTGTCACCCGAAACCCTCACCCTGCTCATCGAGGATTTCGTCACCCGTGACGGCACCGACAACGGCGACGAAACCCCGCTGCAGACCCGCGTGGAACGCGTGCGCCATGCCCTGGCCAAGGCCCAGGCCTTCATCGTCTTCGACCCCGAAAGCCAGCAGTGCACGCTGATGCTCAAGCACGATATCCCCCGTGAGCTGTTCGACTGACGCCGGTCAGGAAGCCTCCTCCTCGGCAGGCAGTTCACCTGCCTGCCTCGCCATCTGCGCCTGTATTCGTCGATGGACCTCCGCCCGGTGGATATCGACATTCCTGGGCGCCTGAACCCCCAGTCGAACATGACTGCCCCGCACTTCCAGGATCTTCACCCATACATCGTCACCGATGACGATCGTCTCCCCCACTACCCGTGTCAGCACCAACATTGTCCCGCTCTCAATCCATTTGAATGAGTAACGAGACTGCGCCGCGAAGGCGGCACTATCAATGCATCCACGCTAAAAGAGGGATGCCCTACAGGTGCGAATTGAAAAGGACTACAGACCTTTCTTAGTAATTACCGGACGGATGCATACAATTAAACACCATTGAATAAAGTTGCACGGTCATGAACTCTGCAACCTCGGCCCCCACAGAATGATGCTGGCGCCCACCACGCAAAACGCAGCCCCCCACCAGTCGCTGCCGGACGGACGCACGCGCTCCACCACCGCTAGCCAGGCCAGCGACGTAATGATGTAAAGGCCACCATAGGCGGCATAGGCGCGGCCGGCGTACGCCGCTTCGACGCGGGTCAGCAGCAGGCCGAAACAGGTCAGGCTGAGCAGCGCAGGGGCGATCCACCAGGCGCTCTTGCCCAGCCGCAACCACAGGTAGAAGGCATAACAGCCGGCAATCTCGAAGAGCGCGGCGAGGAAAAACCACAGGTAGTTGAGCACGCAGGCCTCCTTGGGCGAAAAAAACCCGGGCGCCTGGCCCGGGTGCTCAAGGATACGCCAAGCCTATTCGCCGCTGCGCCCTTGGCGAGCCTTGGCGCGCATCTTTTCCGCCATGCTGGCCATTTCGTCATAGAGCAATTGCGGGTTCTGCTGCTTGAGCTGCCAGGCCATGCGCCCCTGCTCGTGGGGCAGGATCATGAACTCGCCCGCGGCCACGCGCTGGAAGATGTAGTCAGCGATGTCGGCGGCACTGATAGGCGAGCTTTCCAGCAACTTGCCCACCTGGGCTTTCATGGCCGGCGTAGGGCCGCGGAAGGAGTCCAGCAGGTTAGTCTGGAAGAAGGACGGGCATACCACGTGCACCCGCACTTCCTGTTCGCGCAGTTCGGCCAGCAGGCTTTCGGACAAGGCCAGGACGCCTGCCTTGGCGACGTTGTAGTTGCTCATGGCCGGGCCTTGCATCAGCGCCGCCATGGACGCGATGTTGATGATGGTGCCCTTGCTCTGTTCCAGCAGAGGCAGGAACGCCTTGCAGCCCTTGACCACGCCCATGAGGTTGATCGCGATCTGCCAGTCCCAGTCCTCCAGCTGCAGCTCACTGAAAAAGCCCCCCGAGGCCACGCCGGCGTTGTTGACGATCACGTCGATGCCGCCCAGTTTCTCTTCGCACGCCTGGGCCAAGGCGGTCAGCTGGCTGTAGTCACGCACATCGCAGCGCTGCACGAAGCCGTCGCCCCCCGCCTCGCGGACCAGGCGCAGGGTTTCCTGCAACCCCGCCTCGTTGACGTCGGACAATGCCAACTGCCAGCCCTCGCGCGCCCAGCGCAAGGCAATTTCGCGGCCCAACCCCGAGCCGGCGCCAGTGATCATCATGCGGTTGTGCATAGCCCATGCCCCGTTGTTCTTGAATGGTAGGGGCAGTCTAGTGAAGGAACATCAGCGGCTCATTCACCATCAGGTTAGTGAATGGGTGAAGCAAACAATCGGCAGACGACCGTTAAAATAATTTGCACTTTTCTCAGCGACGCGTAGTCCGAGGTATTAAGCGGTCAAGGTTTTCACTGACGCTAAAAACCTGCACCCTAAACGTCGAATAAGGAAAACGCCATGGGCACCATACTTATCATCATCCTCATCCTGCTGTTGATCGGTGGTCTTCCTGTATTTCCACACTCCAGAAGCTGGGGTTACGGGCCGTCGGGCATTATCGGCGTGGTATTGGTGGTCCTGCTGATATTGGTATTGCTTGGCAGGATATAAACGCTAGCGTTCCATGAAAAAAGGCAGCCTTGGCTGCCTTTTTTCATGCCCGATGAAATCAGTGGGCCACAGCCCCACTGGCACCCAGGCCGGTTTGCGAACGCACGAACTGTGGCATGAACAGCGCCTGCTCGTCGGCCGCAGCCTTGGACTTGTCGGTGATGGAGAAGAACCAGATGCCCACGAACGCAATGATCATGGAGAACAGCGCCGGGTATTCGTAGGGGTAAATGGCCTTTTCATGCCCCAGGATCTGCACCCAGATGGTCGGGCCCAGAATCATCAGCCCCACGGCGCTGATCAAGCCCAGCCAACCACCGATCATGGCGCCGCGGGTGGTCAAGCGCTTCCAGTACATGGAAAGGAACAGCACCGGGAAGTTGCAACTGGCGGCGATCGAGAATGCCAGGCCCACCATGAATGCGATGTTCTGGTTCTCGAACAGGATACCCAGGCCAATGGCCAGGATCCCCAGGGCGATGGTGGTGATCTTGGAGACGCGAATCTCTTCCTTCTCGTTGGCCTTGCCCTTCTTGATCACGCTGGCGTACAGGTCATGGGACACTGCCGAGGCACCGGCCAGGGTCAGGCCGGCGACCACTGCCAGGATGGTGGCGAAGGCCACTGCCGAGATGAAGCCCAGGAACACGCTACCGCCCACGGCGTTGGCCAGATGCACCGCTGCCATGTTGTTGCCGCCGAGTAAGGCGCCCGCAGCGTCCTTGAACGCCGGGTTGGTGCTGACCAGCAGAATGGCGCCGAAACCGATGATGAAGGTCAGGATGTAGAAGTAGCCGATGAATCCTGTGGCATACAGCACGCTCTTGCGCGCTTCCTTGGCGTCGGAAACGGTGAAGAAACGCATCAGGATATGCGGCAGGCCAGCGGTACCGAACATCAGCGCCAAGCCCAGGGAAAACGCCGAGATCGGGTCTTTGACCAGCCCGCCGGGGCTCATGATGGCTTCACCTTTGGGGTGAACCTTGATGGCTTCGGAGAACAGGGTGTTGAAGTCGAAGTTGACGTGCTTCATCACCATGAGGGCCATGAAGGTGGCACCAGAGAGCAGCAACACTGCCTTGATGATCTGCACCCAGGTGGTGGCCAGCATGCCGCCGAACAACACGTACAGGCACATCAGGATGCCGACCAGCACCACGGCCACGTGGTAGTCCAGGCCGAATAGCAACTGGATCAGCTTGCCGGCGCCGACCATCTGCGCGATCAGGTAGAACGCAACCACCACCAGGGAACCGCAGGCGGACAAGGTACGGATCTCGGTCTGCTTGAGGCGGTAGGAGGCGACGTCGGCGAAGGTATACTTGCCCAGGTTGCGCAGGCGCTCGGCGATCAGGAACAGAATGATCGGCCAGCCCACCAGGAAACCGATGGAGTAGATCAGCCCGTCATAGCCGGACGTGAACACCAGTGCCGAGATACCCAGGAACGAGGCTGCCGACATGTAATCGCCGGCGATGGCCAGGCCGTTCTGGAAGCCGGTGATGCGCCCGCCCGCGGCGTAATAATCGGCCGCCGACTTGTTGCGCTTGGATGCCCAGTAAGTAATGCACAAGGTTGCGCCGACGAACACCACGAACATGACGATGGCGGAGACATTGAGCGGCTGTTTTTGCACGGCGCCGGTAATGGCATCGGCGGCGAACAGTGCCGGGGCGAATGCCAACAGGCCCAGGCTGGCCAATAATCGCTTGATCATTGTTGTGCCTCCCGCAGGATTTCGTTGTTCAGGTCATCAAACTCGCCATTGGCCCGGCGCACGTAAATGCCGGTCAGCACGAAGGCACTGAGAATCAACCCGACACCGATAGGAATGCCCCAGGTGATCGAAGAGCCCGCGGACAGTTTTGCCCCGAGTATATGGGGGCCGTAAGCGATCAACAGAATGAACGCGGAATAGAGCCCGAGCATGATCGCCGAGAGTATCCAGGCGAACCGTTCACGTTTTTGCACCAGCTCCTTGAAGCGCGGGCTGTTTTGTATCGATAGGTAAATGCTGTCGTTCATTGTTTTTGTCCTCGCAGCACAGATGGGGTGGAACTATTCCACTTTAGGCTGCTGTGGAAGACGCTCCAGACGACCTTAGTATTAGATCGACATTACGACTTTGCCACTCGGAAAACTTGCATAGCTAACTATGACAATAAAAAGCATTCCCCATGACACTGAAAAGCCGCCGGGGCAATAAACCCCGGCGGCTCTGGAAGTTGCGATGTAGAGCGGTCAGTTGATTATTTGGCAGTCCATTCGGCAACACGGTCAGGGTGTTTGGCCACCCAATCCTTGGCCGCGGCTTCGGGTTTGGCGCCGTCTTGAATGGCCAGCATCACTTCGCCGATTTCGTCCTTGGAGTTCCAGTGGAAGTTTTTCAGGAACGTGGCGACTTCAGGTGCCTTGGTGGCCAGTTCCTTGCTGCCAATGCTGTTGACTGTCTCGGCCGCGCCATAAACGCCTTTCGGGTCGTCGAGGAAACGCAGCTTCCACTTGGCGAACATCCAGTGCGGCACCCAACCGGTCACGGCGATGGACTCATGCTTGTCGTAAGCGCGGCCCAGTTCGGCGGTCATGGCGGCGCCAGAGCTGGCCTGCAGCTTGTAGCCCGTCAGGTCGTAGTCCTTGATGGCCTGGTCGGTCTTGAGCATCACGCCGGAACCTGCGTCGATGCCGACGATCTTGTTCTTGAAGCTGGTATCGGTCTTGAGGTCGGCGACGGACTTGGCGGTAACGTATTCCGGCACGATCAGGCCGATCTTGGCGTCCTTGAAGTTGGGGCCGTAGTCGACCACCTTGTCTTTGTTCTTCGTCCAGTACTCGCCGTGGGTCACGGGCAGCCAGGCCGAGAGCATGGCGTCCAGTTTGCCGGTGGCGACACCCTGCCACATGATCCCGGTCGCCACCGCCTGCAGTTTCACCTTATAGCCAAGCTTCTGCTCGATCACTTGCGCGGCCACGTTCGTGGTGGCGACGCTGTCGGACCAGCCATCGACGTAGCCGATGCTCAACTCAGGTTTGCTATCGGCGCTGGCCAGGGTCGAACTTGTAGCAAGTACGAGAGCGGCGGCCGCCCCCAGCATTTTTCGCATATTCATCCAGACTTCCCCAAAAGGCTGCGCTCGACGAGGGTCGAGCATCGATCGTGTGCGGCGCGGGCAAGACGCCATGGACTGCACCTTGATGATCAACCTCATGCCTGGAGCATCCTGCTCTGGCTGCGACCTCGATACAGCGAGAAACGACATCACTATGCCAGTAGCGACCACCGTCTCCACTGGCCTGCCCGAACTTTGCATGGCAAATGCGCTGGATTCACGCAAATACAGGTAACATGCGCGGCTTTGTTGCCTGACGAAAATAGACGATGCCTGCCACTGCCCGCTCAACGCTGTCGCCCTACCTGCTCGCCTGTTTGCTCGGCCTGCTTGCCCTCGTCGGTTTCTGGTACGACCTGGGCAGACCGGTGGTACTGCCGGACGCCGCCACGGCCACCCACAAGCTGCAATGCGCCTCCTACACGCCGTTCGACAAAGACCAGTCGCCCTTCGACCAACCGTTCACCCTGCGTCCCGAGCGCATGGACGCCGACCTGGCGTTGCTGGCCACGCGCTTCGAGTGCATTCGTACCTACTCCATGACCGGGCTGGAAGGCATTCCGGCCATTGCCCGCAAGCACGGCCTGAAGTTGATGATAGGGGCCTGGGTCAATGGCAACCCGGTGGACACGGGCAAGGAAATCAAGGCGCTGATCAAGGCGGCCAACGAGAACCAGGACGTGGTGACGGCGGTGATCGTCGGCAACGAGACCTTGCTGCGCAAGGAAGTCACTGGCAAGCAACTGGCACGGCTGATCGGCGAGGTGAAGCGCCAGGTCAAACAGCCCGTGACCTATGCCGACGTCTGGGACTTCTGGTTGCAATACCCGGAAGTGGCGCCGGCGGTGGACTTCCTGACCATCCACCTGCTGCCCTATTGGGAAGACAACCCTACCGGCATTGACGCCGCCCTCGCCCACGTGGCCGACGTGCACGACAAATTCGCCAAGCTGTTCGCGCCCAAGGACATCTTGATCGGCGAGACGGGCTGGCCCAGCGAGGGGCGCCAGCGCGAGACCGCCCTGCCCAGCCGGGTGAATGAAGCACGGTTCATCCGCGGCGTGGTAACGATGGCCGAACAGCGCGGCTGGCACTACAACCTGATCGAAGCCTTTGACCAGCCCTGGAAGCGTGCGAGTGAAGGCGCGGTAGGTGGCTACTGGGGCCTGTTCGATGCCGACCGCCAGGACAAGGGCGTACTGCAGGGCCCGGTCACCAATGTGCCCTTCTGGCCGCAGTGGTTGGGCGCTGGCGTGGTGCTGTGGCTGGCGACCCTGGTGTTTGCCGGCCGCGTGGACAACCGCCGCAGCGCCTTGCTGCTGCCGCTGGTCGCCGCCGTGGGCGCGGGCAGCCTGGGCGCCTGGGGCGAACTGGTGCGCATCAACGCGCGCTTTGCCGAGGAGTGGGTGTGGGCGCTGCTGCTGGTGGGCCTGAACCTGGTGGTGCTGGCCCATGGCACCTTGGCCCTGGCAGCGCGCGGCGGCTGGCGCGAGCGCCTGTTTGCCTGGCTGGAACGCCGGGCTGACTGGTGGCTGGCCGGCGCGGGGTTCGCGGCTGCAGTGATGATGCTGGCGCTGGTCTTCGACGCCCGCTACCGCAGTTTCCCGAGCGCCGCCCTGGTATTGCCGGCGCTGGTATACCTCCTGCGCCCGGTGGCCGTGCGCAAGCCCGAGGCCCGCTTCGTTTCCGCCGTCGTGGCGGTGGGCATACCGGTGCAGCTGGCTATCGAAGGGCTGCAGAATCAGCAGGCCTGGGGCTGGGCGCTTGTCAGCGTATTGATGGCGGGTGCGCTGCTGCGCAGCTTGAAGGTTTCGCGCTAAGCCCTTTGCGAGCTTTGCCCGGTCCTGCGAGGAGACTACCTGCTAGACCAGGCGAAGCTCGGGAACCCGCTGGAGCGGCCGCTCAGCGGCGAACCAGGCGCAAGCCAGCAATCACCACCGCGAACACCGCCAGGCTGGCGCTGTAGAGCACCAGCGCCGGGATGCCGATGACCAGCGCCAGGGCCGCCAGCCACCAGCCCAGGCAGCGCGGAACGAAGAACGCCACCACCGAGGTGACCAGCGCCGCGATGGCGATGACCCGGAAGTGAATCAGGTAGCCCAGGCCCGAACGCAGCTGGCACTCCCACCGCCCGGCCTCGTCGCTGCACAACCCCACCCAGCGGGCGTCTTCCATCAGCCCATAGCGCACGCCATAACTGGCCGCCAGGCTGAGGGCAACCAGGACAAAAAGCACGATCAGCGACGTACGGCGGGACATGGCACACTCCGGAAGGGAAAATCGGCGCCAAGAATAACGGTCCGCACCCGTTATGCAAGGTGAAATCCCCGGCACGGGCTATTGTGTCTGCAGGATGTATCACAGCCGTACAATATTTTGCGTGCCAAATGCATCCATCCTTGGCAACTTGCCACCAGCGCGGTTGTCAGAGGCTGCGTACTTCACTTTGCTTTCGCCTTTTTAGGGGCTCCGTCATGCTTCGAATATTGCACTTCGCTGCCCTCGTGGGCGGCCTCATTCTGAGTGCGTCCGCGCTGGCCAAAGATATCGACGCCGCCAGCTATGGCTACCCGCTGACCAATCCGTTCGAAGCCACCATCGCCTCGACCCCACCGGACCTGCGGCCCAAGTTGCCGGTGGACGACGACATCAAGCAGTCGGACTACACCCTGAACCTGCGTCCTGAACGCGAGTTCACCCTGCCGGACAACTTCTGGGCCGTGAAAAAGCTGCATTACCGCATGGCCACCCAGGACCACGCCGCGCCGCTGATTTTCCTCATCGCCGGTACGGGTGCCCCGTATAACAGCAGCCTGAACGAGTACCTGAAGAAGCTCTATTACCAGGCCGGCTACCACGTGGTGCAGTTGTCATCGCCCACCAGCTATGACTTCATGAGCGCCGCCTCGCGGTTCGCCACCCCAGGGGTCACCAAGGAAGACGCCGAAGACCTGTACCGCGTGATGCAGGCCGTGCGTGCCCAGCATCCCAAGCTGGCGGTCACCGACTATTACCTGACCGGCTACAGCCTGGGTGCGCTGGACGCGGCCTTTGTCAGCCAACTGGATGAAACACGCCGCAGTTTCAACTTCAAGAAAGTGCTGCTGCTCAACCCGCCGGTGAACCTGTATACCTCCATCAGCAACCTCGACAAGCTGGTGCAGGCGCAGGTCAAGGGCATCAGCAACACCACGACGTTCTACGAAGTGGTGCTGCAGAAGCTCACGCGCTATTTCCAGCAGAAGGGCTACATCGACCTCAACGATGCGTTGCTGTACGACATTCAGCAATCCAAGCAGCACCTGTCCAACGAACAGATGGCCATGCTGATCGGTACCTCGTTCCGCTTCTCGGCGGCCGATATCGCCTTTACCTCCGACCTGATCAACCGCCGCGGGCTGATCACCCCGCCCAAGTTTCCGATCAGCGAGGGCACCAGCCTGGCGCCGTTCCTCAAGCGCGCGCTGCAGTGTGATTTCGACTGCTACCTGACCGACCAGGTCATCCCCATGTGGCGCGCCCGCACGGACGGTGGCAGCCTGCTGCAACTGGTGGACCAGGTGAGCCTGTACGCCTTGAAGGACTACTTGCACGACAGCCCGAAAATCGCTGTGATGCACAACGCCGACGACATCATCCTCGGCCCGGGCGACCTGGGTTTCCTGCGCAAGACCTTCGGTGATCGCCTGACCGTTTACCCGCACGGTGGCCATTGCGGCAACCTCAACTACCGCGTCAACGCCGACGCCATGCTGGAGTTCTTCCGTGGCTAAGACTTTATTCCTGGCCGCCGCACTGCTGTGCGCCGGCATGGCCCACGCCGACGACACCACCACCCCGGTCGACGGGGACGGTTTCACCGAGCCGCTCAAGCAGCTCACGTTCAACCCGGGGCTGGACCAACGTGAATTCGAACGTGCCAGCCTCACCGCGCTGAACGTGTACGACCCGCTGGAGAACTGGAACCGGCGCGTGTACCACTTCAACTATCGGTTCGATGAATGGGTGTTCCTGCCCGTGGTCAATGGCTACCGCTACGTGACCCCCAGCTTCCTGCGCACCGGCGTGAGCAACTTCTTCAGCAACCTGGGTGACGTGCCGAACCTGGTCAACAGCCTGTTGCAGCTCAAGGGTAAGCGCTCGCTGGAAATCACCGGCCGCCTGCTGCTCAACACCACCGTCGGTATCGCTGGCCTGTGGGACCCGGCCACCAAGATGGGCCTGCAACACCAGACCGAGGACTTCGGCCAGACCCTGGGCTTCTACGGCGTGCCCGGCGGCCCGTACCTGGTGTTGCCGATCTTCGGCCCGTCGAACCTGCGTGACACCACCGGCCTGCTGTTCGACTACGGTGCCGAGTCGCAGATCAACTTCCTCAACGTGTCGCAGGAAAGCAGTCGCCACCCGGAAATCTGGGCGTTGCGCGCCGTGGACAAGCGCTACACCACCAGCTTCCGCTATGGCTCGCTGAACTCGCCGTTCGAGTATGAGAAAGTGCGCTACATCTACACCGAGTCGCGCAAGCTGCAGATCGCCGAGTAATCCCAGCCCTTGCAGCAGAGGATTCCTGCAGGACCGAGCTTCGCCCGGTACTGCAGGGTCAAGTCCATCCCATTGGGGTAGCGTCCGTCAGCGGCGGCGCTTTTCGTACAGCTTCGGCGACCCGGGCGGCCGCGACTTGAAACGCCGGTGTGCCCACAGGTATTGCTCGGGGCACTCACGGATCGACGCTTCCACCCACTGGTTGATGCGCAGGCAGTCAGCTTCTTCGCTTTCCCCGGGGAAGTCTTCCAGCGGCGGATGGATCACCAACCGGTAACCACTGCCATCAGCCAGGCGCTGCTGGGTGAACGGAATCACCCGCGCCTTGCCCAGGCGGGCGAATTTGGTGGTGGCCGTCACCGTGGCCGCAGGAATGCCGAACAGCGGTACGAAGATCCCCTGCTTGGCACCGTAGTCCTGGTCTGGCGCGTACCAGATGGCCCGGCCCTTGCGCAGCAGCTTGAGCATGCCCCGCACGTCTTCGCGTTCCACCGCCAGGGAGTCCAGGTTGTGACGCTCGCGCCCCTGGCGCTGGACGTAGTCGAACAGCGGGTTCTTGTGCTCCCGGTACATGCCGTCGATGGTATGGCGCTGGCCCAGCAGGGCCGCACCGATTTCCAGGGTCGTGAAGTGCAGGGCCATCAGAATGGCACCCTCGCCAGCCTGCTGCGCCGCCTGCAAATGTTCCAGCCCCTCGATGTGCGCAAGCCGCGCCAGGCGGGCCTTTGGCCACCACCAACTCATGGCCATTTCGAAGAACGCGATGCCGGTGGAAACGAAATTTTCCTTGAGCAAACGCTGTCTTTCGACGAGCGGTAGTTCGGGGAAGCACAGCTCCAGGTTTCGCGCCGCGATACGGCGGCGTTCCCCAGCAACGCGGTACATGCCCAGGCCGAGCAGGCGGCCAATGACCAGCAGTACGCGGTATGGCAGCTGCACGGTCAGCCAAAGCAGGCCCAGGCCCAGCAGCAGCGGCCAGAAACGCGGATGTAGAAAGGTACGGGTAAAACGCGGGCGATCCATTACAGATTCCGGACAGACAACATGGCCGCGCATTCTACATGGGTTCGCCCGGCTTGCGGCTGGCGGGCGTTCTCGTTATAAGTCTCGGCACTTTTCGTTACAAGGCGCCGTTTTGCCGACCATGACCCAGACCGAACCGCTAGACCAGGAAAACGTGTTCCAGCTCAAGGGCAGCATGCTCGCCATTACCGTTCTGGAACTGGCCCGCAACAACCTTGAAGGGCTGGATCGCCAATTGGCGGCCAAGGTCGCCCAGGCCCCGAATTTCTTCAGCAACACGCCGCTGGTGCTGGCGCTGGACAAACTGCCGGCCAGCGAAGGCGCTGTCGACCTGCCCGGGCTGATGCGCGTGTGCCGCCAGCACGGCCTGCGCACGCTGGCCATTCGCGCCAGCCGGATCGAAGACATCGCCGCCGCCATCGCCATCGACCTGCCCGTGCTGCCACCGTCGGGTGCCCGTGAGCGCACCATCGAACTGGAGCCGCCCAAGCCACCGGAGCCGCCCAAGCCGGTGGTCAACCCGACCAAAATCATCACCCTGCCCGTGCGCAGTGGCCAGCAGGTATACGCCCCGGGCGGCGACCTGGTGGTCATGGCCACGGTCAGCTCCGGTGCGGAACTTCTGGCCGACGGCAACATCCATGTGTACGGCCAGATGCGCGGCCGCGCCCTGGCGGGTATCAAGGGCGATACCAGGGCCCGTATCTTCTGCCAGTATCTGGGCGCCGAGCTATTATCCATCGCTGGCCAGTACAAGGTGTCCGAAGACCTGCGGCGCGATCCCTTGTGGGGGGCCGGTGTACAAGTCAGCTTGTCTGGTGATGTGTTGAACATCACCCGCCTTTAACGGATACTGCCGCCATTTTCCGTACAAACTTTTAAACTTGGCGGCTTATGGCCATTAACTGGCGGGCCGACTGCAGTTGTTTACAAGTCATGCTTTCATTCAGGGACTAGCAATCCTTTTTCATTAGGGGTGATACACCTTGTCCAAGATTCTCGTGGTTACATCCGGCAAAGGTGGTGTGGGCAAGACCACCACCAGCGCCGCCATCGGTACCGGTCTGGCCCTGCGTGGCCACAAGACAGTCATCGTCGACTTCGACGTGGGCCTGCGCAACCTCGACCTGATCATGGGCTGTGAACGCCGCGTGGTGTACGACTTCGTCAACGTCGTCAACGGCGAAGCCAACCTGCAGCAGGCCCTGATCAAGGACAAGCGCCTTGAAAACCTGTACGTGCTGGCCGCCAGCCAGACCCGCGACAAGGACGCGCTGACCAAGGAAGGCGTTGAAAAAGTCCTGATGGAGCTCAAGGAAACCTTCGAATACGTGGTCTGCGACTCGCCGGCCGGTATCGAGACCGGTGCCCACCTGGCGATGTACTTCGCCGACGAGGCCATCGTCGTGACCAACCCCGAAGTGTCTTCGGTACGTGACTCCGACCGCATGCTGGGCCTGCTGGCCAGCAAGTCGCGCCGCGCCGAGAAAGGTGAGGACCCGATCAAGGAACACCTGCTGCTGACCCGCTACAACCCCGAGCGCGTGAGCAAGGGCGAGATGCTGGGCGTGGAAGACGTCAAGGAAATCCTGTCGGTGACCCTGCTGGGTGTCATCCCCGAATCCCAGGCAGTGCTGAAAGCTTCCAACCAGGGCGTACCGGTGATCCTCGACGACCAGAGCGACGCCGGCCAGGCCTACAGTGATGCCGTCGACCGTCTGCTGGGCAAGAACGTGGAACACCGCTTCCTCGAACAGCAGAAGAAAGGATTCTTTGAGCGGCTCTTTGGAGGCAACTGATGAGCATTTTTGACTTCTTTCGTTCCAAAAAGGTCAATACCGCGTCGGTAGCGAAAGAGCGTCTACAGATCATCGTGGCGCACGAGCGTGGCCAGCGCAGTACCCCGGACTACCTGCCAGCCCTGCAGAAAGAGCTGGTCGAGGTGATCCGCAAGTACGTGAATATCGGCAACGAGGATGTGCAGGTGGCACTGGAAAACCAGGGCAGCTGTTCGATTCTGGAACTCAACATCACCCTGCCTGACCGTTAATCCGGCCAGGCGGTACCCGCGGCGGTGGGGATCGGCGGCAGGCCTGTGCCGCCTGTTTCCCGAGCTTCGCCCGGTCCCACATGCCATACGTAATGGGACCGGGTGAAGCTCGGGAAGCAGGCACCACGGGTCTCAAGTCGATCCTCACCGCCGTTGGCGTTTTTACCGAGACAACTTCAATGCCGCTGTCGAACATCGAAATCCTGCACCAGGACGCCGCCATCCTGGTGATCAACAAGCCTACGCTGCTGCTGTCGGTGCCCGGCCGGGCAGAGGACAACAAGGACTGCCTGATCACCCGGCTGCAGGAAAACGGCTTCCCCGAGGCGCGCATCGTGCACCGGCTGGACTGGGAAACCTCGGGCATCATCCTGCTGGCGCGGGACGCCGATACCCACCGCGAGCTGTCGCGTCAGTTTCATGACCGCGAAACCGAGAAGGCCTACACCGCGCTGGCCTGGGGTCAACCGGCCCTGGACAGTGGCAGCATCGACCTGCCGCTGCGCTACGACCCGCCCACCAAGCCGCGCCACGTGGTCGACCACGAACAGGGCAAGCATGCCCTGACCTTCTGGAAAGTGCTGGAGCGCTGCGGTGACTGGTGCCGCGTGGAGCTGACGCCCATTACCGGCCGTTCGCACCAGTTGCGCGTGCACATGCTTTCCATCGGCCACCCGCTGCTGGGTGACGGCCTGTACGCCCACCCCGAGGCCCTGGCGGCCTACCCGCGGCTATGCCTGCATGCCAGCATGCTGAGCTTCACCCACCCGGTGAGTGGCGAGCGCGTACGTTTCGAGTGCCCCGCGCCGTTCTGATCTGCCGCTCCCCTGTCGAACGAGCAGGCACTACGCGGCGCGCCCTTCCCGGGCAAGCCCGGTCCCACAGAGGAGAGGCCGTCAGGCCAGTTCCGGCTAGACCTGCCATGCCTCCAGGGCTAAGTGCTTTGCCTCACTGACCCAACTGCCGCGAAGGGTGTGGGACCAGGCTTGCCTGGGAAGCAGGCACCGCCCTGCCCGGGCAAGCCCAGTCCCACAGAAGGGGGGCCGTCAGGCCAGTTCCGGCTAGACCTGCCATGCCTTCAGGGCTAAGTGCTTTGCCTCACTGACCCCACTGCCGCGAAGGGTGTGGGACCAGGCTTGCCTGGGAAGCAGGCACCACCCTGCCCGAGCTTCGCCCGGTCCCACAGGGCCGTCGCATGGTGTTTCAAGTCAGCGCACAAAGCCGGCGTCAATACGTTAAACTCGCGCCATTGCTGTCTGGAGCCACCTATGCGCGAAGCTTTGAACCAGGGCCTGATCGATTTTCTCAAGGCCTCCCCCACGCCCTTCCACGCCACCGCCAGCCTGGCCATGCGCCTGGAGGCCGCCGGTTACCAGCGTCTCGACGAGCGCGACACCTGGGCCACCGTGGCCGGCGGGCGCTATTACCTGACCCGCAACGACTCCTCGATCATCGCCATCAAGCTGGGCCGTCATTCGCCGCTGATCGGCGGTATCCGCCTGGTAGGCGCCCACACCGATAGCCCGTGCCTGCGCGTCAAGCCGCAGCCCGAACTGCAACGCCAGGGCTTCTGGC
Source organism: Pseudomonas eucalypticola (assembly GCF_013374995.1). NCBI lineage: Bacteria > Pseudomonadati > Pseudomonadota > Gammaproteobacteria > Pseudomonadales > Pseudomonadaceae > Pseudomonas > Pseudomonas eucalypticola. The sequence continues at coordinate 1,442,024 of NZ_CP056030.1, read as the reverse complement.
AACTGGGCGTGGAAGTGTATGGCGGCGCGCTGCTGGCGCCCTGGTTCGACCGCGACCTGTCGCTGGCCGGCCGCGTTACCTTCCGCCGCGACGGCAAGGTGGAAAGCCAGCTGGTGGACTTCAAGCTGCCGATCGCCGTCATCCCCAACCTGGCCATCCACCTCAACCGCGAGGCGAACCAGGGCTGGGCCATCAACCCCCAGAACGAATTACCGCCAATCCTCGCCCAGGTGGCCGGCGACGAGCGCCCGGACTTCCGCGCCCTGCTCACTGACCAGTTGGCCCGTGAGCACGGCCTGAATGCCGACGTGGTGCTGGACTACGAGTTGAGCTTCTACGACACCCAGAGCGCCGCCGTCGTCGGCCTGCACGGCGAGTTCATCGCTGGCGCGCGCCTGGACAACCTGCTGTCGTGCTACGCCGCGCTGCAGGCCCTGCTCAACGCCGACAGCGAAGAAACCTGCGTGTTCGTGGCCAACGACCACGAGGAAATCGGCTCCTGCTCGGCCTGTGGCGCCGATGGCCCGATGCTGGAACAGACCCTGCGCCGCCTGCTGCCTGACGGCGACGATTTCGTGCGCACCATCCAGCGCTCGCTGCTGGTGTCGGCCGACAACGCCCACGGCGTGCACCCCAACTACGCCGACAAGCACGACGCCAACCATGGCCCGAAACTCAACGCCGGCCCGGTGATCAAGGTCAACAGCAACCAGCGCTACGCCACCAACAGCGAAACCGCCGGTTTCTTCCGCCACTTGTGCATGGCCGAGGAAGTGCCGGTGCAGAGCTTCGTGGTGCGCAGTGACATGGGCTGTGGGTCCACCATCGGCCCGATCACCGCCAGCCACCTGGGCGTGCGCACCGTGGACATCGGCCTGCCGACCTTCGCCATGCACTCGATCCGCGAACTGTGCGGCAGCCAGGACCTGGCTCATCTGGTCAAGGTGCTGGAAGCCTTCTACCGCAGCCGCGAACTGCCGTAACCCGTTCGGTTGCACACCGCTGTCGGCGAGCTGCATCGAAAAGCTCGCTGGCAAGCCTGGCCCTGCGCCGAACGGCGCAGCCCACATTTACATGACGCACATCAAGTGCCACCGCGCATCCAGGCCTAAACTGGTAGAAGGCCCTCCCACAAGGACGCGCATCATGGACGATTTCACCCTGTTGCTCATGCAAGTCATGGCCAGCCTTGGCCTGCTTACCGTCGGTTTCAGCCTGCGCGAGCGCGACCTGGGCGTGCTGATGATCTGGTTCGGCATGCTTTGCCTGCTGGGGATCGTGCTGTACAAGATCCTCGTCCGAATTGGCGCTTAAGCACTCGCATTGCCCCGGCACGCCTCGTACACTGCCCTGATCTAGAATTGCCCCGGGTCTCTTGTCGCGTGCCTGCCTTTTTCCGTCTGCCTGCCTTTTTCACGCTGCTGCTGATCTGCCTGCTGGGCATCCTGCCACCCGCCCAGGCGGCCGGCTTGCCGAGCCTGCTGGGCAGTTCGGCGAAAGCCCAGCCCGAACCCACCGAGCCGTTGGCACAATCGCTCGATGAGGTGATCAAGTCACTGGAGAACGACCAGCAACGCACGCAATTGCTGACCGACCTCAAGCGCCTGCGCGATACCACCAAGAAGGCTCAGCCGGCCGGTGAAGAAGGCGTGCTCGGGCTGATCGGCAGCACCCTTGGCCATTTCGAAAAACAATTTTCCGGCGACGACAGTCCCTTTTCCCGCTGGTCCACCGAAGCGGACCTGGCCAAGCAAGAACTGTCCGACCTGATGCTGCCACTGGCCGAGTGGCCGCCGATCATCTTCGCCTTCGTGCTGATCATCCTGGTGTGGAGCCTGCTGGCGTACGCGCTCAACTGGATCAGCCATCACATCCGCATGCGCTTCGGCCTCAGCGAAGAACTGCCGCAGCTGCCGCGTACCCTCGACCTGCTGCGCTTTGCCCTGCGCAAGCTGGGGCCCTGGCTGGTGGCGCTGATCATTACGGTGTGGGTGGGTTATGCCCTGCCCTCCTCACTGGGCAAGGACCTGGCCATGGTGCTGGCCTATGCCCTGGTGGTGGGTACCTGTTTCTCGGCGATCTGCGTGGTGGCCTTCTCGCTGCTCGACGGCCCGCATCGCCACCGCGCCCTGTACATCCTGCGCCACCAGGCCTTCCGGCCGCTGTGGCTGATCGGCAGCTTCGCCGCCTTCGGCGAAGCCCTCAACGACCCGCGCCTGGTGGCCAGCCTCGGCTCGCACCTGGCCCACCTGGCGGCAACCCTGGCCAATGTCATGGCAGCCCTATGCAGCGGCATGTTCATCCTGCGTTTCCGCCGCCCCATCGCGCACCTGATCCGCAACCAGCCCCTGGCCCGGCGCCTGACCCGGCGAGCCCTGAGCGACACCATCGATATCCTTGGCACGTTCTGGTACCTGCCGGCGCTGGTGCTGGTAGGCCTGTCACTGGTGGCCACGTTCATCAACGCCGGTGACACCAGCGCCGTGTTGCGCCAGTCGCTGGTATGCACGGTGCTGCTGGTGCTGTGCATGGTCTGCAATGGCCTGGTGCGCCGCCATTTCAACAAGCCGCGCAAGGGCATCAAGCGCCAGGCCGTATACTTCGAGCGCCTGCGCAGCTTCGGCTACACCCTGGCTCACCTGGCCATCTGGCTGTGCTTCATCGAGCTGGGCCTGCGGGTGTGGGACATGTCGCTGATACGCTTCACCGAAGGCGACGGCCACGACATCAGCGTCAAGCTGTTCAGCCTGGCAGGCACGCTGATTCTGGCATGGCTGGTGTGGATACTGGCCGATACCGCCGTGCACCACGCACTCACCCACTCGCGCAAAGGCCTGGCCAATGCCCGCGCGCAGACCATGATGCCGCTGATCCGCAACGTGCTGTTCATCGCCATCTTCATCATCGCCGCCATCGTCGCCCTGGCGAACATGGGCATGAACGTCACGCCGCTGCTGGCCGGTGCCGGTGTGATCGGCCTGGCGATCGGTTTCGGCGCCCAGTCCCTGGTGGCCGACCTGATCACCGGCCTGTTCATCATCATCGAAGACTCCCTGGCCATCGACGACTACGTGGACGTGGGCGGCCACCTGGGCACGGTGGAAGGCCTGACCATCCGCACGGTGCGCCTACGGGACATCGACGGTATCGTCCACACGATTCCATTCAGCGAGATCAAGAGCATCAAGAACTACTCGCGCGAGTTCGGCTACGCGATTTTCCGCGTCAACGTACCGCACACCATGGACATCGACACAGCCATCAAGTTGATGCGCGACGTCGGCCAGAAAATGCGCACCGACCCGCTGCAGCGCCGCAACATCTGGTCGCCCCTGGAAATTCAGGGCGTGGAGAGTTTCGAGGCCGGCACCGCCATCCTGCGTGCCCGTTTCAAGACCGCGCCCATCAAGCAATGGGAAGTGTCCCGAGCCTTCAACCTGGCGCTCAAGCGCCAGCTGGACGAAAGCGGCCTGGACCTGGCCACCCCGCGCCTGAGCGTGCAGGTGGTCACCAGCGCGGGCGGGGCAGTCAGTGCCCAGGCCCAGGACGCTTCTGCCTGACGTGTGTCAATTCTGACAATAGACCTGTCATCCCCCACGGGGTAGCGTGGGGCCTGGACTCAGTGAAGTGCAGTAGAGGAATGACGTGATGCTTGGCCCCGAGCTAGAGAGCCAACTGCGGCAAATCGACGAAGCCTACTTTCACCACACCGGCAGGCATTTGCCGATGGCGATCCCTGGTGCCCCCGTGGACCTGCAATGGGTGCATGAAGAAGCGCCCTACGGCCTGCTGGCCCACGACGGCAGCGAAACGCCGCGGTTCATCTATGCCAATGAACAGGCATTGCGCTGTTTCGACTACCCGCTGGAACAGTTCATCGGCATGGTCTCGGAACTCAGCTCGCCGCCCAGCCAACGCACGTCGCGCCAGCACTACCTTGACCGCGTCCGGCGCGCCGGCTACAGCTTCAACTATCAGGGCGAGCGTTATTCGCGCAGCGGCCAGACCTTCCAGATCTACGACGGCGAGATCTGGGAAATGTCGCCGCCCGATGCCCCCTCGCGCCTGGGACAGGCTTCGCTGTTCTGGCTGACGGAAGTGGAGATCAAGGCGGCGAGACATCGGCTCTGAGGGCAATGGCGTCATGGCGCCAGTACTCCAGGTCGCAGTCGATCAACCTTCCCTGCTGGTCATGGTTGACCCGGGTGATACGTAGCCCCGGGCTCCCCACGGAGACCTTCAGCGCACTGGCCGCTTCGGCTCGCAGGGCCGTGGGTGCCATCTCGAAACACACCCGGCCGTATTCGATGCCGTACTGGCGAGCATAGATCTCCGTGAGCGGCTGGCTCAGGTCCAGGTCCAGAATGCCCGGAAAATACTGGGGGTTCAGGTAATGCTCCACGTACAGCACCAGGCGCTGGTCGATGCGCCGCGTGCGGCACAGCCGAATCACGCTGGACAGTGGCGGCAATCGCAGGCTGGCACAGATCGCCGCCGAGGCGGGCACCAGGCGCCCTGACAGCAACTGCGTGGACGGCTCGCGGCCCTGCTCGCGGACCATGGCGTGAAAGTGGCTGCGTTTCATCAAGTCATAGGTCAGGCGCGGCGGCGAGATGAACCAGCCGCGACGCTCCTCGCGGTAGATCAGCCCCCGGGCTTCCAGTTGTACCAGTGCCTCGCGCAAGGTGATGCGGGTGGTGTCGAATACTTCGCTCAACTTGCGTTCGGCCGGCAGCTTGCAGCCGGGCGCCAACAGGCCATGCTGGATCTGTTCCTGCAGGGCCTGGCAGATCGCCGTGACGGCCCGGGGTGCACTGTTACGCATCATTTCAACCTGCCTGGTCTAGTCCAGCCACAAAAAGGGGCACCGCACCGCTGGGGCTGCCCTGGCTGCAGCCTAGGCAAAATAAATGACCACGGGATGACAGCCAGCCCGGAAACGCCCTACAGACCCGGTCCCAACCCCTTACAGATCAAGCCGTTAAAACTGAACTACGCTTATTGCCCACGGGTGCCGGGAATGCGCGTGCAAGCGCCGCGCCAGCGCGCCCTACATCAAATTGTCATCACCGCACCCTAGATTGGCTCAGGTATTGCTGACCTAGACCACTACCGCGACACCGTCCAGACAAACACCAGCGTTCGCTGAACGCGCCCAAGGAGCTTCGGATGAAAAAGCTTTTCCTGGCATCACTGGTAGGCATGGGCATCGCCATGAGCATGAACGCGATGGCCGCCGACGTCGATTTGAAAACCCTGGAAGCGGCCGCCAAGGCCGAAGGCGCGGTCAACAGCGTCGGCATGCCCGATGACTGGGCCAACTGGAAAGGCACCTGGGCGGGGCTGCTGGCCAAATATGGCCTGACCCACATGGACACCGACATGAGCTCGGCCCAGGAAGTGGCCAAGTTCGATGCCGAGAAAGACAACGCCAGCGCCGACATCGGCGACGTGGGCGCTGCCTTCGGCCCCATCGCCGCGGCCAAGGGCGTGACCCAGCCGTACAAGCCCACCACCTGGGACCAGATCCCCGACTGGGCCAAGGACAAGGACGGCCACTGGGCATTGGCCTACACGGGCACCATCGCCTTCATCATCAACAAGCAACTGGTCAAGGATGAAGACGCCCCCAAAAGCTGGGCCGACCTGGAAAAAGGCAAGTACAAGGTCGCCATCGGCGACGTGAGCACCGCTGCCCAAGCCGCCAACGGCGTGCTGGCCGCCGCCATCGCCCGTGGCGGTGACGAAACCAACCTGGCCCCGGGCCTGGAACTGTTCACCAAGCTGGCCCAGCAGAAACGCCTGTCGCTGGCCAACCCCACCATCCAGACCCTGGAAAAGGGTGAGGTAGAAGTCGGCGTGGTCTGGGACTTCAACGGCCTGAGCTACCGCGACAAGATCGACCCCACCCGCTTCACGGTGCTGATCCCCTCCGACGGCACGGTGATTTCCGGCTACACCACCATCATCAACAAATACGCCAAGCACCCCAATGCCGCCAAACTGGCGCGCGAATACATCTTCAGTGACGAAGGCCAGTTCAACCTGGCACGCGGGCACGCCCGGCCGATCCGTGCCGAGCACCTGAAACTGCCGGAAGACGTTGCCAGCAAGCTGCTGCCCAACGAGCAGTACAAGAACGCCAAGCCGATCAAGAACCCTGACGCCTGGGAGAAGAGCTCCAAGGCCTTGCCGCAGCAGTGGAACGAGCAGGTCATCATCGAGATGAACTGACCCGCGCCGCTCTTTTCCCGAGCTTTTCCCGGCTCCGCAGGGAACGGGTGAAGCTCGGAAGGCCACCCCCATGATCCACAAGGCGAGCACCATGCCCCACAAAACCCTGCTGGTATTGCTCGACGGCCTCAGCTACCAGGTCGCTGAGCACGCCATGGGCCACCTGCATGCCTACGTGGCTGCCGGCAAGGCTGCGCTGTATCAACTGGAATGCGAGCTGCCAGCCCTTTCACGCCCGCTGTACGAATGCATTCTCACCGGCGTCACGCCCATCGACAGCGGTATCGTGCACAACAACGTCAGCCGCCTGTCCAGCCAGCGCAGCGTGTTCCACTATGCGCGCGACGCCGGCAAGGTCACCGCGGCTGCGGCCTATCATTGGGTCAGCGAGCTCTACAACCGCTCGCCCTTCGACGCTGCCCGTGACCGCCACACCGTGGCGCCGCAATTGCCTATCCAATACGGGCATTTCTACTGGGCCGATCACAACCCCGATTCCCACCTGTTCGCCGACGGTGAAGACCTGCGCCTGCGCCACGCGCCGGACTTCCTGCTGATACACCCCATGAACATCGACGACGCCGGGCACAAGCACGGCCTCGACAGCCCGCAATACCGCAACAGCGCCCGCGGCGCCGACGTGATACTCGCCGACTACCTGCAAGCCTGGCTCGACGCCGGCTACCAGGTGCTGGTGACCGCCGACCACGGCATGAACAACGACCGCTCCCACAACGGCCTGCTGCCCGAAGAACGCCAGGTACCGCTGTTCGTGCTGGGCGATGCCTTCAGCCTGGACCCACAGGCACGCCCGCGGCAGCTGGAATTGTGCGGCACCTTGTGCCAGTTGCTGGGCGTACCCCACGACAAACCCTTCTGCCGGGAGCTGCTCAAATGAGCCGACCACGTAGTGGCAAGGGCTGGGCCCTGCTATGCCTGGTGCCATTCGCCCTGGTGTTCATCGTGTTCCAGATCGCACCGCTGGCCTGGGTGGCGTTGCACAGCCTGCGCACCGACAGCGGCTGGGGCCTGGACAACTTCGTCGCGGCCTTCAGTTCGCGTTTCTATCGCCAGGCCATGCAGTTCAGCCTGGAGATCAGCTTCTGGTCCAGCCTGTTCGGCATCATCATCGCTGTCCTGGGCAGCTACTCCTTGCGCCGGGTGGACTCCAAGCTGCGCGACTTCGTCAGTGCCTTCGCCAACATGACCAGCAACTTCGCCGGGGTGCCGCTGGCCTTTGCCTTCATCATCCTGCTGGGGTTCAACGGCAGCCTGACCATGATCCTCAAGCAGGCCGGGCTGATCGACGACTTCAACCTGTATTCCAAGACCGGGCTGATCATTCTCTACACCTACTTCCAGATCCCCCTGGGCGTGCTCCTTCTCTACCCCGCCTTCGACGCGCTGCGTGAAGACTGGCGCGAGTCTTCGGCACTGCTGGGGGCCAGCGCCTGGCAATACTGGCGTCATATCGGCCTGCCGGTCCTGACCCCGGCGCTGCTGGGTACTTTCGTGATCCTGCTGGCCAACGCCCTGGGCGCCTATGCCACGGTGTACGCACTGACCACCGGCAACTTCAACGTGCTGCCCATCCGCATCGCCGCCATGGTGGCCGGCGACATCAGCCTCAACCCCGACCTGGCCGCCGCCCTGGCGATGATCCTGGTGGGCATGATGACCCTGGTCACCCTGGTTCATCAGTGGCTGTTGAAGAGGAGCTACCATGTCGCGCGCTGAAATCGGCCCGGCCAGCCTCTACCACCGGGTAGTCGCGTGGCTGCTGTTCCTGATCCTGCTGTTGCCCCTGGCAGGCACCTTGCTCTACTCCCTGGCCACCAGTTGGTCGGCGACCATCTTGCCCAGTGGCCTGACCTTGCACTGGTACCTGGACCTGTGGAGCGACACGCGCTTCCTGCACGCGTTCGGCCAGTCGCTGGTGGTGTGCGTGGGCGCCCTGGTGCTGTCGGTGGTGCTGATCCTGCCACTGCTGTTCGTGGTGCATTACCACTTTCCGCGCCTCGACGCGCTCATGAACATCCTCATCCTGCTGCCCTTCGCGGTACCGCCGGTGGTGTCCTCGGTGGGGCTGCTGCAACTGTACGGGTCGGGCCCGATGGCCATGGTCGGCACACCCTGGATTCTGATCGGCTGCTACTTCACCGTGGCCTTGCCGTTCATGTACCGGGCCATCACCAACAACCTGCAGGCCATCAACCTGCGCGACCTGATGGACGCCGCCCACCTGCTGGGCGCCAGCACCTTCCAGGCCGCGCTGCTGGTGGTGCTGCCCAACCTGCGCAAGGGCCTGATGGTGGCATTGCTGCTGTCGTTCTCGTTCCTGTTCGGCGAATTCGTGTTCGCCAACCTGCTGGTCGGCACCCGCTACGAAACCCTGCAGGTGTACCTCAACAACATGCGCAACAGCAGCGGGCACTTCAACAGCGCGCTGGTGATTTCCTATTTCCTGTTTGTGCTGGTGCTGACCTGGGCCGCCAACCGCTTGAACAAGGACAAAGACTGAGATGAGTTTCGTCAGCGTCGAACAATTGCAAAAGCACTACGGCGACACGCCGGTGTTCAGCGACATCAACTTCACCATCGCCCGGGGCGAATTCGTCACCTTGCTGGGGCCTTCAGGCTGCGGCAAGTCCACTCTGTTGCGCTGCATCGCCGGCCTGACCCCGGTCAACAGCGGCCGTATCCTGCTGGAAGGGCAGGATCTCGTTCCCCTCAGCCCGCAGAAACGTGACATCGGCATGGTGTTCCAGAGCTACGCCCTGTTTCCCAACATGACCGTGGAGCAGAACGTGGCCTTTGGGCTGCGCATGCAGAAGATCGACAAAGGCCAGATCCACCAGCGCGTCAGCGAGGTGCTGGCCCTGGTGGAGCTGCACGAACTGGCCAACCGCTACCCGCACCAACTGTCAGGCGGCCAGTGCCAACGGGTGGCATTGGCGCGCTCGCTGGTTACCCGCCCGCGCCTGCTGTTGCTGGATGAGCCCCTGTCGGCGCTGGATGCACGCATTCGCAAGCACCTGCGCGAGCAGATTCGCGCCATTCAGCAGGAACTGGGGCTGACCACCATCTTCGTGACCCACGACCAGGAAGAAGCGCTGACCATGAGCGACCGCATCTTCCTGATGAACAAGGGCAAGATCGTCCAGAGCGGCGACGCCCAGAGTCTCTACACCGCGCCCACCGATGCCTTCGCCGCCGGTTTCATCGGCAACTACAACCTGCTCGACGCCGAGCAGGCGGGCAAGCTGCTGCAACGGCCCGTCCACACCCGTCTGGCCATCCGGCCCGAGGCCATCAGCTTGAGTTTGACCGGCGAGCTGGACGGCGAGATCCGCAGCCACAGCCTGCTGGGTAACGTGATTCGCTACCGCGTGCAGGCCCGGGGCGTGGAATTGGTGGTCGATGTACTCAACCGCTCGGCGAGCGACCTGCTGCCCAATGGGCAGCGAGTATCACTGAGCATCGATCCGCAGGCGCTTTGTGAGGTAGCCTGACGGCAGTCGCAAGCTTCACGTGAACGCGGCGCCTTTTCTTGCAGCTTGCAGCCGGTAGCGTGCAACTGCCTTCAGGCCTTGAGCAGGAGATAATTCTTAAATGGCATTGGCAATCTTCGACCTGGACGAAACCCTGATCCACGGTGACTGCGCCACCCTGTGGAGCGAGCAGATGGGCCGCCTGGGTTGGGTGGACCCGGAGTCGTTCATGCGCAAGAACAATGAACTGATGGACGCGTACAGCCAAGGCAAGCTGGCCATGGAAGACTACATGGCCTTCAGCCTGGAGCCGATGATCGGCCGCACGCCAGAGGAAGTCGACCACCTGGTGGGCCCCTGGGTCGAGGACTTCATCGAACCGATCATCTTCAGCGACGCCACCAAAACCATCGCCCAGCACCGCCAGGCGGGCGACCGCATCCTGATCATCTCGGCCTCGGGTACGCACCTGGTCGGCCCGATCGCCGAGCGCCTTGGCGTGGATGAAATTCTCGCCATCGACCTGGACGTGCAGCATGGCGTCTACAGCGGCGCCACGGTCGGCACCTTGACCTACCGCGAAGGCAAGATTACCCGCCTGCTGGAATGGCTGGACCAGGAAGAAGAAAACCTGGAAGGGGCGACGTTCTACTCGGATTCACGCAATGACTTGCCGCTGCTGCTCAAGGTGGATCATCCCCATGTGGTCAACCCCGACCCGGTGCTGCGCGAGCATGCCGAGAAGGCGGGCTGGCCGATTCATCACTGGGTGTGATTGCGTTGGTAGACCGCTTCCCCCATGGCCGCGATCTGCCCTTCGATCAAGGCGTCGAAGGGTTTGAGCAGTGCTTGGAATGACGTGGGTGCTTCCAGCACTTCCAATGCTTGGGTAATGGCCTCGATGGTCGACAACGCGCCGGGGCCGGGTGCCTTGCGCAGCCGGTAGCGCGATGGCGGCGCGCCATCCAGGGTAACCCTAGGCAAGGCGGCCAGCACCGGGTTGAGGTGCAGCAGTTTGCGCGCCTTGCGCCAGGTGCCGTCGGGTACTACCAGCAACCAGGGCCTATCGTCGGTGGCATAGGCCTGGATCACCTGGGCTTCTTCGCCGGGGAACAGCAGGCAAGCGCGGTAGCCCGGTGGGTTCAGCAAGGTTTCGAGCCCCTCGAAGGTCTCACCGACTATCAGCTGAGCGTTGGCCAGGCCAAGGGCTGCCAGGCGCGCGGTGTTGAGTGCGTGATTGACTTCGCTGGGGTGCTGCAGGACGAGCACGCGGGTGCGGCTTGGCAGACTGGGGATCAGTCCGCACAGGCAGCGGGTTTCGGGGCGGTGACAGCGGGGGCATTGAATTCGAGGCATTGGCTATTTTGCCACAGGATCGCCTGTATCGGGCCAGGTGGCGTGGCGCGTCAGGCATCCTGCAGCGCCCGTTCCCGAGCTTCGCCCGGTCCCACAAGGAAACACGCGGCCCCCGCGGCCATTCCCTGTGGGACCGGGCGCCAGCTCGGGAAGCAGGCGCCGCGGACCGTCAGGCATTTCCGCCGCCAGGTCAGCGGCTGAACCGCTCTGCCAGGCTGTGGAGGTATTCGGCCATGCGCTCCAGTTCCTGGCTCACCTCGGCGCCCTGGCGCGCCTGGTTGGCGCTGCGGTCGCAGAGCTGGGCGATGCGGGTGATCTGCTGGTTGATGTCTTCGGCCACGTGGCTTTGTTCTTCCGAGGCCGTGGCCATCTGCTGGCTCATGCCGGTGATGCGGCTGACCGCCTGGCTGATGCCCACCAGGGCGGTCTGCACGGCTTCCACGCTCTGCACGCTTTCCTGGGAGATCTGCTGCCCTCGGTCGGCCGTCTGCACCGCGCGGGTGGCGCCCGATTGCAACGAGGTGATGATCTGATGGATCTGCTCGGTGGAGGTTCGAGTCCGCATGGCCAGGGACCGCACTTCGTCGGCTACCACGGCGAAACCACGGCCCTGCTCGCCTGCGCGTGCGGCTTCGATGGCGGCGTTCAAGGCCAGCAGGTTGGTCTGCTCGGCGATGGCGGTGATCACATCAGCGACGCTGCCAATCGACTGGGTTTCCTGCGCCAGGGCATTGACCGCCTGGCCGATTTCGCTGACGGCGCTGCTCATCAGGCCCATGGCCTGCAAGCTTTGCTGGGCCAGTGCACTGCCCTGTTGTGCCAGTTGGTCGGCATCGGCAGCGGCCACGGCGGTGTTCTGCACGTTGTGCGTCACTTCCTGAATGGTCGCGGCCATTTCGGCAATGGCTGTAGCCGACTGGTCGGTCTCACTGCGCTGGCGGTCGAGCAGCTCAGCCTGCGCCCCGGACAGGTCGGAAGACTGGGAAGCGCGCTCCCGCACGCTGACGCCCGCGTCCACCAGCCGGGTCAGCGCGGTCTGCAACCGCGCTTGCTCGCTGTACATGGCCAGTTCCAGCCGCCCTTGAGCACCGGGAGTATCGCTGTAGGTCAAGGCCACCAGCGGGCTGGTGAACGATTTAGGGTGCTCGTCGAGCGTGCGCTCGATATCGCGCACCTGCCGACGCTCGGTCAGGCCCCAGGCCCCCACCAGACTCAGCAATACCACCGCCAGCGCCAGGTAGCCGTCGAGCAGGAAATGGCTGAGCACCGACACCGCGGCCGCCGCCAGGATAGGCCAGCCGCGCTGGAACATCTTGCCCAACCGCACCCCAGGGGAAACCGGTGACTTGCCCGCCCGCAGGCGCGCGTACAACGCCTCGGCACGGCGGATCTGTTCGCGAGTCGGCAGTGACCTGACCGACTCGAACCCGCTGATGCGGCCATTTTCGTAGATAGCAGTGACGTAGGCGCTCACCCAATAGAAATCGCCGTTCTTGGCGCGATTCTTGACGATCCCCATCCACGGCTTGCCGGTCTTGATGGTGTCCCACATCTGCGCGAACACCGACGCCGGCATGTCCGGGTGGCGCACCAGGTTGTGGGGCTTGCCCACCAGCTCTTCGTAGGTGAAACCACTGATGCTGACGAAGGCATCATTGCAGTAGGTGATATGGCTGTTGAGGTCAGTGGTGGAAATCAGCCGCTGCTCGCTTGAAAACGTACGTTCGGTAGAGGTAACGGGCAAGTTCATGCGCATGTCGGGGCGGTCCCTGCTGTCGATGAAAAGGTCATCAAGCCCTGAAAGGTGTAGCAGACCGTTTCAGACTCGTAGGGCCCTACGACGTGGGAAGTTTCAAAAAACGCACAAATAATAGCCCTTGGCCGCTGCGGCCAAACGTCACACGTAATAATCACACGGGCGTGAGCTGCGCTTTCAACAGGTCGCGGAACGTCTGGATCAAGGGTTCACGGCTGCGGCCCCGGCGGGTGATCATGGAGAATGGCGCCTGATAGCCGAAGGTCGCCGGGGACAGTACCCGCAGGTCGCCTTTGTCTGCCCAGGGTTGCGCGTAATGCTCGGGCAGGTAACCGATGTAGGCACCGGACAGCACCAGAATCAGTTGGGCCTCCATGGACTCCACCGTCGCCGCGCTGTGCTTGAAGCCGTGGCGCGCCAGCTCGGCCTGGCTCCAGTAGCCGCGGCCGACCATGCGTTGCTGGGTAATGACCTGCTCTGGAATACGCCGCTCGGCGTACAACGGGTGGCGGTTGCTGCAGTACAGCCAGTGCTGCTCGCGGTACAGCGGCTGGTAGACCAGGCCGCTCATGCGCGTGGAGAACGCCCCGATGGCCAGGTCCAGGCGGTTTTCCTGCACACCCAGTTGCAACTCGTAGGGGCTGGACACCGACAGGTGCAGGTGCACCGCCGGGTGTTCCTGGCAGTAGGCGCCGATGGCCTCGGCAAACGGCAACGCCCGGTCGCTGACCGTGGAATCGATTACCCCCAGGTTCAGGGTGCCGCGCAACTCGCCCTTGAGGGCCGCCGCGTACTGTTCGAAGCCTTCCATCTCCGCCATCAGGCGCAGGGTTTCCTGATGAAACAGCTCGCCCTTGCTGGTCAGGCTGAAACCGCCACGGCCGCGGTGGCACAGCACGATACCCAAGGCAGCCTCGAGCTGGCTCATGTAGGTACTGATGGCCGAGGTGGACAGGTTCAGTTCCTGCTGGGCGTTGGCAAAGCCCTGGTGGCGGACGACGCTGACGAAGATACGCAGCAGTTTCAGGTCGGGAAGTGCGTTGGCCATGGTCTCTGACATCGGCTGAGGTGCTGAGGGGGGGACAGAGCTTCGCCCGGTTCCGCATCAAACAGAGTGTACCTGCATTAGTTCAGAAAAATCTGAACTAAGTATTTCTCGGTAGCGATTCTTCAAGCGCACTACCTTTTGCAGACTCCGCCTCAACGTGCCGGCTTCAGACCGAGCTTCAAGAAAAAAGACAAACGATGAGGTAACCCGTGGACAAGATTCTTCACCAACCACTGGGCGGTAACGAAATGCCGCGTTTCGGCGGCATCGCCACCATGATGCGCCTGCCGCACCTGCAAACCGCAGCCGGCCTGGACGCGGCCTTCGTCGGTATTCCCCTGGACATCGGTACCTCGCTGCGGTCCGGCACCCGCTTCGGCCCGCGTGAGATCCGCGCCGAATCGGTGATGATCCGCCCCTACAACATGGCCACCGGTGCCGCGCCCTTCGACTCCCTGTCGGTGGCCGACATCGGCGACGTCGCGATCAATACCTTCAACCTGCTGGACGCCGTGCGCATCATCGAAGAAGCCTACGACGAGATCCTGGAACACAACGTCATCCCGCTGACCCTGGGCGGCGACCACACCGTGACCTTGCCGATCCTGCGTGCCATTCACAAGAAGCACGGCAAGGTCGGCCTGGTGCACATCGACGCCCACGCCGACGTCAACGACCACATGTTCGGCGAGAAGATCGCCCACGGCACCACCTTCCGCCGCGCCGTGGAAGAAGGCCTGCTGGACTGCGACCGCGTGGTGCAGATCGGCCTGCGCGCCCAGGGCTATACCGCCGAAGACTTCAACTGGAGCCGCAACCAGGGCTTCCGCGTGGTGCAGGCCGAAGAATGCTGGCACAAGTCGCTGGCGCCGCTGATGGAGGAAGTCCGCGCCAAGGTCGGCGACGGCCCGGTGTACCTGAGCTTCGACATCGACGGCATCGACCCGGCCTGGGCGCCAGGCACCGGCACCCCGGAAATCGGCGGGCTGACCACCATCCAGGCCATCGAGATCGTGCGTGGCTGCCAGGGCCTGGACCTGGTCGGCTGCGATCTGGTAGAAGTCTCGCCGCCCTATGACACCACTGGCAACACCTCGCTGCTGGGGGCCAACCTGCTGTATGAAATGCTCTGCGTGCTGCCCGGCGTGGTACACCGCTGAGGACATGGCCATGAACGCGCGCGAACAGGTATTACAAGCCGCCGCCGAACTGGTCACGGCCTTCGCCAGCAACGACCGTGAAGCCTACTTCGGGGCGTTCACGGCCGATGCCAGCTTTGTGTTCCACACCCTGGAGCAACCGCTGCTGTCCCGCGACGCCTACCGTGAGGTCTGGGATGGCTGGCGGCGCGACGATGGCTTCGAGGTGCTGGAGTGCAGGTCGAGCAACGCCGTGGTCAGCCTGCAGGGCGACGTGGCGATATTCATGCATGACGTGGCGACACAGTTGCGCATGCAAGGGGAGCTGTACTTTAGCCAGGAGCGCGAAACCATTGTGTTTCGCCAACAACAAGAAGGCCGCTGGCTGGCCTGCCACGAACACTTATCCGCTGCACCCACGACACTGCCCTCCCCTTGACCGCCGCGACGCCCGCATAGACGGGCGCCCGCAATGATCGGAGCAGATCATGAACAATAACAACAGTACGTCCCAGATTAGCCAGATAGAAACCTTCGGGGTCGAACAGATTCCCGACCATGAAAGGAACGCCAAACCCCTGGACCTGTTCCGCCTGATTTTCGGCGGTGCCAATACCTTCTCCACCGCCGTGCTGGGGAGTTTTCCCGTGCTGTTCGGCCTGTCTTTCCAGGCCGGCCTGGTGGCCGTTCTGCTAGGCACACTGGTGGGCGCGGTGATCCTCGCGCCCATGGGGTTGTTCGGTGCCATCAACGGTACCAACAACGCCGTGTCTTCCGGTGCCCACTTCGGCGTGCACGGGCGCATCGTCGGCTCGTTCCTGTCGCTGCTCACCGCCATCGCCTTCTTCTCGCTGTCGGTGTGGAGCTCGGGGGACGCCCTGGTCGGCGGCGCCAAGCGCCTGATCGGCTTGCCGGAAACCGACCTGAGCCTTGGCCTGACCTATGGCCTGTTCGCACTGCTGGTACTGGCGGTATGCATCTATGGTTTCCGGTTCATGCTGTGGGTCAACAAGATCGCCGTATGGACCGCCAGCGCCCTGTTCCTGTCGGGCATCGCCGCATTCGCCGGGGCGTTCGACGTCAACTATGCCGGTAGTGTCAGCCACGGCCAGGCCGGTTTCTGGGCAGCGTTCATCGGCGCATCGCTGGTGGCCATGAGCAACCCGATCTCGTTCGGCGCCTTCCTGGGTGACTGGTCGCGCTATATTCCGCGCACTACCGCCAGATCGCGGATCATGGGCGCGGTCATCTGCGCCCAACTGGCCACGCTGCTGCCCTTGCTGTTCGGCCTGGCCACCGCGACCATCGTCGCCACCCAGGCGCCGGACTACATCGCCAATAACAACTACGTGGGCGGCCTGCTGGCGGTATCGCCGGGTTGGTTCTTCCTGCCGGTGTGCCTGCTGGCGGTCATCGGCGGCATGTCCACCGGCACCACTGCGCTGTATGGCACCGGCCTGGACATGTCCAGCGTGTTCCCACGGCTGCTGTCGCGGGTACAAGCCACGTTGCTGATCGGCGTGATGTCCATTGCGTTCATCTTCATCGGCCGTTTCGCCTTCAACTTGGTTCAGAGCGTGTCGACCTTCGTGGTGCTGATCATCACCTGCACCACGCCGTGGATGGTGATCATGCTGATTGGCCTGCTGATGCGCCGCGGCTGGTATTGCCCCGATGACCTGCAGGTGTTCACCCGCGGTGAACAAGGCGGACGCTACTGGTTCCACCATGGCTGGAACTGGCGCGGCCTCGGCGCCTGGATTCCCAGCGCGCTGGTGGGCTTGTGCTTCGTCAACCTGCCGGGCCAGTTCGTGGGGCCGCTGGGCAACCTGGCCGGCGGCATCGACATCAGCTTGCCGGTTACCCTCGCGCTGGCGGCCGTGGTGTACCTGGTGCTGCTCAAGCTGGTGCCGGAACCGGCCGCGGTGTATGGCCCAAACGGTGCGCGCGGTAGCACCGCCGTGCCCAACGGCGCCACCGTCTGATCACGGCGCCCGCAGGCAGTACCCCAATAAGAAAAACACCTGGAGAGATGCCCCATGGCTTTGGATATTTTCGTTGTCGCGATCTACGCGGCAGGCATGCTGCTGCTCGGCTGGTACGGCATGCGCAAGGCAAAAACCCATGAAGATTACCTCGTGGCCGGCCGCAACCTGGGCCCTTCGCTGTACATGGGCACCATGGCCGCCACCGTGCTGGGCGGCGCGAGCACTGTCGGTACCGTGCGCCTGGGCTACGTGCACGGCATTTCCGGTTTCTGGCTGTGCGCGGCCCTGGGCCTGGGCATCGTCGCCCTCAACCTGTTCCTGGCCAAACCGCTGCTGAAACTGAAAATCTTCACCGTGACACAGGTTCTGGAAAAGCGCTACAACCCCATGGCTCGCCAGGCCAGCGCGGTGATCATGCTGGCGTATGCCTTAATGATCGGCGTGACGTCGATACTGGCCATCGGCACGGTGCTGCAGGTGCTGTTCGGCCTGCCGTTCTGGCTGTCGGTGGTGCTGGGCGGTGGCGTGGTGGTGGTGTACTCGACCATCGGCGGCATGTGGTCGCTGACCCTGACCGACATCGTCCAGTTCGTGATCAAGACCGTGGGCCTGATGTTCATCCTGTTGCCCATCTGCCTGTACCGGGTGGGTGGCTGGGACGAGCTGGTGGCGAAGTTGCCGGCCTCCAGTTTCAGCTTCACCAGCATCGGCTGGGACACCATCATCACCTACTTCATGATCTACTTTTTCGGCATCCTCATTGGCCAGGATATCTGGCAACGGGTGTTCACTGCCAAAAGCGAGAAAGTGGCGGTGTACGCCGGTACCACCGCAGGTATCTACTGCATTTTCTACGGCCTGGCCTGCGCGCTGATCGGCATGGCTGCCCATGTGCTACTGCCGGACCTCGACAACGTCAACAATGCCTTCGCCGCCATCGTCAAAGCCAGCTTGCCTGACGGCCTGCGCGGCCTGGTGATTGCTGCCGCCCTGGCGGCCATGATGTCCACCGCCAGCGCCGGCCTGCTGGCCGCTTCCACGGTACTGACCGAAGACCTGCTGCCCAAGTTGCGGGGCGGTAAGCAGTCGAGCCTGGGCATCAACCGTCTGTTTACCCTGCTGACCGGTGTGGCAGTGCTGGGCATTGCCCTGGTGGTCAACGACGTGATCAGCGCCCTGACCCTGGCGTACAACCTGCTGGTGGGCGGCATGCTGATTCCGCTGATAGGGGCCATTTTCTGGAAACGTGCGACGACCTCTGGGGCAATTTGCAGCATGACACTGGGTTTCATGACCGCCCTGGTGTTCATGTTCAAGGATGGCCTGGACGCCAACACACCCATCTATTACAGCCTCGCGGTCGGCCTGGTGAGCTTTGTGGTTGTCAGCCTTTTGTCACGCCGCCCGGCAATCGTGGCAAAACTGGCATAAGCTTTTGAAAAACAGCCGCGTCCCCTGGAGCGGCTGTCACCAACAAGGATTGACCGCTGTTATCGTGACAGCCGCAAACGAATTGCCGAACTAAGCTTTACTCGCATTCGAGGGCTGCCATGAACAGAACAGACATCCAGCTGCAGATTCACCACACCATCCAGCGACAACTGGCCGCCCAGGCCACAGAGGCCCCCTGCCTCGATCTGCTGGAACTGTTCGATCGCCTGGAGCGCGTGTTCCAGGTGCATCTGGACCCCGCTCGTGTACTGCCCAGGGTCAGCACCATCAATGACTTGAGCGGTATCATTCAGGAAATGACCCGCCATGACTGCGCTTCAGCCTAGGAGCACGGCCATGCCCCGGTTCGGTATTCGCAAGACCGTGCACAATTTCATCACCGACTACATCGGCGACGGTGACTTCGACGACGATGTCGCGCTTGAGGACCTTGGGCTCGACAAGAAAGACATCATGGAACTGATTACTCGTTTAGAGGACGAGTACGGGCTAACTGCCTTCACCAGCGAGGAAGACAAGTTGCTGGAGCAGGCCGTGACGGCCAATGACCTGTGGCGGTTCCTGCAGCAGATCACCAGGCATTGACGCAGTAAGACCGGGCGACGCTCGGAACCGGGGCCCCGAGCGGGTCAGGTAAACCGGGTCAGCGGCGAGGCTGGCGGCGGTCGCGGTCTTCGGTGGGAATCGGAATCGGCTGCAGTGGCGGCGGGATCAGGCCCAGGGCAACACCGAGGTCGTGGAGCCAGTTGTACAGAGTGCGGTTCATAGAGCCCCCCTTAGGGTAAACCTGAGCGGCGGGTCAATGTTTCGCCGTCTCAAGCTGATCATAGTCCTGATTGCCACCCCGCGCATCGGCCAAAGTGCGGCAAAAAGTCTCATATACCGTGAATTTAATCTTTCAGCCGACGAATGCCCGGCCACCGCCCTCGTTACACCGAGCCGCCTGCGATCTGTGCCTTGCTGGCCACCTCGTCAAAGGTTTCCGGCAACAGCGCATCCTCCTGATCATCCAACACCTGGCGCGGGTGCTCGTGCCCCGGGATGCTGCTGTCCAGCAGGCTCAGCAAGCTCGAACCGCGGGGCGTCAACACGAAGTTCTCACCGTTGCCGCCTTCATCTTCAGGGCGCGGCGCTATGTAGCCTCGGTCCAGCAACAGCTTTTCATACTCGTCGGCGACCGCCTTGAGGTGGTCCAGGTCACCCGGCGCCTCGCCTTCGGCGGCTTTCTGCGCGGCATGCTGCTCTGCATAGGGACGCGGGGTGAAGCTGTGCCCGGCGCTGTTCTGCGCTTCGCGGAGCAAACGTTCGATCAAATCCCAGTTGTACGTGGTCATCCTGAGCAACCTCCAACACCAAGTGATAAAAGGCCTACACAAGGTGTGACCCACGCGCCGCGTAGCCGTTCACGCTGAACTTGTGTCTTGCTGTGTGCTCCACCGGTTATCGGCAGAGGAGGTTGAAGCATGAAGGCCTTGTTGAGCACCGTCGCCGTGGTCGCGCTGCTGGTCAGCGCGGCCAGCCAGGCGTGCACGCCCGAGGAAGCCACGGCCAAGCGCGAGCAACTCGCCCGCGAAGTGGCCAAGATCACCCAGCAGAACCCGCAGAAGGCCAAGGAAATAAACGAGGAGTTGCAGCATATGCAACTGGGCACTGCCAGCAAGGACTTGCCAGACAAGTGCCAGTTGATCGACCAGCGTTTGCAGGAGCTGGACCAGGCGAACAAGAAAGCCGAGTCCTGACCCGCAGCGCGAAAGCCCTTATTCCGCGGTAGGCGCTGGCTTGCGGCGCTTGAGCGGCGCCATGCCGTCGGCGCTCACCAGTTGCTCGGCCTTGGGCTTGTTGACCGTCTTGCGCTTGGTTGGGCCCTTGGCGGCGGTTTTCTTGTCGCCTTTCTTGGCGTCGGTCTTTTTCTTCTTCACGCCCACGGCTTTGCCGGACGCCTTGACCTTCTTCGGCCCCGCATAGGTGCCTTTGACTTCCTTGATCACCCGGCGCTCGAACTTCTGCTTCAGGTAGCGCTCGATGCTGGACATCAGGTTCCAGTCACCGTGGCAGATCAGCGAGATGGCCAGGCCTTCGTTACCGGCACGGCCGGTACGGCCGATGCGGTGCACGTACTCGTCGCCGCTGCGCGGCATGTCGAAGTTCACCACCAGGTCCAGGCCATCCACGTCCAGGCCGCGAGCGGCAACGTCGGTGGCCACCAGAATCTTCACCCCACCTTGCTTCAGGCGGTCGATGGCCAGCTTGCGGTCCTTCTGGTCCTTGTCGCCGTGCAGCACGAAGGCTTTGTAGTCCTGGGCCACCAGACGGCCGTAGATGCGGTCGGCCATGGCACGGGTGTTGGTGAAGACAATGGCCTTCTGATACGTCTCGTTGGCCAGCAGCCAGTTGAGAATCTGTTCCTTGTGCACGTTGTGGTCAGCGGTGACGATCTGCTGGCGGGTGCCTTCGGCCAGCTGGCTGACGTTGTTGATCAGCAGGTGCTCGGGGTCTTTCAGCACTTTGCCCATCATGTCGCGCAGGCCGGCGCCGCCGGTGGTGGCGGAGAACAGCAGGGTCTGCTCGCGGTGCTTGCACTCGTCGCTCAGGCGCGTGACGTCTTCGGCGAAGCCCATGTCCAGCATGCGGTCGGCTTCGTCCAGCACCATGACCTCGACCTTGCTCAGGTCCAGGTTGCCGGCGTTCAGGTGTTCCAACAGGCGGCCCGGGGTGCCGATCAGGATGTCCGGCACCTTGCGCAGCATGGCGGCCTGGACCTTGAAGTCTTCACCGCCGGTGATCAGGCCGGACTTGATGAAGGTGAACTGGGAGAAACGCTCCACTTCCTTCAGGGTCTGCTGGGCCAGCTCGCGGGTTGGCAGCAGGATGATGGCGCGAATGTCCACCCGCACCTTGGCCGGGCCGATCAGGCGGTTGAGGATCGGCAGCACGAATGCCGCGGTCTTGCCGCTGCCGGTCTGCGCCGTCACCCGCAGGTCACGTCCTTGCACTGCCAGCGGGATGGCCGCTACCTGCACCGGGGTAGGCTCGACAAAGTTCAGCTCGGCCACGGCTTTGAGCAGGCGTTCATGCAAGGCGAATTGGGAAAACACGGGTGTTACCTCGGCGAAGTACATAAATTCAACTGCATAGCGTAACGGTTTGTGCGGCAATAAGCCGAATTTCTTTACGTCTGGTAACGCACTATTTGCCTTTTTGCCCGAGCAATGCGCTCTAATGCGCCGTTCATCACCCACTGAACATCGGCTGCAACCCATGGATATTCGAGACTTCTGGCTCCAGGCCCAGGCCCACTGGAGTTCACTGGACAACCACCCGTTACTGCGTGCTGGCCTGAGCCTGGCGCTGTTGCTGACCATCGCCCTGGTGCTGGGCCGCGTGGCGCGCTTCCTGATCCTGCACGGCGTCAAGCTGCTGGGGCGCCAACCCGCGCTGCACTGGCTCAATGACCTGTTGCACAACAAGGTTTTCCACCGCCTCGCCCAGACGGTGCCGTCGCTGGTGATCCAGTTCGGCCTCACCCTGGTGCCGGTGCTGAGTGAAAAAGCCGCGCACTTCATCGGCAATGTCGCGCTGGCGGTCACCATCCTGTTCCTGACCCTGGCCATGGGCGCCCTGCTCAACGCCCTGCTGGACATCTACGCGCGCACCGAACACGCCCGCACGCGCTCCATCAAGGGCTACGTGCAATTGGCCAAGATGGTGCTGTACATCTTCGCCGCCATCATCGTCGTCGCGACCCTGATCGATCGCTCGCCGTTGTTGCTGCTGTCGGGGCTGGGGGCCATGTCGGCGGTCATCCTGCTGGTGTACAAGGACACCTTGCTATCGTTCGTGGCCAGCGTGCAGTTGACCAGCAACGACATGCTGCGCGTGGGCGACTGGATCGAAATGCCCCAGGTGGGCGCCGACGGCGACGTGGTGGACATCACCCTGCACACGGTCAAGGTGCAGAATTTCGACAAGACCATCGTCAGCATTCCCACCTGGCGGTTAATGTCCGAGTCGTTCAAGAACTGGCGCGGCATGCAGCAGTCCGGCGGCCGCCGCATCAAGCGCAGCCTGCACATCGACGCCAGCGGCGTGCGCTTCCTGAACGCCGACGAACAGCAGCGCCTCACCCAGGTGCGCCTGCTGACCGACTACGTGGGCCGCAAGCAGGCCGAGCTGCACAGCTGGAACGAAGCCCAGGGCGAAGTCGCCGACCTGGCCGCCAACCGCCGCAACCTGACCAACCTCGGGACCTTCCGCGCATTCGCCCTGGCCTACCTGAAAAGCCACCCCGACATCCAGCCGAACATGACCTGCATGGTCCGCCAGATGGAAACCGGCGCCCAGGGCGTGCCGCTGGAAATCTACTGCTTCACGCGGACCACGGTGTGGGCGGACTATGAGCGGATTCAGGGGGATATCTTCGATTACCTGCTGGCGGTGATGCCGGAGTTCGGCTTGAGCCTGTATCAGCAGCCTAGCGGGACGGATTTTCGCCGGGGAATGATCACGGCGCGATAGCCGCTGGCCCGGGCACCTGCAGCGGCCGTGAGGCCGCCGCTACGCCTTCCGTATCACACCCGCCCCCGCTTTAGTGAATTTCACTACCCAAAGCGTTTTTTTCAAACTGCCCATCATCCATCCCGACTTATAGCATTCACGCCCATCGATCTCACGACCATAGGCGTCAGACAATGTTAGGGATAACCCGCACCTCCACCGCAGCCATCGATACCCTGCCAGCCGAAGACTTCCAGGCCCTTCGAGGCTTCAGCGCTGCGCCGGCGTTTGCCCAGCCGCGCTCGTTCTACACCGCGAACCCGTACCAGCGCCCGTTGCGCCCCCAGGACGTCACCGAGACCCTGCTGCGCACGCAACTGACCAGCGCGGACCTCGCCACGCCCGAGCATTTGCTGGCCCAGCGCCTGTTGCTGAACATCTATGAACAGGACCTGGTGTTCCTGCCCAAGCCGCCCGCCAAACTCGACATGAAAGCCTTCAAGGGCTTCTACGAGCCGGCGCACATGGCCTTGGGCAAACAGGTACGACCACGCCTGGAGCAGTGCACCTACGGCTGGCTGAAGGAAGAGGTGCATATCAACGGCGCCTGGTGCGAGGAGTCGTTTATCGCCCACACCGACAAGGTGCTCGACGACGTGGCCAAGGCGCCATCGCGGTTGCACCAGGTACTGACCGGCAGCCATGACCCGCGCCGGGCGGCGCGTTTTTTCCTGATCCAGTGCGCCGGTGATTTCCTCAGCGAAGCCTCGGCCATGGCGCGCAACGTGCTGGGCAATGCCGGCGCGCACACCAGCGAGCTGTTCAAGATCCTCATCGATGAATATGGCTACGGCATCGACAAGAAAAAGCACAGCAGCATTTTCGAGGGCCTGCTCGAACAGGCCGGGCTGAGCAGCCAGGTGCACCATTACTGGCAGTTCTACACCGCCAGCTCCCTGTCACTGACCAACTATTTCCACTATATCTCGGCCAACCATGGCGAGTTCTTCCGCTACATCGGCGCCATGTACTACACCGAAGCGTCCCTGGCACTGACCACTGGCCACCAGTCACGGGCCATTCGCGACATCTTCGGCGACGAGGTGTCGACCGAGTATTTCGACGAGCATCAGCACATCGACGTGCACCACGGGCGCATGGCCTTGCAGCGCTTGATCATTCCCATGATCCGCCAATACGGCAAGCAGGTGATCCCGGACATCATTCGCGGTTTCGAAGAGTTCAGGCTGCTGCAGGACCAGGCCGACGAGGAACTCTACGCCCACATCAAGTGGCACGACGAACTGGACGCCCACCGCGCGCGTGCCGCCATGCTGCACGCCAGCAAGCCCGCCGATGCGCGCTTCACCGAGGCCCAGGGCGAGGTATCGGTGCTGCACACCCATGCCGGCAATGAGCTGTTCTGGGTGGAAGAAGGTGAACTGGACTTCGTGGTCACCCCGCAGCTGTCGGTCAAGCTCAGCGCCGGGGAAGGCATCATCATTCCCAAGGGAATGCTGCATGGTACCCAGGTCACCAGCCCGTCCTGCACCTACACCGTCACTGCGCTCTGAGGGCCTGCCACGATGAAATCCGTGACCCTGGATGCCGACCACACCCCCTACCTGGCGGTGGGCGGCAAGACCTATTTCCTCAACCAGCATGCCCAGTCCACCTACCTGTTGCCCACGCTGTGCCCCCATCGCGGCGGCCCGCTGCACATGGGCCAGGCGTCCGACAACGGTGAACGGGTGATCTGCCCCTGGCACGACAACGCCTATCCGCTGTGCAACCTGGAGAAGAAGGCGCTGCCCACCGTGCGGGTGGGCAAGCGCCTGAGCACCGTGATCCCCACGGACCACGACTGCACCCCATTGCTGCGCATCATTCGCCACGGTGAAACGTCATGAACAACAAAACCACGCTACCTGCGTTCTACGCCATCGTCACGCTGTTCACTGGCCTGGACATGGCCATTGTCATCGCCATGGTGTGGTTCGGCCTGCAAACCACCGGCTCCACCTTTCTGGTGGGCGTCACGTTGTGCATCGCCACGGTGGTGCCCTATGCCCTGGAGCAATACCTGAGCCGCGACCGGGTGGTGCAGATGAGCATGCGCCGCTTGCTGTATATCCGCCTGGTGGTGTTCGCCAGCATCGTGGCGCTTTCGTTCACCCAGGCCGCGGCGCTGCCCATTGGCTTCCTGGGCATTGCGTTCCTGGTGGGGGTGACCGACTACTTCACCATCAGCACCCTGGAATCGCAGAACACCCGACTGGTACTCGCGGGGCACACCACCAGCGACACCTCGGCGCGGCTGATGCAGACCGCCATCCAAATCGGCGCGTTTGGCGGCGCCTTGTTGGGCGGGGTCATCGTCGACCGCTTCGCGGTCAACGCAACCCTGCAGATCATCGGTATCGCCGCCATCGTTTCGCTGGCCGCCATCGCCCTGGTAGCCGCCACGCCTGCCCAGGCCGGGCAAGCGGCGCCGGCGCCGCAGTCGCCTTCGGCCAGCCTGGGGCCGCAGCTGTACCTGCTGATCGTGGTGCTGAGCATGATCGGGTTCCATATCGGCGCGTTCAACAGCCTGGTGCCCATCGTCTTCCAGAAACTCAATGGCTGGAACGCCACCCTGTTCGGCACCGCCAGTGGCCTGGCGGGGCTCGGCGCCTTCTGCGCGGCGGTGCTGCCGCGAGTGCGCCTGGGCAGCTACGGTGCCGTGGCGTTGATCATCGCGGCCGACGTGGCCATGGTCTATTTCACCCATGAAGGGGTCATGATGGCCGCCGCCGGCGTGCTCGGCTTCTGCATCAACAGCCTGCGTATCGAGCTGCGCCGCCAGCTTATCGAAGCCGCCCCGGACGAGCACACTGCCGATGTCATCGCCGCACGCAGCTCACTGTTCTATCTGCTGGTCAGCGGCGCCGCGCCCATGTTGCTGACCCTGTTCACCACCCAGGCACTGCTCGGCATGGAAGGCGCTCGCGTACTGATGGTCGCTTCTGCCGTGCTGCTGGGCAGCGCCGTATTGCTGCGCACGCTCTGGCCGGCACCACGCCCTGTCATCGTGGCCAAGTAGGAAAACCGCCCCATGAACCATATCGTTATCGTCGACCCCTTCTCCACCGGCAAACTGTACGCCCCCTTGCTCAATGCCCGTGGGCTGAACTGCATCGCCATCATCTCGCGGCCCGACCTGCCTGCGCATTTCACCCAGGACCTGGTCGCCGAACACTTCACCCAGGTGCTGGACTGGCGCCCGGAGCTGGTGGAAACCCTGGATGCGCTGGGCGTGGTAGCGGTGATCGCCGGCTGTGAAACGGCCATTCACCTTACCGACCACCTCACCGAGGCATTGGGGGTGCGCGGCAACAGCCCCGCCACCAGCGACCAGCGCCGCAACAAGTACAGCATGCAGCAAGCCCTGGACCGGCGCGAACTGGCCCACATCGACAGCCACCTGGTGACCCACCCCGACCAGATAGCCGCTGTGCTCACGACCATCGCCCCGGACCAGCAGTACGTGGTCAAGCCGCTCAACTCGGCGGCTACCCAGGGCGTGGTGTTCGCCACTGGCCGCGCCGCCGTGGAACAGGCCCTGCTGAACGCGGGCTGGGACCAGCGCAATGACCTGGGCGAAGTCAACCTGGGGTTCGTGGTGCAGCCCTTCATCAGCGGCCCCGAGTACGTGGTGGACCTGGTGGCGTTCAACGGCACCTACCATGTCGCCACGGTGTGCAGATACACCAAGATCCTGCGCAATGGCAGCCCGTTCGTGTATGACAGCCTCGATACCCTGGACCCGAACGACACCGACCTGCAACCGCTGCTCGATTATGCGCGTCAGGCGGCCGCCGCCCTGAACGTGCTGCACGGCCCGCTGCACATGGAAATCATCTGGTCGCCGCAGGGCCCGGTGATGATCGAGGCCGGTGCCCGTCTGCACGGCGGTATCGCTCCGCGCCTGTTCCAGCAGGTGTACCAACCCGACTTGTTGTCGGTGGCCATCGACAGCTACCTGGGCCGCCCCGCACCGGCGGGCAGCGGCTGTTCGCGGCAGCTGCGCCATGGCCGCATCGGCTTCTTCTGGGCCGAACGCCCGTCCACCTTCGAAGGCCCCGGCTTCGAACCGATGGTGGAGGCTGGCAAGGTGCCTGGCTATGGCGGCCACCGCTACTTCGTCGCCACGGGCGCCCACGTGCCCACCACCATCGATTTCGCCACCTGCCCCGGTCTGTTCTGGCTGAGCCACGACGATGCCCGGCAACTCGACCACAGCGCAGAGCAGATCCGCGCCCTGCTATGGAGCCAGTGATACCCATGACCGCCAACCTGATCATCAACCCGTGTGCCGCCGCCCTGGGTGCCGGCAATGCCTGCGCCGTGGTGCTTGAAAATATCCAGGTCAACAACGACCCAGGGTATGTGCCGCTGCTGACCCGCAACCTGAACCAGGTCGCCTCGCACCTGGACAACCTGGCCACCAACCCGATCTACGACGGTTTCTCGCGCCAGCTGCAGGAAATGGGCTACCCCAATGCCGTCGCGGCCAATGAAAAATTGCTCAAGGCCTTCATTTCCCGCGGGGTGCGTTCCATCAACAACGTAGTGGATGCCTACAACGCCATCGCCATCCGCCATGGGGTGAGCATCGGCGTGCATACCTATGAACAGGCTGAAGACATCCATGTGTTCCGCGCGGCGACGCCCATGAAGTTTCGCCCGCTGTTCGCCAAGAAAGACGCTACCGTGGCGCCCGGCGACCTGGTCTACACCTGTGCCGATGCATTGCTGGCCTGCATCGGTAAAACCGACGCCGATGCCCACGAGTTCCGCCTGACCGACAGTTCGTCGCGCCTGGTAGCGGTAGTGCTCGGCCACCACGACACACCGCGCGCCTTCAACCAGCGGGTACTGGAAGAACTGGTGGATACGCTGCGCGAAACCCTGCCCGGCCTGCAACACCACTTCCTGCCATCGGCTGCTGCCTGAAGGTCAGCGCCAGGCCTTGAGCACAGGGTTGATGACCACGTCAGCCACGTGTTCGAGGGCCATGAGGTTGTCCTTCAGGACCATCAGTTCCTCGAATTGCTGATAGCTGACCTGCAACATCATGTCGGTGTCGCCGAACAGCGAATAGGCATGGATGATTTCGCTGTAGGCGTGAATCTGCGGAAACACCAGGTGGCAGACGTTGCCATGCAAGGTCAGCATCAGGAACGCCGTCTGTTCGGATTGCTCGGGCTTGGCCACGTTGATGGTGAAACCGAGGATCACGCCATTGTCGATCAGCTTCTGGACGCGAGCCTCCACCGCCGTGCGCGACTTGTGCACCTGGCGCGACAGTTGCGCCAGGCTGACCCTGGCGTCTTCTTGCAATGCGGCGATGATCTGCTTGTCGACCTTGTCCATCTTCACGCCCCTGCAGGCACACCCCTCGATCCACACTTTCACGGGCGCTGGCCCTGACGATTTTGCCACGGCTGCGGCGGTGCGCTCGCCGGGCAAAAGGTAACTCGATACAACACACCTACCGGCTGGTCGCCATACCGCGTCGGCTGATCCACAGCGACCCCAGGATGACCACGCCGCCCAGCGCCAGGCGCCCCAACGGTTCGCTCTGATTCCAGATCAGCAAGTTGAGCAGCAACCCCGTGGGGATGTGCAAGTTGTTCATCACGGCCAGCGTCGCGGCGCTGACCTGGCTGGCGCCCTTGTTCCATGCGTACATGCCCAACGCCGTGGCCACCAGACCGAGAAACACCAACACCCCCCACTGCAGCGAGGTTTCCGGCAGGTGGTGGGGGTTACCGAACGCCAGGAACGCCGGCAAGGCCACCAGCAACGCGCCAACGAAGAAATAACCGAAGCGACGGTACTGCGGTTCATCACTGGGGTAGCGGGCGACCAGACGCTTATATAGCACCTGGCCAGCAGCATAGGTGAAGTTCGCCAGTTGCAGCAGCAAAAAGCCCATGAAGAAATCCGGGTTCACCCGGTCGAAACGGATGATGGCCGCACCCGCCACCGCCACCACGGCCGCCAGCAGTGCCCAGGCGTTGAAGCGACGGTTGAGGGCATCTTCGATCAAGGTCACGTGCAGGGGCGTGAGTATGGTGAACAGCAGCACTTCGGGCACCGTAAGCACTCGGAAGCTCAGGTACAGGCACACGTAGGTAACGCCGAACTGCAAGGCGCCGATCACCAGCATCGAGCGCAGAAAGGCGGGCTCCACCCGCCGCCAGCGGGTCAAGGGAATGAACACCAGGCCGGCGATCACCACCCGCGCCACCACGGCGAAATAGCTGTCGACGTGGCCGGCGAGGTACACGCCGATGAGGTTGAAGGAAAACGCCTGAATCAATGTAACCAGAAGTAGATAGCCCATGGGTGCCCCTTGCCTTAGAGGCGGCGACCTTAACGGGTTGGGCGGGGGTGGGCAATCCCTGATTGGTGTGGGCCAGGGGTGTTTGCCTAGGGGGGCCGCCGGCGCGGCGCTCGGTCTCGATAACGCAGAAAGCCTCGAATCGGCCCCTTCCAGCGACACCAAGCTGATAAAAAATCTCGAAAACGACCACTAATCCATCAACTAAGTTGATTTGTACGGTCATTCCTCTACTCTTTCAGAAGCCCCCCTAGGAGGCTTCACAGGTCACCTTCAGCCGCAGCTTGAGAATGTCCCGATTGAACCGCTGCAACACCGTGGCACTCTTGCCGGGCTCCACGCTCGCCCTGCGCACGCGTGGCGCTTCCGGCCCGTTGCGGAACTCCACCGTGCATTGCGCGGCCTGGGGGCCATCATTGCGCAAGGTGATGGCGCCCATGTCGCCAGCGGTGTCATCGGTAGTGAAGGAAATGCCCGTTCCGGCCAGGTGCTTCTCCACCTCGATGGGGTAGGCAAAGGCAGTGAACGGCAACAGCGTCAGCAAGAGCGCACAGCAACTTTTCATTCGGCAGTCTCCACGATGGAACTGCCAGCTTAGGACATCAGGAGCCGATGATGAAAGCGCCCCGCGTTACCCTGGATCAGTGGCGAACCCTGCAGGCGGTGGTCGACCATGGCGGGTTTGCCCAGGCCGCCGAAGCCTTGCACCGTTCCCAGTCGTCGGTCAGCTATACCGTGGCGCGCATGCAGGACCAGCTCGGCGTGCCGCTGCTGCGCATCGACGGGCGCAAGGCGGTGCTCACCGAAGCGGGCGGCGTGCTGCTGCGCCGTTCGCGACAACTGGTGAAAAACGCCAGCCAGCTGGAAGACCTTGCCCACCACATGGAGCAAGGCTGGGAGGCCGAGGTGCGCCTGGTGGTCGATGCCGCCTACCCCAGTGCCCGCCTGGTGCGCGCGCTCACCGCGTTCATGCCGCAGAGCCGCGGCTGCCGCGTGCGCCTGCGCGAAGAAGTACTCTCCGGGGTGGATGAAGTGCTGACCGAGGGCGTCGCCGATCTGGCGATCAGCGGGTACGCCATCGCTGGCTACCTGGGCACCGAAATGAGCGCCGTGGAATTCGTTGCCGTGGCCCACCCCGACCATGCCCTGCATCGCCTCAACCGCCCCTTGAGCTTCCAGGACCTGGAAAGCCAGTTGCAGGTGGTGATCCGCGACAGCGGTCGCCGGCAACCCCAGGACGTCGGCTGGCTGGGCGCCGAGCAGCGCTGGACAGTGGGCAGCCTGGCCACGGCCGCGACGTTCGTCGGCTCGGGGCTGGGCTTCGCCTGGCTGCCGCGCCACCTGATCGAACGGCAGCTGCGGGAAAATGTGCTCAAGCCATTGCCACTGGAACAAGGCGGCAGCCGCCATCCGGTGTTCTACCTTTACTCCAACAAAGACAAGCCCCTGGGCCCGGCCACGCAGATCCTGGTGGAACTGCTGCGCCAGTTCGACACCGCGCCCCTGGATACCCCCTTCGCCGCCCCTCAACCCGCCTGACAGGATTGTCGCCATGGCCTTTTTCGAACATGACGGTTGCACACTGCACTACGAAGAGTACGGCCAGGGTGAGCCCCTGCTGCTGGTCCACGGCCTGGGCTCCAGCGCCCAGGACTGGGAATACCAGGTACCGGCCCTGGCGCCCTGCTATCGCGTGATCGTGGTCGACCTGCGCGGCCATGGCCGTTCGGAAAAACCCCGCGAACGCTACAGTATCGCCGGCTTCGCCGCCGACCTCGCCGCCTTGCTCGAGCGCCTGGCTACCGGCCCCGTTCATTATGTGGGCTTGTCCATGGGCGGCATGACGGGCTTCCAGATGGCGGTGGACCACCCCGCCCTGCTGCGCAGCCTGACCATCGTCAACAGTGCCCCGGAAGTGAAGCTGCGCAAGCCCCTGGACTACTGGCAGTGGTTCAAGCGCTGGAGCCTGATGCACCTGGTGAGCATGGGGGCCATTGGCCGGGGCCTGGGCCAGTCACTGTTCCCTCGGCCGGAACAGGCCGACCTGCGGCGCATGATCAGCGAGCGCTGGGCGCGCAACGACAAACACGCCTACATCGCCAGCTTCAATGCCATCGTTGGCTGGGGTGTGCAGGAACGCATCGGGCAGATCCGCTGTCCCACCTTAATCATCAGCGCTGACCACGACTACACCCCGGTGGCGCTCAAAGAGCAGTACGTCAGGCTGATCCCCCAGGCAAGACTGGCGGTCATCACCGATTCGCGGCACGCTACGCCGCTGGACCAACCGGAACACTTCAACCGGACACTCAAGGACTTCCTCGCCGCCGTGTCCTCCACCCCCAAGGATCAACGAGTCCCATGCTGAAAAAAATCGCCCTCGCCGCCTGCTCCCTGATGTTCGCCAGCCACTTGATGGCCGCCGATGCCCAGCACCCTCACGTGCTGATGGACACCAGCTTCGGCAAAGTGGAAATCGAACTGGACATGGTCAAGGCCCCGATCAGCAGCAAGAACTTCCTGGCCTACGTGGACAGCGGGTTCTACAACAACACCCTCTTCCACCGCGTGATCCCGGGCTTCATGGTCCAGGGCGGCGGCTTCACCCCGCAGATGCAGGAAAAACAGACCCGCGACCCGATCAAGAACGAAGCTGACAACGGCCTCAAGAACGTGCGCGGCACCCTGTCGATGGCCCGTACTTCGGCTGTCAATTCGGCCACCAGCCAGTTCTTCATCAACGTCAACGACAACGAAATCCTCGACCACGGCAACCGCGACTTCGGCTATGCCGTGTTCGGCAAGGTCGTGAGCGGCATGGACGTCGTCGACCAGATCGTGCACTCCCCGACCACCACCAAGGCGGGCATGCAGGATGTGCCCTCCGACCCGGTGCTGATCAAGTCCGCCAAGCGCGTCGACTGATGGCCTGAAGGCCAGGACCTTTAACGCAGGAGCTTTCGCCCCATGGTGTACCGTCGTTTTGAAAAATGGATCGATATCTTCCGTGAGGCGCCTACCGAGGCGCCACCTACCCGGGTACTGGCCTTCTACGTGTACTACCTGCGCCAGGTATGGCCCAGCTTCGCTGCCTTGCTGGTGGTGGGGCTGGTGGGCGCGCTGATCGAAGTAGCGCTGTTCAACTACCTCAGCCGCATCATCGACCTGGCCCAAGGCGCGCCCAATGTGCATTTCTTCGGCGACCATGCCGGGGAACTGGCCTGGATGGCCGTGGTGGCCCTGGTGCTGCGGCCGATTTTCGTCGGCCTGCACGACCTGCTGGTGCACCAGACCATCAGCCCGGGCATGACCAGCATGATTCGCTGGCAGAACCACAACTACGTGCTCAAGCAGAGCCTGAATTTTTTCCAGAGCGATTTCGCCGGGCGCATTGCCCAGCGCATCATGCAGACCGGCAACGCCCTGCGCGACTCGTCGGTGCAGGCGGTGGACGCGCTCTGGCACGTGCTGATCTACGCGGTCAGCTCACTGATCCTGTTCGCCGAAGCCGACTGGCGGCTGATGATCCCGCTGATTGCCTGGATCGTGGCCTACATCATTGCCCTGTACTACTTCGTGCCGCGGGTGAAGGAACGTTCGGTGATTTCCTCCGACGCTGGCTCCAAGCTCATGGGCCGCATCGTCGACGGCTACACCAACATCGCCACCCTCAAGCTGTTCGCCCACACCAACATGGAACAGCACTACGCCCGCGAGGCCATCACCGAGCAGACCGAGAAGTCGCAGATGGCCAGCCGCGTCATCACCAGCATGGACGTGGCCATCACCGCCCTCAATGGCCTGCTGATCGTCGGCACCACCGGCCTTGCCTTGTGGCTGTGGACCCAGTCGCTGATCTCGGTGGGCGCCATTGCCCTGGCGACGGGCCTGGTGATCCGTATCGTCAACATGTCGGGCTGGATCATGTGGGTGGTCAACGGCATCTTCGAAAATATAGGGATGGTCCAGGATGGCCTGCAGACCATCGCCCAGCCGGTCAGCGTCACCGACGTGAAAAGCGCACCGAAGCTGAAAGTGGACCGCGGCGCCGTGCGTTTCGAGAACGTCGACTTTCACTATGGCAAGGGCAGCAAGATCATTGAAAGCCTGACCCTGGACATTCGCCCCGGCGAGAAGATCGGCCTGATAGGCCCGTCGGGCGCCGGCAAATCGACCTTGGTGAACCTGTTGCTGCGCCTGTATGACCTGCCCGGCGGGCGTATTCTCATCGACGGCCAGGACATTGCCCATGTCAGCCAGGAAAGCCTGCGCGCGCAGATCGGCATGATTACCCAGGACACGTCGCTGTTGCACCGGTCCATTCGCGAGAACCTGTTGTACGGCCGCCCCGGCGCCAGCGACGAGCAACTCTGGCACGCGGTGGTCAAGGCCCGTGCCGACGAGTTCATCCCCCATCTGTCCGATGCCCAGGGCCGCCTGGGGCTGGACGCCCACGTGGGTGAGCGCGGGGTGAAACTGTCCGGGGGCCAGCGCCAGCGCATCGCGATTGCCCGGGTGCTGCTGAAGAATTCACCGATCCTGATCATGGACGAAGCGACGTCGGCGCTGGATTCGGAAGTGGAAGCCGCGATTCAGGAAAGCCTGGAGACCCTTATGCAGGGCAAAACCGTGATCGCCATCGCCCACCGCCTGTCGACCATCGCCAAGATGGACCGGCTGGTGGTGCTGGAGCATGGTCGGATCGTCGAGCTGGGTAGCCATCAGGAGCTGTTGGCGCATCAGGGGCTGTACGCGCGGCTGTGGCACCATCAGACGGGTGGGTTCGTCGGCATGGATTGACCCTGGAGCCGCATGCGCTGGGTCAGGGTCGGTGCGGTGGTCGGGACGCGGCCGGGTCCGCTGCTACGGTCATTCAGCCGTCTGGCGATAGGGCAGCGCCGCGCGCGCCTGCTCGGCATAGGCCCGCACGCCCGCACGCTCTTCCTGCAGAAAGTCGGCTACCGCATCCTTCAACCCTGGGTGGCTGAGGTAATGCCAAGACCGGGTAATCACTGGTTCAAAGCCACGAATCAACTTGTGTTCACCCTGGGCTCCGGCGTCGAAGCGCTGGTAGCCCTGGGCAATGGCGTAGTCCATGCCCTGGTAGAAGCAGGTCTCGAAATGCAGGCGATCGAACTCCGCCAGGCAGCCCCAGTAACGGCCATAGAAGCTATCCCCGCCCACCAGGCTGAACGCCATGGCCACCGGCCGGCCCGCCTGGCGAGCAAACACCACGCGGATAGCCTCGGGCATGCGCTCGGCCAGCAGGCTGAAGAAGGCCCGGGTCAGGTAGGGTGCCTGGCGGCGTACTGCGTAGGTATTGGCGTAACAGGCATACACGAAATCCCATTCGGTCTCGGCCAGGCTGCGGCCTTCGCGCCACTCGAACTCGAAACCCTGGGCCGCCACTTGCTCGCGCTCCTTGCGCATTTGCTTGCGCTTGCGTGAACTGAGGCTATCGAGGAAATCCTGGAAGTCCCGGTAGCCGCGGTTATGCCAGTGGTATTGGCACCCCAGGCGCTCCAGCCAGCCGGGCTCCTGGGCGACCAGGGCATCCAGCGCAGGGTCGGTGAAGTTGATGTGCGCACTCGAAAGCGCCTCGACCTCCACATAGCCAGGCACCGCCTGCAACAGCGCCAGCCCGTCACCCAGCAGCCGCGGGCCGCTGACCGGGCTGAACGGCACGGCACAGAGCAGTTTGGGGTAATAATCGATACCGGCGCGGCGGCAAGCGTCGGCCCAGCCGTGGTCAAAGATGTATTCGCCGTAGGAATGCCATTTGCGGTAGGCCGGCATCGCCGCGATCAAGCGGCCGTCTTCGATGTGCAGCAAATGCTCTGGGCGCCAGCCCGACTGTTTGCTCAGGCTACCGCTGTCTTCCAGGGCGCTGAGGAATGCGTGGCGCAGGAAGGGCTGATCAATCGGCAACAACGCATCCCAGTCGCTGGCCGATACCTCGCCCAGGCTTTGCGTGACGTGCAGTGGCATGGCATTTCCCCCTTGGATAGTGCAAGGATGCCATATTCAGGTTGGCTGTCGCCTCCTTCCCGAGCAATGAAAAATTCCAGGCAAAAAAAGCCCCGCACGCAGGCGGGGCTAATGAGCTTTAACGGATGAGCAAAAACGGTGTTACCTGAAACGCATTACAACAGCGGGATCGAGTAGCTCACGATCACGCGGTTTTCGTCCTGGTCGCGTTGGCCAGGGATGTCGTTGCGCCACATGGCGTTTTTCCACATCAGGCCCAGGCCCTTGAAGGTGCCTTGCGGTACGACGTAGGCCAGGGTCAGGTCGCGCTCCCACTCGGAACGGCCGGAACCGGCCACCGCGCCGCTGGTGGCCACGGTGTCGATGTTGTCGCCACGCAGGTACACCAGGCCGGCTGTAGCGCCAGGGAAGCCGATGGCCGAGAAGTCATACGAGTAGCGCGCCTGCCAGGTGCGCTCGCCGGCACGGCCGAACTTCTGGATCTGCATGTCGGTGATGGTGTAGTTCGACGAGCCGTCGCCCTGGTTCAGCCACGGGAAGTCCGAGCTGCCGTTGCTGACCTGGTAGCCACCGCCGAAGGTGTGGCCGGCCACGGTGTACAGGAACAGGCCGCTGTACAGGTTGTTGTCCACCGGGCCCTTGCCGCTGGCCACGCCGCTGTAGTTGCCGGTGGTGTAGTAGGCCGCATCGTTGCCGTTGGCGCCGTCGTCGGTGCTGTGGAACACGCGCAGGTCGGACTTCAGCACGCCCGGGCCGATGGCCCAGTTGTGGACCAGGCCCAGGAAGTGCTGCTTGTAGAATTGGTCCAGCTCACCGTAGTAGTACTGGACCAGCAGGTCCTTGGTGATCTTGTAGTCGGCACCGGCGTAGTAGAACTTGTTGCTGCGCTCGCCAATGTTGCTGTTGCCACTGCCGTTGGCGCCGCTGATGGACAGGTTCTCGTTGTTGCTGGAGTTACGCCCCTTGACCTGGCTGATCTGGCCGGCGGTCAGGGTCAGGTCCTTGATGTCGTTCGAGGTGATCTGGCCGCCCTGGAAGGTTTGCGGCAGCAGACGACCATCGTTGTACTGGATGACCGGCAGCTTGGGCATCAGGGTGCCCAGTTTCAGCTCGGTCTTGGAGATCTTGGCCTTGGCGGTCAGACCCAGGCTGGCGAAATCGTCGGCAGCCTGGTTGCCATCGCTCGGGAACACGGTACCGCCGTCCAGGGTGCCGGTAGGGTTACCGTGCTTGGCGGTGCTGGAGTCCAGCTTCACGCCCAGCAGGCCAATGGCATCCACGCCGAAGCCGACGGTGCCGGCGGTGTAACCCGATTGGTATTCGAGCTGGAAGCCCTGGCCCCATTCAGCGGTGTAGTTGGCATTCTTGGCGGCGGCCGAGTCGCGGTTGTCGGTGTTGATGTAATAGTTGCGCAGCTTCAGGGTCGCCTTGCTGTCGTCAAGAAAGCCTTCGGCCATAGCCTGCTGTGCCATGACGCCCAGGGCCATGGTCAGGGCCACGGTGGACTTGTTCATTGATTTACTCCTTTGAGTACTGCTTTTTGAGTTTTTTCAGCGACGCTGCCTGGTATGCGGGCGCAAGTCCGGCAAGCTTTATGGGAGGGCATCTTGAACAGCGGATATTTCAGCGAGGTGGCTCGAATATTAAGATTTGATGACAGCGGAACTTTCCAGCATGAAGGATTCGTTAATGTTCAGCGGTGCAACAGGGGCTAACTCGGTAAACCAAGTGAACATTTTTTTAGGGTCGAGTGAGCGGTCGTGCAGCGTGCAACGGCGGAACTGTCATGCGTGCAGGTTTAAGTCTGCAAACGCTCGCCAGTTCCCTCCATCGCCTTATCTGCAGAGCCTACTCATATAAAGGGGTCAAGCTGGCTGGACACCGATTCTGTCTCCTCCGGCTCCAGCGTAAAGCGCATGAAGCACGGGCCTTGCTCCAATCGTGCCGCTACCAGGATGCGCTTGTTGGCCTGTACCGTGACATCAACCGCGATACCGGCCGCCATGTTGTCGGAAATACCGTACTCGCCGAAACGCTTGTCCAGGGTGCCGTCAGCCAATACCGATGCCAGTACCACCCCGTCCAACGGCTCGCCAGCGTCGTCGATACTCGCGCCCACCAAGGTGATGGCACCGGCCGCGTCAACATGTCCGGCATAGGCCCGGAAACGCTCCATGCGTAACTCGTGCCCGCCCAGGAAGTGCTTGTCGTAGCCGTTCCGTTCATTGAGGGCAACAAGGACAGTCTGTTTCCTCACGGGATCGTACAAGAACGACACCGTCCCGTTACCTGGTCTCTTCAGCAAGCCGCCGATCTCGGTTTGGCGATCGAGGTTGTCGATGCTGAGTGTCGAAATTATGTTGAAGTTACCAGCATTCTCCCCAGGAACGAGTTGCCCCGTAGCGCTCAGCCGTGCCACGGCGATGCCCAAGGGCGTGCCTTGCTCCACTGACAGGGCGTAGCCCAACACAACGGCCTGATGGTCGGGGAACACCACGGCACTGACGGTGGTGAACTGGGACTTGGTCCCCGGATAGTAGTCGACAGGCGCAAAACCTTGGCCACTGCCGTAAAATTCGTCGAACGCGCCCTGCGTATCGACTTTTTGCAGGCCTCGCCGGCAAGGCCGGTAAATCCAGGTCTTCTGGTCGTTACGCTGGAGAGTAGCCCCTGCCAGACGGGTTGCATTGAGCGCATGGCCCGTTGCTGGGTGAATCAAGCGGCGTTCGGTGGTACGCCATGGCTGGTCCATTTCAAACAAGTGCTCACTCGTGGCCGGTATGACGGTCCAATCGCTATTGGGCTTGCCATCCTCCTTCACCTTCTGCTGGTTGATCCCATTGGCGAAGTGCCCCGATGCGGCGAACTTCTCGCTTAGCCCATGGTCCGTGGTCACCTCGCAGATACCGTCAACCAAAATGTACTCCCGGGGTTCCGAATCGCTGCTGGGCACGTAACGCCCGTGAACCGTCAGGGTAGGCCCCCCGCCCGGCAGATTGCCTGTCGCCGGCTCCGATACCCGCTCGACACCTTGATAATCGGTGATGTACAGATAGTAGGCGTGATTGGAGGTGGGCTCCTCGTCGACTGCAGACAAGCATAGGTAATCCTCCCCTGCGGATACCGATGTGGAGCGTTGGGTGCCCAGCCTCCCCAGGAATTTCCCTGTTTGAT
This sequence comes from Pseudomonas eucalypticola, assembly GCF_013374995.1. Taxonomy (NCBI): domain Bacteria; kingdom Pseudomonadati; phylum Pseudomonadota; class Gammaproteobacteria; order Pseudomonadales; family Pseudomonadaceae; genus Pseudomonas; species Pseudomonas eucalypticola. Next base: position 1,403,516 of record NZ_CP056030.1, on the reverse strand, counting down.
TGAATTCCGGGTCCAGCCGCAATTGACCTTCGGGCCCTGGTCCGCCCCCTTCCCCATCCGCGGCGTGGTAGCGGTAGAAAAACGGCTGGCCGGTGCCACCGGGGAAATTCATGGACCTGTGCTGGCTGACCACTACTTTGTTGTCGGGCTGGAAGTGCGCAAAGCTCTCGACAATGTACGCGGTGCCCAGCCTTTTGTACCCGGACGGAGCGAAGGCGGTATCGGGCTTGCCCGCTGCAGTGACACTGGCCATGATCATGCCATCTGGCGTTTCGCCAATCAGGAACACTGCCCCATTCTTCCCGTTTATGGCGCCTACCCATCGGCTCAAAAAACCATCGGGCCTATCACCCGTCTTCGGCCATTGCAACATCTCGCTATCGAAGCCAGTATCGACACTGCCGTCGGCGTTCAGCACGCGCATGGAGCAGTAGGTCATGGGTGACTTGTAATAGACGAGCAGCTTGCCGTTAGCCAATTCCAGTAACCCTATGTCTAACGGGTCGCCGGGGCCGGAATCCACGTATATCGCAAAGCTGTCATCCGGCTTGCCTGTTTGATCCACCTTGCGCACGCAGGCATGATGGTCGCCATTGGAACTTTGGCGCAACGCGCCTGCCAGCATGATCTTGCCGTTACGCAATACCGTTACACTCGAGGCACGGGTAGAGGACTGCGGGCCGAGATAAAAATTAATACGGTCACTATCGCCGAAACCATCATCCAGCTTTCCACCACTGGTTACCTTCCAGACGTAGCGATAACACGCGACAATGAAGTCCACCTCGTCACTGTCTTTGCGGGGAACAAGAGCCACATCCACCGGCAGCGCGAGCGCCGCCGCCTCGCCCCCCGCGTCCAGCAACAAAACGCCTTTGGTGCCAAAGGTGTCGACGAGTTGCCGATTCGAGTCATACAGCGCCAATGCTACCTGGGAGACCCTACCACCCCCCCCTGGGTTGTGGTCATCGCGGCCATACACCAGGAATTGTCGGTTGGGCAACTCCACGGCGCGTGCATAGCCCGGGAATCCTGCTGCGGAAAATTTCCCTTCCCACGATTTCAGCGCCTGCCCTGCCAGGTTCGTCACCCACACTTCGAACACGCCATCGGTCCCTGTGACACTACGCCGGCTGGTCAAACATACGCTGTCCTTATAGGCGGAGGCCCCCAGGCCTACACCTGAAAACGGCCGATGCACTTCCCCGGTTGAGTTGAACGAAGTATCGAGGTCACCGGGTAGTGCCCGTTCTGCCGCGCGTTTGGTATGCATGTTGTTCACCACTGTCTCGGTCGAGAAGTAGTGAGTATCGGAGGGGTGGGCAAGCGCCTCAACTGTCACTTCTTACAGGTCGAGGTCGATTTTCAAGGGCTATGTTTTGAAAAAAAAAGCCACCCGAAGGTGGCGTTCGCATCGAGGACCGGCTTACAGCTTGCGCAGGATCACACTGCCGATGGAGTAACCCGCACCGAACGAGCTGAGCACCGCCAGGGCGCCCCTGCCCAAATCATCCTGGTATTTATGGAAAGCAATCACCGACCCGGCCGAACTGGTATTGGCGTAGGTGTCGAGAATCACCGGCGCTTCCTCCACGGACGCCTCGCGGCCCAATAGCTTCTTCACGATCAGGTGGTTCATGCTCAGGTTGGCCTGGTGCAACCAGAAGCGCTTGACGTCAGCCACGTCGATACGGTTCTCGGTGAGGTGCTCGCCAATCAGTTGCGCCACCATCGGGCACACCTCGCGGAACACTTTGCGGCCTTCCTGCACGAACAGCTTGTCGGCCGCGTCGATACCCTCTTCCGCCGCACGGTTGAGGAAGCCGAAGTTGTTGCGGATGTTGTTGGAGAACTGGGTCAGCAGTTTGGTGCCGACGATCTCGAACTGGTAGGGCGAGGTCGCCAGGTCGGCACGCTCGACGATGACCGCGGTGGCGGCGTCGCCGAAGATGAAGTGGCTGTCGCGGTCACGGAAGTTCAGGTGGCCGGTACAGATCTCGGGGTCCACCACCAACACCGCCCGTGCCTGGCCCAAGGCCACAGCGTTGAACGCCGTCTGGATACCGAAGGTGGCCGAGGAACAGGCCACGTTCATGTCGAAACCAAAGCCCTGAATACCCAGGGCCTGCTGCACTTCAATGGCCACCGCCGGGTAGGGACGCTGCAGGTTCGAACAGGCGACGATCACCGCGTCGATGTCGGCAGCGGTCTTGCCCGCCCGTTGCAGCGCCTGCTCGGCGGCCGCCACGGCCATCTGGCAGAGGATGGACTGTTCGTCGTTGGAACGCTCCGGCAGGCGCGGTTTCATGCGCTCGGGGTCGAGGATGCCGGCTTTGTCCATGACGAAGCGGCTCTTGATACCCGAGGCTTTTTCGATGAAAGCGGCACTGGATTCCGTCTGCGCCGCCAATTCGCCGCGCTCGATGGCGGCGGCGTTGTCGACGTTGAACTGGTGCGCCCAAGCATTGAAGGAGGCAACCAGCTCTTCGTTGGAGATGCTGTCGGCCGGGGTGTACAGGCCGGTGCCGCTGATGACGACGTTATGCACGCTCGTTCCTCTATTATTCGGGGCCGTTGCCTGGGCAGCGGCAGAGTGAGTCGCAATAAACTGGCACTAACGTACCAATTTCAAGAAAGCACTGTCACGGGCGCGAAACGGGTCAGGCAACCCATGGTCGCGGGTGAAACGGTGGCCAATTGTGCCAGATTCGCGGGGAAAGTGCCCTTTACACGATAAAGGGCACCCCGAGCCTCAGGCCTCCACCTGGGTCCATTGCTTACCCAGGCGCTTGTCAGAGATAGGCACCTTGGTGCCCAGTTGCTGGGCGAACAATGAAACCCGGTATTCCTCAATCAGCCAGCGGTAAACCTCGAGTTCGGGGTCACGCTTGCCTTCCTGGCCATGCTTGGCCTGGCGTGCCTGGTACTGTGCCCACAGGTTGCCCAACTCGATGCTCCACACCCGGTCCTTCTGCACCTGGCTGCCCAGTTTTTCCAGGCGCAGTTCGATGGCCTTGAGGTAACGCGGCAATTCCTTGAACCAGGCTGATGGGGTCTGGCGCACGAAGCCCGGGTACACCAGGTTGCCCAGTTGCTGCTTGATGTCGTTCAGGGCCACGGCCTGGGCCAGGTCGATCTTGCCCTTGAAGCGCTTCTGCAGGCCATGCCACAGCTTGAGAATGTCCAGGGTCTGGCGCCCCAGGCGTTCGGCGTGCTCGGCCCAGGCACCACGCTTGCGTTCGGCCAGGGCAGCCAGGCCGGCGCCGTCACGGGGCAAGCTGGCTTCGCCGTCAAGAATGCAGGTGTCCAGGCTGGCCAGCAGGATATCTTCCACCAGCGCCTCGACGCGCCCCAGCTCGCGGTACAGCAACCCCAGCTCGGTCAGCCCGGGCAGCTTGCCACGCAGAAACTTGGCCGGCTCGGCTAATTGCTGCAACAGCAGGCGCTGCAAGGCGCGGCGGTGCTGGAACTCGGCTTCGGCGGCGGTGGAGAAACGGCCTTCCTTGACGGTACCGTTCTCTTCCACCAGCGCCGGGTAGACCGTCATCGACAGCCCGGCGATCTTCTGCTGGGTGGTCTCGGCCACCGCGGCGAACGCTTTGGCCTCCACCGGCTGCTGGGCCTTGGCCGATGGCGGCGCGGCCAGGGCGGCCTGGCTGGCCTGCACGAAACGCGCGGTCAGCTCGGCCAGGTCGCGCCCCTCACCGAGGAATTTGCCTTGGCCGTCGAGCACTTCGATGTTCATGCGCAGGTGGCTGTCCACTTGCTGTTCGGACTCGGCCCAGGCCTCGTCGCCGACCCTCGCGCCGGTCATGCGCAGCAGTTCGCGGCCCAGCGCCTGGGGCAGCGAGCCCTCGGCGAAGGTGATGCGCTGCAGGGCAGCACGGACGAAGTCCGGCACCGGCACGAAGTTCTTGCGGATCGCCTTGGGCAGGTTGCGCACCAGCGCGATGCACTTGGCTTCCAGCAAGCCGGGTACCAGCCACTCCAGGCGTTCGTTGGGCAGCGCTGGCAACAGCGGTGCCGGCACGCTGACGGTGACGCCGTCGCGCGGGTGGTTGGGCTCGAAGTGGTAGCTAAGGGCCAGGGTCAGGTCGCCCAGGCGCAAGGTATCCGGGTATTGGCCGGCAGTGACTTCACTGGCCTCGCGGGCCAGCACGTCTTCCTCGCGCATGATCAGCAGCTTGGGGTTCTTGTGGCTCTCGGTCTTGTACCACTGGTCGAAGGTGGCCGTCTGGTGAATCTCGGCGGGTACCCGCGCATCGTAGAAGGCGTACAGGGTCTCTTCATCGGCCAGGATGTCCCGGCGCCGCGCCTTGGCCTCCAGCGCGTCGAGCTGCTCCAGCAGTTCGCGGTTGGCCACGAGGCACTTGGCCCGCGACTGGATCTCGCCCCGCACCAGGCCTTCGCGGATGAACAGTTCGCGCGCGACCACTGGGTCGATGGGGCCGTAATGCACGGGGCGACGGCCCACCACGATCAGGCCGAACAGGGTGATCTGTTCGTAGGCCACTACCTGGCCGCGCTTCTTCTCCCAATGGGGTTCGAAGTGGTTCTTCTTGATCAGGTGCCCAGCCAGGGGCTCGATCCAGTCGGCGTCGATCTTGGCCACCATGCGCGCATAGAGCTTGGTGGTTTCCATCAGCTCGGCGGTCATCAACCATTGCGGGCGCTTCTTGCCGATGCCCGACGAGGGGTGAATCCAGAAACGCCGCTGGCGCGCGCCCAGGTAGTCGCCTTCCTCGGTTTTTTGGCCGACCTGGCTGAGCAGGCCAGAGAGGATCGCCTTGTGGAATTTGGGGTAGTCAGCCGGCTCCTTGTTGATGGCCAACTGCAGGTCACGGCAGATCAGGCTCAACTGCCGATGGGCATCGCGCCATTCGCGCAGGCGCAGGTAGTTGAGGAAGTTCTTGCGGCACCAGTTGCGCAGCGGGCTGGCGGTCAGGGCCTGGCGCTGCTCCTCGAAGCCGCGCCACAGGTTGACCAGCGCGGCGAAGTCCGAATCGGCATCCTTCCACTGAGCGTGAGCCTGGTCGGCGGCCTGCTGGCGCTCCGGCGGGCGCTCGCGCACGTCCTGCACTGACAGCGCACTGGCGATGATCAGCACTTCCTGCAGGCTGCCCTGCCTCGCTGCTTCCAGCAGCATGCGGCCCATGCGCGGGTCCACCGGCAGGCGCGCCAACTGGCGGCCGATCGGGGTCAGCTGGTTCTCGCGGTTGACCGCCGACAGCTCTTGCAGCAAGTTGAAGCCATCGGTGATGGCCTTGCCATCCGGGGGCTCGATGAACGGGAACTGGTCGATCTCGCCCAGGCGCAGGTGCAGCATCTGCAGGATCACCGCCGCCAGGTTGGTGCGCAATATCTCGGGGTCGGTGAATTCCGGCCGGCTGGTGAAGTCCTCTTCGCTGTACAAGCGAATGCAGATGCCGGGCTCGACGCGGCCGCAGCGGCCCTTGCGCTGGTTGGCGCTGGCCTGGGACACCGCCTCGATGGGCAGGCGCTGCACCTTGGCGCGGTAGCTGTAGCGGCTGATGCGCGCGGTGCCACTGTCGATCACGTAGCGAATGCCGGGAACGGTCAGCGAGGTTTCGGCGACGTTGGTGGCCAGCACCACTCGACGGCCCGGGTGGCTCTGGAAAATCTTCTGCTGCTCGGCCGGTGACAGGCGCGCGTACAACGGCAGAATCTCGGTGTGCTTGAGCTGGGCCTTGCGCAGCATTTCAGCGGCATCACGGATCTCGCGTTCACCGGGCAGGAACACCAGCACATCGCCCGGGCGCTTGCCTTCACTGCGCTCGAACGAGGCGATTTCATCCAGCGCGGCGATGATGGCCTGGTCGACGGTCAGGTCGTCCTCGACGCTGTTGCCCTCCTCGTCCTGCTCGCTGGTGAGCGGGCGGTACCAGACGTCCACCGGGTAGGTACGCCCCGACACTTCGATGATCGGCGCGTCGTTGAAGTGCTTGGAAAAACGCTCCAGGTCGATGGTTGCCGAGGTGATGATGACCTTGAGGTCGGGTCGGCGCGGCAGCAGGGTCTTGAGGTAGCCCAGCAGAAAGTCGATGTTCAGGCTGCGTTCATGGGCTTCGTCGACGATGATGGTGTCGTAGCGTTCCAGAAAGCGGTCGTGCTGGGTTTCGGCCAGCAGGATGCCGTCGGTCATCAGCTTGACCAGGGTATTGGCGTCGCTCTGGTCTTCGAAGCGCACCTGGTAGCCCACCAGCGCGCCCAAGGGCGTGGCCAGCTCCTCGGCGACCCGGGTGGCGACGCTGCGGGCGGCAATCCGGCGTGGCTGGGTATGGGCGATCAGGCCATGCTGGCCGCGGCCCAGTTCCAGGCAGATCTTCGGTAACTGGGTGGTCTTGCCCGAGCCCGTCTCGCCAGCAATGATCAGCACCTGGTGTTCGGCCAGGATCTTCTTGATTTCATCGCGTTTGGCGGCGATGGGCAGGCTGTCATCGTAGCGGATGGTCGGCACGCTCTGGCGCCGCGCAGTGACCTGGGCCATGGACGCCTGCGCCCGCTCCACCCACTGGGCCAGCTTGCCCTCGTCGGGTTTCTTGCGCAGGTCATGCAACTGCCGGCGCAGGCGATGGCGGTCGCTGATCATGGCCTGGTCGAGGTTCTTGAACAGGGTGTCGATAACGGGGGTCTGGTCAGTCATCAGGTACGCAAATGGCTACGCGGCAAAGAGAATGGCCGCGATTGTCGCAGATTTGGGCAGCGTAATCATATTGGCCAGGTGCAGTGAACTGAAGCTGCCAGCGACAAGCTGCACGCGGACCGCCCCGCTTGCAGCTTGCCGCGTGCTTCTGCCGTCAGGCGATCTTCTTCAGCCCCAGCTTTTTCAGTTCTTCGTCCCGCAGCTCACGGCGCAGGATCTTGCCGACGTTGGTGGTCGGCAGCGCTTCGCGGAACTCCACGGCGCGAGGCACCTTGTAGCCGGTGACGTTGGCGCGCATGTGCTCCATGACCTGATCCTTGGTGAGGGTCACGCCGGGGCGGGCGACGATGAACACCTTGATGGCCTCGCCGGACTTTTCGTCCGGTATGCCGATGGCCGCGCATTGCAGCACGCCGGGCAGGGTGACCAGCACATCTTCCAGTTCATTGGGATACACATTGAAACCGGAGACCAGGATCATGTCTTTCTTGCGGTCGACAATGCGCATGTAGCCATCGTCCTGAATGACCGCGATGTCGCCAGTTTTCAGCCAGCCATCGGCATCGAGCATTTCGTCGGTGGCCTCCTGGCGCTGCCAGTACCCTTTCATCACTTGCGGGCCCTTGACGCATAGCTCGCCGGTTTCACCCAGGCCCAGCTCACGGCCGCTGTCATCGACCACGCGGCATTGGGTAGACGGCACCGGAATACCGATGGTGCCCACCTGAATGTTCTGGATCGGGTTCACCGACGCCACCGGGCTGGTCTCGGTCATGCCATAGCCTTCGCAGATGGCGCAGCCAGTCACGGCTTTCCAGCGGTCGGCGGCCGCCAATTGCAGGGCCATGCCGCCGGACAGGGTCACTTTCAGGGCGGAGAAGTCCAGGTTGCGGAAGTCGGCGTTGTTGCACAGGGCCACGAACAGGGTGTTAAGCCCTACGAAACCGCTGAACTTCCATTTCGATAGCTCCTTGACCATGGCCGGCAGGTCGCGGGGGTTGCTGATCAGCACGTTATGGTTGCCGATCAGCATCATGGCCATGCAATGAAAGGTGAAGGCGTAGATGTGGTACAGCGGCAACGGCGTAATGAGGATCTCGCACCCTTCGTTCAGGTTCGAGGCCATCAGCGCCTTGCACTGCAGCATGTTGGCCACCAGGTTGCGATGGGTCAGCATGGCGCCCTTGGCCACCCCGGTGGTGCCACCGGTGTATTGCAGCACTGCCACGTCATTGGCGTCGGGGTTGGCCTCGCGCACTGGCTGGCCGTGCCCCTTGGCGATCACGTCGTTGAACTTCACCGCGCTGGGCAAGTGATACGCCGGGACCATTTTCTTCACGTACTTGATGACGCTGTTCACCAGCAGGCGCTTGACCGGGGGCAACAGGTCGCCCACCTGGGTGACGATCACGTGCTTCACCGACGTCTTGGGCACCACGTGCTGCGCCAGGTGCGCCATGTTGGCCAGGCACACCAGGGCCTTGGCACCGGAGTCGTTGAACTGGTGTTCCATTTCCCGGGCGGTGTACAGCGGGTTGGTATTGACCACGATCAGGCCGGCACGGATGGCGCCGAACACTACCACCGGATACTGCAAAACGTTTGGCAGTTGCACGGCGATTCGATCACCGGGCTGCAAGTCGGTATGCTGCTGCAGGTAAGCCGCGAAAGCGCCCGACAGCTCATACAGTTGGCCGTAGGTGAGCGTCTTGCCCAGGTTGCTGAACGCCGGCTTGTCGGCGAAGCGCTGGCAGGACTGCTTCAACACAGCCTGGATATTCGGATATTCGTCAGGATTGATGTGCGCAGCAATACCCGCTGGGTACTTATCCTTCCAGAAATTTTCGATCATGGAAGCCCACTCCTCCAGCACAGCGAATTCATCACCGCTTCATATGCGATTATTATTGATGGATGACCGGGCGCAGGGAGCGCGCCTTTCGATCGAAAGCGCGCCGAGAGTAGCAGCTTTGGAATAGGTCGCATAGAGCCCGAAACGGGCTCCATGGTCACAATAATGACCAGATCAAATTAAGTGGTCACTTTTAGAGTAAAAGTACTATTTCTTGCGTTGTTTGCCTCTCCGGGAACTCGCAGGGCCATTTTCACGCTCGGCCACCGCAAGCTGCGGTTCAACTACGCGTTGCGGTCCCTGGAATCGGAAGAAAACTGGCCAGGTTGTATCTGGGTCTATAACAGAAACGAGAAATCTATCGTCTTGCCAGGCAACGCCATTGATGATCATGCCAGGCGTCCGCACAATCTGCCGCCAGCCATTGGATGGGAACGCCTGAGTATCGGGCAGGCCGGCCGGTGTCACCGCCCCCATGATGAGACCCGTTTCATTCCAGCCAATGGCGCTGATGTAGTCTTGCGAGTCAACGAATGCCCCGCGCCATTGCTGATGGGTGCCGTTACCAGCTGCCATCCCCAGAGGCTGGCCGGCATTGAATGATTGGTCGCGCTGCCCATACGCCGTCAGCCCCCACATCATACATTCACGACCAGGGCTGAAAGACACCGCCACCAGTCTATTACCCGATCGAACCAAGACCTCCGCTGAAAACGCGAGACCAGTGAATTGAAACCAAGATACCCCGCTCTGGCCAAAGGTGGTATCAGGCGCACCGGCAGCGGTAAACTTGTAAACATCGATATAGGAGTGGCGTGCAGTATCCATCCTGACAGCGGCCACCACGAGACTACCATTGCCGAGGATCTTGACGGATGAAGCGCGCACGCCATTACGACTGAGATCGCCTCCAGCACGCAGGGCGCGAACTCCAAATTCCGCAAAACTCGTATCGGGCGTACCGTCGGCTTTCAATTTGAAAACCCGGTTACCGAAGGGTACGAAAAAGCCCCCACCATCGATACAAGTGACCGTCAACGGTGTGTGGGTACTGAATTGATTGACCGCATGCACCTTCAAGGTTTCGTAGGCATTGCGCCTGAACACCTGATCCTCCACACCGTTCCGGTCGTACAGTGTCAGCGCAGCCCTATCGCCTGCACCTTGGATGCCAACCGTACCGTACCCCAACCACTGCCCCGTAGGCAGTTCAATAACCCCCGCCGTCCGGGCAAATTCGTTCTGAGCGTTGGCTAACTTGATAAAGAACGCGCCATCGCGATTCTCATCCCCCAAAGACACTGGATTACCCGCCAGGTCAGTGACCTGAGCCCAAAAATACCTCACTTCACCGTACGCCAGGCATAACCGCTGCCCCCGTGCAGACACACTGAGCGCATGGAATTGGAATTCCCTCCTGCCCTCAGTGCCGAAACCGGGGTCCGGATCTCCTCCTGCATGAATCGCTGATTGGGTCATGACCGACTCGCCTGCTTAATGAATGAAAGCCTATTAAGCAAGAAAAAATGGCACTGCGAACCTGTCAACTCCGACAGGTTCAGGCAGGTTTACAGCGAAGGGTGAAATGAAAAACCCCGCACTGGACGGGGTTCAAAAGCAGCAAGCCCGGCACCTGCCGCTTCAGGCGATATCGCGCAGCTCGCGGCGCAGGATCTTGCCCACCGCCGTCATCGGCAGCGACTCGCGCAGCACAATGTGCTTGGGCACCTTGTACCCCGTGAAATTCTGCTTGCAGTAGGCCTTGAGCTCTTCCAGGCTCACCCCGCTTTCGCGCGGCACCACGAACAGCTTCACCGCCTCGCCGGAGCGGTCGTCGGGGATGCCGATGCAGGCGCAGTTGGCGACCTTGGGGTGGGCCATGACCACGTCTTCGATCTCGTTGGGGTACACGTTGAAGCCCGAAACGATGATCATGTCCTTCTTGCGGTCGACAATGCGGGTAAAGCCGTCGGGGTCGATGACACCGATATCCCCGGTGCGCAACCAGCCTTCGGCGTCCAGCGCCTCGGCGGTCGCCTCGGGGCGCTGCCAATAGCCCTTCATGACCTGCGGGCCCTTCACGCACAGTTCTCCCCGCTCGCCCAGGGGCAGCTCGTTGCCCTGGTCATCGATGATTTTCAGCGCTGTGCCGACCACCGGCAGCCCGACTGTGCCCAACCGGGCGGCGGCGCCATAAGGGTTGGTGCACACCACCGGCGAGGTTTCCGTCAAGCCATAGCCCTCGACGATACGACACTGGGTCAGTGCCTCCCAGCGGTCAGCCGTGGCCTTCACCAACGCGGTGCCGCCGGAATTGGTGACCTTGAGGTGCGAGAAATCCAGGTGCTTGAAGTCGGGGTGCTCCATCAATGCCACGAACAGGGTATTGAGGCCCAGCAGCCCGGTGAAGTGCCACTGCTTGAGCTCCTTGATGAACGCCGGGATGTCCCGTGGGTTGCTAATCAGCACGTTGTGGTTGCCGGTGACCATCATGCCCATGCAGTTCGCGGTGAAGGCATAGATATGGTAGAGCGGCAACGGTGCGATCATCACTTCCTGGCCTTCGCGGAGGATTTTCACGCCGTGTTCGTCAGTCTGTTCGAAGCAGCACAGCACCTGCTGCATGTTGGCCACCAGGTTGCCGTGGGTCAGCATGGCGCCCTTGGACAGGCCGGTGGTGCCGCCGGTGTACTGCAGCACCGCCACATGGTCCAGGGTCAGCGGCACCGGCTTGAGTGCCTGGCCACGGCCCAATGCCAGCGCCCGTTTGAAGGTGATGGCCTGGGGCAGGTCGAAGGCAGGAACCTTTTTCTTCACCTTGTCCACCAGGGTGTTGACCAGCCAGCCCTTGGCGGCCGGCATGAGGTCACCCAGGCGCGCCTCGATCAGGTAGTTGATGCGGGTGTCCGGCAGCACTTCCTGCACCAGCTTGCCGAACATGTTCAGGTAAACCAGCGCGCGGGCACCGGAGTCGGTGAACTGGTGGCGCATTTCCCGCGCGGTATAGAGGGGATTGGTGTTGACCACGATCAACCCGGCGCGCAGGGCGCCGAACACCACGATGGGGTATTGCAACACGTTGGGCAGCTGTACGGCGATACGGTCGCCGGGCACCAGGTCGGTCTCGTTCTGCAGGTAGGCGGCGAACTCGGCGCTGTAATGATCCAACTGCGCATACGTCAGGGTGACCCCCAGGTTACTGAAGGCCGGGCGGTCAGCGAACTTCTTGCAGGAACGCTCGAAGACCTCCACCACCGAGCTGTAGGCGCCCAGATCCAGCGCCGTGGGCACCCCCACGGGGCGTTTATCGTTCCAGAATTCAGCTTGCATTATTATTGTCCTCTCGCCTGAGCCGATCGTGCCGCCGCCTCCTTGGGCAATGGCGGGTGCTTTTGCGACGTTAGCAGTTAAGCAAGCCCCGGCAAACACGCCAGGCGCTGTCATTAACATCATGAATCAGAATGCTGCGCCGCGCTGGATACGCGCCATGGGCTATACAATGGTGCGACCTTGTTTTTCCTGGCCTCCGGGGGACCGCCATGCCCGCCCAGACATTCTGGCTCACCGCCAATGACCATGCGCGCCTGCACATCCATGCCTGGCTGCCGGCAGAGCCGCCGAGCGCCCTGGTGATGCTGGCCCATGGCATGGCGGAACATGCCGGCCGCTATGGCCACCTGGGCCAGGCCCTGGCGACGGCGGGCATCGCCCTGTATGCCCCGGACCTGCGCGGCCATGGCCGCACGGCCGAGGCCGGGGTGTTGGGCCATTACGGCGACCGGGGCGGCTGGAGCCGGGTGCTCGACGACCTGGCCGAACTCGCCCGGCACCTGCGCCGAATTCACCCAGGCACGCCGTTGGTGCTGATGGGGCACAGCATGGGCAGCTACCTGGTCCAGGGCTACCTGCTGCACCACGATAGCGATCTGCAGGGGGCGATTTTGAGCGGTTCCAACTACCAGCCACCCGGCTTCTACCACGCCGCGCGCCTGGTCGCCCGGCTGGAGAGCCTGCGCCAAGGGGCAAAAGGCCGCAGCGCGCTGATCGAATGGCTGTCGTTCGGCGCCTTCAACAAGGCCTTCAGGCCCACGCGCACCCGGTTCGACTGGCTGAACCGCGACCCGGTCGCCGTCGACGCCTACATCAATGACCCGCTGTGCGGGTTTCGCTGCACCAATCAATTGTGGCTCGACCTGCTCGAGGGGCTTGTGCTGATCAGCTCTCCCGCCAACCTGGCGCGGGTCGATCCGCACCTGCCGGTCCTGATCGTGGGCGGTTCATGTGATCCGGTGAGCCAGGGCAAGCGTCTCACTGATCTGGCGCACGCATGGGGTGCAACGGGTGGCCGCCCTGTCACCCTGAAACTGTATGCCCAGGCGCGCCACGAAATACTCAACGAGATCAACCGCGAGGAGGTCATCACCGACCTGCTCGCCTGGCTGCAACAGGCCCTGGCCACACCGTGCCCGGCCCGCAGCGAACAACCGCCGTTACCGAACCCGATAAGGAACAGTCACCCATGACCCAGGTTACCAATACGCCGTACGAAGCCCTTGAAGTCGGCCAGAAAGCGACTTTCAGCAAGACCGTGGAGGAACGCGACATCCAGCTGTTCGCCGCCATGTCCGGCGACCACAACCCGGTGCATCTGGACCCGGAATTCGCCGCCAGCACCATGTTCAAGGAGCGTATCGCCCATGGCATGTTCAGCGGCGCCCTGATCAGCGCCGCCGTGGCCTGCGAGCTGCCTGGCCCGGGCACTATCTACCTGGGGCAGAAAATGAGCTTCCAGAAACCGGTGAAAATCGGTGACACCCTGACCGTGCGCCTGGAAATCCTGGAAAAGCTGCCCAAGTTCCGCGTGCGCATCGCCACCCAGGTGTACAACCAGCGTGACGAGATGGTGGTGGATGGCGAGGCCGAGATCCTGGCCCCGCGCAAGGAGCAGACCGTGAACCTGGTGAGCCCACCGGCCATTACCATCGGCTGATCAAGCCCGCGTAGCGAGGATGTTTCACACAGGCAAAAAAATGGGCGACCGAAGTCGCCCTAAATGCCTTGCGTGCTCTGTTGAAGCGCAAGCCTTGCTTGCGTTCGATGGAGCAAAGATAACCAAGGGTGGCCCTGCGCGAACTGACTCAGGTCAAGTTTTCAGCGCTTCTTGGGCTTCTTCTTGGGTTTTTTCTTGCCGCTGCCCAGGGGCATGACCTGCTCGAACTGCTGACGCATTTCGTTCAGGCGCTTGTCATTGAGGTCGTGCACGCGCTTGGCACGCTCGGCGGTGAAATCAATCAGCTTGTCGTCCTGGCTCATGGTCACTACGTCAGGTGGGGCGAGGGTCAGGCATTCATAATGCGGGCAGACGCCCCGCGGATCAAACTTCTATGTCTACCCACAGCCCCTGGCGCGGTTCGTCGTCGATCAATGGCGCCACCGGCACGGTGTTGTCGGCGTTCAGTTCATGGCCGGGCACCGGCAAATGGGCCTCGGGGTCGTGCTCGGCTTCCTCGCGCTGGCGCTGACGACGGCGTTGGCGTTCCGCCTCCTCGCGCAGCAGCAATGCCGCGGTTTCCTGATCGCGCTGGCGCAGGTCGATCTCGGTTTCATCCGACGTCGGCTGGCTGGGCGTGACCGGCGCCACGATCGGCGGCGCCGGGCGTACCGGGTCGAGCTGCGACGTCACCGGCACTACGCTGAGGGGAAGGATAGGTGGCAACATGGTCTTGGGCTCTCCTGTTGCCGGGGTAACGGCGGCAGGTGGGGCGGCTTGAGGTGTTTGTAGCTGAAGTATCGACTACGTCACACAAGCATAGTTGCACGCGAGTCCGGCGCAGTTCCTGCGCGTGCAGCGTGAAACCTGAAGCTTTCAGCTGCATTTAATCGACGAGACTCTTTGGCCCTCGGGGCTATCATCCGGTACCATAGTCGGCTTTTTCATGGCGGGAGTCAGGCAGCATGGCGCAGCAGTATCAACCGGGGCAACGCTGGATTAGCGACAGCGAAGCAGAGCTAGGTCTAGGCACCGTTCTGGCACAGGACGGGCGCTTGCTGACCGTGCTCTACCCGGCCACTGGCGACACCCGCCAATATGCCCTGCGCAACGCGCCGCTGACTCGGGTGCGGTTCTCTCCGGGTGACCAGATCACCCATTTCGAAGGCTGGAAGCTGACCGTGCAGGAAGTCGAGGACGTCGACGGCCTGCTCGTCTACCACGGTCTCGATGCCCAGAACCAACCGTGCAGCCTGCCGGAAACCCAACTGTCGAACTTCATCCAGTTCCGCCTGGCCAGCGACCGCCTGTTCGCCGGCCAGATCGACCCGCTGGCCTGGTTCTCGCTGCGCTACAACACCCTGGAACACACCAGCAAGCAGTTGCAGTCGTCGTTGTGGGGCCTGGGCGGCGTGCGTGCGCAGCCTATCGCCCACCAGTTGCACATCGCCCGTGAAGTGGCCGACCGCATCGCCCCGCGCGTGCTGCTGGCCGACGAAGTGGGCCTGGGCAAGACCATCGAGGCCGGGCTGGTCATTCACCGCCAATTGCTGTCGGGCCGCGCCAGCCGCGTGCTGATCCTGGTACCGGAAAACCTGCAGCACCAATGGCTGGTGGAAATGCGCCGCCGCTTCAACCTGCAGGTCGCCCTGTTCGACGCCGAGCGTTTCATCGAGAGCGACGCTGGCAACCCCTTCGAAGACGCGCAACTGGCGCTGGTCTCGCTGGAGTGGCTGACCGAGGACGAAAAGGCCCAGGACGCGCTGTTCGCCGCCGGCTGGGACCTGCTGGTGGTCGACGAGGCCCACCACCTGGTGTGGCACGAAACCACGGCCAGCCCACAGTATTCGCTGGTCGAACAACTGGCCGAGGTCATCCCCGGCGTGCTGCTGCTCACCGCTACCCCCGAACAGCTGGGCCAGGACAGCCACTTCGCGCGCCTGCGCCTGCTGGACCCGAACCGTTTCCATGACCTGGCCGCCTTCCGCGCCGAGAGCGAGCACTACCGCCCGGTGGCCGAAGCCGTACAGGAACTGCTGGAAAAAGGCCGCCTCTCGCCCAAGGCCCACGCGACCATCCAGGGTTTCCTGGGCGCCGAGGGTGAAGCCCTGCTGACCGCTGTCAACGACGGCGACACCGAAGCCGCCGCGCGCCTGATCCGCGAACTGCTGGACCGCCACGGCACCGGCCGCGTGCTGTTTCGCAACACCCGTGCCGCCGTGCAGGGCTTCCCGGAGCGCAAGCTGCACCCGTACCCACTGGCCAACCCGGACGAGTACATGGAGCTGCCGCTGGGCGAACACGCCGAGCTGTACCCGGAAGTGGCCTTCCAGGCCCAGGCCGAAACCGACGAGGAAAACCGCTGGTGGCGTTTCGACCCGCGGGTGGAATGGCTGATCGACCAGCTGAAAATGCTCAAGCGCACCAAGGTGCTGGTGATCTGCGCCCACGCCGAGACCGCCATGGACCTGGAAGACGCCCTGCGCGTACGTTCCGGCATCCCGGCCACCGTCTTCCACGAAGGCATGAACATCCTGGAGCGTGACCGCGCCGCCGCCTACTTCGCTGACGAAGAGTTCGGCGCGCAAGTGCTGATCTGCTCGGAAATCGGCAGTGAAGGCCGCAACTTCCAGTTCGCCCACCACCTGGTGATGTTCGACCTGCCGGCCCACCCGGACCTGCTGGAACAGCGTATCGGCCGTCTGGACCGTATCGGCCAGAAGCACGTCATCGAACTGCACGTGCCGTACCTGCAGGACAGCCCGCAAGAGCGCCTGTACCAGTGGTACCACCAGGCACTGAACGCCTTCCTCAACACCTGCCCGACCGGTAACGCCCTGCAGCATCAGTTCGGCCCCCGCCTGCTGCCGTTGCTCGAAGGCGGTGACGACGACAACTGGGACGCCCTGGTGGCCGAAGCCCGCACTGAACGCGAGCGCCTGGAAAGCGAGCTGCACACGGGCCGCGACCGCTTGCTGGAGCTCAACTCCGGCGGGGGCGGCGAAGGCAAGGCCCTGGTCGAGGCCATCGAGGAGCAGGACGACCAGTTCGCCCTGCCGATCTACATGGAAACCCTGTTCGACGCCTTCGGCATCGACAGCGAAGACCACTCCGACAACGCCCTGATCCTGAAGCCGAGCGAAAAAATGCTCGACGCCAGCTTCCCCCTGGGCGACGACGAAGGCGTGACCATCACCTACGACCGCCACCAGGCGCTGTCGCGTGAAGACATGCAGTTCATCACCTGGGAACACCCCATGGTGCAGGGCGGCATGGACCTGGTGCTGTCCGGTTCCATGGGCAACACCGCCGTGGCGCTGATCAAGAACAAGGCACTCAAGCCCGGCACGGTACTGCTTGAACTGCTGTACGTCAGCGAAGTGGTCGCCCCGCGTGCCCTGCAACTGGGCCGCTACCTGCCGCCCCAGGCGCTGCGCTGCCTGCTGGACGCCAACGGCAACGATCTGTCGTCGCGGGTGTCGTTCGAAACCCTCAATGACCAACTGGAAAGCGTACCGAAGGCCAGCGCCAACAAGTTCATCCAGGCCCAGCGCGATGTCCTTGGCCCGCGCATCAACGCAGGCGAAACCAAGGTGCTGCCACGCCATGTGGAGCGCGTGGCCGAGGCCAAGCGCCGCCTGGCCGCCGAGACCGAAGAAGAACTGGCCCGCCTGACCGCCCTGCAAGCGGTCAACCCGACCGTGCGCGACAGCGAACTGGACGCCCTGCGCAAGCAGCGTGAACAGGGCCTGGCGATGTTCGAGAAGGCTGCGCTGCGCCTGGAAGCGATCCGGGTGCTCGTCGCAGGCTGATAGCCTGCCGCTACTGCGCTCCCTGTGGAACCGGGCGAAGCTCGGGAACGTGGCGCCGCGTACTGACCGACAGTACGCGGTGTGGCGTTTCCCCCGCTGCGCTCGGCCCCGAAGGGAGGCTTTCAAACCCTGTGATTGGCTGATTCAAGCCCCCGCCACTACCGACGCCCCCGCTGGCGCCACCACACTCATCCCCTCCCGCATACGCTGCGCATCCCGCTTGAAGCTGCGCGCCGCCAACACCAGAAACACCAGCGTCAACACCAGCGCCACCGGAATGGCGAACATCGCGTCATGCAACCCCACGGCCTTGAACGCCTCGCTCATTTGCTCGGCGCCTGCTTCGTCCATGGCCTGGCGAGCAAAGCGGTCGCTCAGCAGCCCCGCCACCACCGGCCCCATGGAGCCGCCCAGCAGATACAGCCCGGCGAAGAACAGCGCCATGGCCGTGGCGCGCATGCGCGGGTGCACCACTTCCAGAATGGCAGTGTAGGCACAGGTGTAGAAGGCATAGCTGAAAAACCAGCCCAGGCCGAACACCGTCACGAACAGGCCAATGTCGATGCGCCCCGCCGCCAAGGCCCAGGCGGTGGCACTGGCGGCCACCACCATGCAACTGGCCGCCAATACCAGGCGGCCGTTGGCCAGGCGCTGCTGGACCTTGTCCGCTACCCAACCACCGAGGGTCAGGCCGACCAGGCCGGTGACGCCGACGATGACGCCGGTCGAAACCGCAGCCTGGTGCAGCGGCAGGTGGAAGTAGCGTTGCAACATCGGCACCATGAAGCTGTTGCAGGCATAGGTGGCAAAGTTGAATGCCAGGCCCGCCAGCACCAGCCAGCAGAAGGTGGGAATCGCCAGAAGGCGACGCAGGGGTTTGTCCAGCGGCTGCTGGGACACAGGCTCGGCCTCGGCGGCGCCACGCGCGGGTTCACGGATGCTGAACATGAACAGGGCCAATACCAGGCCCGGTATCGCCGCCACGAAGAACGGCGCGCGCCAACTGCCGAAAAACTCGACCATGGCACCAATGGTGAAGAACGCCAGCAACAGGCCCAATGGCAACCCCAGCATGAATATCCCCATGGCGCGGCCGCGCCGCTGCGGTGGGAACAGGTCGCCAATCAGCGAGTTGGCCGCCGGCGCATAGCTGGCCTCGCCAATGCCAATGCCCATGCGCACCAGCAGAAACGTCCAGAACCCACCCACGAAGCCATTGACCGCGGTCAGCGCGCTCCACACCGCCAGGCCCCAGCCCATCATGCCGCGCCGTGAACCCCGGTCGGCCATGCGCCCCAGGGGCACGCCTGCGGCGGCATAGACCAGCGTAAACGCGGTACCGACAATGCCCAGCTCAAAATCGCTCAAGTGCCACTCCAGGCGCAGGGGCTCGATGATGATGGCCGGAATGGTGCGGTCGAAGAAGTTGAAGAGGTTGGCGAGAAAAAGCAGAAACAGAATGCGCCACGCATGGGGCGCCTGGGCAGATGAAGGCATGGTGGCACTCGCTATTATTGTTGTTGAAGGCCACATGCAATTTAGAACGTGAATGGGCGGTTGTCCGCTGAATCAGGACTCGTGATACTGGTCTATTATGGCAGTGTCATTGGCGACCCGGCCGTACACACGGTTATCGCGGTCGGCTATTGCGTCAATTCCGAAATGGTTAGCATCACTTTGCCAGTACTCAGCAGCCACCTTCTATACTGTGGCTAACTCGCCATCCCTGGGTGGCTCGGGAGTATTCGTTCAGAGGCACGCTATGGATTGGCTCGGTTTTCACTTTATTAGCGATTTGCCGACACAGGGGCAGATCCTGCTTAATTGCAGCCACAACCCATTTCTGGTGCTGCTGGCTTACCTGGTGGCCTGCGCCGGCAGCTTCGCCACCCTGGACATGGCCGAGCGCATCAGCCATGTCGAGCGCCCAGGCGCACGGCACCAGTGGCGCTGGATAGGCGCGTTGTGCCTGGCGGGCGGCATCTGGGCCATGCATTTCATCAGCATGCTGGCCTTCGAAACCCCCATCGAGATGCATTTCGACCTGCCTGTGACAGTGGTGTCGCTGTTGATCGCGCTGGTCGCAGGGTTATTGGCGATGAACACCCTGAGCCGCGACGAGATCACCCTGTTCGGCTACGCCAAAAGCGCTACCGGCATTGGCCTGAGCATCGCCGGAATGCACTACGTCGGCATGATCGCCATGCGCTCCCCCGCTACCCAGTATTTCCAGCCTGGGCTGTTCGGCCTGTCTATCGTGGTCGCCATCGTCGCCAGTTTCGCCGCCTTGCTCCTCGCCAGGCATTTTCGTACGGGCAGCGGCACCTTCCATCAGCTACTCAAGTACAGCGCCAGCCTGCTGATGGGCGCCGGCATCGTCGCCACTCATTTTCTCGGCATGTGGTCGCTGGTCATGGCTGTGCCCCTGGGCAGCCCCCTGCACGCGCCCATGGTCGACAACAGCCTGGAGCTAGGGCTCACCGTAGCCTTCATTACCTTGCTGATCATTGCCAGCAGCCTCAGTGCGGCGTTGGCTGACAAGAAGCTGCAAAGCAAGGAGCACGACCTGCGGCGGGTCAATGCCTTACTCAGCCAGCTGGACCAGGCGCGGGTTTCACTGCAACAGGTGGCCCACTACGATGCCCTGACCAATTTGATCAACCGCCGCGGCTTCAACCAGCTGTTCGGCGAAAAACTGATCGAGCAGAAGCTCAACGGCGGCATGCTGGCGGTGATGTTTCTGGACATCGACCACTTCAAGCGCATCAATGACAGCCTGGGCCATGATGCCGGCGACGACCTGCTCAAGGTCATTGCCAGCCATATCAAAAGCGCAACCCGCAGCCACGCCGATGTGGTGGCGCGCTTTGGCGGCGACGAATTCTGCATCCTGATCGCCATGAACAGCCGCGACGAAGCCCGGCACATGGCTCAGCGCATCATGCAGAAAATGAAGGAGCCCATCGACCTGGCCGGCCGGCGCATGGTGATGACCACCAGCATCGGCATCAGTGTGTTCCCGGACGACGGCGACACCTGCGAAGAGCTGCTCAAGCACGCTGACCTGGCGCTGTACCAGTCCAAGGGCGCCGGGCGCAACGCCCTGCACTTCTTCAGCGCCAACCTGCGCACCAAGGCCACCCTCGAACTGCAACTGGAAGAGGAATTGCGCTACGCCCTGCGTGCCGGCAATGAACTGGACCTGTTCTACCAACCTATCTTCGACCTGCACAGCGGCCAGGTGGCGAAGCTCGAAGGGCTGATACGCTGGCGCCACCCCCAGCATGGCCTGCTGAGCCCGGATCGATTCATCAGCATCGCCGAAACCAATGGCCTGATCGCCGAGCTGGACAATTGGGTACTGCAGCGCGCTTGCCGTGACCTGGCACACCTGGGCCGCAATGGCTGCGAACAGTTGAAGATCACGGTCAACTGTTCGGCACTGAACCTGGCCCGCGAGGAGTTGGTGGGGGAGATCCGTTCGGCCCTGGCCGATGCCGGGGTAGCGCCTCAGCGCCTGGAGCTGGAGGTGACCGAAAATGCGCTGATGGGCAACATTGCCACCACCATCAGCCTGCTCAACCAGATCCGCGCGCTGGGGGTGTCACTGTCCATCGATGACTTCGGTACCGGCTACTCCTCCTTGGCGTACCTCAAGCGCTTGCCACTGGACACCTTGAAAATCGACCGATCGTTCATCCAGGACATCCCCCGCTCGGCCGCCGACATGGAGATTGTCCAGGCAATCATCGTCATGGCCCACACGCTGCACCTGCAAGTGGTAACCGAAGGCGTGGAGACGGTGCAACAGTATGAGTTCCTCGCCAACTATGGCTGCGATTACGTGCAGGGTTACCTGTTGAGCCGGCCGGTGTCACTGGGCGAGCTGCGCCCCGTGCTCGACCAGTTGAACCAGCACCGCAATGCCAACGGTACGCTGTTCAACCAGCCGGTAGCGAACCGGGCCGGTGACGAGCGGGTGGTACGCGACCTGTTCGCCGAGCCGCCGGTGGCGCGCCCCGCCCGATAGAGAGACGCAAGCGCTCGGCGGAGCGTATGCGCACCATTACAGTGCCATTATTTTTCGTCTGCCCTTTCCTGGATCAACACCCAAGGCGATACCACCACCGCCCACAGCGTGGGGTCACGCTCCACACAGTCCAGCGCCTGCGATTCAGACACCTTGGCGAGCAATCCAGCGTCCATCCACTGCTTCACTTTTGCGCCATCGTCCGTGGCTACGGCCTCGGCGGCGGCGACCAAATCCAGCGCAGGCTCGACCCACAACAGGGCACCGCGTGCAAAGAAGGGTTGCAGCTCCTGCCATCCGATCACGGCAGTCTCGCCGAGCAGCTTGGCATAGAGGGTGCTAGGTTGTTCAGTCATGGGTTTCACCAAAAAGAATATCGGGTGCAATGATAACGCCCCGGATTGCCATGGAAAAACCCGGTTTCAATTGCGTGATTGATGGCAAGTTCGGAAAAGCCAAGGATGACGACCTGCTGCAGGGGTTTGCGCCGCCGTTATTCTGTAACTTCCTGTCGATAAAGCGACACCCTGGCCATTTGCCCCCAGGCGCCAGCTTTTCAATGGATCGAGCGGCGCTCTACACTGTACCGGTACAGTTACCGGGGGCCGATCGGGGTGTTTTTCGTTCGCTTCGGGCAGTCGTGGGAACACGCGACGCTCGCTTCGACAAGACCCGGTCCTGCAGCTTTCGCCGCAAGACTATAAAAAATACAACAGTTAGAGTGGAGCACTATGACTAAGCAGATTTCCAAGCTGTTCGCCGCACTGGTTCTGGCGGGGGTTGCCAGCCATTCGTTCGCTGCCGATACCATCAAGATCGGTATCGCCGGCCCCAAGACCGGCCCCGTGACCCAATACGGCGACATGCAGTTCATGGGCGCGAAAATGGCCATCGAGCAGATCAACGCCAAGGGCGGGGTCGACGGCAAGAAGCTCGAAGCGGTCGAATACGATGACGCCTGTGACCCGAAACAGGCGGTAGCGGTCGCCAACAAAGTGGTCAACGACGGCGTCAAGTTCGTGGTCGGCCACCTGTGCTCCAGCTCCACCCAGCCGGCTTCGGACATCTACGAAGACGAAGGCGTGATCATGATCACCCCGGCCGCCACCAGCCCTGACATCACCAACCGCGGCTACAAGATGGTGTTCCGTACCATTGGCCTGGACAGCGCCCAGGGCCCGGCGGCCGGCAACTACATCGCCAAGTTCGTGAAGCCCAAGCTCGTCGCGGTCATCCACGACAAGCAGCAGTACGGCGAAGGCATCGCGACCGCCGTGAAGGCCACCCTGGAAAAAGACGGCATCAAGGTGCCGGTGTTCGAAGGCATCAACGCCGGCGACAAGGACTTCTCTTCGCTGATCGCCAAGCTCAAGCAAGCCAACGTCGACTTCGTCTACTACGGCGGGTACCACCCGGAGCTGGGCCTGATCCTGCGCCAGGCCAAGGAAAAAGGCCTGAACGCCAAGTTCATGGGCCCCGAGGGCGTGGGCAACGACTCCATCTCGCAGATTGCCCAGGGCGCGGCCGAAGGCCTGCTGGTCACCTTGCCGAAATCGTTTGACCAGGACCCGGCCAACGTCGCCCTCGCCGATGCGTTCAAGGCCAAGAAGCAGGACCCGAGCGGCCCGTTCGTGTTCCCGTCCTACTCGGCCGTGGAAGTCATCGCCGACGCGATCACCACTGCCAAGAGCGAAGACACCGCCAAGGTCGCCGCCGCCATCCACGCCGGCACCTTCAAGACCCCCACCGGCGACCTGAGCTTCGACGCCAAGGGCGACCTGAAGGACTTCAAATTCGTGATCTACGAATGGCACTTCGGCAAACCGAAGACCGAAGTCAGCCCCCAGTAAACGCTCTTTGAAACCGATGAAGCCCACTGCGCGAGCAGTGGGCTTTGTTTTACGAGGTAATGGGCCGGGTTTCCGCGATCCGGAAGGCGGCTCACCTGAAAATCTCAAAACCGTCACCAGCGGTTCGCTGGCATAAAGCTTTGCACCCGCGGCTACGACCGCCCGTGCGGGCAGGAAAATGACTCCACCAGTGAAATGCGTATCAGGTTTTTAGGAGCGCGCGGTAATGCCTGACATCTATCACTTCTTCCAACAGCTGGTTAACGGCCTGACCGTTGGCAGCACGTATGCCCTGATCGCCATCGGCTACACGATGGTCTACGGCATCATTGGAATGATCAACTTCGCCCACGGCGAGGTCTACATGATCGGTTCGTACGTGGCGTTCATCGCCATCGCGGGCCTTGCCATGCTGGGCCTGGACAACGTGCCATTGCTGATGACCGCGGCCTTCTGCGCCAGCATCGTCGTCACCAGTGCCTACGGCTACAGCATCGAACGGATCGCCTACCGCCCCTTGCGCGGCAGCAACCGCCTGATTCCGCTGATCTCGGCCATCGGCATGTCAATCTTCCTGCAGAACATGGTGCTGCAGACGCAAGACTCCAAGGACAAATCGATACCCAACCTGATCCCGGGCAGCTTCAGCTTCGGGCCAGGGGGGCACAGGAAGTGCTGATCTCCTACATGCAGGTCGTGGTATTCGTGGTGACCCTGATCGCCATGCTGGGCCTGACCCTGTTCATCTCCCGCTCCCGCCTGGGCCGCGCCTGCCGCGCCTGCGCCGAGGACATGAAGATGGCCAACCTGCTGGGCATCAATACCAACAACATCATCGCCCTGACGTTCGTCATCGGCGCGGCCCTGGCCGCGATCGCCGCGGTGCTGTTGAGCATGCAATACGGGGTGATCAACCCCAACGCCGGCTTCCTGGTGGGCCTGAAGGCCTTCACCGCAGCCGTGCTCGGCGGTATCGGCAGCATTCCGGGCGCCATGCTCGGCGGGCTGGTACTGGGTGTGGCCGAAGCGTTTGGCGCCGATGTGTTCGGTGACCAGTACAAGGACGTGGTGGCGTTCGGTCTTTTGGTTCTGGTGTTGCTGTTCCGGCCGACTGGCATCCTGGGCCGTCCGGAGGTTGAAAAAGTATGAACAAGACTCTCAATTCGGCGTTCTTCAGCGCGCTGCTGGTGTGGGCCGTGGCCTACCCGGTGCTGGGCCTGAAACTGTCCATCGATGGCATCCACCTGATCGTCCAGGGCGCCAGCACCACGACCCTGCTGATCATCGCCGCCTGCTCGGTGCTGATGTTCGTGCGGGTGCTGTTCAACCGGCAGATCAGCTCGGCATGGAAAAGCACCCCGCGGCTGCCCTTGGTGCCCGCCCGGGCCGGTGACTTTCTCACCCAACCCAAGACCCAGCGCTGGGTAATCCTGGGCCTGATCGTGGTCGCGTCCATCTGGCCGTTCTACGGCTCGCGCGGCGCGGTCGACCTCGCCACCCTGGTACTGATCTACGTGATGCTGGGCCTGGGCCTGAACATCGTCGTGGGCCTGGCCGGGCTGCTGGACCTGGGCTATGTCGGGTTCTATGCCGTGGGTGCGTACACCTACGCCATGCTATCGCACTACTATGGCTTCAGTTTCTGGATCTGCCTGCCCTTGGCGGGCCTGGCGGCGGCCACGTTCGGCTTCCTGCTGGGCTTCCCGGTGCTGCGCCTGCGCGGTGACTACCTGGCCATCGTGACCCTGGGCTTCGGCGAGATCATTCGCCTGTTCCTGCGCAACCTCACCGACCTCACCGGTGGCCCCAACGGCATCAGCAACATCCCCAAGCCGACCCTGTTCGGCCTGTCGTTCGACCGTTCCGCCGCCGACGGCGCGCAAACGTTCTACGAGTACTTCGGGCTGACCTACAACCCCGTGGGCAAAGTGATCTTCCTCTACCTGGTAGCCCTGCTGCTGGCCCTGGCCGCGCTGTTCATCATCAACCGCCTGCTGCGCATGCCCATCGGCCGTGCCTGGGAAGCGCTGCGTGAAGACGAGATCGCCTGCCGCGCGCTGGGCTTGAACCCTACCATCATCAAGCTTTCGGCGTTCACCCTGGGTGCCAGTTTCGCCGGTTTCGCCGGTAGCTTTTTCGCCGCACGCCAGGGCCTGGTGACGCCGGAATCGTTCACCTTCATCGAATCGGCCATCATCCTCGCCATCGTCGTGCTGGGTGGCATGGGCTCGCAACTGGGCGTCATCCTGGCGGCGATCGTGATGATCCTGCTGCCGGAAATGATGCGCGAGTTCAGCGATTACCGCATGTTGATGTTCGGCGCCATGATGGTGCTGATGATGATCTGGCGTCCTCAAGGTCTGTTGCCCATGCAGCGCCCCCACATGGAGCTGCGAAAATGACGCAGAACATTCTTGAAGTATCTGGCCTGAGCATGCGATTCGGCGGCCTGCTGGCCGTCAATGGCGTGGGCCTGACGGTGAAGGAAAAACAGGTGGTGGCCCTGATCGGCCCCAACGGCGCCGGCAAGACCACGGTGTTCAACTGCCTGACCGGTTTCTACAAGCCCAGCGGCGGCACCATCCTGCTGGACGGCCAGCCCATCCAGGGCATGCCCGGCCACCAGATCGCCCGCAAGGGCGTGGTGCGTACCTTCCAGAACGTGCGGCTGTTCAAGGACATGACCGCCGTGGAAAACCTGCTGATTGCCCAGCACCGGCACCTGAACACCAACTTTCTGTCGGGCCTGTTCAAGACGCCGGCGTTTCGCCGCAGCGAGCGCGAGGCCATGGAGTACGCCGAGTTCTGGCTGGAAAAGGTCAACCTCACCGAGTTCGCCAACCGCCCCGCCGGCACCCTCGCCTACGGCCAGCAACGGCGCCTGGAAATTGCCCGGTGCATGATGACGCGTCCGCGCATCCTCATGCTCGACGAACCCGCGGCTGGGCTGAACCCGCGCGAGACCGACGACCTCAAGGCGCTGATCGCTACCCTGCGCCAGGACCACAACGCCACGGTGCTGCTGATCGAGCATGACATGAAGCTGGTCATGAGCATTTCCGACCACATCGTGGTGATCAACCAAGGCACGCCCCTGGCCGACGGCACGCCCGAGCAGATCCGCGACAATCCTGAAGTCATCAAAGCCTACCTGGGGGAAGCGTAAATGCTGCAGTTCGAAAACGTTTCCACCTTCTACGGCAAGATCCAGGCGCTGCACAGCGTCAACGTGGAGGTCCGGCAAGGCGAGATCGTTACCCTGATCGGTGCCAACGGTGCCGGCAAATCGACCTTGCTGATGACCCTGTGCGGCTCGCCCCGCGCTCATTCGGGCAGCATCCGTTACCTCGGTGAAGAGCTGGTGGGCCAGGATTCTTCCGACATCATGCGCAAGAGCATTGCCGTGGTACCGGAAGGCCGCCGCGTGTTCGCCCGCCTGACCGTGGAAGAGAACCTGGCCATGGGCGGTTTTTTCACCGACAAGGGCGACTATCAGGAGCAGATGGACAAGGTGCTGCAGCTGTTCCCGCGGCTCAAGGAACGCTTCAACCAGCGCGGCGGCACCATGTCGGGCGGTGAACAGCAAATGCTTGCCATCGGCCGAGCGCTGATGAGCAAGCCCAAGCTGTTGCTGCTCGACGAGCCGTCGCTGGGGTTGGCGCCGATCATCATCCAGCAGATCTTCGACATCATCGAACAGTTGCGCAAGGATGGCGTGACGGTGTTCCTGGTGGAGCAGAACGCCAACCAGGCCCTGAAAATCGCCGACCGTGCCTACGTGCTGGAAAACGGCCGGGTGGTGATGCAAGGCACTGGCGAAGCCCTGCTCACCGACCCGAAGGTGCGCGAGGCCTACCTGGGCGGCTGACACCTGGGCGCGTCGGCGGTGCTAGCAGGTTCGCCGCGGTCCGCGTAGCAGCGGACCTGGCCGCGTCGCCGGCGCATGCGGTGTGCCTGGTGTTGCGCGGCGTTCGTGACGCGGCCAGGTCCGCTGCTACCGGTCGCGGGTTGCCCAGGCCATCAGGTTGGGCGGCTGACGCCTGGGCGCGTCGGCGGTGCTGGCAGGTTCGCCGCGGTCCGCGTAACAGCGGACCTGGCCGCGTCGCCGGCGCATGCGGTGTGCCTGGTGTTGCGCGGCGTTCGTGACGCGGCCAGGTCCGCTGCTACCGGTCGCGGGTTGCCCAGGCCATCAGGTTGGGCGGCTGACGCCTGGGCGCGTCGGCGGTGCTCGCAGGTTCGCCGCGGTCCGCGTAGCAGCGGACCTGGCCGCGTCGCCGGCGCATGCGGTGTGCCTGGTGTTGCGCGGCGTTGGTGCCGCGGCCAGGTCCGCTGCTACCGGTCGCGGGTTGCCCAGGCCATCAGGTTGGGCGGCTGACGCCTGGGCGCGTCGGCGGTGCTGGCAGGTTCGCCGCGGTCCGCGTAGCAGCGGACCTGGCCGCGTCGCCGGCGCATGCGGTGTGCCCGGTGTTGCGCGGCGTTCGTGACGCGGCCAGGTCCGCTGCTACCGGTCGCGGGTTGCCCAGGCCATCAGGTAATCCGCCACTACCTGCACCCGCCGGGGCATGCCGCCCTGGTAGGGGTGAACCAGATACAGCGCCGTACTGGCCGTTTCATACTCACCCAGCAAGCCCACTAGCCGCCCCTCTCTCAACTCCGCATGCAGCAGGTACGAAGGCAGCCGTGCTATGCCCGCCCCCGCCAGCGCTGCCTTTTTCAGCAAGCTGTAATGATTGCTCGCGAACGGCCCCGCTACCGCTACCCGAATCAGCTCGTGACGCTGGTGATAGCGCCACTCTTCTCCCCCCCCGTAATGGCTATTGAGCAGGCAGGCATGCTCGACCAGGTCCTGTGGTGCGCGCGGCACCCCGTGCACAGCCAGGTACGTCGGGCTGGCGCAGGTAATCTCCTGCATGGTCAGCAAGGGGCGCGCCACCAAGCGTTCGTCATTGGCCACAGTCTCGCGTATCGCCAGGTCGAAGCCTTCACCCGCCAGGTCGCGGTAGCTGTTGCTGAGGTCGAGCTCAACGGTGAGCTGAGGGTAATCGCCGGCCAGCATCTTCAACAAGCCTTCAAAGAACGCCTCACCCAGTGACACCGGCACGGTCACGCGCACGGGCCCGGCCAGTTCATCCTTGAGCAACGCCAGCGCCTGGCGCGCCCGGGTCATCTGCGCCACCAGTGCCTGGGCCTCAGGCAGCAGCGCGGCACCAGCCGCCGTCAGGCTCAGCCGTCGGGTACTGCGGTGCAGTAATTGCACACCGTGGCCGGCTTCCAGGGCGCTGATGCGCTTGGACAGCTGGCCCTTGCTCCAGCCCAGCTGGCCGGCCGCGCGGATGAAACTGCCTGCCTGGATCAGTGTCGCAAACGCGGCCAGGTCGTCGAGTTCGCTCATCCGATTGTTTCCCCATGAAAACCCAAGGTTGCCTATTGGCAGGATTATCGCAAAAAACAGAACACCTAGACTGGCAGCACATCCACTGCATGAGTCAACCACCGTGGGCTCCGCCATAGCCACCGAGCTGGACCAGCGCCATGAGGTGATCAAGGTCGGCCGCACCCGCGGCGATCATCAGGTGGACATCGCCGACGCGACGTCCATCCGCCAGCTGTTCGAACAGGTCGGCCCCTTCGATGCCTTGGTCAGCGCGGTGGGCAGCGTTACGTTCAAGGCCCTTGGGGAAATGAACGACAGTGACTTCAGCCTGGGCCTGCAGAACAAGCTGATGGGCCAGGTGAACCTGGTGCTGATTGGTCGCGAGTTTGCCAACGACGGCGCATCGTTCACCCTGACCTCCGGTATCCTCAACCGCGACCCCATCCGCACGGGCGCCTCGGCGGCCATGGTCAATGGCGCACTGGACGCCTTCGTCCGCGCCGCTGCCATCGAGCTACCCCGCGGCCTGCGCATCAATGCCGTGAGCCCCACGGTGCTGGAAGAGGCCATGGGCAGCTACGCGCCTTATTTCCGCGGCTACAAGCCGGTGCCAGCCGCCGATGTGGCGCTGGCCTATGCGAAAAGCGTGGAAGGCCTGCAGACCGGCCAAGTGTTCATCGTCGGCTAGCGCCACTGCCCAGCACCCGCAGCGGGCACAATTTTCACTTTTGCTGTGCTAGGGTTCCCGCCATTGACTTGGAGGCCCCCGATGCGCGTTGCCCGTTCCCTGCTGTGCTGTGCCCTGCTGCCGCTGTTCGCCGGTTGCCAGATGTTCGCGTCCACACCCACCCAACCGTCCACGGCCGGCATGACCCGCATGCAAGGCGTGTTGATGGGCAATAACGGCCAGCTGCTGTTCCAGCCTTGCGGTGAACAGCGTCATTACGCTGTGACCGACATCGGCCACACCGGCGTGCTGCAGGAGGCCGACGGCATCGTTGGCCAGTCCGGGCAGGTCTACGCCGATGTGCGCGGCCGCTTCGAGGCCAGCAAGACCGGCGGCATGGACGGCACCATTGACCTGCACCAGTTCTACCGCCTGGAGCGCTCAACCGCCAGCTGCAAGGACCCGAACTTCAAGTTGCTGACCCTGCGCGCCGCCGGCCAGGATCCCAGCCAATGGGAGCTGCGGGCCAGCGGCAAGGGCCTGGAGCTGAGCCGTGCCGACCAACCCAAGCTGGCCGTGCCTTACGTTGAGGAACAACTGCCCGACGGCCGCCTGAGCCTGAGCACCGAGGCCAACGGCCTGCGCGTCGAACTGTGGGTGGCGCCCCAGCGCTGTGTGGACCCGGCCACCGGCAGCGTGCAGCAGATGACTGCCGAATTGCGCGTCAACGACCAGCCCTACCGCGGTTGTGCCTACTTTGGCGGCGCGCGGGACGACTGAGCAATAATTGCCGTCGGGCAGTTAAAACCTGACGGCAACCCCCTGTGAACGCTTATAATGGCCGGTTAGTGCAAAGCTGCCGGGTCAACCCTGTGGCCCGGATATTGGACCCTGTCATGTTACGAATCACCGAACTGAAACTGCCCCTGGACCACGCGGACGAGGCCCTGCGCCCAGCCATCGTGCAGCGCCTGGGGATCGCTGACGCCGATCTGCTGGACTTCACCCTGTTCAAGCGCAGCTACGACGCGCGCAAGAAGAACAGCGAACTGCAATTCATCTATACCCTCGACCTGAACGTGCGCGACGAAGCCGCGCTGTTGGCAAAATTCGCCGACGACCGCAACGTCGGCCCGGCGCCGGACGTCAGCTACAAGGTAGTGGGCCACGCCCCCGAAGGCCTCACCGAACGCCCGGTCGTCGTGGGTTTCGGCCCGTGCGGTATCTTCGCCGGCCTGCTGCTGGCGCAGATGGGCTTTCGTCCGATCGTGCTGGAGCGCGGCAAGGAAGTGCGCCAGCGCACCAAGGACACCTGGGGCCTGTGGCGCAAGAGTGTGCTGAACCCTGAGTCCAACGTGCAGTTCGGCGAGGGCGGTGCCGGTACCTTCTCCGACGGCAAGCTGTACAGCCAGATCAAAGACCCGCTGCACCACGGCCGCAAGGTGCTGCACGAGTTCGTCAAGGCCGGCGCGCCGGAAGAGATTCTCTACGTCAGCAAGCCGCACATCGGCACCTTCCGCCTGACCGGCATGGTGGAAACCA
Source organism: Pseudomonas eucalypticola (assembly GCF_013374995.1). Classification (NCBI taxonomy): domain Bacteria; kingdom Pseudomonadati; phylum Pseudomonadota; class Gammaproteobacteria; order Pseudomonadales; family Pseudomonadaceae; genus Pseudomonas; species Pseudomonas eucalypticola. Next base: position 1,372,735 of record NZ_CP056030.1, on the reverse strand, counting down.
TGCGCCAGGAGATCGAGGCCCTGGGCGGCGAGATCCGCTTCGAGCACAAGGTTACCGACCTGCTGATCGACGGCGAACAGCTGCACGGCGTTGTGCTGGAAAACGGCGAGCAGATCGCCTCGCGTCATGTGGTCATGGCGCTGGGGCACAGTGCCCGGGACACCTTCCGCATGCTGCATGCCCGCGGCGTGTTCATGGAGGCCAAGCCCTTCTCCATCGGTTTCCGCATCGAACACCCCCAAGGCCTGATCGACCAGGCGCGGCTGGGCAAGTACGCCGGCCACCCGAAACTCGGCGCTGCCGACTACAAGCTGGTGCACCACGCCAAGAACGGCCGTTCGGTGTACAGCTTCTGCATGTGCCCGGGCGGCACCGTGGTGGCCGCGACCTCGGAGCCGGGCCGCGTCGTCACCAACGGCATGAGCCAGTATTCGCGCAACGAACGTAATGCCAACTCCGGCATCGTGGTGGGCATCACCCCGGAGGTCGACTACCCGGGCGGCCCGCTGGCGGGTATCGAACTGCAGGAACAGCTGGAATCCAAGGCCTACCTGCTGGGCGGCAGCAACTACCAGGCCCCTGCGCAACTGGTAGGCGACTTCATCGCCAACACGCCATCCACGGCGCTGGGCGAGGTGGAGCCATCCTACAAGCCGGGCGTTTCCCTGGGCGACCTGGCCCTGTCGCTGCCGGATTTCGCCATCGAGGCGATCCGGGAAGCACTGCCGGCGTTCGACAAGCAAATCCGCGGCTTCGCCCGTGCCGATGCGATCCTGACCGGTATCGAGACGCGCACCTCGTCGCCACTGCGCATCACCCGGGGTGCGGACTACCAGAGCCTGAACATGAAAGGGTTGTTCCCGGCCGGTGAAGGCGCCGGTTATGCCGGCGGTATTCTGTCGGCGGGCGTGGATGGTATTCGTATCGCCGAGGCGGTGGCACGCAGCATGTTGGGGCTAGACTAGCCGTTCATGACTCCCTTGTTGGACCGGGCAAAGCTCGGCCCCACAAGGGAGCACGAATCTGTAGTATCTACACGCTTTCCTACAGTGAAATCAGACGCGTCCTAATCCCCCTTTCTTCCCCTTCTGTTAGCTTCCTCCGCCCCGCCCAACCCATCAGAATTGTTATAACAAAAACGAATATAACTTTTGTTTTAACAACCGTCGGTACGGGTTAGGGTGTGCCCCTTGGAACTCAGGATGGAGAGCGCCCGTGCCTCTGCGCAATACTTTGACACGTTTTTTCCAACTGGAAGCCGCCAGCGGACTGCTGCTGATCGCCGCCGCCGTGCTGGCGCTGTTCATCAATAATTCACCGCTGTCAGGCCTGTACAACAGTTTCCTGGACACGCCGGTGGTCGCCCAGGTCGGCAGCCTGCAGATCGCCAAGCCGCTGTTGCTGTGGATCAACGACGGGCTGATGGCGCTGTTTTTCCTGATCATCGGCCTTGAGGTCAAGCGCGAGGTACTCGAAGGCCAGCTATCCAAGGTGTCCCAGGTGGTACTGCCAGGCGCGGCGGCCATCGGCGGCATGGTGGTGCCCGCCTTGATCTTCTGGGCGATGAACCGCGACAACCCCGCGGCCGCCGCCGGCTGGGCCATTCCCATGGCCACCGACATCGCCTTCGCCCTGGGCGTGCTCGCGTTGCTGGGCAAGCGTGTGCCGGTATCGCTCAAGCTGTTCCTGATGACCCTGGCGATCATCGATGACCTGGGGGCCATCATCGTCATCGCGCTGTTCTACTCGGGCACCTTGTCGAGCCTGGCGCTGATGCTGGCGGCGGCCTGCCTGGTGGCGCTGATCGCCATGAACCGGCTCGGCGTGATCAAGCTGGCCCCCTACCTCATCATCGGCGCGATCCTGTGGGTGTGCGTGCTCAAGAGTGGCGTGCACGCGACGCTGGCCGGGGTAACGCTGGCGTTCTGCATCCCCTTGCGTACCCGCCACGCGGAAACCTCGCCGTCGCGCACGCTGGAACATGCCCTGCACCCCTGGGTCGCCTATGGCATTCTGCCGCTCTTCGCCTTCGCCAATGCCGGCGTACCCCTGGCGGGTGTGACCCTGGAAAGCTTCACCCACCACGTGCCGCTGGGCATCGCTACCGGGCTGCTGGTGGGCAAGACCCTGGGCGTGTTCGGGCTGACCTGGCTGGCGATCAAGGTCGGCTTGGCTAGCCTGCCAGGCGGCGCGAACTGGAAACAGCTGCTGGGGGTGTCGATCCTGTGCGGCATCGGCTTCACCATGAGCTTGTTCGTGGGCTCGTTGGCGTACGTGCCAGGCGAAAGCCCGTTCGCTGGCGAGGACCGCATGGGCATTCTCACCGGGTCTATCCTGGCGGCGTTCATTGGCTATGCGGTGACCGCCCTCGCCAGCCCCAAGCGGCGATAATCCCCACTGCGCTCCTCGCCGGGTAACCGGCCCGATAATGAAAAAACCCGGCCGAGGCCGGGTTCTTTCAATGCAGCGACAATCAGTGGGTGACGCGGCTGGTGCCATCCACGGTCATGATGCGCACACGTTCGCCAACCCGGAAAATCTCGTTTTCCTGAACCTGTTGCACATAGGCGCGCATGCTGCCGTCGTCCTCACGCACGGTGATTTCCACACCCTGGGTGCGGGTCAGTCCGTTCTCGGCCGCCGAACCTACCAGGCCGCCAGCCACAGCGCCGATGACCGCGGTGATGATGCTGCCGCGGCCGCCACCAATGGCGCTACCGGCCACACCACCGACCACCGCGCCGGCGCCAGCGCCGATTGGCGTCTTGGTGCCTTCGATTTTCACTGGCCGCAAGGATTCGATGGTACCCATTCGCACGGTCTGCACGCGACGGGCTTCATCACGCGAATAGCTATCACCCGACAGGTCAGAGACACAGCCGCCCAGAAACAGGGACGTCGTGGTGAAGCAGGCAAGGAGCAGTGCAGATTTACGCATGAATTTTCTCCGTGGGACTAATGTACCCATTAAACGCTGGGGTTCGCAGACTGTCACGACACCAGCTGTAATAATTTGCGTCCATTCAGCCCTTGTACAGCCGTCGCGCAGGGCTGTCAAAGCCGACGATATGGCAGGTTTGCCAGGCAATCATGCCATACCGTCTGGACAACAGCGGAGAGGAAAAGGTCAGCCGCGCCGATCAGGGAGCCAGGCGTTCACGCTGCCAGGCCTGGTCGATCAGGCGGTAGTTGAGGCGGTCGTGCAGGCGGCTGGAGCGCCCCTGCCAGAACTCGATGCGCTCGGGCACCAGGCGGTACCCACCCCAGTGTTCGGGGCAATGGGGCTGCCCATCGCTGAAACGCTGCTCGGTGGCTTTGAGCAAGCCTTCCAGCTCGGCGCGATCGGCGATCACCCGGCTCTGGGGCGAGGCCCAGGCGCCCAGGCGACTGCCCAGCGGGCGCACCTGGAAGTAGGCATCGGACTCCTCGTGGCTGACCTTGCTGACGCGCCCCTCGATGCGTACCTGACGCTCCAGGGTAGGCCAGAAGAAGGTCATGGCCGCGAAAGGATTGGCCAGCAGATGGCGGCCCTTGTCGCTTTCGTAGTTGGTGAAAAAGGTGAAGCCCTGGGCATCCAGGGCCTTGAGCAGCAACACCCGGCAATGGGGCCGCCCCTCACCGTCGACGGTGGCCAAGGTCATGGCATTGGCCTCGACCGGTGGCTGCTCGGTTTTCACTGCTTCTTCGAACCAGCGCGTGAACAACGCGAACGGCTCGACCGGGGCGTTGGCCTCGGTCAAGCCGTCACGGGTGTAGTCACGCCGCATATCAGCCAGGGGCTGGGTCATTGCGCGCTTCCTTGGACGTTAGGCTCAGTTCTTGGCCTGGTCAGCGGTCACCTTCTTGGCCGGGGCGGCTGCCTTGGCAGGGGTGGCCTTTTTCTTGGTGGTGGTGGCCTTGGCCGGTGCCTTGTGGCTGGCCGGGGCTTTCTTGGCAGCGGCTTTCTTGGTGGCAGGGGCCGCGGCCGGGGCTGGCTTGACGTCCTGCACCGCCACCATTTCAGCCACTGGCGGGGTCGGCGAGTTGTACTTCGCCACCAGCGCCACCATGGTTTCCTGAGGGGTCAGCAGGATTTCCACACGGCGGTTCAGGGCACGGCCCTGAGGGCTGTCGTTAGCGGCACGTGGCATCACCGAACCCATGCCACGCATGGCCAGGCGCTTACGGTCCAGGCCGCTGAGGTGGAAGATGGCCGCGATGGACTGGGCGCGCTGCTGGCTGATCTGCTGCACATCGGCGGCACCCGTGGCGTCACCGTGGCCGAGCACCAGCACAGCGGTCTTGGGGTCGGTCTCGACGGCCTTGGCGACATTGGTGATCGGGCTCAGGGTGACCGGCAGCAGCAGTTCAGGACGCTTGGGGTTGAAGCTGCCGTCCACCGGCGCGATAACCACCAGCACGTCTTCGCGACGCTCAACCTGGAAGTTGCTGCCCTTGACCGCTTCACGCACTTTTGGCTCGTAGCTGTCCAGCCAGGCCTGGGTCATCTTGGTGTCGATCTTGGGCACTGCGGCCACTGCGGGGGTAGCCGCGGCCGGGGTGGCAGCCGTGCTGGAGAACGGCCACCACCAGTGCTTGCCGGTATCGGCAGCCGCGACCGGGGCCGGCGCAGCGGCTGGAGCTGCAGCCTTGGCTTCGTCCTTGGCGACCTTGTCGGTGATCGCGCCTGCTACATCCTTGTCTACCGCGTGGTCACTGGCGCCGAAGGGCCACCAGTTGAAACCACCGCCGTTGCCAGCCGTGTTGTTCTGTGGAGTCTGAGCGCAGCCGGTCACAGCCAGGCACAGGGCAAACGCGATGGATTTATTGGAGTACATAAGCTTTCCACAAAATGAGGTTGATACAAAACGGGTTAACAAACCCGCTTAAACCATTGATTGATAGTAGATGAAACCGCCGTCACGGGACGTCCGTCGGTCGATTCGATCAATTTATAGACAAGTGGCAAGTACCCGCACCAGTTTCTGCGCACGGGGGTCCATGAGCACATACGGGCCCAGGGTGTTAGTGACGAAACCGAAGGCTACGTCATGTTCGGGGTCGGCGAAACCGACCGAGCCACCGGCACCCGGGTGGCCGAAAGCCTTGGCCCCCAGGCCGAAGGTGGCATTGGCGAGGTCCGGCTGGTCAAGCATGCAGCCCAGGCCGAAACGGGTGGGCGTAAGCAAAGTCTTGTCCGGGCCAACACTGTGTTCGCGGGTCAATTCATTAAGCAGTTCGGCTTCCAGCAGGCTGCCATCCAGCAAGCCGGTGTAGAAGCCGGCGAGGCTGCGGGCATTGCCATGGCCGTTGGCCGCCGGCTGCTGCATGCGCCGCCATTCCGGCTTGTTGGTGCTGGTCAGTACCGACGGCGGGTTGGTGAAGGCACGGGTGCTCATGGCGGTGGGTTCACGCATGGTCACTTGCAGCAAGCGCTGGGCAGCTTCATCGCCCATGTTGCCCTTGCCACGGGCAATGTGCGCGACGCGGCGAAACTCTTCATCGGCCAGGCCGACATGGAAATCCAGGCCCAGGGGGCGGGCCACGCGGGCCACGATGGACTCGCCGGGGCCACGACCATCGGCGCGGCGCAGCAATTCGCCCACCAGCCAACCGTAGGTAATGGCCGCATAGCCATGGCCCGTGCCGGGCTCCCACCAGGGGGCCTCGGCCGCCAGCGCGTCGACCATGGCCTGCCAGTCATACAAGGCTTCGGCGGGCAACAGCTCGCGCAATGCCGGCAGGCCTGCCTGATGGCACAGCAACTGGCGCAGGGTAACGCTTTCCTTTCCGGCGGCGGCGAACTCGGGCCAGTAGCGGGCCACCGGAATATCCAGGTCAAGCTTGCCCTCGCCTACCAACTGCAGCGCGGTGACAGCGGTGAACGTCTTGGTGCAGGAGAACAGGTTGGCAATGGTATCGCTGTGCCACGCCTCTTGGCCGTCCTTGTCGGCGGTGCCGGCCCACAGGTCGATGACCGTGCGCCCGCCCACCTGGATGCACAACGCGGCACCGCGTTCCTGGGGATCGTCGAACAAGGCGGCGAAGGCTTCGCGCACCGCCTCGAACTGAAGCTCGTAATGACCTTGAATCTGCACCCGACCGCTCCCTGAACAGCATTGAACAAAGTGGCAGGCATTGTTCCAGCCCTTGAGGCTTTTGTGAACAGCTGCTTGCCAGCCGGCAGGCAACTTTCTGCTGACAGGGAACGATTTAGCCCGGCGCGCGGGTTTATCAGCGGCGGCCGCCCCTGTGGCCTTCGGCGCTCTTGCCGCCGGCTTCCGGGGCGGGAGCGGTTTTCAGGGTCTTGGCCAGCTGGTCCAGGCTGTCGAGGTTGCTCTTGCGCACCGCGCCGACGAAGCCCTGGTAAGGCACGTCGGTCACGCCCACCAGGCCGAAGTGGCCGTTCTCGCCGTCGAGCAGCCGGCCCGTCACCGGTTGGTCCAGGTACTGGAACCAGTGCACACCGACGATCGTCGGTTCCTGCAGCGCCGCCTTGAGGAAGGTGGCGTAGGCGTTGCCGCGGTCCTCTTCCTTGGCCACTTCCATCGGCCCGGGCCAGAACGGCCCGCGGTCCCGGGAGCCAAAGGTGAATTCGGACACCAGTACCGGCTTGTCCAGCTCGCGCAGGCGCGCGAAGTCATAGCCATCCTGGGGCGTGGGCGTATAGAAATTGAAGCTCAATACATCGCAGTACTGGGCGCAGGAGTCCACGGCTTCGGGGCTGGACACGGCATAACGGCCTCCCAGCAACAACTGGTTGGGCGCGTGCCACTTGAGGGCATCGGAAATGGTCTTGAAGTAAGTGTCGGCGAATACCCGCTGGAAATGCTTGAGGTCGGCCTCGATCTCCGGGTGCTCGGGGTTGGGCTGCGGCGCTTCGAAGCCGGGGTCTTCCATCAGCTCCCAGGCCGGCAGGTTGATGCCCCAGGCCTTGGACAAGCCCTCCTGGTTGCGGTACTTGTCGCGCAACTGCTTGAGGAACGCGCGCTTGGCCGGCACGTCGGTGGTCTGGCGCAGGGTGCCATATGCCAGCGCGTATCGAGCCTTGGGGTCGTTGCCAGGGCCTGCCCAGGCCAGCTCATTGTCGGCGAAATAACCGATCAGCCACGGGTCATCGCGGTGGTCGCGAGCGGCGATGGCGACGGCGCGCTCGGTGGCCATGGCAAAGCGCGGGTCGAACGGGTCGGGCATCCGCCCCCACCAGTCCATGCCGGTACTGATGCTGGCGTAGTCACCAACGATCGACAGCGGCAGTGTATACGGGACGCGCTGGTTGCCCTCCAAGGTCGGGGCGCTCCAGTTGCCCACGGTATTGAAACCCCAGGCCTGCAGGCGGTCCAGGGTATGGGTCTGCCAGCGAATGGCATCGAACGGCCTGGCCTGGCACGGCGCCTGCGGCGTGGGCGTGCACGGCTCGGCGTACGTACGCTGCAGGTTGGCCCCGTAGAAATCGAACCAGCGCCCGCTGCCGAAGCCGCGGCCCACCGATGAACCATTGCCGTCCTGGTTGTTGCTCTGACCATAGTACTGGGCTTCGGGCTCATCAGCCTTGGGCAGGTTGGCGAACATCCATTCACGGCCTTGCACATAAGTGCGGTCGCCGTCGGCAGCCACGGCGTTGACGCCCAGGGAGTAGAACGGATGGCCTTCCGGGGTTACCAGGTACCAGCGGCCATCGCGCTTTTCAGTGCGAAAAAAGCCGCTGGCATTGAACACCGGGCCTTGGACCAGGCCGCCGAACTTGTCCAGCGGCGCCTTTTCGCGCTCGGCCAGCCAGCCCTTCAGCTGCTGCTGCTCGCGGCTGGCGGCAGCCCGCAGCTGGTCGTCACTGGTGACCTTCTCTGGCCAGCGGCCGCGGCTGAATTGGCCGTATTCGTCGACAATGCCGGCATAGGCGGCTTTCTGCAGGGTATCGCCTTCCACCACGCCGAAGCGTTCCAGCAGGATGTTCTGCGCCACGGCGGGCTTGTCCATGGACACGGTCACCGACACCACCTGGCTGGGGGTCAGCTCGCCCGCACTGCTGGCGAGCAGCGTGCGCTGGCCATCTTGTACCCATGGCATGGGCGGCGCGGCGCGCATCCCCTGGCTCAACGGCGTGTTGGCCTGCAACGGGATGACCAGGGTCTGCGCCGGGCCCGCGGGCAGGTCGATGCGGCTGGTCAGGGTCTTGCCGTCGTTGCTCTGGATTTTCACGTACAGGGTCACGGCCCAGTCCATGGCGCTTTGCGCGCGCAATGTCATGGCCCCATCGGCCGACCAGTCCCAGGCGCCCGTCTGCGGCTTGAGGGTCAGGCTGGGGGCGGCCACCGGGTTGAAGGTCACCCGGCGCAACACTTCCCCTTCGGCCGTCTGTTCGGCATTGTACTGCGGCAGGCTGGCATCCGCGGTCGTCACCTGCACCACGTCGGCGGGACGAACGAAGTTGAACAGCGTCTGCTGGGCACCCGGTGCTGCCATCAGCGGGGTGGTGAACAGCACTGCGAATACAATGGGCAACGAACGGCGAATCATGGGATTCCAGCTCTCCTTGATGGCCGTTGTCGGCCTCGGTCAGGTCAATAGACAGCGTAACAGGGCATTGTAGCCCTGCCCGCTTCAGGAAATTTCGCGGCGAAAAGGCGGCAGGGCATTGAGGATCGCCTTGCCGTAGCGCTGGGTCACCAGGCGGCGGTCCAGCAGGGTGATGGTGCCGCGGTCCTGCTCGGTACGCAGCAGCCGGCCACAGGCCTGGATCAGCTTGAGCGACGCATCGGGCACGGCGATTTCCATGAACGGGTTGCCGCCGCGCGCCTCGATCCACTCGGCCAACGCTGCTTCCACCGGGTCATCCGGTACGGCGAAGGGGATCTTGGCGATGACCACGTGCTCGCAATAGGCACCGGGCAAATCCACGCCTTCGGCGAAGCTGGCCAGGCCGAACAGCACGCTGGACTCGCCGCCATCGACACGGGCCTTGTGCTTGTTCAGGGTCTCCTGCTTGGACAGGTTGCCCTGGATGAACACCTGGCGCCGCCAGTCGCGGTCCAGGCCGTCGAACACGTCCTGCATCTGCCGGCGGGAGGAGAACAGCACCAGGGTCCCTCGCGAGCCCTCCACCAGACCCGGCAGGTCGCGAATGATCGCCGCGGTGTGGGCCGCCGCGTCACGGGGGTCGGCGCGCAGGTCCGGCACCCGCAGCACGCCGGCGTCGGCGTGGTGGAAGGGGCTCGGCACCACGGCGGTGACCGCGGCCTTGGGCAGGCCGGCACGCATGCGGAAGCGGTCGAACTTGCCCAGCGCGGTCAGCGTGGCCGACGTCACCAGGGCGCCGTGGGCGACGTTCCACAAGGTACGGCGCAGCATCTCGGCCGCCAGGATAGGGCTGGCGTTGACTTCGATATCGAACATCGCGCCGCTTTCGGCCAGGGTCAGCCAGCGCGCCATGGGCGGGCTTTCTTCCGGGTCTTCGGCGGTGAAAGCGGTCCACAGTTCCCAGTTGCCCTGGGCGCGGGACAGCAGGCTGCCGAACAGTGGGTACCACTCCTCGGCCTGGTGGCTGGCGATGCCGATGTTCTTCTCACCGTCCATGCCTTCCTTGAGCAATTCGGCGAGGCGGGTGAACAGGTCGTTGAGGCGGGCGAAGCCCTTCTTCAGCTCGATGCCGATTTCGCGAATATGCTCAGGCACCACGCCGCCTTCGAAGCGATGGCGCGGCCGCTCGCGGCCTTCCATGTCTTCACCTGCACGGAAGTCAGCCAGCTGTTCGCAGGCGCTGAACATGAACTGCTGGTGGGTCTTGATCTCGCGCGCCAGCTCCGGCACCTGCTCGATCAGCTTGCCCAGGTCGCCGGGCAACGGGTGCTGGGCCAGCAACTTGGTCAGGTTCTTGGCCGTGCTTTCCAGCCAGTCGGCGGTGGAGCGCAAGCGGGTGTAGTGGGCGAAATGGCCGATGGCCTTGTCCGGCAGGTGGTGGCCTTCGTCGAACACGTAGATGGTATCGCGAGGGTCAGGCAGCACGGCGCCGCCGCCCAGGGCCAGGTCGGCCAGCACCATGTCGTGGTTGGTAACGATCACATCCACCTTGCCCATGCCTTCGCGGGCCTTGTAGAAGGCGCACTGCTGGAAGTTGGGGCAATGGCGGTTGGTGCACTGGCTGTGGTCGGTGGTCACCCGCGCCCAGTCCTTGTCCTCCAGGGCGGTGGCCCAGCTGTCGCGGTCACCGTCCCATTTGTTGCCGGCCAGTTTCTCGATCATGCTGGTGAACAGTTTCTGGCTGGCTTCATCAACCTCGATGCGAAACCCTTCCTCTTCGAACAGTTGCGCCGTGGCCGTCTGGGCGTGGCCTTCCTGCAGCAGCACGTCGAGCTTGGACAGGCACAGGTAGCGTCCACGCCCCTTGGCCAGCGAGAAGGTGAAACTCAACCCGCTGTTCTTCATCAGGTCGGGCAGGTCCTTGTAGACGATCTGCTCCTGCAGCGCGACCGTGGCCGTGGCGATCACCAGGCGCTTGCCTGCGGCCTTGGCAGCCGGGATCGACGCCAGGCTGTAGGCCACGGTCTTGCCGGTACCGGTGCCCGCCTCCACCGCGACCACCGCGCAGTCGCCCGAGCGCCGGCCTTCGTCGTCGCAGTCGATGTCGCCCAGCACCTTGGCGACCTCGGCGATCATCAGGCGCTGGCCATAGCGCGGCTTGAGGCTCTTGGCTTCGAGGAAACGCGAATAGGCGCCCTGGATCTGGGATTTGAGTTCGTTACTGATCATGGTTCTGGGGCATGGACGCCTGGATAAATTTTCAGTGTTTCGATTTGGGCCGCTATCATACCCCGCTAAACCCTCGCGCGCTGAACGGAGATCCACATGGCAGCCTTTGCCCCCCTCTACACCTTGCATGTCTGGGCAGCGCTGATCTGGGTCGGCGGCATGTTCTTCGCCTGGCTGGTGCTGCGCCCGGCGGTGGTTACAGCCTTGGAAGGGCCGGCACGGCTGAAGCTGTGGGCGGAAGTTTTCCGACGCTTTTTTCTCTGGGTCTGGCTGGCCGTGCTGATTCTTCCGATAAGTGGCATCGGCATGATCCAGATCAGCTTCAGCGGCTTCGAGACCGCGCCGCGTTACGTACAGGTGATGATGGGCCTGTACCTGGTGATGGTGGCGCTGTTCATTCGCATCACCACACTGCAACTGCCCACCTTCAACCAGGCGGTGCAGGCCGAAGACTGGCAGGCAGGTGCTGCCAGCCTGGCGCAGATTCGCCGGCTGGTGGGCATCAACCTGATCATCGGTTTCGTGGTAGTAGCGGTGGCCGCGGCGCGGCCACCGTTCTGACCGTCGTCAGAGGCGCTGTACGCTGACCGCGCCCGCATGCCCGGCCACGCCAGGTTCGCCCGGCTGGCCAGCACGGCCAGCCTTGCCGCCAGCGGTGTCGTAGACGAAGCAGCCCTTGGATTTGCCGCCCGGGCCAGGCTTGCCGGGGGCGCCGGGCTGTCCACCAGCCCCGCCGTCGACCTGTACCTTGATGGCGTCGGCCGGGTAGTCACGGGGTAGTTGCAGGCGCACCTGGGCCCCCGCGGCGCCATCGTGACCGTTGCCGCCGTTCAAGCCATTGGCGCCTCGACCGGCCTGCCCCCACAGGCAGCCCGGCTCGGTACCACTACCGCCGTCGAGGCCGAAATAGCCTGGCGCACCCGCGCCCCCACGGGCGTCCACCGACAGCGGCGCGCCTTGCACCGACTGCAGCTGCAACTGCAGGTCGCGGCCCGGCAGGGCTTCTTTCTCGTAGGTACCTGGCGCACCCCGTGCCAGGATCTGGCTGCCCTCCCCCAATACCGCTTGGCGCGCTTCGATGCGCAACGCCTGGGCCCCGGGCACGATGGCGATACGCGCCTCGTGGCCCAGTTGCAATTGGCCCACTTTCAGTTCCACCAGGTTGTCCGGCACCAACAGGGTGGCGTAATCCTCGACCACCAGGCGGTCGAGGGTCAGGACCCCGTCCTTGCCTGGCAGGCGCATCAACGAATGGGGTTCCACACTCAGGCTATCGGCCATCGCCAAAGGCGTGAACAGCGCCGCTACCAGACACAGCCTACGCATTGTTGCTCTCCTGCACCGACCGGGTCGGGATTGAACGCACATGAAAAATACCCACCAGCAGGATCTGCAAGCGGTCAAACCAGGGATGGCTGCGGCCACGCAAGCTGGCGCGGAACAGAAACACCTCCAGAAGATGCAACAGCATCAAGGCGGCGCCGGTGATGTTGATCAGCAGGTTGAACGGGTAGGTCGCGGGTGTGAACAGGTTGAGCAGCACCACCCACCAGAACAGCACCGTCAGCCCTTTGCCCAGGCCCCAGAGCCATGCCATGTCCGCCCCCCCTGGAATGATTGTTGTTTGCCAGCACAGTAACGGGGGGAGCCGCAAGCTGCAAGCTAAAGGCAACCCTCAGCTTGCAGCTTGCAGCCAATCGCTTGTCGCCGGGTCAGCGGTTGATATGCAGTTCCACCCTGCGGTTCTGTGCGCGGCCCTCATCAGTGCTGTTATCCGCTACCGGCTTGCGCTCACCATCCCCCTCGCTAGTCACCTTGCCAGCCGGTATGCCCTGGCTGATCAGGAACTGCGCGACACTGTCGGCGCGTCGCTCCGACAGTTTCTGGTTATAGGCGTCGCTGCCCTTGCTGTCGGTGTTGCCCACCACCTTGATACTGACCACATCAGCCGCCTTGAGCTTGCCCAGCAGCGCCGTGAGCTGGCTCCGGGCTTCGGCCGTGAGCGCCGACGAATCGAAGGCGAAGAGCACGTTGCCAGCGTCGCTCAGGGTAATCACCTCTTCAGGTGGTGGTGGCGGCTCGGGCGCCTTGGCCGTCGCCGGGTACTGGGGCAACGGGCAGCCCATGTGGTCGACCGGGGTATTGGGTGGGGTGCCCGGGCAATGATCGCGACGGTCGAACACGCCATCGCCGTCCTCGTCGCCGTCCTGGGCAAAACAGATCAGGCCGCCGGTGATAGCACCGAGAACCCCCAGGCCACCGGCCCAGGACGAACTCTTGAGGGCACCGAGGCCGCCCCCTGCCACACCACCGATGACGCTGCAGATAGGCCAGTTCCTCTGATTGAGCGGGGCACTGCCATCACTGGTAGTGGCGCAACCGGAAAGAACACTGCTGACCAGAAGAACGGGGAGTGCCGCCCGCCAGATTGATCTCATATGAAATGCTCCTGTGTCACCGGCCCTTGCCGGTCACACAGGAGTAAAGACCGGCCCGTGAGAGTTCACAAGCCGCTTACCCGACCGTTTTCAGCGGTCCAGGCGGATCTCCACGCGGCGGTTCTGGGCGCGGCCGTCAGCGGTCTTGTTGTCAGCCACCGGCTGGGTTTCCCCGGCGCCACTGACCGAGACGAAGCTGGCCCGTGGAATGCCGACGCTAACCAGGTAATCGACCACCGAGTGAGCACGGCGCTGCGACAGTTTCTGGTTGTAGGCCGGTTTGCCGACGCTGTCGGTGTGGCCGGTGACGGTCAACTGGGTGGAAGGCGCTTCGGTCCGAAGCTTGGTGGCGACCTTGTCGAGTTCACCTTTGTCAGGCCCGGTCAACCTGGCCGAGTCGAACTCGAAGTGCACGTCGCGGATGACGATGACTTCCTGTTTGGGCAACGGCGCAGGTTCAGCCACCGGTGGCGGCGCTGGCGCCGGGAATGGGCAACCCGTGGCATCGACCGGCGTGCCGTGCGGGGTGTGCGGACACTTGTCGCGGCTATCCGGCACGCCATCACCGTCCTCGTCGCCATCGCCATGCACCCAGCAATAGGCCGCTGCGACACCGCCGCCTACCAGTACACCCCACCCGGCGAAGGTCGAATTCTGGATAGAGCCCAACGCCGCACCGGTAACACCACCCACCGCCGCGCATTTCGGCCAGTCGGTTTTCTGCAACCCTGCGCAACCAGTCAACACACTGGTTAGCAGTACCAAGGGTAATGCCTTACTCACTATGCTCATCAGGTCTCTCTCCTAAGGGAATCGGCGTATAACCGATGCAATGGGAGTAAAGACGGCACTTTGCAGATGCGCCAGCAATAAGCCATGCAGGCTAGGCTGCGACGCCGAACCAGCCTATCCTTGGCAGCTCTGATCGAGGACGTTCCATGACTGACAGCTTTTCGGCGCGCACGCCGCAACAGGCACTCGCGGCGCTGCTGGACCGCTATGCCCCACCCCGCCTGCTGGTGGTGGGTGCCGCTGACTTCCCGGCCCTGGCCGCCTTCAGGCAGGCCCACCCCGAGGCTATCGTGGCCCAGGCCGTGCCCGGTGTGTTGCCTGCCGACCTTGCCGGGCAGCGCTTTGACTTGGCCGTGGTGGTCGATTGCCTGGAGCACTTGCCCAAGCGCACCGCCCTGCAATTGCTGGGGGGCATTCGCAACCTCAACGCCAGCCGCATCGCCGTGCTGGTGGACCTGACCGCCAGTGGCTGGCAGGAGACTGATTTCTACGCCTTGGCCCTGCAGGCAAGCGAACGCTTCCAGCGTGACGACCAAGTGCTGACGCTGTTCACCTACGACCTGCGCGAGTACAAGCAAGTACCCGACTGGCTGAACGCGCGGTTTTGGGCCAACCCGGAAAACTTTGGGAAGTATTGGTGGTAACCCCATGAGCACGAGTATTTGCCCCTGCGGCAGCGGCAACCTGCTGAACAATTGCTGTGGCCACTACCACGCCGGCCTGCCAGCCCCGGATGCCCAGGCGTTGATGCGTTCGCGCTACAGCGCTTACGTCCTGGGCCTGATCGACTACTTGGTGGCCACCACGCTGACGGTGCAACAGCCTGGCTTGGACCGCCAGGCCATCGCCGACTGGAGTGCCCAGAGTACCTGGCTGGGCTTGACCGTTGAGAGTGCCGAGGTTTTCGGTGGCCAGCCGGAGCACGCCTTCGTCACCTTCACCGCACGCTGGCACGACGCCAGCGGCGAGCATAGCCACCGCGAACGTTCGTCCTTCGTGCAGAACGGCGGGCGCTGGTACTTCATCGACCCGACGGTGCCGCTCAAGGCCGGTCGCAATGACGCCTGCCCGTGCGCCAGCGGGCAGAAATTCAAGAAGTGCTGCGCCAGCTACGTCACGGCATGAGTTTCAGATGGCTGGTGTCCGGCACCGGCGGACTGGCCGGCCCGCGCGCCTGGCCCATGTCGCTGCCTGCGGGCGCCAGGCTGAATTGCGCCAGGTTGACCTTCGGCGCCTGCACGGCTGGTTTCCGTGCCTGCAGGTCGGCACCCACCTCGGCGATGTCATAGGCCGGGGCCTGCACTTCCACGAACGCGGCCATGTAGCAATCGCGCGGCACCCAAGGCTGCTCCAGCTTGTTCGGCGGCCGACGCTGGAAGCCGGGCGCATCCGGCGGCGGCGCCATTTCGATTTCCTCGACCTGCACCGGTACCGGCTCGACGGTGACCACGATGCCCGCGCGCTCCAGGGTGGCACGGTATTTTTCCGCGGCTTGCGCGTCCAGGTCGCTCTTGAGCACCAGACGCCGCCCGCCAAACAGCGCATCGATGCGCGTGCTATCGGCCTGGAACAGTTTGGCCAAGTTGGCCTTGACCAGCGCCAGTTGCGCCCCCGCTACCAATTCGCCCCGAAAGACGATTTCGAACAGCCCCATAGTGTGCCTCCTGCCCTTTGAGCAATGGCGCTTCGACATTAATGGCTCTCAGTATGGCCTATCCGCGTTTTTGCCAACAAGTCGGCCGAGGGTTGTTAGACTCAAGGCATCACGAGGGATTGGCCATGGCCTCACGGACACTGCGCTGGATCACCGTCTGCCTGTGCATCGGGGCGGGCCTGGGCGGCTGCGCGAGCTGGTTTGGCGACGACGGCAAGGACCCCGAAGTGCACTTGCTGAGCGTGCAGGTGGTCAAGGCCAAGCTGTTGCAGCAGGAATTCGTGCTGCATTTCCGAATCGACAACCCCAACGACGACAGCCTCACCGTGAGCGGGCTGCGCTATCGCGTGTATCTGGCCGGCATCCTGCTGGCTGATGACGAATACGACCAGTGGCTCAGCGTGGACGGCCACGCCAGCGAACCCTTCGATGTGCCGGTGCGCACCAACCTCTGGCAGCATTTGCGCGACGTGGTGAAGCTGCTGCGCCACCCGGACAGGCCGATACCTTACCGCTTGGAAGGCGAGTTGAAGACCGGGCTGGTGTTTGGTCGGGACGTAGTGCTGCGGCGCACTGGCGAGGTGGTGCCGGGCGAGTTGATCCACAAGTGAGCCCCCCGCGGCAGGACAGTCACAGCAGGCCCAACTGCTCCGCCACTGGCTCGCGCGGTATTTCCGGGAGTGCGGGCAATCCCGGCAAACGCACCATCAACTGCTCATGAAAGCGCCGCGCCAACAGTGGCGCGCGGTGGTTGTCGGAGGTATGCAGGAAAATGCAGGGCGTACGTCCCTCCTCGATCCACTCGGCGATCTTCGCCACCCATTGCCGCAGAAACCGGTCATTGGCCTCCAGGGTCGGATGGCCAATGAACCGCACCTGCGGGCTTTGGCTGAACGCCGTCGGGCGCGGCGGTACCCGAGGTTTCTTGGCCTGGGCATCGAGCACGGCGGCCGTCTGCTCGGTGCAACTGAACAGCGCCCGCGGGTCCAGGCAGATGCGCTCTACCTGGCGGGCCATCAGCAGCCGGTTGAGCATCCGCTCTTCGTCGCCACGGGCGAAGAACGCTTGGTTGCGCACCTCCACGGCAACCGGGCGGTGCAGGTCATCGATGAAAGCCACCAACTCGGCCAGGCGCTCGGGCCCGAAGGCGGCAGGCAGTTGCAGCCAGTAGGGTGCGACACGGCTGCCCAGGGGCTCCAGCAGTTGCATGAACGCATGGGCTGCCGGCAGGCGCTCGCGCAGGTCGCCACCGTGGCTGATCTCGCGGGGGAATTTGGCCGTGAAGCGCAGATGGGCGGGCATGCTCTGGGCCCAGCGCGCCACGGTGCTGGCAGCCGGCTGGGCGTAGAAGGTGGTGTTGCCTTCCACGGCATTGAACACTTGGCCGTACAGCTGCAGAAATTCCGCGGGCCTGGCATCCGCCGGGTACAGGTGGTCGCGCCAGGCGGGCTCGCTCCATGAGGGGCAACCGAGGTAGTAGGGTAACGCCGACACCGTCAGATGTGCACGTCCAGGCCCAGCACTTCGCCATCCCAGTCCACGAAGGTGGAGGTGGTCAGGTAACTGGTCAGGGCGGTAGCCACACGGCGGCTCATGGAGCGCGGGAAGATCATGTCTTGCGGGCGGGCGGGTACATTGCTGGTGGCGCCGGCACTGCGCGGGGCGCTGCGCTGGGCCGATGGTTGCACCTCGAATTCGCCTTCCAGGTCATCGGCGTCGTCCACCCGCGCCTGCGCCTTGCGGGGCTTGCGTTTGACTGGGTAGGAACTCGACGAATAACCATCTACACGCATGACTGCTGGCTCTTGTCCGATGATGGCAATTTAGCGGCACCCCGAAGGGTTGGCAATTGCCCGAGTGATAACTAGACCACAGATCTCGGAAAAGGTTTACCCCTACACGCGTTTAGCCGATGAACTGCTCAAAAAACGAGCAGTTAGCGGCGCCACTGGTCGCTCAACGGGCTTTTGGCGTAGCCACTTTATCGCGCAGGTACACCGGTTGCGCCAGGTCGGCGGCAACGGCTTCGCCGCGGGCCCAGGCCCCCTTGGCCAACGCGATGAGGTCCAGGGCATGGGGCAGCAAGGTGGCATCGAAGTCCGCGGGCTTGACCGCCAGACGCTCACCGTAACCCCAGCCGGTACCGGCGCCGTACCAGTCGCCCTGGGCGCCTGCTGGCAGGCTCACGGTTTCCGGGGCCAGCACGGCCTCGTCGCCCAGCAATTTCATTTCATCGCCGTCGGCCTGGTAGCAGCCCCAGTAGACCTCGTCCATGCGTGCATCGATGGCCGCGGCGACCTGCCGCACGCCCTGCTCACGCAGCGCCCGTTGGGCCAGCAACGCCAGGTTGGACACCGGCAGCACCGGGCGGTCCAGGCCGAAGGCCAGGCCCTGGACCACGCCGATGGCGATGCGAACCCCGGTGAACGCCCCCGGGCCACGGCCAAAGGCGATGGCGTCCACCGCCGACAAGGCAACACCCGCCTCGCCCAGCAGGGTCTGGATCATGGGCAGCAGCTTCTGCGCATGCAGGCGCGGAATCACTTCGTAGTGGCTCAGCACCTTGCCGTCATGCAGCAGAGCAACGGAGCAAGCTTCGGTAGCGGTATCCAGGGCCAGCAAGGTGGTCATCGGGCAATCCATCAGAAAAAAAGTGCAGCATTATAAACGTCAACGGCCCGCAAGCGGGCCGTCAGTTGATCGAAGGGTTTCGATCAGCTCAGTGCCGCCAGAACCTTGGCGGTAATGGCATCCACCGAACCCACACCTTCGATGTGGTTGTAGACCGGCTTGCCCTGGGCGGCGGCCAGCTTCTGGTAGAAGGCCACCAGCGGCTCGGTCTGCTCGTGGTACACCGACAGGCGGTGGCGCACGGTTTCTTCGGTGTCGTCCTTGCGCTGAACCAGGTCTTCGCCAGTCTCGTCGTCCTTGCCAGCCACCTTCGGCGGGTTGTAGACGATGTGGTAGACGCGGCCCGAACCTTCGTGGACACGGCGGCCGGCGATGCGCTGAACGATTTCCTCGTCCTTCACGGCGATTTCCACCACGTGGTCCAGCTCGACGCCGGCGCTCACCAGGGCTTCAGCCTGGGGAATGGTGCGCGGGAAACCATCGAACAGGAAACCCTTGGCGCAATCGGCCTGGGCAATGCGCTCCTTGACCAGGGCAATGATCAGGTCGTCGGAGACCAGACCACCGGCGTCCATCACGCTCTTGGCCTTGATGCCCAGTTCGGTGCCAGCCTTGACCGCGGCACGCAGCATGTCGCCGGTGGAGATCTGTGGAATGCCGAACTTTTCAGTGATGAACTTGGCCTGAGTGCCTTTGCCGGCCCCGGGAGCCCCCAGCAGAATTACGCGCATCGATGTGCTCCTCAACTTTTTATATGAAATCGTCAGACCCGCCCCAGCGCAGCTAACTGCTTGAAGCCAATCCCAAAATCGGTTGGTGGCCACAAAAACGGCCGAAAGGCTGATCAAGATACACAGCGTGCCACAGCCACACAAGCCGTCCAAAGCAGGAACAACCTGCGTCCCATGCGCACGCCCCCTGCCGGTAGCGCCGGGTACAACCGCTGACGGTTGCGACCCGGTGCCGGGTGACGGCAAAGTCCCCTCACAGATAGTGGACGCGCCCGAGGCGCTCCGCCAGCCTCAGCCCGTGTTGCGCAGACCGGCGGCGATACCGGCCACGGTCACCAGCAGCGCCTGTTCCAGAGGGCTGTCCTGAGCGGCCTCGCGCCCGCGCGATCGGGCCAGCAACTCGGCCTGCAGCAGGTGCAGCGGGTCAAGGTAGGTGTTGCGTAAACTGATGAATTTCAAGGTTTCGGGGCTGTGGGCCAGTAGCTGCGTCTGGCCGGTCAGGCCCAGCACTACCGCGCACGCCTGCGACAATAGGTCGCGCAGGTGCGCACCCAGCGGCTTGAGGGAATCCTGCACCAGGCGCTCGTCATAGAACCGCGCGATGTCGGCGTCGGCCTTGGCCAGCACCATCTCCAGCATGTCGATGCGGGTGCGGAAAAACGGCCAGTGTTCACGCATGCTGGCCAGCAGCTCGCCCTCCCCGCGCTCCAGCGCCTTGCTCAGTGCCGCTTCCCAACCCAACCAGGCCGGCAGCATCAGCCGGGTCTGGGTCCAGCCGAAAATCCACGGAATGGCCCGCAGGCTTTCGATCCCCCCCTGCCGGCGCTTGGCCGGGCGGCTGCCCAGCGGCAGGCGCCCCAGCTCCTGTTCCGGGGTGGACTGGCGGAAGTACTCGACGAATTGCGGGTTTTCCCGCACCACATCGCGGTAGGCCTTCACGCCATCGCTGGCCAGTTCGTCCATCAGCGCGCGCCAGGCAGGCTCGGGCGGAGGCGGCGGCAACAGCGTGGCCTCCAGCACGGCGGCCAGGTACAAATTGAGGTTTTGCTCGGCGATGTCCGGCAGGCCGAACTTGAAACGGATCATCTCGCCTTGCTCGGTGGTACGGAAGCGCCCGGCCACCGACCCGGGCGGCTGCGACAGAATGGCCGCGTGCGCCGGACCACCACCCCGGCCAACCGTGCCGCCACGGCCGTGGAACAGCAGCAGTTCGACGCTCTGCGCGTGGCAGATGCTCACCAGGTTTTCCTGGGCACGGTACTGCGCCCAGGCGGCTGCGGTGGTGCCAGCGTCCTTGGCCGAGTCGGAATAGCCGATCATCACTTCCTGGGGCCCATGCAGGCGGCTGCGGTACCCCGGCAACAGCAGCAACCGTTCGATCACCGGGCCTGCGTTATCCAGGTCGGCCAGGGTCTCGAACAGCGGTACCACGCGCATGGGCCGTTGCACCCCCGCTTCCTTGAGCAGCAATTGCACGGCCAGCACGTCCGAGGCGGCGCCCGCCATGGAGATGACATAGGAGCCCAGCGAGGCCGCCGGCGCCGCGGCGATTTCCCGGCAGGTGGCCAGTACCTCTGCGGTCTCGGCAGCCGGCTTGAAATAGCCGGGCAGCAACGGGCGACGGTTGTTGAGCTCCTGCAACAGGAACGTGATGCGGGTTTCTTCGTCCCAGTCGGCGTAACGCCCCAGGCCCAGGTAGTCGGTGATCTCGCTTAGCGCGGCGGTGTGGCGCGACGAGTCCTGGCGCACGTCCAGGCGTACCAGGAACAGGCCGAAGGTGACAGCCCGGCGCAGGCAATCGAGCAGCGGGCCGTCGGCGATCACCCCCATGCCGCACTCGTGCAGGGACTGGAAACACAGCTCCAGCGGCGCCAGCAGGTCGCGGTTGTTGCTCAGTACCTCGGCGGGCGCCGGTTGCGCCTGGGCCAATGACGCCTGTGCCCAGTTACGGGTGGCTCGCAGACGTTCGCGCAGTTGCTTGAGCAATGCGCGGTACGGCTCGGCGCTGTCACCCACGGCCTTGCGCAAGGCCTGGCTAGCCTGCTGCATCGACAGCTCGGCGGCCAGGTGGTCGACGTCGCGCAGGAACAGGTCGGCGGCCATCCAGCGGGCCAGCAGCAATACTTCGCGGGTGACCGGCGCGGTGACATTGGGGTTGCCGTCGCGGTCGCCGCCCATCCACGAAGCAAACCGCACGGGCGCGGCCTCCAGGGGCAGGTGCAGGCCAGTGGCGGCATGCAGCGCTTGGTCGACCTTGCGCAGGTGGTTGGGCACCGCGTGCCACAGGGAGTGCTCGATCACCGCGAAACCCCACTTGGCTTCGTCCACGGGGGTAGGCCGGGTGCGGCGGATTTCCTCGGTGTGCCAGGCTTCGGCGATCAGTCGCTGCAGGCGTTGGCGGATCTGTTCGCGTTCGGCGGGCACCAGGTCACGGTGGTCCTGGGCGGCCAATTGCGCGGCAATGGCATCGTACTTCTGAATCAGGGTACGGCGCGCCACTTCGGTGGGATGGGCGGTGAGCACCAGCTCGATCTCCAGGCGGCCCACCTGACGGGCCAGGGATTCGGCGCTGTGGCCGGCCTGCTTGAGCTTTTCCAGCAATTGCTCCAGCACCACGTTTTCGAAGGGCGGCGGTTGGTCTTCGTCGCGGCGGCGAATCAATTGGTACTGTTCGGCGATGTTGGCCAGGTTGAGAAACTGGTTGAAGGCCCGGGCCACGGGCAGCAATTGCTCCTCGTCGAGGTCGTTGAGACGGCTGCTGAGCTGTTCGGTGGCGGTCTTGCCGTTGTCCGGGCCACTGTTGCGGTCGGCCTTGGCGTCGGCGCGGATACGCTCGATGGTGTCCAGGAACGCCTCGCCGTACTGCTCGCGAATGGTAGTGCCCAGCAACTCGCCCAACAGGTGCACATCTTCGCGCAGGCGCGCATCGATCTCGGTCATCGGCACAGTCTCCTTGATTGTTGTTCGGGGTGCCGTCCATCGCAGGTTTGTCGACCTTGCCATTGAACAAGCACAGGAAAAACCGTTCTACCCCAAGAGTGCCCAGCGCGCTCGATTCTTACAAGGGCAACGGCCACCTGTGTTCAAAAGGCCGATCGGGGCTACGCTCACACCATGGCCCCGAACAGACTGATCAATGAGGTCGACATGAAAATCCGCGAGCTTGCGCAACATTGGGAACAGAACGCCAAGGGCCGCCTGAGCCCTACCCGTTATACCATCCACCTGGACATGGAGTCGGCGGCACGGCTGGCGGCAATCACCGAAATGTACCCCAAGCACCACCCGGAGGAACTGCTGGGCGAGCTGATCGGCGCGGCGCTTGAAGAGCTGGAAGGCAGCTTCCCTTACGTCAAGGGGCAGAAGGTGATCGCCACCGACGAGGAAGGCGACCCGTTGTATGAAGACGTGGGCCCTACCCCTCGGTTCCTGGCGCTGTCGCGGCGCTACCTGCATGACATGGCGGCCAAGGCGGACGAGCCTCAGCACTAGTCCCTATCGCCGCCTTCCCACGCTTTGCCCGGTCGCCCAGGGTGCCCGCCATCCCCGTGCGGCACCGGGCCAGGCGCGGGAAAAAGCCGCCGCCTTCCCCCCTGCCTCCAAAGTCAAGAATTCCTGATCTTCGCAAAATTCGAGTGAACCAATTAAAAATCGGTTTGGTCGGAGCCAATAAGCCATCACAGAAAAACCCTTCGAATCGTGGCTTCGGCCCCCCTGTCGTGGGCTCGCAAGGATGATCTGTCTTGGGCGACGTTTTTCAGGAGTTAGCCAATGGAGTTGCAATCATGATGACCAGCACTGCCAAACCTTCCAAACACCTGCGTGGGCTGAAACTGGCTGCCCTGGCGCTGGGTACCAGCTTCATCCTCGCCGGCTGCGCCGGCAAGCCACCGACCGAGCAATACGCGGTCACGCAGTCGGCGGTCAACAGCGCCGTCAGCGCTGGCGGCACCGAATTCGCCGCCGTCGAGATGAAAGCGGCGCAGGATAAATTCAAAGAGGCCGAACTAGCCATGCATGACAAGCAATACGACAAGGCCCGCATGCTCGCCGAACAGGCCGAGTGGGACGCCCGTGTCGCCGAGCGCAAGGCCCAGGCCGCCAAGGCCGAGAAGGCCGTACAAGACGCTCGCGCCGGGGTCCAGGACCTGCGTGAAGAAGGCCAGCGCAGCGTGCAGCAGCAGTAAGCCGCGCCCAGCCATCGCCACTCGTATTCGATCAAAGGATGAAGACCATGCGTAAACAATTGATGATCCCTGCCCTGTTGGCCGCCAGCGTCGCTCTCGCTGCCTGTGCCACCAAGCCCAACCCGAACCTGGAGCAGGCTCGCACCAACTTCCAGGCCCTGCAGGCGAACCCGAAAGCCAGCCAGGTGGCGGCATTGGAAACCAAGGATGCATCCGACTACATGGACAAGGCCGACAAAGCCTTCCTGAACCACGACGACAGCCGTGACGTGGACCAACTGGCCTACCTGACCAACCAGCGCGTTGAAGTGGCCAAGCAGACCATCGCCCTGCGTACCGCGGAGGCCAACCTGAAAAACGCTGCTGCCCAGCGTGCCCAGGCCCGCCTGGATGCCCGTGACGCGCAGATCAAGCAACTGCAGGACAGCCTGAACGCCAAGCAGACTGACCGCGGTACCGTGGTCACCTTTGGCGACGTACTGTTCGACGTGAACAAGGCCGAGCTGAAATCCAGCGGCATGATGAACGTCAACAAGCTGGCCCAGTTCCTTCAACAGAACCCAGATCGCAAGGTGATCGTCGAGGGCTACACCGACAGCACCGGCACCGCCTCCTATAACCAGAGCCTGTCCGATCGCCGCGCCGGCTCGGTGGCCACTGCCCTGGTGAAAATGGGCGTGGACCCAAGCCGCGTGGTGTCTCAGGGCTACGGCAAGGACTACCCAGTGGCCGACAACACCAGCGTGTCTGGCCGGGCCATGAACCGTCGGGTGGAAGTGACCATTTCCAACGACAACCAGCCGGTGGCGCCTCGTTCGTCGGTCACCTCCTCGAACTGATTCACCTCGGCTCAACGTGCCGGCCCCTGGGCCGGCACGTTCGTTTCAGGCGTGGGGTTCCTGCTACGGCGTGATGCAGTGCACCGCCTGTGTGCGGCTATCCACCAATACGCCACTCAGGCCCTTGTGCCGGGTATCGAACAGCACCAGCACACCGTCGATGCACTGGGCCACTTCGTCGGCCGGGGTAGCGGACACCTTGTAGTCTTCGCCCGGCACCGTCTTGAGCAGGGTGAACTCACTCAGCAGCAAGGCGTCTTCGGGCTTGGCGAAGTGCAGGTAGCCGTAGTACCACAGGCAGGCCACGGTGGCGAAGATGCTGCCGATCCCGGTGAGGATCAACGGGATCGCATTGCGTTCATCATTCATGGGGCGGCTCAGGCTCGGGGTAGTTGGGCACTTCGCCCAGACGGCGCAGGCCGTTGAAGTGTGAGGGGTCTTGCAGGAAACGCAGCATCACCGTACGCCAGGTGGGGTCGGCGAAGGTCTGCACATGGCCACCACGGGTCAACTGCAATACCCGCGGCGGCGGTGCTTTCTTGTAAAGCTCGATACCATTGGCCAGGGGCACGATAGGGTCGTCCATGCTCTGGAAGAACAGCATGGGCGTGCCTTTCAGGGCGTCGATGGCGTACAGGGCACTGTCCCCGTCGGGCACCAGCCATGACAACGGCACTTGCAGCGGCCAGGTCAGCCAAGAAGTACTCAAGGCGAACTGACCCACCCCGCGGTAACTGGCCGGCACGCCATCGAACACCATCGCTTGCAGGCGCTGACGCTGGCGCGGGTGATCAGCCAGGTAATGGATGCCCATGCCCCCCCCAGGCTCTGGCCCAACAGCACCAGCGGCTTGCCCTGCACGTCAGGTTGGGCGTCCAGCCATGCGAAGGCGGCGTCGATGTCCTGGTAAATGGCTGGCAGGCTCGGTTCGCCCTCGCTCAGCCCGTAGCCGCGATAGTCAAGCAGCAGCACCTGGTAGCCCTGCTCCGGCAGCCACCAACTGCCACCCAGGTGCCAGGCCATGTTGCCGCCGTTGCCATGCAGGTGCAGCACCGTCCCTTTGACCGCTACACCGGCCTTGGCTGGCAGCCACCAGCCGTGCAGGCGGGTGCCGTCGGCGGCGGTGATGGTCACGTCGCGAAACACCAGGCCGGCCTTGGCCGGTGTGAATGGCTGGTCCTTGACCGGGTAGAACAGCAGCGAACTGCAGCCGCCCAGGCTGGCCAGCAACCCCAGCACGGCCAGCGCGCGCAGCAGCGCCTCAAAGGATGTTCGAATAGTCCGCTTCAATGCGATCCAGGCTCAGGTGGTTGAGGAAGTTGGAGAAACACATCCACGCCGACAGCGCGTTGAGGTCACGAAACTGCTCGGGCAGGTATTTGGGCGGGGCCACCAGGCCTTCGTCCACCAGTTGGCGCAAGGTGCGCATGTCTTCCAGGGTGGTCTTGCCGCAGAACAGCAGCGGTATCTGTTCCAGCTTGCCCTTGCGCACCGCCAGCTGGATGTAGTTGTAGACCATGATGAAGCCCTTGAGGTAGGACAGGTCCTTGGTGAACGGCAGGCCGTTGGGCACCGAACCGCGAAACACGCGGCTGGCATTGCCGTAGCTCTCAGGCATGCCGAAGCCCTGTTCGCGGAAGAACTCGAAGATCTGCAGAAAGTCGGCCCCCTCCTCCACCATATGGATGGCCCGGGTACGGTTGGTCAACTTGCGCAAGCGGCTGGGGTACGAGGCGAAGGCGATCACTTCCATCAGGATCGCCAGGCCCTCCTGGGTCACGGTCGACGAGGGCGGGCCCTTGGACAGGAACGTGCAGATGGGCTGGTTCAGGCCGTTGAGCGTGGTGCCCACGTGCACCAGCCCCTCATGAACTTCCAGGGCGCGGACGTCACGCTCGTTGAACAGGGCGTCGCTGCGAATCTTGATATAGTCCGCGCCCGCCGCGGCGTCGGCGACGATACCGTCCGACTCGAACACCCGGATGGTCCCCTCGGCCTCGCCGAAGGTACGGTTCAGGCGGCTTTGCAGCATGCCCACGGCGTCCTTGGCGGTGAGGGTCTTGGGTTCGTCCTTGAGGTCGCCGCGGCCGTCGATGTTGTTCAGGTAGTCGGATAGCATCAGGCCGAGGTCGGCCAGGGTCGGGTCACCGGCGTGGAAAGCATCGGACGCCGCGCCGTACAGCTCCTGGGAAATCAGGCCGAAGTCCTCGGTGCCGCGCGCTTCGAGCATGCGCACCACCATGCGGTACTCCTTGCACATGCGCCGCATGATCTGGCCCACGGGGTTGAACTGGCCGAGCTGGCGGGTGATGTCGCGCTCGATATTCTGGAATTCCAGCTTCACGGCACTGGAGTCGAACGACAACGGCCGATTCTGGTAATAGGCGCGGTCAACGACTGGCATGGCCTTGCCCTTGGCCTTGAGAAACTCCTGGCGGATGCTGTCATCCCACTTCACTGCGTCCAGCACCCGGATAGGTGCCTGGGCCAACACGATGCGATCGGACAGGCCACGTATCGTCTGCTGGTACTCGTCCACCGGCAACTCCTTGTCTGACTAGCGTTTTGACGGGGCCCGGGTATAGCGGGCCATTTCCACGAAGACGTCCGAGTTGGCCGGATCGTCCAGGTAGGCGAATACCTGGGGCAGGTCACTGGCGACCCGCACACCTTCACCGTCTTTCGTTTCCACGGTCGCGCCGTTCAGGGCGTGCTGCTGCAACGCCTGCTGAATGCGCTCGACATCGAGGTTATAGACCACCAGCGCGCCATCATCGGTCAACTCGAACCCCACCAGGGCGTATTGCCCCCCGTATTGGGCCGGCATTCGCGCCGACGCATACCACCGGCTGCCATGGCCGGCCACGGTGAAATCGACGACGTCGCGGGCCTGGCCCGCCGGGGTGCTGATGGCGGTGTAATGGTCCGTGCCCTGGCGCTTGATGCGCAGGCTCAGGTGCTGGCCCCAGGCGTCCTTGCTCACCCAGCGGCCCACCAGTGCCGCGGGGGCCGTCTGCCCGGCAGGCAGCGGTTCGTCGAAGCTGACCAGGCAACCGCCCAGCAGCAACGACGACACGGCGATCAGCAACAGGCGCCAGGCTTTCATCAAGCACTCCTTGGGGTGATGGGGCCCAGGTCAGGCCGAGGCCAGCACCAGGTGCATGTAGCGGTTGAGGATGGCCAGCATATCGTCGTCGGCCATGGGGGCATCGCCGTCGAGCAGGCCCTGATATTCCATGCGGCCGATGATGGCCGTCAACACCTTGGCGTCCTGGTGGGGTTCGCGTGAGCCCAGCACTTCCAGCAACTGGCAGGTGCCCTGCAACAATATCTGCTGGTGCGAACGGACCAGCTCGGCCAGGCGCGGGCTCAACAAGGCTTCCTGGCGGAATGCCTGCTCGGCCATCAGGTACTCGCGACGGGTGACCAATTGGCGGTGCACGTAGTCGGCGGTCATGCGGGCGATATCATCGGCCAGCGCAGCGCGGGCCGCCGGGCTGCCATCGTTGCGCGCCATGGTCTTGCGCAACAGGTCCTCGGTGGTGGCCCACAGCTTGGCCATGTACGCGGCGCTGCGCTCCACGTACTGGGCGAAGGTATCGGTGAGCAGGTCTTCGATATCCTTGAAATAGTAGGTGGTGGCCGACAGCGGTACGCCGGCTTCAGCGGCCACGGCCCGGTGCCGAACCCCACGTACGCCATCGCGTACGACAATGCGCATGGCCGCGTCGAGAATCTCCTGGCGACGCTGTTCACTTCCCTGGCGGCTGGCCTTGCGGCCCTGATACTGGACACTTTCCGCCACTGCTGTCGCTACACCGGCAGCACCTTGTTGAGCCATTGCAGGAGTCACTACCCTATTCCTCTTGTTGAAACCGATCCGTCGGTGCCGATGCAACAACTGGCTTCACCCCGCGCCCACGGAGGGCGTCTACAGGCAGGCAGTTGTCTGCTCGGCCATCTGTGAATTGTACCCATAAAAAAGCCGCCCCGAGGGGCGGCTTGTTCGACTGCGGTCAGGCCTGCGGGCGCATGTGCGGGAACAGGATGACGTCGCGGATCGACGGCGAGTTGGTCAGCAGCATCACCAGGCGGTCGATGCCGATGCCTTCACCGGCCGTTGGCGGCATGCCGTATTCCAGCGCGCGGACGAAGTCGGCATCGTAGTGCATGGCTTCGTCGTCGCCGGCGTCCTTGTCGGCCACCTGGGCCATGAAGCGCTCGGCCTGGTCTTCCGCGTCATTGAGCTCGGAGTAGGCGTTGGCGATCTCGCGGCCGCCGATGAACAGCTCGAAGCGGTCGGTGACGTTCGGGTTGTCGTCGTTGCGACGGGCCAGTGGCGACACTTCGAACGGGTACTGGGTAATGAAGTGCGGCTGCTCCAGCTTGTGCTCGACCAGTTCTTCGAAAATCATCACCTGCAGCTTGCCCAGGCCTTCGAAGCCCAGC
Organism: Pseudomonas eucalypticola; assembly: GCF_013374995.1. Taxonomy (NCBI): domain Bacteria; kingdom Pseudomonadati; phylum Pseudomonadota; class Gammaproteobacteria; order Pseudomonadales; family Pseudomonadaceae; genus Pseudomonas; species Pseudomonas eucalypticola. The sequence continues at coordinate 1,344,289 of NZ_CP056030.1, read as the reverse complement.
ACCTTGGCGCCGGCTTTCTTGGCGATTTCGCGGGCCTTGTCGATGTCGGTCAGGTCAGCCGCGGTCAGTTCCGGGTTGTACTTGAGAATCGAGTCGAATACCGACAGGCGCACGAACGGCTCGCCGAAATGGAACACCTTGTCGCCGTACGGCACGTCGGTGGTTCCCAGGACCAGTTGGGCCAGCTCGCGGAACAGCTCCTCGGTCAGGTCCATGTTGTCTTCGTAGTCGGCGTGGGCCTGGTAGAACTCGAGCATGGTGAACTCGGGGTTGTGCCGGGTCGAAACGCCTTCGTTACGGAAGTTGCGGTTGATCTCGAAGACCTTCTCGAAACCGCCGACCACCAGGCGCTTGAGGTACAGCTCCGGGGCGATACGCAGGAACATCGGCATGTCCAGCGCATTGTGGTGGGTTTCGAACGGCTTGGCCGCCGCGCCACCTGGAATGGTCTGCAGCATCGGCGTTTCCACTTCCAGGAAATCGCGCTTCATCAGGAAGCTGCGGATGTGGGCGATGACCTGCGAACGCACACGGAAAGTCTGGCGCACGTCTTCGTTGACGATCAGGTCAACGTAACGCTGACGGTAGCGCTGTTCGGTGTCGGACAGGCCGTGGTGCTTGTCCGGCAGCGGGCGCAGCGACTTGGTCAGCAGGCGCACGTTGGTCATTTCCACGTACAGGTCGCCCTTGCCCGAACGGGCCAGGGTGCCTTCGGCGGCGATGATGTCGCCCATGTCCCAGGTTTTCACCGCGGCCAGGGTTTCTTCGGGCAAGGTCTTGCGGTTGACGTAGACCTGGATGCGACCGGTCATGTCCTGGATCACCATGAACGAGCCACGGTTGAGCATGATGCGACCGGCAACCTTCACCGGAATAGCCAGGCCTTCCAGTTCTTCCTTGGTCTTGTCGACGTACTGCTTCTGCAGGTCGGCTGCATAGCTGTCACGGCGGAAGTCATTGGGGAAGGCCTGGCCCTTGGCGCGCTCGGCAGCAAGCTTTTCCTTGCGCAGGGCGATCAGGGAGTTTTCTTCCTGTTGCAGGGCTTGCGGGTCGAGTTGTTGGTCGCTCATGTCTTGAAAAATTCCATCACGGGTTTGTTGCCCCCGCCTTGCGGCGGGGATCGCGGGCGAATGCGCCCCGCAGGGCGCTCGCCTTACAGGCCTTGCTTGAGGCTTGCTACCAGGTATTCGTCGATGTCGCCGTCCAGCACCTTGTCGCAGTCACTGCGTTCGATGTTGGTGCGCAGGTCCTTGATGCGCGAGGCATCCAGTACGTACGAACGAATCTGGTGGCCCCAGCCGATGTCCGACTTGCTGTCTTCCATGGCCTGGGAGGCGGCGTTGCGTTTCTGCACTTCCTGCTCGTAAAGGCGCGCCCGCAGCATTTTCATGGCGGTGTCCTTGTTCGCATGCTGGGAACGTTCGTTCTGGCAGCTGACCACGGTGTTGGTCGGCACGTGGGTGATACGAACCGCCGAGTCGGTGGTGTTCACGTGCTGGCCACCGGCACCGGAGGAGCGGTAGGTGTCGATGCGCAGGTCCGCGGGGTTGATGTCGATTTCGATGTTGTCATCGATTTCCGGCGACACGAACACGGCCGAGAACGAGGTATGACGGCGGTTACCCGAGTCGAACGGGCTCTTGCGCACCAGGCGGTGCACGCCGATCTCGGTGCGCAGCCAGCCAAAGGCATACTCGCCCTTGATGTGCAGTGTCGCGCCCTTGATACCCGCCACTTCACCGGCCGACAGCTCCATGATGGTGGTGTCGAAGCCGCGCTTGTCGGCCCAGCGCAGGTACATGCGCAGCAGGATGTTGGCCCAGTCCTGGGCTTCGGTACCGCCGGAACCGGCCTGGATGTCCAGGTAGGCGTTGTTGGCGTCCATCTCGCCGCTGAACATGCGGCGGAATTCCAGCTTTTCCAGCGACTCGCGCAAGCGGTCGACTTCTTCACTGACGTCGGCGACGGCGCCTTCGTCTTCTTCCTCGGCAGCCATCAGCAGCAGGTCCTTGGCATCGGCCAGGCCTGCGGACATTTCGTCCAGGGTGTCGACGATCTGGGCCAGCAGCGAACGCTCGCGGCCCAGGTTCTGCGCATACTCGGGGTTGTTCCAGACTGCCGGATCTTCAAGCTCGCGGTTGACCTCGGTCAGACGCTCATGCTTTTGATCGTAGTCAAAGATACCCCCGAATGGTTTCGGAGCGCTCGGACAGGTCCTTGATGGTGTTCAGGATCGGGTTGATTTCCATGGCGGGCAGCACTCGTACGTAACGTGTCAAAAGCCGGAGAGTATAACGCACTCGCGCCCCTGAGGCAGCCCGCTGGGCGGCAAACTTGCGACATGAACCTGCCGAGCCCGCCCGGCCCTGCAAGCGGGCGGCTCAGTCGCTGATACCGACCTGATTGCGGCCGTTGTGCTTGGCCTGGTACAGGCCCTTGTCGGCCGCCGAGATCAATTGCCGGCAGTGGCTGCCGGCCTGGGGCACCTGGGTGGACAGGCCGATGCTGACGGTCAGGTGCGCGCCTTCGCTGGGGGAAATATGCGGGATTTTCAGGGCGGTGATGCTCTGGCGCAGCTTTTCCGCCACCAGCCGCGCACCGCCGGGCGAGGTGTTGGGCAGCACCAGGGCGAACTCTTCGCCGCCGTAGCGCGCCGGCAGGTCGGTGGAGCGGCTGCAACTGTCGCGGATGGCGTCGGCGACACGGCGCAGGGCCTCGTCGCCGTCCAGGTGGCCAAAGCTGTCGTTGAACGACTTGAAGTAGTCGACGTCGATCATCAGCAGCGATAGCTGGGTCTGGTCACGCAGCGCGCGCCGCCATTCCAGTTCCAGGTATTCGTCGAAGTGGCGGCGGTTTGACAGGCCGGTAAGGCCGTCGGAGTTCATCAGCCGCTGCAGCACCAGGTTGGTGTCCAGCAACTGCTGCTGGCTGACACGAAGGGCGCGGTAGGCCTCGTCGCGCTGCAGCAGGGTCTGGTAGGAGCGCGAGTGGTAGCGAATGCGGGCCACCAGCTCGATGGTGTCCGGCAATTTGACCAGGTAGTCGTTGGCCCCGGCGGAAAACGCCGCGCTCTTGACCAGAGGGTCTTCCTTGGTGGACAGCACGATGATGGGGATGTCCTTGGTGGCCGGGTGGTTGCGGTAATCGCGCACCAGGGTCAGGCCATCCAGCCCCGGCATCACCAGGTCCTGCAGGATCACCGTCGGCTTGAGCCGCACGGCCTGCTCGATGGCCTGGTGGGGGTCGGCGCAGAAATGGAAGTCGATATTGGTTTCGCTGGCCAGGCCACGACGCACCGCTTCGCCGATCATGGCCTGGTCGTCGACGAGCAGCACCATGGCCTTGTTCTCGTCGGTGGCCTTGAACTCTTCGATCTGCAGGTCAATCATGCGTTGTCCACCCGGTCACTGCCTGTATGTCGGCATGGCGTGCTACTTGGAGTCATGGCTGAAAAATTTCCATCAGTCTGGGAGCAATACGCTCCAGTGGGCGGATTTCCACCGCCGCATCAATGGCCGCTGCCGCTTTGGGCATGCCATACACCGCACTGCTTTGCTGGTCCTGGGCGATGGTCAGGAAATTCTGCTGGCGCAACAGTTTGAGCCCTTGGGCGCCATCGCGGCCCATGCCCGTCAGCAATACGCCAACCGCGTCACCGCGCCAGAAACGCGCGACGCTCTCGAAGAACACGTCGATGGATGGACGGTAGATCTCGTTCACCGGCTCCTCCGTGTAGGCCAGCGTGCCGTCGTTGAGCAGGCGGATATGGTGGTTGGTACCCGCCAGCAATACTACGCCAGGTTGCGGCGGTTCGCCCGCCCTGGCAAGCCGCACGTTCAGGCCCGAAGCCCCGGCCAGCCAGTCGGCCATGCCCGCGGCGAACACCTGGTCCACATGCTGCACCAGCACAATGGCCGCAGGAAAGTTTTTCGGCAAGCCCTTGAGCAGTACTTCAAGTGCTGCCGGCCCGCCGGCCGAGGAGCCGATGGCCACCAAGCCGCTGCGCTGGGTGCCGCTGCGCAAGGGTGTGGGCACCGCCTTGACGGGCGTGCCGCGCTGGCCGATCAGCCAGCCGATGTTGAGGATCTTGCGCAACAGCGGCGCGGCGGCATCGCGAGGGTTGCCGGCACCCAGCGCCGGGGTGTCGACCACGTCCAGGGCCCCGTGGCCCATGGCTTCGAACACCCGATGCACATTCTGCTGGCGATCGACGGTGACGATGACAATGGCGCACGGCGTGGCGGCCATGATCTGGCGCGTGGCCTCAACGCCATCCATGACCGGCATGATCAGGTCCATCAGGATCAGGTCGGGCAGTTGCTCGGCACAGCGTGCCACAGCCTCGGCGCCATTGGTGGCGACCCAGATCACCTGGTGCGCCGGCTCGAACGCCACGGCCCGGCGCAAGGCCTCGACGGCCATGGGCATGTCGTTGACGATGGCAATTTTCATCCCTGGGCACTCCCGATCAACTCCACCACGGCGTCGAGCAGGGCGTCGTCGTGGAAACTGGCCTTGGCCAGATAGTAGTCGGCGCCGGCGTCCAGGCCACGCCGTCTGTCTTCTTCACGGTCCTTGTAGGACACCACCATTACCGGCAGCGATTGCAGGCGGCTGTCGCGGCGCACCAGGGTCACCAGTTCGATGCCATCCATGCGTGGCATGTCGATGTCGGTGATCAGCAGGTCGAAATCCTCGCCGCGCAGGGCGTTCCAGCCATCCATGCCGTCCACCGCCACCGCCACGTCGTAGCCGCGATGGCTGAGCAGCTTGCGCTGCAGTTCACGCACGGTCAGCGAGTCGTCCACCACCAGCACACGCTTGCGCGCCTGCTCGACGCCGCGCTGGTTGCGCCGGTCGATGCGTTCCAGGCGCCCGGTATTGAGCAGTTTTTCCACCGAGCGCAGCATGTCCTCGACGTCGATGATCAACACCACCGAGCCGTCATCCAGCAGGGCGCCGGCGGAAATGTCCTGGACTTTGCCCAGGCGGGCATCCAGGGGCAGCACCACCAGGGTGCGTTCGCCGATGAAGCGCTCCACCGCCACGCCATAAATGGCGTCGCGCTCCCGGATCACCACCACCCGCAGGGAGTCACCGCCCCCCTGCCCCGCCGGACGCTGCAGCAGTTGGCTGGCGGCGACCAGGCCCACGTGGCGGCCTTCGTACCAGAAGTGCTGGCGGCCTTCGAGCTGGACAATGTCTTCGGCCGGCAAGTCCAGCGTGTGCTCGATATGGGCCAGCGGAAACGCATAGGCTTCGTCGCCAACCTCCACCACCAGGCTACGCACCACCGACAGGGTCAAGGGCACTTCGATGTGAAAGCAGCTGCCCTGGCCCTGCACCTGGGTCAACACCACCGAGCCGCGCAACTGACGCATCATGTGCTGCACCGCGTCCAGCCCGACACCGCGCCCGGAGACTTCGGTGACCTTGTCGCGCAGGCTGAAGCCCGGCAGGAACAGAAACGTCAGCAACTCTTCTTCGCTGAGCTGGGCCGCGGTCTCGGCGGGCGACAGGTTGCGCTCGACAATGCTGCGGCGCAGGCGCTCCAGGTCGACGCCGCCGCCGTCATCGCTCAGTTCCAGCACCAGCAGGCCGGCCTGGTGCGCGGCGCGCAGCAGTACCCGGCCTTCGGCGGGCTTGCCGGCGAGCAAGCGCTGTTCAGGGCTTTCGATACCGTGGTCGACAGCGTTGCGCAACAAGTGGGTCAACGGCGCTTCGAGCTTTTCCAGCACATCGCGGTCGACCTGGGTTTTCTCACCGTCGATATCCAGGCGCACCTGTTTGCCCAGCGAGCGACCCAGGTCGCGGACCATGCGCCCCTGCCCGCCCAGCACGTCGGCGAACGGCCGCATGCGGCAGGCCAGGGCCGTGTCGTAAAGCAGTTGCGCGCGCTGGCTGGCCTGCCAGCCGAACTCGTCCAGTTCGCTGGTCTGGTACACCAGCATTTGCTGGGTTTCGGCCAGCAAGCCCTGCACCAGGGTCAGGGCGTCGTAGACCTCGTCGGTCTGCTGCGTGGCCTGCAGGTGCTCGCGCAGGCCGTCCAGCGCCCGCTGGCTTTGCCCCTGCATGCGCTTGAGGCGCTGCATGGTGGCCAGGTAAGGCTTGAGCCGCTGGGTTTCCACCAACGACTTGCTGGACAGGTCCAGCAGGCTGTTGAGCCGCTCGGCGGTGACCCGCAGCACCCGCTCGCCACCCTCCACCGCGCCCTTGGCGCGGCGTGGCTCCGGGCCCGGCACGGTCTCGGGCAGCGCTTCGGGTTCGGGCTCCAGCGACGCCGGCGGCGCTGGCGCCTCGACAACCGGAGCGGGTGGTGCCGGGGGGCGCGCAGGCGGCGGCAGCGCCGAGGGGTCGAGCAAGCCGGTCATGCGCACCGAATAGGCGGCGATGTCCTCGGCGGTGGGCGCACCCTCAGGGCTGGCGATGCGCATCAGCAGGTCGGTGCCGTGCAACAGGGCGTCGATGTGCTCCGGCGTCAGCAGCAGCCGGCCTTCCTGGGCGCTGACCAGGCAATCCTCCATCACATGGGCGACGCTGACCCCGGCATCGACGCCGACGATCCGCGCCGCGCCCTTGAGCGAGTGGGCCGCGCGCATACAGGCTTCCAATTGCTCGGCCTGGGTGGGGTTGCGCTCCAGCTCCAGCAAGCCGGCGTTGAGCACCTGGGTCTGGGCCTCGGCTTCCAGGGCAAACAGCTCCAGCAGCGAGGCATCGCGCATTTGCTCTGGGGTCATGTCAGGCTCCGGGAAACGGCATCGAGCAGTTGGGTCTCGTCCAGCACCCGCACGCTGCGCCCCTTGAAGGGCAGCACTGAACGGGTGAAGCGCGTGCCGGCCTGCCCAGCGGCCTGCGAAGCCTTCTCCAGTTCGCCGAGGTCGATACGGTGAATCCCGTCCACTTCATCCACCGGCACCACCACCGAACCACCGGCGGCCGCCAGGATCAACAGGCGCGGGACGATACGCGCAGAGGTCGTCGGGTTGACACTGACGTCCACGCCCAGCAACTCGGCCAGCGACAGGCTGGGTACCAGCGCGCCACGCACGTTAGCCACGCCCTGCAAAGCCCGCGAGCGCTGGTGCGGCAGCGAGTGCACGGGCTGCATCGGGGCAATTTCCACCAGGCAGCGGGTGGCCAGGGCCAGCCATTCTTCAGCCAGGCGGAACACCACCAGCGAGCGCGACGCCACTTGCCCCGGGGTTTGGGCCACCTCGCCGTGCAGGGTGTCGCGACTCAGGGAATAGCGGTCCAGCAGGCGCACGGCGGCCGCCGCGTACACCTGGCAATTACGGCAATGGATATGGTCGGCCAGCAAAGGGCACGACTTGTCACCGTGGATACCGATGCGGTTCCAGCAATCGTCAATCGCTTCGCCATCCCCTTGGATGACATCCAGCGAAGCCAGGCCAATCATCGTTTACGCTCACTGTCGGCGGTACGTTCACTGCGCGCGGCGCGTTCCTGCAGGCGGCGGGCGCCCACGCTGTCGCCCTGGGCGGCCAGCAGCATGGCCAGGTGCGCCAGTGCTTCAGGATGCTGCGGCTGCAGGTACAGCGCCTTGCGATAAAAATCCTGGGCCTTGCGCGCATCGCCACCGACATCGTTGAGCAAACCGAGCCAGTAGAATGCCTGTGCATCAGGCCCATGGTGCTTGAGGTAGGCGTCGCAGGCCTGCATGGCCTCCAGGCGCTTGCCTTCGTTGGCCAGGCTGGCGATCTGTTCGAGCGTCACCTGTACTGCTTTTTCGGCCGCGGGCGGTTTCACTTGAGCTACCGGAGGCAAGGGCAGTGAAGGGCGCGCACGCACCGGCGGCGCAGCGGGCCGGGGTGGCGCCACCGCTCGCACCGGGGCGGCGGGTTCAACGGGGGCCGGTTCGGTGCGCACAAAGGCGAACGACTGGGGCACGCCCAGCGGGCGCATGCCCAGGCGCGCCAGCAGGCTACCCTCGGCAGGGCCGATGAACAGCACGCCGGCCGGGTCGTTGAAGCCCTTGAGCACCTCGAAGACACGGCGCTGGGTGTCCACATCGAAATAGATCAACAGGTTGCGGCAGAACACGAAATCGTAGGGTGCCTCACCCTTGAGAAGGGCTGGGTCGAGCACATTGCCCACGTGCAAACGAACCTGCTGATGCACCCGCGCGAGCAGGCAATAACCGTCGTCCGCTGCTTCGAAGTAGCGATCGCGGAAGCTCAGGTCGCTGCCGCGGAACGAATTGCGGCCATATACGCCGCGCTGGGCCTTGGCCACGGAAATCGGGCTGATGTCCACGCCATCGATGGTGAACGACGCCGCACTGATGCCCGCGTCGAACAAGGCCATGGCGATGGAGTAAGGCTCCTCGCCAGTGGAACAGGGCAGGCTGAGGATGCGCAGTGGCCGGGTAGCCTTCAGCTCCAGCAGGCGCGCCTGGGCCACACGGACCAAGGCAGCGAAGGTTTCCGGGTAACGCATGAACCAGGTTTCAGGCACGATCACCGCTTCGATCAGGGCCTGCTGTTCGGCGCCACTGAGCTGCAACACGCCCCAATAGCCGTCCAGGTCGGCGGCACCGCTGGCGGCGCAACGCTGGCGCACGGCGCGCTCGATCATGGGGGCGCCCACCGAGGCCACATCGAGGCCGATGCGATCACGCAGGTATTTGAAAAAGCGGGGGTCGTTGTCCATCACCCATTTCCGTCCGTGAGCTGCTCGGCCCATCGGGGGGCGAACAGCAGGTCGCGCACGCGCTCATCGAGCAGGTCCTGCACGCCTACCCACTGCAGCAAACCGTGCTCGTCCTCGCGCACCGGCCCCAGGTATGGCGCCTCTCGGTTGGACACGCCATAGGGGCGAAAGTCTTGCGCTGGGCAACGCAGGGTTTGCGTGGCGTGCTCAAGCACCAGCCCCAGGCGCTGGTCACCCTGCCCCGGCCCGGTGTGGTAATGCACCAATACCAGACGCGTGCTGGTGCGCTGGGAGGCCGGGGTGCCGAACATCAACTGGCTCACGTCGACCACCGGGACTATCCGCCCGCGGTGGGCAAAGATACCGGCGACCCAGGCGGGAGCCTGCGGCACCGGCTTCAACGCCACACAGGGCAGCACCTCGCCGATGTCGGTGGCGGCCAAGGCAAAGCGCTGGTCTCCCACCCGGAACACCAGAAACAGTTTGCCCTGCGCGGCAGGCGCAGCTTCATGGGGCCGCAACGGTGCGCTCATCAGACTTTGAAACGCGAGACGCCACCGCGCAGGCCTGCCGCCACCTGGCTCAGCTCGTCGATGGCAAAGCTGGCCTGGCGCAAGGACTCGACGGTCTGGCTGCTGGCGTCGCCCAGCTGCGACAACGCATGGTTGATCTGTTCGGCCCCGGTCGCCTGGGCCTGCATCCCCTCGTTGACCATCAGCACCCGCGGCGCCAGGGCCTGCACCTGCTGGATGATCTGCGACAGCTGGTCGCCGACCTGCTGCACCTCGAACATGCCGCGGCGCACTTCTTCGGAGAATTTGTCCATGCCCATCACGCCGGCCGACACCGCCGACTGGATTTCGCGCACCATCTGCTCGATGTCGTAGGTGGCCACCGCGGTCTGGTCGGCCAGGCGCCGCACTTCAGTGGCGACCACGGCGAAGCCGCGGCCATATTCACCGGCCTTTTCGGCCTCGATGGCAGCGTTGAGCGACAGCAGGTTGGTCTGGTCGGCCACCTTGACGATGGTCACCACCACCTGGTTGATGTTGCTGGCCTTCTCGTTGAGGATCGCCAACTTGGCATTGACCAGATCGGCGGCGCCCATGACCTGGTGCATGGTGTCTTCCATGCGTGACAGCCCCTGCTGGCCGGAACCGGCGAGCATCGACGCCGCATCGGCGGCGGAGGTGACCTCGGTCATGGTGCGCACCAGGTCCCGGGAAGTGGCGGCGATTTCCCGCGAGGTAGCGCCGATCTCGGTGGTGGTGGCAGCGGTTTCCGTGGCCGTGGCCTGCTGCTGCTTGGACGTGGCGGCGATCTCGGTCACCGAAGTGGTCACCTGCACCGAGGAACGTTGGGCCTGGGACACCAGGGCGGTAAGCTCGGTCATCATGTCGTTGAAGCCGGTCTCGACCATGCCGAATTCGTCCCGGCGCGACAGGTCGAGGCGGGTGCTGAGGTCACCGTTGCGCATGGTTTCCAGAATCTTCACGATTTTCTGCATCGGCTGCATGATCGCGCGCATCAGCAACAGGCCGCAGATACCGGCGGCGATGATGGCCAGCACCAAGGCGATGCCCATGGTCAGCTTGGCGTCGCTGACCGCCTGCGAGCTGGCCTGGGAAGCCTGCTCGGCCGCGTCACGGTTGCGCTCGATGAGGGTGTTGAGCTGCTTGCGCCCGGCGATCCACGCCGGGGTGAGCGCATCATTGAGCAGGTCCTGAGCCTGGGTGAAGTGTTTCTGGTGGTAGGCATCCAGCACTTTGGCCAGCACCTGGACATATTCGCCGTTCAAGCGCGCGAACTCGGCGAAGTTGGCCTTGTCTTCGGCGTCGAACACGGTTTTCTGGTAGTTGGTCATCTGCTCGGCCAGGCGGCTGGCAAAGCCCTTGTACTGCTCTTCGTCGGCAGTGACGTACTCGCGCTGGTAACTCAGGCCAACCAGTTGCTGGGTGTAGACATAGCTGTCCACCCAGGCGCTGCGGATCATGGAACTGTAATAGACACCCGGAACGCTGTCGGTACGCACCGTCTGCTGGGCATCGTCGATAGCCTTCAGGCGCGTATAGGAAGCGACCACCATCAACAGCATGATGGCGATAATCACGGCGAAACTCGCCAGAATCCGTTGGCGCAATGTCCAGTTCTTCACAGTCATCCCTCGAGAGTGCTACGTCTACCGGCGAAATGGGGCGAGTATAGCCCAGCGATAACCCTGCTGACTGTGTCGTTTTTAGCTACTTTCGTACTTCTTTCCGACACACTGCGGCGCGTCTTCGCACAAAACTGCTACCCCGTCTCACCTGCCCCCGCAGGGACATTGCCGCAGGCCAGGCGATGGTCTATGGCGTCGATGACCGGCGCGAACAAAGCCGCCGGCAGGCAGGCCACGGCCTCGCGAATGGTGCGCAGAAACGCCGGCGTGGCCGTGCGCGTTGCACGCATGACCCACTTCGCCGCCGCTTCGGGGTTGCCGCGGCGCACCAGCATGGCGGCGTAGCTGCATTGCCCGCGAAAATCCCCGGCCAGCGCCGAGCGCTGAAACCAGTTGAAAGCAAGGTCCGCGTCGGCCTCGCCGACCCAACCTTCCTCATGGAACCGCCCCACCAGGTTCATGGCCTTGGCATGCCCGGCGTCAGCGGCGCGCTGGTACCACGCCAACGCCTGGGGCATGTCCCGGGCCACGCCGCGGCCCTGGCTCAGCAGGTTGGCGTAGTTGTACTGGCCCCAGTCCAGCCCGCGCTCGGCGGCGGCGCGATAATGGCGCGCCGCGCCGGGCAGATCAGGCGCGCAGCCCCAACCCAGCTCCAGGCAACGGCCCACCATGTTCAAGGCCGCCAGGTGCCCATGCCCTGCCGCGATCCGGAACCAGCGCAAGGCCAGCACCGGATCGCGCGCAAGGCCATGGCCGTCGAGCAACGCCTGGCCCAGGCGGGCCTGGGCCTCCAGGTTGCCCGCGGCGGCCTGGTCCAGCAACAGGCGGGCAACGGCGGGGCTGCCCTGCACGCCAAGGCGCAGGACCAGGTCGGCCAGCATCAGAAGCGATACTCGGCGGTGACCGTCGCGCCGCGGCCATCACCCGGTAGCCCGTAGCCGCGGCTGTTGTATTGGGTGAAGTAACGCTTATCGAAGAGGTTGGTGACGTTCAGGCGCACATCGATGTCCTTGTTGATGGCGTGGGTGAAGGCCAGGTCGTGAACCACGTAGTCAGGCACGGTGGTCTTGTATTGCGCCGAGGTTACCGAGTCGGCACCTGTGCCGGTACCGGTGTAGATGTCGACGGTGTCGACGTAGCGCACGCCATAACTGAAGGTGTTGTCGCCTGGCAGTTTCCAGGTATTCCACAGGCTGATGGTGTGTTTGGGCGTGTTGGCAATGCCAATGCCGTCTTCAGAGCCATCGGTGGCCGCCTTCAGGGTCTTGCTGTTCTGATACGCATAGCCGGCGTAGACCGACCATTTGTCCGTGATGTTGCCCACCACGCCCAGTTCGAGGCCGCGCACGCGCTGCTCCCCGCCCACGTTGAGGGTGGCGCCGGTGTCATCGTCGGTGTAGGTCAGGTTGCGTTTGGTCTCGTACAACGCGGCGGTAAGGCTCAGGTTTTCGTTGAGCACGTCCCACTTGGTGCCCAGTTCGATGGTTTTGCCGCGCTGGGTGCTGTCGCCGGTGCTGGTGCCGGTCTGGGCGACCGCCGTCAGGCTGCTGGGCTGGCGGGCGTTGGCGTAACTGAGGTAGATACTGCCCTCTTCCACCGGTTTGTAGACCAGGGCGGTGTGCACGCTGGTGAGTTTCTCGCTGGCCGATGAAGTGCCATTGTCCACCCAGGCCGCGGTCTGGCTGCTGCGCGAATAGCTGCTGGTGATGCGCGAGTCGTAGTGATCCTGGCGAGCCGCGAGGTGCAGCTCCCACTGCTCGTCGAACTTCAGCGTGTCGAGGGCGTAGAACGCCGCGTCGGTCTGCTCGGCACCGATTTCGGAACTGATGTAGCTGTCGGCTGAGTAGGGGTACTTGGACCAGTCGTTGCTGGCGGACGTCAGGTTACCCATCTGCGCGGCGTCGGCGGCGGTCAGTTTGCCGGTGTCGGACTGCAGCGTCTGCTTGCTGTACTCGATGCCGGTGACCAGGGTGTGGCCGATGCCGAACGTATCGAAACGCCACGTCAGGTTGCTCTGGTCGCTCCAGGTGGCGTTGGTCTGGTTGCGCAGCGGCGTGTTGATGTTGCGACGGTACACGCCTTTGTTGACCTGCACACCCGGGGCAGGGCTATTGGCGCCGTAGTAGGTGCCGCCGGGGGTCGTGACGAAATAGTCATGGTCCAGGTGGAAATAGGTGAGCTGGTTGTCGAAGGTGACGTTGTCATTGAAGTCGTGGGCGAACCTGAGGTTCAAGCGGTGCGACTCGTTGTTTTCCTTGTCCAGGTTGCGCCAGCCCCAGTAGCTGCTCCAGCTGCCCAAGCGGTGCGGGCTGCCGCCGTACTGGCCGTCGACGGTCGGGATGCCGTAGTCGGTGTTGCCATTGTCGTGCAGGTATTCGTAGGCGATGGTGAAACGGGTGTCGGTGCCCAGGCCCAGGGACAGTGACGGCGCGAAGCCGTTGCGCTCGCGTTGAACCCAGTCGCGGCCGTTCTCGCCGCCCTTGTAGCCGACGACGTTGACGCGAAACGCCGCGCCGTCGCCCAGGCCATCGAGGGTGTGGTTGATGTCCAGGGTCGAGCGTTTGTAGTTGGCGGTGCCAACGCCGACGTCGAGGGTGTCGGAGTTTTTCAGCTCCGGACTCTTGGTCACCAGGTTCACCGCGCCACCGATCGCGCCTACCCCCCACCCCGAACCGCTGGAGCCCTTGAGCACTTCCACCTGCTCGGTGTTGAACAGTTCGGCGTGGGTGTATTTGGCCGGGTCGCGCACGCCGTCACGGTAGATGTTGCCGTCGGCGCTGAAGCCGCGAATGTTGATGCTGTCCCCTACCCCGCCACCGCCTTCACCGGAGTTGAAGGTGATGCCTGGTACGTTGCGCAGCACGTCCTTGAGGTCTTGAGCGTTCTGCTCTTGCAGCACGCGCTGGGGCACCACGCTGATGCTTTGCGGCGTATCGCGCAGCGCTTCGGTGAATTTGCTGCTCGACAACTTCTCGGTCTGGTACGGCGCGGCGTTGTCCTGGGTCGCGTCGATAACGGTAGAGCCCAGCTGCAACGTGTTGGGCACCTGGTCGGCGGCGTAGGTCATGCTGCTCAGGGTGGCGACGGCCATGCCCAGGGTGAATTCCAGGCGAGGTGGGTGGGCGGATTGACGGCTCATGGGGTTCTCGTGGGAGGGGCCAGCAGGTTAAAGTAAACAACAATGATTCGCTTTTGCGCATTGTGCGATAACCCTTCTCAAGATCTTGTTAAGAAGATTTCACCTTCGACACACTTATTACATGTGGCCCGCCATGCACATTCTGGTCATCGAAGACGACCTGGTTATCCTCGACAACATCACCCGTTACCTGACCCGCCGCGGCTACATCGTCGACTGCGCCGAGAACGGCGCGCAGGGCCTGGAATTGGCCCGGACCGGCGACTTCGACCTGATCGTGCTCGACCTGATGCTGCCGCGGCTGGACGGTTACACCCTGTGTCGGCACCTGCGTGAACAGAGCGGGCGGCGCATTCCGGTGATCATGGTCACCGCCCGTGACACCCTGGAAAATCGCCTGGAAGGCTTCGAGGCCGGGGCTGACGACTACCTGGTGAAGCCGTTCGCCCTGGCGGAACTGGCGGCGCGGGTAAACGCGGTGTTGTTACGCGCCAGCCCGGCGCAGAAAGCCGTGCTGCAGGTGGGCGACCTGTACCTGGACACCACCACCCTGGCCCTGACGCGCGCCGGCCAGGCGCTGAAACTGCCACCGGCGCCCTTGCGCCTGCTGATGGCTCTCATGCAAGCCAGCCCTGCCGTGGTAGCCCGGCGCAAACTGGAAGAACTGTTGTGGCATGACTCACCCCCCGACAGCGACAGCCTGCGTACCCATATCCATCAACTGCGCCACGTGGTCGACAAGCCCTTCCCCCACGCCCTGCTGCGCACCGTGCATGGCATCGGTTACCGGCTCGCCGCCGATGCGTGAAGGGCGCCGCCACAGCCTGGGCCGGCGGCTGATTCTGATCTATGGCCTGGTCAGCCTGCTGACCGGCGCGCTGGTGCTGGGCCTGTCGAATTTCAGCCTCAACCGCCTGGAGATGAGCCTGCAGGAAATCGACATGGGCATCGCCATCGAGCGGGTACGCGAGGAAGTCGCCAACGGCGGCGAGGGCCGGCCCGGGCGCTTCTTCGTCGGCGCGCCTGGCTCGCAGCGTTTCCCGGCCGACCTGCGGCCACTGGCACCCGGCTTCTACAAACTCATGCGCGGCCAGCGGCTGTGGCACGTGCGTGTGCTGGATGAGGACAACCAGCGCTTCCTGTTGATGCGCGACTACACCGACTACGAACATACCCAGACCACCCTGGTGATGGTGGGCCTCATCAGCCTCGGCGGCCTGGTGGTACTGGCCGTGCTACTGGGGCTGGTGACCACCCGGCGCCTGGTACGGCCCATCGAGCGCCTGGCCGCACGCATGACCATGCGCGCCAGCCTGCCGCCGTGCAGCCGCCTGGCGACGGACTTCCCTGCGAACGAAATCGGCACCGTGGCACGCGCCTTCGACGAGACCTATAACCACCTGGAACTGGCATTGCAGCGAGAGCGACTGTTCACCGCCGACGTCGGCCATGAACTGCGCACCCCCATGATGGCCGCCCTGAGTGCCTGTGAAGTGCTGCGCGACGAAGAGCCCCTGAGCGCTCCTGCCGACGCGCAACTGCAGCGTATCGAAGCCTCGATACAGGACATGCGCCAACGCCTGGACACCTACCTGATGCTCGCCCGCGGCGAAGGCGACTGCCTGGGTTTCCCCCACGCCAGCCTAGCCCAGGCAGTGGATGAGCAATGGCAGGGGTCATGCGAACGGGCACAACGCCTGGGCCTGGCGCCAAGGTTGGAACACCTGCCTGGCGCCACCACGCCGCCAACCTACCCCCTGCCCTTGCTGCGCACGGTGTTGGGCAACCTGCTGCGCAATGCCCTGCAATACGCGGGCACCGGCAGTGAACTGCTGATCCGGGTCGGCGACACCTGGGCCGAAGTGCAGGACAGCGGCCCCGGCGTGCCCGCGCATCAGCATGAAGCCATCTTCCTGCCCTTCACCCGTGGCACGCAGCCCAGCGTCGATAACCTGGGGCTGGGGCTGTCGCTGGTCAAGCGCATATGCCTGAGCCAGGGCTGGGCCATCAGCGTGTTGTCCCCGCCCGGTGGCCCTACCTGCTTCAGACTGGACTGCGCACCGGCGCTTCAATAACTGGCAACCAGACTGATACGACGGACATGAACGCTGAAAACGCAGAGGACAGACTGTATCATCCGACCTCGGAAACACTCTCCAGACCGAAGTGATGTGACTTCCACCATTGGCTATGGTCAATGTCAGCAATCCGATTCAGCAATGCCATGAGGCGACTATGTATATCCGTTCCCTGAGCGTCAGAAATCTCAAGCGCCTTCGCGACCTGACACTGGACTTCACCGACGCCCAAGGCAACCCTAGGATGTGGACTGTCATCATCGGCGAAAATGGGACCGGCAAAACCAGTATCTTGCAGGCAATCGCGTTGGCTTCGGCTGGAAAGCTGCGTGTCAACGACCTTGCCAGTACCGCGTTTGCTCATCTGGTGGACCGGCGGCACAAGCATAAACAACCGCTGAGCATACGGGCCCAATTCAGCTTCACCCCTTCATCGTTGGCAGACCGCAAGTGTCACCCTCTGTATGAGGGTACGTTGCCGCTCGACTTGAGGCTGACTTCGCAGGTCAGCCTCGACCCCAAGGAAACGTCCATCCGCGCCGATGCCTGGTATGGCGTCGATGAGGAGCAGCCTGGAGGCGCTCAAGATCCCCTGGATCAGGCCCGGGCAAAAGAATCTCATCTGTGGTTCGTGATTGGGTATGGCGTACACCGCACCCTCCCCGAGTCTGGCCGGGTATCAGTGCTGTCGCGGCCGTCGGTAGACAGAATGAAACCACTGTTCGGCCCGGAGTACCCACTGACCAGTACCAGCTTCCTCGGGCACTACGGCAGTCGCTCGGCAAAAGCCAGGGTTTATTCAACTGTACTGAAGAAGGCCATAATCAACACGGGTGTCCTACCCCACGATATCGCGAATCTGGAAATGCGGGGTTATGGCGGGGTTTCGAAAGCTGCTGACCTGCTCGATCGCGATCGATTCCTTCAGGCCATGGGATCTGAAAAAGTAAAGATTCCGGCTGTTGCGTTGGCGCACGGTTACCAGTCGACAATCGCCTGGATCGCCGACTTGGTTGGCCACATTTTGTTGGAGGCGAAGGGTGATCTTCATCCAGAGGACTTTGAAGGGCTTGTGCTGATTGATGAGATCGACTTGTACTTGCACCCCACGTGGCAGGCTCGCCTGATACCTGCACTACGCAAAACCTTTCCCAAACTACAGTTTGTCGCGACGACTCATAGCCCGGTCGTGCTGGCAACATTGGCACCTGATGAGGTCATTCGGGTACAGGCTGACGCCGCCACCGGAGACGTGCACCGAATTGCGCCAGACGCTGAAACAGGGATATGGGAGGAGGTCGAGGATGAGCCGTGCGCGCTGACCCAGCCCGATCCCCGCACAATGACGGGGACCGAAATGTATCAGGAGTATTTCGGTTTGGACCGCCTCACACTCAACGAGCACGGTGAGCAACTGCGCAGCTATACCGCACTCGCGACAAACCCTTACCGCACGCCCTACCAACAGGAAAAGATGGAGAAGCTCAAACTGCAACTGACCACGGCGTTGGTGGCTGATCTGGTTGAGCCAGTAGCAGTAGATCCGGGCCAGAACAGCCATGATTAAACTGGAACTGGGCGATGAGCCGCACGAACTGGTCGCCGCACGCCAAGAGAATTGGCCTGCGGCGGTACTGTTATTCAACCAGCATGGTGTGGATCATAAAGAGTTCAGGGAGCTGCTCGAAACGGGCTACCAAGTGGCGAAGCCTGTTCTGTTCCAGCGGCAATATGAGAAGTGCGCCTTCTGTGAGCGCAGCGAAGATGCAGAGTTTCGTCCAGTCGAACACTTCAGGCCGAAGAAAGGTGCACAGGACAAGGTCGACGCCAGGTGGGTGACCACGAGTGGTCATTATTGGTGGCTTGCCTGGACATGGTCGAACCTCTATTTCAGCTGTCAGAGCTGCAATATGGCAGGAAAAAAGGGCAACAAATTCCCTATCGAGCCGGGCACGGCCAGAGCACAAACGCCCACCCGCCCCATCGTCGGTCCCGTAACCCCCGAATTTTTTGATTGCTCGATGGAACGCAGATTATTGCTTGACCCTCGATTGGACGATCCGCTGGACCATCTGCAGTGGATACCCGTCGATCGTCAGCTTCCCAAGGCAAAATGGAGATGGACGTTGGAGGGGCTGGACAGCCTCGGTGATATGACGATAGAAGTGCTGGATCTGGACAGACGAGTGGACTTTGTCAATCGCCGGCTCAAGGGACTCCAGAACCTATGGGAAGAAGTTGACCTGTTTATCGCTGATGATCAACTGGTGAACGCTAGAAGATGCTGGGACAAGCTGTTGGCGCAGTACATCGACGATCCGTATCAGGAGTTTCGTAACGCGGGCTGGTGGGCGGTCGACACTTTATGCCCCAAAGACATGCGTGATCGTTATGGGCTTCGTCACCCGCAAATACCCGTTGTTACACTGCCGAAAGCAACATGAAGGAAGGCATGAAGGTACCGCCGGTGCTGGGTGAACCATTGCACCTGGCCTTCGGTCAGTGATGAAGAGGCCCCTGAACTTCTCTGGGCTCTGACTCGAGACCTTCATCTTGTCCATCCCTTCGTCCCGTCGTAACGGCTTGGCGCTGGACGCGCTGAACTTCTTTCTGGCTGACGTGCGCGACGGCCTGGGCCCCTACCTCGCCATCTACCTGTTGGCGGTGCACCAATGGAACGCCGCGCAGATCGGCTGGGTGATGACCCTGGCAGGCCTGGCCGGGCTGGTGGCGCAGACGCCCGCTGGCGCGCTGGTGGACGGCACCGTCGCCAAGCGTGCGGTCGTGACGGTGGCGGCGCTGCTGGTGACGGGCAGTTGCCTGGTGCTGCCCTGGACCGCTTCGTTCACCGCCGTGGCCATGACCCAGGCCCTCAGCGCCGTGGCAGCGTCGGCCTTCGCACCGGCCATTGCCGCGATTTCCCTGGGGCTGATGGGGCCACGGGCGTTTACCCGGCGTACCGGCCGCAACGAAAGCTTCAACCATGCCGGCAACGCCGTGGCAGCGTTGCTGGCCGGGGGGTTGGCGTTCTGGCTGGGCCCGGTGGCCGTGTTCTACCTGATGGCCTTCATGGCCCTGGCCAGTGTGCTGGCGGTGTGGCAGGTGGACCCCGCCGCCATTGACCATGCCCAGGCCCGCGGGCTGGACGACCCGGCGGATCAGCACCGTGCCCAACCCTCGGCGATCGATGTGTTGCTGGGTAACCGCCCCCTGTTGTTGCTAGCCCTGTGTTGTGCCCTGTTCCACCTGGCCAACGCCGCCATGCTACCGCTGGTGAGCCAGAAGCTTTCGCTGCAGGACCTGACACTCGCCACCCCGTTGACCTCTGCCTGCATCATCGCTGCACAGCTCGTGATGGTTCCCATGGCCTGGCTGGTGGGTGCTCGCGCTGACCAGTGGGGGCGCAAGCCGTTGCTGCTGGCCGGTTTCCTGATTCTGCCGGTGCGCGGGGTGCTGTATACCCTGTCCGATGACCCGTATTGGCTGGTGGCTATCCAGATGCTAGACGGCATCGGTGCCGGCCTGTTCGGCGCGCTGTTGCCCTTGATGGTCAAGGACCTGACCCAGGGCACCGGCCACTTCAACGTCAGCCTCGGCGCGGTGACCACAGCCTTCGGGCTGGGTGCCGCGCTAAGCGGCAGTCTGGCCGGCACCGTGGTGCAGTGGGCTGGCTACAGCGCAGGTTTTCTGACCCTGGCTGGCGTCGCGGCCGTGGCGCTGCTATTGCTGTGGTTGAAGATGCCGGAGACACTGCAGCCCGCTACCCGGGTTTCCCCCGCCCTCCTTGCCCGAGCCCGCTGAATGCCCTTCACCACAAGCCAATTGATTATCTGGGGGGTGGCGATACTCGCTACCCTGGGCATTCTGCTGCGCCCGTGGCGCTCGCCTGAGTATGCCTGGGCGGCCGGTGCCGCGGTGCTGCTGACGGCCACCGGGGTGATTCCCTGGCCGGACGCCCTGCGCGCGGTGGGCAAGGGCGGTGATGTCTATCTGTTCCTCATCGGCATGATGGTGCTGGCTGAACTGGCGAGGCAAAAAGGCCTGTTCGATTGGCTGGCGATGTATGCGGCGCGGCATGCCAAGGGCTCCAGCCAGCGTCTGTTCGACCTGGTGTTCCTGGTGGGCACGCTGGTGACCGTGCTGCTGTCCAACGACGCCACGGCGGTGGTGCTGACCCCGGCAGTGTATGCCGCCGCCCGCGCGGCCCGCGCCGAGCCACTGCCGTATCTGTTCGTGTGCGCCTTCATTGCCAACGCCGCCAGCTTCGTGCTGCCCATTTCCAACCCGGCCAACCTGGTGGTATTCGGCAGCCACATGCCGCCATTGCTGACCTGGCTGTGGCATTTCACTCTGCCCTCACTCGCCGCCATCGGCATGACCTATGGGGTGCTGCGCTTCACCCAGCGACATGCGCTGCGCCAACCCTTGGCCCGCGAATTCGACGTACAGCCCCTGAATACCAGCGCCCGCCTCACCGCCTGGGGCATCGGCCTGACTGCCGTGGTGTTGCTGCTGGCATCGGCATTGGACGCGCAGTTGGGGCTGCCAACGTTCTGCGCCGGCCTGACGACCTTGCTGGGCGTGCACCTGCTGGAGCGCAGCAGCCCGGTGCCGGTGCTGCGCCATGTGGCCTGGGGGGTATTGCCCCTGGTGGCGGGGTTGTTCGTGCTGGTCGCCGGCCTGACCCAGACTGGCGTGACCGCCCACCTCGCCCACGCCCTGGCCGACCTGGCGCAGCGGGCACCCGTGCAGGCGAGCTGGGTGGGAGGAGTGCTGGTGGGCATCGCCAGCAACCTGATCAACAACCTGCCCGCGGGGCTGATCGCCGGGTCCATGAACCATATCGCGCCGCTGCCCACCCAGGCCACCGCGGCGCTGCTGATTGGCGTGGACCTGGGGCCGAACCTGTCGGTCACGGGGTCCTTGGCGACGTTGCTGTGGTTGATCGCGGTGCGGCGCGAGGGCGGCCATGTCAGTGCCCTGGGCTTCCTGCGCCTCGGCGCGCTAGTCATGCCACCTGCCCTGCTGGCGGCTTTGGCGCTGCTGACGGCCGTGCCCACCTGAGCGAAGCGGCCAGCCTTCGAAAAAAAAGATATACACTCGATTCTGGCCGCGCCGCGCTCGCCGGGTCGCGAGGGTGCGCGGCGTGTCCGTTCAATGCAGCCCGCCCTTCACTACCGAGCAAGCCTGCCATGATGACCTTGCGCCAGATCCGCCACTTCATTGCCGTGGCCGAGACCGGTTCGATCTCGGCCGCCGCCCAGGCGGTGTTCATTTCCCAGTCGACCCTGACCCTGGCCATCCAGCAACTGGAACAGGAAATCGGCGTGACCCTGTTCAACCGCCACGCCAAGGGCATGACCCTGACCCACCAGGGCCACCAGTTCCTGCGCCAGGCGCACCTGATCCTGGCCACCGTGGACAACGCCAAGCGCAGCCTGCAACAGAGCACCGACCAGGTGGCGGGCCAATTGGTGATCGGCGTGACCAGCCTGGTCGCCGGGTATTACCTGGCCGACCTGCTGACGCGCTTCCAGCGCGCCTACCCCAACGTCGAGCTGCGGGTGATGGAAGACGAGCGCCCCTACATCGAGCACCTGCTGGTGAGCGGCGAGATCGACGTGGGGGTGCTGATCCTCTCCAACCTGGAGGACCGCCACGCGTTGCAGACCGAAGTGCTGACCCACTCGCCCCATCGCCTGTGGCTGCCGGCCCAGCACCCGTTGCTGGAGCACGACAGCATCAACCTGGCCGACGTGGCCCGCGAACCGCTGATCCAGCTGAACGTCGACGAGATGGACCACAACGCCCAGCGCATCTGGACCGGCGCGGGCCTGACACCGCGCATCAGCCTGCGCACCGCCTCCACCGAGGCCGTGCGCAGCCTGGTGGCGGCGGGCTTGGGCGTATCCATCCAGCCCGACATGACCTACCGCCCCTGGTCGCTGGAAGGCGACATTATCGAGGCGCGCCCCCTGGCCGACCTGACCCAGACCCTGGACGTGGGCCTGGCCTGGCGCCGTGGCACGGCGCGGCCGGCCCTGGTGGACCCGTTCCTGACCGTAGCCCGTGAACAACCCCACAACGGCCGCAGGGTATCGATTTAATCGAACGCTGCATTCAGTATTTAGAATTTGTCGCCCACCCGCCCGCGCACTAGTCTCTATCCACCGAGACAATCCGTGCCCGGGCCGTTTCCCAGGAACCTGCCCGTGAGCCCAAAAGAACAGAGACCTCGCAAAATGGCTGGCACTTCCCCCCCGAGCTGTGTACCGCGCTGCTGATCGACGGTGAGCTGGTGGCCGGTAATGGCCGGGTGGAAGCCATCATCAACCCGGCCACCGCCGAAGTACTGACCCATATCGCTGAAGCCAGCACCGAGCAAGTGGAAAGCGCCATCCTTGCCGCCCACCACGCCTTTGCCGGCTGGTCGCGCACCACGCCACAACAACGCGCCAACCTGCTGCTGGAAATCGCCGACGCCGTGGCCCGCCAGGCCGACCGCCTGGCCCGCCTGGAGGCATTGAACTGCGGCAAGCCCCTGCATCTGGCCCGCCAGGATGACCTCAACGCCACCGTCGATGTGTTCCGTTTCTTCGCTGGCGCCGTGCGCTGCCAGACCGGCCAGTTGGCCGGCGAATACGTGCCCGGCTATACCAGCATGGTGCGCCGTGACCCCATCGGCGTGGTGGCCTCCATCGCACCGTGGAATTACCCGATCATGATGGCCGCGTGGAAGATCGCCCCGGCCCTGGCCGCCGGCAATACCCTGGTGTTCAAGCCGTCCGAGCACACGCCGTTGTCGATCCTGGCACTGGCGCCGGCCTTGGCGCAAATTCTGCCGCGCGGCGTGCTGAACATTGTCTGCGGTGGCGGTGAGGGCGTGGGCAGCCACCTGGTGGGCCATGCCAAGGTGCGCATGGTGTCGCTCACCGGCGATATCGTCACCGGGCAGAAAATCCTCCAGGCGGCGTCCAAGACCCTCAAGCGCACACACCTGGAACTGGGCGGCAAGGCGCCGGTGATCGTCTGCGATGACGCCGACCTGCAGGCCGTGGTCGAAGGCGTGCGCAATTACGGCTACTACAACGCCGGCCAGGACTGCACCGCCGCCTGCCGCGTGTATGCCCAGGCTGGCATCCATGATCGGCTGGTCAGCGAACTGGGCGCCGCCGTTGGCAAGCTGCGCTTTGCCAGCAAGCGCGACGCCGACAACGAACTGGGCCCGCTGATCAGTTCGCGCCAGCGCGACCGGGTCGCCAGCTTTGTGGAACGCGCCCTGAGCCAGCCGCACATCGAGCGTATCAGCGGTGCCGCCGTGCATTCCGGGCCCGGCTTTTTCTACCAGCCGACACTGCTGGCCGGCTGCCGGCAAACCGATGAGATCGTGCAGCGCGAAGTATTCGGCCCCGTGGTCACCGTCACCCGCTTTGACGACCTGAGTCAGGCAGTGGATTGGGCCAACGATTCCGAATACGGCCTGGCGTCCTCGGTATGGACGCAGAATCTGGACAAGGCCCTGCAGGTCGCCGCGCGCCTGCAATACGGCTGCACCTGGATCAACAGCCATTTCATGCTGGCCAGCGAAATGCCCCACGGTGGCCTGAAACGGTCCGGCTACGGCAAGGACCTGTCCAGCGACTCACTGCACGACTACAGCGTGGTGCGCCACATCATGGCCCGCCACGGGGAGCACCTCTGACCACGAAACGCCGCACACCACTACGCTAATAATCAGCCTCCCTGAAGGCCGCTTCACCTGTTCGCTACTGCCCCGACCATAATTTGAAGAAGAGGGTTACCATGCACCAGCACAAGACCGCATTGCTCAGCGCCTTGACCACCGCCTTGCTGGCCAGCGCCAGCCTGCAGGCCGCCGAACCGCTCAAGGCGGTGGGTGCCGGTGAGGGGCAGCTGGATATCGTTGCCTGGCCGGGCTATATCGAACGGGGCGAAAGCGACAAAAACTACGACTGGGTGACCGGTTTCGAGAAAGAGACCGGGTGCAAGGTCAACGTCAAGACCGCGGCCACCTCCGACGAGATGGTCAGCCTGATGGCCAAGGGTGGTTACGACCTGGTGACCGCCTCGGGCGATGCTTCCCTGCGGCTGGTGGCCGGCAAGCGCGTACAGCCGATCAACACGGCGCTGATCCCCAACTGGAAGAACCTCGACCCGCGCCTCAAAGATGGCCCCTGGTACGTGGTCAATGGCCAGACCTACGGCACCCCTTACCAATGGGGCCCCAATGTTCTGCTGTACAACACCAACACCTTCAAGACCGCGCCCACCAGCTGGGGCGTGGTGTTCGACGCGCAGAACCTGCCCGACGGCAAGCCCAACAAGGGCCGCGTACAGGCCTATGACGGGCCGATCTACATCGCTGACGCGGCGCTGTACCTCAAGAGCGCCAAGCCCGCGCTGGGCATCCAGAACCCCTACGAATTGACCGAAACCCAGTACAAGGCCGTGCTCGACCTGCTGCGGGCCCAGCACGCTCTGGTGCACCGCTACTGGCATGACGCGACCGTGCAGATGAGCGACGTCAAGAACGAGGGCGTAGTAGCGTCCAGCTCCTGGGGCTACATGGTCAACGGCCTGAAAGCCGACAACCAGCCCGTGGCCTCGACCATTCCCAAAGAGGGCGCCACCGGCTGGGCCGACACCACCATGCTGCACGCCGAAGCGGCGCACCCCAACTGCGCCTACAAGTGGATGGACTGGTCGCTGCAGCCCAAGGTGCAGGGCGACGTGGCCGCCTGGTTCGGCTCGTTGCCAGCGGTACCGGCCGCCTGCCAGGGCAGCGAACTGCTGGGGGCCGAAGGTTGCAAGACCAACGGCTTCGACCAGTTCGACAAGATCGCCTTCTGGAAAACCCCGCAGGCCGAGGGCGGCAAGTTCGTGCCGTACAGCCGCTGGACCCAGGACTACATCGCGATCATGGGCGGCCGCTGAGGCCCCCATCCTGGTAGCCGCTGCCCCAGGCTGCGGCTACGACGGTGTCTGCCGTACCTTTCGGAGTAGCGCATCATGACGCTTGCAGTCCAGTTCACCCAGGTTTCCCGCGTGTTCGGCGAGGTGAAGGCCGTTGACCGGGTTTCTATCGATATCCAGGACGGCGAGTTCTTTTCCATGCTCGGCCCGTCCGGCTCGGGCAAGACCACGTGCCTGCGCCTGATCGCCGGGTTCGAGCAGCCCAGCGCCGGCTCGATCCGCATTCATGGCGCCGAGGCGGCCGGGTTGCCGCCCTACCAGCGTGACGTGAACACCGTGTTCCAGGATTACGCGCTGTTCCCCCACATGAACGTGCGTGACAACGTGGCCTACGGCCTGAAAGTGAAGGGTGTGGGCAAGCAGGAACGCCTGGCCCGGGCCGAGGAGGCGCTGAACATGGTCGCCCTGGGCGGCTACGGCGAGCGCAAGCCGGTACAACTGTCGGGCGGCCAGCGCCAGCGCGTGGCCCTGGCCCGGGCGCTGGTCAACCGTCCTCGCGTGTTGCTGCTTGATGAACCCTTGGGGGCCCTGGACCTGAAACTGCGCGAGCAGATGCAGGGCGAGCTGAAGAAACTCCAGCGCCAGCTGGGCATCACCTTCATTTTCGTCACCCACGACCAGACTGAAGCCCTTTCCATGTCCGACCGGGTGGCGGTGTTCAACAAAGGCCGCATCGAGCAGGTCGACAGCCCGCGCAACCTGTACATGAAACCGGCCACCACCTTCGTCGCCGAGTTCGTCGGCACCTCCAACGTGCTGCGCGGCGAGACGGCGCGGCAGCTGACCGGCAGCGAGTTGCCCTTCTCCATCCGCCCGGAGCACATCCGCTTCGGTGAAGTGGCCACGCCCCATGAAATACAGGTCAACGGCCTGCTGCATGACATTCAGTACCAGGGCAGTTCGACCCGCTACGAACTCAAGCTGGACAACGGCCAGCTCATCGCCATCAGCCAGGCCAACAACCAGTGGCAGGAACCGAGCATCGTCCTGCAACCCGGCCAGCGCCTGAATGCGCGCTGGGCCCGGGACGCCATGACCGTGCTGCGTGAAACCGAGGGCCTGTGACATGAGCCTGGTCTTGGAAAAACCTGCACCAACGGTGGACGTACCGCCCCTGCGGCGGCTGTGGACCCTACTGTATCGCAAGCCCAACTTGTACCTGTCATTGCTGCTGGTGCCGCCGCTGCTGTGGTTCGGCGCCATTTACCTGGGCTCGTTGCTGAACCTGCTGTGGCAGGGCTTCTACACCTTCGACGACTTCAGCATGACGGTCACCCCTGACCTGACCCTGGCCAACTTCGCCGCGCTGTTCAACCCGTCGAACTTCGACATCATCCAGCGCACCCTGGGCATGGCCGTGGCGGTGTCCATCGCCAGCGCCGTGGTGGCCTTCCCCATCGCCTACTACATGGCGCGCTACACCCAGGGCAAGACCAAGGCGTTTTTCTACATCGCGGTGATGATGCCCATGTGGGCCAGCTACATCGTCAAGGCCTACGCCTGGACCCTGCTGCTGGCCAAGGGTGGCGTGGCCCAGTGGTTTGTCCAGCACCTGGGGCTGGGGCCGGTTCTGCAAGCCGTGCTGGGATTGCCAGGCATTGGCGGCAGCACATTGTCCACGTCGACCCTGGGGCGTTTCCTGGTGTTCGTGTACATCTGGCTGCCGTTCATGATCCTGCCGATCCAGGCGTCCCTGGAACGCTTGCCGCCCTCGCTGCTGCAAGCCTCCGCGGACTTGGGCGCGACACCGCGCCAGACCTTCCTGCAAGTGGTGCTGCCGCTGTCGGTACCCGGCATCGCGGCGGGTTCCATCTTCACCTTCTCGCTGACGCTGGGCGACTTCATCGTGCCGCAACTGATCGGCCCGCCCGGCTACTTCATCGGCAGCATGGTCTACGCCCAGCAAGGGGCCATCGGCAACATGCCCATGGCCGCGGCGTTCACCCTGGTGCCCATCGTGCTGATCGCGGTGTACCTGTCCATCGTCAAACGCCTGGGGGCCTTCGATGCACTCTGACAAAGCCTCCTGGGGCCTGCGCCTCGCCGCCTGGGGCGGACTGGTATTCCTGCACTTCCCCATCCTGATCATCTTCCTGTACGCCTTCAACACCGAAGACGCGGCCTTCAGCTTTCCGCCCCAGGGCTTCACCCTGAAGTGGTTCAGCGTGGCCTTCGCCCGCACCGACGTGCTGGAGGCCATCAAGCTGTCGCTGCAGGTGGCGTGCGTGGCGACGCTGATCGCCATCGTGCTCGGCACCCTGGCGTCGGCGGCGCTGTACCGGCGTGACTTCTTCGGCAAGGACGGTATCTCGCTGATGCTGATCCTGCCCATCGCCCTGCCCGGCATCATCACCGGTATCGCTTTGCTGGCCGCGTTCAAGCGCCTGGGCATCGAACCGGGCATGTTCACCATCATCGTCGGCCACGCCACGTTCTGCGTGGTGATCGTCTACAACAACGTCATCGCCCGCCTGCGCCGCACCTCCCACAGCCTGATCGAGGCGTCCATGGACCTGGGCGCCGACGGCTGGCAGACCTTTCGCTACATCATCCTGCCCAACCTGGGCTCGGCGCTGCTGGCCGGCGGCATGCTGGCGTTCGCGCTGTCATTCGACGAGATCATCGTCACCACCTTCACCGCCGGCCACGAGCGCACGCTGCCCATCTGGTTGCTCAACCAGCTCAGCCGCCCGCGCGACGTACCGGTGACCAACGTGGTCGCCATGCTGGTGATGCTGGTGACCATGCTGCCCATCCTGGGCGCCTACGACCTGACACGCGGCGGTGAAAGCGTGGCCGGCAGCGGCGGCAAATAACACCTTCACAGGGGAACAGACCATGCAAACGCAACTGCTGATCAACGGCCACCTGGTCACCGGCGAGGGCCCGGCGCAGGCCGTGTTCAACCCGGCCCTGGGCCGCGTGCTGATTGAAATCAACGAGGCCACCGAAGGCCAGGTGGATGCGGCGGTGCGTGCCGCCGATGCGGCCTTCGACAGCTGGTCGCAGACCGCGCCCAAAGACCGCGCCCTGCTACTGCTCAAGCTGGCCGATGCCATCGAAGCCCATGGCGAAGAGTTGGCCAAACTGGAATCGGACAACTGCGGCAAGCCCTACAACGCGGCGTTGAATGACGAGATTCCGGCCATCGCCGACGTGTTCCGTTTTTTCGCCGGCGCCACCCGTTGCATGAGCGGCTCGGCGGCCGGTGAATACCTGCCGGGGCACACCTCGATGATTCGCCGCGACCCGGTGGGTGTCATCGCCTCCATCGCGCCGTGGAACTACCCGTTGATGATGGTGGCCTGGAAGATCGCCCCAGCCCTGGCCGCCGGCAACACGGTGGTGCTCAAGCCGTCCGAGCAAACCCCGTTGACCGCCCTGCGCCTGGCGCAACTGGCCAACGACATTTTCCCCGCCGGGGTGTTGAACCTGGTGTTTGGCCGGGGCCACACCGTGGGCCAGCCGCTGGTGACCCACCCGAGGGTGCGCATGGTGTCGCTGACCGGGTCCATCGCCACCGGCTCGAACATCATCTCCAGCACCAGCGACAGCGTGAAACGCATGCACATGGAACTGGGGGGCAAGGCGCCGGTGATCATTTTCGACGACGCCGACATCGACGCAGCCGTGGAAGGCATCCGCACCTTCGGTTTCTACAACGCCGGCCAGGACTGCACCGCGGCGTGCCGTATCTATGCGCAAGCAGGCATTTACGAGCAGTTCGTGGAAAAGCTCGGCGCCGCGGTCAGCGGCATCAAGCATGGTTTGCAGGACGACCCCGACACTGAACTGGGCCCGCTGATCACCGCCCAGCATCGTGATCGGGTAGCCGCCTTCGTCGAGCGCGCCCTGGCGCAGCCGCACATTCGCCTGGTCACGGGCGGCAAGGCGGTGGACGGCGATGGCTACTTCTTCCAGCCCACGGTACTGGCTGACGCCCAGCAGGACGACGAAATCGTGCGCCGCGAGGTGTTCGGGCCGGTGGTGTCGGTGACCCGCTTCGATGACGAAGCGCAGGTGCTGGGCTGGGCCAACGATTCGGACTACGGCCTGGCTTCCTCGGTATGGACCCGCGACGTGGGCCGCGCCCACCGCTTGAGCGCGCGCCTGCAATACGGCTGCACCTGGGTAAACACGCATTTCATGCTTGTCAGCGAGATGCCCCATGGTGGGCAGAAGCTGTCGGGGTATGGCAAGGACATGTCCATGTATGGCCTTGAGGACTACACCACTGTGCGGCATGTCATGTTCAAGCACTGATCGCCTCCCGTACCTCATACAACAATGATCCGGGGTGTGCCTTTCGGGCACCACCCCCGGGCACCCTGCAACCTGAATCTGCCGATTCTTTCGGAGCACACACATGAGCGTCACCCCTGACATGGCAGCCGTCGACCACGATGCCGAGCAGCTCAGGCAACTGGGCTACACCTCCAACTTCAACCGCAGCATGAGCCTATGGGAAAACTTCGCCCTGGGCTTCACCTACCTGTCACCTGTAGTAGGTGTGTACACCCTGTTCGGCCTGTGCCTGGCGGCGGGCGGGCCGCCGATGTTCTGGGCCTACCTGCTGGTGGGCCTGGGCCAGATGCTGGTGTGCCTGATCTTCGGCGAAGTGGTGTCGCAATTCCCGATTTCCGGGGGTGTGTACCCATGGGCCAGACGCCTGGTGGGCAAGCGCTGGGCGTGGATGGTGGGCTGGATCTACTCCATCGCCTTGTGCGTGACCATCGCCGCGGTGGCCGTGGGCGCCGGGCCCTACCTGGCGGTGATGCTGGGCTTCGAACCGAGCAACAGCACCAACATCGTCATCGCCCTGGTGCTGACCCTGCTGGCCACCCTGGTCAACCTCAGCGGCACCAAGATGCTGGCGCGTATCGCCATGTTCGGCTTCCTGTGCGAGTTGCTGGGCGCGTTGATCGTCGGTATCTACCTGCTGATCTTCGAACGCCACCAGCCATTCAGCGTACTGTGGAATACCTTCGACATCCGCGTCGACGGTTCCTACCTTCCGGCCTTCCTGACCGCCTCGCTGGCAGGGATGTTCCTGTACTACGGCTTCGAAGCCTGCGGCGACGTGGCCGAGGAAACCCCCAACCCCAGCAAACGCATTCCGGTAGCGATGCGCATGACCATCTACATCGGTGGCATCTCGGCGATGTTCGCCTGCCTGGCCTTGATCCTCGCCGTGCCGGACATGCAGGCGGTCATCAACGGGACTGACAAGGACCCGGTGACCACCGTACTGAACAACGCATTTGGCAGCGTCGGTTCGCGGGTGGTGATGGCTGTGGTGATGGTGTCGTTCATTTCCTGCGTCATCAGCCTGCAGGCTGCCGCCAGCCGTCTGCTGTACTCCTACGCCCGTGACGAGATGGTCATCGGCAGCCGGTTGCTCAAGCGCCTGTCGGCCACTACCCAGGTGCCAGTCAATGCCCTGCTGGTGGCGGGCGTGTTGCCGGCGCTGATCATCATCCTCGGTTTTTTCCTGCAGGACGCCGTGGCCACCATCGTCAGCTTCGCAGCGATCGGCATCTACCTGGCCTTCCAGATGATCGTCCTGGGCGCACTGTACGCCCGCCTGCGCGGCTGGAAACCCAGTGGCCAGTTCAACCTGGGGCGCTGGGGGTTGCTGGTGAACGTCGGGGCACTGGTGTACGGCGTGGGCGCCATCATCAACATGGCCTGGCCGCGCACCCCGGACGCCGCCTGGTACGTGAACTACGCCATGGTCGTGACCACGGCGGTAGTGATCGGCCTGGGGCTGCTGTACATGTGGCTGGCCAAACCCTACGACCACGGCACCGCCCCCGCGGGCGACGCCTGGAAGATAAAACGTTGACGCAACCGGCCCTGTAGGCGCAACCCTGTGGGACCGGGCGCAAGCTCGGGAACCAGGCGCCGCGGTTAGCCCGAACCACCGCGGTGGCCACCTCCCGAGCTTTGCCCGGCCCCACAGAAGCTGGCGCGCGCCTAGGGCAGCTCCAGCGCGCTCAAGCGAAACCCTTGCGAGTCCTCGCTGTAATCCGCCCACTCACCGCGCCAGCTCTGGACCATGCCCTTGACGCAGTCGGTGACTTTATTGCGTTGAGTCGCCCGCTGGCAGCTGCGGTATTCGCAAGGCATCAGCCGGCCCAGGTGCAGCTTGCACCAGCCGCTGCCGTCATAAATGCTCGCACACACATAACCTGGCTGCCCCGTTCGCTTCGGTGCGTCACCTTCCACTGCCGGCGCGCGCACGTCACGCCAATACAGATATATATCCCCACAACCACCGAAGTTCTGATCAAAAACGACGTGGCCGGTCACGGTGACCCGTGTCGATCTAACCCTGGGCATCAACCTTGTCCTCTCTGGTTCGAGTGCCGAAGCCGTGATTATTCAGGGGACGTCAAGGAGAAAAACGAGGAAGAATCCGGCGTATTTGTAAGAATTTTCCCAAGCAATAGGGCAAGCGGCTTATGACGCTGCTGCTCTGCTCACCGTACGGCCGCGATCACCCGGAACGACTTTTTTCACCCCTTCTTGCGAACCCACCGCCCACTTTGTTATCTGTTAGGAGTTGGTTGCGTTTGGCCGAGGGCATGTCCAGACCTTTATCTCGATCCAGCCAGGCTGCCAGGAGGTGGCCCGGATTCTTTGCAGACAGGTTTACTTATGCACCGCAGGCACCTTCTCAAGGCCTCCATGGCGCTCGCCGCCTATACCGGCCTTTCCGGCACCGGGCTGCTGGCCGCACAGGCGATGGCCGCCACCGCCGATGGCGATGCCGAGCCATTCAGTTTCGATTTGCTGCAAGCCCAGGCGCGGCAGTTGGCCACCCAGGGTTATACCGACCGCAAGCAGGTGTTGCCGCCGACCCTGGCGAACATGACACCCCAGCAGTTCAATGCCATTCAGTACGACCCCAAGCACTCGCTCTGGTACGACAACAAGGGCCAGCTGGACGTGCAGTTCTTCCACGTGGGCATGGGCTTCAAGCTGCCGGTGCGCATGTACAGTGTCGATGCGGCCAAGCAGCAGGCGCGCGAGGTGCACTTCCACCCGCCGCTGTTCCGCTACGACAACACCGGGGTGGACACCAAGCAGCTCAAGGGCGACCTGGGCTTCGCCGGTTTCCGCATGTTCAAGGCACCGGAACTGGACAAGCACGACATCCTGTCATTCCTGGGCGCCAGCTATTTCCGCGCAGTGGACTCCACCGGCCAGTACGGCCTATCGGCCCGCGGCCTGGCCATCGATACCTATGCCAGGAAGCGCGAGGAATTTCCCGACTTCACCAAGTTCTGGTTCGAAACCCCGGACAAGGAAAGCACCCGCTTCACCGTCTATGCCCTGCTGGAGTCACCCAGCGCGACGGGCGCCTACAGGTTCGACATCGACTGCCAGGCACAACAGGTAGTGATGGCCATCGATGCCCATGTGTTCGCCCGTACCGACATCGAGCAGTTGGGTATCTCGGCGATGACCAGCATGTTCAGCTGCGGCACCCATGAGCGACGCATGTGCGACACCATCCACCCGCAAATCCACGATTCGGACCGGCTGGCCATGTGGCGCGGCAATGGCGAGTGGATCTGCCGCCCGCTGAACAACCCGGCCACGCTGCAGTTCAACGCCTTCGCTGACAACAACCCCAAGGGTTTCGGCCTGGTGCAGACCGACCACGAGTTTTCCAGCTACGAAGACACCGTGGACGGCTACGACAAGCGCCCCAGCCTGTGGGTCGAGCCCACCACCAACTGGGGTGAAGGCGCGGTCAGCCTGATGGAAATCCCCACCACCGGCGAGACCCTGGACAATATCGTGGCGTTCTGGACGCCCAAGCAACCGGTCAAGGCCGGCGACGCCCTGAACTTCGGCTACAAGCTGTACTGGAGCGCCCTGCCACCGGTGGGCACGCCGCTGGCTCGGGTGCACGCGACCCGTTCGGGCATGGGCGGCTTTACCGAAGGCTGGGCACCGGGCGAACACTACCCGGACGTCTGGGCCCGCCGCTTTGCCGTGGACTTCAAGGGCGGTGGCCTGGAACGCTTGCCGGAAGGTACCGGCATCGAGCCGGTGGTGACCGTGTCCAGCGGCAAGGTGCAGGACTTCAACATTCTGGTACTGCCGGACAAGGGCTACCGCGTGACGTTCGACTGGCACCCCACCAGTGACAGCGTCGAGCCGGTGGAAATGCGCCTGTTCATCCGCACCCAGGACCGCACTCTGAGCGAGACCTGGTTGTACCAATACTTCCCGCCTGCGCCGGAAAAACGCAAGTACAGCTGACGGTAACCCGTTGCAGGACCGGGCGACGCTCGATCCTGCAACGGTGCGGTCAATCGCGCAGGTCCGACTCGTGGATCGGCTGATCGCGGTGGGTGGCGCGCTGGTATTGGGCGGGCCAGGTGGCCTGGCGGCCGTTGAGGTCGTCGTCGGCGTGCAGCGGCCAGTAGGGGTCGCGCAGCAGTTCACGGGCCAGCAGGATGATGTCAGCCTGGCAGGTGCGCAAGATGTGCTCAGCCTGGGCAGGTTCCGTGATCATGCCGACGGTGCCGGTGGCAATGCCCGCCTCCTTGCGCACGCGCTCGGCGAAGCGGGTCTGGTACCCGGGCCCTGTGGGAATCTCGGCATTGGCCGCGGTACCGCCCGACGACACATCCACCAGGTCCGCCCCCAGGGCCTTCAGGCGCTTGGCCAGTTCAACGGTCTCATCCGGGTTCCAGCCGTCCTCGACCCAGTCGGTGGCCGACACGCGCACGAACACCGGCAATTCTTCGGGCCAGACGGTGCGAATCGCCTCGGTGACCTGCAGCGTCAGGCGAATGCGGTTTTCAAACGACCCACCATAGCTGTCCTGACGCTGGTTGCTGATCGGCGACAGGAACTGATGCAACAGGTAGCCATGGGCCGCATGCACTTCCACCACCTTGAAGTTGGCCTTCAGTGCCCTTCTCGCCGCCTCGACGAACGCCAGGATGATTTCCTGGATCTGCCCTTCATCCAGCGCGGTGGGCGCCGTGTGACGTGGGTCGAAGGCGATCTTCGACGGCCCCACCGGCACCCAGCCACCTTCATTCACTGGAATACTGCCGGACTTGCCGAGCCAGGGGCGGTAGGTGCTGGCCTTGCGCCCCGCATGGGCCAGTTGAATCGCCGGCACGGCGCCCTGGGCGGTGATGAAGCGAGTAATGCGTTGCAGTGGCTCGATCTGCTCATCGTTCCACAGGCCCAGGTCTTCAGGGGTGATACGGCCGTCAGCGGTCACGGCGGTGGCTTCGGTGAACACCAGGCCAGCACCGCCCACGGCGCGGCTGCCCAGGTGCACCAGGTGCCAGTCGTTGGCCAGGCCATCGACACTGGAGTATTGGCACATGGGGGAGACCGCGATACGGTTGGGCAGTGTCAGTTGACGCAGGGTATAGGGTTCCAGCAGCACGCTCATGGGGCACCTCTCAAGGCTTGGGGTCGGGCGCAGACAATGTCTAGAGCCTAGTCGACAACCTCACCTCGAGCAGGGTTCAGCGTTTTTTCAACGCGGCTCCATGTGCGCAATCAACAGCTGCACGGTTTCCTGGCCACGGAACTCGTTGACGTCCAGCTTGTAGGCCAGTTCCACCCAGCGCACGGTGGGGTTGGGCCACACGTCGCGGTCGATGCCAAAGGCTATGCCATCAAGCTTCACGGAACCGCATTCGCTCTTGAGCACCACCTTCAGGTGCCGCTCGCCCACGACTCGTTGCTCGGCCAGCTGGAACACGCCGTGAAACAGTGGCTCGGGGAAGTGCTGGCCCCAGGGCCCGGCGTGACGCAGGGCGCGGGCCAATTCGAGGTGGAACTCTTCCACGGCCAGGCTGCCGTCGGTCAGCAGGCGGCCGGTGAGGTCGTCCTCCTGCAACTGGCGGCGTACTTCTTCGTCGAAGGCCTGGGCAAAGGCGGGGAAATTGCTTTCGGGCAACGACAGGCCTGCGGCCATGGCGTGGCCACCGAATTTGCTGATCAGTTGCGGGTGGCGCGCCGCCACGGCGTCCAGCGCATCGCGGATGTGGAAGCCAGGGACCGAACGCGCCGAGCCCTTGAGCATGCCCTCGCCGGCATCGGCAAAGGCGATGGTGGGCCGGTGGTAGCGTTCCTTGAGGCGCGAGGCGAGGATGCCGATCACCCCCTGGTGCCAGTCCGCGTCGAACAGGCACAGGCCGAAGGGCATGTCCTCCAGCGGCAAGTCCTTGAGCTGGGCCAACGCCTCCCGCTGCATCCCTTGCTCGATGGATTTGCGGTCCTGGTTCAGTTCGTCCAGTTGCGCGGCCATGGCCTGGGCCAGGGCGCTGTCGTCGCTGAGCAGGCATTCGATGCCCAGGCTCATGTCGTCCAGGCGCCCCGCTGCGTTCAGGCGCGGGCCGAGGATGAAGCCCAGGTCGGTGGAGGTGATGCGCCGGTGGTCGCGCTTGGCTACCTCCAGAATCGCCTTGAGGCCCGGCCGGGCGCGGCCGGCACGAATGCGCTCCAGGCCCTGGTGCACCAGGATGCGATTGTTGGCGTCCAGCGGCACCACGTCGGCGACACTGCCCAGGGCCACCAGGTCGAGCAGCTCGCCGATGTTGGGCTGCGGCTTGCTGTCGTAATGGCCCAGGCTGCGCAGGCGTGCGCGCAGGGCCATCAGCACATAGAAAATCACCCCGACACCGGCCAGCGACTTGCTGGGAAACTCGCAGCCGGGCTGGTTGGGGTTGACGATGGCATCGGCGGCGGGCAATTCGGGGCCTGGCAAGTGGTGGTCGGTGACCAGCACCTTGAGCCCCGCGGCCTTGGCGGCGGCCACGCCGTCGACACTGGAAATTCCGTTGTCCACGGTCACCAGCAGGTCCGGTTGGCGCTGCAGCGCCACAGCGACGATTTCCGGCGTCAGGCCATAGCCGTATTCGAACCGGTTGGGCACCAGGTAGTCGACATGAGCCGCGCCCAGCAAGCGCAGGCCCAACACGCCAACGCTGCTGGCGGTGGCACCATCGGCATCGAAGTCGCCGACGATGAGGATGCGCTGGCGCTGGGCCAGGGCGTCCACCAGCAGCTCCACGGCCGCGTCGATGCCTTTGAGCTGCTGGTACGGGATCAGCCGCGCCAGGCTCTTGTCCAGCTCGGCCTCCGACTGCACCCCCCGCGCCGCGTACAAGCGGGTGAGCAAGGGCGGAAGGTCACCGAGAAACGGCAGGGTGGCAGGCAGTTGACGCGGTTCGATACGCATGGGGCTTCTTATTCAGGGGCAAAAATCGGAACGGGCGGTACGGCTCAGCCGCGCTCGCCCATCAGCCATTCCAGTTGCACTTCGTGCTGGCCGCGGTCGTCGGTGACGAAAAGGGTGCCTTCGCTGATCATCACGTCCCACTTGATGGCACGTGGCATGTCCTTGGCCAGGGTTTCCAGGACCTCCTGGGGCACGGCGGCGATGTTGACGTTCTTGAGGTTCTTGACCGCGTCCACCACCTTGGTCTGCCACACGCGCAGGCTGCCGTAAGCCAGCAGGCTGGTGCGCTCGGTACGGCGCGAGCACCAGGTCAGGCGGTCAGCGTCAGGCTGGCCCACTTCGATCCAGTGCACCACGCGGTCGTCCAGGCTTTTTTCCCACAGCGCCGCTTCGTCTACATCAGACAGGCCACGGCCGAACGACAACTGTTCGTTGTACCAGAAGGCGTAGGCCAGCAGGCGCACGGCCATGCGTTCCTCGGTCTCGGAAGGGTGCCGGGCGATGGTCTGCTTGACGCTTTCGTAGACACCACGGTCGAGATCGGTCAGGTTGAGTTCGAATTTGTAGGTCGTGGAC
The DNA here is from genome assembly GCF_013374995.1 of Pseudomonas eucalypticola. Taxonomy (NCBI): domain Bacteria; kingdom Pseudomonadati; phylum Pseudomonadota; class Gammaproteobacteria; order Pseudomonadales; family Pseudomonadaceae; genus Pseudomonas; species Pseudomonas eucalypticola. The sequence continues at coordinate 1,307,444 of NZ_CP056030.1, read as the reverse complement.
GGCTGGGCCATGAGGGGCTTCTTGCTACGAGGAAAAGTCGCACAGTCTAACCGATCGTGGCCTAATCAACTAAGGTCGATAGCCGACAACATTACCGGACAGGCACAGACCTGTGCTACACAGGCCATTGAGTTGTTTCGGAGCCCGCATCATGGAAGGTCGCCGCCGAGCGTTGACGTTGTTGCTGTGCCTGGCCGTGCCACTGGTCGCCTGGGGCGGGGAACCTTTGACCTGGCTGGTGCGCGACCTGCCACCGCTGACCATCGAAAGTGGCCCGCGTGTGGGCCAAGGCGCCGTGGACCGCGTATTGCCGCTGCTGATGCAGGCGCTGCCGGACCATGACCACAGCGTGGTCCGCGTCAACCGCGCCCGGGCCTTGCAGATGCTGCAAGAGCCGGCACTGAGTTGCGACCCGGAGTTACTGTGGACGCCCGACCGCAGCCAGGCAGCGGTGTACTCCATCCCCATGTTCGCCACCTTGACCAACGGCCTGATCATTCGTCACCAGGACCGCCATGGTTTCAACAGTTTCATGCGCCACGGTGCCCTTGACCTCCCGGCACTGCTGGCCAGCCCCAACATCAAGGTGGGGCGCGTGGCAGAGCGCAGCTATGGCGGGGCCATCGATACCATGCTGGCGGCCGCGCCACCGGCAGCGATCAATGCCCACCATGGCGACGATGCCGTGGCCAGCCTGTTGCAGATGCAGCAACGGGGTCGGCTGGACGGGGTATTGGGCTATTGGCCGGAAGTATTGTACCTGGCGCCCCAACAGCGCATCGCGGGGCAAGACCTCGAATTCCTGCCCGTGCTGGGGGTGCCCCGTTACCAGAATGTCTACGTGGCCTGCTCCAACACTGCCCAGGGCCGCGCCGTGATCCGGCGCCTGAACGAACGGTTGGCAACGCTACGCATCACCACCTTGCCGGGCTATTACGCCGAGTGGCTGGACCCCGCCAGCCGCCAGGACTACCTGCGCGACGCCCGGCGTTTCTTCACCGACCCGGCAACCCGCTAGGCAGATCGCAGGCAAAAAGAAACCCCGGGCAGTGGGGAGGCTACCCGGGGTCAAACATGGCCCAACTGCTGGGCCAGTACGACAGGTGGCAGGCACCGGAGCACAATGCCAGCCCCCCTGCCCTTACGTGATGTGAACGTAACGCTTGCGGAAGGTTCCCTAGCTCATCACCGCGCCAGCAACAGGTGCCTGCACACTGGCAGCCATCGCCGCCAGCATGCAGGGTTGCAGGCGGCCTTCGACGACCATCAGGTCCCGGTGCAGGCCGTCAACGACGTCGGTGAGCGCCCGGGTGTCGGCGAACTGGCGACGGCTGAAGCGCCGGTCCAGTACCAGAGCGCCGGTCGAATCGCGCAATATCACCCGGCATTCAAGCGGGCCGCCCACATCGACCACGTCCACGTGGTAAGGCGTCAGTGCTTCAGTCAGCAGCTCGTTGATATTTTCCATTCGATCACCACTCAGTTGTTCGAAATCAAGGTGTCTATCAATGACCCGCCGTAAGGGCAAAAAGTTCTAATGCGCCCGGCGGGGAGTGAAAGTGCGGTTTCAGCTTGCCCGTGGAATATGACAGTTGAAATACCGAAAAAGCCAGCCCCACGGGTGGCAGTGGACCCGTAAAGGCTCGCGGATGTGCCAGACTGATAGCCTCGCCACGGAGCAACCCTCGTGAATAGCCGCTCGCCCTTGCGCATACTCATCGCAGACGACCACCCCATCTTCCGGATCGGGCTGCGCGCCGTGCTGCAGCAGGACCCTGACTTGCTGGTGGTCGGCGAGGCCAGTACGCCCTCACAACTGACCCAATGGCTGGAGGAAGGCGAGTGTGACCTGCTGATCACCGATTTCATGATGCCGGCCGAACACCAGAACGATGGCCTGCGGTTGTTGGAGACCCTGCACCGTCGCTGGCCAGCGCTGCCCATTCTGGTGGTGACCATGCTGACCAACGGCGGCTTGTTCCGCTCCATGCTGGAAACCGGCGTGAAGGGCGTGCTGGGCAAGGCCAGCCTGGTCAGCGAACTGCCGCAGGCCATTGCCCAACTGCGCCGCAACAAGGTGTTCATCGCCGAATCGGTAAGCCAGGTACTGCTTCAGGAAGGCGAGGCGCGGCCCGACCGCCTGTTCGAGCGCGAGGCGCTGTCACCCCGGGAGCTGGAGGTGACCCGCCTGCTGGCTGGCGGGCTGTCGGTAGGTGAGATAGCCCAGCAACTCAACCGCAGCAAGCAGACGGTCAGCGCCCAGAAGGTCAGTGCCATGCGCAAGCTGGGGGTGGCCAACGATGCGGCGTTGTTCATTTACCTCCAGGAACATGGCCTGGCCTGACTTCACGGAAGCCAACCATCCGGAGGCCGATCGGGAGCTCATTCATTCCCCTGTGGGACCGGGCGAAGCTCGGGAAGCAGCTGCCGCGGTTCAGCAGATGCACTGTGGTGTTCTGTTTCCGAACTTCCCCCGGTCTCACCGGGGCGGGGCCATTGGCTGGCCTCGTGGGTGCCCATCCAGGTGCGCAATGCCGGGCCGGCCATGGGCCTGGCCACATAATGGCCTTGCAGTGCAGGCTGGCCCAGGGTTTCCAGCGCCAGGAAGTCACTGGCGGTTTCCACGCCTTCCACCACCACAGCCAGGCCCATGCGCCGAGCCATGATCAGTGCACCGGCCACCACTGCCGCCTTGCGGCCGTCCTCGGCTACGCCACGCACGAACTGGCTGGGTATCTTCACCTCGGAAAACGGCAGGGCCAGCAGCCGTTGCAGGTTGAAATCCCCCATGCCGAAATCATCGATGGCCAGCCCGCAGCCCAGCAAACGCAGGCGCAGCAAAGCCTCCAGCGCCACGCTGCTGGTGCAGGCCTGCTGGCTTTCGACAATCTCCAGGGTCAATACCGACGCCGGCAGGCCCAGGGGCTGAAGCAAGCCCCTGAGCCGCTCCACGAACCCTTCGCTTTCGATCAGCGAGGTGGGCACGTTGACGGCTACCGGCAAGGCCTCGCCCTGTTCGTCGCGCACCGACGCGCTCAAGGCCAGCGCGCAGTCGAGCATGTGCCAGCTGAGGTGCGGCAGCAAACCGGCGTAGCTCACCAATGGCAGAAAGCTGGCCGGCGACAACAGCCCCAGGGCCGGATGCTCCCAGCGCACCAACGCCTCGACGCCCAGTAACCGGCCGTCCAAGGCCACCTTGGGCTGAAAGTACGGCTGCCACTGTTCAAGCAACTGCGGCAGGCGGTCAACCGTGAGTTCGTCCAGCGCCACCAGTTCGTCGACCTCAACCAGCGGCATGGCCCGCTGCTCGGCGTTTCGGTCATAACCTTGCAGCAGTTCATGCAGCACCGCCGGGCTGGCGGGTTTCTCCAGCACGCCGAGCACCTGCAGCCCCAGGTGCCGAGCCAGTTGCCCGACGCCGTCGAGCAGGTCGCGCCCCAGGCTGGAAAGAATGATCAGCGCACGCGCTTGCCGGTACCGCGCCAGGTGGCGGATCACCTGCAGCCCGTCACCTTCCTCCAGTTGCAGATCGCAGATGGCCACGTCCACCGGCCCGCGCCGCTCAAGCGAGCCCAGCGCACCCTCTACGGTGTCGGCGGTCAAAACGTCGAACACCCCGCTGGCATTGAGCATCTGGTGCAGTGCCATCAGCTGGAACGGACTGTCTTCAAGAATCAGGACTTTCAGTGCGTGCATGTGCCTATCTCTCAATACGCCACTTCAGTGGCGACGCTGGGGCACACTCTAGGCCGTGTAACAGGCCAGACACATAGGACAAGTCCTATTTTGGGTAGGACATTTCCCAGAGTTGGCGCTCAATGTCTTCGGCCAACTCGTCCAGGCGTGCGTGCAGGGCCGCCCATTCATCTTCCAGGGCTTGGGCACGCTGTTCTCGGGCGCTGACGTCAAGGGCCGCGCAGGCCTTGGCCATGGGCGCGGCGTCGATCAGGCAGGCCACCCCCTTGAGCCGATGCAGCGCCGCCCGCAACGCCGGCCAGTCGGCCTTGGACACGGCGCTGGCGAGCCCTTCCAGCTCCTGAGCGATGTTGCGCTGGAGCTCTTCGAGCATCCGGCGCATCACTTCGGCGTCGGCCTGGGTCATGCGCCGCAGGGTATCCATGTCGAAGGCTGGCGGTACGCCCAAGCCAGCCAGCAGCCGGCCCAGCGCTTGCAGCTCCAGCGGTTTGACCAGCAACTGGTTCATGCCCGCCTCGCGACAGCGCTCGGCTTCCTCTGCCTGGCCATTGGCGCTACAGCAAAAGATCGGCACCGGCAGCCGCCCCGCTTCAGCTTCTGCCCTGCGAATGGCCTGTGTCAGGGCATAGCCGCTCATGCCCGGCATGCGGCAGTCGGTGATGATCACGTCCACGGGGTGCTCGCGCCACCAGGCCAAGGCCTCTTCACCGCTGCTGGCCGTGTGCACCGCGTGGCCGAAAAAGGCCACTTGCTGGCCCACCACCAGCCGGTTGGCCGACAAGTCATCCACGACCAGCACGCGCAAGGCCCGCGTGGGCACGTCAGGAGGCGCATCGACGACAGTGCCAGGCTTCGCGGCCACGCGAGGCAGCGGCAAGCGCAGTACCACGCAGGTGCCTTCGCCTACGACGCTACTAAGCTGGATTTGCCCGTCCATGAGGCTGACCAGTTGCTTGCAGATGCTCAACCCCAGCCCCGTGCCCTGCCCGTCCGGTTGCCCACCCACCTGCACGAACGGCTTGAACAACCGGCCCTGCTGCTCGCTGTCGATGCCCACCCCGGTGTCACGCACGCTGACCTGCAGCGGGCTGCCTGGACGGCCCTGCACGTCGATGTACACGCCGCCCCGCGCAGTGAACTTGAGGGCGTTGCTGAGCAGGTTGTGCATCACTTGGCGCAGGCGCAACGGGTCGAAGCGGTAGACACCGTCGGCCTCGGGGGCAAGGGTCAGCTCCAGCACCAGGCGCCTTTGGCTGGCCTGGGCAGCGAAGAGTTGCACGATGGCTTCGAAGAAGGGGCGCAGCTCGACGGCCTCGGGCAGCAGTTGCAGGCTGCCGGACTCGATCTTGGCGAGGTCCAGGCTGTCGCCGATCAAGGCGATCAGATCGCGGGCCGACTGGTAGGCCACGTCCACGGCCCGCGACGGCTCGCCGCCGCGCAGGCGGGTGGTTTCGCGCTCCAGTTCCAGCAAGCCGATGATGGCCGCCATGGGGGTTCGGATCTCATGGCTCATGGTCGCCAGAAACCCACTCTTGGCTTGGCTGGCCTGCTCGGCCACCTCCCGGGCCTTCACCAGTTCGGCCTCCAGCCGTTCCCGCTGGTGGATCTGTGCTTTCAGGCGGCTGCTCCACATCAGCGACACCAGGCCGAACGACAACGCCGCCGCCAGGGCCCACCATACCCAGGGCGCGATGCGCTGCCACACCGGCGCCTGGCCATCGACCGCCCCCAGCCATTTGATCCGCACCGCGCGCAGTTCGGCCACCGGGTAGGCCTCCAGCGACTTGTTGAGGATGCTGAGCAAGTAAGGCTCGGCCAGGCGCACCGCAAAATGGTCTGCCGCCCAGCCACCCTCCACGCTGCGCCCCACCCTGAGTTCGCCCTGGGGGTAACGGGCCACCGCGCGCCAGGCGCTGACCTCGCTGTCCAGGGTGGCATCGGCTTCGCCCTTGCGTACCAGGTCGCGAGCCTGGTCGTAGGTGTCCACCAGGCGCAAGCGGATGCGCGGGTATTGCTGGCGCAACTGGCTTTCTAGCGCGTGCTCGCGTGGCAGGGCCAGAACCCGCCCGGCCATGTCATCCAGCGACGCGACGCCAGGGCCGTTGCCGCGCACCACGAACACCCAGCCCTGCCCCCCGAAGGAGTGGCTAAAGCCCAGGAACACCTTGCGCTCGGGGCTTTCCGACAGCGTGGTGCTCATGTCGGCGGTGCCGTTGCGCAACGCCTGCAGGTTCTGGGCGATGGAGCCGGAGGGGATGAATTCGAACTGCAGGCCGGTCATGGACGAAACCGTGGCCAGCACGTCGCGGTTGAGCCCGACCCAATTGCCCTGGCGGTCGCGGTACAAGTAGGGTGGGTACTCGCTGGCGATCACCCGGACCTTGGGGTGTGCCTGGCGCCATTGCGCTTCCTCGGCGCTCAATTGCACCCGCGGTTGAGCAATGTCCGACCCCAGCCCGGCGGTCCAGCGCCCCAGGATCTCGCGGCGCAGCGGTTCTTCGATACTGCCCAGCGCGCGGTCGAGCATTGCCTGCAGGGGGCCGTCACCGCGGCGCACGGCAAACGCAAAGCCGGCCGCAGGCAAACGGCCGCTATCGGCGATGCGCAACCCCATGAACGGCCGCAGGGCACTGTAGGCACGTACCACCACCTCATTGCCGACGAAGCCCTGCACGTCCCCCTGCGCCACGGCCTCCAGCCCGCTGGCCAGGCTCGGGGCGACTACGATCGGGTGGCCGGGATAGGCATCATGCAGCACCGCAAGGTCAGTGTAACCGTCGAGCACCGCGATCTTGCCGCCGGCAGGCAAGGCGGCCTCTGCCCCGGTGTCGCGTACCACGAGCACAGCATCGTCAGGCATGTAGGCGCGGCTAAAGGCAAGCCCGGGCACTTGCCGTTCGAAGCCGCTGGCACCGGTAAGAATATCGATTTCGCGGTTCTGCAACGCCTCCACGGCTTCTTCACGACGGGCAAAGCCTTGAATCTGCAGGGGCGCGCCCAAGCGGCCGGCGATCAGGTTGAGGTAATCGGCGCTGATGCCGCGGTACCGGTTGCGGTCAACGGTGATGTCCACCGGTTCATGATCGGTGATGGAGACCCCCACCCGCAGCACCCCATGGCGCTGCAACCATTGCTGGTCGGCGGGGGCCAGTACCAGGGGGGTCAACTGCGTGAAAGCCGGCATCAGGGTGAAAGGCAGGCTCTGGGCAGCCTGCGCCAGCCCACAGGACGCCAGGCACAGCAACGCCAGCCAGGCGGCCAGCCAGCGTTTCGATGCGTGGTGTGCGTGCTTCATGCCCGTGCCCTTGAACCCGTTTCCCAGGGTCAAGTTTGACACGTAGAAAAGATAAAGCCCGTCAGCGACGGGCTTTAAGTGTTGCAGGACTAGTCCGTCACAGCGGCTTGCCGCGGTTGCCATGCTGGCTGACGAAGGCTTGCACGGCCTTCAGGTCGTTGGGCAGCACAGTGCACTTTTCTTCGCGGCTGAGCAGGTCGGTCAGGTGCGCGGGCAGTTCCAGCGCCTTGCCCACGCCCGCCTTGACTACCGCGTCCGGGAATTTGACCGGGTGCGCGGTGCCCAGCACCACCATGGGAATGTCCAGGCTGCGGCGGCATTCGCGCGCGGCCTTGACGCCAATGGCGGTGTGCGGGTCCAGCACTTCGCCGGTCTGGGCGAAGACTTCGGCGATGGTCTCGCAGGTGGCTTCGTCGCTGACCGCCAGGGAGTCGAACAGCTTGCGCGCTTCGGTCCAGCGCTCCTGCTCGACGCTGAAACCGCCCCCTTGCTTGAAGGTGTCCATCAGCTCGGCGATGGCTGCGCCGTTGCGACCGTGCAGGTCGAACAGCAGGCGTTCGAAGTTGGACGACACCATGATGTCCATGGACGGCGACAGGGTGGCGTGCAGGGTTTCCTTGACGTACTGGTTGCCGCTCATGAAGCGGTGCAGGATGTCGTTGCGGTTGGTGGCCACGATCAGCTGGTTGATCGGCAGGCCCATGTTGCGCGCCAGGTAACCGGCGAAAATATCGCCGAAGTTGCCGGTAGGCACCGAGAACGACACCGAGCGCGCCGGGCCGCCCAATTGCAGGGCCGCGTGGAAGTAGTAGACGATCTGGGCCATGATGCGCGCCCAGTTGATCGAGTTCACGGCGACCAGGCGCGTGCCCTTCAGGAAGCTCTGGTCAGCGAAGCTGTTCTTGACCATTTCCTGGCAGTCGTCGAAGTTGCCTTCGATGGCGATGTTGTGAATGTTGTCGCCGAACAGCGTGGTCATCTGCCGACGCTGCACTTCCGATACGCGCTGGTGCGGGTGCAGGATGAAGATGTCGACGTTTTCGCAGTGCTTGCAGCCTTCGATGGCGGCCGACCCGGTATCACCACTGGTGGCGCCGATGATCACCACACGCTCGCCACGCTTGGCCAGCACGTAGTCCAGCAGGCGGCCGAGCAGTTGCAGGGCGAAGTCCTTGAACGCCAGGGTCGGGCCGTGGAACAGCTCCATCACCCATTCGTTGCCGTTGAGTTGGCGCAGCGGCGCCACGGCGTTGTGTGCGAACACACCGTAGGTTTCTTCGAGGATCTTCTTGAAGTCGGCGTCCGGGATGCTGCCGGTGACGAACGGGCGCATGATGCGGAACGCCAGCTCGTGGTACGGCAGGCCGGCCCACGAGGCGATTTCTTCCACGGTGAAACGTGGCAGGTTTTCCGGCACGTACAGGCCGCCGTCACTGGCCAGGCCAGCCAGCAGCACGTCTTCGAAATTCAGGGCCGGGGCTTTGCCGCGGGTGCTGATATAGCGCATTTTTTCCAACCTTTGGTTCGAGCTTCAAGCTTCAGGCTACACGCTGCAAGTGGGTACGCGCACATTCATGAACGTGCGGTGCCTCGCTTGCAGCGTGCCGCTCACCGCTTGCCGCTGCCAGTTAATTGAGGTGTTCGACGCGGATGCGGACCACTTGGCCGACCACGCCTTCCAGCGCTTCAAGCGCCTTGATGGCGTCGTTCATGCGCTGTTCCTGCACCCGGTGGGTCAGCAGGATCATGGGCACCAGGCCGTCCTGTTCCTCGACTTCCTTCTGCAGGGCCGACTCGATGTTGATACCGCGCTCGGACAGGATGCTGGCGACCTGGGCGAGCACGCCCGGGTGGTCCTTGGCCTGGATGCGCAGGTAGTAGGCGGTTTCGCATTGGTCGATCGGCAGAATCGGGTGCGCCGACAGCGAATCGGGCTGGAAGGCCAGGTGCGGCACGCGGTTCTCCGGGTCACTGGTCATGGCGCGAACCACGTCCACCAGGTCGGCGATGACCGAGGAAGCGGTAGGCTCCATGCCGGCCCCGGCACCGTAGAACAGGGTTGAACCGGCGGCGTCGCCGTTGACCATCACCGCGTTCATCACGCCATTGACGTTGGCGATCAGGCGGTCGGCCGGGATCAGCGTCGGGTGCACGCGCAGTTCGATGCCGGCGGCGGTGCTGCGGGCCACGCCCAGGTGCTTGATGCGGTAGCCCAGGGCCTCGGCGTAGTTCACGTCAGCGGTGGTCAGCTTGGTGATGCCTTCGGTGTAGGCCTTGTCGAACTGCAGCGGGATACCGAAGGCGATGGACGCCAGGATGGTCAGCTTGTGCGCCGCGTCGATGCCTTCCACGTCGAAGGTCGGGTCGGCTTCGGCGTAACCCAGGGCTTGGGCCTCGGCGAGCACGTCTTCGAAGGTGCGGCCCTTCTCGCGCATTTCAGTGAGGATGAAGTTGCCGGTGCCGTTGATGATGCCGGCCACCCAGTTGATGCGGTTGGCCGACAGGCCTTCACGAATGGCCTTGATCACCGGAATGCCACCGGCCACGGCGGCTTCGAACGCCACTATCACGCCCTTCTCCCGGGCCTTGGCGAAGATTTCGTTGCCGTGCACGGCGATCAGCGCCTTGTTGGCGGTGACCACGTGCTTGCCGTTCTCGATGGCCTTGAGCACCAGTTCGCGGGCCACGGTGTAGCCGCCGATCAATTCGATGACGATGTCGATCTCAGGGTTGGTGGCCACTGCGAAGACATCGTTGGTAATGGGGGTACCGGTAATCTGGCAATTCGGGTTGTGCGAACGCATGGCAATCTGAGCCACCTGGATACCACGCCCGGCACGGCGGGCAATCTCCTCGGCGTTGCGCTGAAGTACGTTGAAGGTGCCGCCACCGACGGTACCTAACCCACAGATGCCTACTTTGACCGGTTTCACTCTGAACTCCCCATAAAACGGCCGACACAGGGTCGGCCGTGACAAACCGCCGCACACCCGTGCGGCTTGGTATTTACGGCCTGGCGGGCATTCCCGTCAGGCCTTGATCTTGGATGACATGCAGGCGGCCATCAGCCTTTGGCACCCAGGGCCAGCTTGGCCACTTGCGGGGCCGGCTGGTAGCCAGGAATCATCTGGCCGTCTTCCAGGATGATGGCTGGCGTGCCGTTGACACCGATGGACTGGCCCATGGCGAACTGCTTGCTCACCGGGTTAGCGCACTTGGGCGCATCGACGCTCTTGCCGTTGATCAGCTTGGTCAGCGAGCCCTGGCGGTCCTTGGAACACCACACGGCCTGCAGCTGCTCGTCACCCGGCGAGCCGAGGCCCTGGCGCGGGAAGGCGAGGTAGCGCACCTCGATACCCATCTTGTTCAAGGCCGGCACTTCTTCGTGCAGCTTGTGGCAATACGGGCAGGTAGTGTCGGTGAACACGGTGATGTGCGACTTGGTTTCGCCGACGGCCGGGAACACCACCATTTCATTGGCTGGAATGGCGTTGATGGTCTTCGCCACGCCCTGGCGCTCGGTGGCTTCGGTAAGGTTCACCGGCTTGCCGTCCTGCACCTGGAACAGGTAGCCCTGCATCACGAACTTGCCGTCGGCGCTGGCGTACAGCACGCGGCTGCCCTGCAGCTTCACTTCGTACAGGCCGCTGAGCGGGCTGGCGGAGATGCTGTCCACCGGGGTACCCAGGTGCAGGGTGTCGAGGGTCTTGCGGATGGCCTGCTCGGCCTTGTCGTCGGCCAGGGCGACGGTGCTGAGCAGCGCGAGGGCAGCAGCAGCGAAGATTCGGGTCACGCGCATGGGAACTCCTGAGGCAGCGGACGAAGGGGCCAATCGTGCTGGGTGGGCCGTCCGGAAACGACCTGCATTCGATGCCCGCTTGGGTAACCGGCCAAGCCTACCACATTCGCCGGGCGTGTCCGACTGGCAAGGCAACAAGAGATGTGCGGTATTCGCCTCAGCCCCGGGGGTGGTGACGGGCGTGCAGGTCTTGCAGGCGGGCGCGGGCCACGTGGGTGTAGATCTGGGTCGTGGACAAGTCGCTGTGGCCCAGCAGCATCTGCACCACGCGCAGGTCGGCGCCATGGTTGAGCAGGTGGGTGGCGAAGGCATGACGCAGGGTATGGGGTGACAGCGACTTGCCGATGCCGGCCACCGTGGCCTGGTGCTTGATGCGGTGCCAGAAGGTCTGGCGGGTCATCTGCTCGCCGCGCTGGCTGGGAAACAGCACATCGCTGGGGCGCCCGCCCAGCAAGTCATTGCGCCCGTCCCGCAGGTAGCGCTCCACCCACACCACCGCCTCTTCGCCCATGGGCACCAGCCGTTCCTTGCTGCCCTTGCCCATCACCCGCAGCACCCCCTGGCGCAAGTTGACTTGGTCCAGCGTCAGGCTGACCAGCTCGGTCACCCGCAGGCCGCAGGCGTATAGCACCTCCAGCATGGCGCGGTCGCGCTGGCCGATGGGCTCGCTGAGGTCGGGCGCCTTGAGCAGCGCCTCGACGTCGGCTTCCGATAGGGATTTGGGCAACGGCCTGCCCAACTGCGGCATGTCCACCTGCAGGGTCGGGTCCACGGCGATCAGCTTTTCGCGCAACAGGTAGCGATAGAAGCCTCGCACACCTGAAAGAAACCGCGCCGTGGAGCGTGGTTTGTAGGCCTGGTCGACGCGCCAGGCCAGGTGGTCGAGGATCAGCTCGCGCCCCGCCTGGGGCAACGCCACGCCCTGCTCCAGCAACCAGCCATTGAACAGCGTCAGGTCACTGCGGTAGGCGTCGCGGCTGTTGTCCGACAGCCCCTTTTCCAGCCACAGGGCGTCGAGGTATTGATCGATGAGCGGGTGGTCTACAGCAGGCATCAGGACGAACCGGGCGAGTAAAAGCCGCAGTTTACCTCAGACGCCCGGCAGCACGGGGATCGGCCGTTTGTCGTCGTCGATGGCGACGAAGCTGAACACGCCTTCGATCGCCTTTTCCCGGCCGTCGCTGCTCATGCTCTCGACGAACACTTCCACCCGCACCTTGAGGCTGGTGTTGCCAACCTTGACCACCGTGCCGATCAGTTCGACGATGGTGCCAGCCGGAATCGGGTGGTTGAAGTCGATGCGGTCCGTAGACACGGTCACCAGCGGCAGGCGGCAGAAGCGCGTGGCGGTGATGAACGACACTTCATCCATCCACGCCAGGGCCGTGCCGCCGAACAGGGTGTTGTGGTGATTGGTGGTGGGCGGGAATACCGCCTTGGTGACGCGGCTTACCGACAGTTCGGTGCGGCGCTGGATCTCTTGATCGCGTGGGGTCATGGGTGCTGCCTGTCCGAAGTTGGCATATATTTCAGGCACAAAAAAGCAGCCCGCAGGCTGCTTTTTTCTTGCATCGGTAAAACGGCTATTAAGCCAGTTTTTCCTTGATGCGAGCTGCTTTACCCGACAGGTCGCGCAGGTAGTACAGCTTGGCTTTACGCACGTCACCACGACGTTTCACGGCCATGCTGTCAATTTGCGGGCTGTAGGTCTGGAAAGTACGCTCTACGCCAACGCCGTTGGAGATTTTACGAACAGTGAAAGCACTGTTCACACCACGGTTACGCTTGGCGATGACAACGCCTTCGAACGCCTGCAGACGAGCGCGGTCGCCTTCCTTCACTTTAACCTGAACGACGATGGTGTCGCCCGGGGCGAAGGCCGGGATTTCTTTGGTCATCTGCTCGGCTTCGAGTTGCAGAATGATTTTGTTGGTCATGCTGTGCTCCTAAGGTAAATCGTTTTGATCTACCATCGATACGTTAACTATCGTCCCGCTCACGGAGGTACTCCGTCAGCAGCTTCTTCTCTTCTCCAGAAAGCGAGCGTCTTTCCAGAAGATCGGCACGTCGTTCGTAGGTCCGCCCAAGGGACTGCTGCAAACGCCAGCGCCGGATGTGTGCATGATTGCCGCTTAGCAATACGTCGGGAACACGCTGATCCGCATACACCTCCGGTCGGGTGTAGTGCGGGCAATCCAGCAGCCCATCCGTGAAGGAATCTTCCTCCGCGGAGTCCGCATGCCCTAAAGCTCCGGGCAGCAGTCGTGTAACCGCATCGATCAGGACCATCGCCGGCAGCTCACCGCCAGACAGGACATAGTCACCAATCGACCACTCTTCATCGACATGAGCCTGAATGAACCGCTCGTCGATGCCTTCATAGCGCCCTGCGATCAGAATCAACGACTCCGATTCGGCCAGTTCGCGTACCCCCTGCTGTGTCAGCTGGCGGCCTTGCGGCGACAGGTAAATGACCTTCGCCGACTCCCCCGCTGCGTTCCTGGCCTCGGCCAGCGCGTCTTCCAGGGGCTTGATCTTCATCACCATGCCCGGACCACCGCCAAAAGGCCGATCATCCACCGTGTGGTGACGATCCGTGGTGTAGTCCCGCGGGTTCCAGCAGGTCAGTTGCAACAACCCCTGTTTCACCGCGCGGCTGGTAATGCCGTACTCGCTGATGGCCGAGAACATCTCGGGGAACAGACTGATCACTTCTACGCGCAGGCTCGCCATTGCCTAGAAGTCCGCGTCCCAATCAACCTTCATTTCACCCGCCGCCAGGTCGATGGCCAACACACACTGCTCCGTATAGGGCAGCAGGCGCTCGCGATCATCCAGGCTGCCAGCACAAGGCTTGACCACCATCACATCATTCGAACCGGTCTCCAGCAGGTGATCGATCTTCCCGAGCAATTGCCCGAGCTGGTCGATGACATGCAGGCCTTCCAGCTGGTACCAGTAGTACTCGCCTTCAGTCAGGTCGGGAAACTGGTTACGCGGCACGCAGATTTCGTAACCGGAAAGAAGCTGGGCTTCATCACGGTCGTCGAGACCCTTGAGCTTCGTGACCAGGAACTTGCTTTGCAAGCGCCCGCTGACCAGCTCTACCTGCTTGTCCACACTGCCCTGGCGCTTGAGCGTCCAGTGCTTGTAGTCCAACAGGTTGTCTATCGGATCAGTAAAGGAGTAAACCTTCACTTCGCCACGAACGCCGTGAACCGAGAAAATCTTGCCAATAACGATCAAATCATCAGCAGTAGCTGGCGTCGTGTTCATATTGCTCAGGCCGCGGCCTTGGCAGCTTCCTTCAGCAACTGAGCAACGCGCTCAGAAGGCTGTGCACCAACGCTCAACCAGTGGTTGACGCGCTCTTGGTTCACGGACAGGCGGATTTCCTGGCCACGAGCCACTGGGTTGAAGAAGCCAACGTGCTCTTTGTGCGAGCCGTCACGCGGGTTGCGCGAGTCGGTCACGGTCAGTTGGTAGAATGGGCGCTTTTTGGAGCCGCCACGGGCAAGACGGATGGTTAGCATTGAACATCGTTCCTGTAGTCGGTGCTGCAAATCATAATGCACAGCGGGCACACGGGTGCCCGAAAGGCCGCATATTCTCAAGGAATATCCGGACTTTTGCAAATGCCTTTTTCCGGCACATGCAGTGTGGCTGTTCGATTTGCCTTATATAGCCATCATCACGATGGCCGCGGGCCCTGCCGAAGCAGGGTTACAGCAGTGTCCGCATCACTGCGAACGGCGCAGGCCGAGGCCTGCGCCAATTTCTTACATCTTGGGCATGCCACCGCCGCCGGGCAGCATGCCGCCCATGCCGCGCATCATCTTGGCCATGCCACCCTTGGTGGAAAATTTCTTCATCATCTTCTGCATCTGCTTGTGCTGCTTGATCAAGCGGCCAATGTCCTGCACCTGGGTGCCGGAACCGATGGCGATGCGGCGTTTGCGCGAACCGCTGATCAGGTCAGGGTCGCGGCGCTCGGCCGGGGTCATGGAGTTGATGATGGCTTCCATCTGCTTGAACTGCTTTTCAGCGGCATTCTGGGCGTTGCCCATTTGCGACAGGTTCATGCCGCCGATGCTCGGCAGCTTGTCCATCAGGCCGCCCAGGCCGCCCATGTTCTTCATTTGCTGCAGCTGGTCACGGAAGTCTTCGAGGTCGAAGCCCTTGCCCTTCTTCAGCTTCTTGGCCAGTTTGTCGGCCTTCTCTTTATCCAGGGTCTGTTCGGCCTGCTCGATCAGGCTGAGCACGTCGCCCATGCCCAGGATCCGCGAGGCGATACGGTCCGGGTGGAAAGGCTCGAGCGCTTCGCTCTTCTCGCCCATGCCGATGAACTTGATCGGCTTGCCGGTGATGGCCCGCACCGACAGCGCGGCACCGCCACGAGCGTCGCCGTCGACCTTGGTCAGGATCACGCCGGTCAGTGGCAGCGCGTCGCCAAAGGCCTTGGCGGTGTTGGCGGCGTCCTGGCCGGTCATGGCGTCGACCACGAACAGGGTTTCCACCGGCTTGATGGCCGCGTGCAGGTCCTGGATCTCGCCCATCATCTCGGCGTCGATGTGCAGGCGGCCGGCGGTGTCGACGATGACCACGTCGATGAACTTGAGCTTGGCTTCGCGGATGGCGGCTTCGGCGATGGCCACCGGCTTCTGGCTGATATCGGACGGGAAGAAAGTCACGCCGATGTCGTTGGCCAGGGTTTCCAGCTGCTTGATGGCCGCCGGACGGTAGACGTCGGCCGACACTACCATCACGGTCTTCTTCTTGCGCTCCTTGAGGAAGCGCGCCAGCTTGCCGGCAGTGGTGGTTTTACCCGCACCCTGCAGGCCCGCCATCAGCACCACGGCCGGTGGCGCGGCGTTGAGCGCCAGGTCTTCGTTGGCTGCGCCCATCAGGCCTTCGAGCTCGATCTGGACGATCTTCACGAACGCCTGGCCCGGGGTCAGGCTGCGCGACACTTCGGTGCCGACCGCACGCTCCTTGACCTTGTTGACGAAGTCCTTGACCACCGGCAAGGCCACGTCGGCCTCCAGCAACGCCATGCGCACTTCACGCAGGGTGTCTTTGATGTTGTCTTCCGTCAGTTTGGCCTTGCCAGTGACATGGCGCAGCGTCTGCGAAAGACGTTCGGTAAGGTTTTCAAACATGCGCGATCCTTTCAGGCTCAATTGAACCGAGGTTAAGCAGCCTGGCCCGTGATAAAGCAGAGGCGCGGCGAGGGCAGTCGGCGATTATAGCGAAGACTCCGCGCCACGGACACCAGTGCCGCGCCAGTCTTTCTTGTGACAGCGGTTCTATGCCACACTCAGCGACTTTCGGGCTTGCTCCACAGGACTTATGCTCCCCTTGTCACCCAGTTTGCTACCCAGCCTCGCCGCCGCCTTCCTTTATGCCGCTGCGACCGTCTACCACGGCACCCGCGTGAACCAGCGGGAGACGGTGGACAAACGCCTTCTCTACCTCGTCGGCACCCTCGCCGTGGTGGCCCAGGGCATCGCGCTGAAATTCCAGCTGATGACCCCGCTTGGCCTGAGCCTGGACTTCTTCGGCGCCGCCAGTCTGATTTCCGCGGCGGTGATCGCCCTGACACTGATCGCCTGCACGCGCATCCCGGTGGAAAACCTGTTGCTGTTGCTGTTCCCGCTGGGCGCCCTGACCACCCTGGTGGCGCAGTTCATTCCCAAGGGTACCGTGCCGCTCATCAACGAAGAGCCGGGGATGCTCGCGCATATCCTGCTGTCGATCCTGGCCTACGGCATGTTCACCATCGCGGTGTTCCAGGCGCTGTTGCTGCTGGTGCAGAACCACCAGCTCAAGCATAAGCACCCCGCCGGCCTGATCCGGAACTTCCCGCCCCTGCAAACCATGGAAAGCCTCCTGTTCGGCTTCCTCTGGGCTGGCTGGGCGCTGTTGTCGATGTCGCTGATTTCCGGCTGGCTGTTCGTCGAGAACCTGTTTGCCCAGCACCTGGTACACAAGACCCTGCTGGCGTGCCTGGCCTGGATCGTGTTCAGCGTGCTGCTGTGGGGCCGCAACCGCCTGGGCTGGCGCGGCCACAAGGCCATCCGCTGGACCCTGGCCGGCTTCTGCCTGCTGATGCTGGCGTATTTCGGCAGCAAGCTGGTCCGCGAATACATTCTGCACATCTGACGGGCGAGTAAATGGACAATCTGCCGTTGGGCTCGATGCTGGGCGTCGTGCTGCTGTCGATGCTCTGGTCGGCCCTGTTCACGGGTGTCGAGACAGCCCGCAACCACCTGGCCGCCCTGCGCACCCGGCGCAAGGTAGGCGAGCGGCCCAGCCTAGCGTTTCCGCTGGAAAGCCTGGTGCTGTGCAACACCCTGTGCCGGGTGCTGGTGGTTGTGCTGGGGGTGTTCCTGGCGGTGTACCACTGGCACGTCAAAGGCCTGTGGCTGGGCGGCCTGATCATGGCCGCGCTGCTGGTGACCTTCTGCGAGTACCTGCCGCGCCTATTGGCACGGCGCTACCCCGAACCCTTCATCGGCCTGGGCAACTCGCTGCTGCGTCTGCCACTGAAGCTGCTGTACCCGCTGGTGTGGCCGTTCAGCGGCATTGCCCGCCTGCTGCTCAAGCCCTTCGCCCCCGTGGCCACGCCCATTGCCCGGCAGCACGATGACGACGATCACCCCGAGCCCGAAGGCGACCAGGACGATGAAACACCAGACGAACCGCACCTGCTCGGCGGCTTGCAGGCGCTGAACCGCATCACCGTCAACGACAT
The DNA here is from genome assembly GCF_013374995.1 of Pseudomonas eucalypticola. NCBI lineage: Bacteria > Pseudomonadati > Pseudomonadota > Gammaproteobacteria > Pseudomonadales > Pseudomonadaceae > Pseudomonas > Pseudomonas eucalypticola. The sequence goes on along the minus strand of NZ_CP056030.1, from coordinate 1,289,900 downwards.
TCTGGTGCCGCGCAGTGAAGTGGACGGGCTGAACCTGGACGACCCGATCGAAAAGATCGCTGAACAGTTGATCATCAGCCGCCACACCCGCCTGCCGGTGTACCACAACGATATCAACCAGGTGGAAAAGGTCCTCAACACCCGTCAGGTCAGCCACTTGCTGCCCAACGGCGAGTTGACCATGCAGGCCCTGCTGGCCGCCTGTTACGACGCCTACTTCGTGCCGGAAAGCACCCCGCTGCACCTGCAACTGCTGAACTTCCACAAGCAGCAACGGCGTTTGGGCATCGTCGTGGACGAATACGGCGAAGTACAGGGTATCGTCACCCTGGAGGACATCCTCGAGGAAATCGTCGGCGAGTTCGAAGAAGAACACAGCATGGACAACCCCCACGTACACCCTCAACCCGACGGGCGCTTCGTGGTGGAGGGCGCGGCGTCCATACGCGAGCTGAACAAGACCCTGGGCTGGCACTTGCCCAGCGACGGTCCCAAGACCCTCAACGGTCTGGTCACCGAAGCCCTGGAGAGCATTCCTGACTGCGCGGTGTGCCTGAAGATCGGCCGCTACCGGCTGGAGATTCTGCAGGCCGAGGAGAACCGCGTGACCCGGGTGCTGATCTGGCACACCAGCAGCTTGCCCAAACTGGCCTGAAGGGGCGGCGCCTTGTGGGCGCCACCACCGTCGGTCTGGACGCCCTTCACCCCCCTTCCTATAATCGAGCCGGCTTACCCAGCCAACTGCCGCCGCCCCTGCTACCCGCCTGGAGGTGTACCGGCCCTTCTCCTGCGGCCCACCCTGCCCCGCACACATAATAAATTCGCCCCGCCCCAGCGCGGGAGCACGACTGCCAGGGATTCTGCAATGAGCACCAGCACCTACGCTGCCAGCGGCACCGACCAGCCGCTCAACTCCACCGCCCGGGTGGCGACCGCCAGCTTCATCGGCACGGCCATCGAGTTCTACGACTTCTACGTGTATGCCACGGCCGCGGCCCTGGTGATCGGCCCGGTGTTCTTCCCCCAGGGTTCGGCCACTGCGCAAATGCTCTCGGCCTTTCTCACCTTTGGCATTGCCTTCCTGGCCCGCCCCTTGGGTTCGGCGTTGTTCGGCCATTTCGGCGACCGGGTGGGGCGCAAGTCGACCCTGGTGGCTTCGTTGCTGTTGATGGGCATTTGCACCACGTTGATCGGTGTGCTGCCCGGGTATGACCAAATAGGCGCCTGGGCGCCGATTCTGCTGTGCGTGCTGCGGTTCGGCCAGGGCCTGGGGCTGGGCGGCGAATGGGGCGGCGCGGCGCTGCTGGCCACCGAAAACGCTCCCAAGGGCAAGCGGGCCTGGTTCGGGATGTTCCCGCAGTTGGGGCCATCCATCGGGTTTCTCGCCGCCAACGGCTTGTTCCTGAGCCTGGCCGTGCTGCTCAGCGACGAGCAATTCCGCGCCTGGGGCTGGCGGTTGCCCTTCTTGCTGAGCGCCCTGCTGGTGATGGTGGGCCTGTATGTACGCCTGAAGCTGGAGGAAACCCCGGTATTCGCCAAGGCCATGGCCCAGCACGAGCGGCTGAAACTGCCCCTGGTGGAACTGTTCGCCCAGTACTGGCGGCCCATGCTGCTGGGCGCGGCCTCCATGGTGGTGTGCTACGCGCTGTTCTACATCTCCACGGTGTTTTCCCTGAGCTACGGCGTCGCCACCCTGGGTTACAGCCGTGAAAGCTTCCTGGGCATGCTGTGTTTCGCGGTGCTGTTCATGGCGCTGGCGACACCGATCTCCGCAGCCTTGAGCGACCGCTTCGGGCGCAAGCCGGTGCTGGTACTGGGCGGTGTGCTGGCGATTGCTTCGGGCTTCGCCATGGAGCCGTTGCTGACCCAGGGGTCGACCACCAGCGTGGCCCTGTTCCTGAGCATCGAATTGTTCCTGATGGGCTTTACCTTCGCCCCCATGGGCGCCCTGCTGCCGGAACTGTTCCCTACGCGAGTGCGCTACACCGGGGCTTCGGCGGCCTATAACCTGGGCGGTATCGTCGGCGCATCGGCCGCGCCGTTCGCGGCGCAGAAGCTGGTGAGCCTGGGGGGGCTAAGCTGGGTGGGCGGGTATGTATCGGCGGCAGCACTGCTCAGCGTGCTGGCGGTGCTGTGCCTGAAGGAAACGCGGAATGAGGATTTGAGCCTCGTCAAATAACCTTGATACGAGCGCCGGAACTTGGACTGTGGGCGTCCGGCGCTCGGGGTACCAAGTACCGCGCAAGGTAATCAAGACAGCGCCTCCCAGACGATGAACAGCGAAAAGAAAGCCATGCAACAGGAAACCAGACGTGCGCCCCACTTGGGTTTGAGCCCTCCTAAAGCATAGCGGGTGGATAGACGTCCCACGGTACCCCACACCACCATGGAACCTGCGAAAGCCATGATTCCGAGCACTATGCCCGCCTCCCCACTGCCAGGCATGGGTGAGAGAAAATAGAATGCAGCAATCATTATTTTGGGGTTGAGCAAGGAAACGCTGAATAGCGGGATCAATTCGGGCGCGGAAACCGTCAACATCTCTTCATCGGACCAAGATTTCACCCACCATTTTCCAGCCATCCCGGCAATGACCCCAGCAGCAACCAATTTAAGCAATAACGCAACGACCACCGCACCGCGCCACTCAAATGATGCAAGTACCGACCACATTGTGAGCGATACGCCCGCACCAGCTAAAACGGCCAAGACGCCGGCCATCACGCGACTGGTCTTCGCGTGGCGGCATAGCAAAAACACCAGGACATTAGACGCACCGGGGACTGAAAACAGCAGGAAACATATGAGGCCTGACATATCACTTCCTTGATATCAATACGCTCGCGATTACATCCTTGAAAACGGATCGCTAGCGGTGATGCCAGCCACCCTTGGAGATCAACATAAATGCAAGCAGGCACACGAACAGCAGCTGTGCAAAGGGTACGAACCCATAGTATTCATCCAGCGCCAGTTGCATCAGCAGGAAAAACGCGGTCACCCAGACGCCAACCCCATTGCACTGCGCCACAATGCGACCAACGCTTGCCTCAGGCTGGCTTCTTAGCAACAACGTCTTCGCTACAACCCGCATGCTCCCCAGCGCGAAGCCCAACCCAATTACCATCAGGATCCGCGGCGCTAGTTGATCCATGTGCGTCCATGCCGCTAATGAACCCACGATAGATGCGGCACAAGAAAACACCCCAATGCAGGCGCTGCGCTCGCTTTCCCAACGTCCTGCAACGATTCCCGCACACGCCATTGCCGCACCGAAAAAAGCTTCCAGCACCGCTAGGTGGAAACCGCCCCAGCCAGGCGTCTCACTAACCGTAACAGGCAGCGTGAAGCTCACTGCGGAAACAATTGGCCATAACAGAACCAGCATAAGTCTCAAAGCTATTGGAATTCTGGCTAGACTCCCTACGCACTCGAGTGGGCTAGTGCCACCATCCTTCGCTTGCAACTTCAAGATGATGAACAATACGAGCATGACCAGCGCCAGGACGGCGAGCACATACGAGTCGCCGCTACCTGCCATAATCCCCGCTGCTACGAGCGGACCTGACATTACAGCAAGCTGGTTCAGCATCGAAAACTTACCAACTGCTTTTTGAGCACCGGGCGCTGCCAGGCCAGACACACCTGCCGCCAGCCACATGTCAAAACTTGCATCTAACACATAAAACAGCAACCACAACACAAAGCTAAGCAGGACCCACGCCTCGACGAAGTCTTGGGCAGTCGTCCCTGCGGCGCAGGCCACTGCAATCAACCCGATAGCAGTGACAGACAATGCACGACCGCTCTTGCGTTGAGCGCCCACCCTCATAAGCATCGGCACAAGCAGCGCCGGGACCGAAGAGCAAAAGAGAATAAACGCTAGCAACCTGTAATCCCCATCGGCCTGAGATGCAAATCGCCAAGTGATGCAAAAAATCATTGCGCCTGCTGCGAATCGGAACACCATACTGGAAATCAGAATCTCAGCCATGACGGGGATAGTTTCGCTTGTGCTCGTCTACGAAGCGTTCCTCGGCCAACACTAGCAACCTGCTGACCAACGCCTCGTTGCTGATACCCTCCACATTCCATAGCTTGGGAAACATGCTGCTGTCGGTAAACCCGGGTAAAGTGTTTGCTTCATTGATATACACATCGCCATCAACCGTGACGAAATAATCCAGCCGCAGCATGATCGAACATTCAAGCACCTGCCAAGCGATCTGGGTTAGGCGGTGGATTTCTTCGGACACTTGCGGAGGCAGCGTTGCTGGCACTTTAATCTCCGCCAGACTACACACTGAATACTTGGCCTCATAGCCATAAAAATCGGCATGGGGTGTTATCTCGCCACAGCCACTGGTTACATATTCACGATACCCCGTAGCGGCACACTCTATTTCTCTACCGTCAATTGCCGACTCCACCAAAACTTTGCGGTCATACCGGAAGGCCTTGACCAGCGCTGACTCATAGGCGCCACGGCTTTTTACCTTTTGCACGCCAACTGACGATCCCTGGCAGGCGGGCTTGACGAACAAAGGCCAGCCCAGCGCTTGCACAGCGGCGTCGTACGTCGTTATTGCATCAGGGGTCACCAGTATGTAGGGGACCACTGGCAACCCGGCCGCAACCAGCAGCGTCTTGGTGACGTCTTTGTCCATGCAGATTGCCGAGCCCAGTACGGATGCCCCCACAAACGGTATGCCCAGGCAACACAACAGACCTTGCAAAGCGCCATTTTCGCCAGCACCTCCGTGCAGCGCGGGGAATACGACATCAATCTTGGGCAGCAAAAGGCCGGTCGACAAATCCAGCAATTGGCCCGGCCCTCCACCCGGCAATACCGCCACCCTCGCACCCTCCAACGCCGGTCGAACCGACTCAAGATTGCTACCGCCAATCAGGAATGAGGACGCATCAAGCACATACCATTCGCCACTTTCCCGAATGCCGATCACCACGATGTCATAGCGACTGCGATCAATTGCCCGGACGACATTTGTGGCAGATAACAATGAGACTTTATGCTCAGTAGAAGCACCACCGCACAGGACTGCCACTGTCTTTTTAATCATGGTTGTCCCCTGGACCAAAGAAGGTTTCCGCTGGCCTCAGCACCAATTTGCGCTCTCGATTTCTGATGAGCTGGCCATGATCCGCCTTCCCGGTCGGCCCGAGGGGAATTTGATGTACCCGGTAAATTTCGGACGGAATCATATACGCCGGAAGTATGGAGGCCAGCTGACTTGAAATCCTCCCCCCCTCCAACTCCAGCCCCACGACATACGCGACCAGGACCTTCTCGTTACGCGGATTCAGCTCCACGCTTACATAAGCTTGGTCGATGGCGGCGCAACGCAGCAATCCACTCAGCACTTCAGCCAATTCGATACGGAAGCCACGTACCTTGACTTGATCATCCGATCTGCCAATGTATTCGATATTCCCAGATCGGCCGACTCGCCCAAGGTCTCCCGTGCGGTAAAACGTGCCGTGGGGAAGAAAAATAAAAACGTCTGACGTCAGGGCGGGATTGTTGATGTAACCGCTGGACACTCCCCGGCCACCAATCCATATCTCGCCCTCGCCACCGATCGGTACGAGCGCGTTCTGATCGTCCATTACTTGAACGACTGTGTTTTCAATCGGCCGCCCTATGGGGACATTGGCTGCTTGGCAATCCCCCACCTGTACATCATGATAAGTAGAAAACGTAGTGCATTCAGTAGGGCCATATACGTTTGTAATGCGCAACCCGGGATATTGCTCCGCTAACCGCTTTACGTGCGTGGCAGACATGATCTCCCCACCCGTCAGCACCTGTTTCAAGGGCTCGAATGCGCTAGGGCAGCTATCAACGACCAGATTGAACAAAGAGGTCGTCAAAAAGGCAATATCGACCTGATATCGGCGTAATACAGACGCTATAGTCGCAAGTGAAAACGACTGCTCAGGGCAAACGACCACGACCCCTCCATTGAGCAGTGGCCCCCAAATTTCAAACGTGGTGGCATCGAAGGCAACATTCGCCAAATGCAATACCTTCACTCCCGGCCCCAGCTCGCAGTAATGCTGCTCGCGCACCAAGTTCAGGACGTTCACATGGCGAACGATAACACCTTTGGGACTACCCGTTGACCCAGAGGTGTAGTTTATATATAGCGGCATATCGACCAATGCTGCAGTTTCGGTAAAAGCGACCGCCCCCCTTCCTGCGCGCTCAAGCTCATCGACTTCGCAACAGGGAAAATCAATAAGCTTGGCCCTGCCATCAGTAGAAGTGATAACGAGCTGGCAGTCTGCGCTTCTAAATACTCTCCTTATCCGCTCCAAAGGCGCTTGGGCATCCAATGGAACATAAACCATACCTGCCTTCACGACCCCCAAAATGGTGGCAATCAAATCAGTTGACCGTGGCAGCAGTATTGCAATAGAGGATAGCTGATCAAGACCCAACTTACGAAGTCCCGAAGCAATGCTGTTGGCACGCGAGTTCAGTTCGGCATAGGTTGCAGACTGCCCATCATAAATGACTGCAACGTCATGCAGACGCGCTCTTGCGACTTTATCGAATACGGAAGCCACGGTTTCCGACCCAATACTATCCATGACTGCCCTCCTGAAATCAATTGAGTGAGTTCGTACTACGCTGGGCGACACCATATGCCATAATCAACTCCATAACGCGAGCCGCCGAGTAGCCAGCACGCAATGATGCCTGGAGGAAAATACTGCGATTCGTCATGCCTGGCAGGGTATTGACTTCCAGCACATACGGTTTGCGGCGTCGACGGCAAAAAATGATGTCGACCCGAGCGAAACCCGAACACTCAAGTGCTGTATAGGCGCGCCAGGCGGTGTCTTTTATCGCCTGTAAGTCGTCCTCGGGCACTTCAGGCGCATAAATGTATTCAGTTTCCAATGATTCGAATTTCGAGTAGAAATCAAATGCTCGCCTTGGCGCTTTCACCAATACAGGGCAAAACACCTTGTCGCCCAGGATGGCCACCGTATATTCATCTCCTTGAATATACTCCTCCACCATCACCCGTCCAAAATCAACAACACCCGCTGATACCGCGTGACGCAACTCTGCTTTGTTGTCCACTATCCTCAGGCCAACGCTGCAGCCCTCGCTAGTCGGCTTCACAACCGCCGGAAACCGGATAGTATCCAAAGCACCGTCCACCCAACCATCGGTAAGCACTCTTGCGCTTGGAGTTACTATACCTTCCGCCTGCCAGACTTTTTTGCTGATATCTTTGCGCATGGCCAACGCCGATGCTAAAGGACCGCTCCCCGAATAACAGATTCCCCGTAACTCCAAATAATTTTGTAGCGTTCCATTCTCTCCGTCACCTCCATGTAGCGCCAAAAAAACAAAGTCTTCGCCCGTTATCACTAGCGACTCTAGGGGCGTGGCGGCCGTATCGACGAGCACGACGTCACGGCCGGCATTTTCGAGAATAAGCCTTACCATCGCGCCCGACTTGAGGGAAACCTCGCGCTCCGATGACATGCCTCCACAGAACACAAAAACTTTCATCGCTCTACCCCCACCGTCCATGAGTCAAAATTCTCCGTACTGCCAAGAGCACTTCATCAGCCTTCGACGTCATAAAAAAATGATCACCATCGAACATTTCAAAACTCACACTTTCAAAATAACCAGCCCATTCATTCAAGCGCTCGACTGGGACGATGGGATCACGACGACCATATAACACTGTGCACTCCACATCCTTCATAGGCGCAACCGGCCTCTCCGACAACCAATCCGCCAGTCTGAAGTCGGCCTTCAGCACTGAACTGAATACGTTGAATAGCGCTGGCTGAGCGATCACCTCTTTAGGTGTACCGCCAAATCTCGCAACCTTTTTCAGGAACGTCTCATCACTCTCTCGCCACATGCCTTCATGGGCATACGGGAGATGAGGTGGCCTACAACCTGAGGCGATATAATGATAGGGAAGGCGTTCTTCCCGCGCCTGCAAGAATTTTAATAAGTGATAACCACATAATGCGCCGAGGCTATGCCCAAAAATGACGTAGGGCTCCGCAATCAAACCACGAATCGTTGAGTACAAAAACTCAGTCAGTTCAGCCATATCGTCGATCGGCGGTTCTTTGTAGCGACGGCCTCTTCCAGGCAAGTCCAGGCCATGCACCTGGACCCCCACTGGAAGTTTACTTTGCCAAGTATCAAACAGCGCCGCGCCGGCACCACCGTAAGGCAGGCAAATGAGATTGACACTGTCCCCGGCCCCATCTTGGACTTTGCGCCTATTCATCTCCGCCTCCGCGGCGTGCACTTCACTGTTTTTCCCTCACTAACTGCACAAAGCGCTCAAGTGTAGGAGCCAGATAAAATTCGTTAAAATCAATAGTAACGCTGAACTGACTCTGTACTTCATGCAACAATTTAAGCAATTGGATTGATGTACCTCCGCTTTCAAAAAAATCATCGTTCATGCTGGCACCTTTCTGACCTAACACGTCTTCCCACACCGCGACCACCGCACTGTCGTTCACTTGATTTCTCCTTTTTCCAGGGTCGAAAACAGCTCGAGCACCCCCACCATGGGGTGATACACGTGGACGTGCCGATACCCGTTAAATAGATGACTTTCGAAGGGTTGGCTGATCAGCAGAGCGCCGGCCGACTTTAGGCGCTCCAGGCTTTTATCGAAGTCCATGACCCGATGACACACGTGGTAAAGGCAACATTCCTTATTTAGCAACAGCCCATCCACAGGCGAACGAGCTATCCCTGTTGGCTCAACCAGCTCAATCACATCCCCGTTTGGGTTCTGAAGTTTCGTAGCGAAAATATTGAGTGACTCAACAAGCTGTCCGTCGATAATGATCTCATAACCCAACCCCCGAAAAACCCCAGCGGTTTTTTTTGCGTCACGCGTGGCGTAAGCAATATGATCAACACCCTCTACCCGAGATATCAATGGCGACAATTCAGGCATTCCTGTCCCCTCCCAATTTCACTTTTTGAAGGTAGAATTTATCACCACATTATGCCCGTACTCGTTACTACCACTCACTAACACGCAGGCATGTTTCTCAAGATCAGCTTGGCCACCAAACTCGCTCAATTTCTTCGAGTACGGATAGACTTTCACACTGGTCGGAACATACCTGGCGGCGAACCCCAAGCGCATAGCTTGCGTCTTACCGCTGTGAGGATGAGAAGCGTGCATCAAGGTTGACCAGAAAATGATGCACTGGCCTGCTTTCATCACCATCGACCGCGCCGCAGCCTCGTCGGGGCGCCAATCTGGATCAATTTGCAGTTGCCGGTAGTCGTAGCCAAAAAAACCACGTTTGACGCCATCTTTTTCAAGCGAATCGATGCTGGCCGATTGGTACTCCATTTCCTTGGACTCGTCATAGTTCATTTCCCGGTGCGTTCCCGGGATGAACTGAAGACAACCATTGTCTATGGTTGAGTCGGTGATCGCCGTCCACACGGTGATGGTGCCGCCAAAGTCGGACCCGTTGGGCCACTCGATCTGGGGCCTTTTATCGCCTGCGACGTTGGCAAAATTAGAAGCCTGGTGCCAGTCAGTGCCTTCATTTCCGGGGTATTTGGGGAAAAACTCAGTCCTCCAGCACAATAAGTTGTCGCCCAGAATACTCCGAACCCTGTCAATTATTTCTGGCCGATGGATATGGGCATCTAGAAACGGCACATCTAGATGCCTGTCATAACTGGACAGGTTGGTGTTTCCTGACAAGGACTTTGGGTTTGCGAAAGCCGCATTGCTTTGATCAAGCAGCTTGGGGCGTAATTCTCGCAGAATGCGCTCCATCTCCTCCTCTGGATACACATCAAAGGGTCCGATGAATCCTTGCTCATGAAATGTTTCCAGTTCCGCACTGGATAAACTGAATCGGCCATTCTCTGTCATATCAGCACGCCTCGACTGGTTTGTCCTCAGTGCCCAAATGGGCGGAATTTTTCCGGTCACACGTCTCACCTGAGCCTTGAATCTACCGTTGGTGATTAAGCCTTCAAGTCAGACATTTCAGAGCGCTAGCGCGAATTTTCTGTAGGAAATGCCTTCACACGTATGGCATCGAGTGGGCATGAGATCGGGAGGGAAGGCCAGGCTGCTACCGTGCCTGAAAGAAATTCGGGATGAGGATTTGAGTTCGGTGTCGCGACACGGCTTAGCGGCCGCTGCAACTAGTCGCAGCGACTGCCTGGGGTGGGAGCAGGTAGCAAGCTGCCGCAAGCGGCGTCCGGTCGATTACAGCTCTACGTTTACAGCCTGGGCTGCGCGGGTCGCCTTGGAGCGGGCCGCCTCGATGGACTCGTCACGCGCCAAGGCCACGCCCATGCGGCGTTGGCCGGCCACTTCCGGCTTGCCGAACAGGCGCAAGGCCGTGTCCGGCTCGCTCAGGGCCGCGCCCAGGTTGGCGAACGCGGTCTGGGTGGAGTTGCCTTCCACCAGGATCACCGCCGACGCCGACGGGCCGAACTGGCGCACCAGCGGAATCGGCAGGCCGAGGATGGCGCGGGCGTGCAGGGCGAACTGCGACAGGTCCTGGGAAATCAGGGTCACCAGGCCGGTGTCGTGGGGGCGCGGCGAGACTTCGCTGAACCACACCTGATCACCCTTCACGAACAGCTCGACGCCGAACAGGCCACGGCCACCCAGGGCCTCGGTCACGGCCTTGGCCACGCGCTCGGACTCGGCCAGGGCCACCGGGCTCATGGCCTGGGGCTGCCAGGACTCCTGATAATCGCCCTTCTCCTGGCGGTGGCCCACCGGAGCCAGGAAGGTGGTACCACCGACGTGGCGCACGGTCAGCAGGGTGATCTCGTAGTCGAAGTCGATGAAGCCTTCGATGATCACCCGACCCTTGCCGGCACGGCCGCCTTCCTGGGCATAGTCCCAGGCCTTCTGCACATCGTCGGCGCGCTTGATCAGGCTCTGGCCCTTGCCCGACGAACTCATCACCGGCTTGACCACGCACGGGAAACCCAGGTCCTGCACCGCGTTGCGGTACTCTTCGAAGGTGTCGGCGAAGTGGTACGGCGAGGTCGGCAGGTCCAGCTCTTCGGCGGCCAGGCGGCGGATGCCTTCGCGGTTCATGGTCAACTGCGCGGCGCGGGCGGTCGGCACCACGGTAAAGCCTTCGGACTCCAGTTCCACCAGGGTAGCGGTGGCGATGGCTTCGATTTCCGGCACGATGTAGTGCGGCTTCTCGGCCTCGATCACCGCACGCAGCGCGGCGCCATCGAGCATGTTGATCACATGGCTGCGGTGGGCGACCTGCATGGCCGGGGCATTGGCATAACGGTCGACGGCGATCACTTCAACGCCCAGGCGTTGCAGTTCGATCACGACTTCCTTGCCCAGCTCGCCGCAGCCACACAGCAGTACGCGCGTCGCGGTAGGCGACAGTGGAGTTCCGATACGGGTCATTTCAGGTCCTTAAGGGGAACGAGGTTATCGCAGGCCGCCAGCTGCGGCCCACCGAAGCGGCCATTTTACATCAATCGGCTGGCCGCCGTGGTGCGACGCGACCGCCAGGCCATGGCCAGCCAGACGCAGGTGACCCCGGCAAACTTGGAACCCAGTGCAGTGAGGACCACCGGCGGGGTCAAAGCGCCAATCATGCCGAAGAAGATAAAGGTATCCAGCGGAATGCTCAGCGCCGAGCTGATCCACAGACGGTCGTGCAGGGGGCGCCTGGTGACCGTGAACACCAGCCAGTCGATCAGCTCGGACAGGCCGAACGCGGTGGCACTGGCCAGGGCGATGGCCGGGTCCGAGGTGACATAGGACAGCACCAGCGCCACCAGCATGGCGACGAACGCGCCGTGCCCGAAGCGGGCCTGCACCATGTCGCGCAAGATGAACACCAGCCCGCCCCAGGCCGACCAGATGACATCCAGATGCGGCGCGGCACTGAAGGCGAAGTTGATCAGCACGACGCTGGCGATATAGGAAAGCAGGAAAAGCATGGTGCCTCGGTGCGGATGCCATCAATGAACAGGGCCGGTCGCCCACAAGAGCAAAAATCAGGCGCCGGCGACGAACATCATACCGCCGGCCACGGCGCGCTCGTGGCATTTGACCAGCACTTCGCGGCGCTCGTCGTTGCTCATGCGCCCCCAGCGGGTGATTTCGGCGGCCGTGCGTTGGCAACCAGTGCAGATATCGTCGTCATCCAGGGCACACACCTGCACGCAGGGCGAGGCGACGGGGCGTTCTTGGGTCATCAGTCTTCCTGGGGCTCAAGCTCCCGGGCATAGCGCCGGGCATTGTGGACATAGTGGGCAGCACTGCCTTCGAGCATCTTTTTCTGCGCCTCGGTCAGCTCGCGTATGACCTTGCCAGGCGAGCCCATCACCAACGAACCGTCGGGGATCTCCTTGCCTTCGGCGATCAGCGCGTTGGCGCCGATGATGCAGTATTTGCCGATCTTCGCGCCGTTGAGAATCACCGCATTGATGCCGATCAGGCTATAGTCGCCCACCGTGCAGCCATGCAGCATGGCGTTATGGCCAATTGTAACACCGCGCCCCAGGGTCAGGGGCGAGCCCATGTCAGTGTGGATCACGGTGCCGTCCTGCACGTTGCTGTCGGGGCCTATGTCGATCAGCTCGTTATCACCCCGCAACACGGCGCCGAACCACACGCTGGCGTTTTGCTGCAGGCGCACGCGGCCGATCAGGGTGGCAGTGGGAGCTGTCCAACTGTCGGGGTGCGTCTCGACACGGGCATCGCCCAGGCGGTATTTCATCGGTAAGTCCTCAGGCAGGCAGAGGGCGGCTCGCAGGTCCGCTCAGGTTGAGGTGAAACGCTCAGGGGGCCGGTGCAGGCTGATTTGCGCGTCGTAGATCAGGTTCACCAATTCCACGATCATGATCGCCGACAAGCCCCAGATCTTGTACTCGCCAAAACGATAGCTGGGCACGTACCAACTGCGGCCCTGGTAATCGATACGGTGGGTATGTTCGCGCGGGTCCTGGCGGAAGAACGCCAGCGGCACGTTGAACACCGCGGCGATCTCGGCGTCATTGGCGCGGTATTCGACGAAATCGGGAATGATGCCCACGAAGGGCGTGACCTTCAGGCCATGCTTGGACACCAGCGGGCTCAAGGGCCCCAGCACCTCGACCAGGCCCGGCGGCAGGCCGATCTCCTCCTCAGCCTCGCGCAGGGCGGTGAAGACCAGGTCCGGGTCCTCGGGGTCGCGGCGGCCACCAGGGAACGCCACTTCGCCGCCGTGAGTGGAAAGACCCTTGGCGCGCAGGGTCAGCACCAGCTCGGGCTCGTCACTGCGGGTAATGGGCATCAGCACGGCAGCCTCGGGAAAACGACGATCGGTCTCCAGGGTCCGTGGCCTGTGGCTGCTCATCCGACGCAGTAGCTCGTCCAGCATGGTCTCTCTCTTTTCGATGCCCTGGGGCAATCATGCACCAAACCCGCGCCCTGCCCAACCCCCTTGCTCGACGCGCCCGCTGGCGCCAAGATAGGCGCAGCGAACAGGAAACCCGAGATGAAATTCTGCAGCCAGTGCGGCAACCCGGTCAGCCAGCTCATCCCCCAGGGCGACAACCGCCTGCGGTACGTGTGCGGGCACTGTGAATTCATTCACTACCAGAACCCCAATATAGTCGCCGGTTGCCTGCCCGTGTGGGGCGATCGCATCTTGCTGTGCCGGCGCGCCATCGAACCGCGCCGCGGCTACTGGACCCTGCCGGCCGGCTTCATGGAAAATGGCGAGACCCTGGAGCAGGCCGCCGCCCGCGAGACCGACGAAGAAGCGTGCGCACGCGTGCGCCAACTGGCGCTGTACACGCTGTTCGACTTGCCGCACATTAGCCAGGTCCACGTGTTCTTCCGCGCCGAACTGGCCGACCTGGATTTCGCCGTCGGCGAGGAGAGCCTGGAGGTACGCCTGTTTGCCCAGCACGAAGTCCCTTGGGCGGAGCTGGCTTTTCCCACGGTAAGCCGTACCTTAGAATGCTACTTTGCCGACCGCCAGGGTCACGACTACCCGGTTCGCAATGAATATCTGCCGCCGCTGCACGGGCTGGCGCAGACCTGAACCCGACCGTGTCACGCGGCACCGGCGCAAGCGGGGTGCGTTTACCTGCAGGATTGATCGTTAAATGCGCTGGTTGCTTGCCCTCTTCTGTCTGTCGTTCGCCACCGTGTCCTCGGCTGCCTTCACCGTCACCATCGAGAAAAAGCCGGTGTCGCAATTACCCGGCAACGTCATCGACCCCGTGCATGGCGTGACGCCCAGCGTGCCGAGAAATCTCGCCAACGCCGTGGTCGACAAGGTGCTGGTGATCAAATCGGCGCACCAGTTGCAATTGCTCAGTGACGGCCAGCCGCTCAAGACCTACCGCGTGTCCCTGGGCAAGCGCCCGCGCGGGCCCAAGGAGTACGAGGGTGACATGCGCACCCCCGAAGGCTTCTACTGGCTGGACTGGCGCAAGGTCAGCGACCGCTTCAACCTGGCCATCCACGTTTCCTACCCCAACACCACCGACGCGGCACGCGCGCGCAATGCCGGCGTCCCGGCAGGTGGCATGATCATGATCCACGGCACCCCGGACAGCGAGGACTACCCCGAGTGGTATTTCAACAGCCTGGACTGGACCGACGGCTGCATCGCCATGAAGAACCAGGACATGCGCGAGCTGTGGAGCATGGTCAAGGACGGTACCCTGATTGAAATTCGCCCTTGAGGGATACCGCCGACTCCCTCGCGCCTTGAACAAAATGGAACGATAGTTCCGGATTCGTCCTACATAAATCCTGGATGCATCTGAATTCGAACGAGTGTGTAAATAGGTAAATTCTTCCTTACCGGATGTCTTTACCCACTCAGAAGAATAACAAGATGCGCGCACTTCTCCGCCTGCTGACCTGCTGCACCCTGCTGGCCTCCACGGCGCAGGCGGACGAAACCCTGCGCTGGCTGGACCAGCAGCGCCGCGAGCGCGACGGCCTGGAACGTGACGAGCGCCTGCGCCAACTGCAACGCCAGGCCCCGGTGCCGCCGCCCCTGCCCCAGCCGAGGGCCGAGGACCGCGAAGTGGCCTGCTGGTCTCTGCCCGGCCTGCGCTTGCGCGGCAACCGCCTCATCGCCGACCCGGCCCTGGCCCGGGAAGTAACGCCCCACCTGCGTCCGTGCATGGACGTGGGCGCCATCCGCCAGGTGCTCGCCGCCATCACCCACGCTTATGTGCAACGGGGCTACATCGCCGCCCGCGCCTACCCGGCCGGGCCGCCAGTGGCCGGGGAACCGCTGGAGATAACGGTGGAGGAAGGTTTCGTCGAGTCCATCGAGCTGAGTGATGACAGCCTGCCGGTGTCGCTCAAGAACGCTTTCCCCGACTTGCTCGGCCGGCCGTTGCACCTGCCGGCCCTGGAGCAGGGCCTGGACCAGCTCAACCGCCTGCGCAGCATCGACCTGCAGGCGCAGATAGCACCGGGTGAACTGCCAGGAGGGTCGCGGATCCTGCTGGTACCACGCGGGCACCAGGCTCGCTGGGGGCTGGGCGTTCGATACGGCAATGGCGGCGACCGGTTCACCGGCCGCCATGGCGTGAACCTGGTGGTCAGCCATGACAGCCCGCTGCACCTCAACGATTCGCTGCAGGTGGGCCTGTTCCGCACCGCCGGTGCCGACCCCAGTCATACCACGGGCCTGGGCCTTTACTACAGCGTGCCTTATGGCCCCTGGACCCTGGGCGCCAGTCTGGCGCGCAGCCAGCAGATCGCCTTTGCGCCGGTCAACCGCACCCGCAGCGAAGCCCGGGGCGCCAGCAACAGCCTGCGCCTGAACCGGACCCTGTGGCGCAACCAGCACACCCTGATAGGCGCCGGCCTGCGCCTGACCCAGAAGCACCAGGACCGCTGGATAGCGGGCCGCCACTACACCCGCGCCGATGACCAGTTGACCAGTGCCAGCCTGGACCTGAACGTGCTGTGGCTGGGCCGGGCCACGTGGAGCGGGCAACTGGGCTACGACCACAGCCTGCCCTGGCTCAGTGCAACCGCCCGCCCGCACCAGCGCTGGCGCGCGGCGGTCATGCGTACCCGGGCATGGCCAGCCAAGGGCTACCCCTGGCGCTGGGACAGCAGCCTGGAGGCGCAGTACAGCCCCCACCCCTTGCCCGCCAGCGAACAGGCGCTGCTGAGCAGCCCCAACAGCGTGCGCGGTTTTCGCGACAGCAACATTGCCGCCAGCAGCGCCCTGGTCTGGCGCAATAACCTGGGGGTGACCCTGCCGCTGGGCCAGGGCCTGACGCTGACGCCCCAGGTGGGCCTGGACTACGGCCGCGGCTGGGGCACCTACATCCGCGAACAACAGTACCCCGCCCTGGCCGCCCTCAGCGGCGGCGCCCGCCTCGGCTGGCCAGGCGGTGAACTGACACTCGAATATCGCCATGCCATGGTGATCAAGGACGGCCCTCCCTCAGAGCCGGGCTTCTGGAACACGGAGCTGAAACTGGACTTCTGACTCATCGACAAAAGAGATAACAACGTGAATCAGCACGCCTTTCGTTTTACCCTCAACCCCCTGGGCTGGGCCATTGCCAGCGCGTTGCTGGGCTACAGCCTGCCGGCCCTGAGCGAGGGTGTGACGCCCGTGGCCGGGCCGGCAGGCATGCCCGTGGTCGCCGACCATCAGGGCATCCCTGCGGTGGACATCGTCCGGCCCGATGCCCAGGGCACGTCACACAACCGCTTCGGTGACTACAACGTCGACGCCCAGGGCCTGGTCATCAACAATGCCCTGCAAGGCGGACAGTCGCACTTGGGGCCGGCGCTGGAGGCCAACCGGCACTTCCAGGGCCAGGCCGCCAGCGCCATCGTCTTCGAAGTGACGGGCATGAGCAGCTCGCGCATCGATGGCGCCCAGGAGATATTCGGCCAGCGTGCCGATTACATCCTGGCCAACCCCAACGGCATCAGCGCCAACGGTGCCAGCTTCATCAACACCAACCGCGCCACTTTCCTGGTGGGCATCCCGGAGCTGGAGGATGGCCGTATCGTACGCCTGGCTGCCGGCCATGACCAAGCGGTACTGGCGGTCGGTGAAGGAGGCATCAGCAACCCCCAGGGGGCGCTGGAGTTGATTACCCCGGTTATCGATGGCCGCGGTGTATTGAGCAGCCGCGACGCACTGGACATCACCTTGGGGCACAACACCCTGGCCTATGCCGACCGTGCGCTGCTGCACACCGCCGCTGCGACGGCTCCTCCCGTCGACGCTCACCTGCTGGGGGCCATGCGCGCAGGGCGCATCAACATCGTCAGCACCGCAGAAGGCGCCGGGGTGAAGATGCCCGGCACTCACCTGGTAGGCCGCGAAGGCGTGGCCATCAATGCCCGGGGCAACGTGCAACTGGGAGAGGGCGTGGTCAGCGCGGCCCAGGGCGATGTGCACCTGACCACCAGCGCTGACATGCGCCTGACCGCCGTCAAGGTCAAGGGCGAAAACATCGACATCACGGCGGGCAAGGCATTGCGCCTGGACACCCGCACCCGCGAGCAAGTCAGCCGAGACCACGAGCAGCATGACCGCAAAGCCTGGTTCATCCCCACCGAGGAGTACTCCAAGCGCACCACCACGACCACCCGCGAGCACCTGGCCACCGACCTGCAGACACCGGGTGACGTGCGCCTGGCGGCCGGCACCTCGCTACATGTGAGCGGCGCCACCGTCAAGGCCGGCAAAACCCTGACCCTGGAAAGCAAAGGCACCACCACGGTTGAAGCGCTGGTGGACAGCAGGGAGGTGTTCGAAACCGTGCGCCACCGCAAGCACCTGTGGCGCGGCGACAGCAATACCACCGACACCCACCAGACCCTGCGCCCCACCGTGCTGGAGGGGGGCGTCGTCAACGTCGACAGCGTCGGTGACGTGACCATCGTTGGCAGCCGCCTGCACAGCCAGGGCGACGGGACACTGCGCACCGCGGGGTCAGCGACCCTGGACAGCCAGGCACTGACCGGTACGCAGCGCAAGGCCGACTACCGTGGTGACCTGGCGGGCGGTTTCTTCTTCGGCAAGACCGCCAACGACAACAGCACCCAGGTGAACCAGAAAGGCAGCGAGATGCAGTCGGCGTCCAACCTGCGTGTTGAAGTGGTCGACAAGGCCGTGCTGACCGGTTCGCGCCTCGAGGCCAAAGGCTCGCTGAACGTCACGGCGCCCAAGGGCATCGAGCTGCACCCCGCCATTGAAACCGAGCAGCACAACCGCCAGGCGCGCCAACAAGGCTTTGCCGTTGATGCCGGTGAAACCAAGCTGGCGGGCGATGGCAAGGACAGCAGCAAGCAGTACTACGCCGAGGTTGGCTACAAGGTGGAAAACACCGAAAGCGACCGCGCCACCCGCACGCCGCTGGGCGCGGAAATCAAGGGCGACACGGTCAACCTGAAAAGCGACGGCATCGTCAAGGTGATTGCCGGCAAGGTGCACAGCGAAACCGGCACGCACGTCGAGGCCCCCGTCCAACAGTTTCTTGCCGGCCAGGCCACGAAACATGAAGCCAGCACCACCACCGTCGGCGATGGCGCATTGCGGGTGACCGGCGGGATGGATCGCGCCGGCAGCAGCTTCGACGGCGGCTATTCGAAAACGGCCCTGACGCGTGACGAAACGAGCGCTGTCGGTACCGTCATGACCAGCAATGGCACCCAGTCCCTCAAAGGCGACACACTCACCCATGAGGGAACCTCGATGGCCAGCAAGGGCAAGACCCGACTGGCGTTCCAGCAGGCCAGCCACCTGGCGGTAACCGACAAGGTGACCACCGAAGAACACCGCCAGACCACCCGCGGCTCGCTCGGTGCCAGCGTTGAATACACCGACATCACCCGGCCAATCGAAAAAGTGGTGAAGGGCGAGGACCAGAGCCGCTTCCAGAACCAGGCCGTGGAAGACAACCTGTACGCCCCCAGCCTGGGCGCCGACCTGATGGTCAGCCACCTGCAACGCGACAGCGTCAAGGTGGACGAAACCGCCAAGGTGGCGAAGATCAGCGGCACCGAGGTGCAGGTCGAGGTGGCTGAGCGCCTGAAAGACGTCGGCACCCATTACCAGGCCACCGAGGGCAAGGTACTCATCACCGCCGGCAACCATGACCAGGCGGCTGCGGTGACTCGCACCAGCGACAGCCTCAAGCGTCTGGATGTGGATGTTCGCACCCGGCTCGACACCAACACCGGGGCTGACCTCAACGTGAAAGTGGTTGGCAGTGGTGGCTCCATCGACAAACAGGCTCACCAGCAGACGACCGTGCCGAGCCTGATCGAAGGCAAGGCCGGTATCCAGGTACAACTGGGCACTGACGGCCGCTACGAGGGCAGCCGCTTCAATAGCACGGCGGGCGACATCAGCCTCAAGGCCGGCGGCACCGTGGCGCTGGAACAGGCACGGGATCAGCAAAGCATTCAGGAAACCACCCTCAACGGTTCATCATGGGCCAAGGTGGGCAGCGGCGCCGACATCGGCAAGAGCGGCGGGGGCAGCGTGATTGGCAAATACACCACAGCCAGCACCACCGACAGCCAGGGCCATGGTGCACGGATAAACACCCCGGGGGCGGTAAGCATTGGCGCCGGCAAGCAGGTGCTGATGGAGGGCACCGCCGTGGGCAGTGCTGAACAGCAGGTTGCCAGTGTCGATATCAAGGCCGGCGGGCGCGCGCAGGTCAGCGCCACCACCGACACCCACCAGGCCAGTGGCAGTGTCTATGGCGGCGGTGTGCAACTGAGCGTGGCCGGCAAGGCGCCGTCGGGCGCCAAGGGCGGCGGCGTGGGGGCAAGCCTGGAGCTTGCGCGCACCGATGAGCAGAGCACAACCGCCACAGGGTCGCACTGGCAGGTAGCGGGCCCGGTGCAGGTCGCGGCGGGCGCCAGCGACGATAAGGCCATCGAGATCAAGGGCCTGACGCTGGACGCCAAGCGCCTGGTGCTGGACGCCAGCAAAGGCGGCCTGGCCATTACTGCGGCCACGTCCGAGGAAAAGCGCGACAACCGCAGCGTGGGCGTGGGCCTGAGCCTCAACGGCGCCACCGCCACCGAATCCACCAAGGGCAACAGCGCCATTCACGGCCGCGTCACCCTGGGGCTGGACAAGTTAGCGAGCACCACCCACGCCAATAGCTCGTTGCGGAGCGAATCGCTGCAACTCGATACCCGGCGCGATGCCTTGCTGAGCGGCGTGCAAGTGCACGCCGACACCATCAAGGGCACCGTCGCCGGCGACCTGGTGGTGGAAACCCGCCAGGACCAGGTCAACGGCTACAAAGTGGCAGTGGACGCCCGGCTCAACGCCGACCAGAACCCGCAGGGCCTGCTCAACGGCGCCAGCGCCCTGGCCGGGCCGGCGGCCGGCAAGATTCCGACCAACGTCGCCAAAGGCATCCAGAAAGCCGACCCGGGCTTCGCCCCTACCCTGCATCTGGACGTGAGCAAGACCGCCCGCGATACCGCTAGCGCCCAGACCGTGCTCAACGGCCGCGAAGGCATCGCCCTGGCCGTCGAAGGCAACACGCAACTCAATGGCGCCCTGCTGGCCAGCGCCCGCGGCCAGGTCGACCTGGGGAGCAGCGCAGTCAACACCCGCAGCCTGAGCGGCAGCGATCACGTGTTCGGCATTGAAGGAAAACTATCGATCGTGCCGGAGGAAATGACCCAGAACCTGCTCAATGCCTTCACTGGTCCACAGGACAGCAAGGACCAGACCTCGGACCTGGGGCTGATTCGCACCAAGGGCCATGATCGGGAGCAGACATTGCAAGGGGGAATAAAGCACAAGGAAGGCTGACCTGACGATGGCGCAGTGGCCGCCACACGGCCGCTGCTTCAGGTGCAGGTTCAGATATCGGCGAGGCGCCAGGCTTCGTAGGCGGGCGTCTCGTAGGGGTGGCTGCGCTTGAGCGCCGCCACCACTGCTTCGATCAAATCATCAGCCACCACCAGCTCGACCTTCCACTCCTCTACCCGTTCCAGTTGTCCGCTCTGCCCCAGGAACGGCGTTGCACCGTCCCTGGGGCGGAACTGCCCCTGGCCCAGGGCCTGCCATGCGCAACTGTCGTAGTCGCCGATGCGGCCGCCACCGGCGGCAAACACGGCGTCCTTGACAGCCTCCACATGGCTGGGCGGGACGAAGAAGGCGAGCTTGTACACGGCCTCAGTTCACCCAGACGCGCGCGTTGCGGAACATGCGCATCCACGCCGCGTCTTCGTTCCAGTCATCCGGACGCCACGAGTTCTGCACGGCACGGAACACACGCTCAGGGTGCGGCATCATGATGGTGACGCGCCCGTCGCGGCTGGTCAGGCCGGTAATCCCGCGCGGCGAGCCGTTCGGGTTGGCCGGGTAGGCTTCGGTGACCTTGCCGTGGTTGTCGACGAAACGCAGTGCCACGCAACCCGAGACATCAGCTTCGATCAGCGCCTGCTCGTTGGCGAACTCCGCATGGCCTTCGCCGTGGGCTATGGCGATCGGCATGCGCGAACCGGCCATGCCCTGCAGGAACACCGAGTTGGACTTCTGCACCTCGACCATCGCCACGCGCGCTTCGAACTGCTCGGAGCGGTTGCGCACGAAGTGTGGCCAGAACTCGGTGCCCGGGATCAGCTCATGCAGGTTGGACATCATCTGGCAACCGTTGCACACACCCAGGGTGAACGTGTCGTTGCGTTCGAAGTACTGCTGGAACGCATCACGGGCACGGGCGTTGAACAGCGCCGACTTGGCCCAGCCTTCGCCCGCACCCAGCACGTCGCCGTAGCTGAAGCCACCACAGGCCACCAGGCCCTTGAACTCGTTCAGGTCGACGCGGCCCGCGAGGATATCGCTCATGTGCACGTCGATGGCATTGAAGCCGGCGCGGTCGAACGCGGCAGCCATTTCCACCTGGCCGTTGACGCCCTGCTCGCGCAGCACGGCAACCTGGGGACGAACGCCTTTCTTGATGTACGGCGCACTGATGTTGTCGTTGACGTCGAAGCCCAGCTTGACGCTCAGGCCCGGGTTGTCTTCTTCCAGCAGGGCGTCGAACTCCTGGTCCGCGCACTCGGCGTTGTCGCGCAGGCGCTGGATCTGGTAGCTGGTCTCGGCCCACTGGCGCTGCAGCAGCCGGCGGTCGCCCTCGAACAGCACATCGCCATTGAAGCTGATGCTCACGTGGCCATTGTTCACTGGCTGGCCGATCACGGCCACACAGTCGCCCAGGCCGGCAGCGCTGAACTGCGCGAGGATGTCGGCGGTGGCGTCCTGGCGAACCTGAATCACGGCGCCCAGCTCTTCGTTGAAGAGGATGGCGTTGATCTCGTCCCGGCCATGGGCCAGGGTGTCCAGTTGCAGGTCCAGGCCACAGTGGCCGGCAAAGGCCATTTCCATCACGGTGGTCAGCAGGCCGCCATCGGAACGGTCGTGGTAGGCCAGCAGATGGCCGTCGGCGTTCAGGCCCTGGATCACGGCGAAGAACGCCTTCAGGTCTTCCGGATCGTCGACGTCCGGGGCAGCCTTGGCCAGCTTGGCGTGGGCCTGGGCCAGGATCGAGGCGCCCATGCGGTTCTGGCCACGGCCCAGGTCGATCAACACCAAATCGGTCAGGCCCTTGTCCATGCGCAGTTGCGGGGTCAGGGTCTTGCGAATATCGACCACCGGGGCGAAGCCGGTGATGATCAGCGACATCGGCGAGGTCACGCTCTTCTCGGCGCCTTCGTCGCTCCAGCGGGTCTTCATGGACATGGAGTCCTTGCCCACCGGAATGGTCAGGCCCAGCTCGGGGCACAGTTCCATGCCCACGGCCTTGACCGCGTCGTACAGGCGCGCGTCTTCACCTGGGTGGCCCGCGGCGGACATCCAGTTGGCCGACAGCTTGATGTCGGAGATTTTCGCGATGGACGAAGCGGCGATGTTGGTCAGCGTCTCACCCACCGCCATGCGCGCCGATGCCGGGGCATCGAGCAGCGCCAGCGGCGTGCGCTCGCCCATGGCC
The DNA here is from genome assembly GCF_013374995.1 of Pseudomonas eucalypticola. Classification (NCBI taxonomy): domain Bacteria; kingdom Pseudomonadati; phylum Pseudomonadota; class Gammaproteobacteria; order Pseudomonadales; family Pseudomonadaceae; genus Pseudomonas; species Pseudomonas eucalypticola. The sequence goes on along the minus strand of NZ_CP056030.1, from coordinate 1,266,877 downwards.
ATGGCTTCACCGGTGTACACGTCGAAGCTGGTGGCGGTGACGGCGACGTCGGCTACCGGAACCTGCCACGGGCCAACCATCTGGTCGCGGTTGACCAGGCCGGTGATGGTGCGGTCGCCGATGGTGATCAGGAAGCTCTTGCTGGCCACGGCCGGGTGGTGCAGCACGCGCTCGATGGACTCGCCCAGGTCGAGCTGGGCCGGGTCGAAGGCATCGCCCAGCTCGCTTTCGCGCACGGCCGAACGGTGCATGCGCGGGGCCTTGCCCAGCAGCACTTCCAGTGGCATGTCCACGGCGTTGTTGCCGAAGTGGCTGTCGGTCACGGTCAGTTGTGGCTCGGCAGTGGCCTCGCCGACGACCGCGAACGGGCAGCGCTCACGTTCGCAGATAGCCTGGAAGCGCTCGAAGTCGGCAGCGTCGACGGCCAGCACGTAGCGTTCCTGGGATTCGTTGCTCCAGATTTCCAGCGGCGCCATGCCCGGTTCGTCGTTGGGCACGTTGCGCAGCTCGAAGCGGCCGCCACGGCCACCATCGTTCACCAGTTCCGGGAAGGCGTTGGACAGACCGCCCGCGCCCACGTCGTGGATGAAGCTGATGGGGTTCTTGTCACCCAGCTGCCAGCAGCGGTCGATGACCTCCTGGCAGCGGCGTTCCATTTCCGGGTTTTCGCGCTGTACCGAGGCAAAGTCCAGGTCGGCCGAGCTGGTGCCGGTGGCCATGGAGGAAGCAGCGCCGCCGCCCAGGCCGATGAGCATGGCCGGGCCGCCGAGCACGATCAGCTTGGAGCCGACGGTGATCTCGCCTTTCTGCACGTGTTCGGCGCGGATGTTGCCCATGCCGCCTGCGAGCATGATCGGCTTGTGGTAACCGCGCACTTCTTCACCGTGCGGGGTGTCGATGGCCTGCTCGAAGGTCCGGAAGTAGCCGGTCAGGGCCGGGCGACCGAATTCGTTGTTGAACGCGGCGCCGCCCAGCGGGCCATCGATCATGATGTCCAGCGGGGTAACGATGCGCTCGGGTTTGCCGTAGGCCTTTTCCCAGGGCTGTTCGAAGCCCGGGATGTTCAGGTTCGATACGGTGAAACCGGTGAGGCCGGCCTTGGGCTTGGCACCGCGGCCGGTAGCCCCTTCGTCGCGGATCTCGCCGCCAGAACCGGTGGAGGCCCCAGGGAATGGCGCGATGGCGGTCGGGTGGTTGTGGGTTTCCACCTTCATCAGGATGTGCACCGGCTCCTGCACCGCGCCGTACTGGCGGGTCTCGGGGTTCGGGAAGAAACGGCCGGCCACGCTACCGACGATGACAGAGGCGTTGTCCTTGTAAGCCGACAACACGCCTTCGCTGTGCATCTGGTAGGTGTTCTTGATCATGCCGAACAGGCTTTTTTCCTGGCTCTGGCCGTCGATGTCCCAACTGGCGTTGAAAATCTTGTGACGGCAATGCTCGGAGTTGGCCTGGGCGAACATCATCAGTTCGATGTCATGGGGGTTGCGCCCCAGGCCTTCGAAGCTCTTGACCAGGTAGTCGATCTCGTCTTCGGCCAGCGCCAGGCCCAGCTCGACGTTGGCCTTTTCCAGCGCGGCGCGGCCGCCGCCCAGCACGTCCACCGCGGTCAGTGGCTTGGGCTCGGCGTGGCTGAACAGGCCGGCGGCCTCTTCCAGCTTGCTCAGCACCACCTGGGTCATGCGGTCGTGCAGCAGGCCGGCGACTACCTGAGCGTCGTCGTCGCTGAGTTCACCGGCAACATAAAAGGCAATACCACGTTCCAGGCGCTGGACATTGCCCAGGCCGCAGTTATGGGCGATATCGCTGGCCTTGCTCGACCATGGCGAAATGGTGCCGAAGCGCGGCATGACCAGGAACAGGCGGCCGTTGGGCTCCTGTACCGGCACGCTCGGGCCGTACTTGAGAAGACGAGCAAGGACTTGCTGCTCGTCAGCGGACAGTTCACCGGACACTTCGGCGAAGTGGGCAAATTCAGCGTACAAGCCACTAACAGCGGGGACTTTCTGGCTCAGTTGCTCGAGTAATTTACCGTGGCGAAAGGCAGAAAGGGCAGGAGCGCCGCGCAGGATCAACATCGTCGGGACAGCCTCAGGAAGGGGTGTGCTTAGAGGCCGTGCATTCTAGCCTAAACCGCCGCCGCAGGCACCCAAAACGCTACTGACGGCGCAAGCCGGGCGTCGGAGGGCATATCCTGTCTCCAGAGTCAAATATTTCCGACCTCCAGAGCGCCTGGCAACGTGCCTGCGTGGAGACCGGGAATACGAACCCGCGCTTGCGCAAATTGCCTAGCAGACTCGCGCGATGCTGTCGAGATATGGCGCCCGACCCGCTTTGCGTATACTGCACCCATGCATTCAAAGACTGCCTCACGCCCGCGTTATGCCAAATGGCTGATCGCTACCGGTCTACTCCTGTTGCTCAGCGGCTGCGTCGACAAACCCAGCACGCTCGAGCGAGTCAAGGAGGACGGGGTATTGCGCGTGATAACCCGCAACAGCCCCGCTACCTACTTCCAGGATCGCAACGGCGAAACCGGTTTCGAGTACGAATTGGTCAAGCGCTTCGCCGATGACCTGGGGGTGCAGCTGAAGATCGAGACCGCCGACAACCTCGACGATCTGTTCAACCAGGTAGGCAAACCCAACGGCCCGGTGCTGGCCGCCGCCGGCCTGGTCAGCGATGACCAGCGCAAGGCGCAGGTGCGTTTTTCCCACCCCTACCTTGAAGTGACCCCGCAGGTCATCTACCGCAACGGCCAATCCCGCCCCACCGATGCCGCCGACCTGGTCGGCAAGAAGATCATGGTGCTCAAGGGTAGCAGCCACGCGGCACAGTTGGCCGAGTTGAAAAAGCAGAATCCCGCCATCCAATACGAAGAGTCCGACGCGGTCGAAGTCGTTGACCTGCTGCGCATGGTGGATGAAGGTCAGATCGATCTGACGTTGGTGGACTCCAACGAGCTGGCGATGAACCAGGTCTACTTCCCCAACGTACGGGTGGCCTTCGACCTCGGCGACGCCCAGCAACAGCGTTGGGCCGTGGCGGCGGGCGAAGACAACAGCCTGCTCAACGAAATCAACAGCTACCTGGACAAAGTGCAGAAGAACGGCACCCTGCAGCGGCTGAAAGACCGCTACTACGGCCACGTGGACGTGCTCGGCTACGTGGGCGCCTACACCTTCGCCCAACACCTGCAGCAACGCCTGCCGCACTTCGAGAAAAACTTCCACGCCTCGGCGAAGAACGAACAGGTGGACTGGCGCCTCCTGGCCGCCATCGGCTACCAGGAGTCCATGTGGCAGGCGGACGTGACGTCCAAGACCGGGGTGCGCGGGCTGATGATGCTGACCCAGAACACTGCCCAGGCCATGGGCGTGTCCAACCGCCTGGACCCGAAACAGAGCATTGAAGGCGGCGCCAAGTATTTCGCCGTGGTCCGCGATCAGCTCGACGACAAGATCACCGAACCGGACCGCACCTGGTTCGCCCTGGCGGCCTACAACGTCGGCAGCGGCCACCTGGAAGACGCCCGCACCCTGGCGAAGAACGAGGGCCTGGACCCCAACAAGTGGCTGGACGTGAAGAAAATGCTGCCACGCCTCTCGCAGAAACAGTGGTACAGCAAGACCCGCTACGGCTACGCCCGCGGCGGTGAGCCGGTGCATTTCGTCGCCAACATCCGTCGTTACTACGACATTCTGACCTGGGTAACCCAGCCGCAACTGGAAGGCGGTCAGGTGGCCGAAAGCAACCTGCACACGCCTGGGGTGAACAAGGACAAGCCGGCGCAGGACAATCCTTCGCTCTAGCTTTGGCGCGGGAGCTGGCGGCCAGCTTCCATTCCCAATCTTTGCTCCTCCGCTAGCCCTTGGCCCTGCGCGCTTTGAAGAACGCGCTGAGTATTGCCCCGCACTCCTCGGCCAATACTCCACCCTCGATCAGTACCCGATGGTTGAGAAACCCCTGGGTAAAGAACTGCCCCTGGCTCTGCGCCACCCCTGCCTTCGGCTCCAAGGCGCCGTACACCACGCGGCTGACCCGCGAATGCACGATCAGCCCCGCGCACATGCTGCACGGCTCCAGCGTCACATACAGGGTACTACCCGGTAGGCGATAATTGCTCACCGCCTGGGCCGCCGCGCGAATGGCGACCATTTCGGCGTGGGCGCTGGGGTCGCTGCCACTGATCGGGCAGTTGAAGCCTCGCCCGATGATTTCACCGTCGTGCACCAGCACGGCGCCCACCGGCACCTCGCCCATGGCCGCGCCCTGGGCCGCCAGGGCCAGGGCCTCGCGCATGAAGTGCTGGTCGCGGCTGCGGTCGATGATCTGCGGTTGACGCATTTTCACACCACCTCGATCGCAGCCATCAGGCCGGTTTCCATGTGGTCCACCACATGGCAATGAAACATCCACACCCCGGGGTTATCCGCCACCAGGGCCACCTGGGCGCGCTCGTTGCGGCCCAGCAGGTAGGTGTCGGTGAAATACGGCACGACCTTGCGGTGGCTGGAACCCAGCACCTTGAAAGTCATGCCGTGCAAGTGGATCGGGTGCTGATACTGGCTCATGTTCTTCAATTCGAAAATATAGCTCTTGCCCAGCGCCAGCCGGGCGATGGGCCGGTCGGCGCAGGTCTTGTCGGTGATGTCCCAAGCCTGGCCGTTGATCTGCCAGAAGCTGGGCGGGCGGCCATTATCCCCTGCAACTGACAGCGAGCCCACCCATTCGAAGTTGAAAAGCAGTTTTTCCGCGCGGGCCAGGTCCGGCTCGGCCACCGGGTTGGGGGGCAGCGCCGCAGGCCAGTCGCCGGCGGGCAGGCTGCTGGCCACCGACCGCAGGGTACCCAGGCGCACCGGGCCGTCGCGCAAGGCAATCTGCGCGCCAGCCGCTGGCATCTTCACCGCCACGCAAGCGCGCATGCCGGGCCCCAGCCAATATTCCTTGCCGAAGTCGCGGGGCTCGATGGGGTTGCCGTCCAGGGCATACAACCGAGCCTGGGGGGCGCCCCGGAAGTTCACACGGTACGTGGCGCTGTTGTCGACATTGAGCAGGCGCACCCGAACGATCTGCCCCGCAGGCAAATCCACGGTTCCCTGGGGCACGCCATTGATCGTCGACAGGCGCCCCAGGGTGCCATTGCGCGCCGCTTCCCGCGGCACGCTGAACGGCAGGAACGCACCTTGCTCGTCCACATGCCAATTCTTCAGGCACAGGGTAGCCTCGTGGCTGAAACCGCTGGGCGCTCGCTCTTCAACGATCAACGGCCCCACCAACCCGCGTCCCAGTTGCTCCGCACTGGCCAGGTGGGGGTGGTACCAGAAGCTGCCCGCATCGGGCACCCGGAACCGATAATCGAAATATTCCCCCGGGAGTACCGGCAACTGGGAGACGTGGGGCACGCCATCCATCTCCAGCGGCAGGCGGATGCCATGCCAGTGAATCGTGGTGGGCACCGGCAAGCGGTTGATGAAGCGCACGCGCAACCATTGGCCTTGGCGCACCCGCAGTTCGGCGCCAGGGACCGAGCCACCGAATGCCCAGGCCGGCGTGGCAACACCGGGGACCAGTTCAATATCCAGGGGCGCGGCTATCAGCTCATAGTCGGCGACCGCCTGATCGCCACGCCGCCCCAACCAGTAGCGGGTCCCGGTGCCCGCCGCGACGCCGACCACCGCCAACCCGCTGAGGCCCACGAGTATTTGCCGACGGGAAAAGGACATGCCGAACACCTGGCCATGAGAAAAGGGCTCACACCATACACCCGCGTCCGGCCCGGTTCCCGCCGCTGAAACAGTTTGAAAAACTACTCCGCTATATAGCTACCACCGCGCGCTCATGGCGGCTGCCACCTTACTCGCTCACCTACCATCAGGAGCGAGCCAATGACTGATTCGGTCGATACATCCGCCGCCCGAGAAGCGCTCAAGGCGCTTGCCCGGTCCCTGGCGCCGCAGTGCCCGGACCTACGCGAGCAGGCACGCAGCATCAGCCAGTCCATTTTGCAACAACACGGCCAAGGGCACCTGGAGCCCGACCATGTTTGGTTCCACCGTTGGGACAATGCCCACGCCAGCCCCAGGACCTTCACCGGCTGGGAGCACCGTGGTTGGCCCCGCGAATCACTGACCCTGCCGCAACTGGTCATGCACCGGTTCTACCCCACCGATCAGGACAACGCCGATAACCTGCAGCAGATGGCCGGGTTCTATGACTGCGGGCCCCATGGCGGGATCCACGACGAAAAAACCGAAGTACGGCTGCTGCCCGCCGATGTCCTGAACAGCTTCTGGGCCATGGATTTCAAATCCCGCTACGGCCGCCAGCTGGATAGTTTCTGGCAACACAACACCGGCAACTACCGCACCCTGGCAAAAGCCAACTACCTGGCCAGGGCACTTCAGGCACTGGACGCCAAGCACCTGACGCTCAACGAGTTTCACGTCGTGGTGCACGCCGTCGCCGGCGATATCTCCTGGCCAGTGACGTTGGATACCCTGACCAGCGAGGGCAAGGCAGATACCCGCCACGGCCTGAAGGTCTGCGCCTTCGACATCGGCGGCCACGTGGCCACGGATATCCTGCGCATCGTTGCCCCCGACGGCTACCAATACCTGTACGTGCCCGGCGATACCGTCGCTTTCCATGTGTTCGAGACCTGGCGGGACCTGTACTGGTGGGTCATCAACGAAACCAACCAGGCAGAGAACCGTGCACGGTTCCTGAGCCATTTTTCCAAGCAATCCCAAGGTGAGTCCGACGACGACAGCCAGGGCGTGAATCATTTGCTGGACTTGCTGGTGTACGGCTGGGGCAACCATGCCAAGCCCGTCAATACCCAGGACAAGGCGCTGACCCAGGACGCCTTCACCTACCTGGCCGCCGCCATGCGCACACGCATGCATGCCGACGCGGACCACTGCCTGGTTTCCAACGCCCAGATCCGCAAGCAGATGTGGATCGGTTACCTGGACACCTTTGGCAAGACCTTTGGCGGCATGGCCGCGGTCGACTGGCCGGTTTCTCTGGCACTGGTGGGCGCCAGCCTGGCCGACATGGGGCTCAACATCGACCAGGCCGTGCACGCGCACACCACGGCCGAACGCAAGGCGGGCATCCTGGGGGCCGTCCTCAACGGCATCGACGTGCTGTTCAACGGCGCCTTCCTGGTCACCGAGGCCGGCGCCGCAGTCGCTGAGCTCAAGCCGCTGGAAGGCGCAGTAACGGCGACCAAAGTCGAGGCCAGTTTGCCCACCCCACTGAAGCCGACCGCTGAGGACGTGCTGCTCAAGCCGTTCGAAACCAACGAAGTTCTGGCGGGCGCCCCCGACCTCGCGGTGGAGGGCAAGCTGCGCGGCATCCAGTTCAATGCCCAGGGCGATACCTGCGTCGAGATCCAAGGGCTGACCTATCAGGTACGCTTCGTCAAGGAGATGAACACCTGGGTCATCGTCGACCCGGCGAACCCGTTCTCGTTTTACAAGAACGTGCCGGTACGGCTGACCCCCGAAGGCACCTGGACGCCCCTCGCCCCCGGTTCGCTCAAGGGCGGCGGCAAATTCTTCGGCAAATTGCCATGGGGAATGGGGGCCCGGTCTACCGAGGCGGCCGCCCTGATCCCCGAATACCCCTACGAAGTGCCCAAGGCACACCGCGCGGCCCTCAAGGAAGCAGCATCGGACGCCTGGAAGTCCCGCAAGATCATGGAGGGCTACCACAACCTGGGCAGCGAAGCAGAAGCGGCCGGTGTCGCTATCAATTCGCGCGAAAAACTGGCGGCCGACGCCCAGGCCTTCTTCAAGGCCATCGACCTACCTCCACGCCCTCAGATACCGACCCTTGCGGAAAACGCCAGCGAAAGGGAGATCATCACCCACCTGCTGACTGAGTCCCCCGGCATCGTGATCGGCGAGGCCCATAACTGCATCGCCAGCAAGCGATTCCTGATCGAGAACATGGAGCTGCTGGCCAGTCAGGATGTACGCACCCTGTACATGGAGCACCTGTTCACTGATTTCCACCAGGCCGACCTGGAGGCCTTTGCCCGCACCGGAAAGATGTCGGATCAGCTGAGCACATACCTGGGCGGCCTGGACGAGGGGCACCTGACCGACCCCAGCGGCCGTTACAACTTCACGGCCGTGGTGCAGGCCGCGGCCAAGCATCACGTACGCATCCAGGCCATTGACTGCCTGCCCAGTTATTACATGGGCGGCCTCGAAGCGCGCGGCGTTTTCAACCCACGCATCAAGATGATGAACTTCTACGCCAACAAGGTCATCCGTGCCGAACAACGGATTCGAAACGGGGGTAACTGGGTTGCCCTGGTTGGCAGTGCACACGCCAACACCTATGAGGGCATCGCGGGTGTCGCCGAACTGGAAGGCGCCATCGGGCTACGCATTCAGGACCCCGCCCCCGGCGGCTTCCAGGGTCTCAAGCCGGACCCCGGCGCGGTTGAATCAGGGGGGCTGATGGGGAGTGATCGCCGCGTCAAGAGTGACCTGGTGTATTACGGCGGCAAAGTCCCGACGCCCTCCGTCGCCCCGAGCTTCGAGGCGCGCCTGCCCAACCCGGGGATGTTCGCGATCGACGCCACCACCATGGACATCGTGCACCGCAGCCGTGAAGGCGTCCTGGTGCGTACACCGATCAAGCGGGACGGTGTGCACTATTACATCCAACGCCCCCAATGGTCGTTCCTGCATGACCGGCGGTTCGACAGCGTCAATGAGTTGGCCAAGGGCCTGAAGATGGTCGGGCTCAAGTGGACCCCATGACAGCAGCCGCTGCGGGGCTGGCCCCCGCAGCGTTTCCCGCCTTGGGCTGGAGGCGATTGCCACCGCTGTCAGGCAAAGAGCCATTAGCCCATCTGCCCTAATTGATGCTCACGGCCCTTCGACATTAAATGCCGTCAAACCGAGGGTCTTCGTCGGGGCCGCTCATCCGCCCAAGTCACGACCCTCGCCACCACGACCCAGGAAGGATCTAATGAACCTACGCTGCACATCGATCACGCTGATAATACTGGCCTCATCGACACTCGGGCTTGCCGGCTGCCAGGTCATGAAGCCAACACCAGATGACCTCAAGAGCCGCGCCCAGACCAGCATCGGCAAGCCCGTCACGAAGATCTCGAACGTGCGCGACGACAGCAGTACCACCTACTTCACCGCCAACACTGCGACCGCTGAATATTCATGCGAGCTGCCGAGCGGTGCGATGGTTGCGCTGGGGTCGATGGGCATGGGGATGGGTGCCCAATGTACCAAGCAGTAAGCGACGCCGGCTGGCGGTCCGCAGTGTCTCGGCGCAACTGACCGTCACACACCACCGATACTATCCGGCGGGTCGTTGACGTACCCTGCCTCGGAACAGGCCAGGGAGGACACGCCATGTCATGCCGGATCATCGTTGCCGACGACCACCCCATGTTTCGCCAGGCCCTGGTCCACACCGTGCAGAGGCTTGTGCCCGAGGCGGCGACAGAGGAAGCGGGCGACTTCGATGCCGTTTGCGCACTCGCATTGACCGGAGCCCAGGTCGACACCTTGCTGCTCGACCTGCGCTTCCCTGGTTTGACCTGCATGAGCCAGCTGGGTGAATTACGTCGACAGTTGCCGCGCACTACCCTCATCGTGGTGTCTATGGTCGAAGACAGCGAGCTGATCCACCAGGTGATGGGCCACGGCATCAACGGTTTCATCAGCAAGAACACGTCGCCGGGCGAATTCATGCAGGCGCTGCTGGCCATCCGCAACGGTGAAGTGCTGGTCAAGAACCCGCCATCAGGGCTATGCCCGCTGGCCACCCATGCACTGAGCCCCCGCCAGCAGTCAGTGTTGCGCCTCATCGCCCAAGGCATGACCAACAAGGAAATCGCCCGGGCACTGAAGATCTCGCCGTTTACCGTGCGCATCCATGTCTCCTCGCTGTTGCGCAGCCTTGACGTACCCTCCCGGGCGGCTGCGGCAGTGAAATTCCTCAGCTAGCCGCCCCGGGCCTGTCGCTGTCGTGCGTCCGGTGCAATGCAACCTTGCGCGCTGGGGCATTTATCAATACCTGAGCAAAGAGCACCATGAGGCGGCGGGCATCGTCCTGGCATGCGCCCGAGGTCCCGGGGCGCACACCTGCAGCCTTCTTTTTCATGTCGAGGAACCGGTGTTTTGACAACCCTAGAAGTGACCCCGAGAAGCATGTACTACGGCAGCTGCGTTGCCCTGCTGGTAACGCTCAATGAAGACGGCTCGGAAAACATTGCGCCCATGTCGTCGACATGGTCACTGCGCAACCGGATTGTGCTGGGCATGGGTGCGGCTTCCAGGACCGTCGCCAACTTGCGACGCCTCCCCGAATTGACCATCAACCTTCCAAGCGCCTCCATGTGGCAGCAGGTCGAAAGGCTTTCAGGGCTGACAGGAATGCCTGAGGTACCGGAACACAAGGCCGGGCAGTTTCGCTTCGAACCAGACAAGTGGCACGCCGCTGAGCTCAACCGCACCGCGTCGACAGGCGTGCGCCCGGGCCGAATCAGCGAATGCCCGATCCAGATGGAAGCCGTGGTGGAAAGTACGATGCTGATTGATGAAGCGCCTGAAGGCTTCGTGGTCGTTGCCGCACGCGTCGAGGCCATGCACGTGCACGAATCTATCGCGTTGGCAGACGGCGCCGGGGTTGATCCCGACTCATGGGAGCCCCTGATTTTCAGCTTTCGAAGTTATCGCAGCGCCGAACGTGAAGTAGGCCGGATGAGCAGAGGGGTTCGCAAATAATCCCCGCTTGGCCCGGCGTTCCACGGCCTTGTAGCAGCGGACCTGGCCGCGTCGGCAGTGAATGCGGTATGCCTGACACTACGCGGCGGTTATGACGCGGCCAGGTCCGCTGCTACAGAAAATCGAAAGGCGAGTCACGTGGCGCCGTTAGATCACGCTGAATGCCTGAACCACGTCGTTATCGAAAAAGATATCCAGGATAAGGCCCTGCCTGGCGGGTGTGCCACCGACGACGCTACCCGCGTCATTCAAGGCGCCTTGTGCCTTGAACACCTGCCCCTGGGCATCACTCAACGTCTGACCGACTTCCGGCGCCACATAGCCATGGGCCATGTTCAGATACTTCTCGACCCCCTCCTCACGCTTTTCATAGGTCCACTTGCTCTGCGCGCTCAAATCGGACCCGCCCCTTGTTGGTTTTCCAAACAGTTCCAGCACCTGAGCCTTGGTGGTTTTACCCGCAATGAGCGTCGTGTTCAGGTAATCCATATCGTACTTTTTCGCGCCGACACCGAAGGGGTTCATATTGCCCATCAGATCGTTAGAGTTCGCACAGCCGGCCAACACGCCAACCAACAGACACAACCCAACCCGGTTCCTGAACGTCTTTCCATGAATCGCGGACATGCTCTTACCTTGCCTGTACGTTTAGCAGAAATTTTTTGTTATGACGGCTAGAGCTTAGAGAGAAGGAGGCTGGCTTAGCCATAGTGCAGGTGTGCTATAGCCTGATGCCATTACTGCTGAAACACGGCACCCGGAAACAAGAAAGCCCGCAATTACGCGGGCTTGCGGGGTGTTTCTTGCCACTTGATGCCGGGCTATGCCGGACGCGGGATCATTCCCACTCAGTTATCAACAGACGATGAAAGACCATATGAATCAATAGGATAACACCTACCTATTTCAAGGACCCATGAACAGTACCATGACGACCAAAAGTACTACCCATGGGGCCAAGCCAACATCCTTCACAGCAATGGCAGCCGGTAACTGACGCTCCGGGACCGGCGGGCATTAATGATGTATCAGCCTGGAACACTTCGCTGCCGCTTAGTCATGAATACGGCTAATCGAGCTGGCGGATTTGACAGGCATTCCAGGTGCTAAACCTGGTGTTGAGAAGCGATGAAGCAAGAGTAGAGAATATCGGCAAAATCATGCTCATTGATATCGCCGACAACCAAATCCCTAACGGCATCTGCTATCAAATCATTATCTAAAGTAATTTCATAATCATTGAGCGAAAGGTACTCCAAGCCGACTGCAAGCCCGGTACGCTTGTTCGCATCAGGCAGTGCGTGGCCTTGCGCGATACTGGCAGTGTACTTAGCGGCAATTTCAAATACATCGTCAAGGCCATTATAAGCGATCGCATTATCGATTCGTGCCAGCGCGCCTTGCAAGGTCGGGATATTCACCGCCCCCTTCATGCCGGGCTCGGTAGTCAAGATTTGAGTATTTATTTCAATAACACGTTCAAATGGAAAGAAGATCAATTCCATTACATGTCAGCCAACTTCTGAAAGGTCTTCTTGTGAGTCCTGAGAACGAGCTTGGTTTCTGAATAAACGATCTGCTTACCCGAGTCGCCACCCAAGTCCAGCTTCTTGATGGCTTTAACTTTAGGCCTCTCTACTATGGATACGCCATAGGTGTCCAGCTTGTGGCTCATAACTTTAGTACCCCAAACGGTTCGATAATCTTCTGCCGCTACGGTAGCACACTGGGAGGCAAGATACACCGAGCTGCCTATTGAGCGTACGCCGTTTGCCCAGCCTGACCCGGCCTGGTGGTTTCACCGATAGACCCAAAAATGCCTCGCATCTCAGCCTCCAGGCTGCGACCGTGTTGAGCAGCCCTTACACACATGTGCCAATTTCGGGCGGTGACGAATGCAAAACGCCCGCAACTCAGCGGGCGTTTCTGTTAGTCAGCGCAGGGCCCATCGCAGGCGTAGGCTCACTCCCACTCGATCGTCGCAGGCGGCTTGCTCGACACGTCGTACGTCACGCGCGAAATGCCTTCGATCTCGTTGATGATACGGCCGCTGACAGTCTCCAGCAGCTCGTACGGCAGGTGTGCCCAACGAGCAGTCATGAAGTCGATGGTTTCCACCGCACGCAGGGCAACTACCCAGGCGTAACGACGGCCGTCACCTACCACGCCTACCGATTTCACCGGTTGGAACACCACGAACGCCTGGCTGACCTTGTGGTACCAGTCAGCCTTGCGCAGCTCCTCGATGAAGATGTGGTCGGCGCGACGCAGCAGGTCGGCGTACTCTTTCTTCACTTCACCCAGGATACGCACACCCAGGCCCGGGCCCGGGAATGGGTGGCGGTAGACCATGTCGTACGGCAGGCCCAGTTCCAGGCCAAGGCGACGAACCTCGTCCTTGAACAGTTCACGCAGCGGCTCGACCAGCTTGAGGTTCATTTCCTCAGGCAGGCCACCCACGTTGTGGTGGGACTTGATCACGTGAGCCTTGCCGCTCTTGGCGCCAGCCGACTCGATGACGTCGGGGTAGATGGTGCCCTGGGCCAGGTACTTGATGTTTTCCAGCTTGCAGGATTCGGCATCGAACACGTCGATGAAGGTACGGCCGATGATCTTGCGCTTCTTCTCCGGGTCGGCTTCACCGGCCAGGTTGTTCAGGAACTGGTCTTCGGCGTTGGCGCGGATCACCTTGACGCCCATGTTCTCGGCGAACATGGCCATCACTTGCTCGCCTTCGTGCAGGCGCAGCAGGCCGTTGTCGACGAATACGCAGGTCAGCTGGTCGCCGATGGCCTTGTGCAGCAGGGCCGCGACCACCGAAGAGTCGACGCCGCCGGACAGGCCCAGCAGGACGTTGTCGGTGCCGACCTGGGCGCGGATGGTAGCGATGGCGTCTTCAGCGATGTGCGAAGGCGTCCACAGGGCTTCGCAGCCGCAGATGTCGAGGATGAAACGCGACAGGATGCGACCGCCCTGCTTGGTGTGGGTCACTTCCGGGTGGAACTGCACGCCGTAGTAGCCGCGGCTGTCGTCGGCCATGCCGGCGATCGGGCAGCTCGGGGTGCTGGCCAGCACGTGGAAGCCTTCCGGGATCTTGGTGACCTTGTCACCGTGGCTCATCCACACGTCCAGGCCGAAGACGCCATCGGCGTCGACATGGTCTTCGATGCCGTCCAGGATGCGGCTCTTGCCAACCACGTCGACACGAGCGTAGCCGAACTCACGCAGCTCGGAACCCTCTACCTTGCCGCCCAGTTGCTCGGCCATGGTCTGCATGCCGTAGCAGATGCCGAATACCGGCACGCCCAGGTCCCACACCGCTTGCGGTGCGCGCGGGCTGTTGGCTTCGTGCACGGACTCCGGGCCACCGGCCAGGATGATGCCGCGCGGGGCGAATTCGCGAATCGCTTCGTCGTCCATGTCGAAGGGGTGCAGCTCGCAGTACACGCCGATTTCGCGCACGCGACGGGCGATCAGCTGGGTGTACTGGGAACCGAAGTCCAGAATCAGGATTCGGTGGGCGTGAATGTCGAGGGCCATGACTATTTCTCGTCAGTGGTAATCGGAAACAACACGGGGCTGCATTGAACAGCCCCGCCTTTAAATTCAGCAGGCACCCGGAGCAATGGCCACGGGCGCCTGGGCGTCAGCCGACGCGATAGTTCGGCGCTTCCTTGGTGATCTGCACGTCGTGGACGTGAGATTCGGCCATGCCGGCACCGGTGATACGCACGAATTCAGGCTTGGTGCGCATCTCTTCGATGTTGGCGCTGCCGGTGTAACCCATGGAGGAACGCAGGCCACCCATCAACTGGTGGATGATCGCGGTCAGGGTACCCTTGTACGGTACGCGGCCTTCGATGCCTTCCGGTACCAGCTTCTCGGCGCCAGCGGCCGAATCCTGGAAGTAACGGTCGGACGAGCCCTGGGCCTGGGACATGGCGCCCAGCGAACCCATGCCGCGGTAAGCCTTGTACGAACGGCCCTGGAACAGCTCGATCTCGCCCGGGGCTTCTTCGGTACCGGCGAACATCGAACCCATCATCACGCACGAAGCGCCCGCGACGATGGCCTTGGACAGGTCACCGGAGAAGCGGATACCGCCGTCGGCGATCAGCGGCACGCCCGAACCTTCCAGGGCGGCGGCGACGTTGGCGATGGCGCTGATCTGCGGCACGCCCACGCCAGCGACGATACGGGTGGTGCAGATGGAGCCTGGGCCGATACCGACCTTGACCGCATCGGCGCCGGCTTCAACCAGGGCCTTGGCCGCGGCGCCAGTGGCGATGTTGCCACCGATGACCTGGACGTGCGGGTAGTTGTCCTTGACCCAGCGAACGCGGTCGATCACGCCTTTGGAGTGACCGTGGGCGGTATCGACCACCACCACGTCGACGCCGGCGGCGACCAGGGCGGCAACGCGCTCACCGGTGTCCTTGCCGGTACCGACGGCAGCACCGACGCGCAGGCGGGCCTGGTCGTCCTTGCTGGCCAGTGGGTAGGCCTTGGCTTTTTCGATGTCCTTGACGGTCATCATGCCCTTGAGCTGGAACTTGTCGTCCACGATCAGGACTTTTTCCAGGCGGTGCTTGTGCAGCAGCTCGCGCACTTCATTCTTGTCGGCGCCTTCGCGCACGGTGACCAGGCGCTCTTTGGGCGTCATCACTTCGCGAACGGTGGCTTCCAGACGGGTTTCGAAACGCACGTCACGGGAGGTGACGATACCGACCAGGTCGCCGTCGTGCAGCACGGGCACGCCGGAGATATTGTGCTGGCGGGTCAGTTCGAACAGGTCGCGGACGGTGGCGTCGGCCTCGATGGTGATCGGGTCCTTGACCACGCCGGCTTCGAACTTCTTGACCTTGCGCACTTCGGCAGCTTGCTGCTCGATGGTCATGTTCTTGTGGATGATGCCGATGCCGCCTTCCTGGGCCATGGCAATGGCCAGACGGGCTTCGGTCACGGTATCCATGGCCGCCGAGACCAAGGGAATATTCAGCTCGATGCCACGGGTCAAACGGGTCTTGAGGCTGACTTCATTAGGCAGTACTTCGGAATAACCGGGTACAAGGAGAATGTCGTCGAAGGTCAGAGCTTCTTGGCTGATACGCAGCATCGCGGGGGCTCCCGAGCGGGAAAAATGGAAGCGCGCCATTATACTCATACATGCCCCGATGCTCAATGTAAACATCAGGGCAATTGCGTCGCACCCTAAAGATCGACGCGTACCACACGCACCTTGCGTTCCAGCCGCTCGCCGAACTCGTACAGGAACTCAGGCTTGAACCGTGCGTCGGCCCAGCCATTGAAGATGAAGCCCAGGTTGGAAAACGCGCAGGGCTGCAGGAACAGGAAGCCGTTGATGTCATCCTCATGCCGGCATTCGGGGCACATGAAGTTGTCGGTGTGGCCGGGCATCCAGTCTTCCAGGCTGTCGAACAGCGCCTCGCCGATTTCCTGGCGGCACTCGGGGCAGCCCGCTTCTTCCTTGAAGTCTTTGGTGGGGGTGAAGATGCAGCGCTTGGTCACCAGTTCGAGGCCGTTCACTGCCTGGCCATAAGGCAACAGGTCCGGGTGCTCCACCACGTTGCGGGCGCCCGGCCCGATTGCGTAGCCCATGCCGTTGCCGGTGCGCCCGCAGGTGGTCAGTTGTTCTTCGATGATGTTTTTCTGCCACAGCCAGCGCAGCACTCGCCGGGCCTTGGCTTCGCGTCCGGGAAAGCTGGAGATCAACGGGACGACAATGCTTTGCGAACTCATGAAGGCAGGCCTGCGGGTAACGTAAATACGCGCAGCATAATGCCGTGGGGCCGCAGGTCAAGCGCGCGCCCCCACTGGCGCTATCTAGACCTGCACGGCATAGCCGAAATCGATGTCGCTGGCTGCGATACCGCCGCGCATGCCCCAATTCTCGGCATCATGCTCGTCCAGCAGGATCAGCACTGCCCCCGGCTCGATGGCCAGCTCCCGCGCCAGCCGCTCGACGATATCGGCGTACAGCTTGCGTTTGGTGGCCGCTTTTCTCCCCTTGAACAGGGTAATGGTGATCTGCACATAGCCGTCTCGGTCACCGGGGGTGCGCAGGCAAGTGGCTGGCAGGTAATGGTAGCGAGCCTGCAGCTCTTCATCGCTGACCCCAAATTGCTGCCTGAGGCTGGCATAGACCGCCTCGACCAATATCCGCTGCTCGGCCAGGGAGCGCTGGGTTGCATCTTCGATTCTGACAATAGGCATGGTCTTCCCCTTATTCCCGGGCGCCGGAGGTATGGCGCAGAAGGTCTTCGAACAGTTGCCGGTGTTGCTCCAGATCGCCACTCAAAAACCAGTCCAGAGCGGCATCTCGGTCTTTCTGCGCCTTGTTTTGCGACAGTTTGAAGCGCGCCTCGACCTCACTGGGCACCAACCGCAGCCCGACAATATGGGCAAGGTTGTTCTGCACCCGGGGGTCTGCCTCATCGACGCGGTATCGGGAACCCTGGGCCCCCATTGCCTGGGCGGTGCGGCGCAGGATATCCAGGGCGTACCGATCGTCCTCCACCATCTGGACCTGGGCTTGCATGTGCACCGCCAGGTAATTCCAGGTAGGCAGTTGCGCACTGCTGTAGCCTTCCGGGGGAATGTAGGCATTGGGCCCGACGAAAAAGATTTGCGCATTGAACGTTTCCCCGGCGAACTGGGGGTTGCGGCGGTCGGCATGGCCGAACAGAGATTGGTCGTGGTCACGCAGCAAGGGGATGTAACTGCTGTGATGCTTGCCTGCCACTGATGAAGTGATCAACGCCAGCGGAAATGCATCGATGAAGCGGCCGATCAGGTCGGCATCGCTGGACCGATGTTCCTGATAATGAAACGGGCACAGGCTCATGAAATGATCTCGCGTGAAAAACTGGAGGGCTGGGCCATCGCCGCTTTCTTCTGGCGGCGGCGGTCGCGTTGGATAACCGAGTGCGCCAACCAGCGGACCAGCAGCGCACTGTTGAACGTGGCTTGCGGCAGCGTCGGCATGGGCTCACCCATCAGGTGGTCCACCAACCGCTGCGCCATCAGGCTCGACAAGGCGATACCGCGCCCATTGCAGCCGCTCCACCGAATGATCCTTGGGCCGTGCTGGCGCACCACCGGCATCCCCGTGCGGGTCACGCCCACGTAACCGGCCCATAGCTGCCCTGGTGACCATGGGCCTGGACCGAAGAGGGCCTGCAAGCGCCTGCTCATCAGCCCTGCGGCCGCCGCTGTCCCGCCCGCGCCCGGCAGGATGAACGCCCCCGTCATCAAGCGGTTGCCCGTCAAGCGCCGGCAAAACCACATATCCTTGCGGGCGTCGGAAAAGGGCAGACAGGCGGTTTCGGGCGGCAGGTCCTCGCAGCTAAACGTCCCCAGGCCCAGGGCGATACGGCCGATGGGCCGCCGAGTCGCTTGGCTCGCGCCCGTACCATAGGCATTTGCAGCCAGGAGCACGCGGCCGGCGCGGATGTCTCCTTGTGGGGTATGGACGGTGACCCCCTGCCCGCGCACCGTGGTATTCAATGCGCTGCACTGCTCAACGATACAGCCACCCAGCGCTATCACGGCGTCAGCCAACTGGTGCAGCAGGGCAAATGGATCTACACCGCCCCCACTCTTGAACAGCAAGGCTTCGGGGTAATATCGCGTGCCTGCGAGTGCGCCCAGGCGCTGGCCCTCCACGCATTCAGCGTCAATGCCCAGCGCCTGCCATTGCCTGGCCAGGTGCCGAAGGCTGCCCAGGGGCGGTTGCGCAAAGGGCTGTAACCAGCCCTGGCGCACCACCTGCGGGCCGCCCCGGCTCAGTGCCTGCCGTGCGGCCTGTTGCAAGGCCCGCACATACGGCCCCGCGGCGTCGCCCAGCAATGCGTTGAGTGTGTCGGGGCCATGCCGGGCCGGCACGGGCACGACAAAGCCTGAATTACGGCCACTGGCCCCTGCTCCCAACTCCCCCGCCTCCAATACCGTGACGCTGCACCCGCGGCGCAGTGCATGCAGGGCAGCGCTGAGCCCGCCGATGCCGCCCCCCACGACCACCATGTCGCTGTGCGCAGGCAACGGGCCGGCGCCGCGCCCCCCAGGAACGCTGCCTTGCCACGCCGAGGGCGCGTCCAGCAAAGCCTGCAATGCGGCATCAACCATAGCGCTGGCGCTCCGCTCCATGCTCGAATTGGCCCAACAGCGAGTCGACGATGGTCTGCGACCGGATCGCCAGCAAACTGAACGACCCCGCATCGCCCATGCCATGGGAAGACTCGCACAAGCCGTTGAGGTAGGCCGGGAGGCCGCCCTGCAGTTGCACCTGATAATCTCGGCCAATGGCCAGGGCGTCCCTGTCGCCTGCCACCCCGAGCAACAGCGGCGGGCAGGGCTCCTGACGCTCGCCGTCGCCCAGGTCGAGAAAACCGGTGGCCAGTATCACCAGGTCAAACGCATCCTGCTGGACGGTGCCCTGCAGAAAGTGCCGCGCCTGTACCGTCACAGCGTCGGGCGTCGCCGCGCACTCGATGATTTCCTGGCAGGTATTGATCCGCAAGCGGTCCCCGCCCAGCAACTGCTGCTCGTAACGGCGCAGGTAAAGCTGGTTGAGCACGTCGATATCGGCCGAGGAATAGTTGGTGGCCGCCAATTCGTTGCGCAGGCGTCGCTTGTTGGCAGGGCTGGCCTGATGGAAGGTGTCGACGAAGGCCGGAAAATACACTTCGTCGGAGAACGGGCTGGTGTCCTTCTGACGAAAACCGAAGTTGCGGGTATAGCCCGTAACCTGGCTCACCCCGGGGTGCTGTTCGGCATGCAGGAGAATTTCCACCGCGCTCTGGCTGCCACCAATGACAGCGACACGGCAACGCGAGCCAGTGGCCGCCACTGCCGCCTCCAGCGCTGGCAGGTAATGGTTCAGGTGCTGCACGCGGGCGTCCCGCACATCGGCGAACGGCGCCGGTATATGGGGCGTACGTCCTGGCGCCAGGACCAGGCTCCTGGCCCGGTACACCTGCCCTTCAGCCGTGGTCACCCGATAATGGCGGGGTACCTGGGGCTGGGCTTCGACCAGTTCCACCTGCTGCGCGGTGCGGCCGTAATCCACGCGGGAAGCGAAGAAACCGGCTACCCAACTGACATACTGGGCGTATTCGAGCCGCAGTGGGTAGTGCAAGGGCAAGTTCAAATGCTCGTACAGGCGCCCGTTCTCGAACAGAAAGTTGGTGAACGAATAGCGGCTGCGTGGATTGCGCGGCGTCACCAGGTCCCGCAACGGGTGGTTCTGGATATCGGACCCCGCCAGCAACATGTTCGGTTGCCAGGCGGCCCGCGGCCTGCGCTCGATAAACCGCACGCTCAAGTCCGGCGCCAGCTCTTCGAACGCTACCGCCAGGGCAATGTTAGCCGGGCCGAAACCGATGCCCAGCACATCATGCAACGGGTCGCGACCGCTCATGGCTGCACCTCGGCGAAACCCGGTGCCGACAACGGCCGTGCGCGGGCCGGAGCACACGCGGCCAATGCTTGCTCAAAGCGCGCCAGCAACGTCTGGATTTCCAGCGCAGTGATCACCAGCGGCGGCAGGAAGCGCAGCACCGCATTGTTGCGCCCACCGCTTTCAATGATCAGCCCCGCCTGCAGGCAGGCCTTCTTGACGCTGGCGGCCAGTTGCGTAGCGCCGCGCGGGTGGCCAAGGGCATCGGGCTGCGCATCGGCATCCACCAGTTCCACGCCCAGCATCAGGCCGCGCCCACGCACATCGCCGATACAGGGGTACCGGCTCTGGATGTCCAGCAAGCCCTCCTTGAGTTGCGCACCCACCTGGCGAACATGGGCCAGCAGGTTGGTCTGCTCGATGTACTCCAGCGTCGCCAGGCCGCTGACCAGGGCAATCTGGTTTCCGCGGAAGGTGCCTGCATGGGCGCCGGGTTTCCACTGGTCGTACGCGTCCCGGTACAACAGCAACGACAATGGATAGCCGCCACCGATGGCTTTGGATACAACGATGGCATCGGGAACGATACCGGCGTGCTCGAACGCGAACATATCACCGGTACGACCGATCCCGGACTGCACTTCATCGATGACCAGGGGTACGCCATGGCGCTCGGTGATCTCCCTGACCCCCTTGAGCCAAGGCGCACTGGCGGGAATGCAGCCCCCTTCCCCCTGAACCGCCTCCAGCAGCACCAGCGCCGGTTTGCATACCCCGCTTTCCGGATCGCTGAGTGCCGTTTCCAGCATGGCCAGGCTCAGCCGCTCGGTTTCAAGTGCATCCACCTGCGCACCGAAGGGGCTGCGGAAGGTGTAGGGGTAAGGCAGAAACTGGATCTCGCCGGGCACTCCCGAAATGGCCTGGCGCGGGGCGATGTTGCCCATCATGCCGAGCGTGCCATGGGTCATGCCGTGGTAGGCGCCCTGGAACACCAACACCGAACGGCGGCCGGTGGCGGTCTTGAACAGCTTCAGGGCGGCCTCCACCCCATCGGCGCCCGTGGGGCCGCAGAACTGCACCTTGGCCTGCGTGGCAAAAGCGCGGGGCAAACACTGGAACAGTTTATCCACGAATGCCAGCCGCGCTGGCGTCGCCAGGTCCAGTGCCTGCTGCAACTGGCCCGACTGCAGAAATTCGATCACCCGCTGCTGGATGAAGGGATGATTGTGGCCCAGGGCCAATGCCCCGGCGCAGCACAGGCAATCGAGGTACTGACGCCCTTCGCTGTCGGTCACCTGGGCAAGTGCGCCATGGCTCAATACCCCCGGGAAGTTGCGCGAATAGGTTCTGGCATTGGATTCACGCTCAATGAAACGCTCAAGTGACTGCATGGTCATGGCTGGCTCCTGCTCACAGTGATACCGCGCGGATGGTCTGTTCAAGTTGCCCGGGGGCGCGCCGGGCCTCGCCCAGCTCGCGCAACCAACGCCGGTATTCAAAGCCCAGGCGGTCGCTGGTCACGTGCATCTCGGCCTTGGGGTCCAGGGGCAGGCGGGCGGGGCGTTGTGACTCGACGATATGGCGGTCCTGCTCGAACACGGTGTTTTGCCGCGCCAGGATCTGCTCAAGGGTCAACTCGGGGCCGAAGTTGATCGCCACGATCAACCAGATGATGCAGGCCTTCTCATCGACCGGAGTGGCATTGAAGAAGGTGCAGAAGCGCTCGACTTCTCCGGTCTTCTTCTTGAAGTAGGCCGTGGTCGGGTTGAACACCGAATAGGTGTACCGTGCAGTCACCGGGATGCCGCGGTGGTCGCCGAAAGGTTGGAATACACTGATTTCCGATGAATGCAGGCCGCGCTCGTCCTGGCTGACGGTGTATTTCTTCAGCGGCTCCGGTGCATCCGGCAAGCCGTTGAGGTGGGCGTGCACAAAAGGAAAATGCGAGGCATCGATGAAGTTCTCCAGTGCCCGCAGCGCATTGGCCTGATAGTGATAAGGCCCGGCATAGACCTTGCGAAAACTATCGTCGTCCCACTGTGGCAGTTCGGGCAGTGGCCGTTCGGGCCGCACCAGGCTGGCCCAGACATAACCGTAACGCTCCTCGGCATAGTGCTTGAAGATCAGCCGGTCCGAAGCCGGGGCATGTCGGTCGGGGTGAGCCGGCACCAGGGTGCAGTCCCCCTGCCCGTCATAGCGCCAGCCGTGATACGGGCATTCGATCTCGCCTTTCTTCACGCAGCCCAGCGAGAGCCGTGCGCCGCGGTGGCCGCAGTAGTCTTTCCAGGCATGGATGCGCCCGCTGCCGTCGCGCCACAACACCAGGTCTTCGCCCAGCAGCCTGACAGCCGTGGGCCGCTCGGCGCTGACATCTTCACTGCGCGCAACCACGTGCCATTGGTTCTCCAAGGCTTTGTAATCCAGTTCTTCGCGATTCCATCCACTGTCGTAAAGCATGTCCCGCTCCATTTTCAG
The DNA here is from genome assembly GCF_013374995.1 of Pseudomonas eucalypticola. NCBI lineage: Bacteria > Pseudomonadati > Pseudomonadota > Gammaproteobacteria > Pseudomonadales > Pseudomonadaceae > Pseudomonas > Pseudomonas eucalypticola. The sequence goes on along the minus strand of NZ_CP056030.1, from coordinate 1,244,209 downwards.
TCTGAACCTGCCCGTGACAGCCTTTCGGGGGGCTGCCGGGACCAGCGTGGTGGCTTAACGGACTTCGTGTTGCGCGGGGTCGAAGCGCCAGCCCGAGCCCGGGGCCCAGCCCTGCTCGTTGTAATCGGCGAGGCAGCGATCGACCAGGTCGGTACACTGGGCCAGCACCCCGGCGCTTTCGCAGTGGCGCAGCATGTCCAGGCGCACCTGCTCATTGTTGCCGGCGTAGTTGTGCTCGTAGAGTTCGTGGCGACCGGCGAACTCACTGCCCAAGGCGTCCCATAGCAGCTTGATCAGCTTCATTCGCTCACCGGCGCTCTGGTCGGTGCCCTGGTAATAGAGGTCTATCAAGGGACGAACGTCCGGGTTGCCCATATCCAGCCAACTGGCGGTCTGCATGATGGGCGAGCCGCCCAGGATGGTGTTGAACACCGGTTTGAGCTGGCTCATCATCTGCGTGCCGAAGTAACGCACCGTCGCCGCAGCCTCCAGGCGTGGCACTACCGAGCCGTCGCGCCGGGTCTCGGGGTTCAGGCACAAGTTCTCGGTCAACGACCACATCAGGTTGCGCAACGCGACGATGTCCGCCAGGCGTGTGCGAATGCCACGGAACTGCGCCGAACCATTGGACTCCAGCACCTTGCTCAATAGCCCGCAGATGAAGTCCATCTTCACCGCCAACCGCGTGCCTGACTGCAGCGGGTAACGGTTGAGGAAACCGGACGCGGCGTAAAAGCTGCGCGCCCGCTCGATATCGCGGTAGATCAGCACGTTTTCCCAAGGCACCAGTACGCCGTCGAAGATCAGCACCGAATCGTTTTCGTCGAAGCGGCTGGAAAGCGGGTGGTCGAACGGGCTCAGCGACGCCGCCTCGAATGAGCGGCGGCACATGATCTTGAGGTTGGGTGCGTTCATCGGCAGGATGAAGCACAAGGCGAAATCTTCCTCGGCCCCGGCCTGATAATGGGTGGCGCTGTTCTGCGCGACAAACGTGGCATTGGACAGCGCTGCGGTGGTGGCGACCATTTTCACGCCGCGCACGATGATTCCAGCGTCAGTCTCTTTTTCCACATGCAGATAAATGTCGCGCATGTCGGCGATCTGCCGTGCCCTGCCCACCGGTGGGTTGACCAGGACGTGGTTGAGGAACATGACCTTGTGCGCCGACTTCCTGTACCAGCTTTGCGCATTGTCATGAAACGGCGCGTACAAGTCCGGGTCCGAGTGCAGGGTGGCGGTGAAACCTGCTTTGTAATCCGGTGTGCGGCCCATGAAGCCGTAAGACAACCGTGACCAATGGGCAATGGCATCCCGAGCCTTGAGCAAGTCCTGCGCGGAACGCGAGGGCATGAAGTAGCGGTGGGTCCGGTAACCATCCGGGTCGATATCGGTCATCACCTCCTGGCTGGCAGGATCATGCAGGGCATCGTATAAGCGAGACAATGAATGCGCACTGTTACGAAACGCCCGGTGTTCGCAAACATTCTCGACACGCTCACCATAGATATACACATGGCGACCGTCATCAAGGCTGTCCAGAAACTCTGAGCCCGTCATCATTTCATTCGGGTGATTGTTGTCCAAACGCGTTCTCCTATTATCGTTATTGGCGAAGCTTGCGGTTTTCAGGCACGGCACAACCCGCCGCCCAACTCGGAAGTTGGACGAACAGGCACAGGTCATCAGGGGCGCTCAGGCCCTGTACGGGTTCAGCTGAAGTAACGGATGATCAATGCCACGCCAGAGGCGAGCACGACAATATTGATAAGTTTGAGGAATTGTTCCCGGGACATCTTCAATGTCAGCCGGCGACCTATGGCCGTGCCGAGCAACATGCCCGGGGCGAGAAACAGTGCCAGCCACAACAGGCTGCTGTCCAGGTACACCCCTGCCAGGGCAAACAGCACCACCCGGGTCAGGGTACTCAAACCGATGAGTGTGGTTTGCGTGATGCGCATGGCATTCTTGTCTTTGATCCGGCCGCTGAGATAAATGGCGTAAATGAAACCGCCGCTGCCGAACAAGGCGCTGAACACGCCACCCACCGAGCCGAAGGGAATGGCCGATGCCGGAGAAAAGGTGCGGTCTGGCTTGAGCCCACTGAGTGAATACAGTGAGTAGCCCACCACGAAGATGCCCAGCGCCAGCAGCAGGATATCGGGCCTGGCCTTCAGCAGAATGGCCGCCCCGATCAGGCTGCCCACCACCATCAGCGGTACCAGCCGCCTGAGCTCGCGCCAGTCGGCCTTGCGGCCATCACGGCTGACATTGACCAGTGCGGCGCACAAGTCCATCAACGCGAGTAACGGAACGATCTTGGCGATGGGGATATACAGCACCAGCACAGGGCTGGCGATAAGAGCGGTACCAAATCCGGCGATGCCGAAAATGATATACGCACATAACAGTGCGGCGAAAATGATCGCATAGCCGGGCAACCCGACTGCAAACGCGTCGCTCATTGCATGACTCCATTCGTGTTGTTCTTGTTATCTGGCGTTCCTGCCGATTGACCGTACGCTAACCAAAAGTTTCATGCGCACCAATCATACCTTGGTACTAATGGCCAAACGCCACTTCTGTATCGTTTTTAACATGTAACTGTTTCATTTGTGAGAGCCGACTGCGGGTTCGTACAATATCGGCGATATCACAATGATCAACCGCTTCATTCAACGGCAACGCACTGATCATGAACACTTCGCAGCGCGTGTCATACAACACATCCACCAGGTTGAGGAAACGCTGTTGCGCCGCGGGGGACGCCGTGGAAATACGCGGAATACCTTCGATGATCCAGCGCGGGTACGTCTTGACCAGCACCAGGTAGTCCATGGTCGCCGTGGGAGCCTCGCAGATATCACTGAAACCGACATGAAGCGCCCCTTGCGAGGCTGCCATCACCCGCAGCGGCCGGTGGTTGACTTTTAGTTCGACAAAGGTGGCCGTGACCTCGGGCAGGCCCAGTTGGTGGCGTTGGGTGGCGTTGCCCGGAGAGACGAATGCGCCGAGCCCGAACGCATCGCCCTCGCCGCCCAAGCTGCGGTAGTCGACGCCCCCGGCGATTGATACCACGTCCATGTGCGCTTCGATCAAGCGGATGGTCGGCAGAAAACGCTCATGGTAGAGGGGGTTGGGCAGCAAGCCTTCGGGCGGGTAGTTGGAGGTGGTCACCAGCGCGCACTGGCGCGCGAAGATCGCGCTGAACACCCGACTGATCAGCATCGCATCACCGATGTCATGCAAGTGGAACTCGTCGAAGCACAGCAGCTTGCAGCCCTCGAGCATGTCATCCAGGGCGTCCTCCATGCTGCGCTCACTACTGGCATTGGCGAAGATGCGCGCGTGCAACTCGCGGAAAAACTCATGAAAGTGGAAGCGCTTTTTTTCCGCGAGCGCCAGGCGGTCGAAGAAGGCATCCAGCAGAAAGCTTTTGCCCCTGCCCACGGGGCCCCATATATAAAGGCCCTTGGGTTTTCGCGAGGGCAGCAATGGTGGGTGCATCACCCGCTCGGCCAGGTGGGCGAGGCGGTTGATGCACGCCCCCTGCTGTTCGTCCAACTGGTAACCGCGCGAGGCGGCCATGGCCTCGATGCTGGCGACGATAGGTTGCATATGACGTTCCTTTGCCTTGTCTGCTCCAAGGCTGCGGATGTTAGCGAGATTTTCCAGGTGTCGAAAGCAGGTGAGCGACGTGCGCGCGCCTATCGCGACATCGCCGCAATACCCTTATCATGCCCCCATGAACAGAGACCCTTTCGCCGTACTCGGCCTGGACCGCGAGGTCCTCACTGTCAGCCAGCTCAACGGCCGCGCGCGCGTGCTGCTGGAAGACGTCTTCAGCAGCATCTGGGTAGAGGGCGAGATCTCCAACCTCGCTCGCCCGGCCTCGGGCCACGTGTATTTCACCCTCAAGGACAGCGGCGCCCAAGTGCGTTGCGCGCTGTTCCGCCAGAACGCCCAGCGTGTGCGCCAGGCGCTCAAGGATGGCCTGGCGGTGAAAGTGCGGGGCAAGGTCTCGCTGTTCGAAGGCCGCGGCGACTACCAGCTGATTCTCGACACCGTGGAGCCTGCCGGTGACGGCGCCCTTCGCCTGGCCTTCGACGCCCTGAAGGAAAAGCTCAGCGCCGAAGGGCTGTTCAGTGCCGAGCGCAAGGTCGCCCTGCCCGCCCACCCCCAGCGCATCGGCATCGTCAGCTCGCCCACCGGCGCGGTGATTCGCGACATCATCAGTGTGTTCCGCCGCCGCGCGCCCCAGGTCGAACTGACCCTGATCCCTACCGCCGTGCAGGGCCGCGAGGCCATCAACCAGATCGTGCGGGGCATTCGCCTGGCCGATGCCGGCGGTTTCGACGCCATCATCCTGGCCCGTGGTGGCGGCTCGCTGGAAGACCTGTGGTGCTTCAACGAAGAGGCCGTGGCCCGCGCCATCGCCGCCTGCGTGACGCCGATCGTCAGTGCCGTGGGCCATGAAACCGACGTGTCCATCAGTGACTTCGTCGCCGACGTGCGCGCACCTACCCCTTCGGCCGCCGCCGAGCTGCTGGCGCCTGACAGCAGCGACCTGCACCGGCGCCTGGAAAGCCTGCAACGCCGGCTGCTGATGCGCATGCAGAACCGCCTGGCCCACGACCGCCTGCGCCTGGAAGGCTTGAGCAAACGCCTGCGCCACCCCGGCGAACGGCTGCGCCAGCAGGCCCAGCGCCTGGACGACCTGGACATGCGCCTGCGCCGTGCCTTCGAGCAGCGCCTGAACCTGCGCAAGCATCGCCTGGCCCACCTGGAAACCCGCCTGGCCGGCCAGCACCCGGGCCGCACCCTGGCGATGCTGCGCCAGCGCATCGACAGCCTGGCGGAACGCTTGCCGCGAGCCATGCGTGAGGGCCTCAAGGCCCGTCGCCTCCAGCTGCAGAACCAGATGCAGACCCTGCACATCGTCAGCCCGCTGGCGACCCTGAGTCGTGGTTACAGCATCCTGCTGGACGAGCGCGGCAACGCCATCCGCAGTGCCGGGCAGACCCGTACCGGCCAACGCCTGACCGCCAGGCTGGGCGAAGGCGAACTGCAGGTACGTGTCGAAGACAACCACCTGACCCCGGTCACCCTGTCGCTACTGGATTGAGCCATGCCCCGCTTGCTGCCCACGTTGCTTTTGCTGTGCCTGGCCTTCAACGCCCAGGCTGACAGCTACATCACCCGCCTGCTGAACAAGCCCGTGCCAGGCGGCGTGGCCGTGATCGACCTGGGTACGGCGGCGCAGGCGCCCAAGGCGTTCTTCGACGGCAAGCCGGTGCTGGTGGTGCGCGAGCAACAGAACTGGCGCGCCATCGTCGGCCTGCCACTGACGCAGAAACCGGGCGCCGCCCGCATCACCACGGGCGACCAGCGCAGCCTGGGTTTCATGGTGGGCAGCAAGCACTACCCCGAGCAACACATCACCTTGAAGAACAACCGGCAAGTCAACCCCAACCCGGCGGACCTCAAGCGCTTCGAAGTCGAGTTGGCCGAGCAGTTGAAGGCCTACCGCAGCTTCAGCCCTGGCACGCCCAGCAACCTGTTGCTGGACAAGCCGGTGAACGGCCCGCTGTCTAGCCGTTTCGGGGTGCGCCGCTTCTTCAACGGTGAAGAACGCAACCCTCATGCCGGACTGGACTTCGCCGTGCCGGCGGGCACGCCAATCAAGACCCCGGCGGCGGGCAAGGTCATTCTCATCGGCAACTACTTCTTCAACGGCAACACCGTGTTCGTCGACCATGGCCAGGGCTTCATCAGCATGTTCTGCCATATGTCGAAAATCGACGTGAAGGTCGGCCAGGACCTGGCCCGGGGCGCCGTGGTCGGGCGCGTGGGCATGACTGGCCGGGCGACGGGGCCGCACATGCACTGGAACGTCAGCCTCAACGACGCCCGGGTGGACCCCGCTATCTTCATCGGCGCGTTCCAGCCCTGACGTGCCGGTTACGCGCTACAGCCCCGGATGGCCGCCTCCACCCGATTGCGCGAGCACAAACGCGCGAACAATCCTTACTCAAAATACGTCAATAAAGAAGCAGAAATAACCATATAACCCCCATAGCAGATAACTTATCTCAATTTTCGCCAGATGCTTGCCATCCACTGCCGCAATGGTTAAGTTTGAAGCATGAAAACTCTTCACACCCTCATTCTCCTTCGTCAACACCGCTGCCTAAGCCTGGTCAGTGCACGACTGCCAAGCTGAATCGCGTCGCCTCGCCCTTTTCTCTCGTTTTCATTCGGCAGGCCCTTTTCAAGGCCGCATAACAAGGATTGCTCACCATGACCATGCTCAAAGACCCGTCGTCCAAATACCGCGCCTTCGCTCAGGTGAACCTGCCTGACCGCACCTGGCCGAACCAGACCATCACCGCCGCGCCTATCTGGTGCAGCTCGGACCTGCGTGACGGCAACCAGTCGCTGATCGAGCCGATGGACTCGGCCAAGAAGCTGCGCTTCTGGAAGACCCTGGTCAGCGTGGGCGTGAAAGAGATCGAGGCCTCGTTCCCTTCGGCATCGCAAACCGACTTCGACTTCGTTCGCACCCTCATCGAAGACAACCACATCCCGGAAGACACCACCATTCAGGTGCTGACCCAGGCCCGTGAAGACTTGATCGCGCGCACCTTCGAATCGCTCAAGGGCGCCAAGAAGGCCATCGTGCACCTCTACAACGCCACTTCGCCGTCCTTCCGCAAGATCGTCTTCAACCAGGACAAGCAGGGCGTGAAGGACATCGCGGTCAACGCCGCCAAGCTGTTCGTCAAGTACGCCGCCCAGCAGCCGGAAACCCAGTGGACGTTCCAGTACTCGCCGGAAACCTTCAGCGCCACTGAACTGGAGTTTGCCAAGGAAGTGTGCGACGCGGTGATCGAGGTGTGGAACCCGACGCCCGAGCACAAGATCATCCTCAACCTGCCGGCCACCGTGGAAGTCAGCACGCCGAACATCTACGCCGACCAGATCGAGTGGTTCGGCCGCCATGTGTCGCGCCGTGACAGCGTGATCATCAGCCTGCACACCCACAACGACCGTGGCACCGGCGTAGCCGCCACCGAGCTGGGCCTGATGGCCGGCGCCGACCGCGTCGAAGGCTGCCTGTTCGGCAACGGCGAGCGCACCGGCAACGTCGACCTGGTGACCCTGGCCCTGAACCTCTACACCCAGGGCGTGGACCCCGAGCTGGATTTCTCGGACATCGACGGCGTGCGCAAAGTGGTCGAAGAGTGCAACCAGATCCCGGTGCACCCACGTCACCCGTATGTGGGCGACCTGGTTCACACCGCGTTCTCCGGCTCGCACCAGGACGCCATCCGCAAAGGCTTCACCCAGCAGAAAGAAGGCACCCTGTGGGAAGTGCCGTACCTGCCGATCGACCCGGCCGACATCGGCCGCAGCTACGAGGCGGTGATCCGCGTCAACAGCCAGTCGGGCAAAGGGGGCATCACCTACCTGCTGGAACAGGAATACGGCATCAGCCTGCCGCGCCGCATGCAGATCGAGTTCAGCCAGGTGGTGCAGGGTGAGACCGACCGCCTGGGCCTGGAAATGACCGCCCAGCAGATCTACAGCCTGCTGCACAAGGAATACCTGCAAGCCAACACGCCGTACGCGCTGGTCAGCCACCGCCTGCAGGAAGAGAACGGCAGCAGCAAGGTCGACGTCGAAGTGCACAGCGACGGCGAGACCGTGCACTGGCGCGGCAAGGGCAACGGCGCCCTGGAAGCCCTGGCGTCGGCCATGCCGGTGGCCGTGGAGATCATGGACTACAACGAGCATGCCATTGGTGCGGGCACCCACGCCAAGGCGGCGGCCTACATCGAGTTGCGCGTGGCCGGTGGCCGGGCGGTGCACGGTGTGGGTGTGGACGAGAACATCACCACCGCCAGCTTCAAGGCGCTGTTCAGCGCGCTGAACCGCTCGTTGAGCCAGCAGGAAGCCAAGGCTGCCTGAGCCTTCGCCCTGCCCTGAGAAAACCGGCCCACGTGGCCGGTTTTTTTGTCGCTGCTCATTGGACGCCTGTGCCCGTGCGGCGCATCAGGGATGATGCGGCGCCGGGACGCGGTCAGGTCCGCTGCTACATGTAAGTGCGTCAGTGGAGGTCGAAGGTGTCGGCATCCAGGTGGGCAGGGAAGCGGGTGCGGTAGGCGGCCAACTCGCAGGCGCTGAGGGCCACGTGGAACACGCCATCGGCCTCCCCTGCGCTCAGCAGGCTCTCGCCCTGGAAATCCAGCACCTGGCTGTCACCGGTGTAGGCGAAGCCCTTGCCGTCGGTGCCGACACGGTTCACCGCCGCCACGTAGCACAGGTTCTCGATGGCTCGCGCCGGTAGCAAGCGGTTCCAGTGCAGCCGGCGCGCCCCTGGCCAGTTGGCGGTATACAGCAGCAGGTCGGTGTCCTGGGCATCACGGCTCCACACCGGAAAACGCAGGTCATAGCAAATCAGCGGCCGTATGCGCCAGCCCTTGACCTCGAACTGCACCTGGCGCTCACCCGGTGTGTAGTGCTTGTGCTCGCCGGCCATGCGGAACAGGTGGCGTTTGTCATAGTGCAGCAAGGTGCCATCGGGCCGTGCCCACAGCAGGCGGTTGCGATGGCTGCCGTCGGCGGCCTGGATGATCACCGAGCCGGTGACCACCGCGTTCAGCCGCGCCGCCTGGCCCAGCAGCCATTTGCTGGCAGGGCCGTTTTCCGGTTCACACAGGCTGGCCGAATCCATGGAAAAGCCGGTGGTGAACATCTCGGGCAGTATCACCAGGTCGGCACCCCGAGCCTGCTCCAGCAGGGTATCGAAGTGTTCGAAATTGGCCGTGCGGTCGTGCCACGCCAATGTGGTCTGCACCAGAGCGATGTTCAGGTTGTCCAGTTCACTCAGATCGCGCATAACTTTATCGCCGCTTCCCGCAGCGTCTCCTCGCGTTTGGCGAAGCACAGGCGTACCAACCGCTGTTCGGGATTCGGTGTCTGGTAGAACACCGAAACCGGAATGGTCGCCACGCCGTGTTCGCGGGTCATCCATAGCGCCATGTCGACGTCGTTCAGGTCAGGGCGAATCTGCGAGTAGTCCACCAACTGAAAGTAGGTGCCTGCCGCCCGGCTGAAGCTGAAACGCGAAGGCGCCAGCAGGTCGCAGAACAGATCGCGCTTGGCCTGGTAGAACGCCGGCAGTTGCTCCACATGCTCGGGGCAGGCGGCCATGAAGTCGGCCAATGCCCATTGCAGCGGAGTGACACCACAGAAATTCACATACTGATGGACCTTGCGCAGCTCGACGGTCAAGGCCGGCGGCGCAATCACATACCCGGTCTTCCAACCGGTGACATGGTAGGTCTTGCCAAACGAGCTGACCACGAAAGCCTTGGAATAGAGCGCTTCGTGCGCCAGCACGCTGGCGTGTATGACCCCATCGTAGACCAGGTGTTCATAGACTTCATCACTGATCAGGTAGATATCGCGACCTTCGATCAGCTGTGCCAGCTGGTCCAGGTCGGCGCGGCTGATGAGTGCGCCGCTGGGGTTATGCGGGCTGTTGAGGATGATCATCCGCGTACGCGGGCTGAGGGCGTCCGCCAGCTTCTGCCAGTCGATGGTAAACGTCCGGGCATCGAGCTGCACATGCACGCAGCGGCCGCCAGCCAGCTCCACGGAGGGCTCGTAGCTGTCGTAGCAAGGATCGAAGACGATCACTTCGTCACCGGCGCGGATCACGGCTTGCACGGCGCAGAAGATGGCCTCAGTGGCACCGGGGGTGATGGTCACCTCGGCGTCGGCGTCGACGATGGCGCCGTACTGGCGGGCGACCTTCGCGGCCACTTGTTCGCGCAGGGCCGGCAAGCCGGCCATGGGCGCGTACTGGTTGTGCCCCGCCTGAATGTGGCGCACCACGGCATCACGCAGGCCTTGGGGGCCGTCGTAGTCGGGGAAACCTTGGGACAGGTTGAGCGCGCCGGTCTGGGTGGCGAGCTGGGACATGGTGGTGAAGATGGTCGTGCCGACATTCGGCAGTTTGCTGGTGATCATCGGGCCTGACCCTGACAGCTGGGGAGCTGAGCAGGATAGCCCAGGGTGTTGCGCAGATACCAGTGTGGGACCGAGCCTCGCCCGATCCCACAGGGTATTGCGAAACCGAAGTCAGCGCTTGTCGCGGCGCTTTTTCTCGGCTTTCTTGTGGTGCGACATCAGGCGGCGCTTCTTGTTGACCTGGCGGTCGGTGAGCGTGTTCTTGTTGCCTTCGTACGGGTTGTCACTGCCCTTGAACTCGATGCGGATCGGTGTGCCGACCAGCTTGAGCACACGGCGGTAGGTGTTTTCCAGGTAACGAACGTAGGAGTTCGGCACCTTCTCCACCTGGTTGCCGTGGATCACGATCAGCGGCGGGTTGGCACCACCCAGGTGGGCATAGCGCAGCTTGATGCGGCGGCTGTTGACCATCGGCGGCTGGTGCTCTTGCACCGCGTCTTCGAGGATCTGGGTCAGGCGGCTGGTCGGCCAGCGAGTGATCGCCGACTTGAACGAGGCCTGCACCGAACCGTACAGGTTGCCCACGCCGGTGCCGTGCAGCGCCGAAATGAAGTGGATGTCGGCGAAGTCGACGAAGAACAACCGACGTTCCAGCTCGGTCTTCACGTAGTCGCGCTCGCTCGGCTGCATGCCGTCCCACTTGTTCAGGGCGATGACGATGGCACGGCCCGACTCAAGGGCGAAGCCCAGCAGGTTCAGGTCGTGGTCCACCACGCCTTCGCGGGCGTCCATGACGAAGATCACGACGTTGGCATCCTTGATGGCCTGCAGCGTCTTGACCACCGAGAACTTCTCGACTTCTTCATGGATCTTGCCGCGCTTGCGCACACCGGCGGTGTCGATGAAGGTGTACTTCTCGCCGTTGCGCTCGAACGGGATGTAGATACTGTCGCGGGTGGTGCCAGGCTGATCGTAGACGATGACCCGCTCTTCACCGAGCATGCGGTTGACCAGGGTCGACTTGCCCACGTTCGGGCGGCCGATGATGGCGATCTTGATGCCATCCTTCTCGCTCGGGCCAGGGATGCGCACCTGCTCTTCGCCTTCGGCGACACCTTCGGCCAGGTCTTCCTCTTCAATATCACGCGGGAATTCGCCCAGGGCGGCTTCCAGCAAGGTATTGACGCCACGACCCTGCGCACCGGCGACACCAATGGCGTGGCCCATGCCCAGCGGGGCGAATTCGGCGCGGGCCATTTCCGGATCGATGTTGTCGATCTTGTTGGCCACCAGGATCGAGCGCTTGTTACGCTTGCGCAAGTGCTCGGCAATCATCTGGTCGGCGGCGGTGAAACCGGCGCGGGCATCGACCAGGAACAGCACGACATCGGCTTCTTCGATGGCCAGCAGCGACTGCTCGGCCATTTTTTCGTCCATGCCGTGTTCGTCACCGGAAATACCACCGGTGTCGATCAGGATGTAGGAACGCCCTTGCCAGCGCGCCTCTCCGTATTGGCGATCACGGGTAAGACCAGACAGGTCGCCAACGATGGCGTCGCGGCTTTTGGTCAGGCGGTTGAACATGGTGGACTTGCCGACGTTCGGTCGGCCCACCAGGGCGATTACGGGAACCATTAGGCTCTCCACTGCGTTATTTCAGAAAATACAAAGGCCGCTGCAGGCAGCGGCCGGAGTTCGGGACGGCATGCACGCATGCCGCTGGCCCCACTTGGGCGGGGCCGCTGGAGGCCACATGACCTCCAGCATAGTCAAAGCCTTACTTGATGGTCAGGGCTTCGAGCTTGCCGCTGTTGCCGTACACGTAAATCATGTTGCCGGCGACCAGCGGACGGGCACGCAGGCCGTCACCATCGATTTTCTCACGGCCAACGAAGCGGCCGTCAACCTGGCTGAGCAGGTGCAGGTAACCTTCGAAGTCACCCACGGCCACGTAGCTGGAGAACACTTCCGGTGCCGACAATTGGCGGCGGGCCAGTTTGTCGTTGCTCCACAACGCGGTGGTGGTGCGCTCGTCCACGCCTTCGACAGTGCCGTTGGCCTGGGCCACGTACACGCTGCCAAAGCCCTGGGCCACGCCGGCGTAGCTGGACGCATCACGCTGCCACAGCACACGGCCGCTTTCCAGGTCCAGGCCGGCCATGCGGCCCTGGTAGCTGGAGACGTACAGGGTACCACCGGACAGCAGCAGGCCGCCGTCGATGTCAACCACACGCTCAAGCTCGGAACGGCCTTGCGGCACGGCTACGCGCTGTTCCCACACCGGCACACCATTGCTGATGTCCACGGCCACGACCTTGCCGGTCGACAGACCAGCGATGGCCAGGTGGTTGGTGACCAGCGGGGCACTGGTGCCGCGCAGGGTCAGTACCGCCGGGGTGCTGTCGTAGATCCAGCGCTGGGTGCCGGTGGCGGCGTCCAGGCCAACCAGGCGGTCGTCCTGGGTTTGCACGACCACGACGTCACCGTTGTTGGCTGGCGGTGCCAGCACTTCGCTGTTGACCTTGGCGCGCCACTTCACTTCACCGTTGGTGGCGTCCAGGGCGATCACGTCACCGCTGATGGTACCCAGCATGACCAGGCCGTAGCCGACACCGACCGCGCCGGACACCGACGTGTTCAGGTCTTTCTTCCAGATCACGTCGCCATTGAGGCGGTTGAGGTCCATGACCACGCCGGTGACGTCAGCGGCGAAGATGCTGTCGTTTTCGATCGCTGGAACCAGCATGTTGTAAGTCTCGCCCTGGCCGTCACCGACCGAGCGACTCCATTCCTTGTGCAACGCGACTTCCGGTTTGAAGTCGGTCAACTCGGCAGGAGGCAATTCCTTTTTGCTGTTACTGCTGCAACCCGCGGCCAGAATGGCCAGCGCCAGCAATGCTGCATGTTTCCAACGGATCACGTCACGCATCTTTTTTCGCCAGGTCGTCGAGTTTGATTTGCAAGCCACCTACCGCTGCCTCGTCGGACAGGGCTGCCTTGGCTTTCTGATAGGCCGCGTAAGCGTCATCGGTACGGCCCAGCTGCACCAGCAGGTCACCCTTGAGCTCTTCGCGGCTGGCCAGGAATGCCTTGTCGGCATCGCCTTCCAGCAGTTTCAGGGCGTCATCGGCCTTGTTCTGCGCGGCCAGTACCTGCGCCAGGCGCTGACGGGCGATTTCACCCAGCATGGCGTCCTTGGGCTTGTCGACCACGGCCTTGAGCTCGGTGGCGGCGTCGTCCAGCTTGCCGTTGTCCACGGCCACCTTGGCCACGAACAGGCTGCCGTACTGGGCGTATTCGCTGTTGCCGTACTCGGTCTTGAGCTTGTTGGCCAGGTCAGCGACCTGGGCGGTGTCCGGCTTGCCGGTCGGGTTCAGCGCGGTTTCCAGCAGTTGCTGATACAGGCTGGACGCGCCTTGCGACTGGTTGGCCTGGTATTTGTGCCAGGCCTGCCAGCCAAACACCACGACCAGGGCCAGCAGGACGCCGGTGACCAGAGGCTTGCCGTTACGCTGCCAAAAGTCCTTCAACTCGGCGAGTTGTTCATCTTCGGTACTCGACACCCCAATACTCCTATTTCGCAAATTCGGCCTGAAGCCTGCCTCAACCCTGCACGACGCAAGTCGCCAGATGCTCACCCAGAGCATCCCAGGCAATGTTTTGTTGTTCGCCCTGGCCACGCAGGGGTTTGAAACCTACCACTTGTTGCGCCAGTTCGTCGTCCCCCAGGATCAAGGCGTAGAGCGCGCCGCTCTTGTCCGCCTTCTTGAACTGGCTCTTGAAGCTGCCAGCGCCGGCGTTGACCTGAATGCGCAGCTGCGGCAATGCATCGCGCAGGCGCTCGGTCAAGGCCAGGCCGGCCAGTTCCGCCTGCTCGCCAAAGGCGCACAGGTAGACATCGACGGTACGGGCAATGGACTCGGGTACCTGCTCCAGGGTTTCGAGCAGCAGGATCAGGCGCTCGATGCCCATGGCGAAACCTACGCCCGGGGTCGGCTTGCCGCCCATCTGCTCGACCAGGCCGTCGTAGCGGCCACCGGCGCACACGGTGCCCTGGGCGCCGAGCTTGTCGGTGACCCACTCGAATACGGTCTTGCTGTAGTAGTCCAGGCCACGCACCAGCTTGGGGTTGATCACGTAGGGAATGCCGGCGGCGTCCAGGCGAGCCTTGAGGCCCTCGAAGTGCACGCGCGACTCTTCGTCCAGGTAATCGGCCAGCTTCGGTGCGTTCACCAGCACCGCCTGGGTTTCAGGGTGCTTGGTGTCCAGCACGCGCAGCGGGTTGGTCTTCAGGCGACGCTGGCTGTCTTCGTCGATCTGGTCCAGATGCTCGGTCAGGAACGCCACCAGCGCTTCGCGATAGCGGCCACGGGCTTCGCTGGTACCCAGGCTGTTGAGCTCCAGTTTCACCGCGTCACGAATACCCAGGGCACCCCACAGGCGCCAGGTCAGCACGATCAGTTCGGCATCGATGTCCGGGCCGTCGAGGTTGAACACTTCGCAGCCGATCTGGTGGAACTGGCGATAGCGGCCTTTCTGCGGGCGCTCGTGGCGGAACATCGGGCCCACGTACCACAGCTTCTGTACCTGGCCACCGCCGGTGATGCCATGCTCCAGCACGGCGCGCACGCAGGCCGCGGTGCCTTCGGGGCGCAGGGTCAGCGAGTCGCCGTTGCGGTCCTCGAAGGTGTACATCTCTTTCTCGACGATGTCGGTGACTTCGCCGATGGAGCGCTTGAACAGGTCGGTGAACTCGACGATCGGCATGCGGATCTGCCGGTAGCCGTAGGTGTCCAGCAGCCCTGCCACGGTGCCTTCGAAATAGCGCCACAGGGGCGTCTGCTCGGGCAGGATGTCGTTCATGCCACGGATGGCTTGCAGCGTCTTACTCACGAGTAATCCTTAGTATTCTTCTGTCAGCCGCGGGCGATCAGCGCCGCGTCGGCTTCGACCTTCTCGGCCGCCTTCTGGCGAATCAGCTTCTCGAGCTCTTGCACCAGGTTGTCGTTGGTCAGCTTCTGCGCCGGCTTGCCGTCGATGTAGATCAGGTTCGGCGTGCCACCGGTAAGGCCCACATGGGCTTCCTTGGCTTCGCCAGGGCCGTTGACCACGCAACCGATCACCGCCACGTCCAGCGGCACCAGCAGGTCTTCCAGGCGCCCTTCCAGTTCGTTCATGGTCTTGACCACATCGAAGTTCTGCCGCGAGCAGCTCGGGCAGGCGATGAAGTTGATGCCACGCGAACGCAGGCGCAGGGACTTGAGGATGTCGTAACCGACCTTGACCTCTTCCACCGGGTCGGCCGCCAGCGAGATACGGATGGTGTCGCCGATGCCATCGGCCAGCAGCATACCTAGGCCCACGGCGGATTTCACTGTGCCGGAGCGCAAACCACCGGCTTCGGTGATGCCCAGGTGCAGCGGCTGCACGATCTGGGTGGCCAGCAGGCGGTAGGCGGCGACGGCCATGAACACGTCGGAGGCCTTCACGCTGACCTTGAAGTCGGGGAAGTTCAGGCGGTCCAGGTGCTCCACGTGGCGCAGCGCCGATTCCACCAGGGCTTCGGGGGTTGGCTCGCCGTATTTCTTCTGCAGGTCCTTTTCCAGGGAGCCCGCGTTGACGCCGATACGGATCGGGATACCACGGTCGCGGGCAGCATCGACCACGGCGCGCACACGGTCTTCACGGCCGATGTTGCCCGGGTTGATGCGCAGGCAGTCAACGCCCAGCTCGGCCACGCGCAAG
The DNA here is from genome assembly GCF_013374995.1 of Pseudomonas eucalypticola. NCBI lineage: Bacteria > Pseudomonadati > Pseudomonadota > Gammaproteobacteria > Pseudomonadales > Pseudomonadaceae > Pseudomonas > Pseudomonas eucalypticola. The sequence continues at coordinate 1,228,489 of NZ_CP056030.1, read as the reverse complement.
GCGATGCGGTAGTCGAAATGGATGTCGGCCACCAGCGGCACGTTGGTCTGCAGCTTGATCTTGCCGAAGGCTTCGGCAGCATCCATGTCCGGCACCGAGACGCGCACGATGTCGGCGCCGGCTTCTTCCAGGCGCTTGATCTGCGCCACGGTGGCGGCCACGTCGTTGGTGTCGGTGTTGGTCATGCTCTGCACCGCAATGGGCGCGTCACCACCCACGGGCACATTGCCAACCCAGATTTTACGGGATTCGCGACGCTTGATCGGGGATTCGCCGTGCATGATCTATTGTCCCACTTTCATGCGAGCAGTCTCGCCAGAGGTGAAAGGTGCAACATCAACAGGCTGGCCGTTGTAGCTGACCTGGGCACCACGGGCGTAGCCCAGGCGCACCGCGAAAGGCGGCTTGCCGTTGAGTTCGAGGGTGTCGCCCTTGCGCTTGAGGGCGCTGAGCAGCACTTTGCCGTTGCCATCGGTGACCTGGGTCCAGCAATCGGCGCTGAATTGCACGTGCAACTGGCCTTCGCCTGCGGCCGGCGGGGCCACCGGGGTGGCAGCCGGCGCGGCCACAGGGGCAGCGGGCTGGTGCACGGCGGCGACCGGCGCGCTTGGCGCCGCCTGGGCCGGAGCCGGGGCGGTGACCACGGGTGCCGGGGCCACGGTAGGCGCGGCCGGCTGAACCGCGGCTGTCGCCGGGGCGGCCGGCGACGCGGTGGTGGCTTCGGTGGCCGGCTCGGTGGCCGCCGGCGCTTGCTGCGCGTCGGTCACGGCCTGGTCTTCAGGCTCGTCGATGGGGTGGATCTGGGTGGTGCCGTCGGCGCTTTCGACCTCGACGTGCTCCATGGCCAGGCCCGCCTGGTCCTTGCCGTGCTGGCCATTCTGGTCCTGCCACCAGAAGAAGCCACCGCCGACCACGGCCACCAGCAACAGCAGGCTCACGCCACGCAGAATGTTGTGGGACAGGCGTACGGGCTCTTCGATGCGGCCCAGGGCATGCACTTCATGGCCCTGGGCATGGCTGCCGGTGGCCTGGTCGAACGCTTGCACCAGGGGCGCCTGGTCCATGCCCAGCAGTTTGGCGTAGGCGCGGATATAACCACGGGCGAAGGTATGCCCGGGCAGCTTGTCGAAGGCGCCCGCTTCCAGGTTGCCCAACGACGTGGCCGTCAGGTTCAGTTTCACCGCCACGTCAGCCAGCGACCAGCCTTTGCTTTCGCGGGCCTGGCGCAGGGTTTCACCAGGGTTGACGCGAGTCGCTGCTACAACTTCGGGATGCGCCGCTTTCATCATTGCTCCGACAGGTATTGCTGATATTCCGGCGTACCGGGATAGAGTCTTCTGAGTTGCAGGCCGAAACTGGCGGCCTTGTTCTTGTCCTGGAAGATGCGCGCCAGGCGCGTGCCCAGCAGCAGGCTACGGGCGTCCTGTTCGCTCATCTTGCTGAAGCGCTCGTAATAACCGCGCGCCGGCACATATTGCCTGTTTTCGTAAGACAGTTGCGCCATTTCGAACGTGGCCTTGGGCTGGTCCGGGTTCAGGCGCAGCGACTTGTCGAACAGTTGCATGGCCTGGGGCTTGTTGCCCATGGCCAGGGCCGTGAGGCCCATGTTCTCGAATACCCGCGAGCGCTCAGGATACAGGGAATCGGCGGCGGCTTTCTCAAAGGTTTCGTAAGCGTCCTGATAACGTTTCTGCTCGTACAGGAAACCGCCGTAGTTATTGAGGATGCGCGCATCGCCAGGGCGGCTGGACAGGGCCTTCCTGAAATACTGCTCGGCCAGCTTGGGCTCCATCTCGGCCTGGAACACCAGGCCCAGGGCAGCGTTGGCGTCGGCATCGGAACTGTCCAGGTCCAGCGCCTGCTTGAGCGGCACCTTGGCGCGCTCGGCCTGCCCCGTCTGCAGGTAGCCTATGCCCAACTGCACATAGGCCTTGCGCGCCTCTTCGCGTCCCTTGCTGGTGTCCATGGGGTTGACTTTACCCGTGGTGACGCAGCCAACCAGCAGGTTGAAGAGCAATAGCAACAGCGCGGCGCGCACGGTCATGGAGATCCTCTCTCAGGGCCGGTTTTCGGCGTTGAGCGGCATATCGGCATCGGCGGCCAACTGGCGCACGGCGATATAGCGTTCGCTACGGCGGGTACGGTCCATTACCTGCCCTACCAATTGGCCACAGGCGGCGTCGATGTCTTCGCCACGGGTGGTACGCACGGTCACGTTGAAGCCCGCCTGGTGCAGGTGGTCCTGGAAGCGGCGGATGGCGTTGTTGCTTGGCCGCTCGTAACCGGAATGCGGGAACGGGTTGAACGGGATCAGGTTGACCTTGCAGGGTACGTTCTTGAGCAGCTCGACCATTTCGACGGCGTGCTCGAGCTTGTCGTTGACGTCCTTGAGCAGGGTGTACTCGATGGTCAGCACGCGCTTCTCGCCCAGTTGGGACATGTAGCGCTGGCACGACTCGAGCAGCATCTTGAGCGGGTACTTCTTGTTGATCGGCACCAGCTGGTTGCGCAGCGCGTCGTTGGGCGCGTGCAGCGACAAAGCCAGGGACACGTCGATGTGATCGGCGAGCACGTCGATCATCGGGACCACGCCCGAAGTGGACAGGGTGACCCGGCGTTTGGAGATGCCATAGCCCAGGTCATCCATCATCAGCCGCATGGCGGCGATGACGTTGTCGAAGTTCAGCAATGGCTCGCCCATGCCCATCATCACCACGTTGGTGATGGCGCGGTCGATGGTAGCCGGGACACTGCCGAAGGATTTGTTGGCAATCCACACCTGGCCGATGACTTCGGCGGCGGTGAGGTTGCTGTTGAAGCCTTGCTTGCCGGTGGAGCAGAAACTGCAGTCCAGGGCACAGCCTGCCTGGGACGAAACGCACAAGGTGCCGCGTTTGCCCTGGGGAATGTAGACGGTCTCGACGCAGCTGCCGGACTCAACGCGCACCACCCACTTGCGGGTGCCGTCGCTGGAGATGTCCTCGCTGACCACTTCGGGACCACGAATTTCGGCACAGGCCTTGAGCTTTTCGCGCAAGGCCTTGCCGACGTTCGTCATGGCATCGAAATCATCGACGCCAAAATGGTGAATCCACTTCATGACCTGACCGGCACGAAAGCGCTTCTCCCCGATCGAGTCGAAGAACTGTTCCATCTCTGGTTGGGTCAAGCCCAAGAGGTTTGTCTTGCCAGTCATTGCAGTCATGGTTTCACCTTCACTCATCAGCCGTGGCTTAGCGAGTGGTTACTTCGGTAGTTGCGAAGAAGTATGCGATTTCGCGAGCAGCGGCGGCTTCGGAGTCCGAACCGTGGACAGCGTTGGCGTCGATGGATTCAGCGAAGTCAGCACGGATGGTGCCGGCAGCCGCTTCTTTAGGGTTGGTGGCGCCCATCAGCTCGCGGTTCAGAGCGATGGCGTTTTCGCCTTCCAGAACCTGGACGACAACCGGGCCGGAAGTCATGAAGGCAACCAGTTCACCGAAGAAGCCACGAGCGCTGTGCTCAGCGTAGAAGCCTTCAGCTTCGGCCTTGGACAGTTGCTTCAGTTTCGAGGCAACGACGCGCAGACCGGCTTTCTCGAAACGAGTGGTGATCTCGCCGATTACGTTCTTGGCAACGGCGTCAGGCTTGATGATGGAGAAAGTACGTTGAACAGCCATGGTGAAACTCCAGAAAACAGTGATTGTTGCGAAAAATTAAACCCGCGAATTATACGCGGGTTCTGGGGTAATGCCTAACCTGCAAAGATGATCAGTCTATTTCGTCGGCCCAGAGGGTCTGGACCGCTTCCAGCACCTTCTCGCCAACACGGCCGGAGGTGCTGTCAAAACCAGGCAATTCCTTGATCCATTGCTGCAGTTCGACGAAGTTTACCGAGTATGGGTTCACACCCGGCTTGGCTTCGGCCAGCTCTTCTGCAATACGCTGTACATCATTCCAACCGTAAGTCATGACAGCTTTCCGATCAGTGCGGCGCTTCGGCAGCATGGTTGAGCGAATATTTCGGGATCTCGACCGTCAGGTCATCCTCACCGATGATGGTCTGGCACGACAGGCGCGACTGGCGCTCCAGCCCCCAGGCCTTGTCCAGGTAATCTTCTTCCAGCTCGTCAGCTTCTTCCAGCGAATCGAAGCCTTCGCGAATGATGCAGTGACAAGTGGTGCAGGCACACACGCCGCCACAGGCGCTTTCGATCTCGATGTGGTTGTCGTGGGCGACTTCCAGCAAGGTCTTGCCGGGCTCAGCCTCGACGACCATGCCGTCCGGGCAGTGTTCTGCGTGGGGCAGAAAGATGATCTGCGGCATTGTTATTCCTCAATCTCGTTCAGGTTGCGCCCGGCCAACGCGGCTTTCACCGTCGAGTCGAGGCGGCGGGCCGCGAAGGCGTCGGTGACCTGCGACAGACGCTTGGTCTGCTGCTCGATGGCCGCGCCGTCGGTACCGCTCATCAGTTCACGCAGTTCGGTCACTTGCAGCTCGATCACCAGGCGCTCTTCGGCATCCAGCAGACGGTCGCCATCAGCCTCGATGGCGGCCTGCACGGCTTCGATCAGGCGCTCGGCGTCGACCTGGTGCTCGCGCAACTGGCGCGCCACCTTGTCGTCGCCGGCGTACTGGAACGAGTCCTTGAGCATGCGCGCGATTTCGCCGTCGGTCAGGCCGTAGGACGGCTTGACCTGAATGCTGGCTTCCACGCCCGAACCCAGCTCGCGCGCCGAAACGCTGAGCAGGCCGTCGGCGTCCACCTGGAAGGTGACGCGAATTTTCGCCGCACCGGCGACCATGGCCGGAATGCCCCGCAATTCGAAGCGCGCCAGCGAGCGGCAGTCACTGATCAATTCACGCTCGCCTTGCAGCACATGAATCATCATGGCCGACTGGCCGTCTTTATACGTAGTGAAATCCTGGGCACGGGCGACGGGGATGGTGGTGTTGCGCGGGATCACCTTTTCCATCAGCCCGCCCATGGTTTCCAGGCCCAGGGACAACGGAATCACGTCCAGCAGCAACAGCTCGCCGCCGTCACGCTTGTTGCCCGCCAGCGTATCGGCCTGGATGGCAGCGCCGATGGCCACCACCTGGTCCGGGTCGATGGACGTCAACGGCTCGCGACCGAACAGTTCGCCCACCGCTTCGCGCACGCGCGGCACGCGAGTAGAACCGCCAACCATGACCACGGCACCCACTTCTTCCAGCTCCACGCCGGAATCACGCACGGCGCGGCGGCAGGCTTTCAGGCTGCGAGCCACCATGGGCTCGATCAGCGCGTTGAAGGCATCGCGGCTCAGGCTGCCTTTCCAGTCGCCATACACCAGCTCGGCAGTGTCGGCATCGGTCAGGGCTTCCTTGGCATCGCAGGCCACTTGCAGCAGTTGGCGCTGAGCCCCCGGCGCCAGGTCGGAGGAAATACCGGCCTGCTCCACCACCCAATTGGCAATGGCATGGTCGAAGTCGTCGCCACCCAGGGCGCTGTCGCCACCGGTAGCCAGTACTTCGAAGACGCCGCCAGTCAGGCGCAGGATGGAAATGTCGAAGGTGCCGCCACCCAGGTCATAGATGGCCACCAGGCCTTCGGCATGCTGGTCCAGCCCGTAGGCGACAGCGGCTGCGGTAGGTTCGTTGAGCAGGCGCAGCACATTGAGACCCGCCAGCTTGGCAGCGTCTTTGGTGGCCTGGCGCTGGGCGTCGTCGAAATAGGCCGGCACGGTGATCACCGCGCCCACCAGCTCGCCGCCCAGGGCCGCTTCGGCGCGCACGCGCAGCACCTTGAGGATGTCGGCGGACACCTCCACCGGGCTCTTGGCGCCCTGCACGGTCTCGATGAACGGCATGTGCGACTCGCCGCCGACGAAGCGGTAAGGCAGCTGCTCGCCCAGCTGTTTGACGTCGGCCAGGCCACGCCCCATCAGGCGCTTGACCGAAACGATGGTGTTGAACGGGTCGGTAGCGGCGGCAGCCTTGGCGGCGGCACCCACTTCGACGCGGTCGGCGTGATAGCGAACGGCGGACGGCAGGATAACCTGACCCTGTTCGTCGGCCAGTGGCTCGGACAGACCACTGCGCAAGGCAGCGACCAGCGAATTGGTGGTGCCAAGGTCGATACCCACGGCCAGACGACGCTGGTGTGGCTGGGGACTCTGGCCGGGTTCGGCGATCTGCAGTAGGGCCATGCTTATCTGAATATCAGGCGTGCAGCCGTAGCGACACTGGGTTAATCGTCGAGGCGCTCTTCTAACTGGCGCACTTCGTAGGAGAGCTTGTCGAGAAACTGCATGCGCCGCATCAGGCGTTCGGCCTGTTCGCGTTGCGCCGCGTCATCCCAACAGCTGGCGAAGCTTTCGTTCAGTTGTTCCTGGGCAACCTTCACGCGCCGCTTGAACTGCGCCACACCGTCAAGGTCAGCGCTGTCCTGCAGGTCTTCAAGCTCTTCGCGCAACTGCATCTGCTGCATCAGGAACTCAGGGTCGTGGACCGTGGCTTCCTGGGGCACTTCGTGGCCACTGATGGCCAGCAGGTAGCGCGCGCGCTTGGGCGCGTTCTTGAGGGTCTGGTAGGCCTCGTTGAGGCCCGCGGACTGCTCGAGCGCCAGGCGCTGCTCGCGCTCGGAGCCATCGGCAAAGCGGTCCGGGTGCACGGCGCGCGCCAATTCACGATAGCGCGTGGCCAACTGCTCGAGGTCCAGGCGGAAGCTCGGCTGCAGGTCAAACAAGGCAAAATGACAAGGAGTACCCACGGATAGCCTCAAACGTTGAAGCTTTCGCCGCAGCCACATTCACCGCGCACGTTGGGGTTGTTGAACTTGAAGCCTTCGTTCAACCCTTCCTTGACGAAATCGAGTTCCGTGCCGTCAAGGTACGACAGGCTCTTGGGGTCGATGATCACTTTCTCGCCGTGACTCTCGAACACCTGGTCATCCTCGCCCAGCGAATCGACGAATTCCAGCACATAGGCCAGACCCGAGCAGCCGGTGGTGCGCACGCCCAGGCGAATGCCTTCGCCTTTGCCGCGCCCGTTCAGGGAACGGCGAATATGCTGGGCGGCAGCTTCTGTCATGCTGATAGCCATCGTGACTCCTTACATCGTGCGATGCGTGCTGTTAGAGCAAACCTTTCTTCTGCTTGTAGTCGCGAACAGCAGCCTTGATGGCGTCTTCGGCGAGTACGGAGCAGTGAATTTTCACCGGCGGCAGAGCCAGCTCTTCAGCCAGCTGGGTGTTGCTGATGGTGACAGCCTCGTCCAGCGACTTGCCCTTCATCCACTCGGTGGCCAGGGAGCTGGAAGCAATGGCGGAGCCACAGCCATAGGTCTTGAACTTGGCATCTTCGATGATGCCCTGCTCGTTGACCTTGATCTGCAGGCGCATCACGTCGCCGCAGGCTGGAGCGCCAACCATGCCGGTGCCCACGTCCGGGTCTTCGGCATTCATCTTGCCGACGTTACGTGGGTTTTCGTAGTGGTCGATGACCTTTTCGCTGTAAGCCATGATTCTCAATCCTCACTCATCAGGGCCGCTCTGAAGACCCTGCAGATACGCCTGCGTTTATCGCCACGTCGCTACAGGATCCGGATGGTGGCGGCTTCTTTGTTTAGTGTGCCGCCCACTCGATCTTCGAGATGTCGACGCCGTCTTTGTACATGTCCCACAGCGGCGACAGTGCGCGCAGCTTGGTCACGGCCTCGCAGACTTTCTGCGCGGCGTAGTCGATTTCTTCTTCGGTGCTGAAACGGCCGAAGGTGAAGCGGATCGAGCTGTGTGCCAGCTCGTCGTTGCGGCCCAGGGCGCGCAGCACGTAAGACGGCTCCAGGGAGGCCGAGGTACAGGCCGAACCGGACGAAACAGCCAGGTCCTTGAGCGCCATGATCAGCGACTCGCCTTCGACATAGTTGAAGCTCAGGTTCAGGTTGTGCGGTACGCGGGCGATCAGGCTGCCGTTCACGTACAGCTCTTCCAGGTGCTCGACCTGCTTGAAGAAGCGGTCGCTCAGGGCCTTGATGCGCACGTTCTCGCTGGCCATTTCCTGCTTGGCGATGGCAAACGCTTCACCCATGCCGACGATCTGGTGGGTAGCCAGGGTGCCCGAACGCATGCCGCGCTCGTGACCACCGCCGTGCATGGTGGCTTCCAGGCGAACGCGAGGCTTGCGGCTGACGTAAAGTGCGCCGATACCTTTCGGGCCGTAGGTCTTGTGGGCCGAGAACGACATCAGGTCGACCTTCAGCTTGCTCAGGTCGATGTCGACCTTGCCGGTGGACTGGGCGCCGTCGACGTGGAACATCACACCGCGCGAGCGGGTCAGCTCACCAATGGCGGCGATGTCGTTGACCGTGCCGATTTCGTTGTTCACGTGCATGATCGAGACCAGGATGGTGTCGTCGCGCAGGGCGGCTTCGACCATGGCCGGGGTGATCAGGCCGTCGTCGCCGGGCTCGATGTAGGTGACCTCGAAGCCTTCACGCTCCAGCTGGCGCATGGTGTCCAGGACAGCCTTGTGCTCGATCTTGGAGGTGATCAGGTGCTTGCCCTTGGTGTGATAGAAGTGCGCGACACCCTTGATGGCCAGGTTGTCGGACTCGGTGGCACCGCTGGTCCAGACGATTTCACGCGGGTCGGCGTTGACCAGGTCGGCCACTTGGCGACGGGCATTCTCGACCGCTTCCTCGGCTTTCCAGCCGAACACGTGGGAGCGGGAGGCCGGGTTGCCGAAGTTTCCGTCGTTGGTCAGGCATTCAATCATCTTTTGCGCCACACGCGGGTCGACCGGCGTGGTAGCGGAGTAATCGAGGTAAATCGGCAACTTCATTGAAATTCTCCTATCAGGCGGGCTAGCCATGGTCACTGCGTCACTCGACGAAGGACGTTTCGATCTTGTCCAGGCGCTGGCTCTTGGTGGTGTTGCAACGGCGCAGGTCCTGGCGCTGGGCGACCTCTTGCACTTCACGGCGAGTGACAAGGTCAGCCAGACTGATACCGCTCAAAAACTCATGGATCTGCTGGCTGAGGTCGCACCACAAATGGTGGGTGAGACAGGTGTCGCCAGCATGGCAATCGCCCAGTCCCTGGCAACGTGTTGCGTCGACCGATTCATTGACTGCATCGATAACCTGAGCCACCTGGATGCCGTCCATTTCACGGGACAGCTGGTAGCCACCACCCGGCCCGCGAACACTGGACACCAGGTTGCTGCGACGCAGCTTGGCGAACAGTTGCTCCAGGTACGACAGGGAGATGCCTTGGCGCTCGGAGATATCGGCCAATGAGACCGGCCCATGCTGCGCGTGCAACGCCAGGTCAAGCATGGCGGTCACGGCGTATCGGCCTTTAGTTGTCAGTCGCATGGCGAGTACCACGAAAAAAGGGAGTAGCGGATTGCTATGAAGTATGCAATTCCCGAGTGTTTAAGTCAACTATAAGACCTACCACTTTAGTCGGGATTAGCCGCAAAACGGGCGGCGTACTGTAGCACAGGTTTGAGCCGATGGGGATTTGTGGCGCCTGGGGCCCGCGCTTTGCCCGGCCCTGCAGGGAACCACAAAACCCCGCAGTGCCAGGCGAAGCGCGGAATGGCACAACCCAACGCTTAGCGAACGTCGACGGCAGGCGCCTCGACCTCACCCTTCACGCACTCGAAGTCTTCGTCGCGCAATTGGGGCAGCTCCTTGGCGCAGTAGTCACTGCCCATGCGGGTCATGGCCCCGCACATGTCCTCCAGGCGCCCGTCAACGGCGTGCAGGTGGTCCAGCAGCTGGCCAATGGCGCGGGCCACCGGGTCTGGCATGTCCTCGGTCACGCCATAGGCATCGAAACCGATTTTCTCGGCCATGGCCTTGCGCTTGGCGTCCACGGCATCATCGCTCTTGACGATGATGCGCCCGGGAATACCCACCGCCGTGGCACCGGCGGGCACCGCCTTGGTGACCACAGCGTTGGAGCCGATCTTGGCCCCGGCCCCTACCGTGAACGGTCCCAGCACCTTGGCGCCCGCCCCCACCACCACGCCATCCTCCAGCGTGGGGTGGCGCTTGCCCTTGTTCCAGCTGGTGCCACCCAGCGTCACGCCTTGGTAGATCGTGACGTCATTGCCGATCTCGGCGGTTTCGCCAATGACGATACCCATGCCGTGGTCGATGAAAAACCGTCGACCGATCCTGGCCCCGGGATGGATTTCGATGCCGGTCATCCAGCGCCCGAAGTTGGACACCATCCGCGCCAGCCACTTGAAGTCGGCCTTCCATAGCTTGTGGGCGCCGCGGTGCAGCCAGATGGCATGCATGCCGGGGTAGCTGGTCACTACTTCGAAAGCGTTACGGGCCGCAGGGTCCCGGTGGAACACGCTTTGGATGTCTTCGCGAAGACGTTCGAACATGGCTCAATCCTTACGCTTATGCAGCTCGCCACGGGCCGCTTTCTGGGTCTCCGTGAGGATGCCGCGCAATATGTTCATTTCCGCCCGGTTGACCGAGCTGCGACCGTACAGGCGGCGCAAACGCGCCATCAGGTGCCGAGGGCTTTGCGGGTCGAGGAAGCCGATGTCCACCAGGCTCTGCTCCAGGTGGTCATAGAAACGCTCCATCTCGTCGCTGGTCGCAAGCTCCGCGCTCTTGACCGACGCCACTTCGACCTTCTCGGTCTTCGACGCCTGACCCTCGGCCGCCAGCCAGGCCATGCGCACTTCATAGGCCAGCACCTGCACCGCCGCGCCCAGGTTCAGCGAACTGAAATCAGGGTTCGACGGGATATGCACGTGGAAATGACATCGCTGCAGCTCTTCATTGGTGAGGCCGGCGTGTTCACGGCCGAACACCAATGCGATCTCGCCGCCCCGGGCAGCCTCCTCGATGCTCTTGGCACCGCATTCACGGGGGTCCAGCAGGGGCCAGGGGATGCGCCGGTCACGGGCACTGGTGCCCAGCACCACGGTGGTGCCCACCAGGGCTTCTTCCAGGGTGGCCACCACCTGGGCACTGGCCAGCACATCATCGGCACCAGAGGCACGGGCATTGGCCTCGTGGGACGGGAAATCCAGCGGATCGACCAGCACCAGCCGCGACAGGCCCATGTTCTTCATGGCGCGCGCGGCCCCACCGATATTGCCGGGGTGGCTGGTATTGACCAGGACGACACGAATATTTTCCAGCAAGGCGAGCGCTCACAGACACGGGGAAAGAAACGAAATCTTACCGAACAGATACCGCTAACGCTACGAAAGGTGATGAGCCTCTTCTTCGCGGGAAGTTTTCTGCTAGAATGTTCGGCTTTCTTTAACGACCTAGGTGAAACGTCCATGCAGCCCATGCTGAATATCGCGCTGCGCGCCGCCCGCAGCGCCAGTGAATTGATTTTCCGCTCCATCGAGCGCCTGGATACCATCAAGGTTGATGAGAAGGACGCCAAGGATTACGTCTCGGAAGTCGACCGCGCGGCCGAACAGAAGATCATCGACGCCCTGCGCAAGGCCTACCCGACCCACACCATCCGTGGTGAGGAAACCGGCCTGCACGCCGGCAGCGGCGAAGGCGCCGAATACGAGTGGATCATCGACCCACTGGACGGCACCACCAACTTCCTGCGCGGCATCCCGCACTTTGCCGTCAGCATCGCCTGCAAATACCGCGGCCGCCTGGAGCACGCCGTGGTCCTGGACCCGGTTCGCCAGGAAGAATTCACCGCCAGCCGTGGCCGTGGCGCCCAACTGAACGGCCGTCGCCTGCGCGTCAGCGGCCGCACCAGCCTGGACGGCGCCCTGCTGGGTACCGGGTTCCCGTTCCGCGACAACCAGATGGCCGACCTGGACAACTACCTGGGCATGTTCCGCAGCCTGGTAGGCCAGACCGCCGGCATCCGCCGCGCCGGTGCCGCCAGCCTGGACCTGGCCTACGTCGCCGCCGGCCGTTTCGACGCCTTCTGGGAGTCGGGCCTGAGCGAGTGGGACATGGCCGCGGGCGCGCTGCTGATTCAAGAAGCCGGCGGCCTGGTGAGCGACTTCACCGGTGGTCACGACTTCCTGGAAAAGGGCCACGTGGTAGCGGGCAACATCAAGTGCTTCAAGGCAGTACTGACGGCCATCCAGCCGCACCTGCCGGCTTCCGTAAAGCGCTAAGCTTTCGCCAGCCACAAAAAAAGCACCTTCGGGTGCTTTTTTTGCTTCCTCACGGATTGTGGGGAAAATGGGTGGCCCTTACAAAGATCTGTAGTGAACAAACAAGGCGGACCAGGTGATCTGACAGACATGACTGGCCCGAAACAAATGTGGGACCGGCCTTGGCCGGGAAGCGCCGCGCGGGCGGCGCTTGGTTTCAAGGGCGCAAGAAAACCCAAGACATGCGTCTGGCTGCCTTGACGCGATTGCGACTTTACTGCGCCTGCTGGTCGTTCAGCACCAACTGGCCCTGCTTGTCCACCGGGATCTTGGACCCTGGATCACGGTCCATGCGCACCTGCGCGACCTTACCGTTGAGCTCGTACTTCACGTTGTAGCCAACGGTCTTGTCGCTGACATCATTGACCGTGGTACAACGGCTTTCGGTGGTGGTGTAGGTATCGCCGTTCTGCATGTGCTCCTGCACCTTGTTACCGGCGTAACCGCCACCCACTGCGCCCGCGACGGTGGCCAGGGTCTTGCCCTTGCCGCCGCCAACCATATGGCCCAGCAAGCCGCCACCCACCGCACCCAGCACGGTACCGGCGACCTGGTGCTGGTCCTGCACCGCCCGGCGATGGGTTACCGCCACGTCGTGGCACTCTTTGCGTGGCGTCTTGATCTGTTGATTAATGGGTTCTACAGCCAGTACATCGGCATACTCCGGGCCACTTTTCACGAGGCTGTAGGTCGCGACAGCACCACCGGCGGTGACCGCCACGGCGCCCAACACTGCACCAACCAGCAACGATTTGTTCACTTGAACCTCCTGACCTTCTTATGCGGATCAAAGTCCGCGCTTCTCCCAGCCTTGGAGTAAAAAAAAAGGCGCGAGTTCAAAACTCGCGCCTTTTCAGGGCAGTAGCGGTACGCCAATCACATTATGGGCGATCGTCGACCTTGTCCTTGGTGACCGGGGCGATCAGGTCTTCGCTGTTCAGGTTCAGCCAGATCAGCACCACGTTGGCGATGTAGATCGAAGAATAGGTACCCGCCAGCACGCCGATGAACAGCGCGATGGAGAAACCGAACAGGTTGTCGCCGCCGAAGAACAGCAGCGCAGCGATGGCCAGCAACGTCGAGATGGACGTCGCCAGGGTACGCAGCAGGGTCTGGGTGGTCGAGACGTTGATGTTCTCGATCAGCGACGCTTTGCGCAGCACCCGGAAGTTCTCCCGCACCCGGTCGAACACCACGATGGTGTCGTTGAGCGAGTAGCCGATGATGGCCAGTACCGCCGCCAGCACCGTCAGGTCGAAGGTGATCTGGAAGAACGACAGGATACCCATGGTCACGACCACGTCGTGCACCAGGGAAGCGATGGCGCCTACCGCGAACTTCCACTGGAAGCGGAACGCCAGGTAGATCAACACGCCGCCCAGGGCCATGAGCATGCCCAGGCCGCCCTGGTCACGCAGCTCTTCACCCACCTGCGGGCCGACGAACTCGGTGCGGCTGACCGTGGCCGGGTTGTCGCCGCCCACCTTGCGCAGGGCGTCAGCTACCTGGGCACCCAGTTTCGGGTCGTCACCCGGCATGCGCACCAGCAGGTCGGTGGTGTCACCGAAGCTCTGCACGATGGCTTCGTGGTAACCGGCGGCAGCCAGTTCACTACGCACCTGGGTCAGGTCGGCAGGCTTCTCGTAGTTCAGCTCGATCAGCGTGCCGCCGGTGAAGTCCAGGCCGAAGTTCAGGCCCTTGTGGAACCAGCTGAACAGCGCCAGCACCGTCAGGAACAGTGTTAAGGCGAACGCAATATTGCGAACGCCCATGAAGTTGATGGTACGTTTCATGGCAGCCCCTTAAATCCACAACTTCTTGAAGTCACGACCGCCGTAGATCAGGTTGACCATTGCGCGGGTCACCATGATGGCTGTGAACATCGAGGTAAAGATACCCAGGGACATGGTCACGGCGAAGCCTTTCACCGGGCCGGTGCCCATGGCGAAAAGAATGCCGCCTACCAGCAAGGTGGTCAGGTTGGCGTCGACGATCGCGGTGAATGCGCGGCCGAAACCTTCGTTGATCGCCCGCTGCACGCTCATCCCCGCGGCGATTTCCTCGCGAATACGCGAGAAGATCAGCACGTTGGCGTCCACCGCCATACCCATGGTCAGCACGATACCGGCAATACCCGGCAAGGTCAGGGTAGCGCCCAGCACCGACATCAGGGCCAGCAGCACCACCATGTTCAACGCCAGCGCCACGGTGGCGATGATGCCGAAGAAGCGGTAGATGGCGATGATGAACAGCGAGACGAACAGCATACCCCACAGGGACGCATGGATACCCTTGGTGATGTTGTCGGCACCCAGGCTTGGACCAATGGTGCGCTCTTCAGCGAAGTACATCGGCGCGGCCAGACCACCGGCACGCAGCAGCAGGGCCAGTTCCGAGGATTCGCCCTGGCCGTTCAGGCCGGTGATGCGGAACTGGCTGCCCAGCGGCGACTGGATGGTCGCCAGGCTGATGATCTTCTTCTCTTCGGAGAAGTCCTGCACGGCCACGTCTTTCTCGACACCATCGACCGTCTGTTTTTCGTAGCGGGTGAACGGTTTCTGCTCGATGAACAGCACCGCCATGCTACGGCCGACGTTGGTGCGGGTAGCACGGCTCATCAGGTCGCCACCGTGACCATCGAGCTTGATGTTCACTTGTGGCTGGCCGTGTTCGTCGAAGCTGGCCGAGGCGTCGGTGACCTGGTCACCGGTAATGATCAGGCTGCGCTCCACGGCGGCTGGCGGACGGCTGCCATCACGGAACTCGAAGGTTTCGGTGGTGGCACGCGAATCATCCGGGCCTGCGCCCAGGCGGAATTCCAGGCTGGCGGTCTTGCCCAGGATACGCTTGGCTTCAGCGGTGTCCTGCACGCCTGGCAGCTCGACCACGATGCGGTTGGCACCCTGGCGCTGTACCAGCGGCTCGGCCACGCCCAGCTCGTTGACCCGGTTACGCACGGTGGTCAGGTTCTGCTTGATCGAGTATTCGCGGATCTCGGCCAGCTTGGCCGGGGTCAGCGACAGCGACAGCACTTGCAGCTCGCCACGGGTAGACGTGGTCAGGTCGAAGTCGGTGTAGGCCTTGCGAATGATGGCCTGCGCCTGGCTCAGGCTGTCGGCATCGGCGAAGCCCAGCTGAATGGCAGACGCCTGCTGAGGCAGGCTGCGGTAGCGGATCTTTTCCTTGCGCAGCTCGGTCTTGACGTCGGCTTCGTAGATTTTCAGACGGGCATCGATGGCCTTGTCCATGTCCACGGCCAGCAGGAAGTGCACGCCACCAGACAAGTCCAGGCCCAGTTTCATGGGGTGCGCGCCAATGTTGCGCAACCACTGGGGCGTGGTGGCAGCCAGGTTCAAGGCCACTACATAGTCGTCGCCCAGTGCCTTGCGGACCACGTCCTTGGCAGGCAACTGGTCATCACGCTTGGCCAGACGCAACAAACCGCCCTTGCCATTCTCGGCCAGCGTTGCCGCCTTGACCTCGATACCGGCATCGGTCAGCGCCTTGGCGCTGCGGTCCAGTTCAGCCTGGGTGACTTGCAGCGCGGAACTCGCGCCCGAGACCTGGATGGCCGCGTCATCAGGATAGAGATTGGGTGCGGAATAAATAAAACCGACCGCCAGCACCGCCAGGATCAGTAGGTATTTCCACAGAGGGTATTTGTTCAGCATCACGCCGCCCGTTCAAGACGCGGGGCGCCTTGCGCGCCCCGTCGATTGGTAAAAGTCTGAAGCTTAGATCGCTTTGAGCGTGCCTTTCGGCAGGGTCGCGGCAATGGCGCCCTTCTGGATTTTCAGCTCTACGGTGTCCGAAACCTCGATAACCACGAAGTCTTCGGTCACTTTGTTGATCTTGCCGGCGATACCACCGGTGGTCACAACTTCGTCACCTTTCTGCAGGTTGCCCAGCAGGTTCTTCTGCTCTTTGGCACGCTTGGCCTGCGGGCGCCAGATCATCAGGTAGAAGATGACCAGGAAGCCGACCAGGAAAATCCACTCGAAGCCGCCGCCCATCGGGCCTGCCGCTGCCGGCGCACCAGCGTCGGCCAAAGCATCAGAGATAAAAAAGCTCATTTAGCACTCCAGTTGCAAAATTGTTGACTCAAAAGGGTCACGAACTCAGTCCAAAGGCGGCGTTACAAGCCCGCGTTTGGCGTAGAAGGCATCGACAAAGGCGGCCAATGTACCTTGTTGAATAGCCTCGCGCAAACCAGCCATCAGCACCTGGTAATGACGCAAATTGTGGATCGTATTCAACATGCTCCCCAGCATTTCGCCGCACTTGTCCAAATGGTGCAGATAAGCACGGGAGAAGTTCTGGCAGGTGTAGCAGTCGCAGGTCGGGTCCAGCGGCGAATTATCGTGGCGATGAAACGCGTTGCGGATTTTCAGCACGCCGGTGTCGATGAACAGGTGCCCATTGCGGGCATTGCGGGTTGGCATCACGCAATCGAACATGTCCACCCCGCGGCGCACACCCTCAACCAGATCTTCCGGCTTGCCAACACCCATAAGGTAACGAGGTTTGTCAGCAGGCATCCGGCCTGGCAGGTAGTCCAGCACCTTGATCATTTCGTGCTTGGGCTCGCCCACCGACAGGCCACCGATGGCCAGGCCGTCGAAGCCGATCTTGTCCAGGCCTTCCAGCGAACGCATGCGCAGGTTCTGGTGCATGCCGCCCTGCACGATGCCGAACAGTGCGGCGGTGTTGTCGCCGTGGGCGTTCTTGGAGCGCTGAGCCCAGCGCAGGGACAGCTCCATGGACACGCGCGCCACATCTTCGTCGGCCGGGTACGGAGTGCATTCGTCGAAGATCATGACTACGTCAGAGCCCAGGTCGCGCTGCACCTGCATGGACTCCTCGGGGCCCATGAACACCTTCGAGCCGTCCACCGGCGAGGCGAAGGTCACGCCCTCCTCCTTGATCTTGCGCATGGCGCCCAGGCTGAACACCTGGAAGCCGCCCGAGTCGGTCAGGATAGGGCCCTGCCACTTCATGAAATCGTGCAGGTCGCCGTGGGCCTTGATCACTTCCATGCCCGGGCGTAGCCACAGATGGAAGGTGTTGCCCAGGATCATGTGCGCGCCGATGGCCTCGATATCCCGAGGCAGCATGCCCTTCACCGTGCCGTAGGTGCCCACCGGCATGAATGCCGGGGTTTCCACCACGCCACGCGGGAAGGTCAGGCGGCCGCGACGGGCCTTGCCGTCGGTGGCCAGCAGTTCGAACGACATACGACAGGTGCGACTCATGCGTGATCCCCTGGCGCCGCTTCGCTAGGACCGCGGGGCGCCGGATTGCGGGTGATGAACATGGCATCACCGTAACTGAAGAAGCGGTAACCGTTGCTCACCGCGGCCTGGTAGGCCGCCATGGTCTCGGGATAACCGGCGAAGGCCGACACCAGCATCAACAGCGTGGATTCCGGCAAATGGAAATTGGTGACCAGGCAATCGACCACGTGGAACGGCCGGCCCGGGAAAATGAAAATGTCGGTGTCGCCGCTGAACGGCTTGAGCACGCCATCGCGTGCCGCGCTTTCCAGCGAGCGCACACTGGTGGTGCCCACGGCCACCACACGGCCGCCACGGGCCTTGCAGGCATTGACCGCGTCCACCACGTCCTGGCTGACCTCCAGCCACTCTTTATGCATGTGGTGGTCTTCAATGTTCTCCACCCGCACGGGCTGGAACGTACCCGCGCCCACGTGCAGGGTCACGAAGGCCGACTCCACGCCCTTGGCCTTGATCTGCGCCAACAGGCCTTCATCGAAGTGCAGGCCTGCGGTAGGCGCCGCCACCGCGCCCGCGCGCTCGGCGTACACGGTCTGATAGCGCTCGCGGTCGGCGCCCTCGTCGGGGCGGTCGATATAAGGCGGCAGCGGCATATGGCCAACGCGGTCCAGCAGCGGCAGCACCTCTTCATTGAAGCGCAGCTCGAACAGCGCATCGTGGCGCGCCACCATCTCGGCCTCGCCGCCGCCGTCGATGAGAATCATCGACCCCGGCTTGGGCGCCTTGCTGGCACGCACGTGGGCCAGCACCGAGTGGGTGTCCAGCACGCGCTCCACCAGAATTTCCAGCTTGCCGCCGGAAGCCTTCTGGCCGAACACACGCGCAGGAATGACCCGGGTGTTATTGAACACCATCAGGTCGCCGGGGCGCAGGTGCTCCAGCAAATCGGTGAATTGACGATGGGCCAGCGCACCGCTGGGCCCGTCCAGGGTCAACAAACGACTGCCATGACGCTCGGCCAGCGGGTGGCGTGCAATCAGGGAATCGGGAAGCTCGAAGGAGAAATCGGCGACGCGCATGATGGTGTTCGGTCTGACAGGGCCGCGAAGTTTAGCTCAAAACACACAAATTGACCACGCGAGAGAGTTGACCAACGGTCGAGGGCTCTCTATACTCCGCGGCCATTGAGCCCTGATGGCGGAATTGGTAGACGCGGCGGATTCAAAATCCGTTTTCGAAAGGAGTGGGAGTTCGAGTCTCCCTCGGGGCACCAAGATTCAAATCCCTTCTACCGGGGATTGCAGCAAAGAAACCGACCTTGAGTCGGTTTTTTTGTGCCTGGGATTTGGACGCAGCCTGCGCAGGCGCCATGGTCAGTGTGAGAGCAAGGCTTGCCTGCGAAAGGCCGACACTGCCAAAACCACCTCGCCCTTGGCCACACCCTGTGATGGCCTGCCAGCCGCTTTCAATTGGTTCTTCACGGAATCCGGGATCGCGTCCCGGGACGGGTGCCGCACCACTTCGAGGACCTCTGGGAGAGGAACGGTTGACGCTAAGCAGAACACCCCGGTAGCCTTGCCAAGTTGCCAAAAGGCAACCGAGCTTGGCGGCTCGACTAGCAATAAGGCGCAACAGCGCCGCACCTCACCATCGCAAGCACGGTCTCGTGCCCGCGATGCTGTGTTATGGCGGGTTGCGCAGGGACTTCTTCGGAAGTGCCGGTTTGCCTATTGCCCGGTCCGCCAACCTTGTGTAACCCGTCACCCTCTTCCTGCTTGGCGGCAGGTTTGGGTGATGATCCATCTTGCGATAGGAGATTCACCGATGAATGATCCAATCCCGCACCACACCCAAGGCCAAACCACCTTTGCCCCTTGCGGTTCCACAGCAGCCCCTCTGTTCACCGTCAATCCTGACATCCCGCTCGTGGATGCCCTGGCCCACAGCTCCAACCTGCAACTCGTCGCCAACCAATTGATGACAGACGCCGCCATGGGCGACGACGGCCCTCATCTGGCGTGGGCTGCGGCTTACCTGGGGGAAATGGCTCAAGCGATCTTGAGTGATTTGACGATACCGGTGGCTTGCAACAGCGCAGTCTGATCGTGCTGGGGACGCCGGGCTGGATTAGCGGCTGGTTCGGCGTTTTGGGCTGGAACAGGCCATTGGCGACTGGACGGGATCGTGGATGGCGCATCTCCTATCCGCGCATGGGCGTGAGCCTACTGGCCTAGGCGCAGCAGGAAGCCGCCAGCAAGCCGCGCAGGACCCCGCGGGAGCAAGTCGCAGTGGCGTTTGAGGTAACGGCAGATAAACATCTGCAGGACCAGGCGCCAGCTCCTGAAACAGGCGACGCGGTTTGTCTGAGAGTTTTCGGTGGCTGCTTCCCGAGCTTCGCCCGGTCCCACAGGGTTCAGCCTTGGTGACCGGGGTTGTCTGCGGAAGGCGGGGCTCTCCCTCACCGGGCGTTGCAGCGGGGACTCAATACAATCCCGTGGCACTGCCCGGGTCGCGCACCGGGACTTCATTGGCGGCCACCAGGTTGTAGTTGAGCATGAACCCTACGCCACCTTCCGATTCCAGCGTTTCGGCCACCCAGCCAATGGGGTTCATGAACAACGAATCATCGTGGTTCAGCACGCCCACTGCGCCGTTTTCTTCATCGAAGTCCCATACCACGCCACCCCAGTGCCAATCGTGCCCCAGCACGTACTGGTTGCCGAGCAAGGCACCCAGGGCGAAGGTCTGTTCCTCGGGCAATACCGTACCCGCCGCCTTGCAGTCCCGCACCCTTTGGGTGATGGCCGCAACCACGTCCTCTGGTGGGGTGGCGGCTGTCAGCCCCAGGAGTTCCAGGCCCTGGTTGGCCAGGTCGTTGATCTGCGCCGCAAGCTCGGCGGTTACTGGATTGATTTCTGCCACGCTCGATCTCCAAATCGTAAAAGTTCGGCCACGGTGCCCGGGGCCGGCTGCCCTTGGGCGTCGCCCGTCTGCATCAGGGTCGCCAGGGTGGCGAGCAGCAGGTCGTGGCTCATGATGCCGCTGGCATTGGCGACGAACACGGTCTTGCCCACGGCGCCTTTGATCACCACTTTTTCAGTCCAGGCATTCAGGTCCACGCCGCGCAGGCTGGCCATGGATACCTTCTGCCCGTCCACTTCCAACTGCTCGCGGGTGAGCACGATGGGTTGGGTGCTCACGTTCAGGAAGTTGCCGCTGATGCGTTTGCCCCACACCTGGCCGGTGCTGATGTAGTTGAAGGTCACGGCGCCACCGGCTTCCAGCGTTTGCATGACGGCGGGCAGGCGCTCGCGCAGGTAGAGTTCGCGCACCCATTGCACGAAGGCCAGGAAGTCCTTGAGGTGCAGGCTGACGCGCTTGAACGGTTCGCTGGCGTCGCGGCGGTAGGCCAGGTTGGTGATCAGCCCGCTGATGGCGGTTTGGCCGGAGCTGAACAGGTACAGGTCCTGGATCTCGCTGAAAGGCGTGTAGTCGCGCTGGCGGCCAATGATCTGCGTGATGCCGTGCTCATGGACTTCATAGCTGGCCCGGCGCAGGTTGCGTTGCCATAGGGCCAGGCCCAGCATGCCAGCAGCCAGTGCCGCAAGCAGGCCAGCGGTGGCGTAAAGCATCATCGCCTGGCTGGAAAAGGTAATGTTGAGACCGCGGTTGGTTTGCAGCTCGACGGGTCCGGTACTGGCAATCAGGTGGGCGGTTTGCAGGTACAGCACGAAGATGGCCAGGGCCAGCAGCACCACGCCGAAGAGCGCGGTGAACACGGGTAGCGTCTTGCCATGCCTGAAGGTCTTGATGAGCTTGCCGGTGGGTGCAGGGGTGGTGTGCATGAGCCTACTTCCTTGGCTGTTTTGGCAACTTGAATGATACAGCAAGTAACCGGCACGACATGTCAGAATAGGGAAACACCCATCCAGCGCTGCTGGCCGAGGCGTCGAGAAAGGGTGCCCTGATACAGGCGGAGATCGATGAACCCTACCCCGTCATGGCAAGGCGAGCTGTGGCTAGCCAGCGACTACGGCCTGCTCGCAGGGACCGCTGGCACCACCCAGCCCCATGCCCATTACGCCCACCAGTTCCTCATCGCGCAAAGGGGCGAGGTGCAGGCGTTGATTGGCGGGCAGCTGCAATGCGCCCCGGTGCTGGTGATCGAATCTGGCGTGGAGCACGCGATCCTTGCGCCGGAGCAACCCACCCTCACCCTGTTCGCCGAACCCCTGGCCTTCGAGCTGCAGGCGGTGCACCAGTGCTGCATCGAAGCGGGTGCCAGCATGGAGCGGTTGGCTAAGCGGATCGACGACCTGCCGCGCCGCACCCTGGATGCACGGCTGGCCAAAGCGCTGCACCGGGTCCGTGCCCTTGAAGATGAGACACTGCCCGCCGAGGTGCTGGCCCGGGAAGCAGCCCTGTCGATCAGCCAGCTTGAGCGCCTGTTCACCGGCAGCCTTGGGGTATCGGTCAGGCGTTTGGTGCTGTGGCACCGGCTTCGCCGCGCGCTGGCACTGGCGCTGGCCGGCAGCACGTTGACGGCCGCGGCCATGGCGGCCGGGTTCTCGGACTCGGCGCACCTGTCACGCAGTGTGCGCAAGCAATTTGGGGTTCGGGCTGATCTGACATTGCGCCATCTGCGCCTACGTGTGCTCGGTTGAAATATCAGCCGCCTCGATTCTGCCCCCCCATCAACCCATTCGCCTCCCGAAACCCAACCGCCTCATCCGCGAACTCGAACGTCCCACCCTCCTTCACTTCCCGCGCCGCACGAATGAATGCCCCCAGCGCCGCCCTGGCAAACGAACTCCCCAGGCTGACCCGCCGCACACCTGCGCCTTCCAGCTCGGCAGCCGTGAGCTTCGAACCTGCCAACCCCATCACCACGTTCACCGGTTTGCCGAGCGCAGCGCATACCTGGCGTATCGCCTCCAGGTTCGGCAATGACGGCGCAAACAGCACATCCGCCCCAGCCCGCTCAAACGCGACCAGGCGGTGAATCGTGTCGTCGAGGTCCAGAACCCCATGGCTGAAGTTCTCCGCACGCGCCACGAAGGTGAACGGGAACGGCAGGCTGCGCGCCGCCTCGACGCCGGCGATGACCCGCTCCAGGGCGTGGTTGAAGTCATAGATGGGCGCTGAAGGATCGCCTGTGGCGTCTTCGATGGAGCCGCCCACCAGGCCGATATCGCCGGCCATGCGAAGGGTGGTGGCGACATCTTCGGGACGCGGACCAAAACCGTTTTCCAGGTCGGCGCTCACCGGCAGGTCTGTGGCCTGGACAATGCTCAGGGCGTTGGCCAGTGTCTCGTCACGTGATACGGCGCCCTCGCCGTCACGCCGGCCGAGGGCGAAGGCCAAGCCAGCGCTGGTAGTGGCCAGGGCTTTGTACCCCAGGGCCGCGAGGACTTTCGCGCTGCCGGCATCCCAGGCGTTCGGGAGAATGAACAACTCACGACGGTTGTGCAGTGCCTGGAACGCCAGGGCTTTGTCGAGGGTTTGCATGGCGCGGGCCTTGACGAATGGGGAGAGCTATCAGTTGTAGCAGATGCGCCGCAAACGCTGCCGGAATGCTGCCGAGGCGATCCCCCGGAAAAAACTGTATGGTTTTTGGCTCGGTCGCCATTCTTGCTTCGCCCCCGTCGGGCGGGGGTTTGCGTACATCACGCCCTCCACAGCCACTGCGAGAGCACCTCCTGGCGTTACCTCCAACCTTGCTTGGGCCGTACTGCGGGCTATGGTTAAAAACCGCAGGAAGCACGACCCATGGAATGTTCAACCACAGGAGATTGCGATCATGGAGAAACCATTCAACGAGCTACTGGCCAGCATTCGCGCCTGTCAGACCTACGATGCCGTCAAGGCACGCCTCGCCGTCATCACCGAACAAAAGGCTGCGGCCGACGACCCCGATGTCAAGCGGGCGCTCCGGGATGCCGAGGTCTACGCACGGGTATGGGGTGTGGCGGTGACCAGCCACGACGATGCCGTGGCCAGCATCGCCATCGAATCCTATGCCGAGGGCAATGATGCGGACTTTGCCAACCTCATCAACGCCCAGGAATCCCGAGGTTTGGCGCTGGAAGCCGCTTCGTCCGCCGTGTGGAGCGACGCCAAGGCTGCCGCGTCGGGAAGCCCCGCCGATGCCGTGGCAGACGCCAACGCTGCGGCGGAGGCCTGCCAGGACGCGGAGCCCTACATGGCTGCCGTGGCGGGAGGGCAGATCACGCCGGCCAACCTGCACCTGGTGCTGCAACTGGAGCAATTCCTGAACCCGGTCAGGTACGCCGCCAGCGCCTACCTCAACGAACAGGTGGAGCGAGCCCGCTTGGTGGACACCCTCAAAGGCCTGCTCAACACCTACCTGCTGGTGTGGCGCAAGACCACCACCGGCGGCGGCAACCCGTTGGCCGAACAAGGGATACTGGAAAGCATCGACGAGAAGAACGGCTCATTCGTGCTCAGAAGCACGGTGTATTCCGGCCAGCGCAGCACGGTGGCGATTTCGGATATCGGCAGCCTGGATACCTCGCGTACCGGGCCGGGAGCGCGGCAGAGCGCGGTGGCGCCGGGCTGGCGAAACGTGGGGCTTGGGGAGTGGGTGCGTTCGGATCAATATCCGGGCTGAGCGAGCCTCAAGCTGAAAGGCACACGAGTTACCGCGAAAAGCACAAATGACTTCCGTCTTGCCTCGTAGCAGCGGACCTGGCCGCGTCACCAACGCCGCGGCGCAGCAGGTACACCGCATGTACCGCCGACGCGGCCGGGTCCGCTGCTGCGGGTCATCGCAGGTTTTATGCCTCGCGCCGTGGCCGACACGCGGTCAAAAGCCAGGCAACAAAAAACCCGCCGAAGCGGGTTTTTCGTTTGGCCTGTTCAACTCCCTGTCGAAGCGAATCCTTTCTGGCCTGTCATCCGTGACGCCGGGCAAATCCTTTGCCTCAGCTGATGGGGCTAGATTAAGCCCGCGGACGGCTTTCCCCTAGAGGACATCAGAACCAACGCGTGTAAGACATTGGCTATACCTGCCGTAGCATTCGCTATCAAGGGGTAATATCCCTACACCTATTCCCCCAGCGGGGCTGCGAGTGTCACGGTAACGTAGCGCCCCCTTTTTCATGGATGTTGCCCATGCACCCTCGTCATCTGCTGTTAACCACCCTGTTCATGGCTTTCGGCGCCCTGGCCGCGGCGCCGAAACCCGACTGCGCCAACGCCAGCACTACCCCCGAAATGACCCAGTGCGCAGCCCTGGACGCCGACGCGGCCGAAGCCAAGCTCAACGCCACCTATAAACAGCTGATCCAGAACCTCAGCCAGCCGGACACCGAGTCCGAGCAATACAGCGAAACCCGCCAGAAGCTGCAAATCGCTCAGCGCGCCTGGATCAAGTTCCGCGACGCCGACTGCGAGGCCATCTACCAGGCCAACAGTGGCGGCACTCTGCGCGGGCTAGCGGCGCTGGGCTGCAAGCGCAACCGGGCCGAGCAACGTACCCGCGAGCTACAAGACTATCTGCAACCCTGATGGCCACGGAAACCCGCTAAGATAGGCGATCCCCGACTATTGCCGCAGGCCGCCTCGTGCCCCCGATCAAGACCCTGCCTGCCGGCAAATACCAGACCATCGTCGCCCTGGGCGCCTCTGCCGGGGGCCTGGAAGCGATGGAGCGCCTGTTGCGCCTGATGCCTGCCGATTCGGGTCTGTGTTTCCTGGTGGTGCAGCACCTTGACCCGGCGCGGCCCAGCCTGCTGAGCGAGATTCTCGGCCGGGCCACCAGCATGCCGGTGATGCAGGCCGTGCACGGCAACCCCGTACAGGCGAACATGGTGTACGTGATCCCGCCCAACCATGACCTGACCTTGACCGGCCGCCGCCTGGTGGTGCGCCCCTGGAAGGCGCCGCGCGGCCACCATTTGCCCATCGATACGTGCTTCACCTCGCTGGCAGAACAACTGAAAGGCCATGCCATAGGCGTGGTGCTCTCTGGCACGGGCGCCGACGGCACCCTGGGCTGCCGGGCGATTCTGGACCACGGCGGCCGGACTTTGGTACAGCTGCCCAGCGAAGCAGCGTATGACGCCATGCCCCGGCATGTCGTGGAAGCGGACAACGCCAGTCAGGTGCTAGCGCTCGAGCAGATGCCCGCAGCGCTGATGGGCGGTGTGCCGGACCCGGGCGCCAGCGATGCGCTGCTGCAGATTCTGTTGCACCTGCGCCAGGCGACCGGGCACGACTTCACGCAATACAAGAAAAGCACCATCGCACGGCGTATCGAACGGCGCATGCAGGTTCAGCAGATCGACGACCAGGCGCAGTACCTGACGTTGCTGCACGGCAGCGCGACGGAAAGCCAGGTGCTGTTCAACGAGCTATTGATCAATGTCACCCAGTTCTTCCGCGATCCTCAAGCCTTCGAGGTGATGAAGGCGCACATTCTGGAGCCCATGCTGGCCAGCACCCCTCGCGATGGCGTGTTTCGCGTATGGGTAGCCGGCTGCGCCAGTGGTGAGGAAGCCTACTCAGTGGCCATGGTGCTGCACGAACTGCTGCAGGCCCATTCCCTGGCGCTGACCGTGCAGTTTTTCGCCACCGACCTGGACGCCGACGCCATCCACCTGGCGCGCGCCGGCCTGTACCCGGAAGCCATCGCTGCGGACGTAGGCGACGAACGGCTAAAGCGTTACTTCAGCAAAGAGGAAGGCGGCTACCGGGTGAGAAAGGAAATCCGCGAAATGATCGTCTTTGCCGTGCAGAACGTGATCAAGGACCCGCCTTTCACCCGTCTGGACCTGCTGTGCTGCCGCAATCTCATGATCTACCTGGGGCCGACCCTGCAGAACCGCCTCATTCCCACCTTCCATTACGCACTCAAGGCCGGCGGCGTGCTGTTCCTATCTCCTTCGGAAAGCATCGGCGGCCATGCGGCGCTGTTCAGCCCGCTGCACCGCAAATGGAAGTTCTACCGTGCCATCAAGGGCACGGTGGCCAAATCCATACCGTTGGACAGCAGCCTGTCGTGGGTGCCGGAACGGACCAGCAAACTACCGGGACACCCCGCGAAAATGACCAAGGACACCAACCTCGCCGAATTGACCCGGCGTGCCCTGCTGCAAGAGTTCGGCCCTGCCTCGGTAGTCACCGACCTGGCCGGCACCATTCAGTACATCCACGGCGATACCAGCCGCTACCTGCGCCCGGCGCCCGGCCAGGCCAGCCTGAATGTCGTGGACATGGCTCGCGAAGGCCTGCAACTGGAGTTGCGCAACGCCGTGCACCGCGCCGCTGGCAGCACCGAGACCATCGTGACACCGCCCCTGAGCGTGGTCAGCGATGATGCCGTGCGCCTGGTGCGCCTGAGCGTGCGGCGCATGGCCGACACCCCCGCCGGCGAGCGCTTGCTGCTGGTGACCTTCCAGGAACAGGCCCAACCGGGCCATGCCCCGGCGGCGCAAGCCAGCAAGCGCAGCGCAGCGCCGACCCGCGAACGCGTCACCCAATTGGAACGCGACCTGGCCTACACCCGCGAGAACCTGCAGGCCAGCATCGACGAGCTGCAGGACGCCAACGAGGAGCTCAGCTCGGCCAACGAGGAGATGCAGTCCACCAATGAAGAGCTGCAATCGTCCAACGAAGAGCTGGAAACCTCCCGCGAGGAGCTGCAGTCGGTCAATGAGGAACTGGTGACCGTCAACGCCGAACTGCAAGCCAAGATCGAGCAGTTGGGCGACATGCAGAACGACATGAAAAACCTCCTCGACAGCATCAATATCGGCACTATATTTCTGGATACCCACCTCACCATCCGGCGTTTTACCCGCGATGCCGTGAAGATTTACCGGCTGATACCCAAGGACATAGGACGACCGCTGGCTGACATCACCTCCTACCTGGACGCGCTCGATCTGCTGGTGCCGGCGCAGGAAGTGCTGGACACCCTGATCCCGCGGGAAATAGAACTGCGCACCACCTCCGGCAATTGGTTCCTTGCCCGGCTGCTGCCTTACCGAACCCTGGACAACGTGATAGACGGCGTAGTGATGACTTTCCACGACATCAACACCCGGGTGGCCAATGAACAGGCCGTGCAGGCGGCCCGCGAGCTCGCCGAAGCCATCGTCGACACGGTGCTGGAGCCTTTGCTGGTTCTGGACCATGAGCTGCGCGTGGTTTCAGCCAGCCGCTCCTACCACCGCACCTTCAATACGTCGGCGGCCCAGACCAACGGCCACAAATTCTACGAACTGGGCGACGGCCAATGGGATATCGTGGCACTGCGGGACAAACTGGGCACTATTCTGGAGCGCAACACTAGTTTTGAAGGATTCGAGATGCTGCAGGACCTCCCGGGCCTGGGCCCACGGACCATCACCTTGAATGCGCGACGCGTCAACGGCCAGGGCGCGCGGCCCCACCTGATTTTGCTGGCCATGCAGCACCAACCGTCGAGAACCTAGAGGCTGGATCACGATGAAAAAGCCGACATCCGCGCACAGTATTTCCTTGAAAATGGAGCGGGTCGGCGTCAGGGGTGAAGACACCCACCTGCTGCAGGAACTGCAGTTGCACCAGCTCGAACTGCAAATGCAGAACGAAGAGCTGCGCCACGCTCATAACGCGCTGGAAGCGTCTCGTGACCTGTACCTTGACCTGTACGAACACGCCCCGGTGGGCTACCTCACGCTCAATGTCGATGGCGTGATCGAGGCGGTCAACCAGACGGGCGAGCAACTGCTGGGCTGCCAGCGCGGCCATTTGTTGCAACGGCGCTTTGCCAGCCGCGTGGCAATGCCAGAGCGCGACCGCTGGCATCAGGTGTTTGTCAGAGTCTGCCGCAGCGGCCAGGCTGAGGAATGTGAGCTGGCCCTGACCCGCGCCGATGGCAGCCATTGGCCCGCTCGGCTCAATTGCGTGCGCTACGGTAGCCAACCGGCCAGCGTGCGCGTCAGCCTTACCGACCTGACCGCCCGGCGGCAGATCGAAAGCCGCCTCAGCCTGGCCGCCAGCGTGTTCACCCACGCCCGCGAGGGCATTATGATCACCGATGCCGGTGGCACCATCATTGAGGTCAACGACGCCTTCAGCACCATCACCGGCTATACCCGGGAAGAAGCGCTGGGCATGAACCCCCGGTTCCTGGCGTCGGGGCTGACCGAACGCTCGCTTTACATGGACCTGTGGCGCGGCCTGCGCGAGGAGCACTACTGGCAGGGCGACCTGTGGAACCGGCGACGCAACGGCGAAACCTTCGCCACCCGACAGACCATCACCGCCATCCTCGACGTACGCGGGCATATCCAGAATTACATATCACTGTTCACCGACGTCACCGACCTGCACGAACACCAGCGCCAGCTGGAGTACATCGCCCACTACGACCCCCTCACCCACCTGCCCAACCGCGTGCTGCTGGCTTCCCGCCTGCAGCAGGCCATGAGCCGGGCCCTCGGCACGGGCTGCAAAGTGGCCCTGGCGTACCTTGACCTGGACGGGTTCAAGGCCATCAATGACCTGCACGGTCATGAAACGGGGGACAAGGTGCTGACCACCGTGGCCCGGCGCATGAAACATACCCTGCGCGACGCTTGCACCCTGGCGCGTCTGGGCGGCGATGAATTCGTGGCGCTGATCGTCGACCTGGACCAGGTGTGCGACAGTGCGCCGATGCTGGAAAGGCTGTTATCGGCAGCCAGCGAGCCGCTGCACATTGGTGCCCTGGACCTGCAACTGTCTGCCAGCATCGGCGTCAGCTACTACCCTCAGGAAGGCGACGTCAGCGCTGACCAGCTCTTGCGCCAGGCTGACCAGGCCATGTACCAGGCCAAGCTGGCCGGCAAGAACCGCTACCATGTGTTCGATGCCCAGCACGACCTCGACCTGCGTGGCCACAACGCACGACTGGACCGTATCGACCGGGCCATACGCGAGCACGAACTGCGCTTGTACTACCAGCCCAAGGTGAATCTGCGCACCGGTGAAGTGGTGGGCGCCGAAGCCCTGGTGCGCTGGTTGCACCCGGAAAAAGGCCTGCTGATGCCGGAAAGCTTCCTGCCCCTGATCGAAGGCAACGCATTGTCGGAAATCATCGGCGACTGGGTGCTGGACAGCGCCCTGAGCCAGGTGCACACCTGGCAACAGGCGGGCGTCAGGGTACCGGTCAGCATCAACGTCGGTGCCCGGCAACTGCAGCACCCGGACTTCGTCGCCAACCTGGTGGAGCGCCTGGGCGCCCACCCGGACCTGGACCCACAGATGCTGATGATCGAAATCCTGGAAACCAGCGCCCTGGAGGACATCGAGGGGGTGTCCCATACCATCCGCGCCTGCGCGGCCATGGGCGTGCGCTTTGCACTGGATGACTTCGGCACCGGGTATTCATCGCTGAGCTACCTCAAGCGCTTGCCGGTGGCCCAGTTGAAGATCGACCAGACGTTCATCCAGGGCATGCTCCATGCACCCGAGGACATCTCCATCCTGCAGGCGATTCTCGGCCTGGCCATTGCGTTCCGCCGCGAAATCATCGCCGAAGGCGTGGACAGCGCCGCGCAGGCCTCCCGCCTGCTGCAACTGGGCTGCGACCTGGCCCAAGGCTTCGGCATTGCCGAACCTATGCCCGGTGACGCGCTGCCTGCCTGGATCGCCCGCTGGAATGCGTCACCGCTCTGGCCGAAGCCTTGAGCGCAGCGACTTCAGGCTCATGATCTAAGCGCCTGCTTGCTTTTCCGATGCCGCCGGACGCAGTGGACGCTTTCAAAACGCCATCATCCATTTTGTGACCCTATCGTCATTTTTAGCACAGGGCCATCAAAAGTAACCTTGACGCTACATTTTTGACACTCAAAACCGTCAATATAATGTTACTAATAGTGTGGTTTTAGAGTAGCCAATCCCATTCTCATTTCACAAGACACGGAGGTCTTATGCGCCCTTCCCTTTTCACGGCTAGCGCCCTGCTGCTGACTACCGCCCTCATCCCACTGGCCCAGGCCGCCGACAGCGGCGAAGATCACCTGTGTGGCTGGTACGAGAACCCGGCCCCCAGGGTCGTCAACCTGGTCGACCGCGAAGGTAACTGGAAGGTGGCCACCGCCGACGGTTATACCGCCCCGGGGCAGAAACCGGTGTTCCGTTCCAGCCAGTGGGTTCGCACCAATGGCGACTATGGCTATGGCTGCGCCTGCCTGTCGGGTGACGTGGACGAGCGCACCCATACCGTCAACGCCATTACCACGGCCACCGCCCGCACCCTCGCCGCCTGCCGGGCCGACACCAGCTTGCGCGAGCCTTCCATGATCAAAAGCACCAATGTCGTTGGCGCGCTGACGATGTAAGGGCGGCGACGGGGTCAAACAGGGAAATGGCAAGATCCGTGGGGTTCTTGTCACAACCGCCACCGGCAGAACAGGCATGCTGAGGACACTCATCCAAGGAGCCCCTCATGGCCATCGCCCTGACTGACCTGATCCGCCAGCGCACCCTGACTATCAACCTGCTGCTGTACCCGGATGTCGAGATTCTCGACTTCGCCGGCCCTTACGAAGTGTTCAGCGTGGCCAGCCGGGTTGCGTTGCGCGACAAGCTGTTGCCCCACGCCCCCTTCAGGGTGCAGACAGTGGCAGCGGCGCCCGGCCTGGTAGCTGCGCGCCATGGGCTGCGGGTGCAGGCCGATGCCAGCCTGGTGACCGCCAATGCCTGCGACATACTGATCGTTCCGGGCGGTGTCGTTGACCAACCGCTGGCACACCCACCCACCCTGGACTGGGTAGCAGCCACCGCGGCCCGCACGTCGCTGGTCACCTCGGTGTGCACCGGCGCTTTCATCCTGGCCAAGGCCGGGGTGCTGAGCGATCAAGCGGTGACCACCCACTGGGATGATATCGAGCAACTGCGGCGGGACTATCCGGCGCTGACCGTGGTCAGCGGGGTGCCGTACGTGGACCTGGGGGAACTGATCACCTCGGCAGGCATTTCAGCCGGTATCGACATGAGCCTGCACATCGTGGGCCGCCTGCTGGGCACCGAAAGCGCCCGGCGCACGGCGCGACAGATGCAGTATGAGTGGCAGGATAGGGAGTGATTCGGAGATGTCCTAGGCGTTTACCGGAAGCATCCGGTTACGCCGCCGCTACCGTAGCTGGATAATGCCGCGCCTCATATTTGGTAACGGTAAGAAACAATGCGCCTTCCTGCACGCCGCCTCACCCTTCTGCTGCTGGCCCTCGCAAGCCCCGCCCTGATGGCCAGCGAAGGGTTGATCACGTTCAGCGGTGCGGTGACGGTACCAACCTGCCCTCTGAGGGTGGCGACCGACGACCCGGTCCCCAGGCTCGAAGCCCAGGGGCCAGGCTGTGAAGGCACCGGCGGGGTGGCGCAGTTGCAGGTGCAGCCCCTCGGCGAGCCCCAGGACGGTCTCGCCGAGGTCGTCGTGCAGGTCTATTAACCCTTCGCCGCCTTGATGAAGCCGTCGGCACGAAACATCTGACGGATGCCACGCAACGCCTGGCGGATACGGTCCTGGTTTTCGATCAGGGCAAAGCGCACATGGTCATCGCCGTATTCGCCGAAACCGATACCCGGCGACACGCACACCTTGGCGTCGGCCAATAGCTTCTTGGCAAATTCCAGTGAGCCGAGGTGGGCATATTGCTCGGGAATCTTGGCCCAGACGTACATCGACGCCTTGGGGTTCTCGACCATCCAGCCCAACTCGTGCAGGCCCTTGACCAGCACATTGCGGCGCTGGCGATACTGCTCGGCGATGTCCAGCACGCACTGCTGGTCACCTTCCAGGGCAGCGATGGCGGCTACCTGTAGCGGCGTGAAGGTACCGTAGTCGTGGTAGCTCTTGATGCGCGCCAGGGCGTTGACCAACTCGGGGTTGCCGACCATGAAGCCGATACGCCAGCCGGCCATGTTGTAGCTCTTGGACAGGGTGAAGAACTCCACCGCGATGTCCTTGGCCCCCGGTACCTGCATGATCGAGGGGGCTTTCCAGCCATCGTAGACGATGTCGGCGTAGGCCAGGTCGTGCACCACCAGCACATCGTACTGCTTGGCCAGGGCCACCACGCGCTCGAAGAAGTCCAGTTCCACGCACTGGGCGGTGGGATTGGACGGGAACCCCAGGATCATCATCTTCGGCTTGGGGATGGAACCGCGAATGGCGCGCTCCAGCTCGTCGAAGAAATCCACGCCCGGTACCAGGGGCACCGAGCGCACCTGGGCGCCGGCAATCACGGCACCGTAGATGTGGATCGGGTAGCTGGGGTTGGGCACCAGCACCGTATCGCCCTGGTCAAGGGTAGCCAGCATCAGGTGCGCCAGCCCTTCCTTGGAGCCGATGGTGACGATGGCTTCGTTCTCGGGGTCGATCTCGACCTGATAGCGGTCAGCGTACCAGCGCGATATAGCCCGGCGCAGGCGCGGGATGCCA
The DNA here is from genome assembly GCF_013374995.1 of Pseudomonas eucalypticola. Taxonomy (NCBI): domain Bacteria; kingdom Pseudomonadati; phylum Pseudomonadota; class Gammaproteobacteria; order Pseudomonadales; family Pseudomonadaceae; genus Pseudomonas; species Pseudomonas eucalypticola. Next base: position 1,195,681 of record NZ_CP056030.1, on the reverse strand, counting down.
CGCGAAGTCGAGTAGCCGTGAGTGTCCTCACGTTGGGCGACGCTGACCAGTTTTTCGACAATGTGCGGCGGGGTGGCGCCGTCGGGGTTACCCATGCTCAGGTCGATGATGTCCTCGCCACGGCGGCGGGCAGCCATCTTGAGCTCGGCGGTGATATTGAAGACGTAAGGGGGGAGCCGATCGATACGCGAAAAGCGGCGCGGCGAAGAACCGTGTTCAGCCATGATGAAACCTCGAAACGTAAGCGCCCGGAACCGTCCGAGCGACGCGGCCAGTGTGCTGGCCTGGGTTTCACGATAATGCGGAGGCCACTGTACTGTAAAGGCCAATTCAGGGATAAGTGAATTTATTTGGTTTTTATCAGGCTAATTAACTGATAAAAATCAATAAAACAGGATTTTTCACTGAAAAAATGAAATCAGCGGGATTTGCCTCAAGGCCATGCACAAACAAAAACGCCCCGGACCTTTCGGTACGGGGCGTTTCATCAGTGCAGCAGGACAGCGATCGAGTCAGCTGGCCGACACTCAGTGAGCGTAGGTCAGCAACAGCTCCGTCGGCGCCTTGAAGTCCAGGGACATCATCACACTCAGGGCCGTGATGGTGAAGATGGAGAACACGAACAGCTTGCGTGCCCACACCTTGTCATCAACTGCCTTGTAGCCGGTCCAGGCCATGTACAGCCAGTACATGCCCATCGCTGCCGCCACGGCCAGGTAGCTCATGCCTGCATAACCACCGAGGGTCAGCATGAGGGTCGCCAGCAGGAACGCCAGGATGTAGAGCAGGATGTGTTTCTTGGCTACAACGATGCCACGCTTGACTGGCAGCACCGGAATCGATGCGGCCAGGTAGTCGTTGAAGCGGAAGATCGCGATGGCATAGGAATGCGGCATCTGCCAGAGGCTGAACATCACCAGCAGGGTCAGTGCTGCCATATCGAAGTGGCCGCTGACGGCAACGTACCCGATGACGGGCGGCATGGCTCCGGAGAGGCTGCCGACCAGGGTACCGTGTACCGATTTGCGCTTCAGATACAGGCTGTAGAAACCCACGTAGATGATGAAGCCGATCAGGCCGCCCAAGGCCGCCAGCGGGTTGGCCATCTTGTACAGCATGGCCAGGCCCGCCACACCCAGCAGGGTGGCGTAGGCCAGGGCGACCTTCAACGAGATCAGGCCCTGGACCAGTGCGCGGTTCTTGGTGCGTTCCATCTTCACGTCGATGTCGCGGTCGATGCAATTGTTGAATGCACAACCGGACGCCACCACCAGTGAAGTGCCAATCACCGTGGCCAGGAAAAGGGCGAAATCGACATGCCCTTGCGAGGCCAGGAAAAAGCCGCCTGCCACAGAAAGCACGTTACCGAAAATGATCCCCGGTTTGGTGATTTGGATAAAGTGCTTAACGGACATGCAGTTTTCCTCAGTGCGCCATCATGACGGTATGGATGCTGAACATGATCCACAGCGCCAGACCCACCAGGAGCGCGATCACGAGCCCGGCGAACACGAAGGCAATCACGTTGTTACGCTGCGCTTCGCTGCGATCCAGGTGCAGGAAGTACACCAGGTGCACCAGCACCTGGATAACGGCGAACGCCAGGACCAGGACCAGGGTCGCGGACTTGGAGAACGTCGGGTACATCACCAGGCCAAACGGAATGGCGGTCAGGATGATCGACAGCACGAAACCGATCATGTACGACTTGAAGCTGCCGTGGCTGCCAGTGTCGTGGGAATGAGCGTTAGCCATTACAGAACCCCCATCAGGTAGACAACGGTGAACACGCAGATCCAGACCACATCCAGGAAGTGCCAGAACAGGCTCAGGCAGCTCAGGCGGGTGTTGACGGTCGGCGTCAGGCCGTGTTTCGAGACCTGGTACATCATCACCGCCATCCACAGCAGACCGCTGGTAACGTGCGCGCCGTGAGTACCCACCAGGGTGAAGAAGCCCGACAGGAAGCCGCTGCGCGACGGGCCGAAGCCCTCGGCGATCAGCTTGTGGAACTCGTTCACTTCCATGCCGATGAAGCCCAGGCCGAACAGGAAGGTGATGAACAACCAACCCAGCACGCCGCCCTTGTTACCCTTGTGCAGCGCCAGCATGGCGAAGCCGTAGGTGATGGAGCTGAGCAGCAGGCAAGCGGTTTCGCCCAGTACATAAGGCAGTTCGAAGATGTCGTGACCCGACGGACCACCGGCAACGTTACCCGACAGCACGGCGTAGGTAGCGAAGATCGATGCGAACAGAATGCAGTCCGTCATCAGGTAGATCCAGAAACCAAATACGGTCATCGGACCCGCATCGTGGTGTTCGTGGTCGTCGTGCCCATGGTCGTGACCATGGGCAGTTCCAGCGTTCAATACTATGTTCGACATTGTTTAAGCCTGTTCAAGCGCGTTGACGGGGGTCTTGGAGACACCGGCCACGTTTGCTTTCGCCAAGATTTGTTGACGTTCGCCTTCGATGCGAGCCACTTCTGCTGCAGGGACCATGTAGCCTTGATCATCACGCGCAGCGTGGATGATGAAGTAGATCACTGCACCGGCCAGGCCAATGGCGGCCAGCCAGAAGATATGCCAGATCATGGCGAAACCGAACACGGTCAGGAAGGCGCTGATGACCAGGCCGCTGGCGGTGTTGTTAGGCATGTGGATATCGGTGTACTTGGCCGGAACCGAGTAGGCGATACCTTTGCGCTTGGCATCGGTGAATGCGTCGATGTCGCTTACAACTGGCAGGGTAGCGAAGTTGTAGAACGGAGGTGGCGACGAAGTCTGCCATTCCAGGGTGTGGCCGTTCCATGGGTCACCGGTCACGTCGCGGTTCTGCTCGCGGTCACGGATGGAAACGTACAGCTGGATGAACTGGCACAGGATACCGAACAGGATCAGTACCGCACCGCCCATGGCCACGTACAGGTACGGGGTCCAGTCCGGGTTGTCGGTGTGGTTCAGACGACGAGTCATGCCCATGAAGCCCAGCGCGTACAGTGGCATGAAGGCTACGTAGAAGCCCGACAGCCAGAACCAGAAGGCACGCTTGCCCCACTTCTCGCACAGGGTGAAGCCGAAGGCTTTAGGGAACCAGAAGCCGAAACCTGCGATGTAACCGAATACAGCACCACCGATGATCACGTTGTGGAAGTGAGCCACGACGAACAGGCTGTTGTGCAGAACGAAGTCAGCACCCGGAATGGCCAGCAGTACGCCGGTCATGCCGCCGATCGAGAAGGTGATCATGAAGCCCAGGGTCCACATGACCGGCGCGGTGAAGCGCAGGCGGCCCTGGTAGATGGTGAACAGCCAGTTGAACAGCTTCACACCCGTCGGGATCGCAATGAGCATCGTTGCCAACCCGAAGAAGGAGTTGACGCTGGCGCCCGAACCCATGGTGAAGAAGTGGTGCAGCCATACCATGAAGCCCAGTACCGCGATGCAGCCGGAAGCCAGAATCATCGACACGTGGCCGAACAGACGCTTGCCGGAGAAGGTCGATACCACTTCCGAGAACACGCCGAAGGCCGGCAGGATCAGGATGTATACCTCAGGGTGACCCCATGCCCAGAACAGGTTCACGTACATCATCGGGTTACCACCCAATTCGTTCGTGAAGATGTGGAAGTCCAGGTAACGGTCAAGGGTCAGCAGCGCCATGGTGGCGGCCAGGATCGGGAACGAAGCCACGATCAGGACGTTGGCCCAGGTGCAGGTCCAGGTGAAGATAGGCATGTCCATCAGTTTCATGCCAGGGGTGCGCATTTTCAGCACGGTCACCAGGAAGTTCACACCAGTCAGGGTCGTACCGATACCCGACAGCTGCAGCGCCCAGATGTAGTAGTCGACACCCACGCCAGGGCTGTAGCCCAGTTCAGACAGCGGCGGATAGGCAACCCAACCGGTACGTGCGAATTCGCCGACGCCCAGCGACAGGTTCACCAGTACCACACCGGATACCAGCAGCCAGAAGCTCAGGGAGTTCAGGAACGGGAACGCAACGTCACGGGCGCCGATCTGCAGAGGCAGAGCCAGGTTCATCAGGCCGGTGAAGAAAGGCATCGCCATGAAGATGATCATGATCACACCGTGCGCGGTGAAGATCTGGTCATAGTGCTCAGGCGGCAGGTAGCCCTCACCGCCATTGGCGGACAAGGCAAGCTGCGAACGCATCATGATGGCGTCGGCAAAACCACGGATCAGCATGACCATGGCCACGATGACGTACATCACGCCAATTTTCTTGTGGTCGACCGAGGTCAGCCATTCGGTCCACAGGTAGGACCATTTCTTGAAGTAAGTGATCGCCCCGACCAACGCCAGTCCACCCAGTGCGATGACGGCGAGCGTCACCATGACTATCGGGACATGGAAGGGGATCGCTTCCAAAGTTAATTTACCAAACATCGTTTACTCCTCTGCCCCAGCAGCTGAATGCGAACCCATGTCCATACCTTCCATACCTTCCATGCCGGCGACTTCTTTGCCTTCATGCGCGATGTGACCTGGGTTCATGCCTTCATACTTCTTGATGATGGCCTGGAACAGGTTTGGCGCGTACGAGGAATAAAGCTCGACAGGATTTTTCTCGCTTGGTTTGGCCAGGGCAGCGTACTCAGCCGAATCAAGCTGTTTAGGTGAATTCTTTGCTTCGCTGACCCATGCATCGAAATCCGCCTGGGTGGTGGCGAGTGCCTTGAACTTCATGCCGGTGAAACCTTCGCCGCTGTAGTTGGCGGAGATACCATCGAATTCATGCGGCTGGCTGGCCAGCAGGTGCAACTGGGTGGTCATGCCGGCCATCGAGTAGATCTGGCCGCCCAGGCCCGGGATGAAGAACGAGTTCATCACCGAATCCGAGGTAATGCGGAAGTTCACCGGGGTGTTGGCCGGGAAGACCACCTTGTTGACGGTGGCGATGCCCTGGTCCGGGTAGATGAACAGCCACTTCCAGTCCAGCGAGACAACCTGGATGGTGATCGGCTTGACGTCGGACTCGATCGGGCGATACGGGTCGAGAGCGTGGGTCGACTTGTAGGTGATCACGCCCAGCACGATCAGCAGGCAGAGCGGGATACCCCACACCACGGCTTCGATCTTGGTGGAGTGGTTCCAGTCCGGCGTGTACTTGGCCGCGGTGTTGGTAGCGCGATACTTCCACGCGAACACAACGGTCATGACAATGACAGGTACCACCACCAGCAGCATCAGCAGGGTAGCGGTAATGATCAGGTTTCTCTCGTCGAGACCGATAGGCCCTTTCGGGTCAAGCAGGGTCCACTTGCAACCACCGAGAAAAAGCATGCCGAAAAAGGGCAATATGCCAAACAGTCTGGGGTAACGCTTTTTGCTCATCTCACGACCTCTAAGCAGCTTGCATCAGTGCAATTGTGTTTTGATCGCCAACACTTCGTCCTGCCAAGCGTCAGCATTTATCGAGTTGGATACGGGCATGCCTAGAGATCAGCTGCTGCTGTTTGGCAGACCTGTGTGGTGCGGTAAATTCTTATCGTGCCGTTGCCAGGCCAAGTCGGTCAGTCGGCAATAGCCTGTCTGCAGCCCACATCCATTTGGGTGCGCATTCACAAGGCGGGTTCTGGAACCCCGCGCCCGACGTGGCCTTGAGGGCCGTTCAAGAAGGCGGTTGGCCTTCTGTTCCGGCGGCTCGCGGAGCCTGGCCGAGCGATTTTGCGGGGATTGTAGATACCTCAGGAATCATTGACTATGGCTTATTTAGCAACAATAAGTTTCTGATTATGTAACAATGATCCCTGATTTCAAGGCCTTGCGACACGATGTCGCACCCCCTGCCGCACCGCTAAAAGCCTATTTTTACTAGGGATAAAGCCCATACAAAAGGTCTGTGCTTATCGGTCACGCCCCCAAGGCGCGGGAAATCAGGCACGAATAATGATTTGTAACCGAGTGCCTTTTCAGCCGTTTCGACGGTTGCGCAACACGCCCAGCGGCACCAGAACGATGGTCAGCACGAAGGCTACCAGAGCCCACTGGGCCAGCGACAGTCCTAATACCGGCGGATAGGCCGTGGTGCAGAAACCGCCCACCTGGAACACCAGGGGCCAGGCATTGGCCAGCGGCAGGCCATCGACGAAGGGTTGCAGCACATCCACACCACAGCTGACCGATGGGTTGGCGAGCACGTAGACGTGGTTGCCGGCGGCCACCGCGCCGCCGATGGCGCTCACCACCACCAGGGCTTCGAACACCGTGAGACTGCGCCGCCCAGGCATGGCGGCGCCGATGAAGGCGAACAAGGCAATGAACAGCAGCGCATAGCGTTGCAGGATGCACAGCGGGCAGGGCATTTCCTGAAGCACTACCTGCATGTACAGCGCACCGCCCACCAGCGCCAGGCAGATGATGCCCAGCAAGACCAGAAAACGCTTTTCGCGGCTCAGCAGCACTGTCACTTCGCTCATTGCTTGTCCTTTCATATATGTGGATCGGCGTACCGAGTCATTTCGCCTGCCAGTCTACACGCTCCCCCTGACCCTGAAAAAACAGGAAGGTTCCTAAACCTGCGCAGGACATTGGAGTTAATGACAGGGAAATTATCCCAGCATTAACGCCCGCCAATCCCCGGCGCCTTGCGGAGCCTTTATTCCAGGGCAGCCGCGGGGCCGAAGAACTCGTGGTGCGCCTGGCCTCGCGGAACGCCCAGGGCGACGAGATTATCCTGCACCGCTTTCATGAAACCCTTGGGGCCCAGGAAATAGGCATCGAGGTCGCGGTCCGCCGGCATCCAGCCGGCGAGCCTGTCCCGGGTCAGCACCCCGTCGACGTCATCGTAGCAATAGAAGGCCTTGAGTTGCGGGTGGCACGCCGCCAGGTTGTCGACCCAGTCGCGGAACCCATGGACCGCGCGGTTGCGCGCGCAGTGGATGAAATGGATGGGCCGGCCAGTCGGCAGCGCCGCCTCCAGCATGGCCAGGGTCGGGGTGATACCCACGCCGCCGCTGATCAGCACCAGCGGCTTGCTGCCACTGCGCAGCACGAACTCGCCCGCTGGGGGAAACAGCTCGACCTGATCGCCCACGTGCAGGTGGTCATGCAGAAACCCCGACACCTTGCCGCCCGCTTCACGCTTGACGCTGATACGGTACTGGCCGTCCTTGGCCAGCGCCGACAAGGAATACGTGCGGCGGTGTTCCTCGCCATCGATCAGCACCTTGATGCCGATGTACTGCCCGGCGGCGAAGTCGAGAATCGCCTGGCCGTCGACGGGCTCGAAATAGAAGGACACGATTTCCGTGCTTTCCTCGACCCGCGCCGCCAGCCTGAAGGCGCGACCACCGCGCCAACCGCCCGGGGCCTGTGCCTTGTGCTGGTACACCTCGGCCTCGGCGCCTATCAGGATATCGGCCAGTTGCTGGTAGGCGTTGCCCCAGGCGGCCAGCACCTCAGGGGTGGCGATTTCACTGCCCAGCACGTCCTTGATCGCGCGTAGCAGGCACGCCCCGACAATCGGGTAGTGCTCGGGCTGAATTTGCAAGGCGACGTGTTTATTGATGATCCGCGCCACCAGGCCGCCCAGTTGGTCCAGTTCGTCGATATGGCGGGCGTACATCAGCACACCATTGGCCAAGGCGCGCGGTTGGTCACCATTGGCCTGGTGGGCCTGGTTGAACAGCGGGCGCACAGCCGGGTTCTCTTCCAGCAGGGTGCGGTAGAAGTGAGTGGTCAGCGCTTCGCCGCCGCTTTCCAGCAGCGGAACGGTAGCTTTGACAATGGCGCGGTCATGGGCACTGAGCATGGGATGACTCCTTGGCAGGATAAAAACGTTACGCCGGCTATATCAGTATTCATGCCAAATATTTTCTTTTGTTAAATCAACAAGTTGCGTGGATAGAAGTCAAATTGACCACAACCCGCGTATAGTCAGTTTGACTACTCGAGGTCAATATGACTGCCAAACCCCTCCTCACCGCCTTGCTGCCCCTGGTTTCGGACCTGTCCCGCGACCTGCCTGAACAGGAGCGCTACCGCCGCCTGCTACAGGCCTTGCGCACCCTGCTGCCCTGTGACGCCACCGCCCTGCTGCGGCTCGAGGGGGACGCCCTGGTCCCGCTCGCCGTCGATGGCCTGAGCACCGACACCTTGGGCCGACGCTTCAAGGTCAGCGAACACCCGCGCTTCGAGATTCTGCTGGCCAACCCCGGCCCGACCCGTTTCGATGCCGACACGACCCTGCCCGACCCCTACGACGGCCTGGTGGAAGGCCTGCACGAAGACCTGCACGTACATGACTGCCTGGGCTGCCCACTGTTCGTCGACGAACTGCCCTGGGGCCTGCTGACCCTCGACGCCCTGGACCCGCAGCGGTTCGACAGCCTCGACCTGGACGCCCTGGAGGCATTCGCCAGCATGGCCGCGGCGACCGTTACGGTGGCGCAACGCATCGACCACCTGGCGCTGCGCGCAGAGAACGAACACCAGCGCGCCGAGTTCTACCGCCAGGCCAATGGCCCGCTGGCACGGGAAATGATCGGCCAGAGCCCCGCCCTCAAACGCCTGGTGGCCGAGACCCAGTTGGTCGGCAGCAGCGACCTGACCGTGTTGATCACAGGCGAGACCGGGGTAGGCAAGGAGCTGGTGGCCCAGGCCATTCATCAAGCCTCCAGCCGTGCCGGGCACCCGATGATCAGCCTCAACTGCGCGGCCCTGCCCGATACCCTCGTGGAAAGCGAACTGTTTGGCCATGTGCGTGGCGCGTTCACTGGGGCCACGAGCGAGCGCCGGGGCAAGTTCGAACTGGCCAATGGCGGCACCCTGTTCCTGGATGAAGTGGGCGAACTGTCATTGACGGTGCAGGCCAAATTGCTGCGCGTGCTGCAAAGTGGCCAGTTGCAACGCCTGGGCTCTGACCGCGAGCACCGGGTGGATGTACGCCTGATCGCCGCGACCAACCGCGACCTGGCCGAAGAAGTGCGCGAAGGCCGTTACCGCGCCGACTTCTACCATCGCCTCAGCGTTTACCCGTTGCTGGTACCGCCCCTGCGCGAGCGCGGTGCGGATGTCTTGCTGTTGAGCGGCTTTTTCCTGGAACAGAACCGCTCCCGCCTGGGCCTCAATAGCCTGCGCCTGAGCAGTGACGCCCAGCAGGCGCTACTGGCCTACCCCTGGCCGGGCAATGTGCGGGAACTGGAACACCTGATAGGCCGCGCTGCACTCAAGGCCCTGGGACAGCAGGGCAAGCGCCCGCCTATCCTCACCCTGAGCGCCCGTGACCTGGGCCTGCGTCCCCGCGAAGTGCCCGTAGCCGCCGACGAATCGGTCGACCTGCCGGTAGCGACTGGCGATGCCGACCTGCGCCAGGCCACCGATGCGTTCCAGCGGCGCCTGGTCGAGGCCAGCCTGGCGCGGCACCCTGGAAACTGGGCAGCGGCGGCGCGAGAACTGGGCCTGGACCGTGCCAACCTCAACCGCCTGGCCAAGCGGCTGGGGCTCAAGTAATGGCCCAATGGCGCGAGGGTCTGTCTGAAATGTATTCCAGCGAAGGCTGACGCAGCATGGCCGAGTTGGGATGCATTTCGTACCGAGCCTAAAGACCGGGGTCACCGGGTCGATACACTTGGCAATGAATAGAACCGGTATGACAAAGAAGGTCCCCATGTCGTCCAAGAATGCCCGCGCAGATTCACTTTCACTCCTGCTGTTTACCTTGCGCAGCGGCAAGCTGATGGCCATCAACCTGCTGAAAGTCAGCGAAATCATCCCGATGCCCTCCCTGACCCGGCTGCCCGAGTCGCACCCGCACGTCAAAGGCGTGGCGACCCTGCGCGGCAATTCGTTGTCGGTCATCGACCTCAGCCGAGCCATTGGTGAGCAACCTTTGCTGGACCCCAACGGCGGCTGCCTGATTGTCACCGACATCAGCCGCTCCAAACAGGGCCTGCATGTGCAGGCCGTGAGCAAGATCGTGCACTGCCTGACGACCGACATCCGCCCCCCGCCCTACGGCGCGGGCCTGAAATCATTCATCACAGGTGTCACACGGGTAGACGACAAGTTGGTGCAGGTGCTGGATATCGAGAAGGTCATCCACGGCATTACCCCGGCGCCCATCGTGGCCGTGCCCGAGCAACTGGATGAAAATGACGCGCAGTTGCTGGCCACTGCCAAGATTCTGGTGGTGGACGACAGCCAGGTGGCCCTGCAGCAATCGGTGCTGACCCTGCGCAACCTTGGCCTGCATTGCCACACCGCCCGCAGCGCCCGGGAGGCCATCGACCTGCTGCTGGAATTGCAGGGCACGCCCGAACAGATCAATGTGCTGGTGTCAGATATCGAGATGTCGGAAATGGACGGCTATGCGCTGACCCGCACCCTGCGCGAAACCCCTGACTATCATGACCTGTACGTGCTGCTGCACACCTCCCTGGACAGCAAGATGAACAGCGAGAAAGCCCGCGCCGCCGGCGCCAACGCGGTACTCACCAAGTTCTCCTCACCCGAGCTGACCCAGTGCCTGATTCGCGCCGCCCGCGTGGTCAACGGCCTGGACGACTGAGCGAGCCGCCCCCGTGGAGTGCCTGATGCTGCGCAAGGCCCTGGGGGCCGAACAAGCGGTACCCCGCTGGCCCCAAGGCGGCGAGTTGCGGCCCTGGAGCCCGGCCAGCGCGCCGGCAGCCCATGCCCTGCTGCTGGCCACCGGGCAGCTGGAGCCCAGCCTGGACTGCGCGCAATGGCTGGAGCAGCTTCAGGCTGACCCGGAAGTTTGCCCTCGGCTATGCCTGAGTGTGTTCGACGCTAGCGGCCTGGCGGGTTTTGCCATGGGCTGGGCCAGCACCTTCATCCGCCATTTGGCCGTGCAACCCCATGCGCGCCGGCACGGCCTGGGCGCTGCGCTCCTGACCCAGTTGTTCTTTCTCTATAGCCAGCGAGGCGAAGCCTTTGTCGACCTGACCCTGCGCGCCGACAACACCGACGCCCGGCGCCTGTATGCCCGGGCGGGCATGTTTGAATTTCGTCGATATACTCTGTAACAACGCCAGGCTGCAAGCTTCGCGACTGGCTCGGGCATACTTCACCCCTTTGCCCCGGAGACTCCCATGCTCAACCGCGTTGCCCTAGGCTTGACACTCATTGCTACCCTCGGCAGCGCCCAAGCCTCCAGTGAAGACGCCTGGGCCGAGCATGACCAGCGGGTACTTCAGGCGTGCGTGGCGGCCAGCCAGCTCAGCGACACGCAAGCGGTCGGCCGCCCGGCCGAGTTCGATGACAGCGTCGGCTACAGCGCCTTGCTGTTGCAGGGCCGCTACCCGCAAGCGCACATGAAGAACCGGACCGGGCGCGAGTTGTGCCTGTACGACAAACGCAGCCGCAGCGCCCATGTCAGCGAGTGGGACTCGATCATCAGCGTGCGCAAGCCCTGAATCACAGCTGGATGAACACCTGCACCAGCGGCAGCCAGTGATGCACCCGCTCTCCATCGATGAGCAGCGCCACCAACCCGAGGGGTGTCAGCAGGCACAGTGCAGCGGGGATAAACCATTTGCCCGAATTCTGACGGAGCACGGGGTGCCTCTTGTAAGGGAATATGTACGTAACCAAGTGTCTCGACATCAGGGCACAGGTGCCATTAGCCGTTTCCCTTTTCGTTGTAGGAAAATGCCCTATTTCTGAGATGCGATGCCCCGCGCCAGCCTGTCTGACAGGCTTGCCACCGCGTTTCCTGACAAAGCTGACAGCAAGGTGTCACGCTCCCGACCGGGTTGCCGCTATATAAAGGCAGCATTACCCCCTTCCCAGCCCTGAACCCCGGCGTAGTCTTCGCATGCGCAACTCGATAACAAAAAAACTGCTGTTGGCCCTGCTCATCATCGCCCTCCTCGGCGCTGCCCTGTTCTACTGGAAACGCCCGGAACACAAGGCCACCAGCGTGGCCGCGATACCTGTGCGGGTGATCCAGGTGCAGCGCCAGGACGTGGCGAAGTCGCTGTCTGGGATTGGCACGGTGCAATCGCTGCAAAGCGTCACCATCCGCCCACAGATCGACGGCATTCTCAGCAAGCTCGCGGTCAAGGAAGGCCAATGGGTAAAACAGGGCGACCTGCTGGCCAGCATCGATGACCGCGCCATCCGCGCCAACCTCGACCAGGCCCGCGCGCAACTGGGGCAAAGCCAGGCGCAGTTGCAGGTAGCCGGGGTCAACCTCAAGCGCTACAAGGACCTGAGCGTGGATAACGGCGTCTCGCGCCAGACCCTCGACCAGCAGCAAGCGCTGTTCGACCAGCTGAAGGCCACCATTCAAGGCAACCAGGCCGCCATCGCCGCCGCTCAGGTTCAGTTGTCCTACACCCAGATCCGCTCGCCAGTGACTGGCCGCGTGGGTATTCGCACCGTGGATGAAGGCAACTTCCTGCGTGTCACCGACACCCAGGGCCTGTTCACCGTGACCCAGATCGATCCTATTTCGGTGGAGTTCGCGCTGCCCCAGCAAAGCCTGCCGATCCTCCAGGCGCTGGTGCACGGCAACCAGCAAGCGCCGGTAAAAGCCTTCGTCGACGGCGACCATGACAATGGCACCTTGCTCGGCCAGGGGCACCTGACCCTGATCGACAACCAAGTATCGGCCAGCACTGGCACCATCCGCGCCAAAGCCGAGTTCGACAACGGGGCGCAGAAGCTCTGGCCTGGCCAACTGGTGAACATCAGCGTGCAGAGCGAGCTGTTGCGCGGTGCGCTGGTAGTGCCGCCGCAGGTAGTCCAGCGCGGCATCGACAACCACTACGTCTACCGGGTCAAGGCCGAGGCGGTGGAGTCGGTGCCCGTCAAGATTGCCTACCAGGACAGCAACCTCACGGTGATCGAAGGTGTTGCCGCCGGTGACACCCTGGTCAGTGACGGCCAGTCGCGGCTCAAGCCCGGCAGCCATATCGAGGTGGTCCACCCGCAACAGGCCGATGTCGCCGACCGTGCATCGGAGCCACAGCCATGAGCGTACGCGGCGGCGTTTCGGGGTGGTGCATCGACCACCCAGTGGCAACCCTGCTGTTGACCTTCGCCCTGGTGTTGCTGGGGAGCATCGCCTTCCCGCGCCTGGCGGTGGCGCCACTGCCGGAGGCGGAGTTCCCCACCATTCAGGTCAGCGCCACCCTGCCCGGCGCCAGCCCCCAGACCATGGCGTCATCGGTGGCGACGCCACTGGAAGTACAGTTCAGCGCCATTCCCGGGGTGTCGCAAATGACCTCCACCAGCGCCCTGGGCACGACCAACCTGACGCTGCAGTTCACGCTGGACAAGAGCATCGACACCGCCGCCCAGGAAGTGCAGGCCGCCATCAATACGGCGGCCGGCCTGCTGCCCAAGGACATGCCAACCCTGCCGACCTGGAAAAAGGTCAACCCGGCGGACAGCCCGGTGCTCATCTATAGCATCAGTTCTTCGCAGATGCCCGGTACCGAGCTGAGCGACTACGCCGAGTCGCTGCTGGCCCGGCAGATCAGCCAGATCGAGGGCGTGGGCCTGGTCAACATTACCGGCCAGCAACGCCCGGCGATTCGCGTGCAAGCGTCGGCGGACAAGCTGGCCGCCATCGGCCTGACCCTGGCCGATGTTCGCGTGGCGCTGCAGAACACCAGCTTGAACCTGGCCAAGGGTGCGCTGTACAGCGACTCCAGCGTTTCCACGTTCTCGGCCAACGACCAGCTGTTCGAACCGGCGGACTACTCCCAAGTGATTATTTCCTACAAGGACGGTGCGCCGGTGCACCTCACCGACGTGGCGAAAATCATCCACGGTTCAGAAAACGCCTACGTGCAGGCGTGGTCGGGCGACCAGCCTGGCCTGAACCTGGTCATCACTCGCCAGCCCGGGGCCAATATCGTCGACACCGTGGAGCGGGTGCAGGCCGCCCTCCCCGGCCTGCAAGCCTTGTTGCCGGCTTCGGTGAAGGTGACCACGCTGATCGACCGAACCCGTACCATCCGCGCCTCGCTGCATGAAGTGGAAACCACCTTGCTGATCGCCGTGCTGCTGGTGGTAGCGGTGATGGCGCTGTTCCTGCGCCAATGGTCGGCCACGCTCATCGTCTCCAGCGTGCTGGCGGTGTCGCTGGTCGCCAGCTTCGCGCTGATGTACGCCTTGGGGTTCAGCCTCAACAATTTGACGCTGGTGGCCATCGTGGTAGCGGTAGGGTTCGTGGTGGACGATGCCATCGTGGTGGTGGAGAACATCCACCGCCACCTGGAGGCTGGCGAGAGCATGCGCGATGCCGCGGTCAAGGGCGCCGGGGAGATCGGCTTCACGGTGGTGTCCATCAGCTTTTCACTGGTCGCCGCCTTCATTCCACTCTTGTTCATGGGTGGCGTGGTGGGCCGTTTGTTCAAGGAGTTCGCCCTCACGGCCACCTCCACCATCCTGATTTCCGTGGTGGTGTCGCTGACCCTGGCCCCTACCCTGGCGGCCAAGTTCATGCGCGCGCCGGCTCACAAACCCGATGCGAAGCCAGGCTTCAGCGAACGCCTGCTGGCCGGCTACGAGCACTACCTGCGCAAGGCCCTGGCGCACCAGCGCTTGATGCTGGGCATCTTCGGCCTGTCCGTGGCCCTGGCGGCGTGTGGCTACGTGCTGATCCCCAAGGGCTTCTTCCCCGTGCAGGACACCGGTTTCGTGCTGGGCACCACCGAGGCCGCGGCCGACGTGTCCTACCCCGACATGATCAAGAAGCACCTGGAACTGGCGAAGATCGTCGGCGCCGACCCGGCGGTGATGGCTTACTCGCATTCGGTGGGCGTAACCGGCAGCAACCAGACCATCGCCAACGGCCGGTTCTGGATCGCCCTGAAGGATCGAGGGGACCGTGACGTCTCGGCCAGCGAGTTCATCGACCGTTTGCGGCCGAAACTGGCCAGGGTGCCTGGCATTGTCCTGTATCTGCGTGCCGGCCAGGACATCAACCTGAGCTCCGGCCCCAGCCGCGCCCAATACCAATACGTGCTCAAAAGCAACGATGGGCCCACGCTGAACCTGTGGGCCCAGCGCCTGACCGATAAACTGCGCTCGCTGCCGGCCTTTCGCGACCTGTCCAACGACCTGCAACTGGGTGGCAGTATTACCCACATCAGCATCGACCGCAGCGCCGCCGCGCGTTTTGGCCTGAGTACCGCCGACGTTGACCAGGCCCTGTACGATGCCTTCGGCCAACGCCAGATCAACGAATTCCAGACCGAGACCAACCAGTACAAAGTGGTCCTGGAACTGGACGCGGCCCAACGCGGCAAAGCCGAAAGCCTGAACTACTTTTACCTGCGCTCGCCGCTGACCAACGAAATGGTCCCCCTCTCGGCCCTGGCCCGGGTGGATGCGCCCACCACCGGGCCCCTTTCTATCGCCCACGACGGCATGTTCCCGGCCGCCAACCTGTCTTTCAACCTGGCCCCTGGCGTGGCCCTCGGCGACGCGGTGCAGATCCTCAACCGCGCCCAGGGCGAAATCGGCATGCCGGCGTCTATCACCGGGACCTTCCAGGGCGCCGCGCAGGCCTTCCAGAGCTCCCTGGCCAGCCAACCCTGGTTGATCCTGGCGGCCCTGGTGGCGGTGTACATCATTCTGGGGGTGCTGTACGAAAGCTTCGTGCACCCACTGACCATTATCTCCACACTGCCCTCGGCGGGCCTCGGGGCGTTGATCATGCTGTGGCTATGCGGCCAGGACTTCTCGATCATGGCGCTGATCGGCCTGGTGCTGCTGATCGGTATCGTCAAGAAAAATGGCATCCTGATGGTCGACTTCGCCCTTGAAGCCCAGCGCCAAGAGGGCCTTTCGCCCCGGGACGCCATCTTCAAGGCCTGCCTGACGCGCTTCCGGCCCATCATCATGACCACTCTCGCCGCGTTGCTCGGCGCGCTGCCGCTGATGTTCGGTTTCGGTGCCGGCGCCGAGCTGCGCCAGCCGCTGGGCATGGCGGTGGTGGGCGGGCTGCTGGTGAGCCAGGCGCTGACACTGTTCACCACGCCGGTCATATACTTGCAGCTGGAACGGCTATTTCACCGGCGCGAGGTGGCAACTGCCCCGGCGCTGCCAGCCGGCCATTGAGAGCGGACCATGCGTATCCTGATTATCGAAGACGAAGAAAAGACCGCCGACTACCTGTACCGCGGTCTCACCGAACAAGGCTTTACCGTGGATGTGGCCCCGGACGGCATCGAAGGACTGCACCTGGCCCTGGAGAGCGACTACGCGGTGATCGTCCTTGACGTGATGCTGCCCGGCCTGGACGGCTACGGCGTACTGCGCGCCTTGCGTGCGCGCAAACAGACCCCGGTGATCATGCTTACCGCCCGCGAACGGGTGGAAGACCGCATTCGCGGCCTGCGCGAAGGCGCCGACGACTACCTGGGCAAACCCTTTTCGTTCCTGGAACTGGTGGCGCGGCTGCAGGCGCTGACCCGGCGCAGCGGCGGCCACGAACCGGTGCAGGTCAGCGTCGCCGACCTGTGGATCGACCTGATCAGCCGCAAGGCCAGCCGCGGCGGCCAACGCCTGGACCTGACCGCCAAGGAATTCTCCCTGCTCAGCGTACTGGCCCGGCGTCAAGGTGAGATCCTGTCGAAAACCGCCATTGCCGAGCTGGTGTGGGACATCAACTTCGACAGCGACACCAACGTCGTCGAGGTGGCCATCAAGCGGCTGCGGGCCAAACTCGACGGTCCGTTCGAGGAAAAGCTGCTGCACACCATCCGCGGCATGGGTTATGTGCTGGAGAGCCGGCGTGAGTACTGACTCCATCGCCGTGCGCCTGAGCGCGCTGTTCACCCTGGTGGCCATGGTGATCTTCCTGCTGATCGGCTGGGCGCTGTACCGCCAGGTGGACAAGAGCGTGGGCCTGTTGCCCGAAGCCGAACTGGACGCGCGCTACAGCGTGCTGGAATCGGTACTGACCCGTGACGGCTCGCCCGAACGCTGGGCCAAGATCGTCGCCAAGCTCAAGCTGCTGGAGGAAGAAGACCGGCGCCTGCACTTCTGGGTGGTCAGCGCCAACCCGGCCTTCGAATATGGCAACCCTGACCAGCAGGTACGTGCCTTTGCCCAGGGCAACACCGGCAAGCGCGACCTGACCCTCGCCGACCACGCCTACCCGCTCAAGGTGCTGGTGAACACGTTGCCCGCGGTCGACCAACGCCCGCCCCTGCACTTCCTGGCAGCCATCGAAACCGATACGTTTTCGCAAACCCAGCAGACCTTGCTCACCGCCCTTGTCAGCTTCGCCGCCCTGGGTGTACTGCTGGCTACGGGGCTGGGCCACTGGGCCGCCCGCGTGGGTTTGCGGCCATTGGGGCGGCTGTCGCGCGAAGCACAGAAGCTCGCACCCCCACGGCTATCCGGGCGCCTGCAACTGACCTCCCTGCCGCCGGAGCTGGCCCAATTCGCGGCCGCCTTCAACTCATCGCTCGAACGGGTTGACCAGGCATATGGCCGCCTCGAAGCCTTCAACGCCGATGTCGCCCATGAACTGCGCTCGCCCCTGACCAACCTTATCGGCCAGACCCAGGTGGCGCTGACCCGCGGTCGTTCCGCCGAACATTATTTCGAGGTGCTGCAATCGAACCTCGAAGAACTGGAGCGCCTGCGCAGCATCATCAACGACATGCTGTTCCTGGCCAGTGCCGACCAGGGCAGCAAGGCCACGCAACTGACCGCCAGTTCCCTGGCCGAGGAAGTGGCCACCACCGTCGAGTACCTGGACTTCATTCTCGAGGACGCACAGATCAGCGTCCGGGTCAGCGGCGATGCCCTGGTCCACATCGAACGCGCGCACTTGCGGCGGGCGCTGATCAACCTGCTCAACAACGCCGTGCAACACACCGCTGCCGGCCAGCACATCGACGTGCGCATCCAGTCCCTGGGCGATCATGTGGACATCGAAGTCAGTAACCCGGGCCCGCGCATCAACGACGAACACCTGCCCATGTTGTTCGAGCGCTTTTACCGGGTGGATGCCTCGCGCAGCAACAGCGGCGCCAACCACGGCCTGGGCCTGGCCATCGTCAAGGCCATCGCCCTGATGCACGGTGGCGCTGTTTTCGTGCGCAGCGAGAATGGCGCCAACACCTTTGGCATCAGCCTTCCCGCTTGATCCACGGCTACTGTTGCAAGTTCTGTAAAGGCTCTTATCTTTATTTTCACTTGTTCGGTGGCCGTACGCTTTATATATTGGCGCCACACAAACGAACTTGCAGACGCAAGAAGGCTTCTCCAGATGTCCAACTCAATGGGTATTGCCAGCGCATTTATTCTGTCCTCCCTGTTGTTGTCCCCGTTCGCCATGGCTGAGGAATCGCCGGCATTCGCGGCACGCAATGAGGCTATTCAAGCCAACTTGCAACAGCATCAGGAAGCCTTGGCGCAGAAGACCCAACAGCACGAAAACAGCCAGCAGGCCGAGGCCGCGAAGCCTCAAGCCGAAGATATCAAGGCGAGCTAAGTTGCTGACGAAACTTTTTCCCTCGACGTTGCTCAGATGATGGTTGTCCGAGCGATTGATCTTAAAGCCGCTGATTCAGCGGCTTTTTTTTGCCCTCTGGAAATACACTTACCTTTTATTTTACCTATTACAAAAAACTGAGCTGATGAAAATAACAACTGCCAAAGTTAAATAATATTTACCAAGGAGTTTAACAGCAGTGAAATCGACATTCCGCTTTACCCCCCTTTTCGTTGCATTGGCTGCAACGATGTCCGGCGCCGCGTTCGCTGACGACGCCCCGGCCACCAACAACCAGGACGGTTTCATCGCCGGCTCCAGCCTGACGCTGGACCTCAAGAATTACTACTTCAACCACGACCGCCACGACGGCAAGCAGGACAGCAAGGAATGGGGCCAGGGCTTCATCGGCATCTTCCAGTCGGGCTTCACCGAAGGCACCGTGGGCTTTGGTGTAGACCTCAATGCCATGCTGGGCCTGAAACTGGACGGCGGTGGCGGTAGCGGTGGTTCGAGCATCCTGCCGACCACGGCTTCGACGAAACCCGACAACCTGTACGGCGATGCGCCGGACTCGTTCTCCTCGGCCGGCGGCGCAGTGAAGATGCGCGCCTTCAACACCATCGTCCGCGCCGGTGACCTGTTCCTCAACAACCCGGTCATCGCCGGCGGCTCGACCCGCATGCTGCCCATGACCTTCCGCGGCTTCGAGGCCACCAATACCAGCATCGACCACCTGACCCTGGACGCCGGCCAGGTCAGTTTCGACAAGCTGTTCAACCAGAGCGGCAATGGCCGCATCGGCACCTACTACGGTGCCCTGCCCGACGGCAAGGAAAGCAAGCACATGGACTGGGCGGGCGGCACCTACACCGGCCTGCCGGGCGTGACCACCAGCCTGTATGCTTCGCAGCTCAAGGACATCTGGAACCAGTACTACTACGACCTGGACTACACCTGGGCACTCAACGACCTGGTCAGCTTGAACCCCGGCTTCCACTACTACCACACCCAGGATAGCGGCCAGGCCCTGCTGGGGCCGATCGACAACAACACCTTCAGCCTGCACCTGGGCGTGACCGTGGGCCACCAGACCGTGACCGCGTCCATGCAGAAGGTCAACGGCAACACACCGTTCGACTACATCCAGGACGGCGACAGCATCTTCCTCGACAACTCGCAGCAGTATTCGGACTTCAACGCTCCCGGCGAGAAGTCGTGGAAGCTGCAATACGCTTATGACTTCGTGGGCTGGGGTTTGCCGGGCCTGACCTCGGCGGTGTCCTACACCCGCGGTACCATGGACCTGACCAAAGCCACTCAGAACCCGGAATCGGGCTACAGCTATTACAGCGCCGACGGCAAAGACGCCAAGCACTGGGAGCGCGACGTGGACCTCAAGTACGTGGTTCAGGAAGGCCCCGCCAAGAACTTGGGCGTGCGCCTGCGCTGGGCCACCAACCGGGGTGGCGACGGCTACAAGGCAGTGGACCACAATGCGGACGAATACCGGGTCATCGTTGATTACCCGATCAACATCTTCTAAAACAAACGTTTAAATGATCCACGAGCCGGCAGTTAATGCCGGCTCTTTATTTCCTCGCTAACTTCCAGAAACTAAAAAGAAATCGGTAATAATCCTGACTGAATAATCAGTACGTTCGTCTCAAACAGTGCCATTATTTTCCAATCACCCTTGTCCTGCATTTTCATCCCTCCTAGAATACCGCCGCCTAGCGCGCCCCAGCCCCCCTTGCAGTCGTGATATTCACTGCTTCCGATGCTATTCAGCGCGCCGCTGACATCCCGGTTTTACCGGCCCCGCCCGCGCCAGTCGTGCCATGGAACGACGCAAGTGCCGCGGCGATTAAAAATGATCAGAGCCCGCTGACGTGCGCCTTACCCATCCAACTTCACGGCGGCAATCGCGCGCGCCGCTTCGGTATTTATATATCGGCTGCGCGCTGGCCATCCTCGCGATTGTCGGTATCGTCACCTTCCTCCTGGTGCGTGAGCACGCCAGCGCCGAGCGTTCGGCCGCGCGCTCGGCCAATAACATCGTGCAGCTGATCAACCTGGATGTGCAGCGCAATGTCGACCTGTATGACCAGTCGATCAAAGGGCTGATCGAAGCTACCCAGCACCCTGACTTCCAGCGCATCCCCCAGAGCCTGCGTCACCGAGTGCTATTCGATGCCGCCGTTACCGGGCCGTTTCGCGGGGACATCTTGTGGTTGAACCCCGCGGGGGACATCGTCGCCGACTCGCGCCGCTACCCGCCGCGCCAGGCCAACTTCAGCGACCGCCCCAACTTTCAGTATCTGCGCGACCATCCCGACGCCGGCCTGGAGATCAGCGCGCCTTTTCACGACCGTATTGGCAATCTGGGGTGGTGTATCAGCTTCAGCCGGCGCATGTCCTCGCCCAGCGGCGAGTTTCTTGGCGTGGCCTCCGGCGCGCTGCAACTGGCTTACTTCGCCGAGCTGTTCAAAAGCCTGAGCATCGGCAAGGACAGCAACGTCAACCTGATCAGTGAAGAAGGGCTGTTCCTGGCCCGCGAGCCAGAGATGCCCGGCCAGAACCTGATAGGCCAGGACTTCAGCCAGCGGCCGAACTTCCGCCGTGTCGTGCGCGAAGGCAGTGGCAGTTTCGTTTCCACCTCGAGCCTGGACAACAAGGAACGCCTGTATACCTTCGCCAAGGTCGGGCAGTTGCCGCTGGTCGTGATCGTTGCTCTGTCCACCGAAGAAGTCTATGCGCCATGGCGCCGTACCGTTGCCTTCGTCGGTACCGCCACCGCGCTGCTGTGCCTGGCCTTGTCATGGCTGTGCCTGATGATGGGCCGTGAGCTGCGGCGGCGCCTCAGTGCGGAGCGTGAACTGGCCACCCTGGCGTCCACCGATAGCTTGACGGGGCTGGCCAACCGCCGCAGCCTCGACCGCACCTTGCGCACCGAATGGGCACGGGCGCAGCGCAATGGCAAACCGCTGTCGTTGCTGATGATCGACGTGGACCATTTCAAGGCCTTCAATGAACGCCACGGGCACCCAGGCGGTGACGAGGCTTTGCGGCGCGTAGCCAAGGTCATTGCCGGCTGCATACGCCGGCCTGCCGACCTTGCAGCACGCTATGGCGGCGAGGAGTTCATGGTCGTGCTGGCCGAGACCGACTTGAATGGCGCGCTGATCATCGCCGAGACCATCCGCAACGCGGTCGAGCATCAGCCGCCTTATGGCAACGATGACAGGCCGGTAACGGTCAGCGTGGGCATAGGCACGCACAGGTCACGCTCCGGGCTGAAGCTGGAGGATTTGCTGGCAGCGGCGGACGTGGCCTTGTATCAAGCCAAGGACAACGGCCGGAACCAGGTGGGTTTCCGCGAAAGAGCAGTGGGTTGAAAACAGCAAAGGGAGCTGGCTTGCCAGCGAGCTTCCGGGGAATCCGAAAACCTGCTGGAAAGCCAGCTCCCAAGGAAGCCAGCGTAGCGTTGGCTATGGTCTATCAGCTGGCGCGAGCAATGTTGCGCAGTGCCTTGACTTGGTCATGGTTGCGCTGCACACCGTGGAATTGGCGCTCGACAATGGCGTAGATGTTGGCAGGCAGTGGCTTGGCCAAGGCCTCCTTGTAAGCCTTGATGGCGTGGTCTTCACCGCGCTCAGCTTCGTTCAGCACCGCTTCTTCATCTTTGCCGGTGAACAGCGACTTCACGTCTACCCAACGGCGGTGCAGGTCACCGGCAACACTGGTAGAGTCTTCCGGGTCACCACCCAGCGCACGCACTTCGCGTTGCAGCTCTGCCGCCGCCTCACCGCATTCCTGAGCGTGCTTGACGAACAGGGCTTTCAGCTCGGCGTTCTTGATGTCTTCGGCGCAGGTTTGAAAACCTTTCTGGCCGTCCTTGCTGGTTTCGATCAGGTCGTTCAGTACAGAGATAACTTCTTTGTTTGGATTGGACATTTTCGATTCCCTCGTGGGTTGAAAGGTTACGAAGGTATATCGCAGGGTTTGTGCCAATTACTACGTTTTATAAAAACCTTTAAATTCAATTGGTTACGACAACATTAAATTTCACGTGTCGCGCGTTCTGCATGAAACGGGTTTGGCGGTCATGCAGAATGCATGTATCTTCGATTTCCTTTTGCACCCCAGTATTTGATGCCCATGAATCCGGAAAAACTTGAATTATTGATTACTCGTGAAATGCCTTTCGGCAAATACAAAGGGCGTATTCTGGCCGACCTGCCAGGTCCTTATTTGAACTGGTTCGCACGCGAGGGGTTTCCCAAAGGGGAACTCGGTGGGCTGCTGGCATTGATGCAGGAGATCGACCACAACGGGCTGTCGGACCTGCTGGAGCCGCTGCGCAAGAAGCACAACCGGCCGGCACCCAAGCATTGAAATGCGCCGCCTGGTTCCCGCTTTCGGCCCGCAAGCCCGGCACAGGAATGCCGGGCAAAAAAAGGTTCTTCACGGAATCCCGGGAAGGTGTGGCACCACCACAGATCCGCAGTGAGCAAACAGAGCGGACCAGGTAATGCCCCAGGCATAACTGGCCCGAAACAGATGTGGGACCGGGCTTGCCCGGGAAGCGCCGCGCGGGCGGCGCTCGATTTCAAGGGCGCAGGAAATGCCAAGACAGGTATTTGGTGGCCTTCATGCGGTTGAAGGCGGGCCGATAGAATGTCCGTCGGAGCTCCTGGCTGGAGATTGCAGCAGGGCTACGAGGCGCCAGGCGATGTTGTAGTGTCGCTGTCGAGATCGAGCGCCGTCCGCACGGCGCTTCCCGGGCAAGCCCGGTCCCACATCTGTTTCGGGCCAGTTATGCCTGTGAGATCACCTGGGCCGCCTTGTTTGTCCACTAAAGATCTTCGTAAGCACCACCAACATTCCCGGCAATCCGTGAAGAACCAAAAAAAAGGGGCGCCGACCAAGCGCCCCCAAAAGCCGTAAAACAACCAACAGCAAGCCAATAATCAGTCGAACAGCGCCACCGCCTCGGCCGTGCATTCCTGGATGCGCGCCCAGTCACGGTTCTTGATCCACGCGCTGTCCAGCATCCAGGAGCCGCCCACGCACATCACGTTGGGTTGGGCCATGTAACTTTTCAGGTTGGCTGGGCCAACGCCCCCCGTCGGGCAGAAACGCACCGAGGGGAAAGGGCCGCCAAATGCCTTGATCGCCGCCACGCCCCCGCTCACTTCCGCCGGGAACAGCTTGAAGCGACGGTAGCCCAGGGCGTAGCCCATCATCAGCTCCGATGGACTGCTGATGCCTGGCAACAGCGGCAACGGGCTTTCGACGCCCGCTTCGAGCATGTCCTGGGTCACGCCCGGGGTCACGGTAAACTGCGAGCCCGCGGCCTCGGTGGCCGCCAGCATGTGGCGGTCCAGCACGGTGCCGGCACCGACGATCAACTCGGGGCGCTCCTGGCGCAGCAGCTTGATGGCCTTCAGGCCCAGCTCCGAACGCAAGGTCACTTCCAGTGCAGTCAGGCCGCCGGCAGCCAAGGCATCGGCCAACGGCAGAATGTCTTCTTCACGGGCGATGGTGATCACCGGAAGAATCTTCGCCTTGGCGGCCAGGGTGTCGATCAGGGCCACCTTGTCCGCCATGCGGTTTTGCACCAGTTGTTGTTTTTCGAGTGTCGTCATAGCGGCTGATCCTTGGCTCAGGGGCACCAGTAGATATCCAGTGGAGAGTGTAAGAAGGCGCGCACCGGCATCTGGGCAATGTCATCACCCGCCAGCGCGTCACGCAGCGTGTTCAATTTGCCCTGCCCTTGCAGCGACAGCGCGGTGTAACCGGCCGTGGCCAACAGGGCGCGGGTCATGGTCAGGCGCTGGTGCGGCACGGTGGGTGCCAGCATGGGCAGGCAGCGGCGGCTGCCGGCCGGCTCCAGCGCCTGGGCCAGGTTCGGGCTGTTGGGAAACAGCGACGCGGTATGACCGTCGTCGCCCATGCCCAGAATCAGCACGTCGATAGCCGGCAGCTCGCCGAGCACGGCGTCGGCCTCATCAGCGGCCAGTTCCAGGTTCTGGGCGGGGCTGTACAGGCTGACGAAACGCGCCTTGGCCACGGCGCCCACCAACAGGTAGCGCTTGAGCAGGCCGGCGTTGCTGTCGGCATGCTCGACCGGTACCCAGCGCTCGTCGGCCAGGCTGACCACTACCTTGGACCAGTCCAGTGCCTGGCGCGCCAGGCACTGGAAAAACATCACCGGGCTGCGGCCACCGGAGACCACCAGGGTGGCGACGCTGCGCTGCTCGATGGCAGCACGCAGTTTGTCGGCCACCGTGGCTGCCAGCCCTTCGGCCAGCAGAGGTGAGCTGGCGAAGTCGCGTGGAACCACTTCGCTTGGCAGTTTGAGTTCAGATATCGCCATACCAGGACCTCCCATCGCGGGTAATCAGTGCAATGGAGCTCATAGGCCCCCACGACCCGGCCGCGTACGGCTTGGGCGCATCGCCCGACTTCTTCCAGCCGGCGATCAACTGGTCGCACCACTTCCACGCATATTCGATTTCATCTTTACGGACAAACAGGTTCTGATTGCCCTGCATCACCTCCAGCAACAACCGCTCGTAGGCATCGGGGATGCGCGCGCTGCGGTAGGTATCGGAGAAGTTCAGTTGCAGCGGGCCGCTGCGCAGTTGCATGCCTTTGTCCAGGCCTTGGTCCTTGGTCATCACCCGCAGGGAGATGCCTTCGTCCGGTTGCAGGCGGATGATCAGCTTGTTGCTGATCTGCAGGCGCTGTTCGGGGGCGAAGATGTAGTGCTGCGGTTCCTTGAAGTGGATGACGATCTGCGACAGCTTCTGCGGCATGCGCTTGCCGGTACGCAGGTAGAACGGCACGCCGGCCC
The DNA here is from genome assembly GCF_013374995.1 of Pseudomonas eucalypticola. Classification (NCBI taxonomy): domain Bacteria; kingdom Pseudomonadati; phylum Pseudomonadota; class Gammaproteobacteria; order Pseudomonadales; family Pseudomonadaceae; genus Pseudomonas; species Pseudomonas eucalypticola. Next base: position 1,170,369 of record NZ_CP056030.1, on the reverse strand, counting down.
AACGCCAGTTGCGGATATCGGCACGCAGGGCGACGAACGTCTCGGTGTCGCTCTGGGTGTTGGAATTCTCTTCTTCCAGGTAACCGGGCACCGCCTTGCCGCGGCTGTAGCCGGCAATGTACTGGCCACGCACTACCTGAGTGGCCAGGCCTTCGCCGCTGATGGGCGCCAGCGCCTTGAGCACCTTGACCTTCTCGTCACGGATACTGTCGGCCGAAAGTTCGGCAGGCGGGTCCATGGCGATCAGGCACAACAGTTGCAGCAGGTGGTTCTGGATCATGTCGCGTAACTGGCCGGCCTGGTCGAAATAGCCCCAACGTCCCTCGATGCCGACTTCCTCGGCCACAGTGATTTCCACGTGGGAAATGTAGTTCTGGTTCCACTGGGTTTCGAACAGGCTGTTGGCGAACCGCAGGGCGATCAGGTTCTGTACCGTCTCCTTGCCCAGGTAGTGGTCGATACGGTAGATGCGGTTTTCCGGGAAATACTGCGCAACCGCGTCATTGACCCGACGCGAGGAAGCCAGGTCGTGGCCGATGGGCTTTTCCAGAACAACGCGGATACGGTCAGCCAGGCCGACTTTGGCCAGGTTCTCGCAGATGCCGCCGTACACGGCCGCGGGCGTGGCGAAGTAGGCGATCAATTGCTCGCTGGCGCCCACACGCTCGGCCAACTGGGCATAGTCCTCGGCTTTCATGAAATCAACATGCACGTAGCTCAGCCGCGCCAGGAAGCGGCGCAGCGGCTCTTCTTCGACCTGCGCCTTGGCCACATACAGCCGCAGGTGTTCCTCGATATTGGCCAAGTGCTGCTCGGGCGTGCCGGCCTCGCGGGCCAGCGCCAGAATGCGCGTGTCGTCGTGCAGCAACTGGGCTCGATCAAGCTGGTAGAGCGCCGGGAACAGCTTGCGCAATGCCAGGTCGCCCAAGGCGCCAAACAAGGCAAAAGTGCAGGGTTCTACGGAAGTCGAAGGCATGATGTTTGTTCTTTTATCAAGTTAGACTAGAAATACCTTTTTTCAAGGCACCATTCAAGGGAAAATGTAGTAATAAACACAACATTTTCCCGGTACAGCAGATTCGAGTGGTGATCGCACCAAGCCCTCAGTACGATAGGCCACCCGTGAATACAGCCGCGCCAGACAGCTGTACTGGCTGCATCCTCGACCCAAGGACATAACATGGACCGCGTGCGTAATCTCCTGGAGCAAATCCAGGGCCGCCTCGAAGAGCTGAACAAGGCTGAACGCAAAGTCGCCGAAGTTATTTTGCTCAACCCCCAGCAAGCCACCCGCTTCAGTATCGCCGCGCTGGCCCAGGCCGCCTCGGTCAGCGAACCGACGGTCAACCGGTTCTGCCGTTCGTTCGGGGTCAGTGGTTACCCCGAGCTGAAGCTGCAACTGGCCCAGAGCCTGGCCAGCGGCGCTGCCTACGTCAGCCGCGCGGTGGAAGCCGATGATGACCCGGCCGCCTATACGCAGAAGATTTTCGGCAGTGCCATTGCATCATTGGACAGCGCCTGTCAGCAACTGGATCCTCAGTTGATCAGCCGCGCCGTGGACATGCTGATACAGGCCCGGCAGATCCATTTCTTCGGCCTGGGCGCCTCGGCGCCGGTGGCGCTGGATGCCCAGCACAAGTTCTTCCGTTTCAACCTGGCCGTGTCGGCTCATGCCGATGTGCTGATGCAGCGAATGCTGGCGTCGGTCGCCCATACCGGCGAGCTGTTTGTGATCATTTCCTACACCGGCCGCACCCGCGAGCTGGTGGAAGTGGCCCGGGTGGCACGGGAAAACGGCGCATCGGTGCTAGGCCTGACCGCCAAGGACTCGCCGCTGGCGAAGGCCAGCAGCCTGAGCCTGAACATTCCGCTGCCTGAGGACACCGACATTTATATGCCGATGACTTCCCGCATCATTCAGTTAACCGTACTCGATGTGCTGGCCACGGGCATGACCCTTCGTCGCGGCGCCGATTTCCAGCCGCACCTGCGCAAGATCAAGGAAAGCCTGAACGCGAGCCGCTACCCCATCGACGACGAATTGAATTAAGGCCCCGCCGCCGCATCAGGTCCATCGCGCGCCGCGCTGTCTCACCCTTCAGTTGAGCAGCCGCGCCTGCAGGGTCAGGTGGGCTTTTTCACCTGGCGCCAGGCTCAGGTTGTCCTGGCTGCCACTGGTGGCCTCCACGCACAGGAACCCCTGGCTTTCGTTACCCGCCACACCCAGCAGCGGCCGCGACCCGGGGTGCCACACCACGGTGTCCTCGCTGTCAGCCGTGTGGATGGCCAGCTTCCGGGCCCAGGCATGGTCTTTGAGGTGCACCTGGCTGGCCCCGCTGAACACACGCTGGCAGGCGCCGGTGACTTCCAGTTCGCCAGTGTGCGTGGTGGTCTTGCGGCTCAGCTTGTCGTAACTGCGCACGCCGTCCAGGCCTTCCAGGCTCACTTCGTTCACATCGCCGATGCGCCAGTAGGCCAGCAGGGCATGGCTCAGCTGGCACGGCAGGCTGTCCTGGTGCTCGGTGCTCAGGCGCAATTCCATTTGCTCACCCAGCCGCGCATGCAGGTCTACCTGCCAGTCACACAGCATCAGCCGCCAGTGCAGGGTCACACCGTCATTGTCTTCGCTGCTGTCGTGCAGCTTCCAATCCACCAGGCGGCCCCAGCCGTGGGCCGGCCACATGCCTTCACTGGGGTGGCGGCCATACCAGGGCCAGCATACCGGTACACCACCACGGATGGCGCCGGCCTGGGGCCAATGGGCCGAGCACCATAGCCAGGGTTTTTGCCCCTGGGGGCGAAAGTGCAGCAATTGCGCGCCCTGGCGGCTGAATACCGCCTGGCATTTGGGGTGGTCGATGACCAGCACGTCGCGCTGCTGAAAACGCTCCCACTCAAAGGTGGGCCGAGGCCGCTGCGACTTGAAGAAACGCTGGAGCGGGTGGTCGTGCATGACAGTAGACATGGAAGTAAAGCTCACCGAGGTCGGCTGATATTATTCGAGGTAGCGCTATCTTACCGATATAAACCAGTTTTTCGCCGAGCTTTTTGCCGCATTGGGGTAAGCGGGGATTCACGCGGGGCGCAGGAGCCGGCTTGCCAGCGAGCTTTTCCAAGGCTTGAAAAGCTCGCTGGCAGGCCAGCGCCTACAAGGCGGGTTCAGCGCCCTTTTTGCGTTAGAACTTGCTTTGCAGTTTCAGGCCAGCCACCACCGCATTGTCCACCTGGTCAACACCACCCGGGTGCTTGATGTATTGCAGGTTGGGGCGCACGGTGAGCCAGTTGGTCACGTGGAAGCCATAGTAGATCTCGGCGTCGTACTCGGTGTCCTGCACAGGCAGGTAGCCGGGGTTGTCGTAGTCGTCGATCCCATTGAGCTGGTTGACCAGTTTGGCGCGGTCCTGGGCATCGTCGTTGACGTGGATACGGCCGATACCTACACCGATGTCATCCTTGGGGCGGGCGTCGAACGGGCCTTTGTACACCAGGCCTACCTGCTGGTAGTTGTCGATGTAGTTGGTAGCCTTGTCATGCACGGTGAAGTTGGCAAACACACTCAGGCCGCGGCTGGCATCACCGTTGTGAGCGGTCAGTTGCTGCTGTGCCACGATCCACCAGCCGTGCTTGCTGCCGTGGGTCTTGTAGGCACCCGACACCGGTTGTGGCTGGCCATCGATGCCGTCGTAGACGTCGTCAGCCTTGGCGGTGCTGTAGTAGTAACCCAGGCGGTATTCACCCGGCAGGCCATTGACCTGTGGCGACCATACGCCCTCCACCGGCAGGATGGTGCCCTTGGTGCCGCTGCCGTTGAGCTTGAAGCCGTTGCCGGTTTCCAGGTTCGACGGGTTCTGGTTGTACGCACCGACCTGCATGTAGAACTCGGGGGTCAGGTTGTACTTCACGCGGCCAGCCCACTGGCTGACAGGCCAGTTGTACCAGATGCCGCCCACCCAGTTACCGACCTGCGAGCCGCAGAAGGTCAGGTTCTGGAAGTCGCAGGGGAAGCTGTTGAAGTCTTCGCCCGGGCCAAAGCGGCCGACCTTGACGTCCAGGGCGCCGTCGAAGAATTTCTGCTTGTACCACATCTGGGTCAAACGCCAGGTCTGGCCGCGGCCCCACACTTCCTGCGAAGAGCTGAGGGTGCCAGCACGTGGGTCGCCGATGCGGTCGTTGGAGATGTTACGGCCACTACGCTCGGTGACCGTCAGCTTGAACTCGGCATCCTTCCAGCCCAGGATCTTGTTCAGGTCCATGTCCACGCCCAGGGCGAACTGATCGCTGTAGCGCGCGGTCACGTCCTTGTCGTAGCCACCACCCAGGTTGCTGCCCGCCTCCCCGACGTATTCCAGGGTGAAGTCATAGCCCTTTTTCAACAGTTCCGTACGTTCCCCGCCCCAGTCACCGAGCATCCACGGCGATTCCGGGTCGAAAGCGTCGTACGCATGGGCGCTCGTAGCGAGACCCAGTGCGCTGAGCACCGAGACCTGCAACAAACGATTGCGTGCTGACTTGTTCATGCGCTTTTTCATCCTTTGCTTCCTCGTCTTATTGTTATTGGCTGTTGATAAACGCGGTGTACTTCGGTGATGCCGGGCAGCACGCCACCCGGCACGAATTCAGCGCCCCTTGAACTGCGCGACGTTGTCGCCTGCCAGGGATGCCTGTGCACGCCCCACCGCCCCCAAGCGTTCGCCGGTCTGGGCGTCGAACAGCAACACCTTCGCCGGGTCGAATTGGAGGTTCAGGGTCTCGCCCACCCGTGGCGCCACATCGGGCGCCAGGCGGCAGCAGACCTTGGTGTCATTGAGGGTGACGAAGACCAGGGTATCCGGGCCTGTCGGCTCGGTAATGTGAACTTCGGCGCGGATGCTCGGCAAGCCTCCGTCCTGGGCACCGGCCAGCAGGATCTGTTCGGGGCGCATGCCCAGGATCACTTCGCGGTCTTCCAGGCCCGCGTCGCTCATGGCCAGGGGCAGTTCGCACCGGGCCTGGCCGCTGTCGAGCAGGGCCACCAGGCGGCCATCCTTGCGCTGCAGGCGCAGGGGGATGAAGTTCATCGGCGGCGAACCGATGAAGCTGGCCACGAACAGGTTGGCCGGGTCGTTGTAGATGTCCTTGGGCGTGCCGAACTGCTGGATGATGCCATCCTTCATCACCGCCACCTTGTCGCCCAGGGTCATGGCCTCGATCTGGTCATGGGTGACGTACACGGTGGTGGTCTTGAGGCGTTGGTGCATCAGCTTGATTTCTGTGCGCATCTCCACACGCAGCTTGGCGTCGAGGTTGGACAGCGGTTCGTCGAACAGGTAGATCTTGGGCCGCCGCGCCAGCGCCCGGCCCATGGCCACGCGCTGCTGCTGACCACCGGATAGCTGGCCCGGCTTGCGGTTGAGCAGGTGTTCGATCTGCAGCAGTTTGGCAACGCGTGCCACTTCTTCGTCAATGGCGGCGGCGGACATCTTGCGAATTTTCAGGCCGAAGGCGATGTTCTCGCGCACGGTCATGGTCGGGTACAGGGCGTAGGACTGGAACACCATGGCGATGTCCCGGTCCTTGGGGCTCATGCCGCTGATGTCGGCACCGTCCACCAGGATGGCGCCGCCGGTAATGTTCTCCAGGCCCGCAATGCAATTCATCAGGGTGGACTTGCCACAGCCAGACGGGCCGACCAGGATCAGGAATTCGCCGGAGTCGATACTCAGCTGGATATCTTTCAAGGTGTCCGGCAGGCCGCTGCCATAGGTCTTGATTACGTTGCGCAGTTCGAGCGTTGCCATGTTTCTACCCCTTGACCGCGCCGGCGGTTAGCCCACGCAGGAAATACTTGCCGGCCATGATGTACACCAGCAATGTCGGAAGGCCGGCGATCATCGCCGCGGCCATGTCTACGTTGTATTCCTTGGCGCCCGTGCTGGTATTGACCAGGTTGTTGAGCGCCACGGTGATCGGCTGCGCATCACCACTGGCGAACACCACGCCGAACAGGAAGTCGTTCCAGATCTGGGTGAACTGCCAGATCAGGCAGACCATGATGATCGGGATCGACATGGGCAGCAGGATTTTGTTGAAGATGGTGAAGAACCCTGCCCCATCCAGCCGCGCGGCCTTGACCAGCGCATCGGGCACGCTGACGTAGTAATTGCGAAAGAACAGCGTGGTAAAGGCCAACCCGTACACGATGTGTACGATGACCAGGCCAGTGGTGGTATTGGCCAGGCCGAGCTTGCCCAACGTAAACGAAGCCGGCAGCAACACCGTCTGGAACGGCAGGAAGCAGCCGAACAGCAGCAGCCCGAAGAATAGCTGCGAACCGCGGAAGCGCCACATGGACAGCACGTATCCGTTCATGGCACCGACGAAAGTCGAGATCAGCACCGCGGGCACGGTGATCTTCACCGAGTTCCAGAAGAACCCGCCGACGATGTCCCAGGCCTTCAACCAGCCGATGCCGGTGAACACCTCGGGCAAGCTCAACAGGTTGCCGGTACGGATGTCATCCGGGGTCTTGAAGCTGGTGAGCAGCATGACCACCAAGGGCACCAGGTAGACGGCGGCGGCCAGGATCAGGGTGGCGTAGATGGCCACGCGGCTGAAGGTCAGCGCAGGTTTGCCATAGGCACTAGTCATGGCGCTTGTTCCTCAATTCCGAATACAGATACGGCACCAGGATCGCCAGGATCGCCCCCAGCATCAGCATGGCGCTGGCAGAACCCACGCCCATCTGGCCACGGCTGAAGGTGAACGAATACATGAACATGGCGGGCAGGTCCGAGGAGTAGCCGGGGCCACCGGCAGTCATCGCAGCTACCAGGTCGAAGCTCTTGATGGCGATGTGCGCCAGGATCATGAAGGCGCTGAAGAACACCGGCCGCAGGCTGGGCAACACAATTTTCAGGTAGATGGTCGGCAGGCTGGCGCCGTCCACCTGGGCGGCGCGGATGATCGACTGGTCGACCCCACGCAGGCCTGCCAGGAACAGCGCCATGACGAAGCCCGAGGCCTGCCACACCGCGGCGATCACCAGGCAGTACACCACGCGATCCTGGTCGATCAGCCAGTCCAGGCGGAAGCCTTCCCAGCCCCAGTCACGCAGCATCTTGTCCAGGCCCAGGCCCGGGTTGAGCAGCCATTTCCAGGCCGTGCCGGTGACGATCATCGACAACGCCATGGGGTACAGGTAAATGGTGCGCAGGAAGCCTTCGCGGCGGATGCGCTGGTCCAGCAGCACCGCCAGGAACACCCCCAGCACCAGGCTGATGGCGATGAACATGCCGCCGAACACGGCCAGGTTCTTGCTCGCCACCCACCAGCGGTCGTTGTTGAGCAGACGCTCATACTGCGCCAGGCCGGCGAAGGTGTACGTCGGCATGAACGTGGAGGTGGTGAACGAAAGAATGAACGTCCAGAAAATGTAACCGTAGAAACCGACCAGCACGATCAGCATGCTTGGCGCCAGCACCACTTTGGGGAGCCAGCGTTGCAACGCATCGAACGGCGAGGCCTTGCTGAACACAGCCACAGAGCTCATCGGAGAAATCCAGTGTGAAGATCAATCGGTACCGAATGCCTGCGCCGGGGGCGGAGAAACCCCGACGCAGGCATCGGCCGTACTACGAACGCAGCGTCACTTGGCGGCGGAAATCGCGCTACCCAGTTTCTTGGCGGTATCGGTCGCGTCGGCGTTCTTGTCGCTCATGAAGTTGGTGACCACGTCGAAGATCGCACCTTGCACCGCCAGAGTGGTGGCCATGTTGTGCGCCATGCTCGGTTCCAGCTTGCCGGCCTTGTCAGCTTCGGCGAAGTCCTTGGCCGAGGCCTGGGCACAGCTGTCGAACTGGCTCAGGTCCATGTCATTGCGAACCGGAATGGAGCCCTTGGCCTTGTTGAAGATTTCCTGGAAGTCCTTGCCCATGGCGATCTTGGCCAGGTCCTGGGCGGCTGCGACACTGCCTTTGTCCTTCACCTTGAACACGGCCAGGGAGTCGATGTTATAGGTGAAGCTGCCCGCGGTACCCGGGAACGGCACGCACTCGTAGTCGGTACCGGCTTTCTTGCCCGCCTGGGTCCACTCGCTCTTGGCCCAGTCACCCATGAACTGCATGCCGGCCTTGCCCTGAATGACCTTGCCGGCCTCCAGGTTCCAGTCCTGGCCTGCGCCGTCCGGGTCCATGTAGCCCTTGATTTTCTTCAGCTGGGTGAACACCTCAGCCATCTTCGGACCCGTCAGCGTCTTCTCGTCCAGGTCCACGAAGGCTTTCTTGAAGCCATCGGCCCCCATGACGCTGAGCACCACGTCCTCGAAGACGGTAGCGTCCTGCCATGGCTGACCACCATGGGCGATCGGGATGATGCCGGCGGCCTTCAGCTTGTCGGCGGCGGCGTAGAGTTCTTCGAGGGTGGCAGGCGCTTTGGCGATACCGGCCTTCTTGAAGGCTTCGGGGTTGATCCACAGCCAGTTGACCCGGTGAATGTCCACCGGCACTGCCACGTAGTCACCCTCGTACTTCATGGTGTCGGCGACGGTCTTGCTCAGCAGCTTGTCCCAGTGCTCGCTCTCGGCAACGCTTTTCAGGGTGTCCGGGTCCAGCAGACCGGTGGTGGCCCACTCCTGAATGTCGGGGCCTTTGATCTGGGCGACACCGGGCGGGTTGCCAGCCACGGAGCGGGACTTGAGCACGGTCATGGCAGTGGCACCACCGCCACCGGCCACGGCACCGTCTTTCCAGGTGAAGCCGTCTTTTTCGACCTGCTGTTGCAATACTTTGACCGCGGCGTGTTCGCCACCGGACGTCCACCAGTGCACCACTTCCACCGTGCCTTTGGAATCGGCGGCGTGCGCGGCGAGCGGGAACAGGGAGGCGAGGGAAATGACAGCGGCGAGGCGATTGATCGCGTTCATCGGAGGTCCTTTTTTGTTGTTATGCATTGCAAGTCTGATGCTTGCGCTGCGTGGAGTGTAAACAGGGTATTTAGTGCGACAGGTAACGAAGCGACGCGCAAATGTCACCAACCGGTGACAATGTGTTGCCCGCCGAGGCGCGCAAGGTTGCAGGCCAGGCTTGGCGCCAGCGGCACGCGCGGCAACAGCACGGCCTGCAGGGCGTGATAGAGGTCCGGTTTACCGGCCCAGACGGTCGCCGAAGGCTTGTTGCACGGGTCCAGTTCGTGGTGCCAGCTACCGTGTTCCCGGTCCAGCAGGTGCACGGCGGCGTACTCCCAGAAGTCGCGGTACCAGTGCTCGTATTGGGCATCGCCGGTTCGGCGCAGCAGCGCGGCCGAGGCGGCGATGGCTTCGGCGGTGACCCAATGCATGCGTTGGCGCACCACCGGCTTGTCGCTCCAGTCCAGGGTATAGACCAGCCCCGGCGCGCCGTCGGCGTGCCAGGCGGTGCGGCAGGCCTGTTCGAACAGGCCGCGGGCGCTGGCCAGCAGCCAGGTTGGCGCCGGACGCACGGCGTCCAGCAACGCGGCTTCGAGGTGCAGCAACAGCCGTGCCCATTCGAAGGCATGCCCCGGCGTGCTGCCGAAAGGCCGAAACGGGTCGGCCGGTTGCGCCTGGTTGTACGTCAGGTCGGCAGACCAGTCGGGGTGGAAGTGTTCGATTACCCGGTATTGGTTAGGGACGGCATGCTGGTGAATCACCCGTTCGGCGATCCGCAGGGCGCGTTCGAGCCAGTGCGGGTCATGGGTGACATCGGCCAGGGCGAGGAAGGCCTCGACGCTGTGCATGTTGCTGTTGGCGCCGCGATAGGGCTCGGCGCGGCTCCACAGGCGGTCGAAGGACTCGCGCATGGCGCCTTCCTCCTCGCTCCAGAACCGCGCCAGGATCACCTCCACCGCCTGGTCGAGCAACGCCTGCGCCCCCGGGCGCCCCGCCGCCACCGCACTGCTGGCGGCCAGGGCCACGAAGGCATGCAGGTAGGCAGCCTTGCCCATGTCCCCGTCGGCGGCATGGGCCACGGCATACCAACCGCCCTGCTCGGCATCGCGCAGGCTGCCAGCCAGCGCCGCCAGGCCATGGTCGACCAGCGCGGCGAAACCGGGCAGGCCTTGCACGCTGGCCAGGGCAAAGCTGTGGGTCATGCGGGCGGTGATCAGCGTTTGCGCCGGGGCATCGGGCAGCCAGCCGCGTTCATCCAGGTGGCCGAAGCCTTCTTGCAGCTTCGAGGCCCGGGCGAAATCCAGCAAACGCAGCCCCTCGGCCGCCAGCCAGTGGTGATGGGAGGGGGTATTGAGCCAACTGCTGAATTCCAGTTGCAACCGTTCCATGGGTGTCCTTGGTTTTTTGTTATTTGCGTACGCAGTTTAATCAAGGGAGGGGAATTCGCAGGTAACCAAATGTCACTGTCTGGTGACAGGGTTTGTCAGGGCGGGCCAAGATCGATCTCAAGAACGCCAAAAAAGGATTGCATCAAGGCCGCAATGAAAGCTGACTGGCACGCCAGACGTCTACAGTGACATGATGGAAGCCACTGCCCCGGCCCTGAATACGCGCCATGTTGCTGAACGATCCCATCACCCTGCTGCTGATCATCACCCCGTTCGGCCTGCTGACCGCCTTGATGCTGTGCTTGTCGGGCATCGGTTTGAGCGAGCGGCACACCGCCCTGTGGTGGTGGCTGGGCGGGGACCTGCTGCTTGCCGCCTACCGTATCGTCGATTTGCTGCAACCCGATGTGGCCACGGGGGCGTACGCCTGGCTCGGGGTGCTTGCGCCGATGCCGGCGTTCCTGCTCAACACTACCCTGCTGCTGGCAGCCATCGGCGGGCATACCCTGGCGCTGCTGCATCTGGCCGGTCGCGCGGGCAGCCGTACCGCCCAGGCTGCGCTGCTGCTGGGTACGCCGATGACCTATGCCCTTGGCGCCAGCATGCTGATACACAGCAGCTACCTGCTGCCGTGGTTCTTCCTGATTTGCTTCATCACCATCGGCATCCAGTGCCGCCTCGCCCTTAGCCTTACGGCCCGTTACCGCGGCGCCTGGGGCTTGGCGGTCGGGCAACTGGCCCTGCTCGCCTTCCACGCCTGGAACGTGATCAGCCTGCTGCTTAGCCCGCCCCCGCCCCTGGCCTTCGACACCCCGGACATGTTCACGCTGCCCGAGCTGGCCATGGACTTCATGGTCTCGTTCCTGTTCACCTTGTGCTTTGGCCTGATGCTGCAGGAACAGGTGCGCCTGGAAATCTTGCGCCTGAGTGTCACCGACTTCCTCACCGGCGCCCTCAATCGCGCAGGCGCCACCACCGCCATTCTGCGCAAGGACGCCCAGCGCTACCCCCTGGCGATCGCCCTCATCGACCTGGACAACTTCAAGCGTATCAACGACCAGCACGGCCACGGCGCGGGCGACACCGGCCTGAAACTCTTCGCCAGCACCGTCACCCAGCTCAAGCGCAGGACGGACCTGTTTTCCCGCTGGGGTGGCGAAGAATTCCTGCTGGTGATGCCCGGCACCACCACCCGGGAAGCCAGGGTGTTACTCGACCGCCTACGCGAGGCGCTTGAGGTGGAATCGATGCAATTGCCTTTCACCCTGCGGTTCAGCGCCGGGCTGGCGCAGACTGAACGTCTCCATGGCCAGCAGGATTTCGAGCGGTTGCTGCGCAGCGTGGACCAAGCCTTGTACCGAGCGAAGTTGCAACGGGATCGGGTAGAAGAGGCCGAATTGGCAGATACCTGAAGCGAACTCGACCGCCTGCTGTGGCCGCTGGTATGCCGGCAAGGTTATCAGGCCAATGTAAAACCCGGTTTATCACTCACCGAGACTAATCAGAAGACAAGCTACTCCACCCCAAACCAACATCACGTACGTCAAGAAGTTATTCAACCGAATTAACCTTCTAATATACGATGGAAAATTCTCGATCTCTGAGGCATCAAGCAAACCTGCCCGGATACCTGCTCGTGGCCAAGCAACCGCTCCCGAAATTTTGGTAGCGAGTATAAACCGACTTACCCATCCGCTCGTTTCCAGACTTCGCGCCGCTAGCGAAAACTGCCTGGAGCCCTTTAAAGCATTCACCATCTCATCAAGATAACGCCAACTGATGTAAACACTCAGCACTATCCCAGAGATACACAAAACGACCGGCCCGGCATAAAATGCCACCGCCCACCATGATTGTCCAAGTTCCACGCCCATTAACGTGTCAGCCCGTATACAACATCACCTAGGTGTTCGCCGACCAGCCCACCACCGGTCGCCCCTGCCCAAGCCCCGACACCAACCAGCGCTGCCGTGCAGGCAACACCCCCTATCCCACCCGCGATACCTAAAGCTACACAGGCAGAACCAGAAGCTTGCAGCCCAAGCGAAGCGCCACGAATGCCCGCGACAGTAGACCCAATAAACTTGCCACCTTCCGTGAGCCGTACTCTTTCACAGGCCCGAGAGGACAAATCATCCGTGCAAACGGCTCGAATCGACAACAACGATGATACGCCGCCAAGACCTATACCCACATACCCACCTGCCTGCATATACTTCGCCGCCCGGCTCACTGCATTCACATGCGTCGCATACCCCGGTATCTGGCCCGGCGCGCCTGCCCTGTTCCACCGGTGTACCAGACTCTGACTCGAAATACCCAACGCTGTCTTCAGCTTTTGGTTATCTCCAAAAGTGGTAAGCCCCCTGAGCCGAGTCGAACTCAACAGGTGCGCATCCAACTGCGCCAGCAACTGGCGTCGCTGCAAAAGAAACTCCGAAGATCTCAGGTTGCCGTGCTGGCGGTAGCTGTGCTGATGCAAAAGCTCCATCTTTTTCAGCGTGTCGCGCAGGCTGACCAGATGCTTCTCCATCATCGCCGCACTGACGCCAAGCCAGGTAGAACCCTCACCGATGAAACTGCCAATTTCCGCACGGTGACGAACCATGAAATTCGCCTCGTCCGGCGTGAGCGGGTCAAGGGCGATCTTGACCCGCTCGGCAGCCTGCATCAGCTGCGCCTCTGCAAAGGTACAACGGGTGTTGCCAGGGTCGCTCAGGACAATCAGCGAGCCTGCTTTTATGACGCTGCCAAGGCCGAGGTTCAATGCCCTGAACGTTGGCATTGACGGAGGCGACATGGCCGTGAACAAGTTCCGGTACAGCTGGGCAGGCGACATGCTGTAGGGCACGATGTAGAAGCCAGGCTCAGCCTGAAGATTCCCTGCGACACCTTCGTAGCGGGAAGGTGATAGCGCGGTGGCGACGACGTGTGACGCCTTGTCATGGGGGTGTTCAGTCAAGTGAGATCCCTCTCGGCAGGCGAGCAGCCTACCAACCAGGGAAATAATGGCGAAAGGAATGATTATTAGGGGAAGTGTCTGTTCGACGCCAGCCGCGCCGCCCGGCCCCCGCAGAGGAGACCGGTGAAATCAACGCGGCAGGTACAGCGTGACTCGCAACCCCCGCTCCGGCAGGTTACGCAGGCTCACCTCCCCCCCATGGCTATGGGCGATGTTGCGCGCGATGCCCAACCCCAACCCGTAGCCCTGCTGGTTGCCCGACAAGCGGAAATGCGGCTCGAATACCTTTTCCAACCGCAACGCCGGTACCCCGGGCCCTTCGTCATCCACGTGGAGGATGAACGCCTTGGGGTCGTCTTCCACGTGCAGGTGCGCCCGGTCGCCGTATTTCAGCGCGTTGTCGATCAGGTTGCCCATGCAGCGCTTCAGCGCCAGGGGTTTACCCGGGTAGGGCTTCCAGGCGCCGCCATGCAGGGTCACACGGCCGTCGCCACCCGGGGAGAGAAACGGTTCGATCAGGCAGTCAAGGACATGGTTGAGGTCCACCGGCTCGATGTTTTCGTGAATGTCGGTGTCCTTCACGCATTGCAACGCGCCTTTGACCAGTAGTTCCAGCTCATCCAGGTCGCGACCGAACTTGGCTTCCAGAGCCTCGTCTTCCAGCAGCTCCACCCGCAGGCGCAGGCGGGTGATGGGGGTTCGCAGGTCGTGGGAGATGGCACTGAACAGCTGACTTCGCTCGGTAAGGTAGCGGCTGATGCGCTCGCGCATGGCGGTGAAGGCGCGGCTGACCTCGATCACCTCGCTACCGCCGCCTTCCACCTCCGGTTCTTCTGGCTCGGCACCCAGGGACAACTCCCGTGCCGCGCGGGCCAAGCGCTTGAGCGGGCGGCTCTGCCAGTGCACCAGCAGGCCGATGAACAGCAACAGAAACGAGCTGGTGAGCAGAATGAACCACCATTGCTGGGCGGGCAGCCCCTCTTCTTCCAAGCTGGTGTAGGGCTCGGGGAGCAACGAGGCGATGTACAGCCATTCGCCTTCGCCCAGACGGATCTGGGTGACCAGCACCGGCGGGTTCACCGGCTCCAGGGTCAGCGAATAGTGCGCCCAGGAGCGTGGCAGCTCATCCAGGGCCAGGCCGCTGTTGAAAATGCGCAGGTCCTGAGGGCTGACGAATTGCACCGAGAGGTCCACCGGCGCCCCCAGGCTCTCGCGCAACACGCTATCCACGGCCTGGATGACCGCCGTCTTGCGCACGGTCGGGGGCAGCACCTGCATGTCCAGCGGGCGGTTGTTGAGCGACACCACGAAGCGCGTGCCACCCATGCTGCGCAGCTGTTCCAGCACCATGGGCCGGTAGGCCAGGGGCAGCGAGCGGAAGTAACTGACGCTGGCCGACATGGAGTGGGCAAGGCTACGAGCGGTGGTGACCAGGCCTTCCAACTGAGTAGCGCGCAACTGCGAGACCCAGATCAGGCTCGACAGCCCCTGAGCCAGCAGCACCACCAGCAAGGTCAGCAGCAGCATGCGCCCCAGCAGTGAGCGCGGCACCAGGCCCTTAAGCCGTGACAACGCTGGCCGCCAGCAGGTAGCCACTGCCGCGCACGGTGCGGATCAGCCGGGGCGGTTTGTCGGTGTCGCGCAGGCGCTGGCGCAGGCGGCTCACGGCCATGTCGACGATACGATCCAGGGGCATCAGGTCGCGGCCACGGGTGGCATTGCCGATGGTATCGCGGTCGAGGATTTGCTGGGGGTTGTCGAGGAACAGCTTGAGCAAGGCGAAATCGGCGCCGGAAAGGAACACTTCCTCGCCGTCGGCATGAAACAAGCGATGGCTGATCATGTCCAGCCGCCAGTCATCGAACGCTACCACCTCGCCGGCGCGCTCCTGGCCGAACTGGGCGCGGCGAAGCAGCGCCTTGATGCGCGCCTGCAACTCGCGCGGGCTGAACGGCTTGCCCAGGTAGTCGTCGGCACCCAGCTCCAGGCCAATGACCCGGTCGGCTTCGTCGGAGCTGGCGGTGAGCATGATGATCGGCATCTGCGCCTGGCGCGGGTGCTGGCGCACCCACCGGCACAGGCTGAAGCCATCTTCGTCGGGAAGCATGACATCGAGGATGGCCAGGTCCGCCGGGGCCTCGTTGAGGGCCTGGCGGAAGGCCTGGCCGTCACCCGTGGTGCGGACCGTGAAGCCCGCGCGGGTGAGGTAGGTGTCCAGCAGTTCGCGAATTTCCTGGTCGTCATCGACCAGCAGTATTGTTTTGCCGGCAGTGGTCACGTGCTGCGTCCTTGTGTCCAGCGTCGGGTCGTGGCGCCCGATCAATAGGCACAGATTAAACGCCTAGCCCCGTGCTTGCTGCAAGGCCACACCCGCACCAATGAGGCCCGAGAACTCGGCAGTCACAACCCACACGGGAATGCCCTGGAAGTATTCGCTCATGCAGCCCTTGTCGGTGAAGCTCTCGGCGAAGCCGCTGGCCAGGAACAGCTCGATGAAACGCGGGATGACGCCGCCGACAATGTAAACCCCGCCACGGCCGCCCACGGTCAGTACGTTATTGCCGGCCACCCGGCCCAGGAAGCGGCAGAACTGGTCGATCACCGCCCTGGCCACCGGATCGCCCGCCAGGGCCGCTGACGTGATGGCCGCCGGGGTGTCGAGGGCCGGCGCGTAGCCGTCCACGGCGCAGATAGCCTGATACAGGCGCAACAGGCCGCCACCGCTGAGGATGGTTTCGGCACTGACATGGCCGATTTCATCCTGAATGTGCTGGCGCAGCTGCGCTTCGCGGGCATTGCCCACGGGCAGGTCGACATGGCCGCCCTCACCCGGCAGCGCCATGAACTGGCCTTCGCCGGTGTGCAGCAGCGTGCCCACGCCGAGCCCCGTACCAGGGCCGATCACCACGGCCGCCCGCTGAGGGTCGGCCGTGCCAGGGCAAACGGTCTTGAATTCACCGTCCTTGAGGCGGGTCATGCCCAGCGCCATGGCGGTGAAATCATTGATCAGCAACAGGTGCTCTACGTGCAAGGTTTCGCAGAACGCCTTGCGGCTGAGACGCCAATGACTGTTGGTGAAGCGGAATTCATCACCGCTGACCGGCCCGGCCACGGCCAGGCAAACGGCTTCGATAGCGCCGCGTTCGTGCCCCAGGTCTTTCAGATAGACGCCGATGGCTTGCTCGGGGCTGGTGTAGTCCGCCGTGGGAAACACCCGCACCGAGTGCAGGTCGTTGTTTTCCCACAACGCAAAGCGGGCATTGGTGCCGCCGATATCGCCTACAAGGGCGAGCTTCATTTGAGATTCTCCAGGCCAGACGTGAAGGCGCTGGCGCCTTGCTCCGCCGAGCTGAAGGCCAGCCGCATGAAACCGAACAGTTCGCGCCCGCAGCCCACGGCGTTGGCCAACTGGCCCACGGCGGGGGTACGCGCGGCGAATTCAGCGGCGTCCATCAGCACCTCCAAGGTGCCCTTGACGCCGTCGACCCGGATCATATCACCGTCGCGCACCTTGGCCAGCGCGCCACCATCGAAGGCTTCGGGGCACACGTGAATGGCCGCCGGAATCTTGCCCGACGCGCCGGACATGCGCCCGTCGGTTACCAGTGCGACCTTGAAGCCGCGGTCCTGCAGCACGCCCAGGAACGGCGTCATCTTGTGCAGCTCGGGCATGCCATTGGAGCGCGGGCCCTGGAAACGCATCACGGCGACGAAGTCATGTTCCAGCTCGCCGGCCTTGAACGCATCGGCCAGGTCCTGCTGGTCTTCGAACACCCGGGCCGGAGCTTCCACTACCTGGTGCTCAGGCGCGACGGCCGAGACCTTCATCACACCGCGGCCGAGGTTGCCTTCCATTACCCGCAGGCCGCCTTCGGGGGAAAACGCACGGGCTACAGGGCGCAGGATGTTTTCATCCAGGCTTTGCTCGGGGCCTTCTCGCCATACCAGCTTGCCGTTGTCCAGGAACGGCTCCTGGGTATAGCGGCTCAGGCCGCGGCCAGCCACGGTGTTGACGTCTTCGTGCAACAGGCCTGCGGCCAGCAGTTCGCGGATCAGGAACGACATGCCGCCCGCCGCCTGGAAGTGGTTGATGTCAGCCTTGCCGTTCGGGTAGACATGCGACAGGGTCGGGACAACCTCGGAAAGGTCGGCCATGTCCTGCCAGGTCAGGATGATGCCCGCCGCCATGGCGATGGCCGGCATGTGCAGGGTGTGGTTGGTCGAGCCGCCGGTGGCGTGCAGCGCGACGATGGAGTTGACCAGCGCCTTCTCGTCGACGATCTCGCCGATGGGCGTGAAGCTGGCGCCGCTGGCCTTGGTCATGCGCGTGACCTGGTGCGCCGCTTCCACGGTCAGGGCATCGCGCAGCGGGGTGTTGGGGTTGACGAAGGACGCGCCCGGCAGGTGCAGCCCCATCACTTCCATCAGCAATTGGTTGGTGTTGGCGGTGCCGTAGAAGGTGCAGGTGCCGGGGCTGTGGTAGGACTTCATCTCCGACTCCAGCAACTCCTCGCGGCTGGCCTTGCCCTCCGCGTAGCGCTGCCTTACGTCGGCTTTTTCCTTGTTGGAAATGCCCGAAGGCATCGGCCCGCCCGGCACGAAAATCATCGGCAGGTGCCCAAAGCGCAAGGCGCCCATCATCAGGCCGGGCACGATCTTGTCGCAGATACCCAGCATCAGCGCGGCGTCGAACATGTTGTGCGACAGCGCCACGGCCGTGGACATGGCGATGGTCTCGCGGCTGGCGATGCCCAGTTCCATGCCGGGTTCACCCTGGGTGACACCGTCGCACATGGCGGGCACGCCGCCGGCGAACTGACCGACCGAGCCGATCTCGCGCAGGGCCTGCTTCAATTGCTCGGGGTAGGTTTCATACGGCTGGTGCGCCGACAGCATGTCGTTGTAGGAAGACACGATGGCGACGTTGGCGGAGTTCATCATCCGCAGCGCGTTCTTGTCTTCGGTACCACAGCCCGCCACGCCGTGGGCGAAGTTGGCGCATTGGAGTTTGGCACGCATAGGGCCATCACTGGCAGCCCCGCGGATCAGTTGCAGGTAACGCTCGCGCGTCGCGCGGCTGCGGTCGATCAGCCGTTGGGTAACCTCTAGAACGCGGGGATGCATGTGGAGAACTCCAGGCTATGGGGGTGACCGCTGCACCGAATTTCCCATTCTTCCCTCGCCGCCCAGGCTGCGGGCCCAGGCTTGCTTGTGATCAACAGGAACAGCCGCGCCGGTCACTCGTTGTAGATAAGACAAAATATTGCCATGAAAAAAGGCTTGTTTTCTATTTTTTTGCGAATAATCTTGTAATTCCAATAACAAAACAGATTCTGTGAACGATTTACCTCGCCCAGCGCCTCATATTGAGAAGGCCGCGCACACAATCTGAACGCAGGTACCGACAATGACGCTTCGAATTGCCATCAACGGTTTTGGCCGCATCGGCCGCAACGTGCTCCGTGCACTGTATACCCAAGGCTACCGCCAAGACCTGCAGGTCGTCGCGATCAATGACCTGGGTGACAGCGCGATGAACGCCCACCTGCTCAAGTTCGACAGCGTGCATGGCGCCTTCGACGCTACGGTCGAGTCCGACCAGGAAAGCATCACGGTCAATGGCGACCGCATCGCGGTCAGCGCCATTCGCAACCCAGCCGACCTGCCGTGGAAAGCCGAACGCATTGACGTGGTGTTCGAATGCACCGGCCTGTTCACCGACCGCGCCAAGGCTGCCGCCCACATCGAGGCCGGCGCCCGCAAGGTGATCATCTCGGCCCCGGCCAAGGGCGTGGACGCCACCGTTGTATACGGGGTCAACCACGACATCCTGCGCGCCTCGCACCAGATCATCTCCAACGCATCGTGCACCACCAATTGCCTGGCCCCGGTGGCGCAGGTACTGCACCGCGAGCTGGGCATCGAACAGGGCCTGATGACCACCATACACGCCTATACCAACGACCAGGTGCTGACCGACATGTACCACAGCGACCCGTTCCGGGCGCGCTCGGCCACCCAGTCGATGATCCCCAGCAAGACCGGCGCTGCCGAGGCGGTCGGCCTGGTACTGCCGGAACTGGCCGGCAAGCTGACCGGCATGGCCGTACGGGTGCCGGTGATCAACGTATCGCTGGTTGACCTGACCGTGAACCTGTCGCGCGAGACCTCTGCCGACGAGGTCAATGCGCTGATGAAGGAAGCCAGCCAGCACTCCAAGATCCTGGGCTACAACACCCTGCCGCTGGTGTCGTGCGACTTCAACCACAACCCGCTCTCTTCGATTTTCGACGCCAATCACACCAAGGTCTCTGGGAAGATGCTGAAGGTCATGGCCTGGTACGACAACGAATGGGGCTTCTCGAACCGCATGCTGGATAATTGCCTGGCGCTGTTCAACGCGCAGTGATGCCATCTGCTTGCTAACAAGGCGGGCAAGGTCCTGTGCGGTAGCCTCGACCGCCTTGTTCGCCCGTCTTGAAAGCGGTGGCGCTTCAACATTTACATTCTTGTACTTGACCTTGGGACTAGATGATAAGCATTATCATTAACATCCCATTGGTTCGGTATCGCTGTGAGTCAGTCACACTTCAACTCTGTCTTCCTCACCCAGCGGCTCAGTTTGCTGCGCACCTTGCAGCGCATGGTCGACAACCCCAGCACGGCTGAAGACCTGCTGCAGGAAACCTACCTGCGGGTTACCCGTGCGCTCAGCGAGCGGGCCATCGAACACCTGGAACCCTTTGTCTTTCAAACTGCGCGCAATCTGGCGCTGGACCACCTGCGCGCCCGCAAGGTGCAGGAACGCACACTGCTCGAAGACGTGCCCAGCGAAGTGGTGTACAGCGTCGCCGCGATCCAGAGTACGCCGGAAGAAGCCGCCCATGCCGAGCAATTGCTGATGCGCCTCAACACCAGCCTGGGGCAGTTGACCGCCCGCCAGCAACGCATCTTCATCCTCAGCCGGCTGCATGGCTGCAGCTACCTGGAGATCGCTGGGCAACTGCAGGTATCGGCAAGCACGGTGCAGAAGGAACTGAAACTGATCATGGCCATTTGCGTGGGCGTGGCGCAACGTATGGAACAATGAGAAGTCTGACAGAAGCTCGCCAGGACAGTGTGCGAAATGACGCTAGCTTCACCGCAAGCGCCACGAGTCTTTGATAAGCTCTCTCAACGTGCCATTCGCCGTCATGAACTCGATGCCCGAGGAACCCGCGTGACCGAACACCCCCCCGCTCACGACAGCGCCATGGACCAGGCCCTGGACTGGCTGATTCGCCTGGACTGTGCCAGCGCGGCTGAGCGCCTGGCCTTTGAGCAGTGGCTGGCCGCCGAGCCTGCCAATGCTCAGGCGTTTGCCCAGGCCAGCGCCGTGTGGAACGGCACAGCGGTGAACCAGGCGGCGCAGCAATTGCACACGGTGGCTACGCGTTCGTGGCGCGTGCGGCTGCGCCCGTATCTCAAGCCCATGGCGGCCGCGGCGGTGATACTGGTCGGCGTGTTCAGCTTTACCAACCTGCCCCTGCGCCTGGAAGCGGACCACCTGACCGTGGTAGGCGAACGCCAGCGCCTGCAACTGGACGATGGCTCCAAGGTGCTGCTAAACACCAACACGGCGTTCTCGGCCCACATCGACAAGGCCCAGCGTGAAGCCAGGTTGTACCAGGGCGAAGCCTTCTTCCAGGTCGCCGACAGCCGTCAGCAGCCGCTGGAACTGCAGGCAGGTCCGGTGCGTGCCAGCGTGCGCGACACCGACTTCGCCGTGCGCCTGCTGGACGGCGTCGCCCAGGTCGAGGTGCAGCGCGGCAATGTCGACCTGCTGGGCGGTAATGACGCGCGGGTGCGCTTGAACGCCGGCGACAGCATCCGCATTGGCCCATCAGGTTTCGGCCAGCGCCAGCACCTGGACCCGCAAAAGGACCTGGCGTGGGTACAGGGCCGACTGGTGTTTGAAAACTGCCCCCTGAGCCAGGTGTTGGACGAACTGCGCCGGTACTACCCTGGCTGGATCGTCAACACCAATGACCGCCTGGCCCAGGTCGAGGTAACGGGTAACTATCGGCTGGAGAACCCCTTGGACGTGGTTCGCTCGCTGGCGCATATCACCTCGGCGTCGATACGCGAGTACCCGGCGCTGGTTATTCTCAACTGAAAAAAAGGTTCTTCACGGATTTTTGGGAAAGTTGGTGGCACCATCACAAATCTGCAGTGGTGCGACAACCGGAGCCCGTCCGGGCGACGGCACCCGCCGCCAGCGGCGGCCAAAATTATTTTTACGCGATTGCCTACCCTGCCACGTCTCGTTATAGCCAATGAAAGTGATTCGCATTTTGAATCCGCTCAACACTATAACGCCGCGCGACAGGGAGCGCCCTTCGATGTCCTCAGGTTTCAAGCATTCCAGCATTGCCACCCCCGGCCCTCGCACGTTGTCCGTGCTGACCATGGCCATCCTGCTCGCCGCCACCCAGGTCACCCCGGCCGTGGCCGCCGAACCCGCTGGCAGCACCCAGGCCATGGGCAATTACACGTTTGCCATCGGCCAGCAGTCGCTGGTCTCGGCCATCAACGCTTTCACCCAGGTGACCGGTTGGCAGGTGGGGCTGTCGGCCGACCTAGCGCGTGACGTGCAGTCACCCGGTGTGCGCGGTTCCCTGAAACCTGACCAGGCCCTGGACCGCCTGTTGATCGGCACCAACCTGAGCGTGCACAAGGTGGGCCCCAACAACGTGGTGCTGGAACGCCGCAACACCGGCGCCCTGGCCCTGCAGCAAGTGACCGTCAGCGCCACGCGCAGCGCCCAGGACGTGAACAGCGTGCCCAGCACCGTCACCGTCCAGGACCGCGATGCCCTGGACCGCAACAACGTCAACAACATCAAGGAACTGGTGCGCTATGAACCGGGTGTATCGGTAGGCGGCACTGGCCAGCGCGCGGGTATCAGCGGCTATAACATCCGCGGCATCGATGGCGACCGGGTACTGACCCAGGTCGACGGCGTGGAAATTCCCGACAGTTTCTTCAACGGCCCCTACGCCCAGACCAACCGAAACTACGTGGACCCGGAGATCGTCAAGCGCGTGGAAATCCTGCGCGGCCCGGCCTCGTCCCTGTATGGCAGCAACGCCATCGGCGGTGCGGTGAGCTACTACACCCTGGACCCGGACGACATCATCAAGCCTGGCAAGGACGTGGGCGCGCGCCTGAAGGCCGGCTACAGCTCCGCAGACCGCAGCTGGCTGAAATCCGGCACCGTAGCGGGCCGTGAAGGCGACTTCGACGCCTTGCTGCATTTCAGCCAGCGCGACGGCCACGAAACCGAGTCGTATGGCAGCCACGGCGGCACCGGCCTGGGCCGCACCGCCGCCAACCCCGAAGACGCCACCACCACCAACGTATTGGCCAAGCTGGGCTGGAACTACGGCGATGACGCACGCCTGGCCCTCACCTACGAAAAATACAAGGACGACCGCGACACCAACCAGAAAAGCGCGGTTGGGGGCCCATTCGTCAACGGCGCGGGCTTCGGGATGTACAGGGCTCGCAGTGGCAACACCACCACTTCGCGCGAACGCTTCGGCATCGAGAACACGTTCGGCCTGGACAGCGTGCTGGCCGACCACGTGAAGTGGACCCTGAACTACCAGTTGGCCAAGACCGACGAAAGCACCAACGAAATCTACGCGCCGTCGCGGGTGGTGCAACGCCTGCGTGATACCCAGTACAAGGAACGCCAGTGGGTATTCGATGGCCAGTTGGACAAGTCCTTCGCCATCGCCGATACCGACCACCACCTGACCTACGGCACCACCCTCAAGCAGCAGAAAGTGACCGGGCTGCGCACCGGTACCGGCACCTGCCTGAGCGTGGCCGCGTACTGCAGCGCCATCGGCGCCACCAGCACCAACACCTCCGACACCCTGACACCGGCCAGCGACTTCCCGGACCCGACGGTCAACACCTACAGCCTGTTCGCCCAGGACGAGATCAAGTGGAACCAGTGGACCTTCCTGCCGAGCGTGCGCTACGACTACACCCAGATGAAGCCGCACGTGACCCAGGAGTTCCTCAACACCGCTGCCCAGAGCGGCGACGCCATCAGCACCGAGGAGAAGCGCTGGCACAAGGCCACGCCAAAACTGGGCCTGACCTACGCCTTCAATGACAACTACACCTGGTACGGGCAATACGCCGAGGGTTTCCGCACGCCGACCGCCAAGGCGCTGTACGGTCGCTTCACCAATACCTCCCAGGGCTACACCGTGGCGCCCAACCCGAACCTCAAGCCTGAAAGCAGCAAGAGTTTCGAGACCGGCCTGCGCGGCCAGTTCGAGCATGGCAACTTCGACCTGGCGGTGTTCTACAACAAGTACCACGACTTCATCGACGAAAACTCGCTGACCCCAGGCTACACCGAGACGACCTTCCAGAGCGTCAACATCAAGAAGGCCACCATCAAGGGCGCCGAGGCCAAGGGCCGCCTGAACCTGGACTATTTCGGCCTGCCGGCCGGCCTGTATACCCAAGGGTCGGTGAGCTATGCCTACGGCCGCAACGACGATACCGGCCAGCCGCTTAACAGCATCAACCCGCTGACCGGCGTGTTCGGCCTGGGCTACGACCAAGACAACTATGGCGGCCTGCTGAGCTGGACCGTGGTCAAGCGCAAAGACCGGGTCGACGATTCCACCTTCCACGCCCCCGATGGCACCAGCAGCCAGTTCAAGACCCCGGGCTTCGGCGTTCTGGACCTGACCGGCTACTACAAGGTCACCCAGGACGTGACCCTCAGCGCCGGCCTGTACAACCTCGCCGACAAGAAATACTGGCTGTGGGATGACGTGCGCGGCTACGACGGCGTCGGCGAAGCCGGTGTGACGCAGCCGGCCAACATGGACCGCCTGACCGCGCCTGGCCGCAACTTCTCCATCAACGTGGTCTGGGACATCTGAGGCCATTCGCGGTACCGTTGCCCCAGGTGACGGTACCGCGAAGTTTTTTTACTGAGTTTGCCGCGCTGGAACGTCTAGTAAGGCAACCTCTACTGTTTTCAAGGACCCCTGCCATGAGTGCCATCCAAAACCCCGCCGCCGCCGAGCAGCCGGCCCTGCGCTCGGCGCGCCTGCGCCAGGCCAGCGCGGTACTGCACGACCAACTGGAACATGCCGTGGGTGCCCACGCACCGTTCGAAAGCCGTGAAAGCTACGGCCGCTTCCTGCAGATGCAGTACCTGTTCCAGTCCGAGCTAAAGGGCCTGTACAACGACCCGGAACTGAACCAGTTGTTCCCGGACCTGGCCTCGCGCTGCCGAGCCGATGCCGCCCTGGCCGACCTCAACGACCTGGGCCTGGCCGTGCCGGCCGCGGTGCCGGGCGCGCTGATCGCCCCCAACCGCGCCACGGCCCTGACCTGGATTCGCGTGTCCGAAGGCTCCAAGCTCGGCGCCGCCATCCTGATCAAGCGCGCCGAGGCCATGGGCCTGAGCGAAACCTTCGGCGCCCGCCACCTGGCCGAGCCGGAAGGTGGCCGCATGCGTGGCTGGAAAGCCTTCAACGCCATTTTCGACGCACTGCCCTTCACCCCCACCGAGGAAGCGGACGCCGATCAGGCCGCGGTTGACGCCTTTTCCCGTCTGCAAATACTCTTGCAGCACACTTATTCCGCCCATGCCTGAGTTGAAGCTGGCCGGTGGTTCGCCACCGGCCGGCCGCTGCCTTCACACGTTGACCCCATGACCCGCCCACTGCCCTCCAAAACCGCGCGCATCCTCTTCGGCCTGCTCGCCTACGTCAGCCTGGGCATCGGCCTGGTGGCCATCGTCATTCCCGGCTTGCCCACCACCGAGTTCATCCTGCTGGCCGCCTGGGCCGCCACCCGCAGCTCGCCGCGCCTGAGTGCCTGGCTGGAAAACCACCGGTTGTTCGGGCCCATCCTCAGCAACTGGCGCAATGGCAAGGTGATCGTGCGCCGGGCCAAGGTCAGCGCCACCCTGAGCATGCTCGTGTGTTCCGTGGTCATGGTCCTGACCCTCAAGCATGCCTGGCCGCTGTATGCCGCCATTGGCTGCATGCTGGTGGTGAACCTGTGGATCTGGTCGCGCCCAGAGGCGCCGCCTGTCAAAAATATTTAAAGTTGTAACATTTGCCGCCGATGCCTCGTTAACGCTGGAAGGATCCGGCGGGCAGAGCCGTGCCTTGAAGGGCTAGGCTCTCGCTGTCCTGACTGGTCAACTCGTGAGTGCGCGCCCATGTTCGACAAACTCTCCATCCGCTTGAAAATCGTGCTGTTGGCCGGCCTTTGCCTTTTGGGCGTTGCTGGGCTGATCGTCGGGATAAACCTGTACCAGACTGGCGAGAACAACGCGTTGGTGAGCGCCTCGAGCCGCAAGATGCTCACTGAAAGCGTTCAGAATTTGCTACAGACGAAAGCGGCGGAAAAAGCCGCGCAAATGCAGAAAACCTTCGGCGACAACCTGCTGGTGGCCAACGCCGCCGCGGACCAGATCATTGGCCTGCGAAGCCTGGCCGGCCACCGCGGCCTCCCGCCGGCCGCCCTGCGCGAGGAGATCAACCAGGCCATCAAGGCCATCTTCGAGCGCAACCCCAAAGTGCTGGGTGTGTGGGCGGCCTTCGAGCCCCAGGCCCTGGACGGCCATGACGCTGACTTCGTCAACGACGACAAGCGCTCATCCAACGAAAGTGGCCGCTACGCGCCCTACTGGAGCCGCGCCAACGGTACTGCCTTGAACACCGTCACCGCCGAAGGTGACATGAACAAAACAGACCTGACCCTCACCGGCGTGCCTTACAACGCCTGGTACACCTGCGCGCGTGACAGCGGCAAACCGTGCCTGCTGCAACCCTACACCGACACTGTGGGCGGCAAGCTGATGCTGATGAGCAGCATTGCCGTGCCCCTGCGCGACCAAGGCAAAGTGATCGGCGTGGTAGGTGTCGACGTAGCCCTGGACTCGCTGCAGACGTCCGCCGAGACCTCCCAGCGTGACCTGTTCAACGGCGCCGGGCACATGATGATCGTCTCCACCGCCGGCGCCCTGGCGGCCAACAGCGGCGACGCCAGCCTGCTGGGCAAGAAAGTCGACCAGGTGCTGGGCGAGGACGGCCGCCAGATCGTGCAACTGATCGGCGCCAACCAGCCCAAGGTACTCAAGCAGGGCGAGCTGATCCGCGCCATCTACCCCGCCCCGGCCATCACCGATGGCACACCATGGGGCGTGGTGATCGACCTGCCGGAAAAAGTCCTGCTGGCCGACGCCACCACACTGCAAGGGGTACTCGACAGCGCCCAGACCCGAGGCACCGTTACCGTGATCGTAGTCGGCGCACTGGCCACCCTGGTGGGCCTGGTGCTGCTGTGGCTGACCGCCAGCGGGGTTACCCGCCCCATCAACAGCGTGGCCGCCATGCTCAAGGACATCGCCAGCGGCGATGGCGACCTGACCCAGCGCCTGAAGTACAGCAAACAGGACGAACTGGGCGAATTGGTCAACTGGTTCAACCGCTTCCTGGACAAGCTGCAACCGACCATCGCCAAGATCAAGCAGACTGTCAGCGATGCACGCAGCACCGCCGACCAGTCTTCGGACATCGCCCGCCGCACCAGTGACGGCATGCAGGTGCAGTTCCGCGAGATCGACCAGGTGGCCACCGCTTCCAATGAAATGAGCGCCACGGCCCATGATGTCGCCAACAGCGCGTCCAATGCCGCCACCGCGGCCCGTCGCGCCGACCAGTCGGCCAAGGACGGGTTGTCGATCATCGAGCGCAGCACCCGCGACATCAACTCGCTGGCCGAGGAAGTCAGCAAGGCGGTGGGCGAGGTAGAAGCATTGGCCGTCAACAGCGAACAGATCGGCTCGGTGCTGGAAGTGATCCGCAGCATCGCCGAGCAGACCAACCTGCTGGCCCTGAACGCCGCCATCGAGGCGGCCCGCGCCGGCGAGAGCGGCCGCGGCTTTGCCGTGGTGGCCGACGAGGTGCGCAACCTGGCCAAGCGCACCCAGGATTCGGTGGAGGAAATTCGCCACGTAATCGAGCGCATCCAGAGCGGTACCCGCGGTGTGGTGCAGACCATGCACTCCAGCCAGACCAAGGCCCAGGACAACGCCGTGCAGATCAACCAGGCCGTGCAGGCCCTGGGCAAGATCAGCGAAGCGGTGACGGTGATCAGCGACATGAACCTGCAGATCGCCAGTGCCGCCGAAGAGCAGAGCGCCGTGGCCGAAGAGGTCAACCGCAACGTTTCGGCCATTCGCACCGTAACCGAAACCCTTACCGGCCAGGCAACCGAATCGGCCCAGGTCAGCAGCCAGCTCAATGCCCTGGCGAGCCAGCAGATGAAATTGATGGATCAATTCCGCGTTTAAGGGTCCAACTCCCGTGTGGCAGGCGATGATAAGCTGAGGCAAGCCAGCTTCTGCCGGCCACCCAGGAGGACCGATTCAATGCCTGACTTACTCGCCAGCCTTGCCCAGGCACTGGGCTTGGCTTCGCAACACCGGCCCCTGGTGACCTTTCCTGGTACCGGGGCCCTGGCCTCTACCTTCGCCGTGACCGACTTTGCCAGTGCCAGTATCGGCGTCGCCGGCCTGGCGGTAGCCGAGCTGCTGCACCAGCAGGGGCAGCCGGTGACCCACCTGGAAGTGGACCGGCGGCTGGCTTCGTTCTGGTTCGCCAGCAGCCTGCGCCCCATGGGTTGGGCGCCTGCGCCGCCCTGGGACCCGATTGCCGGCGACTACCCCACGGCCGATGGCTGGATTCGCCTGCACACCAATGCGCCGCACCACCGCGCGGCGGCGTTGAGCGTCCTGGGCGACTGCGCCGACCGGGATGCCGTGGCCGCGGCGGTCAGCCAATGGCAGGGCCAGGACCTGGAAAGTGCCGTGGTTGCGGCCCATGGTTGCGCCGCGCAAATGCTGAACCTGGCGCAGTGGCGTGCTCACCCCCAAGGCACGGCAGTGGCCGCCGAAGCGCTGGTCGCTACCGTAGCGGGCCCCGAGCAGCCCCGCATGGCGTGGTCCGGCAACCGCACCGAGCCGCTGGCGGGCATCAGGGTACTGGACCTCACCCGCATACTCGCGGGGCCCGTGGCGACCCGTTTCCTGGCCTCGATGGGCGCCGACGTGCTGCGTATCGACCCGCCTGGCTGGGAAGAACCCTCACTGGTCGCCGAAGTGACCCTGGGCAAGCGCTGTGCCCGCCTGGACCTGCACGACAGCCTTGACCGTATCAGCTTCGAGCGCCTGCTGGCCCAGGCTGACGTACTGGTGCACGGCTACCGTGCGGATGCGCTGGAAAACCTCGGATACGACAGCGCATCCCTGCAGCGACTGGCGCCAGGGCTGGTCAACGTCAGCCTCAACGCCTACGGCTGGACCGGGCCATGGCGCAACCGCCGCGGTTTCGACAGCCTGGTGCAGATGAGTACCGGCATTGCCGCAGCAGGGCAGCAGTGGCGCCAGGCCGACAAACCGGTACCGCTGCCGGTTCAGGCGCTAGACATGGCCACCGGCTACCTGATTGCCGCCGCCGCCATCGACGGTGTGCGCGAGCGCCTGGCCAGTGGACGAGGCAGCGCGTCGCGGCTGTCCCTGGCGCGTACGGCCAAGGCTTTGGTCGACCACGGCCAGGTAACCGCCGACCTTCCCCTGAGTGCCGAAGGCAGCGGCGACCTGGCCAGCCAGATCGAACATACGCCGTGGGGCCCGGCGCAGCGCCTGGTGCCGCCGCTGCGTATCGACGGCACCCCCATGCAATGGGCCAGCCCCGCCAGCGAGCTGGGTGCCTCGCCGGCCACCTTCATCTGAACCAGACCATTGCAGGTGCCAGGCCAAGGCCCTGAACCCTGCGCGGGCTCATAAGGTCTATCCTCTACGTTTCCGCCCACAAGGAGCCCCACCATGGCCCTGTTCGAACCCGGCCGCCTGCACTTGCAGCACACCGCCCTGCAGCCCACTGATTTGAGCTACGAAATCAACCTGTACTACGAGGTGCTGGACGACGCCGGCCGCGGCCGCTACGTGCAATTCAAAGTCGAAGGGCATATCAACGAAAAGACCTTCCAGGATGAATTTCAACTGGGCAAGGACGACTGGTACAACTTCGCCAGTGCCGCCGACCATATTGCGCGCAAGAATGGCCTGCCGACCACCAACGTGCTGGCGGTATCACTGCATCATCATTATGACGCCGTATTCGAGGATATACGCAGCAAGATCGGCGCTCATTCCGGCGATTGCGTATCACCAGATCACTTGGGCTCCCGGTAGATCGCCTCGCTCGCCTCGCGCACTTCCAGTACATAGCTGAACGCTTGGGCACGGCCGTCCCACAGGTAGCGAAAATGCGGGCCTTGCGTGGTCAGCGATAGCGCCGGTGGGCGGAGCGCGGCAACGCATTCGTGCCCCGGCGCGCGTACGCTGCGGTATAACAGCCCCCAGGCGCCCGCTTCTCGACATTGTCGCGCCACCGCCTGGGTGGCCGGGTAGCTGGCGGCCTCTGGCTGGTGCAGCGCGTCATCGCCACGCAAATCTTCCATCGGCTTGACGACCTGGTTCACATACGTACGCATCGTGACCTCGATGCTTGCTTCGGCCGTGGCGCGCCAGAACGCTTCCTGGTGGTGGCGGGTTTCGGCGAGGGCGGCAGCCAGGCTACTGGCGCAGTAATAGACACCGAAGGTGCCGTCCGTAAAGCGGCTTGCCCTGCCGATATGGGTGAAAGCCGCCATGATCGGCGTAGCCCCTGGGCCACTGATCCGGTCCTGCGGCGGGACTCGCTGGATTTGCCCGGCCTCGTCGCACAAACGATCGTTGGTCATGCCCTCGATTAAAAACGCCACTTCCAGGTCCGCCGGATCAAGCGTGTCCTCGAACACAGCGATAGGCGGGAAGGCGCTATTGACGATGCGGTAGGCCTGGTCCCACGCAGGTAACAGGGGTGACGCCATCAGCCGCGCACCGAATCCAGGTAGCGCCGCACATCCGCCAGGTCCATGACTCGGCCGCCCAGCATATAGGCCAGCGCCGAACGTCCATTGAACGGGGCGGCGGCGTTCTCCTTCGTTGCCCACTGGTAAGCACGTTCCGGCTGGTTGCTGAACAGGATGCGCAACGCCTTGTGGATGCCCATCAAATAGGAAATACGTTCCAGCGTGTCATGGGGCAGGCGCACCGCAGGGCGCTTCTTCCAACTGAAATAGGTGGTATTGCCAACACTGCCTAGCAAAATGCGTTGCTGCTCAGTGGTGCATTGCCAATGCGCCATGAGGTTGAAGAAAAACGTCAGGGCAACTCGCCCCGTCTCAACCGGGTCGAGACGTGGGCTGGGTAATGGCGTCGGTAGAGGCATGGGAGGCTCCGTTGTCTTGACCCGAATCACTATACTCCAGATACGAATGAATTAAATCAGACAATTCAGATGCGAATAGAGAGTATCCGCCACCCTGACGTCGTTCGACGTCACGAAGGTCGCCCACTCCTACAGCGGAGCTGGTAGGGCTTCGTAGGACAGTGCGACGCTCGCGAACTGAGCGCCGACTCGCCCTGGCCATTCCCACCCGCCCCACCCCCAAGGCATACTCGCGCTCCCTGCTGTCCAGATCCCCTGCCCCGCCATGCGTATTCACGTCAGTTTCATCGACCGAGTCGGTATCACCCAGGAAGTACTGGCCCTGCTGGGCGCCCGCAACCTCAACCTCGATGCCGTCGAGATGGTGCCGCCCAATGTCTACATCGACGCCCCCACCCTCAGCCCCAAGGTGCTCGACGAATTGCGCGACGCCTTGCTGAGCGTGGGTGGCGTGCAGTCGGTGAGCGTGGTGGACATCCTGCCCGGCCAGCGCCGCCACTTGCAGCTCGACGCCCTGCTGGCCGCCATGACCGACCCGGTGCTGGCGCTGGACAGCGCGGGCAAAGTGCTGCTGGCCAACCCGGCGTTGATCAGCCTGTATGGCCGCGAGCCGGCGGGCGAGTCGGTGACCGAGCTGTTCCAGGATCCCAACCTGCTCGACACCTTGCTCGACCAGGGTTTTCGCTTGCCGCTGCGTGAAGTCAGTGTCAACGGCGAGACCTTGCTGCTGGACGCCACCCCGATCACCGACGCCGGCGCCTTGCTGACCTTGTACCCGCCTAACCGCATCGGCGAACGCTTGGCCGCGCTGCACCATGACCACGCTGAAGGCTTCGACTCGCTGCTGGGCGACTCGCCAGCCATTCGTACCCTGAAGGCCCGCGCCCAGCGGGTGGCGACGCTGGATGCACCGTTGCTGATCCAGGGTGAAACCGGCACCGGCAAGGAGTTGGTGGCCCGCGCTTGCCACGCCATCAGCGCGCGCCACAGCGCCCCGTTCCTGGCGTTGAACTGCGCGGCGCTGCCGGAAAACCTCGCCGAAAGCGAGCTGTTCGGCTATGCCCCCGGTGCCTTCACCGGCGCCCAGCGCGGCGGCAAGCCGGGGCTGATGGAACTGGCCCACCAGGGCACGGTGTTTCTCGACGAAATCGGCGAGATGTCACCCTACCTGCAGGCCAAGCTACTGCGGTTCCTGAATGACGGCAGCTTCCGCCGCGTGGGTGGCGACCGCGAAGTGAAGGTCAACGTGCGCATCCTCAGCGCCACGCACCGCGACCTGGAGAAGATGGTCAGCGAAGGCGCGTTCCGCGAAGACCTGTTCTACCGCCTCAATGTACTCAACCTGGAAGTGCCGCCCCTGCGCGAGCGCGGGCAGGACATCCTCTTGCTGGCACGTTCGTTCATGCAGCAGGCCTGCACCCAGATCCAGCGGCCCATTTGCCGCCTGGCGCCCGCCACCTACCCGGCGCTGCTGGGCAATCGCTGGCCGGGCAACGTGCGCCAGTTGCAGAACGTCATCTTCCGCGCCGCCGCCATTTGCGAAGGGGCGCTGGTGGACATCGGTGACCTGGATATCGCCGGCACGTCCGTGGCGCGCCACGGCAGCGATGGTCAGGTGGAGAGCCTGGAACAGGCGGTGGACGACTTCGAAAAGGCTTTGCTGCAAAAGCTCTACGTCAGCTACCCCTCCACGCGCCAACTGGCCACCCGCTTGCAGACGTCGCACACCGCGATTGCCCATCGCCTGCGCAAATACGGCATCAGCGGCAAGTAGCCCGGAACGAAATCGAAACACCGTTACGATTTCGTTCCGACACTCCTCCGAGGCCCATTCTCAAGGGCCTGATCCGCAATGGCTTTTTTCACCCCCGGCGCCTGTAGCGGTTTCGCTACAGCCACCACTCCCAAACCTTTCGAAAAATCCCCTGACACCTTGGTTTTAGTGGGCTTTCGCAGGTTGGCAACGAACTTGCTATGGAACTTCCAGACCCCGCCCGGGGCTTCAGGCCCGGGCACACCCATTGCGTCGCCAGCCGTTATCTGGCCCGAGGAGTTTCCATGAGCGAATTGCGTTTTACTGTCGAACACGAATGGCTGCGCGTCGAAGCAGACGGCAGCGTGACGGTCGGCATCACCCCGTTTGCCCAGAACGCCCTGGGTGACGTGGTGTTCGTGCAATTGCCGGAACTGACCACCTACGCCCGCGATGCCGAAGTCTCCGTATTGGAATCGGTCAAAGCCGCCAGCAGCATCAACATGCCCCTGGACGGCGAAGTGGTGGAAGTGAATACCGAACTCGACGCCAGCCCTGAGCTGGTCAACGAAGACGCGCTGGGCGCCGGCTGGTTCTTCCGGTTCATTCCGGCGGACGCCGGCCAGGTGGCCGAACTGCTGGACCAGCAGGCCTACGACAACCTGATCGCCGCCCAGGCCTGAGGACCCGACGATGACCACGCCACTGACCACCGCCAACGAATTCATCGCTCGCCACATCGGCCCACGCGCCGCTGACGAGCAGGCCATGCTGGCCACCCTGGGCTACGACGACCTGGACGCGCTGACTGCCAGCGTCATTCCCGACACCATCAAAGGCACCAGTGTTCTGGACCTGCCAGCCGGCCAGGGTGAAGCCGAGGCACTGGCCGCCATCAAGGCCATCGCCGCGCAGAACCAGCTGTTCAAGACCTTCATCGGCCAGGGCTATTACAACTGCCATACCCCGACGCCGATCCTGCGCAACCTGCTGGAAAACCCGGCCTGGTACACCGCCTATACCCCCTACCAGCCAGAAATTTCCCAGGGCCGCCTGGAAGCCTTGCTGAACTTCCAGACCCTGATCAGCGACCTGACCGGCCTGCCGATCGCCAACGCCTCGCTGCTGGACGAAGCCACCGCCGCTGCCGAGGCCATGACCTTCTGCAAACGCCTGAGCAAGAACAAGGCCAGCCAGCGCTTCTTCGCGTCGAGCCATTGCCACCCGCAAACCCTCGACGTACTGCGCACCCGGGCCGAACCACTGGGTATTGAAGTGGTGGTGGCCGATGAAGCCGGCCTCACCGATGTCAGCGAGTTCTTCGGTGCCCTGCTGCAATACCCGGCGAGCAATGGCGACATCTTCGACTACCGCGCCCTGGTCGAGCGCTTCCACGCCGCCAACGCGCTGGTGGCCGTGGCCGCCGACCTGCTGGCCCTGACCCTGCTCACCCCACCCGGCGAGTTCGGCGCCGACGTGGCCATCGGCAGCGCCCAGCGCTTCGGCGTGCCTCTGGGCTTCGGTGGCCCGCACGCGGCGTATTTCTCCACCCGTGATGCGTTCAAGCGTGACATGCCGGGCCGCCTGGTGGGTGTGTCCATCGACCGCCATGGCAAGACGGCCCTGCGCCTGGCCATGCAGACCCGCGAACAACATATTCGCCGCGAAAAGGCCACCAGCAACATCTGCACCGCCCAGGTGCTGCTGGCCAACATCGCCAGCATGTATGCCGTGTACCACGGCCCGGCCGGCCTGGCCCAGATTGCCCAGCGCACCCACCGCCTCACCGCCATCCTTGCCCAGGGCTTGATCGCCATGGGCGTGAAAGTTGAACAGGCGCACTTCTTCGACACCCTGACCCTGGCCACTGGCAACGCCACTGCCGACCTGCACGCCAAGGCCCGCGCCGCTGGCCTGAACCTGCGCGAAGTGGACGCCCAGCGCCTGGGCCTGTCTTTGGATGAAACCAGCCGCCAAGCCGATGTAGAGCAGCTGTGGGCACTGTTTGGCAGCGACCTGCCCGACTTCACCGCCCTGGCCGCCAGCACCAGCGACCGCCTGCCGGCCGCCCTGCTGCGCCAATCGGCGATCCTGGCCCATGAAGTGTTCAACCGCTACCACTCCGAAACCGAGCTGATGCGCTACCTGCGCAAGCTGGCCGACAAGGACCTGGCCCTGGACCGCACCATGATCCCGCTGGGCTCGTGCACCATGAAGCTCAACGCCGCCAGCGAGATGATCCCCATCACCTGGCCTGAGTTCGGCAGCCTGCACCCCTTCGCGCCTGCCGAGCAGAGCAAGGGCTACCAACTGCTGACCAGCGAACTGGAAACCATGCTGTGCAAGGCCACCGGCTACGACGCCGTGTCGCTGCAGCCCAACGCCGGCTCCCAGGGTGAATATGCAGGCTTGCTGGCCATTCGCGCCTACCACCAGAGCCGTGGCGACGAGCGTCGCGACATCTGCCTGATTCCCTCCTCGGCCCACGGTACCAACCCCGCTACCGCTCACATGGCTGGCATGCGCGTGGTGGTGACCGCCTGCGACGAGCGCGGCAACGTCGACATCGAGGACCTGCGCGCCAAGGCGGTCGAACACCGCGACCGCCTGGCCGCGATCATGATCACCTACCCGTCCACCCACGGCGTGTTCGAGGAAGGCATTCGCGAAATATGCGCCATCGTCCACGACAATGGCGGCCAAGTGTACATCGACGGTGCCAACATGAACGCCATGGTCGGCCTGTGCGCCCCCGGCAAGTTCGGTGGCGACGTTTCCCACCTGAACCTGCACAAGACCTTCTGCATTCCCCACGGCGGTGGCGGCCCGGGCGTCGGCCCGATTGGTGTGAAATCGCACCTGGCGCCGTTCCTGCCCGGCCATGGCGCCCTGGAGCGCAAGGAAGGTGCAGTGTGCGCCGCGCCGTTCGGCAGCGCCTCGATCCTGCCCATCACCTGGATGTACATCCGCATGATGGGCGGCGAAGGCCTCAAGCGCGCCTCGCAGTTGGCCATTCTCAATGCCAACTACATCTCGCGCCGCCTGGAAGAGCACTATCCTGTGTTGTACACCGGCAGCAACGGCCTGGTGGCCCACGAGTGCATCCTGGACCTGCGGCCATTGAAAGACAGCAGCGGCATCAGCGTCGATGACGTCGCCAAGCGCCTGATCGACTTCGGTTTCCATGCCCCGACCATGTCGTTCCCGGTGGCCGGCACCTTGATGATCGAACCGACCGAGAGCGAATCCAAGGCTGAACTGGACCGCTTCTGCGATGCCATGATCCGCATTCGCGAGGAAATTCGCGCGGTGGAAAGTGGCAGCCTCGACAAGGACGACAACCCGCTGAAGAACGCGCCGCACACCGCGGCCGAACTGGTGGGCGAATGGACCCATGCCTACAGCCGCGAACAGGCGGTGTACCCGCTGGCATCGTTGATCGAAAGCAAATACTGGCCACCAGTCGGGCGTGTGGACAACGTGTTCGGTGACCGCAACCTGGTGTGCGCCTGCCCGTCCATCGAGGCCTACCAGGACTGATCCGCGGCGCCTGCTTCCAGAGCTTTGCCCGGCCCTGCAGGGCTGGGCGAAGCTCTGGAACAGGCCAACACCGATCCCCAGCCTGCCTCAGGAGCTTGTATGTCCCTAAGCGTTTTCGACCTCTTCAAGATCGGCATCGGCCCCTCCAGCTCCCACACGGTGGGCCCCATGCGGGCCGCCGCACGCTTCGTCGAAGGCCTGCGACGCGATGACCTGCTCGGCGCCACCACCAGCGTCAAGGTCGAGCTGTATGGCTCGCTGGGCGCCACCGGCAAAGGCCACGGCAGCGACAAGGCCGTGTTGCTGGGGCTGGAAGGCTCGCACCCGGATACCGTCGACACCCGTACCGTGAACGACCGCCTGCAGGCCATCCGCGACAGCGGCCGGCTCAACCTGCTGGGCGTGCACAGCATCGCCTTCCAAGAAAAGCAGCACCTGGCGATGATCCGCAAGCCACTGCCTTTCCACCCCAACGGCATGATCTTCCGCGCCTTCGATGAAAGCGGCCTGCAGGTGCGCAGCCGCGA
The DNA here is from genome assembly GCF_013374995.1 of Pseudomonas eucalypticola. Lineage (NCBI taxonomy): Bacteria > Pseudomonadati > Pseudomonadota > Gammaproteobacteria > Pseudomonadales > Pseudomonadaceae > Pseudomonas > Pseudomonas eucalypticola. The sequence goes on along the minus strand of NZ_CP056030.1, from coordinate 1,133,946 downwards.
GTACTACTCGGTGGGCGGTGGTTTCGTGGTGGACGAGGGCGCGGCCGGCGCCGACCGCATTGTCGAAGACACCACGGTGCTGCCCTACCCCTTCAAGACCGCCAAGGAACTGCTGGCCCATTGCAGTACCCAGGGGCTCTCCATCAGCCAATTGATGCTGGCCAATGAAGGCGCCTGGCGCCCGGAAGCCGAGACCCGCGCCGGCCTGCTGAACATCTGGCAGGTGATGCAGGACTGCGTCGAGGCGGGTTGCCGCAACGAAGGCATCTTGCCCGGCGGGCTGAAGGTCAAGCGCCGGGCCGCGGCCTTGCACCGGCAATTGTGCAAGAACCCCGAGGCGTCGTTGCGCGATGCCTTGTCGGTGCTCGATTGGGTCAACCTCTACGCCCTGGCCGTCAACGAGGAAAACGCCTTCGGTGGGCGCGTGGTCACCGCGCCCACCAATGGCGCGGCCGGTATCGTGCCGGCGGTGCTGCACTACTACATGCGCTTCATTCCCGGGGCCAGCGAAGACGGCGTGGTGCGCTTCCTGCTCACCGCCGCCGCCATCGGCATCCTCTACAAGGAAAACGCCTCTATCTCGGGTGCCGAGGTGGGCTGCCAGGGCGAGGTCGGCGTGGCCTGCTCCATGGCTGCCGGGGCGTTGTGCGAGGTGTTGGGCGGCAGCGTGCAACAAGTGGAAAACGCCGCCGAGATCGGCATGGAGCACAATCTGGGGCTGACCTGCGACCCCATTGGCGGCCTGGTGCAGGTGCCCTGCATCGAGCGCAACGCCATGGGTTCGGTGAAGGCCATCAATGCGGTGCGCATGGCCCTGCGCGGTGACGGCGTGCACTTCGTCTCGCTGGACAAGGTCATCCGCACCATGCGCCAGACCGGCGCCGACATGAAAAGCAAATACAAAGAGACCGCCCGCGGCGGCCTGGCCGTCAACATCATCGAATGTTGAGGCAACCCTATTCGAATGCTGGAGCACACGATGTCCGAACAACTGCAAAAGACCCCGCTGCACGCCTTGCACCTGGAACTGGGTGCGCGCATGGTGCCGTTCGCCGGCTACGACATGCCCGTGCAGTATCCGCTCGGGGTGATGAAAGAACACCTGCACAGCCGTGAACAGGCCGGCCTGTTCGACGTTTCGCACATGGGCCAGATCCGCCTGACCGGCAGCGATGCCGCCCGTGCACTGGAAACCCTGGTGCCCGTCGACATCGTCGACCTGCCCGTGGGAATGCAGCGCTACGCCATGTTCACCAACGAGACTGGCGGTATCCTCGACGACCTGATGGTCGCCAACCTGGGCAACGACACCCTGTTCCTGGTAGTCAATGCCGCCTGCAAGGACCAGGACCTGGCCCACCTGCGCGCCCACATCGGCGAGCGCTGCACCATTGAACCGCTGTTCGAGGAACGCGCCCTGCTGGCCTTGCAGGGCCCGGCGGCGGTCACCGTGCTGGCACGCCTGGCACCACAGGTGGCGCAGATGACGTTCATGCAGTTTGCCCCGGTTTCGTTGTTGGGCGTGGACTGCTACGTGAGCCGCTCAGGCTATACCGGCGAAGACGGCTTCGAAATTTCCGTGCCCGCTGCCAGCGCCGAGGCCCTGGCCCGTCGCCTGCTGGCCGAACCCGAGGTGGCTGCCATCGGCCTGGGCGCCCGCGACTCGCTGCGCCTTGAAGCCGGCCTGTGCCTGTATGGCCATGACATGGACACTGCCACCACACCGATCGAAGCCAGCCTGTTGTGGGCCATCTCCAAGGCCCGCCGTGCCGACGGCATGCGTGCCGGTGGCTTCCCTGGCGCCCAGGCCATCTTCGCCCAGCAGCAAGCCGGCGTGGCCCGCAAGCGCGTGGGCCTGCTGCCACAGGAACGCACCCCGGTGCGCGAGGGCGCCGAAATCGTCGACGAAAGCGGCGCGGTCATCGGTGTCGTCTGCAGCGGCGGCTTCGGCCCTACCCTGGGCGGCCCCGTCGCCATGGGCTATGTCGACGCCGCTCACGGCGCGCTTGATACATCCGTATGGGCTATCGTGCGCGGCAAGCACGTGGCGATGAAAGTCAGCAAAATGCCGTTCGTGGCACAGCGTTACTACCGCGGTTAATGCGATCACAGGGACAGCCTGTCGGGCTGTCACCTTGCTGACATGTTGCCCCTGTTTTATGCGATATCGAAATGGGCTTAGTCCATTCGAAAATACCTGATGGGGATAGTGGGAAAAGCCCGTAGGAAAAGGCTCGAACGGCGGTAAAAAAGGTGGAAAAGCGACGTAGCGGAGGGCTTGTTTTTCTGTCTGAAGTTAGCGTAGAGTTTCCTCACTGTGTTTGCATGGGTCGCTATGGTTCGTGACCTGGGCAGTAGCTCTGAGCTTTGCTACAACCCGTTCGACGTCTCTTACTTTCCTGCAACCCAGCCCAGTATCTCTTTCACCTGAAAGAAGCTGTCATCAATTCAAGTTCCAAGGAAATAAGAAAATGTCCCAACGTCAGAGCGGTACCGTCAAGTGGTTTAACGACGAGAAAGGTTTTGGTTTTATCACTCCAGAAAGCGGTCCGGATCTGTTCGTGCACTTCCGCGCTATTCAGGGCAACGGCTTCAAGAGCCTGAAAGAAGGCCAGAAAGTGACTTTCATCGCCGTTCAAGGCCAGAAAGGCATGCAAGCTGACGAGGTTATCGCTGAGGCTTGATTGCCCGGTGAATGCCCGAAAGAAAGCCCCTGCCGGGAACGCCAGGGGCTTTTTTGTGCCTGCGTTTCAAGATCGACTGGAGAGCCAAGGATGACCCGACGACTCAGCCCCCAGGGCGACTTCCAACCGGCCGGCCTCGGCCGGCGCATGGCTGCGGTGTTCTACGATTTCCTGCTGTGCGTGGCGCTGTTGATGGTGACCACGCTGGTATACAAGCTGGTCATGATGGCCTTCATCGGCGAGGCGCGTTTACGTGCGTTGTCCGAGTCTGGTTCGCTGGACGGCGACCCGTTCCTGTCCACCCTGCTGTTCTGCGCGCTGTTTGCCTTCTTCGCCAAGTTCTGGATGCACGCGGGGCAGACCTTGGGCATGCAGGTATGGGGCGTGCGAGTGCAGAATCCTGACGGCACAGCCATCACCCTCTGGCAGGCCCTGCTGCGGTTCGTGGTAGCCATCGGTTCATGGCTGTGCTTTGGCGCGGGGTTCTGGTGGGCGCTGGTGGACAAGCAGAAACGCGGCTGGCATGACCTGTATTCGGGGACGCAACTGGTGCACATTCCAAAGAAAGCGCGCTGACGCAGCCAAGCGCTAGCTTCTATCGTGGCTTTTGCTTTTGCTTTTGCTTTTGCTTTTGCTTTTGCTTTTGCTTTTGCTTTTGCTTTTGCTTTTGCTGTGGCTTTTGATCTGGCTTTTGACGTACCGCCCCGTTAAGCGCCTGGGCCGCCTTTCGGCGCCGACCAGGGGGCTGCGTGGGTACCCGGAGCGCAGCGCAGGGCCCCAGCAGGGGCGAGGCCTTTTTGGTTACTTTTTGGGGCGTCTGCCAAAAAGTGACTCGCCGTAAGGGCGAAACCGCCAGCCGGGCCGCCACCCCTTTGGATATGTACTCGAATTGAAAAGCCACGCTGCTAATAGGATCGCACGCATATCCATTGAGCAGGGTGCGCGAACTGGCGGTTCCGGCCTTACTCCGGCTCACTTTTTTTCAAACGACAAAAAAAGTAAGCAAAAAAGTCTCGCCCCTGCTGGGGCCCTACGCTGCGCTCCGGGTTCCCTCCTTCCGGCGCCGACCATAGGGCAAACGGCCCCGGCTATAGAAGCGTGCCGGGGCCGTTCCTCGGCTAAAGCCTCGGGCCCTGCGGGCTGCCCTCTGGTCGACACCGGAAGGAGGCCCAGGCGCTTTACGGGGCGGCACGTCAAAAGCAAAAGCAAAAGCAACATCAAAAGCAGGATCAAAAGCCAGCGAAAAACCCAACCCTGAGATCGGCTTTCTCTACGGGAGCGCACCTCAGCCAAGTGTTGGCTTCCGCCGTGGTTCTTGGCTGTTGCTGTTGCTGTTGCTGTTGCTGTTGCTTTTGCTTTTGCTTTTGCTTTTGCTTTTGCTTTTGCTTTTGCTTTTGCTTTTGCCTTTGCCTTTGCTTTTGCTTTTGCTTTTGCCTTTGCCTTTGCTTTTGCTGTGGCTTTTGATCTTGCTTTTGATGTACCGCCCCGTAAAGCGCCTGGGCCGCCTTTCGGCGCCGACCAGGGGGCTGCCCGCAGGGCCCGAGGCGGCAGCCGAGGAAACGGCCCCGGCACGCTTCTATAGCCGGGGCCGTTTGCCCCCTGGTCGGCGTCGAAAGGTGGGTACCCGGAGCGCAGCGCAGGGCCCCAGCAGGGGCGAGCCCTTTTTGGTTACTTTTTGGGGCGTCTGCCAAAAAGTGACTCGCCGTAAGGGCGAAACCGCCAGCCGGGCCGCCACCCCCTTGGATATGTACTCGAATTGAAAAGCCACGCTGCTAATAAGATCGCACGCATATCCATTGCACAGGGTGCGCAAACTGGCGGTTCCGGCCTTACGCCGGCTCACTTTTTTTCAAACGACAAAAAAAGTAAGCAAAAAAGTCTCGCCCCTGCTGGGGCCCTGCGCTGCGCTCCGGGTTCCCTCCTTCCGGCGCCGACCACAGGGCAAACGACCCCGGCTATAGAAGCGTGCCGGGGCCGTTCCTCGGCTAAAGCCTCGGGCCCTGCGGGCTGCCCTCTGGTCGACGCCGGAAGGAGGCCCAGGCGCTTTACGGGGCGGCACGTCAAAAGCAACAGCAACAGCAACAGCAACAGCAACAGCAACAGCAACAGCAACAGCAACAGCAACAGCAACAGCAACAGCAACATCAAAAGCAGGATCAAAGGCCAGCAAAAACCCCAACCTTGAGATCGGCTTTCTCTACAAGAACGCAGTTCGCGAGCGTCGACGCACTTCAGCCAAGTGTTAGCTTCCGCCTTGGCTCTTAGCTTTTGCCTTTGCTTTTGCTGTGGCTTTTGATCTTGCTCTTGACGTGCCGCCCCGTTAAGCGCCTGGGCCACCTTCCGGCGTCGACCAGGGGGCTGCCCGCAGGGCCCGAGGCTTTAGCCGAGGAAACGGCCCCGGCACGCTTCTATAGTCGGGGCCGTTTGCCCCCTGGTTGGCGCCGGAAGGTGGGTACCCGGAGCGCAGCGCAGGGCCCCAGCAGGGGCGAGCCCTTTTTGGTTACTTTTTGGGGCGTCTGCCAAAAAGTGACTCGCCGTAAGGGCGAAACCGTCGGTGGGCGCGCCCAACCCATTGGATATGCGTGCGATCCATCTAGAAGCGTAGCCTTTCAGGCTGAGTACATATCCGACGCCAAGCCGTAACCGCCAGCGCAAAAAAAACCGACCCTGAGGTCGGCTTTTTCCAGTCGCGGAACTCAACCCGCCCTACGCAACAACCACCACCCAAGCACCGCACACACCAGCGAAGGAATCACCACCGCCAGCAACGGCGGAAACCCGAACACCAGGCTCGACGGCCCCAGCAAGTCCTGCACGATACGGAAGGTAAAGCCCACCAGCACCCCCGTGAACACCCGCTGCCCGAGAGTTACCGAACGCAACGGCCCGAAGATGAACGAGATGGCCATCAACACCAGCGCCGCAGTCACCAGCGGCTGCAGGATCTTGGTCCAGAACGCCAACCAGTACTTGGTGTTGTTCAGGCCCTGGTCAGACAGATAGTGGATATAGCCCCACAAGCCGCTGATGGACAGCGACTCGGGCGCCATGATCACGGTGCTCAGCAACTGCGGGGTCACCGACACATCCCACTGCTCCGTCGGGGTGTTGACCACCTCGGTGCGGTCTCCATGGAACACCGTGGTGGCCACGTCGGAGAGGTTCCAGTGGCCATCGGCGTACTGGGCCTTCCGGGCGAAACTGGCGGTCTTGATATGGCGTTCGTCATCGAAGGTATAGCGGGTAACGCCATACAGCAGGCCAGCCGGCTGCACGGTGTTGATGTGGATGAACTGCTGGCCCTCGCGGTGCCACAGGCCATGGCGGCCGCTCTGCGCGTCGCCGATGCCTTGGGCCAGGGAACGGTCGGCCTGGGCCTTGGCTTCCGTGACGGGCGCCACGTACTCGCCGATCAGCAGGCCGCACACCATCAGCACCAGCATGGGCTTCATCACGGCCCAGACGATACGGGCGATGGACACGCCCGCCGCACGGATGATGGTCAGCTCGCTGTTGCTGGCCAGGCTGCCCAGGCCGATCAGGCAACCGATCAATGCGGCCATCGGCAACATGTCGTACAGACGCCGCGGGGCGGTAAGCAGCACGTACCAGGAAATGTCCAGCAGGCCATAGGTGGCGCTGATGTCGCTCATCTCGTCGATGAACGCAAACAGAGTGGCCAAGCCGAGGATGACGCCCAGCACGGCCAGGATAGCCATCAGCACACTGCTGCCGATGTGGCGGTCCAGCTTAACCATGGGCCACCTCCGGCGCTGCGCGACGGCTGGCCAGCTTCAGGCGCAGCGGTTCCCAGTACATCAGGCCAAGGCCGATGATCAGGAACAACCCGTGCACCCACCACAGCCCCAGGGCCGAATGCAGCTTGCCCTTCTCCATGGCGCCACGGGCGGAAATCAGGACGGTGAGGTAAGCCATATACAGAAGAATCGCCGGCAGCAGCTTGAGGAAACGACCCTGGCGCGGGTTGACCCGTGCCAACGGGACCGCCATCAGCGTCACGATGAACACCAGCAACGGCAGCGACAGCCGCCATTGCAGCTCGGCCTTGTCAGTGGACTCGCCGCTGAACAGTTTGCTGCTGGGGATGGCATCACGGTCGGTGACTTCTTCACTGACTTCGGGCTTGGGCAGCATGACCCCGTAGGTCTGGTACTGGATGGCGCGGTAGTCGGCCTGCCCCGGGATGCCGTCATACCGGTAGCCGTTGTCCAGGATCAGGTAGCGGCTGCCGTCGGGGCGGCGCTCCTGGCGGCCTTTTTCACCCAGCAACAAGGTGATGCCACGGTCCTTGGCGTCCTGGCCCAGGCGCTTCTGCGAGATGAACACGCCGCCCAGGTTGATGCGGTCGTCGCTCATGGTCTCGGTGTAGGTCACCCGGCTTTCGTCACGCAAGGCCTGGAAGCGGCCGGGCTCCAGAGTATCGAACTCGGTCATGGCGTCCTGCTGGTTGAGCACCTGCGAGAACTGCTGCGCGCCCAGCGGCGCCAGGCTCAGGCTAAGCCAGGCGACGACCAGGGCCACCACCGCGGCCGGGGCCATGGTGTAGGCCAGCAGCCGTTGCTGGCTCATGCCAGTGGCCGCCAGCACGGTCATCTCGCTTTCCAGATACAGCCGACCATAGGCCAGCAAGATACCCAGGAACAGGCCCAGGGGCAGGATCAACTGCAGGAAACCCGGCAGGCGGTAGCCCATGATCAGGAACAGCACGCCTGGGTCCAGGGCGCCCGAGGCGGCCTGGGCCAGGTACTTGACGAAGCGCCCACTCATGATGATCACCAGCAGTACCGCGCTGACGGCACTGAGGGTGAGCATGACTTCACGGGACAGATAGCGGAAGACGATCAAACCAGACACTCCAGGGTTGTCAGGCTCAGATGGCCGAACAAGGGATACATAGCGGCCACTCCGGTGGCAGGCGCGCGCAGGGCGAACCATGGAAAAAGTCGGCGCATTATCCTGTGATTGAGCCTGCCTGTCACTTCGCGTACGCATCCAGTTGCGCAAACCCGCGCCCAAGGGTTGTCAGCGCGCGTCGGCAAGGCTCAAACTGGGGACTTTGGCCTGGCCGCCACAGGGTTGCGCCAGGCAGTTTCATCTTGGCGCATCCCATTAGAGGCCGCGCACACTTACAGTTCATTAGGGGACCCGGAAATGGAATTGGTTGTAAAAAGCGTAAGCGCTGAAAGCCTGAAGACCGCGACCCTGGTCGTCGCCGTTGGCGAAGGTCGCGTACTGGGCAGCGTCGGCAAGAAGGTCGACGAACTCAGCGGCGGCGCCCTGACCACCGTGCTCAAGCGTGGCGACCTGACCGGCAAGCCGGGCCAGACCCTGCTGCTGCACAGCCTGCCTGGCCTGAAGGCCGAGCGCGTGCTGCTGGTAGGCACCGGTGCCGATGAGCTGCTGGGCGACCGCGCCTGGCGCAAGCTGGGCGCCGCCGTGCTGGGCGCGCTGAAGAACCTGGGCGGCACCGACGCCGTGCTGGCGCTGGACGAACTGGGCGTGAAAGGCCGCGACGCCTATGGCAAGGCGCGCCTGCTGGCCGAAACCCTGCAGGACGGCGAATACGTGTTCGACCGGTTCAAGAGCAAGAAGGCCGAGCCCCGTGCCCTGAAGAAAATCACCCTGCTGACCGACAAGGCCAGCCAGGCCGACGTGGAACGCGCCGTGGCCCACGCCAGCGCCATCGCCACCGGCATGAGCTTCACCCGTGACCTGGGCAACCTGCCGCCCAACCTGTGCCACCCCACTTTCCTGGCCGAGCAGGCCAAGGAACTGGGCAAGGAACACAAGAACCTCAAGGTGGAAATCCACGACGAGAAGAAACTCAAGGAACTGGGCATGGGCGCGTTCCTGGCCGTGGCCCAGGGCAGCGAACAGCCACCACGGCTGATCGTGCTCAACTACCAGGGCGCGAAGAAATCCGAGAAGCCATTCGTGCTGGTGGGCAAGGGTATCACCTTCGACACCGGCGGCATCAGCATCAAGCCGGCCGCCGGCATGGATGAGATGAAATACGACATGTGCGGCGCCGCCAGCGTCTTCGGCACCCTGCGCGCCGTGCTGGAACTCAAGTTGCCGGTCAACCTGGTGTGCCTGCTGGCCTGCGCCGAGAATATGCCCAGCGGCAGCGCCACCCGCCCTGGCGACATCGTCAGCACCATGAGCGGCCAGACCGTGGAAATCCTCAACACCGACGCCGAAGGCCGCCTGGTGCTGTGCGACACCCTCACCTACGCCGAACGCTTCAAGCCCCAGGCGGTGATCGACATCGCCACCCTGACCGGCGCCTGCATGGTAGCCCTGGGTGCCCATACCTCGGGCCTGATGGGCAACAACGACGAGCTGGTGGAACAGCTGCTGGAAGCCGGCAAGGCTGCCGACGACCGCGCCTGGCAACTGCCGCTGTTCGATGAATACCAGGAGCAACTGGACTCGCCGTTCGCCGACATCGCCAACATCGGCGGGCCTAAAGGTGGCGCCATCACCGCGGGCTGCTTCCTGTCGCGCTTTGCCAAGAGCTACCACTGGGCGCATCTGGACATCGCCGGCACTGCCTGGGTCAGCGGCGGCAAGGACAAAGGCGCCAGCGGCCGCCCGGTTCCCCTGCTGACCCAGTACCTGCTGGACCGCGCCGGCGTTTAAGCACGCCAGGCCAGACCGCCCCGGCAGGGAGCGGTCCGGCCGCACGTGTGATAGGACCGAAATGACCAAAGTCGATTTCTATATTCTGCCCAGCCCGCTGCCCGCGGCGCGGCTGGACTTCGCCTGCAAGCTGGTGGAAAAGGCCTGGCGCCTGGGCCACCGGGTGTACCTGCATTGCAGCGATCCCGCGCAGCGCGAGCAGCTCGATGCCCGCCTGTGGGCGTTCAAGGGCGAAAGCTTCGTACCCCACAGCCTGGCCGAGGAAGACCCCGATGCCGTGATCGCCCTGGGGCTGGCGGACGCGCCCGCGTCGCACCAGGACCTGCTGGTGAACCTGGACCTGAGGGTGCCCACCTTCGCCGGCCGCTTCGCCCGCGTGGCCGAGGTGGTGGTCGAAGACCCTGCTATTCGTCAGGCGGCACGGGAGAGTTTCCGTTTCTACCGCGAACAGGGCTATCCTCTGCAAGATCACCGCTTACAGCGACTCTGAGCCAACGATGGACACTGCGAAAAAAATGCCTAGATCCGCGCACCTGCTGGACGACCTGGAATCGATCCGCAAACTGCTCGGCGACGACACCCTGCAACCGCCGCTGCTGACCGAGACCGTGGTCAGCGACGAACAGATCCCTTTGCTCTTCGACCAGCTTGAAGCGCAAACCCAGGCCGAGGCTGCCGCCATCAAGCCAGCCCCTGAGCCGGCCACCCCGGCGCAGAACCGCCAGGACACCCTGCTGCACCTGGACGCCGAACTGCGTGCCGCCGCCCAGTTGATCATGCAAGACGTGATCGATGATTTCGCCCCGCACATCGAAACCGAAATCAAGCGTCGCCTCGAAGCGCGGATGGAACGGCTGCTGCAGCAGCCATAGCCGCGGGCTGCGAGCGGCAAGAATGGCAAGGACCTTCTTGCCGCTGGTAGCTTGAAGCTTGCAGCTGCCGCTATACTAATCGGCTTTCCTGAATAAATGCCTATTAGGGTCCCGCCGAGCATGGATAAGACCTACCAGCCGCACGCCATTGAAACTTCCTGGTACCAGACCTGGGAGTCCGAGAACTATTTCGCTCCGCAAGGGGCGGGCGACCCGTACACCATCATGATCCCGCCGCCGAACGTCACCGGCAGCCTGCACATGGGCCATGGTTTCAACAACGCGATCATGGATGCCCTGATCCGTTTCCGCCGCATGCAGGGCCGCAACACCTTGTGGCAACCGGGTACCGACCACGCCGGTATCGCCACCCAGATGCTGGTAGAGCGTCAACTCGAAGCCCAGGGCCAGAACCGCCACGACCTGGGCCGCGAGAAATTCCTGGAGAAGGTCTGGGAATGGAAGGACCAGTCCGGCGGTAACATCAGCCGCCAGATCCGCCGCCTGGGCTCGTCCGTGGACTGGAGCCGCGAGCGTTTCACCATGGACGACGGCCTGTCGGAAGCGGTCAAGGAAGCCTTCGTGCGCCTGCATGAAGACGGCCTGATCTACCGCGGCAAGCGCCTGGTCAACTGGGACACCAAGCTGCACACCGCCATTTCCGACCTGGAAGTGGAAAACCACGACGAGAAGGGCTCGCTGTGGAACCTGCGCTACCCGCTGGCCGACGGCGCCAAGACCGCTGAAGGCTTGGATTACCTGATCGTCGCCACCACCCGCCCGGAAACCATGCTCGGCGACGCCGCCGTGGCCGTGAACCCGAACGACCCGCGCTATCAGGCCCTGATCGGCCAGTTCGTCGAGCTGCCCCTGGTGGGCCGCCGCATCCCGATCATCGCCGATGATTACTGCGACCCCGAGTTCGGTACCGGCTGCGTGAAGATCACCCCGGCCCACGACTTCAACGACTACGAAGTCGGCAAGCGCCACAATCTTCCGTTGCTGAACATTTTCGACAAGAATGCCGCCGTGCTGCCGGCCTGCCAGGTGTTCAACCTGGACGGCACGCTGAACGAAAGCATCGACGGCAAGATCCCGGCCGAGTACGCCGGCCTGGATCGCTTTGAAGCGCGCAAGCAGATCGTCGCAGCCTTCGACGCCGCCGGCCTGTTGGTCAGCGTCGACGACCACGCGCTGAAAGTGCCGAAGGGCGACCGCTCGGGCACCATCATCGAGCCGTGGCTCACCGACCAGTGGTACGTGTCCACCAAACCCCTGGCCGAGCCTGCGATCGCTGCCGTTGAAGACGGTCGTATCCAGTTCGTGCCCAAGCAGTACGAGAACATGTACTTCTCGTGGATGCGCGATATCCAGGACTGGTGCATCAGCCGTCAGCTGTGGTGGGGCCACCGCATTCCCGCCTGGTACGACGAGGCCGGCAAGGTCTACGTCGGCCGCAGCGAAGAGGAAGTGCGTGCCAGCAACGGCCTGGGCGCCGACGTGGTCCTGAACCAGGACAACGACGTACTGGACACCTGGTTCAGCTCGGGCCTGTGGACATTCTCCACCCTGGGCTGGCCGGAACAGACCGAGTTCCTGAAGAAATTCCACTCCACCGACGTGCTGGTGACCGGTTTCGACATCATTTTCTTCTGGGTCGCCCGGATGATCATGCTGACCATGCACCTGGTGAAGGACGAGGACGGCACCCCGCAAGTGCCGTTCAAGACCGTTTACGTGCACGGCCTGGTGCGCGACGGCCAGGGCCAGAAGATGTCCAAGTCCAAGGGCAACGTGCTTGACCCGCTGGACATCATCGACGGCATCGAACTCGAAGCCCTGGTGCAGAAGCGCACCACCGGCCTGATGCAGCCCAAGCTGCAGAAAGCCATCGAGAAGCAGACCCGCGCCGAATTCGCCGACGGCATCGCCAGCTACGGTACAGACGCCCTGCGCTTCACGTTCTGCTCGCTGGCTTCCACTGGCCGCGACATCAAGTTCGACATGGGCCGTGTCGAAGGCTACCGCAACTTCTGCAACAAGATCTGGAACGCGGCGCGCTACGTGCTGGACAAGGGCGAAGACTGCGGCCAGAACGGTGAAGCCTACGAGCTGTCGCTGGCGGACCGCTGGATCATCTCGCAACTGCAGCGCACCGAAGCCGAAGTGACCCGCCAGTTGGACCAGTTCCGCTTCGACCTGGCCGCCCAAGCCCTGTACGAGTTCATCTGGAACCAGTACTGCGACTGGTACCTGGAACTGTCCAAGCCTGTGCTGTGGGACGAGAACGCGCCGGTCGAGCGTCAGCGCGGCACCCGCCGCACCCTGGTGCGCGTGCTGGAAGTGGCCATGCGCCTGGCGCATCCGTTCATGCCATTCATCACCGAAGAAATCTGGCAGCGCCTGGCGCCGCTGGTCGGTGCCGAAGGCAAGACCATCATGCTGCAACCGTGGCCAGTGGCCGTGGAAGCACGCATCGACCAGGCGGCCGAAGACGACATCGAATGGCTCAAAGGCCTGATGCTGGGCGTGCGCAACATTCGTGGCGAGATGAACATCGGCCCGGGCAAGCCCCTGGCGCTGTTCCTGAAAAACGCCAACGCCGAAGACCAGCGCCGCCTGGTGGAAAACGAGGCCCTGCTCAAGAAGCTGGCGAAGCTGGAATCCATCACCGTGCTGCAAGCCGGCGCCGAAGCGCCGTTGAGCGCCACGGCACTGGTGGGCGAGCTGGAAGTGCTGGTACCCATGGCCGGTCTGATCGACAAGGACGCGGAGCTGGCCCGTCTGGACAAGGAAATTCAGCGCCTGCAGGGCGAAGTGCAACGGGTGGGCGGCAAGCTGTCCAACGCCGCCTTCGTCGACAAGGCACCACCGGCGGTCATCGACAAAGAGCGCGCCAAGCTGGCTGAAGCCGAGCAGGCCCTGAGCAAGCTCGCCGAACAGCACGCGCGCATCGCCAGCCTGTAAATCTTCAGCGGGCCCATGTGGGACCGGGCGGAGCTCGGGAAGGGGGCGCCGCGGTATAGCAGATATACCGCGGCGCCCCCTTCCCGAGCTTCGCCCGGTCCCACATTCACTTCTACCGGAGCGCGCACATGTCCGCCCCCAGCAAACCCGGCTTTCACCCCCGCAACCGCCATCAGGGCCGTTACGACTTCCCCCAGTTGATCAAGAGCAGCCCTGAGCTCGGCCAGTTCGTGATCCTCAACCCGTACGGCAAGGAAAGCATCGACTTCGCCAACCCGGCGGCGGTCAAGGTGTTCAACCGCGCCTTGCTCAAGGCGCTTTACGGCATCCAGCACTGGAACATCCCCGACGGCTACCTGTGCCCGCCCATCCCCGGGCGCGCCGACTACATCCACGCTGCCGCCGACCTGCTGGCCGAACTCAGCGGCGGCGAAATACCCCGCGGCGCCTCGGTGCGCGTACTGGACATCGGCGTGGGTGCCAACTGCATCTACCCGCTGCTGGGCCACAGCGACTACCGCTGGCAGTTCGTGGGCTCGGACATCGACCCGGTGGCCCTGGCCTCGGCCAAGGCCATCGTCCAGGCCAACAAGCTCGACAAGGCCATCAGCTTGCGCCAGCAAGGCAACACCCAGCACATCCTCAACGGCCTGCTGAAGGCCGATGAGCGTTTCGACCTGACCCTGTGCAACCCACCCTTCCACGCCTCACTGGAAGAGGCCACGCGCGGCAGCCAACGCAAATGGCGCGCGCTGGGCAAGGCAGACCCCAAGCGCAAGCTGCCGGTGCTCAACTTCGGTGGGCAGCACAATGAACTGTGGTGCGAAGGCGGGGAAATTCGCTTCGTTACTCAGTTGATCAACGAAAGCGTGGCGGTGGGCTCACAAGTGCTGTGGTTCAGCACCCTGGTGTCCAAGGCATCGAACCTGCCGCCGATTCAATCGGCGCTGAAAAAGGCCGGTGCGGTGCAAGTGCGGGTGGTGGAAATGGGCCAAGGGCAGAAGCAGAGCCGCTTCGTGGCCTGGACCTTCCAGACCGAGGCACAGCAGAAAGCCTGGTACACACCCAACACCCGGTAGCCGCTGGGCGAAACTCGCAGGTACAAAAAAGCCGTGACCGGTTGCCCGGCCACGGCTTTTTAACGACTGGTTACAAAATTACTTGTTAACCGAATCGGTCAGCACTTTGGCTGGAACAAACTTGACGACTTTCTTGGCGGCGATTTCGATCGGGGCGCCAGTCGAAGGGTTGCGGCCGGTGCGAGCAGGACGCTCGGTGATTTTCAGCTTGCCAATGCCTGGCAGAGTGATTTCGCTGCCATTTTCCAGCTGGTCGGCAACGATCTGGCCCAGTTGCTCGAGAGCATTGCGCGCGGTGGTTTTTGGCGCGTCGATGGCTTCAGCGATGTCGGCGATCAGTTGGTCTTTGGTCAATGCCATGGTGGTGTTCCTTCCCTATCAAATTCAGTTGGATTGCAGAGTGCAACATCAGTCAAAAACGCCGTAACCCCCAGGGTTCGGCAATCGGTCTACAGCCACGCCAATCGCGAATGTAGATGCACAAATCGGTATTTGGTTCGACCTGACGGCAGCTATCTGCGGGCGATGCGCCCTTATGGAGCGCAAGACCGGGCAAAACTAGCACACAGAAACAGAAATATCCGCCACTACCTGGCCATTTGTTCAGGTTTATCGCCTGATTGATTGAAAAATAGACAAAAGTCTCGATTTCACGGGCTGAAACTACCGCGCCAGGCCGCCAAACCCCCAGTTGCGTTACACTTGGCGCCTTTGCACAAGGCCGACACGCTCGCCCTTGGCCTTCCCCTTTCGACGCACCGAGAAGCCCATGCCGATCCGTCACAGCATTGTCCATTTGATCGAAAAGAAACCCGACGGCACCCCTGCCGTGCTGCACGCCCGTGATTCGGAATTGGGCGAATCCCAGGCCATCGAAAACCTGCTGGCCGACCTCAACGACAACTACAACGCCAAGCAAGGCAAAGCCTGGGGCCTGTTTCATGCCGAGTCCGGGGCCCACCCTTTCAGCGGCTGGCTGAAGCAGTACCTGGACGCCGAGCAGGACTTCACCCGCTTCAGCCGCCAGGCTGTCGAGCACCTGCAAAAACTGATGGAAGAGTCCAATCTGTCCACCGGCGGCCACGTGCTGTTCGCCCACTACCAGCAGGGCATGACCGACTACCTGGCCATCGCCCTGCTGCACCACAGCGAAGGCGTGGCGGTGAACGCCGAGCTCGACGTGACGCCGTCGCGCCACCTGGACCTGGGCCAGCTGCACCTGGCCGCGCGCATCAACATCTCCGAGTGGCAGAACAACAAGAACTCCAAGCAATACATCTCGTTCATCAAGGGCAAGAACGGCAAGAAAGTCTCGGAGTACTTCCGCGACTTCATCGGCTGCCAGGAAGGGGTTGACGGCCCGGGCGAAACCCGCACCCTGCTCAAGGCCTTCAGCGACTTCGTCGAAAGCGAAGACCTGCCCGAGGAAGCCGCCCGCGAGAAGACCCAGGCCCTGGTGGAGTACGCCACCAGCCAGACCAAGCACGGCGAACCCGTGGCCCTGGAAGAGCTGTCGGGGCTGATCGACGAAGACCGTCCGCGCGCCTTCTACGACCACATCCGCAACAAAGACTACGGGTTGTCCCCGGAGATACCGGCCGACAAGCGCACCTTGAACCAGTTCCGCCGCTTCACCGGCCGCGCCGAGGGTCTGTCCATCAGCTTCGAAGCCCACCTGTTGGGCTCCAAGATTGAGTACGACGAAGAGGCCGGCACCTTGATCATCAAGGGCCTGCCCACCCAGCTGACCGACCAGCTCAAGCGCCGCAAGGACTGAGCAGGTGCTGAACAAGACCCTGAAACGTGTGTTGCCCATACTGCTGGTGGTGGTGATCGCCCAGCAGTGGGGCAAGATCGAAGCGTTCTTCAGCCCCACCTCGCAGCTGACCGCGCAGGCACGCGCCCACGCCCAGGTAACGTTGTACTCGACTGACTGGTGCGGGTACTGCAAGGACTTTCGCCGGTTCCTGGACCGCCAGGGCGTGGCGTACCAGGAGTTCGACATCGACAAGAACGCAGAGGCCCGCCAGCGCTATGAAGCACTGGGCGGGCGGGGTATTCCCGTGCTGGATGTCAATGGCGTGCTGCTGCGACAGTATAGAGAAGCGGATATCATTCATGCCCTTCAATCATTCCAAACCAACTCCAGCACCACTCGATAGCGATCCTGTATATATCAATGCATCCTATTGATGGTGAATAGAAACCTACAACCCACCTCATAATGCCTGTCAACTTTTGCCGATGAAGGAGACCTCGACGCGAGCCGGTACGCAACTGGACATATGGAAATGCTGAAAAGCGAACTGGCACAACACCTGGAGGAACCGTTGCTCATATCGACGCGCTTTATTACGACCCACGAAAACCGAACAATTTCATTCAAGAAATAACGATTGAAATGTCCATCACATCAGACCGCACACACTTTATTTACTGTCAAATATAGCAGTACTCATGCCCGCCTCTCTCGGGTACCTTCGGACGTGTTGACGGCATCCTTATTCGCACGACCAAACACACGCCTTTGGCGCGCCATATT
This sequence comes from Pseudomonas eucalypticola, assembly GCF_013374995.1. Classification (NCBI taxonomy): domain Bacteria; kingdom Pseudomonadati; phylum Pseudomonadota; class Gammaproteobacteria; order Pseudomonadales; family Pseudomonadaceae; genus Pseudomonas; species Pseudomonas eucalypticola. The sequence continues at coordinate 1,117,139 of NZ_CP056030.1, read as the reverse complement.
GTAATTTCCGAGGTGGAATATGACAAAGCAATTTGTTCCCGGCAGCGTGGTTACCCTTAACCCTGCGGCTGCAGCACAGCGCGGTCAGCCTTTCATCGACGAGCCCGCTCTTGTAGGCGCTGCAAGTTATGCAGCGGAATCAAGCATGAATGTAATCTCAATCTCCCCTCCTACAAGCATAACCATCACCAGAGCGACGGAGGATCAGCTACCTCTTTTTCAATCGGTAGCGCCACTGCAACGCAAGACCTTCGTCCGTGTTGACAGCCTGCCGCTGCAAGCCGTCAATCGAAACTATCTTGGGCAATACATTCCTAATACCATCGACTATCCTACCTCCGTGACAGGCATCTTCTTCCGGGTACTGCTGAAATTCTGGGATGATCCCGAGTACCACTATGGGACCTCCGATGTACAAACTCTGGACGCTGCGTCGGGATGGCAGGTGGGTCATTTCATAGCAAGCTGGGAAGAAGGGGGCGTGGCGCTGGTCAAGAAAGGACCGGTCGTCCAAGGTATGATCCCAGCAGGCTGGCTATTGGACGTAACCATGGGCGCCAGCAACTTGCCTTACATACGCATCAACTTAGAGTCCAAGGTTGATATCATTGTTGATTTATAGTCAATGCACGCAGGGAAGTCACGGTCTGACAACTCGACCATGGATTCCCTGTCAAACTACCCCGTGACTACGATGTCACTGTGGTGCGCCGCGCCTCAGTGTTTGTCGAGCTTGAAACCCAGCCGCGGAAAGTGCACATGCACGGTCCCGGCGCGTGGGTCTTCGCGGCGCAGAATCAATGCCTCACGCCCCGCGAACAGCAACTCGCCTGCCACGGGGTCAACGCCGTAGTCGATCGCAGCAATGGTCACCTGATCGCCCGCCTTGAAGCCATTGGGGTCGACAAAATCATCATCCGGCAACGGCGCCGGCACACTGGTGCGCGCCACTGTCAATGCCTCTTCGGCACTCAGCTCACTGTTGGCGCCATGGCCGAAGCCCAGCACCCGGCCCAGCCAACCGTGCACCGCCGGGTATTCGTCCACCAGGGGTGACGTCACCGGGGTGCCTTTGAGGAACCACAGGGGATGAGCCAGCGCGAAGTCGGCCACCGACGGCTCGCCGAACAGGTAGTCGCCCTCCTCGCGTTGCAGTTGCTGCTCCAGGCGCGCCATGAACACCGGCCATTGGTGCTTGGCCTGTTCCAACGGGACGCGCGTGGCCGAGCCACCGCTGAACAGCTGGGTACGGTCGGCAATGAACGCTTTCACCGCTTCCGGGGGCAGGCGCGCGAAGCGCACGGCCACGGATTCGGGTTGGAATACCAGGCTGACCGCGTGTTTGAACAACTCCGAATCGGCCCAGGCGGCGAAGGTCGCCACGGTCATTTCCTGGCCCTCCGGAAAAAACGCCGGCAGGGCTTTTTCCTGATCCAGGCGGCGAGCGATCAGCGCGGTGTCGCAATAGATGTCCGCGCCTACCTGCAGCACCGGGGTCTTGCGGTAGCCACCGGTGAGCGCCACCAGATCAGGCTTGGGCATGACCGGTGAGATCAGCACGGAACGCCAGGACAGGCCCTTGAACCCCAGCATCAGGCGGGTCTTTTCGGCGAACGGGGACGTGGGGTAATGGTGAAGGATCAGCTCGGTCATCTTCGGCTCCGCCGCAGGGCTAAAAGCCCAAGCTTACTCGCCCGCCCCGACAGGGCCTAGCCACTCACGCCGATAGTGGCTCATCAACCGGATCAATTGGCACCCAGGACGCCACCAGGCGCTCCTTGGCGCTTTTGCGCAGGCGCTTGATCAAGCGTTCCTGGCGCAACGCCTCGCCCTTGTCCGGCCAGCACTCCACGTACACCAGCGCCACGGCGGGGCTGGAACTGAAGAAACGCGCGCCCTTGCCGCTCTGGTGCTGGGTGAAGCGGCGCTGGGGGTTATCGCTGATCCCGCAGTAGAGCGAACCGTTCGCGGCGCGCACCAGATAGACGTACCAAGGTTTGCACAGGGAAGTCACTTCACTCATGGCCCGTTTGCTCAGCGGCCTGCCTGGAAGGCGCGCAGGCCCTTGAGTGCCTGGCCGCGCACCTTGCCCTTGAGCAACGGCGTCCAGCCCAGCAGCAGGCCGGGGGTACCCAGGGCCTGGCGCGACCAGCGCCAGAAGTCGAAGTGATCGTGGTGTTCGCAGATCTTGCCGTCACGGAAAACGAAGCGGGCATGGATGTGGTTCACCACCGTGCGGCCGGTCTGGCTGAACAGGTACGTCGCCGTCCAGTTGGCACTGCCGTGGTGGTCACCGGCGTGGACATGGTCGAAGGTCAGAGAAAAGTCCTTGGCCCGCGCTGCCAGCATCCGCCACATGTCGCCTGCGTCCTGGCCGCGCAACGTCCCGAACGCCGGGTCGCTGAACACCACGTCGTCGGTGTAGCTGGCGGCCATGGCCTCGGCATCCAGGCGCTGGAAAGCCAGGTAGAAACGGGTGATCAGGGCTGCGTTGGCTTCGCTCATGGGCAGGACTCTGGTTGAAGTCCTGCCATCCTAGCAGTTCCGTCCGGCAATGCACCGCATCGCGCCACATGCCCTTTCAGATGCAGGACCAGGGCATGTCGGTTTCAGATCTTTTCGCTGGTGACGTTCACGTGCAGCGACCGCCCGGCGCCCATGCCCGCGATGATCGCCAGGGTGCCGATCACCGCGAAGATCCAGCCTACCGCGTTCCAGCCGCCACTCCAGTCATGCACCAGGCCCACGGCCAGCGGGCCCATAGAGGCCAGCGTGTAGCCGATACCCTGGGCCATACTCGACAGGTTGGCTGCCACGTGGGCATCGCTGGCGCGCAGCACGATCAAGGTCAGGGCCACGGCGAACATGGCGCCCTGCCCCAACCCCAGCACCACGGCCCAGAACCACAGCCCGCCCAGCGGCGCGTAGAGGCAGCCGAACAAGCCCGCCAGGGTCAAGCCCATCACGGTAACGATGGCGATGCGCTGGTCACGACCGCGGGTGGCCAACCACGGTGCGATCAACGAGCTGCCCAGCTGAACAAGGATGGAGAACGACAGCACCAGCCCCGCTTCGGCAGCATCCAGGCCGCGCCCCATCAACATCGACGGCAACCAGCCAAACACGATGTAGGCCAACGACGACTGCAGCCCCATGAACAGGGTCACCTGCCACGCCAGGCGGTCACGAAACAGGCCACGCACCCGGTAGCGCGCATGGTGGGCGCCATGCCGGGCCCGCGTCTGGGGCAACCAGAACACCGCGGCCAGCAGTGCGGGCACTACCCAGAACCCTAGCCCCATGGCCCAGCGGTGGCCAAAGGCCTCGGCCAGGGGCACGCTGGCGCCTGCGGCAAGGGCCGCGCCCAGGCACAGCGCCATGGTGTAAACGCCGGTCATGGTGCCCGCTTGCTTGGCAAAGTCGCGCTTGACGATGCCGGGCAGTAGCACACCGATGATGCCAATACTGGCCCCGGACAGGATACTGCCGGCGAACAGCCCAACCACCCCCAGCTGGCTGCGCAGGGCGATGCCCGCCGCCAGCACCAGCAGAATGCCCAACACCACGCGTTCGGCGCCAAAACGCCGGGACAGCAGGGGCGCCAACGGCGCGAACAACCCCAGGCACAACACGGGCAGTGTGGTCAAAAGCCCCGCGGTTGAACCACTCAGGCCCAGGTCATGGGAAACCTGCCCCAGCAACGGCGCCATGCTCGAAAGCGCCGGGCGCAGGTTCAGGGCCACCAGCACCAGGCCCAGCAGCAACAGCCAGGGCCGCGGCACGGCGGCAGTTTGATCGGCAGGCATCTTCAGCGCCTCGGTGGTTGGAGTGGACATAAGGCAGTTCCTCGATCAAAGGTCCGGGCAGTCGATCAGCTCGCGGCAGATCGACATGGCCCGTTCCGGGTCGCTTGCTTCAATGGCGGCCAGCAGTTCGCCGTGCAAGTCGAATACGTGAAGGTTGCGTGGGGTGTGGTTGAGCGAATGCAGAATCGCCTCGCCGACAACGCTGGAGAAAAACCGGTACAGCTGACTCAACGTGGGGTTGTGCGCGGCGTCCACCAGCAAGCGGTGAAACACCAGGTCGCAGGCAATGTAACTGTCGAGGTCAGTGTGGTAGTGGGCGCTACTGTGCTCGAGCGCGGCATGCAGCGCTTGCAGGTCTTGCTCAGTGCGCCGCCGAGCGGCCAGGCCGATGGCTTCCACCTCGATGATGCGCCGGGTTTCCCGTGCCTGTTCGATGGAGCAATTGGACAGCACCCTCAGCGTATCGAACGGGTCGACGCTGCCGCGCAGGTAGCTGCCGTCGCCCTGGCGAATATCGATCATGCCGCTGAAGGCCAGCACACGCATGGCTTCACGCACGGTGTTGCGGCTGATACCCAGTTCCAGGGCAAGCTCCGGCTCGGTGGGCAGGCGCTGGCCTACCGCCCAGTGGCCACGGGTAATGCGCTCGCGCAACTGGTCCAGGGCCTGGTCAACCAGGGAACGTTTTATCAGGGTGGACATCGTCCAATCATCCGATGAATTCAAGTAGATAGGTAGGGTAAAGAACGCGGCATAGCTAGGCAAGAAAAATTGCTAGCCATTTGTCGGCAGGAGAGTCCAGCCTGGTAGCAGCGGACCTGGCCGCGTCACGGTCACCGCGCAGCATCAGGCAAACCGAATGGACCGTCGACGCGGCCGGGTCCGCTGCTACCGGATCATGGGAATAAAAAACCCGGCGAGTGGCCGGGTTCTGGGAGGGGTAGGTCAGTGCAAAATCTGACTCAAGAACAACTTCGTCCGCTCGTTCTGCGGGTTGTCGAAGAAGTCATTGGGTGCTGCCTGCTCGACGATCTCACCCTTGTCCATGAAGATCACGCGGTTGGCCACGGTGCGGGCGAAGCCCATTTCGTGGGTCACGCACAGCATGGTCATGCCGTCTTCGGCCAGACCGATCATGGTGTCGAGTACTTCTTTCACCATTTCCGGGTCCAGCGCCGAGGTCGGCTCGTCGAACAGCATGATCTTGGGCTTCATGCACAGGGCCCGGGCGATGGCCACGCGCTGCTGCTGACCACCGGAGAGCTGGCCCGGAAACTTGTTGGCCTGCTCCGGGATACGCACGCGCTCCAGGTAATGCATGGCGATTTCCTCGGCCTTGCGCTTGGGCATCTTGCGCACCCACATGGGGGCCAGGGTGCAGTTCTGCAGAATGGTCAGGTGCGGGAACAGGTTGAAGTGCTGGAACACCATGCCCACTTCCCGGCGGATCGCTTCGATCTGCTTGAGGTCGTTGGTCAGCTCCACGCCATCGACCACGATGCGGCCCTGCTGGTGCTCTTCCAGGCGGTTGAGGCAGCGGATGGTGGTGGATTTGCCCGAGCCCGACGGGCCGCACAGCACGATACGCTCGCCCTGCCTGACGTTCAGGTTGATGTCTTTCAATACGTGGAACTGGCCATACCACTTGTTCACGCCCTGCATCTGGATAATGCCATCGGCGCCCACAGGCTGTTTGATTGCTTCGCTCATGATGACACTCCTAGCGCTTGTGGCCAGTGTCCAGCTTGCGCTCCAGGTGCACGGAGTAGCGGGACATACTGAAACAGAAAATCCAGAAAACGACGGCGGCAAACACATAGCCTTCGGTGGCCATGCCCAGCCATTTGGGGTCGGCGGCGGCTTGCTTGACGCTGTTGAGCAGGTCGAACAGGCCGATGATGATCACCAGGCTCGTGTCCTTGAACAACGCGATCAGGGTATTGACGATACCCGGAATCACCAGCTTGAGCGCTTGCGGCAGAATCACCAGGCCCATGCTGCGCCAGTAACCCAGGCCCATGGCCGAAGCGGCTTCGTACTGACCCTTGGGAATCGCCTGCAGGCCGCCACGCACCACCTCGGCCACGTAGGCCGACTGGAACATGATGACGCCGATCAGCGCTCGCAGCAGCTTGTCGAAGCTCATGCCTTCGGGCAGGAACAACGGCAGCATCACCGAGGACATGAACAGCACGGTAATCAACGGCACGCCGCGCCAGAACTCGATGAAGGTCACGCACACCACCTTCACCGCCGGCATCTTCGAGCGCCGGCCCAGGGCCAGCACAATACCCAGCGGCAAGGCGCCGGCGATGCCCACGGTGGCAATCACCAGGGTCAGCATCAGGCCGCCCCATTGGCTGGTCGCCACGTTCTCCAGGCCGAAGAAACCACCGCGCAGCAGGATGAAGGCAACGATCGGGTAGACCACCAGGAAGCTCAGGCCGTACACCACCTTGCGCGGGATGCGCGGGATGAACAGCGGCGCGGCGCCCAGCACGGCCAGCCACACGGTCAGGTCCACGCGCCAGCGCAGTTCAGGCGGGTAGTAACCGTACATGAACTGGCCGAAGCGCTGCTCGATGAACACCCAGCAGGCGCCCGCCTTGGTGCAGTCTTCGCGGGTGGTGCCCACCCAGTTGGCGTCCAGGAACGCCCAGCTCAGCAGCGGCGGCACGATCAGGTAGATCAGGTACAGCGCCAGCAGGGTCAACAGGGTGTTGAACCAGCTGGAAAACAGGTTGGTGCGCATCCAGGCGACAGGGCCGACCGCCAGGTTGGGCGGGGGCATATTGGGTTTGAATACGTGCGACGTCGTCATGGGCGTTTCCTCACCGCTCGATCAGCGCAATGCGCTTGTTGTACCAGTTCATCAGCAAGGAAATGCTGATGCTGATCGCCAGGTACACGCTCATGGTAATGGCGATGACTTCGATGGCCTGGCCGGTCTGGTTGAGCACCGTGCCGGCGAACAGCGAGACCATTTCCGGGTAGCCGATACCGGCGGCCAGGGAAGAGTTCTTCGCCAGGTTCAGGTACTGGCTGGTCAGCGGCGGAATGATGACCCGCAGCGCCTGGGGGATGATCACCTTGCGCAGTGTCGGCCCGGGGCGCAGGCCCAGGGAGCGCGCTGCCTCGGTCTGGCCGTGGCTCACCGACTTGATGCCCGAACGCACGATCTCGGCAATGAACGCCGCGGTGTACACCGTCAGGGCCAGGGTCAGGGCCAGCAGTTCCGGGATCATCACCCAGCCACCGACGAAGTTGAAGCCGCGCAGCTCTGGCATTTCCCAATGCACGGGGCTGCCGAACACCAGCACGCTCAACGCCGGGATAACCACCAGCAGGCCAAGGCCGGCCCAGAACTTGTGGAACGGCACGCCGGTGTCTTCGAAACGCTTGTTGGCCCACTTGACCATCACGCCAATGGCCACGAACGCCACCACCACGGCAATCAGGAACGGCCACATGCCATCTGCCTTGAGGGCGGCAGGCATGTTCAGCCCGCGGTTACTGACGTAGAACATGTTCCACAGGTTATGGCTGCCCCGTGGCCCTGGCATGGTCAGGAACACGGCGAAATACCAGAACAGAATTTGCAGCAGCGGCGGAATGTTGCGGAAGGTTTCCACGTACACAGTGGCCAGCTTGCTGATCATCCAGTTCGGCGACAGCCGTGCCACGCCGATGATAAAACCCAGCAAGGTAGCCAGGATGACGCCGATGAAGGTCACCAGCAGGGTGTTGAGCAGGCCGATGACGAACACTCGCGCGTAGCTGTCCGACTCGGTGTAGTCGATCAGGTGCTGGGCGATGCCGAAGCCGGCACTGCGTTCAAGGAAGTCGAAACCGGAAGTGATGCCGCGATGTTGCAGGTTGGTCTGGGTGTTGTGGAACAGGTACCAGCCCAGGCTGACCACCACCACGATGGTGATGATCTGGAATAGCCACGCACGCACACGTGGATCGGTCAGGGAAAACCCTTTGGGTGCGCCGATTTGATTTTGCATGAAGTGCCCCGGAAGAAAGGGAATGTAACAGCGCCTGGCGGCATACGGGCCGCCAGGCGCGGGGCCGGCTTAACGTACGGGTGGTGCGTACTGGATACCGCCGTTGTTCCACAGGGCGTTCAAACCGCGGTCAATGGCCAGCGGCGTGCTCTTGCCCAGGTTTTTCTCGAACACTTCGCCGTAGTTGCCCACTTGCGAAACGATCTTCACGACCCAGTCCTTGGGCAGCTTCAGGTCCTTGCCATACTCGCCGTCGCCGCCCAGCAGGCGCGCCACGTCAGGGTTTTTGGTGGACTTGGCTTCTTCCATCACGTTCTTGGACGTGATGCCTGCCTCTTCAGCGTTGAGCATGGCGAACAGGGTCCACTTGACGATGCTGAACCACTCTTCGTCGCCCTTGCGCACGACCGGGCCCAGAGGCTCCTTGGAGATGGTTTCCGGCAATACCACGTAGTCGCCCGGCGTACCCAGCTTGGAACGCTGTGCGTAAAGCTGCGATTTGTCGGAGGTCAGCACGTCGCAACGGCCGCTTTCCAGGGACTTGGCGCTTTCATCGGAGGTGTCGAAGGTGATCGGGGTGTACTTCAGGCCATTGGCGCGGAAGTAGTCCGACACGTTCAGTTCGGTGGTCGTACCGGCCTGGATGCAGATGGTTGCACCGTCCAGTTCCTTGGCACTCTTGACGCCCAGTTTCTTGTTGGCCAGGAAGCCCACGCCGTCGTAATAGGTGACACCGGTGAACATCAGGCCCATGCCGGCGTCACGGGAGCTGGTCCAGGTGGTGTTGCGCGACAGCACATCGATTTCACCGGACTGCAAGGCGGTGAAGCGCTCCTTGGCGTTCAGCTGGCTGAACTTGACCTTGGTAGCATCACCGAACACGGCGGCGGCCACGGCGCGGCAGACGTCGGCGTCGATGCCCTGGATCTTGCCGGTGGAGTCCGGAACCGAGAAGCCAGGCAAGCCGTCACTGACGCCGCACTGAATGAAACCTTTCTTCTGAATCGCGTCCAGAGTGGCGCCTGCCTGGGCGAAACCGCTTACCCCCAGAACGGTGGCGGCAGTCAGGACAGCCAGGGTGGATTTCAGCATTTTCATTCAAACCTCCAAATTGCTCTTGTTGTGTAGAGCGTGTGTCCTGTCGCACCCTTTTGAGGCGATTTCGACCCCGTGCCGGCTTGTTTTTGGGTCAAGCGTTTCAGGACTCATTTTTTGATTGTGTGAGCGCAGGCCGCCTTCGGGCGTTGTGCAAACTCACGGCTCCTTGATCGGTCGAACAGATGAGGCGTTATGCTTCGCCCCTGTCGTTTCGCGTGACCCGTGGAAGGTAGACCACCCAATGGCGGTTGAACCGCTTTGGCCTCCCGGCTCCCAGCCTGTTAGTGTTACCGGATGGGGTTTTCCTTCCACTTGGCGGATACATAGCAAAGCGCGTACCACGTTACAGCGCGCAAGCGTTTCAGCCCTCGTCAATGGGAAAACTTGCCACCGTGCGACATCTTTTTCCTGTATCGCCCTGATACGCCCCTTTGCAACGCACTTTATGGGAGCGTTCGCACTTTTTTGGAGCAGCCATGAGCAACCCGATGATCCTCGAACCTACCCAGCCGGCCGATGCCTGTGTGATCTGGTTGCACGGCCTTGGCGCCGACCGCTACGACTTCCTGCCAGTGGCCGAAGCGCTGCAGGCCAACCTGCCCAGCACCCGGTTCATCCTGCCCCAGGCGCCTAAGCGGCCAGTGACCATCAACGGCGGCTATGAAATGCCGAGCTGGTACGACATAAAGGCAATGACGCCCGCGCGGGCCATTGACGAACACCAGCTGGATGAGTCCGCCGACATGGTCAAGGGCTTGATCGAAGCGCAAGTGGCCGCGGGCGTCCCGGCCTCACGCGTATTCATCGCCGGGTTCTCCCAGGGCGGCGCAGTGGTGTACCACACGGCGTTTTCCCGATACCCCGGGACGTTGGGCGGCGTGCTCGCCCTGTCTACCTATGCGCCCGGGTTCCATGATGGCGTGCGACCCAGTGCAGCCCAGAAGGCCACGCCGGTGCTGTGCCTGCACGGCACCCAGGACGAGGTGGTATTCCACGCCATGGGGCGCATGGCTCACGACTTCCTCGCCGTCCAAGGCGTGCAGCTTGAATGGCACGAGTACCCCATGGGGCATGAGGTGGTGATCGAGGAAATTCGCGACATCGCCACCTGGCTGGGCAAAAAACTGGCGTGATCCGCAGCGGCTGCCGCCAGGCTGCGCCCAGCGCCCCGCGCCTCGCCTGGTAACCTGGGCGCTTGTGACGCGGCCATGCGGCCGCTGCTACACCGCGCCCGATTCTTGCATTACACTGCCCGGCGTACATTCCTTAACCAATTAATGAGAAGACCGTGCTCAAAGCACTCAAGAACCTGTTCGGAAAAAGCGGGGCTGAGCCGCTCGCAGCCGAAATGACTGCTCCTGTGGCACCGAGCCCGGCTCGGGAAGCGGCCATCCCCCAACCGCCGGAGCCAGAGGCCCCAGCCCCTGTCGTGCTGGCGCCAGCACGGGAAGCAACTGCCGTCGCCCCCCAGCCAAACCTGGACGCCGAGCGGGTCAAACCCTCCCCTCGCGAGCGCAAGCCCAAGCCTCCCCGCGCCCTGTGGAAACTGGAAGAGTTCAAGGTCGAACCGCAGGAAGGCAAGACCCGCTTTCACGACTTCAAGCTATCCGCGGACCTGATGCACGCCATTCATGACCTGGGGTTCCCCTACTGCACGCCGATCCAGGCGCAGGTGCTGGGCTTTACCCTCAAGGGCAAGGACGCGATCGGCCGGGCCCAGACCGGTACCGGCAAGACCGCCGCGTTCCTGATCTCGATCATCACCCAGTTGCAGCAGACCCCACCGCCCAAGGAACGCTACATGGGCGAGCCGCGGGCATTGATCATCGCCCCGACCCGCGAACTCGTGGTGCAGATCGCCAAGGACGCCGCGGCGCTGACCAAGTACACCGGCCTGAACGTCATGACCTTCGTCGGTGGCATGGACTTCGACAAGCAGCTCAAGCAGCTGGAAGCCCGCCACTGCGACATCCTGGTCGCTACCCCTGGCCGCCTGCTGGACTTCAACCAGCGCGGCGAGGTGCACCTGGACATGGTCGAGGTGATGGTGCTGGACGAAGCCGATCGCATGCTGGACATGGGTTTCATTCCACAGGTCCGCCAGATCATTCGCCAGACCCCGCCGAAAAGCGAGCGCCAGACCCTGCTGTTCTCCGCCACCTTCACCGACGACGTGATGAACCTGGCCAAGCAGTGGACCACCGACCCTGCCATCGTCGAGATCGAGCCAGAGAACGTCGCCAGCGAAACCGTGGAGCAGCATGTCTACGCCGTGGCCGGCAGCGACAAGTACAAGCTGCTGTACAACCTGGTCAACGACAACGGCTGGGAGCGGGTGATGGTGTTCGCCAACCGCAAGGACGAGGTACGGCGCATCGAGGAAAAGCTGGTGCGTGACGGCGTCAACGCCGCGCAGCTGTCAGGCGACGTGCCGCAGCACAAGCGCATCAAGACCCTGGAAGGCTTCCGCGAAGGCAAGATCCGCGTGCTGGTGGCCACCGACGTGGCCGGCCGTGGCATCCACATCGACGGCATCAGCCATGTGATCAACTTCACCCTGCCGGAAGACCCGGACGACTACGTGCACCGCATTGGTCGCACCGGCCGCGCGGGGGCGAACGGTGTGTCGATCAGCTTTGCCGGCGAGGACGACTCCTATCAGCTGCCGTCGATCGAGGCGCTGCTGGGGCGCAAGATCAGCTGCGAGATGCCGCCGACCGAACTGTTGCGGCCGGTGCAGCGCAAGCATTCCTGACCGCCTGCTTCCCGAGCAACGCTCGGGAACGATTACCGCTGCTGCCAGCGTTCGGCCGCCTGGTCGTCGCTGGCCTTGCCGTCTACCCACCGCTCACCGTGGGTGGTCTGCTCTTTCTTCCAGAACGGCGCGCGGGTCTTCAGGTAATCCATGATGAAGTTGCAGGCATCGAACGCCGCCTGGCGGTGGGCGCTTGCCACGCCGACGAACACGATCGGCTCCCCCGGCTCGAGGGCGCCGATGCGGTGCAACACTTCGACCTTGAGCAACGGCCAGCGCTGCTCGGCCTCGACGATGATCTTGCCCAGGGCCTTTTCGGTCATGCCCGGGTAGTGTTCCAGGAACATCCCTGACACCTCCAGCCCATCGTTGAAGTCGCGCACATACCCGACGAAACTCACCACCGCGCCGACGCCGACGTTGGCTGCGTGCATGGCATTGACCTCGGCCCCGGGGTCGAATGCGCCTGGCTGAACTCGCACGGCCATGGTCAGCCTCCGGTCACGGGTGGAAAGAAAGCCACTTCATCGCCGTCGGCTACCGGCTCTTCGAGCTTGCACAGATCCTGGTTGCGGGCGCACATCACAGCGCTCTCGCCCAGCACGCTCCAGTTGCCGCCACGCTCCAGCAACTCCTGGCGCACGTCCGCCAGGGTAGCGAAAGTACCCACCAATTCCTCGCCATCCATGCCCATGGCTTCCCGGTAACGAGCAAAGTACACCACCTTGATCTTCATGCCGGGTCCGCCTGGTAGTGGCCGCTCTTGCCGCCGAGCTTTTCCAGCAGCCGCACGGTGTCGATGACCATGCCCTTGTCCACGGCCTTGCACATGTCATAGATCGTCAAGGCGGCGATGCTGGCGGCCGTCAACGCCTCCATTTCCACCCCGGTCTGCCCGGCCAGCTTGCAGCGGGCGCGGATCAGCACGGCGTCTTCGCCGTCGGCGCTCAGCTCGACCTTGACGCTGGTGAGCATCAGCGGGTGGCACAGGGGAATCAGGTCACTGGTCTTCTTTGCCGCCTGGATGCCGGCGATACGCGCCACGGCGAACACGTCGCCCTTGGGGTGCTCGCCGTCGACGATCATTTTCAGCGTTTGCGGGCGCATCCGCACCCGGGCCTCGGCCACCGCTTCACGTGACGTCACCGCCTTGTCGGTGACATCAACCATGTTGGCACGGCCTTGGGAATCGAGATGGGTCAGCACGGGGCCTGCTCCTGAGAATGAATGTTCGATTGTAAACCCGATGCCCGAACCGTGCATGAGCCCCTTGAAGCGCCTGTAGGAAATTTCGCAGAAAGTTTGGGATTTGTCCGACTTTCCTACTGATCCGCCCACTGGACAATTCTTAACTGTCTGTTGGCAAGCATGCCCCATGGCACTGCCACGCCATCGCGACCTCACCCTGACAGGAGTTTTCAACCCATGAAACGCAGCTTGCTCGCTTTACCCTTGGCCCTGCTGGTCGCCGGTTCAGCATTTGCCGCACAGCGCATCGACCACACCGTCACCGTCACCGCCACGATCCCCACCGATACCTTCTACGTGGAACCACTGGGTGGCAACTGGATGAACGACCCGCAAAACATGAGCTTCCGCCCCGCGGACGGCGGCCTTGAACCCATCCACAAGCAACTATCGGTCAAGAGCAGCACGGGTGCCATCCAGGCCAAGGTACTGAACCAGGCGTCCATGACCAGCGGCACCAACAGCATTCCGTTGACCGTTTCGGTGGGCGGCAAGAACTTGACGCTGGCCGGACAGGACGTGGTCGCTGCCGCTGATGCGTCGGCGGGCACCGTCGTCGACTTCCGCGTGACCGCCGGCGCGAAACCTGGCACCGGGTACGTGGCCGGTAACTATCAGGGCATCGTCAACGTCGTCTTTGAAACGCCGGACCCGTGAGTCGATGAGCCCTGCCCCTTCCTGAATACCCCTTGCCCTCCAGCCTGCCCTTGCCCCAGCGGCAGGTTCGGCGGCCCTTCGCCTGTGTAAACCTATGTTGATCACCTGCACCTTGGCGAAAGCCGAACGCACGGCAATGGCCCTGCTGTTGCTGACCCTGCCAATCGCACCCGCCTGGGCGGACAGCGTGCCTGCGCCGCGCGCGCCGTCAGGCCTGCTCAGCCAGGCCGAAGGACTGCCGCGCGAATTCTCCGAGCATTTCTTCGAAGTGCCCCTGGCAGTGCGCGTCGACCTGGACAGCCGGTTGCTGGGCGAAGCCATGATCACCCTGGACCGCCGTGAGCAAGTGCAACTGATCGAGTTCACCGCCACCGAGGACAGTCAGGAACCCGACAGCCAGCGCCAGCGCTGGGCCCAGTATCTCGCCACGGCAAAACCCCTGGGCAACTGTAGCCAGCACTGCGATAACGGCCTGGTGGCCCTGCACTACGACCTCAGCAATTCGCAACTCTCGATTCTGACCCAGGCCGTGGAGCAGCCCACTACCGCGGCGCTTTACCACGCCCCACCTGCCCACGGCAGCCATGGCCTGCTCTTGCGCAACCAGCTCAACATCGCCGGCGGTGATCGCGAGCAGAACGGCCGCTACGCCCTGCAAGGCAAGGGCAGCCTGGGCGCCTGGACCACCCTGGGCCAGGCCCAGGTAGATCGTAGCAGCGACAGCCTGGACCGGACCCGGCACCGCCTGGACCAGCTTTATGCCGAACGACTGGACCAGGACCGCTTCTACCGCCTCGGCTATTTCACCCCGAATGCCCAAGGCTTGGTGCGCCAGCCACGCCTGCTGGGTGACACGCCCGATACCACGCTGGGCCTGATGTATGGCACCAGCGACAGTCTGGCGGTCAATAACGCGAGCCCCTCCGCAACCCCCATCCATGTCACTCCCAACCGGCCTGGCGTGGTAGAAATCTACCGTGACGGCGTATTGATCAACAGCCAGCCTGTGCAACCCGGTCTGCAAGCCATCGATACCAGGGTACTACCTGGGGGTATTTATGACGTGGAGGTGCGAGTGCTGGAAGACGGCCAAGTCACAGCCAGCAACGAGGCGTTCATCTACAAACCCGCGAACTGGCATAACCCCCTGGAGCGCTGGCGCTACAACCTCTACCTGGGGCAACGAAGCACGCTGCTCAGCAATTGGGAAGACGACAACGACCACAGCCTCAGTGCGGGTGCGTTGTTCAACTACTTGCTGCACTCGCGGGTCGTGGTGGGTGGATATCTACAGCAGGTCAGTGGCTACGACCAGTACGGCACCTCGATCGACTGGGATGCGGCCAACAGCCTCAAGTTGTACGCCAACCTGTTCCAGACCGATCACCATGGCCAGGGCTATGACCTGCAAGGCTTATGGACCTACGCCGCCGGCAACCTGGTCTTGAGCCAGAGCCAGAGCTGGCAGCGCTACCCAAGGCTAATTGGCGAACGGCAGCGCCCGCCTGACCAGGTTGTCACGCAGAGCTCGCTGTCGTGGCTGCATCGGGTGGACAGCAGAATCAGCACCACTGCTCGGGTCGGCCGCAGCGATGGACTGTACGGTGGTACCTCATTGGACCTGGGCCTGATGTATCACGGACGGTTGCTGGGTTCCAACGCCCATTGGCGAGCGTCGGTGTTCGACCGACCCGCCACCCCAGGCACCAACGGCGAGCGTAACCGTGGTGTCAATCTCACCCTGAGCATGAGCTTGGGCACTGACGGTCGCCGACTGTCCGGCACCCTGGGCACCACCACGGCCCGAGACGGCACACGCGACCAGAACGTCTCAATCACCTACCAGCAACCGGTAGAACACCACACCTTACGCAATGTGCTGGGTACCGTCAGCGCGGATCGCTATGGCACGGGACTGGCGGCGATGGCGCAGGTCCAGAACCGCGCGGTATATGGCGATTCCTACCTGCAGAACTCATCCTACGACAATGAGCTGAGCGCAGGCATCAACCTGGAGAGCACCGTGGCCCTGGGCGCAGGAAAAATGGCTATCAGCGGTGACCTGCAACCCTATGAGGCGGGCATGATCGTTGATGTGGAGACCGACTTCGACGCCGTCAGGCTGCGCGCCGACGACCGCAACGGTCCCAGCGCCGAACTACGCCCGGGGCGCAATATCATCCCGGTCAGCGCCTACCGCCCCGGGCAGGTCAATCTGGACTTCGACGGCCCCCATGCCCATGCCGCAACCCTTCAACCCACGAGCCTGAGCTACCACCTCAACCGCGGCGGTGTCGCCTACAAGAAGGTACGCATCATGCGCACGGTGACCGTGCTGGGGCGCCTGCTCGATGCCGGTGGCGCCCCTATCAAGGGCGCACTGGTGATCAACCATGCCAGCCGCGGGCTGAGCGAAGCGGACGGCTTCTTCGCGGTGGAAATGAGCGAATCGACCCCAACGCTGGAAGTGCGCCACCGCGGCACCCACCTGTGCCTGCTCAAACTCGACGGCAAGAACACCCGCCGCGAAAACGAGGTGCTGTTGGTCGGCGACCAGCGCTGCAGCCCCGATAACCTGGCCGCAGCTGGGGTGAACGACGAAGAGGACGCAGGATGAAGAACATGTTCAGACGGCCCGGGGCCATGCTCACCCGCGCGGCACTTGGCCTCGCCCTCGCCATGGCCTGCCTGGCCGGACCGTGGGCCAGTGCCGCCGAGGTTTTGGTCACTGCTCGGGTAGAGGGCAGCAAATACGTCAATACCACCCCGCAGGCAGCCTTCTGCAACCGGTTCGGCCCTGGTTACTGCAACGTCAGGTGGACGGTCGATTTGCCCGGCAGCTTCAGCAAATCCGTCGACCTCGCTTCCACCAATGCCCGGGACAGGGTCTACGCTCACCTGCCCCCCAAGCGGCAGTTGACCTTGCGTAACCTGAGCAACGGCGAAACGGCCACCATGAACATGACCTTCAGCTCCATCAGCCAGAAGGTTACCTACCTGTCCGGAGTGACCATGCTGATCGATGTCACCGGCGGTTGTTCCAGGGCCAGCAGCCCCATCGACGGCGGCGGCTGGACCCAATACCTGTGGATAGTGTCCTCGCCCACCAATCCCGCTCCTTGCAGCAGCATGGCCACAGGCAACGGGCGGATAGAGGAGGTGGTCATCAGTGACAATGGCGTAGCGTTCGAGCCGCAATTCCCGGAGGTAGCCACCCTAAGCCCGGGCACCTGGGAGGGCACCGTCGACTACCCCCTGCTGGCAGGAGAAGGGTTCGACTTCGGCACCCTCCGCGAGGGCGGCGACACCATTACCTTCCGCTACCGGTTCACCGTGATGCACGACATCCGCGTGGACCTGCCCGCCGCCAATACCGAAGTGGCGCTGAACCCGCCCGGCGGCTGGCAGAGTTACCTGATGACCAACCGACTGCCCGAGCGCCTGTACCACAACGCGCCACTGCGGTTGTGGGCCAGCGGTACCTTTGCCGTGTACCTCACCTGCCAGTACGTGAGCAACGCCCGCTGCGCCATGAAACATCCGCGTCTGGACGAATACGTACCGGTCACCACTGCCCTCACCCTGCCCGGGACGTTCAGCATGGGACCCCAGGCCGTAGAGCGTGCCCGTCTGTATGTGGGCGCGGCCAACGCCACGTTGATCACGCCCCCCGCCCAGGCGTCCAGTCAGCCCGGCACGCTGCATTTTGACGTGGACGGCAGCAACCTGGCCGCGATGATCCGGTACCGGGGTGAAAAGTACCAAGGCAACATCATCCTGATATTCGACGCCAACCCTTGAGGTCGCTTCCATGAAATACGCGCTGTTACTGCTTGGCTTGATGTCACTCTCCGTTCAGGCCGGCCCGGAACTGAACATCGGCAGCCTTTACGATTATCTGGACCCACAGCGCAGCACATCGCTGAAAAAGATCTACAACGGCGGCGACCGCACGGCCTTCGTCAAGGTGATGGTCGCCGAACTGGTTTATGGCGCCGACGGCAAGGCCACCGAGGTGTCGATGGACGGGCTGGGGGTGGATGAACGCGCGTTGGTGGCCAGCCCGGCGCGGCTGATCGTGCCAGCCAAGGGCATGCAGCAGGTGCGCCTGCTGTACCGCGGGACGCGGGACAGGGAACGCTACTTCCGCTTGCGGTTTATCCCGGTATTGCCGGAGATCAATGACGGTTTCGGGCTCACGGTCGAGGAAGCACGGGAATATGACGACTCACTCCAGGCCGGGGTGAGTATTCTGGCCGGCTACGGCGCGGTAGTGTTCGTGAAACCGGCCCAAGCGCGCTATGACACCCAGGTGGTTCATGAGCCCCAGCGCTTCATCGTGCCCAACGGCGGTAACGCCACGGTGGTGATCGACCACTTCAACGATTGCTCCATGGACGGCAAGGACTGTCGGCCACCCACCAAGCACCACGTGCTGCCGGGCAGACGCCTGGTATTCGAAAAACAGACTGGGCGCAGCTACCGATTTATCATCGAGGAAGGCGCGCAGCGCCGCGAAGAAGCGTTCGACGGGTAAAAGGCCACCGCCCGCCCCGTACGGGAGCGGGCGATGCCTTGGGCATGGGTTACAGATGCGACTCCGCGTACTCGGCCAGTATCGAGCGCGGTACGCCTTGCAGGGTAATGTGCACGCCGTTGGGGAAGTCCTTGAAACGCTCGGTCAGGTAGGTGAGGCCCGAGCTGGGCGCCGACAGGTATGGGGTGTCGATCTGCGCGAGGTTGCCCAAGCAGATCACCTTGGAACCGGCACCGGCACGGGTGATGATGGTTTTCATCTGGTGCGGGGTCAGGTTCTGGCATTCGTCGATCAGGATCAGGCTCTGCTGGAACGAGCGGCCGCGAATGTAGTTCAGGGATTTGAACTGCAGCGGCACCTTGCTGAGGATGTAATCGACACTGCCATGGGTGTTCTCATCGTCCATGTGCAACGCTTCGAGGTTATCGGTGATGGCGCCCAGCCAAGGCTCCATCTTCTCGGCTTCGGTGCCCGGCAGGAAGCCGATTTCCTGGTCCAGCCCCTGCACGCTGCGGGTGGCGATGATGCGCCGGTAGCGCTTGCTGACCATGGTCTGCTCGATGGCCGCGGCCAGGGCCAGGATGGTTTTGCCGGAACCGGCGGCGCCGGTCAGGTTGACCAGGTGGATGTCCGGGTCGAGCAAGGCGAACAGCGCCAACGCCTGGTGGATGTCACGGGGTTTCAGGCCCCAGGCTTCCTGGTGCAGCAACGGCTCCTGGTGCAGGTCCAGCAGCATCAGTTCGTCGTCTTTCACGCCCTTGATCCAGCCCACGAACCCCTGTTCATCAATGATGAATTCATTGATGTGCACGGCGGGCAACTGCTCCTGCAATTGCACGCGGTGCCAGGTGCGGCCGTGGTCCTGGCGGGTCTCGACCTTGCTGACGCGGTCCCAGAAGGAGCCGGTCATCTCGTGGTAGCCACGCGACAGCAGCGAGACGTCATCCACCAACTGGTCGGTGCTGTAGTCCTCGGCCGCGATACCGCAGGCACGGGCCTTGAGGCGCATGTTGATGTCTTTGGTGACCAGGACCACGTCCCAGTCCTTCTTGCGCTCGTGCAGGTCGACCAGCTGGTTGATGATGATGTTGTCGTTGAGGTTGCCCGGCAGCACGGTGGTGGGTGGGCCGCCCTTGGTCATGAGGATGGACAGGAAGCCTTTCGGGGCCCCCTTGCCGCGCTGGATAGGCACGCCCAGCTCGACATCGGCCGGGCTGGCATCGCCCAGGGTCTGATCGATCAGGCGGATCGCCTGACGGCATTCGGCAGCCACCGATTGCTTGCCGCTTTTGAGTTTGTCCAGTTCCTCCAGCACGGTCATGGGGACGGCGACGTGGTGTTCTTCGAAATTCAGCAGCGCGTTTGGATCGTGGATCAGTACATTGGTATCGAGCACATAAAGGATTGGCTTGTCGGAAGAAATGGTGCGTCCTTGATCATCCATACTCGGTCACCTTTGAGAGAGCCGTTCGACGCAATACCTGAACGGTGCTGCGCCGCGAAGTGACCGCCGTTTCCGCACGACCCAGAGGGCTGTGGACGAACGGAACTGCAATGGACGGTGGGCCGGGTGACGCCACCTGTGCTGCAGGGTTCGGCGATCTGTCTTCGTAATACCGCAAAACCCATGACGTTAAAAAGCACTTTGACGCTTTTTTGAAGTTTATTTTTCTGCATGACGAATAACGCTTGGCGCAGGCGAAAAGCACCGGTAAAGTCAAAAGTCCACCCCACCCCAACGCTGTTTCAAATCCTTTTCAGCCCCGCCCTTCACGCTTATTTTTCTCGGCGTTTCCCGACGTTCACTGAAATTGCCGACATTCCTGCCAACCGATGCCTGCCTGCGCGGTCTGCGTGAGCAACCAGGGTAATGCCGTCTGCACCTTCGCCTGGGTATCGTGGAATGCGATGACCCCGTGGCGCCACAGCAGCATCAAGGTCAGCACCCGCTGAGCACTCTGCTCGGCCGTCAGCTGGCTGTTGCTGTCCTGCGAGTCAATGTCCCAGAGGGCCACCTTCATTTGTTGCGTCCCCAGGAACACCCCCGCGTCTGCTCGGCGGGTACCGTATGGCGGTCGGAACAGGGGTACATAATTGTCGGGCAATTCATTCTCAACCACCGTGGTGGTGCGGGTGATCGAGCCTTCCCAGTCATTCCAGTCGGCATGTGAGCGGTACTGCCAACCCTGGATGCCTACGCATTGGCCCTTGTACAGGGCTTCCAGGCTGCCTGGCTCGCCTTGTTCACGGCGCCCGGCGAAGTTCTGCCCCAGAACGAAGAACGTGGCATTGATGCTCTGGGTGCGCAGGAAGTCGGCGACCCACTCGGTGCTGCCGACCGCAATGCTGGGACCGCTGTCGAACGTGAGCAGGAATACCCGGTCGTTGAAGTCGCTGCCGTTGATTTCATCCGCAGAAACTTTCAGCACTTCACTGCTGATCTGTGGTGACAGGGCCGCCTTGCGCAGCAGCTCGTCCAGGTAGATCAGGTCGAACACGCGTGCCGGCGCTCCCCAGTTGGCATAAAAAGAGTCAGGGGCTACCGCGAAGTTGTTGGCCTGAGTGCGCAGGTCGTCCAGGCTATCGACGGCGAAACAGAAGGAAGCGTCCTGCCCGCAGCTCTGCTGGGCCTGGTTGTAGTTCTGCCACAGTCGCTGCCAGAGCTGCTGGCGCAGATCCTTGATGGCTGGCATGTTCACCGTGCGCAGGTCCAGACGGTCGGCCAGGGCGGCGTCATCCAGGGCCTCGGACTGCAGCAGGGTGTGCGCGAACATGAGAATCTCGGCCCGCGAAGCCACGTCGAACAGCGCCGGCGAGCTGAGGGTTTCCGGCCAGGTGCTGCGGTCGATGGTGGCCACGGCAGGCGGCACGGCGGCCTGGGCCTGGAAGCTGGCAAGGGCGGCGAAGAACAGGCTGGCAATGCGCAAGGGCGAACGCTCCATGATCGGGGGTGTGGGGATCATAAACGCTATTACCCTAATAGATGGAGTTCCCAGCCCCCACCCCCTAAAATCGCGCCCACGATAAATGGAGACGATTTCATGCTGACGGTGATTTCCCCCGCCAAGACCCTGGATTACGAAACAACCCCGGTCACCGACCGTTTTACCCAACCCCAGTACCTGGACCACAGCCAGGAACTGATCCAGATCCTGCGCGAGCTGGCGCCGGCGCAGATCAGCGAGCTGATGCACCTGTCCGACAAACTGGCCGGCCTGAACGCCGCGCGCTTCGGCAGCTGGAACCCCGCGTTCACGCCCGACAACGCCAAGCAGGCGCTGCTGGCGTTCAAGGGGGATGTGTACACCGGGCTCGATGCCACCACGCTGGCCGACGCCGATTTCACCTATGCCCAAGATCACTTGCGCATGCTGTCCGGCCTGTATGGCCTCCTGCGCCCGCTGGACCTGATGCAGCCCTATCGCCTGGAAATGGGCACCAAGCTGGCCAACGCCCGTGGCAAGGACCTGTATGCCTTCTGGGGCACACGCATCAGCGAATGGCTGAACGAGGCGCTGGCCGAGCAAGGGGACGACCTGCTGCTGAACCTGGCTTCCACCGAGTACTTCTCGGCGGTGAAGCGAACGGCTCTGAAGGCACGCATCATCAACACCGAATTCAGGGACCTGAAGAACGGCCACTACAAGATCATCAGTTTCTATGCCAAGAAAGCGCGGGGCATGATGAGCCGTTTTGTCATCCAGGAACGCATCAACGACGTGGAATCACTGAAGCGTTTCGACGCGCACGGATACTACTTCAGTGCCGACCATTCCAAACCGGATCATCTGGTGTTTCTGCGCGACCATCCCGCCGACTGAAGCCTCTTTTCGGTGCGTGTTTTTGTCCTACAAAACGCGCACCGTTACCCCCACCAAAAAGTCCACATTGCCACTACCGGTCAGTATTTTGGCGCCAATAAGTCGTCAAATTAGATGATTGCCGTCCGCTATTCAGCTCAGGTTCAGGAAACTTCGCTTTTTTTGACGACTTTTTTTTGAGTACTGGCACAAAAATATGACGCTCGCGCAACTCCCCTGATCCAAAGGGCGAAACCTGACCGTGCTATCACTGTGCAAGTATTTGTACAGATGAAAAACGTGAAGATTTTGTCATTGGCCGCGAATGGGGTCAGGAACTAATCGCAAAGACTGCTGCTCATACCACCCGTAACGATTCTTGAGCGCCATGTGAGAGATGACCTACAGCAAGATGGGAAATAGTGTTGAGCAGGGAGCTCGTGAAACTTTGATTACACAGAGTGTGAATGACCCAAAGTTGATCTCAGGAGAGAACGCACCAAAAGTAGTCTTCGAATTGGCCAGGCCAGAGCCTCGTATACCGAGCTCCTGCAAAGCGTCTTAGTGCTTGATTTCATTGGCGTTCCGCCAAGATCGCAGTCGGCACTGCAAGCTGGGAAGTCGTCTTTGTAATACAGGCTGGCTACACATCAGGGCACACGCCCACTAAACGGCCAAGCGCTGCTCTTGTTGAGTGCATTATGGTGCGCACTCAATATTTAAATATGCCTGCAAGCGGGACCATGACATCTATTTGTCACGTTTCCGAGTGCGCGAATACTGCTGGTTAATTAAAACCCGGTCCGGCTCTTACTTGTTGAGTCGGCGCGATAACACATGAGGTGAATGCGATGCGTATCAGCATCTTCGGTTTGGGTTATGTCGGTGCAGTCTGTGCCGGTTGCCTGTCTGCACGCGGTCACGACGTTGTTGGCGTGGATATTTCCAAGGCCAAGATTGACCTAATCAACAACGGCAAATCGCCTATCGTCGAACCGGGCCTGGAAGCACTTCTGGCACAAGGGATTCAGAGCGGCCGCCTGCGCGGTACCACCGACTTTTCGGAGGCCATTCGCGCCACTGACCTGTCGATGCTCTGCGTCGGTACCCCCAGCAAAAAGAATGGCGACCTGGAACTCAACTACATCGAATCGGTGTGCCGTGAAATCGGTTTCGTGCTGCGTGAAAAGACGTCGCGCCACACCATCGTCGTGCGCAGCACCGTGTTGCCAGGCACCGTCAAGAACGTGGTCATCCCGATTCTGGAAGACTGCTCGGGCAAGAAAGCCGGCGTCGACTTCGGCGTGGCCGTAAACCCTGAGTTCCTGCGGGAATCCACCGCCATCAAGGACTACGACCACCCACCGATGACCGTCATCGGCGAGTTCGACCAGGCCTCTGGCGATGCCCTGCAATCGCTGTACGAAGAACTCGACGCACCGATCATCCGCAAGGACATCGAAGTGGCCGAGATGATCAAGTACACCTGCAACGTATGGCACGCCACCAAGGTGACCTTCGCCAACGAGATCGGCAACATCGCCAAGGCCGTGGGCGTCGATGGCCGTGAAGTGATGGACGTGGTCTGCCAGGACAAGGCCCTGAACCTGTCCCAGTACTACATGCGCCCAGGCTTCGCCTTTGGCGGTTCGTGCCTGCCCAAGGATGTGCGTGCCCTGACCTACCGCGCCAGCTCCCTGGACGTGGATGCCCCGCTGCTCAACTCGCTGATGCGCAGCAACGTGTCCCAGGTGCAGAACGCCTTCGACATCATCTCCAGCCACGACAAGCGCAAGGTCGCCCTGCTGGGCCTGAGCTTCAAGGCCGGCACCGACGACCTGCGCGAAAGCCCGCTGGTGGAACTGGCCGAGATGCTGATCGGCAAGGGCTTCGAGCTGAAGATCTACGACAGCAACGTCGAATACGCCCGCGTCCACGGTGCCAACAAGGACTACATCGAATCGAAGATCCCGCACGTGTCCTCGCTGCTGGACTCGGACTTCGACGGCGTGATCAACAACTCCGACGTGATCATCCTGGGTAACCGCGACGAGAAATTCCGTTCGCTGGTCGAGGCGGTGCCGCACGGCAAGCAGGTCATCGACCTGGTGGGCTTCATGCCCAAGACCACCTGCCCGGAAGCTCGCACCGAAGGCATCTGCTGGTAAGGCCGCGGGGCCTGCCGGTTCGCCGGCAGGCCCGCTCTACCCCTTGCCCGACAATCGATACGGACGCAGATCATGCACAGGCTAAAACACGGTCTTCTCCAGGCCGCCGGATGGTTGTTCTACCTGACATTGCTGATGGCAATCGCCTTGGCGTTGCCAACGACTCTTTTCGACTCGCAGTCGAAAGACTTCATTTTCCTGGTGGGCGCCGTGGGTATCTGGCGCTACTCCATGGGCGCCACGCACTTCGTGCGGGGCATGCTGTTCCTGTACGTGGTCTACCCGCACCTGCGCCGCAAGGTGCAGAAACTGGGCGACGCCGCCGCCCCCAGCCATGTGTTCCTGATGGTCACCAGTTTTCGCATCGACGCGCTGACCACCGCCCAGGTGTACAGCTCGGTGATCCGCGAGGCCATCGAGTGTGGCTACCCCACCACGGTGGTCTGCTCGCTGGTGGAAATGTCCGATGAACTGCTGGTCAAGGCGCTGTGGGCCAAGATGGCCCCGCCTGACCGCGTCTCCCTGGACTTCGTGCGCATCGCCGGTACCGGCAAGCGCGATGGCCTGGCCTTCGGTTTCCGTGCCATCTCCCGCCACCTGCCCGACGAAAACGCGGTAGTGGCGGTGATCGACGGCGACACCGTGCTGGCCGAGGGCTGCGTGCGCAAGACCGTGCCCTGGTTCAAGCTCTACGAAAACGTCGGCGGCCTGACCACCAACGAATTCTGCGAAGTGCGCGGCGGCTACATCATGAGCGAATGGCACAAGCTGCGTTTCGCCCAGCGCCACATCAACATGTGCTCGATGGCCCTGTCCAAGCGCGTGCTGACCATGACCGGGCGCATGTCGGTGTTCCGCGCCACCGTGGTCACCAACCCCGAGTTCATCGCCGATGTGGAAAGCGACTCGCTTGAACATTGGCGCCTGGGCCGCTTCAAGTTCCTGACCGGCGACGACAAGTCGAGCTGGTTCAGCCTGATGCGCCTTGGCTACGACACCTTCTACGTGCCGGATGCCGCGATCAACACCGTGGAACACCCGCCGGAAAAGAGCTTCCTGAAGGCCAGCCGCAAACTGATGTACCGCTGGTATGGCAACAACCTGCGCCAGAACTCCCGTGCCCTGGGCCTGGGCGTGCGCCGCCTGGGGGTGTTCACCAGCATCGTGCTGTTCGACCAGCGTGTGTCCATGTGGACCAGCCTGCTGGGCCTGACCGTGGCCATCATCGCCACGTTGAAATTCAACATCGCGTTCCTGCTGGGTTACCTGCTGTGGATCGGCATCACCCGATTGATCCTGACCGTCATGTTGTTGTGCTCAGGGCACTCGGTGGGGCCTGCCTATCCGGTGATCCTGTATTACAACCAGATCGTCGGCGCACTGATGAAGATCTATGTCTTCTTCCGCCTCGACAAGCAGTCCTGGACGCGCCAGCCCACCGTGCTCAAACGTGATCTCGCCAGCTTTCAACAATGGTTCAACACCTGGTCTTCCCGGACCATGACGTTCTCGGCCGCCAGCATCTTCGTCGCTGTGCTGTTCGTGATCGTGTGAGCCGGACACTAATGGATTAAGTAGGAAATACCGCCATGAATAATGCCGTGAACGTGAACGTTGTGCATGAATCCGAAGCCCAGCGCCAGCATGCCCGGGTCAAGCTGCCCGCCAAGCTGCGCTACCAGGGGCCCAACCGCGAAACCATCGAGGTTCGCATCGAAGACCTGTCGGCCGGCGGCCTGGCGTTCAACGCGCCCAAGCCGCTGAAAGAAGGCGAAGTGCACCGCGGGCGCCTGATGTTCGTCATCGACACCCTGGGCCTGGGCATGGATATCGAATTCCAGGTGCGCTCCTACAACGATGCCACCGGCCGTGTCGGTTGCCAGTTCCAGAACCTGGAACAGCAGGACATCGCCACCATGCGCCACCTGATCACCTCGCACCTGAGTGGCGAGATCATCAGCGTCGGCGACGTGCTGGGCACCCTGCAACGTGACAACTTCACCAAGGCCCGCCGCGACAAGAAAGTCGGTGCCGGCCAGTCGGCCATGGCCCGGCTGCGCGCCGTGACCTTCAGCGCCGGCGTGTTCGTGGTGGGCCTGGCAGCTTTCGGTTTCGTGCTCAAGTCGGTGTATGGCCTGTATTTCGTGACCCATGCCCAGGCGGGCCTGGTGTCGGCGCCCTCGATGAACATCACCATGCCACGCGACGGCACTGTGCAAAGTCTGGTAGGCGCCAACGGCGTGGCCCCCAAGGGCGCACCGTTGGCCACGTTCAGCACCAGCATGCTCGACGTGCTCAAAGGCAACCTGGACCCCGACCAGCTGCAACCCGAGAAGATCACCGAACTGTTCGGCAAGCAAATGACCGGCACCCTCACCTCGCCCTGCGACTGCACCGTGGGCCAGCAACTGGTCGCCGACGGCCAGTACGCCAGCAAGGGCGATGTGATCTTCACCCTGGTACCGCGCAACACCACCGCCAACGTCGAAGCACGCTTTGCCTACCGGCAGTTCGGCGACATCACCCCGGGCACCGCGGTGAACTTCCAGGTGGCCGGCGACGACACCGTACGCCACGGCAAGGTGGTCAACGCCACCAGCATCAACCCACTGGACCTGTCCTCGGACCTGCGCGTGCAGATCCAGCCCGACGAGCCACTGAACAGCAACCTCACCGGCCGTGCCGTCGATGTCAGCAGCGACCGTGGGCCGTCGCTGAACTGGCTGATGGACAAAGCCATGGCCGCTGGCCAGTAAGCCGGAATCGAGGAGAACACCTGTGGCTAGCACTCTAAGAATATTGCCAGGATCGGCGCTGTTGGGCCTGGCCGTCGCCATCGGCCTGGCCGGTTGCGCGGGCCTGCCGGACCAGCGTCTGGCCAACGAAGCCTTGAAACGTGGCGACACGGCGCTGGCCCAGCAGAACTATCAGCAACTGGCAGACCTGGGCTACACCGAAGCCCAGGTGGGCCTGGCCGATATCCAGGTGGGCACCCGCGACCCCGAGCAACTGCGCCAGGCCGAGGCCACCTACCGCGCCGCGGCCGATACCTCGCCGCGGGCCCAGGCTCGCCTGGGCCGCCTGCTGGCCCTCAAGCCGCACCCCACCGAGGCCGAACAGCGTGAAGCCGAAGGCCTGCTGAAGAAAGCGTTTGCCAATGGCGAGGGCAACACCCTGACGCCACTGGCCATGCTCTACCTGCAATACCCCAATACCTTCCCGGGCGTGAACGCCCAGGAAAAGATCAACCAGTGGCAGGCCGCCGGCTACGCCGAAGCCAACCTGGCGCAAGTCCTGGTGTACCGCATCCAGGGCACCTACGACCAGCACCTGGACGACGTCGAAAACCTGTGCCGCAAGGCCTTGAACGTGGCTGACGTGTGCTACGTGGAACTGGCCACCGTGTACCAGAAACGCCAGCAGACCGACCGCCAGCAAGCCTTGCTCGCGCAGTTGCAGGCCGCCTACGCTCGCGGCGCGGTTCCAGCGATGCGCGTGGACGCCGTCGCTCGCGTGCTGGGGGATGCCACCCTGGGCCAGACCGACGAAAAAACCGCCCAGGCGATGCTGGAAAAGATCGCCCCGGTGTACCCGGCCTCGTGGGTCAGCCTGGCGCAGTTGCTGTACGACTTCCCGGAACTGGGTGACGTCGACAAGATGATGGAATACCTGGACAAGGGCCGCAACGCCGACCAGCCGCGCGCCGAGCTACTGCTGGGCAAGGTCTACTACGAAGGCAAGCTGGTGCTGCCGGACGCGAAGAAGGCCGAGCAGCACCTCAAGGCTGCCGCGCCCACCCAGGTCAGCGCTCATTACTACCTGGGCCAGATCTACCGCCGTGGCTACCTGGGCGAACCCGAGCCACAGAAGGCCGTGGACAACCTGCTGGTCGCGGCCCGCGGTGGCCAGGCCAGCGCCGACTTCGCCCTGGCCCAGCTGTATTCGGGCGGCCGTGGCACCCAGCCAAACCCGGTGTACGCCTACCTGTTCGTGCAACTGGCCAAGGCCCAGCCCGAACCGGCCCAGCCGGTGCTGGACCTGGCCACGCAACTGGAAACCACCCTGTCACCTGACCAGCGCGCCCAGGCCCAGCAACTGCTGCAGCAAGAACAGCGAGTGCGCGGTGCCATGAACCAGAACAGCAGCATTGCCCTGCAGACGCTGGAAGACGAAGACGGTGAGGACAAATCGCTATGAAGTTGAACCAATGGATGAAGGCCGGCATCGGCCTCGGCTTCGCCGCCCTGTGGTCCTGCCCGACATTGGCGGCACTGACCGCCGACCAGAATTTCGGTATCGAGATCAAAGGTACCCTGCAATCGGAAGATGACCGCGACCTGGGCACCCGTTCCGGCGGCGACGTCAACGGCCTGGGCCTGGACCTGCGCCCTTGGGCCTACGGCCAATGGGGTGACTGGAGCGCCTATGCGATGGGCCAGTTGGTCACCGCCACCGACACCATCCAGACCGATACCTTGCAAGAATC
The DNA here is from genome assembly GCF_013374995.1 of Pseudomonas eucalypticola. Lineage (NCBI taxonomy): Bacteria > Pseudomonadati > Pseudomonadota > Gammaproteobacteria > Pseudomonadales > Pseudomonadaceae > Pseudomonas > Pseudomonas eucalypticola. Next base: position 1,088,574 of record NZ_CP056030.1, on the reverse strand, counting down.
CAATGTCACCAGCGACAGCACCGCCAAAGGCCGCGAGCAGAAAAAGAACTACCTGGCCATGCGCGAATTCTGGGTCGGCTACAGCGGCTTCACGCCCTACCCCGGCGAGATCCTGAAGTTCGGCCGCCAACGCCTGCGCAACGACGACGGCGAATGGAAAGACACCAACATCGAAGCCCTGAACTGGGACTTCGACACCACCCTGCTGCGTGCCCATGCCGGCGTTGCCGAGCGCTTCAGCGAATACCGCACCGACCTCACCGAGCTGTCGGCCAGCGACAAGGACGTGCTGCACGCTTACGGCGATGTCTCGTACCAGTGGACCCCCGGCCAATGGGTCGGCCTGCGCGCCCACCACACCCATGACAGCGGCAGCCTGCCCCATACCGGCGAGGCCATCGACGATTCGGACAAGAGCAGCACCGGCGACCTGACCTGGCTGGGCCTTGAAGCCGACAGCGACGCCTACAACCACGACAACCTGAACAACATCAACTACTGGGGCAGCCTGACGTTCATGTCCGGCAACCGCGACAGCATCGGCAGCAACGTGGTGAACGGCCAGACCGTGGCCGGCGACAAGAGCAGCGGCCACGTCAACGGCTGGGCCACCGACCTGGGCCTGCGCGTGCACCTTGACCCGAACTGGCAGGTAGGCGGCGCCTACTCGCGTGCCAGCCGCGACTACGAACAGAACGGCCTGCAAAGCAACCGCTCGACCTGGACCGGTACCCGTGCCCGCGTCGCCCGCTTCGGCGAAGCCTACCAGGCCGAGATGGCCAACACCCAGACCGCCTCGCTGTTCGCCTCCTGGCAACTGCGCGACGAATACGACGCCAGCCTGATCTACCACAAATTCTGGCGTGTCGACGGCAACCAGGGCATCGGCACCAACACCCTGGACGCGGTGAACACCACCTTCGACCCGGAAAACCCCACGGACGTCACCTCCATCAGCTCGCTACCACTGGCTGACGGGGACAAGGACCTGGGCCAGGAAATGGACCTGGTGGTGTCCAAGTACTTCAAGCAAGGCCTGCTGCCGGCAGCCTTGAGCCAGTCCCTCGACGAGCCATCGGCGCTGGTGCGCTTGCGCGCCGGTGTATTCAAACCGGGCTCGGCGTATGGCAGCGAAGTGGACAGCTACATGCACCGCGCCTTCATCGACGTGATCTGGCGCTTCTGATGCGACTGCGAAGGGAGTGCGATGACATGATGAACACCCACAGATTACCGTTGCCCAGGACGTTGCTGGTCACTGCCCTGCTGCTGGCCAGTGGCGCTGCCCTGGCCAGCGCGCCGGCCGCGCACCCGGCTGTTGCGCCCGCGCCGGCGGCCGATGAGGCCAAGACCTTGCAACAGGCCAAGACCTACACCGTGACCACCGCGCCACCGGAGTCGCTGGAACTGGCGGCGCCGAAACTGCCCGACCTGACGGGCTACACCGCCCAGGCCGTGGCCGCCAAGATCGACCGTCGCAAGCCGGGCAAGATCATGGTCAAGCGCATGCTGCAGGAAGACGTGCTCAAGGAGTTCATCGGCGGCGACAACAAGATGGCCGAATGGGTGAACCGCCAGCACGGCATTCCCCAGGCCATTTTCGTCGAAGACGGCTACGTCAACCTCACCGAACTGGTCAAGAAGCTGCCCAAGCAGTACATCCGCGAAACCGCGCCGGGCGTCTACCTGGCACGGCTGCCGATCGTGGTCGGGCACAACGCCGTGTTCGAGATCGACAAGCAGGCCAAGGAGCTGCGCCTGTCCCAGGAAGGTGGCTCGTTCATCGTCAACGACGGCAAGCTGTTCATCCGGGATACGCGGGTAACGGGCTGGCGCGAGGCTGACAACGGCCCCTCCACCTTCCGCGAGCCCAAGGAGTTCCGCCCGTTCCTGCTGGCCTGGGGCGGCACCGAGACCTACATGGTCAACACCGTGATGGCGAGCATGGGCTACAACCAGTCCAAGTCCTACGGCGTGAGCATTTCCCAGTACACCCCGAACATGAGTGCACAGATGGGCCGCGGCCAGCCCACCGGCTGGATCATCGGCAGCACCTTCTCGGACATGTGGTACGGCTTCTACTGCTATGAAACCCGCGACTTCGTGGTCAAGAGCAACACCTACCACGACAACATCATCTACGGCATCGACCCCCACGACCGTTCCCACGGCCTGATCATCGCCGACAACACCGTGTACGGGACGAAGAAGAAGCACGGCATCATCGTGTCACGGGAAGTGAACGACAGCTTCATCATCAACAACCGCAGCTACGACAACCATCTCTCGGGCGTGGTGATCGACCGTAACAGCGTGGGCAACCTGGTGGCCTACAACAAGATCTACAAGAACCACACCGACGGCATCACCCTGTACGAGAGCGCCGACAACCTGCTGTGGGGCAACGAGCTGCTGGGCAACAAGCGCCACGGCATTCGCGTGCGCAACAGCACCAACATCCGCCTCTACGAGAACAAGGCGCTGGCCAACGGCCTGACCGGTGTGTACGGGCACATCAAGGACCTGAGCAACACCGACCGCAACATCAAGCTCGACCCCTTCGATGCACAGGTGTCGCTGATCCTGGTGGGCGGCGAACTGGCCGGCAACGGTACCGGGCCATTGTCCATCGACTCGCCCTTGTCGGTGGAGATGTACCGGGTGTCGATGCTCGCGCCGACCAAATCCAGCGGCATCAGCTTCACCGGCATCCTGGGTGACCGCCAGGCGGAAATCATGGACCTGATGGTACGCCAACAAAAAGCCGTGCTGATCGACCCCGTCGAACGCCAGACCGAAATGCAGGACTGAGGATGAATTTCATGCACCCCACATTGATCAAGCTGCTCAGCCTGTCGGGCCTTGCCGCCGCGATGCTGGCCGCCAACGGCGCCAAGGCCCAGGACTTCGCCGCGCCCAAATACGAAGCCGCCCCCTGCTGCAGCCTGTGCCCGGCGGCCCATGACGCCAAGAACTACGTGACCCGCTACCAGCAGAACTTCACCACCCTGGTACAGGCCCAGGGCGACTGGCTATTCCGTACCCAGGAAGACCTGCGTACCGAGTTCGACACCACCCCCGAAGGCTACCGCCGCCTGCAGCAACTGCACGACGCGTTCAAGAGCAAGGGCATCGAGCTGGTGCTGGTGTACCAGCCCACCCGTGGCCTGGTGGACCGCAACAAACTGTTCCCGGCCGACCGCGACAAGTTCGACTACGACAAGGCGCTGAAAAACTACCAGGCCATGCTCAAGCGCTTCGCCAGCATGGGCTACAACGTGCCGGACCTGTCGCCGCTGACCAACGAACAGCAGGCCCACGACTTCTATTTCCGCGGCGACCAGCACTGGACCCCGTATGGCGCCCAGCGCACCGCCAAGATCGTGGCCGAGACCGTGAAGAAGATGCCGGCGTTCGCCGACGTGCCCAAGCGTGAATTCGAAACCCACCTGTCCGGGCGCATGGGCAAGACCGGCACCTTGCACAACATGGCAGGCCAGCTGTGCGGCACCAGCTACGCCATCCAGTACATGGACCAGTTCACCACCGAACCCAAGGGCGAGGCTTCCGACAGCGACCTGTTCAGCGACGCCGGTACCCCGCAGATCACCCTGGTGGGCACCAGCCACAGTGGCAAGAACTACAACTTCTCCGGGTTCCTGGAACAGGACATTGGCGCCGACATCCTCAACGTGGCCTTCCCCGGCGGCGGCCTGGAAGGGTCGATGCTGCAGTACCTGGGCAGCGACGACTTCCAGAAGCACCCGCCGAAGATCCTCATCTGGGAATTCTCGCCGCTGTACCGCCTGGACCAGGAGACCATCTACCGGCAGATGATGTCGATGCTGGACAACGGTTGCGAAGGCAAGCCGGCCGAACTGCAAGCCAGTGCCACGCTGAAGACCGGCAAGAACGAACTGCTGGTGAACGGGCGCAACGGCATCAAGGACCTGCACAACGGCAACCACCAGATCGACATCAAGTTCGCCGACACCTCGGTGAAAACCCTGCACGCCACCCTCTGGTACCTGAACGGCCGCCACGAGGACCTGAAAATCGAGAAACCCGAAACATCCGAAACCGACGGGCGCTTTGCCTTCGAGTTGCGCAACGACGAGGACTGGGCTTCGCAGAACCTGCTGGCCCTTGAGGTGCAAGGCCCGGACGCCGGGCAGGCACCGCAGAAAGTCGAAGCCACCGTGTGCAAGCGCAACGTCTTCCCCGGCGTTCAGCAATCACCGAAACAACAGAACGCCCAAGCCGGACTGTGAGGTCAATCATGAACCGCGCCAACGTACTCAAGCACCTGCTGGCCCCGACCCTGTTGGGCCTGGCCATGTTCGCCGCCAACGCCCAGGCTGCCGCGCCCTTGCACCCGCCACAGGGTTACCTGGCGGCCGTGGACAAGTTCAAGACCAGCCCCAACGACCAGGGCTGCCAGGCCATGCCGGCGCCCTACACCCAGAGCCTGCAGTTTCGCAGCAAGTACGAAGGTTCGGACAAGACCCGTTCGACCTTCAATGCCTCGTCCGATAAAGCCTTCCGTGATGCCACCAAAGACATCACCAACATGGAGCGCGGCATCAGCAAGCAGGTGATGGTGTACATGCGCGACGGCAACCCGCAGGAACTGGACTGCACCTTGAACTGGCTGACCGCCTGGGCCCAGGCCGACGCGCTGATGTCCAAGGACTTCAACCACACCGGCAAGTCCATGCGCAAATGGGCACTGGGTAGCATGGCCTCGGCCTACGTGCGCCTGAAGTTCTCCGATTCCCACCCACTGGCCAACCACCAGCAGCAGACCCAGGTCATCGAAGCCTGGTTCGGGCGCCTGGCCGACCAGGTGGTAAGCGACTGGAACAACCTGCCGCTGGACCACACCAATAACCACTCGTACTGGGCGGCCTGGTCGGTCATGGCTACCTCCGTGGCTTTGGACCGCCGCGACCTGTTCGACTGGGCAGTGAAGGAATACAAGATCGGCGCCAACCAGGTCGATGCCGACGGTTTCCTGCCCAATGAAGTCAAGCGCCAGCAGCGCGCCCTGGCCTACCACAACTACGCCCTGCCACCGCTGTCGATGATCGCCAGCTTTGCCCAGGCCAACGGTGTGGACTTGCGCCAGGAAAACAATGGTGCTCTCAAGCGCCTGGGCGACAAGGTGCTGGCAGGGGTGAAAGACCCGAGCATCTTCGAAGCGAAGAACGGCAAGGACCAGGACATGACCGACCTGAAGGTGGATAGCAAATTCGCCTGGCTCGAACCCTGGTGCAGCCTTTACAGCTGCCCACCCGATGCGTTGCAGCGCAAGCATGAAGGCCAGCCGTTCAAGACCTTCCGCCTGGGCGGCGACCTGACCAAGGTCTACGACCCCGAGCATGAGAAAGGTAACAAGGGCTCATAGCACTTGTAGCCGCTGCCGTCAGGCAGCGGCTACAGGCGGTAACCGGACGTAATCACCCCCTGGAATAAATGGGGGGTTTGGGGGGGCTTAGGCCCTTGTGTATGGATCAAACAAGGAGAGATCGGGATGGTTTTCTCATCTAACGTGTTCCTGTTCCTGTTCTTGCCGGTCTTTCTCGGCTTGTACTACCTGTGCGGCAATCGTTACCGCAACCTGCTGTTATTGGTCGCCAGCTATGTGTTCTACGCCTGGTGGCGCGTGGATTTCCTGGCGCTGTTCGCCGCGGTCACCCTATGGAACTACTGGATCGGCCTGCGCGTAGGCGCCGCCGGCATCCGCACCAAACCCGCGCAGCGCTGGCTGCTGCTGGGCGTGGCCGTGGACCTGTGCGTGCTGGGCTACTTCAAGTACGCCAACTTCGGCGTGGAAAGCATCAACGCCATCATTACCTCGTTCGGCATGCAGCCGTTCATTCTTACCCACGTGCTGCTGCCCATCGGCATCTCGTTCTACATTTTCGAATCGATCAGCTACATCATCGACGTGTACCGTGGCGACACCCCGGCCACGCGCAACCTGATCGACTTCGCCGCGTTCGTGGCCATCTTCCCGCACCTGATCGCCGGGCCGGTATTGCGCTTCGCCGACCTGGTGGACCAGTTCAACAACCGCACCCACACCCTGGACAAGTTCAGCGAAGGCGCCACCCGCTTCATGCAGGGCTTCATCAAGAAGGTGTTCATCGCCGATACCCTGGCCACTGTCTCGGACCACTGCTTCGCGCTGACCAACCCCACCACCGGCGACGCCTGGCTGGGTGCGCTGTCCTATACCGCGCAACTGTACTTCGACTTCTCCGGTTACAGCGACATGGCCATCGGCCTGGGCCTGATGATGGGTTTCCGCTTCATGGAAAACTTCAAGCAACCCTACATCAGCCAGTCGATCACCGAGTTCTGGCGCCGCTGGCACATCAGCCTGTCGACCTGGCTGCGCGACTACCTGTACATCACCCTGGGCGGCAACCGCAAAGGCACCCTGGCCACCTACCGCAACCTGTTCCTGACCATGCTGCTGGGCGGCCTGTGGCACGGCGCCAACTTCACCTACATCATCTGGGGTGCCTGGCACGGCGCCTGGCTGGCCATCGAACGGCTGCTGGGCATCAACACCACGCCACGCTCGCTGAACCCCATCCGCTGGGCGCTGACCTTCCTGCTGGTGATCATGGGCTGGGTAATCTTCCGCGCCGAGAACCTGCACGTGGCCTACCGTATGTACGGCGCCATGTTCAGCTTCGGCGACTGGCACCTGTCGGAACTCAACGCCGCCAGCCTCACCGGGCTGCAAGTCGCCACCCTGGTGGTCGCCTACCTCACCCTGGCGTTCTTCGGCCTGCGTGACCTGTACAGCAACCCGCCCAAGCCCAAAGCCAAAGCGCCGGTGGCCGAAGCCAACGGCCCGGCCACCGCGCAACCTGGCCTGTACCGCGCCACCCCGGGCGACAACCCGGCTGCCCTGGCCGCCCATGCCCATGGCCATCAGGTGCAAGCCTCGTACTGGACCGTGGACTGGAGCCGCTACCTGATGCGCGCCCTGGTGCTGCTGCTGTTCGTGGCCTCGATCCTGAAGCTGTCGGCGCAGAGTTTCTCGCCATTCCTTTACTTCCAGTTTTGAGCGAGCCGACCATGACCCGATCATTACGCATCCTCTACATTCTGCTGTTCCTGGCCGTGCTGCTGGGCCTGGGCATCTGGTCGCTGTGGAGCTTCGCCAGCTTCAACCGAACCGCACAGATGACCGTGCTCAACGGCAAGTTCACCAAGGCGGTGGAAACCCACTACGACGACCAGTTCCCGATCAAGCGCCTGGGCACCAACCTGTGGGCCGCGGTGGACTTCAAGCTGTTCAACGAAGGCCGCCCCGGCGTGGTGCTGGGCCGCGACCAGTGGCTGTACAGCGACGAGGAGTTCGACCCGGTGGCCGGCGGCCAGCAGATCGAGGCCGACAACTTCGCCCTGATCAAAGGCGTGCGTGACCAGCTCAAGCAACACGGTGTGCAACTGGTACTGGCCATCGTTCCGGCCAAGGCCCGCCTGTACCCCGAACACATCGGTGCCACCGCACCGGCCGAACTGCACAAGGACCTGTACCAGCAGTTCCACGCCCAGGCTGCGGCCGCGGGCATCCTCGCCCCCGACCTGCTGGCCCCGCTGCAACAGGCCAAGGCCCAGGGCCAGGTGTTCCTGCGCACTGACACCCACTGGACGCCCATGGGCGCCGAAGTGGTGGCGCACAACCTGAGCACCGCCATTGCCCAGAAGGCGCCGCTGAGCGGCGACCCGCAAACCTTCGTCACCGCCAGCGAGCAGGCCAAGCCCTACAAGGGTGACCTGACCAACTTCCTGCCCCTGGACCCGCTGTTCAGCAACCTGCTGCCCAAGCCCGATGAACTGGCCCAGCGCACCACCACCCAGGCCGGTGACAAGGCCGCCAGCGGTGACGCCCTGTTCGGTGGCAGCGAAATTCCGGTCGCCCTGGTGGGCACCAGCTACAGCGCCAACCCGCACTGGAATTTCCTGGGCGCCCTGCAGCAGTCGCTGCACAGCGACGTGGTCAATTACGCCGAAGACGGCCACGGCCCGATCCTGCCAATGCTCAAGTACCTGCAAACCGACGCATTCAAGAACAGCCCTCCACAAGTGCTGATCTGGGAATTCCCGGAACGATATCTGCCGATGAAAAACGACCTCAGCGACTTTGATCCGAACTGGATCGGCGAGCTGAAAAAAGACCCGAACACCAACCAGAACCTGGCTGTGGGCCAATCCAACTGAGCCTTCGTCAAGAGCGCTCGACTTTACAAGCAAAGAGGAATCGCACATGACCGCACGTACCGTCAAAACCCGTCTCGCCGCCGCTGTCATCGCCGCTGCCGGCCTGCTCTCCACCCAGGCGTTCGCCGGTGGCGACGCCGCGCTCTACGGCCCTACCGCGCCCAAAGGCTCCGCCTTCGTTCGCGTCTACAACGCCAGCAACCAGGAAGTCAGCGCCAGCGTCGGCAACACCAACCTCAACGAAGTCGCGCCGCTGGCCAGCAGCGATTTCAGCTTCCTGCCCCAGGGCGACTACAGCGCCAAGGTAGGCGCCAAGACCCTGCCGGTGAAGCTGGCCTCCGACCACTACTACACCGTGGTCAACAACACCAACGGCAACCCGCAACTGGTTGAGGAGCCGCCGTTCAAGAACAAGCAGAAGTCGCTGGTACGCGTGCAGAACCTCAGCGACAAGCCCCTGACCCTGAAGACCGCCGACGGCAAGACCGACGTGGTCAAGGACGTGGCCGCCAAGGGCACCGGCGAACGCGAGATCAACCCGGTGAAGGTCAGCCTGGCGCTGTACGAAGGCGACAAGAAGGTCAGCGACCTCAAGCCGGTGGCCCTGGAGCGCGGCGAAGCGGCCGTGCTGTACGTGACCGGCGAAGGCTCCAGCCTGTCGCCGGTGTGGGTACAGCGCCCGGTGTCCACGCGCTGAATGAATCGAGTTGGCCACCCGTGAAAGCGGGTGGCTGACAGGGAACAAAAACAAGACAGAAACGGCAACGCAAACGTCTAACAACCATTCGCTTTATTGGAGAAACAACATGATTCCGGTGATCTTGTCAGGTGGTAGTGGCTCTCGTCTGTGGCCGCTTTCGCGCAAGCAATTCCCCAAGCAATTCCTGGCCCTGACCGGCGAGCACACCCTGTTCCAGCAAACCCTGGAGCGCCTGGTGTTCGAAGGCATGGACACCCCCATCGTGGTCTGCAACAAAGACCACCGCTTCATCGTCAATGAACAGCTGAGCAACCTGAAGCTGGAAACCCAGGGCATCCTCATGGAACCCTTCGGCCGCAACACCGCGCCGGCCGTGGCCCTGACCGCCATGAAGCTGGTCAACGAAGGCCGCGACGAACTGATGCTGGTGCTGCCGGCCGACCACGTCATCGACGACCAGAAAGCCCTGCAGCGCGCCCTGGCCCTGGCCACCGTGGCCGCCGAGCGTGGCGAGATGGTGCTGTTTGGCGTGCCGGCCACCAAGCCGGAAACCGGCTATGGCTACATCAAGTCCAGCAACGATGCCCTGCTGCCTGAAGGCGTCAGCCGCGTGTCGCACTTCGTGGAAAAACCGGACGAAAAACGCGCCACCGAATTCGTCCAGGCCGGGGGCTACTTCTGGAACAGCGGCATGTTCCTGTTCCGCGCCAGCCGCTTCCTGGAAGAGCTGAAAAAGCATGACCCGGACATCTACGACACCTGCATGCTGACCCTGGAACGCAGCGTGAAGGATGGCGACAGCATCGAGATCGATGAAGCCACCTTCGCCTGCTGCCCGGACAACTCCATCGACTACGCGGTGATGGAAAAAACCCAGCGCGCCTGCGTGGTGCCGCTGACTGCCGGCTGGAGCGACGTGGGCTGCTGGTCGTCGCTGTGGGACGTGCACGAGAAAGACAGCAACGGCAACGTCACCAAGGGCGATGTGGTGGTACAGGACAGCCGCAACTGCATGATCCACGGCAACGGCAAGCTGGTGTCGGTGATCGGCCTGGAAAACATCGTAGTGGTGGAAACCAAGGACGCCATGATGATCGCCCACAAGGACAAGGTCCAGGGCGTGAAGCAGATGGTCGCCACCCTCAACGAACAGGGTCGCAGCGAAACCCAGAACCACTGTGAAGTGTACCGCCCGTGGGGCTCGTACGACTCGGTGGACATGGGTGGCCGCTTCCAGGTCAAGCACATCTCGGTCAAGCCGGGCGCCTGCCTGAGCCTGCAGATGCACCACCACCGCGCCGAACACTGGATCGTGGTATCGGGCACCGCCGAAGTCACCTGTGACGAGAACGTGTTCCTGCTCACCGAAAACCAGTCCACCTACATCCCGATCGCCTCGGTGCACCGCCTGCGCAACCCGGGCAAGATCCCGCTGGAAATCATCGAAGTGCAGTCGGGCAGCTACCTGGGTGAAGACGACATCGAGCGCTTCGAGGACATCTACGGTCGTTCCACTCCGATCGAGCGTGGCGTGTCGGTGAAAACCATCGCTCAATAAGGCATCACCGCGGGTATGAAAGCCCCTGCCTCATTCGCTGCGTCCCCTATCCGCAGCCAGTGAGGCAGGGGCTTTTTCATGGGCGCCGGCTCTGGGTTCGCCTACACAAGCCGTGCTGTCACAGGGTAGGATGACAGGCCTGTCTATTCACCTGTGGTCACCCCATGCTAATCGGCACCCTCCTCATCATCGCCTGGCTGTTCCTGCTGGTGCGCTACCCGAAAAAAGCCTTGCCCATTTCCCTGGTCGCCCTGGCGGGCCTGGCCATGGTCGGCCTCAGCGTGCTGTGGCAAGACAACCGCGAACTGGCGCAGCTGGCGCGCATGGGCTTGCACTTCCAGTACGACACCGAGCAGTGCGCAGCCGACCGGCCGGTGCGGGTGAGCATGAAGAACGGCAACAGCGTGCCACTGGTGGAGCTGCAATGGCGCCTGGCGGCCTTCGCCCCTGGCGACAGCGTGAACCTGGTACAGGACGACTACGACGCCCCGCGCTATCGAGGGCCAGGGCAGTTGCAGCCCGGTGCCGAATGGGCCGACTGCCTGCCGGTGCCGCCGTTGCGCCCCGGCTACCGCGCGCAGACCCTGGAATGGCGTGCCGAGCGGGTGCAAGGCAGCTTTGCCAACTGACGGGGTACCTGTCAGTTCTTACAGTTTCGCGTTGCGCCCCCATCAGCGTTGAATAGCTCGTCACGTTATTCATCATGGGGACAGCGAGATGAACGCCATCAAACCGCTCGAAAACGCTGCAGCCTTCGTCGAACATTTCGGCGAAGGCAAGCAGACCGGCGCCAATGAATATGCCTTTGCCCCGGCACGCCGGGGGCGCCTGTTGTTATTGCACTCGGCTGGCTGCCCGAGCTGCAGCATGCGCCTACAACACCTCACGGCCATCGCCAGCCAGCACCCGGACGTCGACATTTTCAGCATGCCCACCGAAGGCAATGGCGCCTTGTGGCAGCCCCTGGGCGTGACCGGGGTGCCGGCGCAATTCGTGGTGCACGCCGATGGCCGCGGGTTATTGATCACAGGGGGCAAGGATGAACAGCTAAACTGCGCCCTGATTGACCTCACACCGGACTCGCAGAACAAGGACCCCGTATGCCCGTCACCCTCATCACCGGCTGTTCCAGCGGCATCGGCCTCGCCCTCGCACGGGCGTTCCAGCAAGCTGGCCACAGCGTCTGGGCAACCGCGCGGCGACCGCAGGACGTAGACCGCCTGGCCGCCGAAGGCTTCCAGGCCCGCCAGCTCGACGTCAACGATGAAGCTGCCGCGGCCGCCCTGGCGGCCGAGTTGCCGAACCTGGACATCCTGATCAACAACGCCGGCTACGGCGCCATGGGCCCGCTGCTGGACGGCGGCGTGGCCGGCATCCGCCAGCAGTTCGAAACCAACGTGTTTTCCATCGTCGGCGTCACCCGCGCCCTGTTCCCCCACCTGCGGGCCAGCCGCGGCCTGGTGGTGAACATCGGTAGCGTTTCCGGCGTGCTGGTCACGCCGTTCGCCGGTGCCTACTGCGCGTCCAAGGCCGCGGTGCATGGCCTGAGCGAAGCACTGCGCATGGAACTGGCGCCGTTCGGGGTGCGGGTCATGGAAGTTCAGCCGGGGGCCATCGACACTCAATTCGCCAACAACGCCAGCCGCGAGGCCGAGCAGGTCATCGCCGAGGGCTCGCCGTGGTGGCCGCTCGCAGCGCAGATCCGCGCCCGGGCCAAGGCCTCGCAGAACCGGCCGACACCGGCGCTGGAGTTCGCCCAGGCGTTGCTGGCGGCGGTGGAAAAACCCGCGCCGGCGCGGGTAGTGCGCATCGGCAACGGCAGCCGGGCGTTGCCGTGGCTGGCGCGGTGGGTACCCGCGGGGGTTCTGGAGGGGGTGTTGAAGCGCAGGTTCGGGTTGGATCGGGTGCTCTAGACGTTCCAGAGGCCCTGTTGACGCTTGTGGGGGACAGGGGGAAATCTCAGATTTTTCCCACAACAGCGATCTATTCCGGAAAATTGAGCTTGCGCCTGGAGCTTGGTCTCCATGCAAGCGTGGCGGTCGAAGCCGAATTGGCCCACAAGAGCATCAACCAGTGGGTAGCAGATGTGCTGAGGCGCGAAGCCCGCTTCTCGATGAGTTGAGGCATTTCGAGAACGCCTGATCTCAAGGGCGCCAGAACATCTTCACCTGGCAGCGGGTCGTCATCCCACACCTGCTGCCAAGTCGAGAAATCTTACAGAGCCCCAGCCGTTCCCTGCTTGACCACCACTGTGCACGTCGTCCCGGCCGCCAGCAAAAACCCGTCCGGCACTTCATCAATATGAATCCGCACCGGCACCCGCTGCGCCAGCCTCACCCAGTTGAACGTCGGGTTCACGTCCGCCACCAGCTCACGGCTTTCAGGGTTGTCCCGGTCGTAGATACCGCGAGAAATACTCTCGACGTGCCCCTTCAAGACCTCGCCACTCATCATCTGCAAATCAGCCTTGTCGCCCAGGTGCACATTCGGCAGCTTGGTCTCTTCGAAGAACCCATAAACCCAGAACGAGTGCTTGTCGACCACCGCCATCTTCGCTTCCCCCGTGCGGGCGTAATCGCCTACGTGGACGTTGAGGTTGGTGACATAACCGTCAACGGTGGCCAGCACTTTGGTTCGCGACAGGTTCAACTGCGCGGCCTCCAGGGCAGCCACGGCCTGCTGGTAGTCGGCCTCGGCGCTGCTGGCGATGTTGCCGGCGTCTTCGCGGCTTTCCTTGGACACTACCAGGTTGTCCATGTCGGCCCGGCGGCTGGCGTTGACCTTGCGCATTTCCCAGGTGGCCTTGCGCGAGGCAACCAGGGCCTGGGCCTGCTTGACGGCGATCTGGTAGTGCTCGGGGTCGATCTGCAACAGCACGTCGCCCTTTTTCACCAACTGGTTGTCACGCACCGGCACGGCCACCACGTAACCGGTCACGTCGGGGGCGACGTTGATGATGTCGGCGCGCACCCGGCCGTCGCGGGTCCAGGGTGTTTCCATGTAGTGCACCCACAGCTCGCGGCCGATGAACACGGCCAGGGCCAGGATCAGCAAGGTGGCGATCAGGCTGAAAAACTTTTTCATCAAGTCAGTCTCAACGGTAAACGGTCAGCGCCATGGCGCCGAACAGGCAAACGAACAGGCTCAGGCGCAGCAGCGCCGGGTGCCAGAAGAAGCGGTACAGGTCCAGGCCGCTGATGAAGCGGTCCAGGGCCCAGCCCACGCCCAGGGCAATCAGGAACATCAGGGTCATGGTGGGCATGTACACACCATGAAAGGCTATTTCACGCGGCATGGGTCAGTCCTTGGGCGGGCGCGGCGGCGCCAGCTCGGCGAGCGGTGATTGCGGGTCCAGCAGGCTGCTGCGGATGAAGTGCAGGTAGCTCTGCACCCGGCGCAGCGCCGAGGTATCGAAGTGGCGGGCGAACGGCTCGTCGGTGTCGCGCACGCAATAAATGGCCTGATCTACCGCGGCCAGGCTGCGCTCGAGGTTGGCGCGGCTGGGCTGGATGAACAGGCGGATCAGCGAACGGCCCATCACCCGGATGGCCTGGCGCCACGGCTGCGATTCGGCATAGGCCGGGTGCACGGGCAGAATGGCCTGTTCGCGGCGCAGCTCGATGATGGCATGGCCCACTTCCAGCACCACGAACATCCAGCGCAGCAGGTTGCGCTGCACTTCGGGCTTGCCCGCCGCCAGGCCATAGGCCTGGTTGAGCACGTCACGGGTGCGGCTTTCGAACGCCGAGCCCAGGCCTCGCAATTTGCCGCTGATGGCGAACACCACCTGCTCACGCAGGTTGTGCTCCAGGCGGCTCCACAGCCAGCGGCTGTTGGGCGGCAGGATGATGGCGCCTGCGGCGGCGCAGGCTAGCATGCCCAGGATCATGCCGATGTAGTCGTTGATGAAGGCGTAGGCGTTGTACACCGTGACGTTGTCAGGCACCGAACCGATACTGAAGAAAATCAGCAGGCCCAGGCCGTAACCCGCCCACTGGGGCCGGGAGGCCAGGAAAGCACCGAAGACGATCACCGGGGCCAGCACCATGCACAGCAGCGGAAAACCGTCGATCCACGGGAACACGAAAAAGGTTTCGGCAAACCCCACTACCGCGCCCAGCATGGTCCCGCAGGCCATCTGGAACGACATGCGCTTGGGGTTTGGCGCTGCCGCCGACAGGCCCACCGTGGCCGCGGCCACCAGGGTCATGGTGGCGCCGCTGGGCCAGGCGGTGGCGACCCAGTAGCTGCCCAGCAGGCCCAGTACCGACATCGCGCGCAAGGCAGCGGCGGCCGACACCCACCAGCTGGTCTGGGGCATGAACGGTTCGTCCCACTTTTCCCTGACGTGGCTATGGTCGGCCAACGAGGCGTGGGTCTGAGCGTAACTGAGCAGCTCATCGACAAAGCGGTACAGCAGCTCATAGGCCGTGTGGAAATCCAGCAGATCGTCTTCGCTGGGGGCGCTCTCCACGAAGATTGCCCGCAACCGGCGCACATGGGAGGGCAGTTCCTCCTTGTACAGCGCCATCTGCTCGGCCAGTTGCTTGGCGTCGGCATCGGTGAGCGCACGGCCGGCATAGCCGTCCAGCAACGTGGCCAGTGCCTGCAAGCCAGGCTCGATGGCAGTGACCACCTCGGCGTGGCCGCGGGCGCGGATGCGTTCGAGCAACTGGTGCAGGGCGTTGAAGCGCGTGGTGATAGCCATGAACTCACTGTTCAGGCGGCTGACACGGCCACTGCGCCGACGCATGTGCGGGTCTTCGAAGGCCACCACGCCGCGCAGGCTTTCCAGGCCCACGGCCTCGGAGATGAAGCGCACGTTCGTGCTCTCGAACGCCTCGCGCTGGCTATCGCCGCGCAGGCCACTGGCGACGAAACCGGCGAACACGCCAAAGCGCTGATACAGCGCATTGCGCATCGACGCACTGGCTGACTGCGGCAGGACCGCCGCGCTGACGGCGGTGGAAACGATCAAGCCCAGGGAAATTTCCAGCACCCGCCACATGGCGGCCATGAACGCCCCTTCCGGGTGCGCCAGGGCCGGCAGGCCGATGAAGGCCGCGGTGTAGCCGGCCAGCACAAAGCCATAGCCCTTGAAATTGCGATGGCGTACCGCGCCGGCCGAACAGATGCCAAACCAGATCATCAGGCTGGGCAGGAACAGCACGGTGTTCTGGGCGAACAGCGCGATCAGCGCCACGGTCACCACCGACCCGGCAATGGTGCCCAGGAACCGGTAGAAGCTCTTGGCGAACACGTGGCCGCTTTGCAGTTGCATGACGATGAACACGGTGATCATCGCGGTGCGCGGTTGCGGCAATTCCAGGCGCATCGCCAACCACAGGGTCACGAACGCGGCCAACAGGGTCTTGAAGATGTAGACCCAGGTGACGCCGTCGCTGCGCGCCCATTCGAAGAGGCCACGGCGCCACTGCAATTCACCGAGGCGGCGCAACGGTGCAGACAGAGAAGTCATGTTCGGTCCGTCAGTGGTTGAGGATGGCCAGGGCCGCCGGGGTTTTCGGCGCCACGGTCTGCTGCTCGGTCGGCACGTCATTGCCGGCACCCAGGCCACCGCCCAGGGCGGTCACCAGCTCAGCTTGAGCGGTCAGGCGCGCGGCCTGTACCTGCTGCTGGATTTCCTGCTGGTGGAACAGCTGGGTCTGGGCGTTGAGCACGTTGAGAAAGTCCGTGAGGCCACGCTGGAAGGCTACCTGGGCAATGTCATAGGTTTTCTGCGCCGAGGCCACGGACTGGGCGGCGAACGCCTGCTGCTTGTCCATGGACTCGCGGCGGATCAACTGGTCGGAAATGCTTTTCAGCGCTTCGACCAGGGTCTGGTTGTAATGTGCCACGGCGATGTCGTAGCCGGCCGAAGCCTCACCCAACTGGCTGCGCAGGCGGCCACCGTCGAAAATCGGCAGGCTGACGGCCGGGCCTGCGGTGTAGCTAAGCTTGGAGGCATTGAGAAAGCCGAGCATCGTCCCGCCGGTGGCCATGTAGCCCAAGCTGGCCGTGAGATCGACATTGGGGTAGAAGCCGGCGTGGGCCACGTCGATGCCGCGGGCCTGGGCGGCCACCTGCCAACGGCTGGCGACCACGTCAGGACGCTGGCCCAGCAAGTCGGCCGGCAGAGCCGACGGCAACTTCAGCGGTGCCGCCAGGGCCAGGCTCGGCCGTTGCAGGCGCGCGCCCTCGCCGGGGCCTTTGCCGGCCAGGGCGGCCAGCTGGTTGCGGCTCAGGGCGATCTCTTCATCCAGCGCGTCGATCTGCCGGTGGGTTTCGGGCAGCGGCGTCTGCGCCTGGCTGACCTCGAACTGGGTACCGATGCCATGGGCCAGGCGTTTCTCGGCCAGTTGCAGGATCTGCTCCTGTTGGGCAAGGGTGGCCTCGGCGATGTCGCGCTGGGCGAAATGCAGGGACAACTGGATGTACACCTTGACGATGTTGTTGGTCAGTTCCAATTGGGCCTGCCGCGCCTGGGCCACCCCCATGTGGGCCATGTCCACGGCCTGTTCGGTGGCGTTGCTTTCGCGGCCCCACAGGTCCAGGGAATAGCTCAGGCCGAGCCCGGCGCTGTTGTCCCAGTCGGTCACGCCGCTGAGCTCGCCCGGGCCATAGAAATTATCCGTCGGCCACTTGTGCCGGGTCATCGAGCCCTTGCCATTGACCTGCAGCGATTCAGCCGATTCGGCTACGCCCGCGGCTGCCTTGGCCTGACGCACGCGCGCGGCGGCCATGGCCAGGGTCGGGCTGCCTTGCAGCGCCAGGTCCACCCACTGGTTCAATTGCGCGTCACCATAGGCGCGCCACCATTGGCTGGCTGGCCAATGGGCGTCCTTGGCGGCGGCCTGGATGGCCTCGTCGGTGGCCAGGGTGTTGGCAGACAGGGCCTTGCCCTGTGGGGCAATGCCTCCGGTACCGATGCAGCCGCTGATGGTCAAAGTTAAGGCCAAAACGCTGAAAGCATTCAGCTTTGCAAATAGGCGACGCGGCACAGCTGCTAATTCCTGACTGAAAGAGAGGGGATTACCTTGAGGCGCCGATTCTAGGGGGTGAAACGGGTGCCGATAAGCGGGTATTCGTGCGATTCTTTGTTACGGAAAAAGCGATAATCGGTGTAAAGCCGCGAGACGACAATTGTTACTTCATGCGACAATTTGCCGTCTATTTAGAGAGTGACCCATGGACACCCTGCAAAACATGCGTGCTTTCAGTTGCGTGGCCGAAGCGGGCAGTTTCACTGCCGCCGCCGTGCAGCTCGATACCACCACCGCGAACGTCTCGCGGGCGGTTTCCAACCTTGAAGCGCACCTGCAAACCCGCCTGCTCAACCGCACCACCCGACGCATTGCCCTGACCGAAGCGGGCAAGCGCTACCTGATGCGCTGCGAGCAGATCCTGGCCTACGTCGAAGAGGCCGAGGCCGAGGCCAGCGACGCCCACGCCCGTCCGGCCGGGCAGTTGAAAGTGCACACCATGACCGGCATCGGCATGCACTTCGTCATCGACGCCATCGCCCGTTACCGCAAGACGCACCCGGACGTGACCTTCGACCTCACACTGGCGAACCGCGTGCCCGACCTGCTGGATGAAGGCTATGACGTGTCCATCGTGCTGGCCAGCGAGCTGCCGGACTCGGGTTTCGTGTCCCAGCGCCTGGGCATCACCTACAGCATCGTCTGCGCCTCACCCGAGTACGTGAAGGCCCACGGCGCCGCGCGCAAGCCCAGCGACCTGATGGCCCATGCCTGCCTGCGCTTGATCAGCCCCGTGGTGCAACTGGAAAAATGGCTGTTCGACGGGCCCGAAGGGCAGGAGATGGTCAACATCAGCAACGCACCCTTCCAGGTCAATTCCGCCGACGCCATGAAAAGCGCGATCATCAGCGGCATGGGCGTGGGCGTGTTGCCGATCTACGCGGCCATCGATGGCCTGCGTAACGGCACCCTGGTGCGCATGTTGCCCGACTACCGGTTGCAGGAGCTGAACCTGTACGCCATCTACCCGTCGCGCCAGTACCTGGATGCCAAGATCAAGACCTGGGTGGAATACCTGCGCGGGTCGTTGCCGGACATTCTGGCGGCCCATGAGGCGGACCTGAAGATCCATGAACTGAACATGGCCCTGTGAGGCAGCCCCAGGCGCCAGGTTTCGAGCTTCACGCTGATTGCATTGCAAGTGGGGTCTTGCGACTCGCCACTTGAAGCTTGTAGCTTGCAGCCTGTCGCTTAAACGCTGCCCTCAGGAGAACAAGTCCAATGAAAAAGACCGTACTGGCCTTCAGCCGCATCACCCCACCCATGGTCGAGCGCCTGGAGCAGGACTTCGACGTGATCGTGCCTGATCCGAAAAAGGGCGACATCGCCGCCCAGTTCGATGAAGCCTTGCCCAATGCCCACGGCCTGATCGGCGCCGGTCGCCCCTTGGGCGCCAGGCAACTGGCCAACGCGGCGAACCTGGAAGTGGTGTCCAGCGTATCGGTGGGCTACGACAACTACGACGTGGCCTACTTCAACGAACGCGGCATCATGCTCACCAACACCCCCGACGTGCTCACCGAAAGCACCGCCGACCTGGGCTTTTCGCTGATCATGAGCAGCGCCCGCCGGGTCGCCGAGCTGGACGCCTGGACCAAGGCCGGAGAGTGGAAAGCCACCATCGCCCCCTCCCACTTCGGTACCGACGTGTACGGCAAGACCCTGGGTATCGTCGGCATGGGCAACATTGGCGCGGCCATTGCGCGCCGTGGGCGCCTGGGCTTCAACATGCCCATCCTGTACAGCGGCAACAGCCGCAAGCCGGCCCTGGAACAGGAACTGGGCGCGCAGTTCCGCAGCCTGGACCAGTTGCTGGCCGAAGCTGACTTCGTCTGCCTGGTAGTGCCATTGAGCGAGAAGACCAAGCACCTGATCAGCCGCCGCGAGCTGGCGCTGATGAAGCCGTCGGCCATCCTGGTGAACATCGCCCGCGGGCCGATCGTGGACGAACCGGCGCTGATCGAAGCGCTGCAGAACGGCACTCTCCGCGGTGCCGGCCTGGACGTCTACGAAAAGGAACCCCTGGCCGAATCGCCGCTGTTCCAACTCAAGAATGCGGTGACCCTGCCGCACATCGGTTCGGCCACCTCGGAAACCCGCGAAGCCATGGCCAACCGCGCCATCAGCAACCTGACCGCGGCCTTGAAAGGCCAGCGCCCACAGGACCTGGTGAACCCGCAGACCTTCAAGGGTTGAGTAACGCTGGGCGCCACACCGGCGCCCGGCCCCCTACAGGACCACCCCGAGTATCGGCCCCAGCACCCCGGCGGCACCGGCCAGCCCCACCGCCAGCCGTGGCCGGTACGGCAGCATGAACACCCAGAGCATCACGCTGGCCATGAGCGCGGCGCACCCATGCACCAAGCCCATGCTCCAGCCGTGATCCAGCACCACGGCCAGCCATAACCCCGCCGCCAGCAGCATCCCGCCCACCAGGCGCAGGGCCAGGCTGACACGGGCCTGCGGGGGGCGCCCGACCAGGTCGCGGTAGTGGCGCTCCATGCCCAGGCAGAGGGCAGCGAAGCCCGAATAACACAGCAAGCCGACGACCGCCATCATGTGGGCTCACCCTCCGCGCGCATGGCGACCTTGCGTGCCTTGACGACCGGCACGTTGCGCCACAACTTGTGCACCGCCCAGGCCAGCAGCAGGCCCCAGGCCAGCGCGGCAAGGTCGACGCCCGCCATGGCCCAGTCGCCCTCTATCACTGAGTGGTTCAGGCCCTGGTCGGTGGTCAGGGCATTGAGCAACGGCAACCCGGCGTACAGCAGCGCCGCCAGCCCCAATTGTTCGAGCCACGCCTGACGTGCCGGGCGCAGGGCCGCGTGCAGCGCCGACAATGCCCAGATCCAGAAGAACACTCGCACCTCCAGGCCGCTGCGCCCCGCCAGTTCGAGCGGCAGCAAGCGGTTGGCGTAAAAGAAGCCGATGACCGCCAGCATCAGGCCGCCCATGCTCATCACATTGAGCACTGCCACCAGGCGCAAGTGGAACGGCTGGCGGGCGCTCTTGGCATGTTTGAGCTGGCGCTTGCCCAGCCACATCACCAGGCCGGTGCCGATCATCGCGGTGCCCCCGATACCCGCCAGGAAATACAGCCAGCGCAGCCCCGGCCCGGCGAAGTGGCCCATGTGCATGCCATACAAACCACCGGCGATCATCATGGGCACCGAGCTGACCTGACGATCGAAACGCAGTGCCCCCGAAACGCCGTCATACACGCGCCCATAGCCGATCTGGTGAACGATGCGGTCGCCGCCGTGACGGCCGAACACCACCGAGGCATTGGCGTCGCCGGGGTGGTCCACTTCGATCAGGCCGAGACGACTGCCGGGGGCCTGCTGCTGGAAGTCTCGGTACAGCTCCGACAGGGGTACCAGCGGTGCCGGCTGGTTGGCAGCGGCTGGCACGCCCCTGCTTGGCATCAGGTCATCGTAGATGGCGCTGGTCTGCTTGCCGTACTGGGCCAGGATGTTGCCCGGCAGCAGCATGGTCATGAAAATCACCAGGCTGCTGTAGGTGATCATCAGATGAAACGGCAAGACCAGTACCCCCACGGCATTATGGCCGTCGAGCCACGAACGCTGCCCCTTGCGCGGGCGGAAGGTGAAGAACTCCTTGAAGATCTTCTTGTGGGTGATGATGCCGCTGACCAGGGTCACCAGCATCACCAGCGCGCACAGGCTGGCCAGCCAGCGGCCCCAGGGGTACGGAAGCTGCAATTGATAGTGGAACTGGTAAAAGAACTCACCCCCCATGGACGACCGCGCCGCCGCAAGCTGGCCACTGGCGGCGTCCAGGAGCTGGTTGGCGAAGCGCCCGGACGGTTCTTGGTACATGACCTGGATATACGGCTGGCGCTCATCCGGCAGGTTCATGTACCAGGTCTTCGCCCCCGCGGCGTGCTGCTCCAGGTAGCGCTGGGCCTTGTCCAGGGCCGCCGCGTCGTCCAGTGGATGGAGGACGATTTCCGGGTGGGTCCAGTGGTTGACCTCGTCCTTGAAGTAACTCAGCGTACCGGTCAGAAAGATGGCGAACAGCAGCCAGCCGAACACCAGCCCGGCCCAGGTGTGCAGCCAGGCCATGGCCTGACGAAAGCCCTCTTTCATCAGTGGCGCCCCCACAACAGCAAGCCATTGAGCGCCGCCAGCACCAGGCTCGGCACCAGCAGCCCCAACCAGGCACGCCAGGCCGAATGGCAGGCGAAGCACCACAGCACCGCCACCACGTACACCAGGAACGACAGCATCATGCCGCTGATCATCGCCTCGCCACGCGCCAGGGGTACGAGCGCGGCCAGGCTGATGCCCGTCAACGAGGCAAGCAGATACCCGCCCAGGGCCGCGGCGACGATGCGCGAGCAGACCCCGAGGCGGTAGACGACCGGCAGACCGACGGAGGTGGTTTTCATGAAGGTGGCAGGCTCGAAGGCTGGAACACAATGACTCGATATTAATGATAAATATTCTCATGCGCAAAGCAAAGCGCATCCGCTCCTACGAAACGATCGGCGGTGGCTGAAATAAACCCGCGCCTTGATCCAATAGGTTGCAAAATATTTATCTTCACCGGGGGGTTGAATTGTTCGTCCAACTGCCCGACCTTGTAATCAAGAGGCGCTGATTTCCACCCTCGGCGCATCTCTTGCGAGCTAGCTGAATAAGGGATGAACTATGCAAATCCAAGTCAATAGCGACAACCATATTCAAAGCAGCATTCGACTGGAGGAGTGGGTACGCAGTACCGTAGAGAGCACGCTCGACCGTTTCGAAGAAGACCTCACGCGCATCGAGGTTCACCTGGCCGATGAAAACGGCGACAAGCCCGGCCCCCACGACAAGCGCTGCCAGATGGAAGCGCGGCCAAAAGGCCACCAACCGATTTCCGTGACCCACAAGGCCGCCACGCTGGATCAGGCAGTGGAAGGGGCCGCCAGCAAATTGCACAACGCCCTTGAGCACTTGTTCGGCAAGCTGCGCAGCAAGCGTGCGGTCAATAGCCAGAATGGTGCGACAGGCGAGGCCGATGCCCTGTTACAGGAAGAATTCCTGGAAAACGAACAGGCCTTGAACAGCTAAACACATGCTGCAACAAAAGAAGGCGAGCCAAAGGCTCGCCTTTTTCATGCTCAAACCGCTTGCAGCAGCGGACCTGGCCGCGTCCCAGACACCGCGCGCCCTCCCAGCCCGCCCCACCCCCGTCCGCACACACGCCCGCGCACGCGAAGTTTCCCAGGCGGCGGCATGGCGCTTGCACTGACCCATGTGGCCCGGGTTGTCGAACTAACACGCCCCAACCCAGTCAATTGATGCAGGTCTTATATTTTCAGGTGACGCACCATGGAAAACCCCTTTCAAGTGATCAGTGATGCCTTTCAGCCCGAGTACCGGGTCAACCTCAGCATCGAGCGTCTGGACGGCAGCATCATGCTGACCCTGTCCAATGAAACCGGGGTCGTGGCTAAACGCATGATCAGCGCCGCCCAGCGCAATGACCCCAAGCGGGTCAAACGCCTGATCGACAGCATCAAGTTCGGCATTGCCATCGAGCAGGGGCACAGCGCCATGGCAATCCTCGCCGCCATGACCGACGGCGATGCCTTGAAGCTGCCCACCCCCCCGGCCAAGGGCTGGCTGAGCGATAAACCGGGCCTGCAAGTGGGTATCTGACCCTCTCGTTTTTTCATTGCCAAACGTTGCAACGTTCGCCGGTTCATGATGAGGTTCGCCCTGCGAACCCATCATGGACAGCATCACGGCAATGGATTTTTCCTCGCGCATTCCCAGTTGGGCGGAGATCGAGCGTAATCTGAACCACCGGTTCAGCGATTTCCACCACACCCTTGATCACGGCTTGAGCAGCGCCAGCAGCGGCCTGCACGCCACCTGGAATGGCGTCAGCCAGCGCCTGGAACACGGCGCCAGCCATGTCTATGCGCAATTGGGCGGCCAACGAATAGAAGTAGTGCGCCAGGCACTGCAACAATCCTACCCGCTCATCCGTCACGACCTCACTCATCGCTGGGCCAGCCTCCACATCGAGGACATTGTCGATGTACTGCTCGACCTGGTGAAACAGGTTGTACTCATCCTGGGTTGCAGCGTGACGCTGGGCAGCATTGCCGGCGGTGTGGCCGGCGGCGTACTGGGCGCAGGCGTAGGCGCCGCCCCAGGTGCGGCAGCCGGCGCCGGTATCGGCCTGGAAATAGGCAATCTGATTTTGCTGGGGCTGGGCTTGTCGGCGATTGCCGAGTACTTCTACGACGGCCTTCCCGCCTGCCTGGAAACCCTGCAGAACGGCATCGTCACCGCCTGGCGGGTGGACAACAAGACCAGTGGTAGCCGGCTGGAACCCGGCGGCGGCCACGCCAGCACGCGCCAGGCACGCATCAACCAGGCCGCCCGCGAGCTGGCCCGCGGCCAGGAACAACTGGTCATGCTGCTGTTGACCGCGATCGTTACTTACCTGACACGCGGGCAGGTCAAGGGCGCCCTTGCCAGCAGCGCCGAAGGCATCGCAGCCCGTTCGGCGCTGCTGCAACAACAGATCAGCGAGCGCCGCCTGGCCGACTGGCTGGCGCGCAATGAACAGCAACTGCTGGCAGAGCGTTCACTGCAACCGCGCACCAGCGCCCCGGTCAAGCAGGCCGAAGAGCCCATCCGCCTGCAACCCAAGGCCGAGACGGCCAAGCCGGTGGAGCCGCTACCACCGACCGCCGAGCCGGCGAAACCGCAGTTGTCGCGCCGCGAATACCTCAACCAGCGCTACCAGCGCACCGGTGACATCAACCGCGACATCAACATCCGCGCCAATCGCGAAGTGGCGGCCAACTTCTTCAAGGAGCAGGGCTATAGCGCCAGGGATGCCGCCTCATACATGAATGGCCTGGACTTCGACTACCCCGTGCAGGTGCAGACATTCAACAGCAGCAAGAACCTGTGGCAATATCAGTCACCCGGCGCCCCGCAAGGCAACTGGTACTCCCTGAGCCCCACGGTGCAACCCACGCAGTTGGGCATCAACCCCATGGGTACCAACCGCGCCCTGAACATCATCGAGCCCAAGGTGCTCAACAGCTACCAGACCGCCGACAAGATACAGGTGCTGCGCAGCACCTCGGCCAAAGTCATCGACACCTGGTCCGTGAAGGGCCAGCCCTTCCCGGCCGAGGGTGGCGCGCAGCAGCTGTTCTCCAACCAGAAAACCCTGTTCAACCCAGGAAGCCCATGACCGCCCTAGACTTCATCGACAAAGCCATCGCCATCGCCCAGGACCGCTATCGCCGCATCCCGGCTTTCGAGGTCTATGCATCGGCCCTCGACCAGCTTTACTTCATCAAGGCCATCCTGGAAAAGCGTGAAACGGACAAGGCACGCCTGCATGACCTCACCCTGGGCGCCATAGCGGTCAAGGAGTTCGAGGAAACCGACCCCGAACTGTGCGAAGCGCTCAAGGATGCGTTCTATATCGCGGATCAGATAGCCCGGGGCCTCAAGGTGCAGTTGCCTTAAGTCTCACCTTTCTCTTCGGTCAAAGCCCCCTTCACCGTGGCGTCCGGGTCCGGCACCTTGGCCGAGGGGAAGCGCGACGAGGCATAGCGCACCACCAGGATGGCAAACGCCAGGAGCAGGATCGCGCCGGAGAGGTAAACCACACCCAGGTCCGCAGGCCCGTGGTGGGACACGTCGGAGATCAGCAGGCGCGTCAGCGCGGTGATGGCCACGTAGATCAGAAAGCGCACGGGCATGTGGTTGGTCTTGAAATAGATACCCACCATGGCCCCCAGCTCCAGGTAGATGAACAGCAACAGGATGTCATCGACCGTGATGTTGCCCTTCTCCATCATGCCCAGAAACGCCATCACCGCCGCCCAGGCCGTGATACCGCCAATGGCGAACAACGCCAGGTAGTGAAAGCTCTCGACCAGCAGGTTGCCCAGCGACCCGGCCAGGTGGTGGACATTCTTGCGCATGGCATCAGCCCAATTGTTTTTCACGGTACAGGTTCCTTGACTCGTGGGTAACGGATGCTTTCATCTACAGGCACACCCACGCCATGCAGGTAAAAGGCCAGGTCATTGTGCATCAGCGGCCTGGCCTTGCAGTGACGGCAATTTGTCTCACCCTGTCACAAAGCTCCAGGTAAATTGCCACTATCCAGCGGCAACGAAATCCCTTATCCTTTCACTGTATAAACAAACAGTAGTCGTAACCGACAACTATCGTAAAGGCATGTGAGGTGGTGAATGGCCGTCGAAGTGGTATACCGCAGCAGCCGAGATCTGGAGCGTTTGTTCATGGATAAAGCCGAAGCTGACCGTCATGACAAAATGCTCGAGCTGGCTGAACTGCTCGCAGAAGTCCTGAAAAAGGCCGTCCCGTCCCTGAGTGAGCAGCAGGTTGAAGACGCGGGCATCTACATGGCCAAGAACCGCGATGTGTTCGCCAAGGCGTTCAAGAGCCAGCCGGATGCGCTGAACGAGCTGATCAGCGGCGAAGGCGCCGAATAACGGCCAGGGCCTGTAACAGCGGCCCGGGCCGCGTCGGTGGTGGATGCGGGCAGGTCTCACTCGGGCGCTTGCAATGCCTCCACCAGCGCCCGCATGAACCGCGCCGCTTCCCCGCCCGTCACCGCCCGGTGGTCGAACGTCAGCGACAGCGGCAGTATCGGGTGCACCACCACCTTCCCTTCCACCGCCACCGGTTCTTCACGGATGCCCCCTGCGCCAATGATCGCCACCTGAGGCGGTACCACCACGGGGTTGGCGTAGCGCCCGAACAAGGTACCGAAGTTGGACAAGGTAATCGTGGCGCCCATCATTTCCCGTGGCGGTATGGAGCGCGCCTTGACGTCGGCGCGCAGCCGGCTCATGCCCTCCCGGAGGTCTTCGGCGCTGCGGTTGCCGACGTCGCGCAATACCGGCACGAACAAGCCGTCCGGGGTGTCGACCGCGATGCCCAGGTCCAGGGTTTCGTGGGTGCGGATCGACAGGCTGCGGCCGTCGAACCAGCTGTTGAGCACCGGTTCTACCTTGCAGGCGGCGGCCATGGCTTTGCCCAAGCGGATCAAAGGGTCGCGGGCTTGGCCCCAGCGGTGCAGGTCGGCGTCGCCGAAAAGGGTAACCGGTACCACTTCGGCATGGGACTTGGCCATGTTCAACGCCATGCTGCGGCGCACACCGCGCAGCTTTTCGCCGCCGAAACGGTCCTGGGCGCTCTGGGCCGCAGCCTCGACGTCAGCGCGGGTGATCAGGCCGTCGCTGCCAGAACCGGACAACGCCGTCAGGTCCACACCCAGCTGACGCGCCAATTGGCGTACCGCCGGGGTGGCACGGGTGGCCAGGTGTTCGCGGGTGGAGGGGGCCGCACCGACGAAGAACTGATCGGCGCTGGCAGTGCCCCCACCTTCCAGGCGGCCCACCACGGTGCCCGCGTCGGCCTCGCCTTCATACCCGAGCAGGGGTTCGCCCACGTGCAGCAGGTCGCCTTCGCCGCCGAAGGTCTTGGCGACCACGCCGTCGTAGGGCGCCGGGATATCCACCAGGGCCTTGGCAGTTTCCACCGACACCAACAGCTGGTCGGCCTTGACCGTGTCGCCGGCCTTGACGTGCCATTGCACGATTTCAGCTTCTTGCAAGCCTTCGCCCAGGTCGGGCAATTTGAAATATTTCATCGCAGCCTCCTCAGGCGAATGTCAGCACGGTGTCGCAGGCGTGGAGAATGTCAGCCACCGCCGGAATGTAGAGCTGTTCGAGCTTGTACAGCGGGGGCGGGATGTCCGGGGCCGTGACCCGTTGAATGGGTGCCTGCAGATCCAGCAGTGCCCGCTCGTAGAGGCTGGCGGCGATTTCAGCGCCGACACCGCAGGAGCGCGGCGCTTCATGGACGATGACGCAGCGGCCAGTCTTGCGCACTGACGCTTCCAGGGTATCCAGGTCCAGCGGTTTCACGCACGCGACATCGATGACTTCCGCCGACACCCCGCGTTCGGCGAGGGCATCGGCCGCTTGCAGGGTTTCATGCACACTGGCGCCCCAACTGATCAGCGTCAGGTCGCTGCCTTCGCGCAGGGTGAAGCAGGTGTCCAGGGGCAAACGCTTGCCATCGTCCATGAGGGGTTGCGGGTTCATGCGGTACAGCCGCGTGGGCTCCAGGAACAGCACCGGATCCGGGTCATCGATGGCCGCCAGCAGCAAGCCATAGGCGCGGGCCGGGGATGAGGGAATGACCACCCGCAGGCCGGGAATGTGCGCGAACAACGCCTCGGTGCTCTCGCTGTGGTGTTCGGGCGCGCGGATGCCAGCGCCCATGGGCGTGCGCAACACCATGGGGCAACTCAACCGGCCACGGGTGCGGTTGCGCAGGCGGCTGGCGTGGGACACCAGATGCTCCATGGTGGCGTAGATGAAGCCCATGAACTGGATTTCGACGACAGGCTTGAGACCTTGGGCGGCCATGCCCACGACCAGCCCGCCCAGCATGGTTTCGGCCAGGGGCGAGTCGATCACGCGCTTGAAACCGAAGCTGTCGCGCAACCCCTGGGTGGCACGAAACACACCACCGTTGACGCCCACGTCCTCGCCCAGCACCACCACGTTGTCGTCTTCGGCCATGGCCCGGTGCATGGCCAGGTTTACCGCCTCCAGCAGGCTGACTTTTTCATTATTCATGGCCCTGCCCTCCCTCGCGGCGCGCCACCCGTTCGAGGAAGTCTTCACGCTGATCGGCCAGCACCGCCGGCCATTTGGCGTAGACATGATCCATCACCGACGCCGGCGCCTGGGTGCCCGCGGCCTCGAAGTTGTCCACCGACTGCTGCACCAGCGCCTGGCATTCGCCGATCAGTGCCTGCTCACGCCCCTCGTCCCATACGCCCTGCCCGGCCATGAACGACTGCAGGCGCTTGATCGGCTCTTCCTGCCAGGCCTGCTTGACCTCTTCGGCACTGCGGTAACGCGTGGCGTCGTCGGCGGTGGTGTGGTCGCCCAGGCGATAGCTCAGGCATTCCAGCAGCACGGGGCCCTTGCCCTGGCGGGCACGTTCGATGGCCACGCCCATGCGGTCGTAGACGGCGAGGATATCGTTGCCGTCCACTTGTTCACCGTGGAAGCCGGCCCCGATGGCCTTCTGCGCCAGGGTGGGGGCGCCGCACTGGATACGCCTCGGCACCGAGATGGCCCATTGGTTGTTGTTGATCACGAACACCACCGGCAGCTGCCAGGCACCGGCGACATTCAAGGCTTCGAGGAAATCGCCCTTGCTGGTGGCGCCATCACCGCAGGTGGTGACTGCCACCCGGTGTTCGCCGCGAATCTTGAAGGCGCTGGCCACGCCGCAGGCATGCAGGGCCTGGGTGGCGATGGGCACGCACAGAGGAAAGTCCTGGGCCACCGCGGGCTCGGCGTAATCGCTGCCCCGCTCGTCGCCGCCCCAGTACAGCAAAATCTCCTCCATGCGCACGCCACGCATCAATTGCACGGCGGTGTCGCGGTAGTAGGGGATCAGCACGTCCTGGGGCTGCATGAGGCTGCCGATGGCGACGCCTATGG
Organism: Pseudomonas eucalypticola; assembly: GCF_013374995.1. Classification (NCBI taxonomy): domain Bacteria; kingdom Pseudomonadati; phylum Pseudomonadota; class Gammaproteobacteria; order Pseudomonadales; family Pseudomonadaceae; genus Pseudomonas; species Pseudomonas eucalypticola. The sequence continues at coordinate 1,059,481 of NZ_CP056030.1, read as the reverse complement.
CCTCCTGGCCCAGGGTGGGCGCATAGGTACCGATGCGGCCGGTGCGCTGCAGGGCCACGGCCTTCTGGTCGAAGAGCCGAGTCAGCACCATTTGCCGGTACAGGCGGGTAAGCAGGTTGAAGTCATCGGCCCATTCGGGCAACGGGCCAAGCAGGCGGCCATCGGGGGATAGATAACGGGTGAAGGCAAGCTCGATCTTGTTTGAGGTCATTGCACAACTCCTGAACACACCGGGTGGGTGTGGTTTCATTGACCTGCCGCTTGTGGCCGCAGGCTTTTTTCGGAGCTGGCGCCGGTCGGGCGCCGGCTCGCTGTCAAGCGTAAATCAGTTTCTCCGCCAGGGCCTCGGCCACCCGCGCGGGTGAGCGCTTTTCGGCCTGGGCATGGGCATAGACTTCGGTAAGGCGGGTGCCAATGCGCGCCAGGTGCGCGGTGATGGTGCCCACCGCTTCGCCCTGATGCTTGAGCGCCACGTAGATCAGCCCGCCGGAATTGATGACGTAGTCCGGGGCATAGAGAATGCCGCGCTTTTCCAGCTGGTCGGCCACTTGCAGGCTGGTCAGCTGGTTGTTGGCTGAACCGGCCACCGCGGCGCAGCGCAGTTGCGACACGCTCTGGCCATTGAGGATCGAACCCAGGCCACAGGGTGCGAAAATATCGCAGGGGGTGCTGGGCAAGGCGCTGGGTTCTATGGGGTGGGCGGCCAGTTGCTCCATGGCCAATTGCACCTTGCCCTGGTCCAGGTCGCTGACCAGCAGTTCCGCCCCGGCGGCATGCAGCTGCTCGGCCACGGCGTAGCCAACGTTGCCCAGCCCTTGCACGGCGATGCGCAGCCCTTCAAGGTTGTCAGTGCCCAGGCGGGCCATGGCGGTGGCGCGAATGCCGGCGAACACGCCCATGGCCGCGTGAGGAGCGGGGTCGCCGGCGGCAGTGGTGCTGGTGACATGGCGGGTCTGCTGGGCCACGCAGTCCATGTCGGTGGTCGAGGTGCCGCTGTCCACCGCCGTTATATACCGGCCATCCAGGCTTTCGATGAAACGACCAAAGGCTTCGAACAGCCCGGCGCGGTTTTCCACGTGAGGGCTGCGGATGATCACAGCCTTGCCACCGCCGAACGGCAACCCGGCCAGCGCCGCTTTGAAGCTCATGCCCTGGGCCAGACGAATGGCGTCGACCATGGCGCTTTCGTCGTCGGGGTAGGCCAGGTAACGGCACCCGCCCAGCGCCGGCCCGGCACGGCAGTCGTGAATGGCCACCACGGCGCGCAGGCCGGTCACCGGGTCGACAGCCAAGTGCAGGGCGTGGGTACGGGTGCTTTGCATGAGAGCGAACATCGACAGGCTCCCGATCTTGTTATTTCACCCAGTGTAGTCGATGGCCACGCAGGCAGACCTGCGCCGTCGACGCGGCTCCACTGGACGGATCGGCGCGCCGGGGCTACAAGAGAAGCTATGAAGCCCACCTTCGATGCCGCACGCCAGGCTTGCCTGGGGTGCCTTGAGCAAAGCCCGCCCGCGACTTTCGAGGCCGCGTTGTGGGTGGCTGCCGAACATGAAAGCGGCTTCCAACCACAACAGTGCGACGAAACCCTGCGTGAATTGCAACTGCAGATCAGCGTCGGCCTGCCCATGCTGCCGGTCAATGAACTGGCGCAACCGCTGCTGCGGCGCATCGCGTCGCTGGGCTACCAGGCCGATGACTTCCACCCCCTGCGCCCCCAGGCCGCATTAATGAACAAGGTGCTGGAACGCAAGCGTGGGCAACCCTTGGCATTGGCGTTGCTGGCCCTGGAGATGGCCCGGCGCCTGGCCATTCCTTTGGTGGGGGTGAATTTCCCCGGCCATTTCCTGCTGCGCGTTCCCGGTGCCGATCACCAACTGGACCCGTGCGGCGGCAGGCGCCTGTACCCCGCCGACTGCCGCGAGCTGCTGGGCCGCCAGTTCGGCCCGCAAGTGCCGCTGCTGGCCGAGCACATGGCGCAGGCCAGCCCGCGGGAAATGCTGCAACGCCTTTCGCGCAACCTGCGCCAGCTGCACAGCAGCCATGAGGATGACGTAGCGGCGCTCAAGGACGCCGAGCGAGTGTTGCAGCTGGCGCCGCCCAGCGCAGCCGACTATGTGGCGCGCGCCAGCATCTACCAGCGGCTGGAATGCCCGCGCGGCGAGCGCTTCGACCTGGAGCATGCGTTGCTGCTCAGTGAAGACCCCATCCAGCGCCTGCGCTTGACCACCCGCCTGCAGGAACTGCCGCTGCCGCCGTCATCGCTGCATTGACCTCAGGGGGTATCCACCTGGCAGGAAGGGTGCGCCTGGACGAACGCCGGGTGCACCGCTGCCAGGCCAACCACCCGCTGTATGCGCGGCCAGGCCGCCAACGACACATTGAAGCGCTGGGCCGCGTAGGCCTGGGGTATCAGGTACACGTCGGCCAGCCCCGGCTCGGGTCCGAAACAGAAGCCCTGGTCCCCTATCAAGCGCTCCACGGCCGCCAGCCCCTCGGTGATCCACGCGCTTATCCAGGCCTGCACTTGCGGCTCATCATGGCCCAGGCTACGCAACTGGTTGAGCACGCTGACATTGTGCAGGGGGTGAATATCACAGCCGATCAAGGCCGCGACCCCGCGCACCTGCGCCCGTGCCAGGGGTTCAGCCGGCAGCAAGGGCACCTGTTGGTAGCGTTCTTCCAGGTACTCCAGAATGGCACCTGACTGGATCAGCACAGGTCCGCCATCGACCCGCAGCGCGGGCACCCGGCCCTGCGGGTCGATGGCCCGGTAGGCAGGCTGGCGCTGCTCACCGGCCAGCAGGTTGACCGGCACCGCCTCGTACGCCAGCCCCTTCAGCGCCAGGGCGATGCGTACCCGGTAGGACGATGTGGAGCGGTAATAGGTGTACAGCTGCATGGTCCGGCCCTCAGGATGCGGCGACTATCCGCCCACGGCACTCGCCAAAACCGATGGACACCTGGCCGGGGGCCACGCACCGGGCACGCAGGATCACCTCGTCGCCATCTTCAAGGAAACGCCGGCTTTCACCCGAGGCCAACAGCAACGGTTGCTTGCCACCCTCGGTGATCTCCAGCAGGCTGCCGAACTGGCCAGGCGCAGCGCCTGACAACGTACCGGAGCCAAACAGGTCACCCGGTTGCAACTGGCAGCCGTTGACGCTGTGGTGGGCGACGAGCTGGGCCACGGTCCAGTACATGCTGCGCGTGTTGCTGAGACTGATGCGCTCGGCCGCCAGGCCCTGCTCGCGCATGTGCGCGGTTTGCAGCAGCACTTCCAACTGAATATCCAGTGCGCCTTCGGCCTGGTCGGCAGCGTTCCACAGGTACGGCAACGGCTGCGGGTCGCCTTCGGGGCGCGGGGCCTGGGCGCAGCGGAAGGGCTCCAGCGCTTCGGCCGTGACCACCCAGGGAGACAGGCTGGTGATGAAGCTTTTCGACAGAAACGGCCCTAGCGGCTGGTACTCCCAGGCCTGTATGTCGCGTGCCGACCAATCGTTGAGCAGGCAGTAACCGGCCACGTGCTCTTCGGCCCGGTCGAGAGGAATGGATTCGCCCATGGCATTGCCGCGGCCGATCCAGATGCCCAGTTCCAGCTCGAAGTCCAACCGTGCGCAAGGGCCGAAACCCGGGCCACCGCCCTGCTCCTTGGGTGGCGTTTGGCCCTTCGGCCGCCGCACCGGTGTGCCAGAGGGGCGCACGGTGGATGCGCGGCCGTGGTAGCCGATGGGCACGTACTTGTAATTGGGCAGCAAGGGGTTGTCGGGGCGGAACAGTTTGCCGACGTTTTTCGCATGCTCGATGCCTACGTAGAAATCGGTGTAGTCGCCGATGCTTGCCGGCAGTGCCATTTCACACTCGCTGGCCAGGTGCAGGCAGTCCCGCACCACCGCACGGCTGTCATTGCCCTCGCTGAGCAGCACGGACAACCGTTCGCGCAGGGCCAGGCGCGGCTGGCGGCCGAGGGCGAAGAACCCGTTGAGGCGCCCGCCTTCGCAGGCCAGTGCCGCGGTGGCAGCGTCGCCTTGCAGCAGCCCGGTGGCGAGCAGCGCCTCCAGGTCCAGTATCGAATCGCCAATGGCCACCCCGGCGCGGGGCCGCCCACCCGGTGGGCTGAAGATACCCAGGGGCAGGTTCTGCAAGGGGAAATCGGCATGGCCGTTGGCGCTGGCGACCCAGCTGTGCTGCTCGTTCATGGTGTTCTCCGGTTCGGGTCGAAGGTACTGGGCAAGGATGCCCAGCACGCGTCATAGCCAGGTTGCAGTTGCGCGCATTCAAGGGCATGGCGGCTGGGGCGCAGCACCTGGCTGGTCTCGAACATGAATGCCATGGTCTGCTCGATCCGGCTGGGCGTCAGTGTGGCCGCCACCGCCTTGGCACAGGTCTCGGCGTCAGGCCCATGTGCGCTCATGCAACTGTGCAGCGACGCGCCGCCCGGCACGAAGCCTTCAGCCTTGGCGTCGTACGCCCCCTGGATCAGGCCCATGTATTCGTTCATCAGGTTGCGGTGGAACCAGGGCGGGCGAAAGGTGTTGTCCGCCACCATCCAGCGCGGCGGGAAAATCACGAAATCCATGTTGGCCATGCCGGGCACGGTGCCGGGCGAGGTCAGGACGGTAAAGATGGAGGGGTCGGGGTGGTCATAGCTCACCGTGCCCAGGGTATTGAACAGCCGCAGGTCGTATTTGTACGGCACGTTGTTGCCATGCCAGGCCACCACATCCAGCGGCGAGTGGTCGAGTTCACAGCCCCATAGGCGGCCAAGGAACTTCTGCACGAGAACTGTGCTCGCGCTGCTGTCCTGGAACTGTGCCACCGGCGCCAGGAAGTCCCGTGGGTTGGCCAGACCGTTGCTGCCGATGGGCCCCAGGTCGGGCAAGCGCAGTGCCATGCCGTGGTTTTCTGCCAGGTAACCACGGGCCTGACCATCGGGCAGATGCACGCGGAATTTCAACCCGCGGGGGATGACGGCGATTTCCAGCGGCTGGATGTCCAGTACGCCCAGCTCGGTGAGCACACGCAAGCGGCCCAGTTCCGGCACCAGCAGCAGTTCGCCATCGGCGTTGTAGAACACGCGGTCCATGTCGCGGTTGGCGGCGTAGTGGTAAAGGCTGCAGCCGGCGGGTTGATCGGGCGCGGCGTTGGCGGCCATGGCCACCCAGCCGTCGACGAAATCAGTAGGGCTGGCAGGTAACGGCAGCGGGTCCCAGCGCAGGCGATTGGGCGTGGGTTCACCCAGGGGCCCGCCTTGCAGTTGGCGCGCCAGGGGTTCGAAACGCGGGTGCAGGGCCGAGGGACGGATGCGGTACAGCCAGGTGCGCCGAGCCTCGTGCCGCGGCACGGTGAATGCAGTGCCGGAGAATTGTTCGGCATACAGGCCATAGGGGGCCTTCTGCGGTGAATTCTGCCCTGTCGGCAGCGCGCCGGGCAGGGCCTCGCTGCTGAACTGGTTACCAAAGCCGCTGTGGTAGCGGGGCGCGACGGTGCCAGGATCAACGTCCATGAAACCTCCGGGTTGGGCAGCACACGGCGCGAAGCGAGGCTGCTATTATTTTTATCGTAATCCAATTACGAATAACGTAATTTGATTGCCCCAGGCCGTCAAGTTATAAAGGCGCCCACCTGTTTCCGAGATACTGCCACCATGCCAGCCCCCACCCCGCCCGCCGAAGGACCCAATAAGCAGAAAGTCCGCTCGGCGGAGGTCGGCACGGACATTCTCAAGGCGCTGGCCGAGCTCTCGCCGTCCACGTCGCTGTCACGCCTGGCCGAGCACGTGCAAATGCCTGCCAGCAAGGTGCACCGCTACCTGCAAGCACTGATCGCCAGCGGCTTCGCCGAGCAGAACCCGGCCACCAACCACTATGGCTTGGGCCGGGAGGCCTTGCGGGTGGGGCTGGCCGCGCTGGGCAGCATGGACGTGCTGAAGCTGGCGGCGATGCCCCTCTCGGACTTGCGCGACGCGCTCAACGAAACCTGTTTTCTGGCAGTGTGGGGTAACCGCGGGCCCACCGTGGTGCAGGTGGAGTCGGCGGTGCGCGCGGTGACCGTGGTCACCCAGGTGGGCTCGGTATTGCCGCTGCTGACGTCCTCCACGGGGCTGGTGTTCACGGCCTACCTGCCCGAGCGGGAAACGGCCGACCTGGTGGCTGCGGAACGCTTGCAGGAGGGTGTGGAAGACCCTGCGGCGTTGTTGCAGGAGATTCGCGCGCGCGGCCTGCACCACGTGCATGGCTTGCTGCTGCCGGGGGTGGATGCCTTGTCGGCGCCGGTGTTCGACGCCACTGGGCGCCTCGCTGCCGTGTTGACCGTGGTAGGCCCTACCTCGATGTTCCATGCCGATGCCCACGGCCCTGCTGCGGAGCGCCTGCTGGCGGCCAGCCGAACCGTGAGCTGGCGCATGGGTCATGAATCCTGAAGCGCTGCTTCAGAAATTCAGGCCGAGGGTCATGGCCAGATAATCGCGGTCTTTGAGCACGTTGTACTGCCCACCGAAGAAATCCGTATAGGCCAGGCTGGCGGTGTAGGTTTTCTGGTAGTCGGCCGCCACGCCCAGGGTCACGGCCTTGGCGCCCTGCACGAACAGGCCGTTGGGGCCGTAGCCCTCGACGTCATGGGACCAGGCGAGGCTGGGCTTGAGTGACACCCCCTGGAACACGTTCGCGTAGTCCAACTCGGCCCGCAGCCGGTAGCCCCAGGCGTTGGGGGTGACGAAACCATTGTCACCGGCCGTGCCATAGACCGCGTCGCGGCCCAGGCGGTCGCTGCCGGACAGGTCACCCACGTGTACCCACGCGGCCTCCCCCGCCACGGTCAAGCGCTCGGCTCCCATGACCTGGTCGAATACCTGCTCCAGGCTGCTCTGCACTTGGGTGGTGGGTTTGCGCTCATAGCCGCTGTTGACCTGCCCGGCCACAGGGTCAAGCAACGCCGCGCTCAGGTCGGCCAGGTTGCGCTGCACAGGGGCATCGGGCCGGTAACTGAACTCGCCACGCCACGTAGCACCCGCGGCCAGGGTCGTGGAAAAACTGGCGCCGTATAGCTGGATATTGTCGGGATATTGCAGGTTGTAGCTGCTGCCACCCAACTGGGTCGCCTGGGCCACGGCGCTATCGCTGATGGCCGACAGGCTGGCCAGCGTGGCCGCGCTGGCGTTGCGGGTCTGCAGGAACGCCTGGCGGCTGTGGTAGTTCATGAAGTACAGGCCGTAATCCACGTCGCTGGCCAGCCAGTGCAACGCTGTGCCCCATTGCCCACCATCGCGGGCGCGCTGGTCGTGCCCACGGGGTACCACCACGCCCTCGGAGGTGACCACGTAGCCGGGGCCGGTCTGTGGTGCCAGCGGCGAGGCCAGGGTAAAGCCACGGCTGCAACCCCGGGCAGTGATGTCATCGGCGAAATAAGTGCCGCAGTTTTCCGCCTCGGAGGCGTCCCACTGCAGTTGGTAGAAAGCGTCGAGCGTCAGGGTATCCGTCAGCCCCTGGGACACATACAGCAGGTTGGTGGGCAGCAGGCTGTCACTGACCTTCTGCGCGGGCGCGTGCACAGTGGCGAGGTCCACGGGGTTGATACTGTTGATACCGTTGCCGATGAACAGGCTTTCGCCCCAGTTCACCACCTGGCGCCCCGCCCTGACGGTAGCGGGCTGCCCGCCCAGGCTGTAATGGTGGTAAACATAGGCATCGAGCCACTGGCCGCCTGCGGCACGCGCGCCCTCCTCGCGCCCATGGTCGCTGATGGATTTGAAATCCTGGGCGCCGTCCTGCTCGGCGAAGTCGTACCAATACCGCCCACGCACGTAAACGCCGCTGTCCCCGTACTTGAGCGTCAACGCGTGCTCGCCTTGCAGGCGTTTGGAGAACGCCTGGCCGCGGTCGAAGTTCAAGCGCCCATCGTCACCCAGGCTGGCGTGGCCGCTACCGCCATTCGCCGCGCCCACCAGAGCATGATCACGGTTGGCCAGGCCCCAGTCGGTGGTGAAGGTGAGCCGGGTGTCGAATGCACCTTCCACGTCGCCGACATTGAACGGCAACGCCTGGGCGGCTGGCGTGAAGAAGACGGCGGCAGCCACGAAACATACGGGGCGAATAGCAATGCGTGGCGATCGTTTGGGCGACATGTCAGGACTATTGCAGTGACGGTAATAGTCATTGTCGCAAACTGCTATTTTTCAATCTACAACTAACGCTTAATATTTGTGCAGTCGCCCAGGGAACTAACCTGAACCCCAAAGGTTAATGTTGAGTTAATTTTCACTGTGTACTGTCCGTTGCATATCCCCGGCCTGCCTGGCCTGGCGACACCCTGTTCACCGACGTTGATTTGAAGCTCCTTGATCTAACGTCTTACTTGGCCGCTGTGTTACAGCGGCCTTTTTTATGCCCACAGGATAGTGCCATCGGGCGACGCACGCGCTTTTCTTAATATTTCTTCAGGTTCACCATCATTTGTTCCAGGGCTTCCACGTTATCGCGTGGGTGTACCGCATCCTCGAAGTTGCCGATATTCGCCCACTCTTTGGCAATGGCGTCGACACTCATGCCCTGATGCGGATCAAAGCCCACGCCCAGACTGCGTTCCCAGCGGACTTTGCCCACCCACCCGCCGCCCACTTCATAAAGGTCGCCGGTGTCCTGGCACTGTTCGCTGCCCAGGTACACCACCACGGGGCTGACCAGTTCGGGCTTGAGCAGGGCGAATACCTCCGGGGACATCAACCCCTCGGTCATCCGTGTGCCGCCAGTAGGGGCGATGGCGTTGACCAGGATGTTATGGCGGCGCCCTTCCAGGGCCAGGGTGCGGGTGAGGCCGTAAAGGCCCAATTTGGCCATGGCGTAGTTGGACTGGCCGAAGTTGCCGTAGATGCCGGACGTGGATGACGTGAAGATCACCCGGCCAAAGTTCTGCTCACGCAGGTGCGGCCAGGCCGCATGAGTAAGCTTGTAGGCGCCCTGCACGTGCACCTGGTAGACCTGATCCCAGTCAGCGTCGTCCATCTTGTGGAACGTCTTGTCACGCAGAATGCCGGCGTTATTGACCAGCACGTCGACGCGGCCGAAGGTATCCAGCGCCTGTTCGACGATTCTGTCGCCCGCGGTGACCGAGTCATGGCTGGCCACCGCCGTGCCGCCGGCCTCGCGAATCTGCGCCACCACCAGGTTGGCCGCCGAAGCGTTGGCGCCCTGGCCGTTGGCGGTGCCACCCAGGTCGTTGACGACCACCCGTGCACCGTGGCGGGCGAACAACAGCGCATGAGCGCGGCCAAGGCCACCACCGGCGCCCGTGACAATCACTACTTTATCTTCGAAACGGATGGCATCGCTCATGCTGCAACTCCCGGCCGGATTAGGTCATGGGGGCAGTTTCCGGTACGTGCGTGCCTGGAACAACGATGTGGCGGCCTGATGAATGGGCGGTGATAAGGCCTCGGGATGATGGCCCGGCATTGCCCCTACCCGGTGTGGCAGATGCCGGCTGGGCGCAGGCCGGCGCGGAACGCCAGGTAATGGCGCAGCACCTGAACCGGCGCTTCGGTATGCGGGTAGTGGCCGATGTCGGGCAGCAAGATGGTGTCGGCCCTGTAGATCAGTTCGCGGTAGCGCACCAGCATGGCTTTGCCGCACACCGGGTCCCACCCACCGTTGATGAACCGCATGGGCACACCGGCATGTTGCATGGCAGTCACCCAGCGGTCACGCCGAAGGCGCCGCTCGATCAGGTAACACGCCAGGCGGTGCAGCACACGCGTACCCTGGTTGCTCTGGATCAGGCTCCAGCAATCATCCAGCGCGCTTTCGCTGGGCCGGGTAGCAGGGCCGTAAATGCGCGTCACGCTGTTGACCAGGGTATCGCGGCTGAAGGCGCGGGCGGCCAGCCACCCCAGGGGGCTGATCAACAGCTTCTGGATCAGCACAGCATGGTGCGCCTCGGGAAACAGGCCGCCATTGAGAAACACACAGCTGGCAATACTCGCCAGGCCATCGCGATGGCGCGCCAACAACTCCTGGGCCACGCTGTCGCCATAGTCATGGGCCAGGACGTGCACGGGGGTGTCGACGCGCACATGCGCCAGCAACGCCTGCTGCAGGTCGGCCTGTTCCAGCAGGCTGTAGCGGTGCTCCTGCGGTTTGCTGGAATCGCCGAAGCCGAGCATGTCGCAGGCAATCAACCGATAATGCCGTGCCAGGGGTTGCCACAGGTAATGCCAGTCCCAGCTGGCGGTAGGAAAACCGTGCAGCAACAACAATGGCTCGCCCTGCCCCGCGACCCAGTAGCGAATGGCGTGCCCCTTGAAATCGAAGGTCTGCCCGCGGCTGCGCCACACGCTCAGGGGTATTTCGCTCAAGGGGTTCACGGGCCTGGGGCCCAGCCCCAGGCCCGCGGCTTGCGCCACGCAGTCGGCACGCTGGGTGCGGGCACGGCCACCGGTGGTGGACGGAACAGGGGCTATGGTCACGGCAATTCCCTCGGCACTGTCTCGTGCTCTCTGGGCAGCAGTCTACTCAGCCGCTCGCCTGGGAGTAATTGCATTGGCAGCCAGCTTATTGGCCTTGCGAGTCAGACGCCTGAACAGGCGAACGGGCCTGCCCAGGCGCGGCGTGATCACCTCCTGCGCAGATGACCGATGAACTCCGCCAGCCAGGGCTCGGCGTCCGTTTCCGGGGTGACCGACTCGCTGGCGTCCAGGCGCAGCATGTCCTGCACGTCGTTGACGCCCAGCTCCGCGAACAACTCGCGTAGCTGCTCGCCGCCACCGCAGAAGGTGTCGCCATAACTGGCGTCGCCCAGGCCGATGACCGCGCCCGGAAGACCGCGCAATGCAGCCGGCAGTTGCTCACGCAACTGCGAATACAGCGGCATGAGGTTATCGGGCAACTCGCCCATGCCGGTGGTCGAGGTCACCGCCAACAACGCCTGCGGCGCTTCATTGAGCAGTTCCTCCAGGCTGGCGCGGGGGTTGTAGAAGGTCCGGAAACCTTCGGCCTCAAGCAGTTGCTTGGCGTGGCGAGCGACTTCTTCGGCGGTGCCGTACACGGAGCCGGACAACAAGGCGACTTTCATCAAGGGAATCCTGGGCAGGGCGGAAAAAGCCCGATCATATCAGGCGATCGCCGAACCTGCAGACGCTCAGGCCTATGGCAAACGGCCACTGATGGGGATGTGCCAACGCTTGGCGATGCTCTAGAATGACGGCCTGATTGCCGTGGAACGCCCTGCAAATGATCAACGCCAAGCTGCTGCAACGGATGGTGGATGCCTCTAACGACGGGATTGTCGTGGCCGAACAGGAAGGCAGTGACACCATTCTCATCTACGTCAACAGTGCGTTTGAACGCCTGACGGGCTACAGCTCCAATGAAATCCTCTACCAGGACTGCCGCTTTCTGCAAAACGGCGAGCGCGACGAGCCGGTGCTGGAGCTGATCCGCCTGGCCATTACCAATGGCCAGCCATGCCGCCAGCGCCTGCGTAATTACCGCAAGGACGGCACGGCATTCTGGAACGAGTTATCGATTACCCCGGTGTACAACGAAGCAGACAAGCTCACCTATTTCATCGGTATCCAGAAGGATGTCACCGAGCAGGTCGAGGCCCTTGAGCGCGTTGCCGAACTGCAACGGCAGCTCGATGAAGCACAAGCGCGGGTGCGTGCGCTGGAAAACGACCAGCGGCGGTAACTAAAGCCCCATCCCGTTGTCTACCCTTCGAACAACCGTCTTAATAGCCTTTGAGCCCGATCATGCCAGTTGATGCCCTCCTGACCCAGGATGAGCTGGACTTCATTCGAACGATGCAGCACAACCCGCAGCTCAATGTTCGCGACACTACCGCGAGCCTGCTGGTCAATGGCGGCACACAGATTCGCGACCTGCTGACACGCCTGGCTGCCAACGAGCAGGTCACCATCCAGGCGCAGTTCGAAAACCAGCAGATGAGCTTCCCGCTGCAGCTGGTGGAGGACGAATTCCATGCCCTGCACCTGCAACTCGGCGCGCCCAGCATCTATGAAGAAGGCCCGATGGTTCGCCCCTGGCGACTGATGCTCAAGGAGCCGGTGGTGCTGGAAACGGAAAAGGGCCAGATCAGCCACTACTGGGTGCGGGAGATATCCTGCGAAGGCGTGCTGCTGGAAGTGCGCGACGGCCACCGCCCGCCGCGGCGGTTTTCCCTGTGGTTCAGCCCCGAGGGGCATGAGCCGATGCCGCTGCACGGTACCTTGCGGCGCAAAACCGAACAGGGCCACTACGCCTACCAGTTGCGCCAGGACAACCCCCAGGAAACCGAGCGACTGCGCCAGTACATTCTCGCCCAGCACCGTCGCACCCACCCGCAGATGCACGCCTGAGCCTTCAGGTATCCAGGTGGCCGGTCAGGTATTGCTGCAAACGGCGCTGCATCAGTTGACCTTCGCTGCCCAGGCAGGCAATTTCAGTCCCTGCCAAAGCGTCCTGAATCAGGTCGCTGGCGTCTCCGGCCAACATCAGCGGGCAGTCCAGGGTCAGGCCCAGTTTGCGCAGCCGCTTGGGCATGTCGACCGTCGGCGGATGGTTGGAGTAGAGCACCACGGCCTGCGGGCCGCGCTTCTCGGCCACCAGGCTCAATTCCTCCAGTGGTTGGCCCAGCGCCAGGACCTGTACGGCGACCTCATTGCTGCCCATCAGCAAGCCCGTTACCAGTAGCTCCAGCTCACGGCATTGGCCGGGCACGGCGGCCAGCAACACGGTGCAATCCTGCCCCTGGCTTTGAAGCCATTGCAGCCGCTGCAGCGTGCGGGCACGCAGGAAACTGTCCAGCATCAGCCACTCGCTGGTCTGGCCAAATGCCTCTTGCCGTACCAGCAGCTCGTGCCATACCGGCATCAACACGTCCTGGAACACCACCACCATCGGGTAGCTGGAGAACACTTGGCCATAGATCTGTTCCAGGCGGCGCTCGTCGAAGCCGTGCACGGCGCGCCGCACCTGTTGCCGCCATTCGTCCCATTCGCCGCTGGCCGGCGGGCGCCGAACTGGTGCCGCCTGCACCTTGAGGGCCTGGCTGCGAGCCAGGATCTTGCCCACCTTGCTGACCGCCACGCCGCGCTCGATCCAACCCAGGATGCTGCGCACCTCATCGATATCGGCCTGGGAATACAAGCGGTGCCCGCTTTCGGTGCGCGTGGGCTGAATGAGGCCATAACGGCGCTCCCAGGCGCGCAGCGTTACCGGGTTGATGCCGGTCAGGCGCGCTACTTCACGGATGGGAAACAGTTCCTGGCGCGAGAACTCGCTGGCAGCGGTGGAAGCGGGAACGGTATCTGACATCGTCGGTTTGCCGGGGGTTTGAGGGACACCGCACTAGTGTACCGCGCCTTTGGCCGAGCACCCAAGACGCTAAAATATTGGCGCCACGAAAACAACGCTGGCGTAATTTCGTCGAACAGGAATAATCCTTGCTTGATATTGCGTGCAGGCCACCACCCCGGCCTGCACCACAGAGGCATGCCCTACCCGGGAGGCCGATTTGCACGGAGATATACCATGTCTGCTCCCGTCACACTGATGGTCGCGCGCCGCGTTGCCCATGGCCGCTACCACGACCTGATTGCCTGGCTACGCGAAGGCGAACAATTGGCCACCGACTTTGCTGGCTACCTGGGTTCGGGTGTTTTGGCCCCGCCCCCCGATGACGACGAATTCCAGATCATTTTCCGCTTTGCCGATGAAAGCACGCTGCATGCCTGGGAGCATTCGGCGTCGCGCAGCGCCTGGCTGGCTCGTGGCAGCGGCCTGTTCGCCCAGCCCCATGAACATCGGGTCAGTGGCATCGACGGCTGGTTTGGCGATACCGGCCACGCGCGACCGCCGCGCTGGAAACAGGCGGTGGCCATCTGGATCGCGTTTTTCCCGGTGTCGCTGCTGTTCAACTTCGTGCTGGCGCCGCTGCTGGGCGAGTTGAGCCTGGTGCCGCGCATCTTCGTCAGCACCTTGGCTCTGACGCCGCTCATGGTGTATTTCTTCATTCCATTGTCCACGCGCCTGTTGCACCCGTGGCTGCATGCGGCACCTCAACGCCCGCTCGCCGCACAGCCACGCTGAATTCGGCGCTTGGCTGGCGGGCCAGCTCCCCACACTGCGCATGCGTTGTACTTGAGGGCCCACTGGTATAAGTTTCCGGTAGCCCTCTGCCGCGAGCTTCTGCATGCCTACCGCCCCCATTCTGATCACCGGCGCCAGCCAGCGCGTCGGCCTGCATTGCGCCGAGCGCCTGCTGGACGATGGCCAACCGGTGATCGTCAGCTACCGCCGCGAACGTGAAAGCCTTGAGCGCCTGCGCGAGCGCGGGGCCACGACCCTGTTCGCCGACTTCAGCGACGAGGCCGGCATCCTGGCGTTCATCGTCGCCCTGAAGAAACACACCGACGCCCTGCGCGCCATCGTTCATAATGCCTCCAGCTGGCAGGCCGAGACGCCGGGCCAGGAAACCCAGGCGTTCGCGCAGATGGTCAACGTGCACATGCTGGCACCGTACCTGATCAACCTGCATTGCGCCGACCTGCTGCACGCCAGCCCTCGGGCCGACATCGTGCACATCAGCGACGACGTGACCCGCAAGGGCAGCAGCAAGCACATTGCCTACTGCGCGAGCAAGGCCGGGCTGGACAGCTTGACCCTGTCGTTCGCGGCCAAGTATGCGCCGCGCATCAAGGTCAACGGCATCGCTCCGGCGCTGCTGCTGTTCAACGAAGACGACGACGCGGCGTACCGCGCCAAGACCCTGGCCAAGTCGGCCATGGGCATCGAGCCCGGGCCGCAGGTGATCTACCAGAGCCTGCGCTACCTATTGGACAACCCCTATGTCACCGGCACTACCTTGACCGTCAACGGCGGCCGGCACGTAAAATAAGCGCTTGGCGCGAGGAAGCAGCCTTCATGAATTCAAGCCTGCCGCAGCATTACCGCGAGATTCTCAAGGACCTGGGTGAAGACCCGGACCGCGAAGGCCTGGTGGACACGCCCAAGCGCGCCGCCAAGGCCATGCAGTACCTGTGTCATGGCTACGAGCAGACGCTGGAGCAGATCGTCAACGGTGCGTTGTTCGCTTCGGACAACGACGAGATGGTGATCGTCAAGGACATCGAACTGTACTCGCTGTGCGAACACCACCTGCTGCCCTTCATCGGCAAGGCACATGTGGCCTACATCCCTACGGGCAAAGTACTGGGGCTGTCGAAGATCGCGCGCATCGTCGACATGTTCGCCCGCCGCCTGCAGATCCAGGAGAACCTGACACGCCAGATCGCTGAGGCTGTGCGTGACGTGACCCAGGCCGCCGGCGTGGCCGTGGTGATCGAGGCCCAGCACATGTGCATGATGATGCGCGGTGTGGAAAAACAGAACTCGGTGATGAACACCTCGGTGATGCTGGGCGCCTTCCGCGACTCCAGCACCACCCGCCAGGAATTCCTGCAATTGATTGGACGGAGCAAGTAGCAATGCCACAACTGGAGCCAGGAACCGCGCGTATCCGGGTCAAGGACCTGCGCCTGCGCACGTTTATCGGGATCAACGAGGAAGAAATCCTCAACAAGCAGGATGTACTGATCAACCTGACCATCCTCTATGCGGCTCAGGAAGCCGTGCGCGACAATGACATCGACCACGCGCTGAACTACCGCACCATCACCAAGGCGGTGATCCAGCACGTGGAGGGCAATCGTTTCGCGCTGCTCGAGCGCCTGACCCAGGAACTGCTGGACCTGGTCATGGCCAATGAAGCCGTGCAGTACGCCGAGGTCGAGGTCGACAAGCCCCATGCCCTGCGCTTCGCCGAGTCGGTGTCCATCACCCTCGCCGGGCGCCGCTGACAGGAAATCAACATGAACGAGCAACAACGCCTGGAGCTCGAAGCCGCGGCCTTTCGCCGCCTGGTGGAGCACCTGGGCAAGCGCACCGACGTGCAGAACATCGACCTGATGAACCTGGCCGGGTTCTGCCGCAACTGTCTGTCCAAGTGGTACAAGGCCGAGGCCGACGAGCGCCAGATCGAGGTGAGCCTCGATGACGCCCGCGAAGTGGTGTACGGGATGCCGTACAACGAGTGGAAAAATCTCTATCAGAAAGAAGCCAGCGCCGAGCAGCAAGCGGCGTTCGCCAAAGGAAAACAGCATGACTGACTTGAACACCCTGCGCGCCAGCCTCGACAGCGGCGAACACCTGTTCGCCGACACCCTGGCCTTCGTGGCCGCGCACTACGACTACCAGCCCCAGGCCTTCACCAATGGCGCGCTGGAAAACGCCGCTGGCCAGAACGAAGGTTCCTGCAAGACCCTGGGCCTGGCGGTGCTGGAAGGCTGGAGCGACCAGCACGCGCTACTGGCGTTCGGCGAGCATTACCGCTCGGTAGTGGCCACTCCCGAGGGCACTGACCACGGCAACATCCGCAACCTGATCGCCCACGGCCTGGCCGGGGTGAAGTTTGCCGCGCAGCCACTGACCCGCAAGGCCTGAAACCCAGGCACAAAAAAACCGGCCTGCGTGGCCGGTTTTTTTGTGCCTGGCGCGGCCCTTTGCAGGACCGGGCCCATACAAGGCCTATCAGAACGAAGCGTTCTGCAGGCCGTCCAGGTAGCGTTCCACGTCCAGCGCCGCCATGCAGCCAGCACCCGCCGAGGTAATGGCCTGGCGGTAAACATGGTCGGCCACGTCGCCAGCGGCGAATACACCTTCCACGCTGGTGGCGGTGGCGTTGCCTTCACGGCCGCCGCTGACCACCATGTAGCCGTCCTTCAGGGCCAGCTGGCCTTCGAACAAAGCAGTGTTCGGCGTGTGGCCGATGGCGATGAACACGCCGTCGACTTTCAATTCGTCGAAGCTGCCATCGTTGTTCTTCAGGCGGGCACCGGTGACGCCCATGTTGTCACCCAGCACTTCGTCCAGGGTGGCATTGAGCTTGAGTTCGATCTTGCCTTCGGCCACACGGGCGTGCAGCTTGTCGATCAGGATCTTCTCGGCGCGGAACGTCTCGCGGCGGTGCACCAGGGTCACCTTGCTGGCGATGTTGGCCAGGTACAGCGCCTCTTCCACGGCGGTGTTGCCACCGCCCACCACGGCCACCGGCTTGTTGCGGTAGAAGAAACCGTCGCAGGTCGCGCAGGCCGAAACGCCTTTGCCCATGAAGGTTTCTTCCGACGGCAAGCCCAGGTACCGGGCGCTTGCGCCCGTGGCGATGATCAGTGCGTCGCAGGTGTAGGTGCCGCTGTCGCCGGTCAGCGAGAAGGGTTTGCCGGCCAGATCAACCGAGTTGATGTGGTCGAAGACAATCTCGGTCTCGAAACGCTCGGCGTGCTCGCGCATGCGCTCCATCAGCGCCGGGCCGGTCAGGCCATGGACGTCGCCCGGCCAGTTGTCGACTTCGGTGGTGGTGGTCAGTTGACCGCCGGCCTGCATGCCGGTGATCAGCAGTGGCTTGAGGTTGGCGCGAGCCGCATACACGGCGGCGCTGTAACCGGCAGGGCCGGAACCGAGGATGATCACTCGGGAATGACGTGCTTCAGACATGGCTGACTCCTTTGGACCGGCCATTGTAGCGCCAGGGCCGCAGTGCCGGCGAACCGGCTGGAATTAAAAAAGGACGGCTGACACCTTGGGGAAGGCTATTGCTCACCCGTCCTGGAAACCGTTACAGGCTGGTGGCGTTCTCGGCCAGGTAGTCGGCCACGCCCTTGGCGTCGGCCTTCATGCCTTTCTGGCCTGGGCGCCAGCCCGCCGGGCAGACTTCGCCATACTGCTCGGTGAATTGTAGCGCCTCGACCAGGCGTACCATCTCGTCGACTTCCCGGCCCAGCGGCAGGTTGTTGACCACCTGGTGCTGCACGACGCCTTTCTGGTCGATCAGGAACGAGGCACGCAGGGCCACGCCGTCTTCGTGCTCGATGCCGTAGGCACGGGTGATCTCGTGCTTGACGTCGGCCACCATGGTGAATTCGACCTCACCGATGCCGCCTTTCTCCACCGGCGTGCTGCGCCAGGCGTAGTGAGTGAACTGCGAGTCGACCGAAACGCCAACGACTTCAACGCCCAGCTCGCGGAATTTGGCGATGCGGTTGTTGTGGGCGATGATCTCGGACGGGCACACGAAGGTGAAGTCCAGGGGCCAGAAGAACAGCACCACGTACTTGCCATGCAGCGAGGACAGTTTGAAGCTGTCGACGATCGAACCATCACCCAGCACGGCCGGGGCGTCGAAGTCGGGGGCCTGCTTGTTGACCAGAATGCTCATGAAAACTCCTTGGAGCTGAAGACTTGGGAAGGGTTTGAAATGTGATGTGCGCACTGTAGCGAGGGGGCCAAGGGTAAGGAAATATCGTTTCACAATCCACCTCATAGGCCACCTCTATTCATACCCCTGATGTCGACCGGCCGCTTTGTTACAGTGCATTTCGGCGTGCAGGGTTCACTTTCCCGCGGGCGGCAAAGGCGCTAATGTCGGCGAGTTTTCTACACGGAGCACACCATGCAAGCCCCTGTCCTGTCTGGCCCGCAATACCTGCGCGAAGGCCTTAAACTGGTCCTGAGTCCCGGCCTGCGGCTATTTGTCCTGCTGCCGCTGGCGATCAACCTGGTGTTGTTCACCGCACTGATCTACTTCGCCGGCCACGCGTTCAGCCAATGGGTGAACCACCTGATGCCCACCCTGCCCTCGTGGCTGAGCTTCCTGAGCTATATCCTGTGGCCGCTGTTCGTGGCACTGGTGGTGCTGATGGTGTTCTTCTGCTTCACCCTGGTGGCCAACATCGTCTCGGCGCCCTTCAACAGCTTCCTGGCCGAGAAAGTGGAAGTGGTGGTGCGCGGCAAGGACGATTTCCCGCCGTTCAAGTGGAGCGAGCTGAGCCGCGAAGTGCCACGCACGCTGAACCGCGAGATGCGCAAGCTGGGTTATTTCCTGCCGCGCACGCTGGCGCTGTTCGTGCTCTCATTGATCCCGGTGGTCAACGTCATCGCCGCGCCACTGTGGCTGCTGTTCGGCGTGTGGATGATGGCCATCCAGTACATCGACTACCCGGCCGACAACCACAAGATGAGCTGGCCCGACATGCTCGCCTGGCTGCGGCACAAGCGCTGGCAGAGCCTGGGCTTTGGCGGCATCGTTTACCTGGTGCTGCTGATTCCGGTGGTCAACCTGCTGATGATGCCCGCCGCCGTGGCCGGCGCCACGCTGTTCTGGGTGCGCGAGCGCGGTTGAGGCAAGCGGCTGTCAGGCCGCGTCGGCCCAGTACACCAGCAGGATGAACACCCACACCAGCAACCCCGGCAGCAGGCACAGGTAATCCACCCAGCTCAACCGGGCGTTGCTCTCCCCCAGCGGGTCATCGGCGGCGAAGTTGAGCAGTTGCTGGCCCTTGCACGCCGCCAACCCCTGCAGCACCAGCATCGCCAGGCAGCCCAGGTCGGTGAGCGGGTAACCGATGTCGTTTCGCGCCAGGGCATTGAGCACCAGCCCCATTACCGTGGACAGCACGAAGCGGTTGGCCCAGCGCTGGGGCGGCTCGCTATAGTGCAGGCCGCGCTGGTGCAGCAGGTCCTGGGCGCTGAACAACAGGGCATGGGTAAAGAACACCGGTAATAACCCACGGGCCAGTGGCGACACCTGCGCCCCTGTGAACCGACGGTACCGGCGCCAATGCTTCCACGACCAGTACACCAGGTACAGGCCCAGGCTGGCGAAGAACAAGGTGAAGAATTTTCCTTCCGAAACGGTGTAGAACGCGGGCTCCCTGACCGCGGGCATACGCAAGTCCGCCTGGGGCGGTGCGTAGAGGTTATCGGACATGGCGATTACCCAGGTGCGCGCAGGTGGTCCTTTTACGGTAGGCGATTTCCAGCCGCCCGGAGTGCGTCATTAATTCGTCATCGCTATGACACATAGTCGCAATCGGTTGATCCGACACTGGTTACATGACAGAGCCTTCGCTACGCATCACCCTGGTCACCGAAACCTACCCATCCGAAATCAATGGGGTGGCCAATACGCTTGGCCGCTTGAGCGAGGGCCTGCGCGCCCGGGGGCACTACGTGGAAATCGTCCGGCCACGGCAAACCGCTGACGAAAGCAGCCGGGTGGACGACCACGTGCTGTTGTGCCGCGGCTGGCCGCTGCCGGGCTACCCAGGGTTGCAGTGGGGCCAGGCATCGATGCACAAGCTATTGCGGCGCTGGCGCCGGGCACGGCCCGACGTGCTGTATATCGCCACCGAAGGCCCGCTGGGGCTCAGCGCCCTGCGCGCTGCGCGGCGCTTGAAGATTGCCGTGGTCAGCGGCTTTCACACCAACTTCCAGCAGTACACCCGCGACTACGGCCTGGGCTTGCTGACGCGTGTGCTCACCGGCTACTTGCGCTGGTTCCACAACCGCACGCAACTGACCCTGGTGCCCAGCGCTACCCTGCGGCACAGCCTGGAACGACGCGGGTTCGAGCGCCTGGCGCTGTTGTCCCGCGGTGTGGACAGCCAACTGTTTCACCCTGCCCGGCGCAGCGAGGCGCTACGCGACCGCTGGGGCCTGGCGCCCGATGACATTGCGCTGATCCATGTGGGCCGCCTCGCACCGGAAAAGAACCTCGGGCTGCTCAAGCACAGCCTCGATACCTTGCAGTTGCACCACCCGCTGCAGCGCCTGCGGCTGGTCATCGTCGGTGATGGCCCACAGCGGGCCCAGTTGCAGCAGCAAATCCCCGAGGCGATTTTCTGCGGCGCCAAACGCGGCGAGGAGCTCGCGGTGCACTACGCCAGCGGCGACATCTTCCTGTTCCCGAGCCTGAGCGAGACTTTCGGCAATGTGGTCCTGGAAGCCCTGGCCTCGGGCCTGGGGGTCGTGGCCTATGACGAAGCCGCCGCCGGGCAGCATATTCGCCACGGCCACAACGGCGCCCTGGCCATGCCCGGCGACGAAGAAGCGTTCATCGATGCGGCCGGTTGGCTGCTGGAAGACGGTGAAACCCTGCGCCGCATCCGCCTCAATGCCCGCCAGCACGCCAGCCGCCAGGGTTGGGCCACGATCATCGAGCAGTTCGAGGCGCAACTGCGCGGCGCCTGCCAGGCCGCCGCGCAGCGCATGGGTAGCTTTGGCCTCAAACCAGGGTCGTCAACGCTTCCCGGCTGAAGGGCAGAATGTCCTGCTCGTGGCCATCGCGCACCTTGGCGGCCCAGTCCGGGTCCACCAGCAGCGCACGGCCCACGGCCACCAGGTCGAACTCATCGTTCTCCAGACGCGTGAGCAGGTTTTCCAGGCTGGCTGGCTGCGCCACTTTGTCGGTATCGACCATGAATTGCAGGAACTCCCCGTCCAGGCCCACGCTGCCCACGGTGATGGTCGGCTTGCCCGTGAGTTGGCGGGTCCAGCCGGCCAGGTTGAGGTTGGAACCTTCGAATTCCGGCTCCCAGAAGCGCCGGGTGGAGCAGTGGAAAATGTCCACCCCAGCATCGGCCAGCGGTTGCAGGAACGCCCCCAGCGCTTCGGGGGTATCTACCAGGCGGGCGCTGTAGTCCTGCTGCTTCCACTGAGAGAAGCGAAAGATGATCGGAAAGCCCTCGCCCACCGCGACGCGCACCGCGCGGATAAGCTCGATGGCGAAACGCGAGCGCTTGGCCAGGCTGCCACCGTATTCGTCATCGCGCTGGTTGGTGCCTTCCCAGAAGAACTGGTCCACCAGGTAGCCGTGGGCGCCGTGGATTTCCACGCCGTCCATGCCGATGGCCTTGGCATCCGCAGCGGCCTGGGCGAAGGCCCTGATCACGTCATTGATGTCCTCATGACTCATGCCATGCACCAACTCCTTGCCATCCTTGACCTTGGCCATGGGACCGTAACCCGGTACATCGCCGTCCGGCTCGGTACCCAGGCGGCGCACGTTGCCCACATGCCAGAGTTGCGGGACGATCTTGGCGCCCTCCGCGTGCACGGCGTCGACGACCTGTTTCCACGCGGCCAGGGCATCTTCACCATAAAAACGCGGCACATGGGGGTAACCATTGGCGGCCTTGTGGCCCACGGTGGTGCCCTCCGTGACGATCAGGCCTACACCGGCGGCTGCACGGCGGCGGTAGTACTCGATGACCTTGGCCGTGGGAATGCCCCCTGGCGAGAACGAGCGGGTCATGGGCGCCATGACCACGCGGCTCGGCAGGCGCAGCGCACCCAGCTGGAAGGGTTTGAACAGAGCGTTGACCGACATGTGCAGATCCTCTGAAGGGTGGGTTCAAAGATCCGCAGCATAGAACGCCGCCAGGGCACGGCCCAGCACTATTGATATGCGTGATGCCGGGCGCAGGGCCCGGCCACACTCGGCCTAGCCCAGGGCTTTTTCGATGGCGTGCACGACAGTGGGGTCATCCGGGGTGGTGCGCGGGGAAAAACGCGCGAGCACGCGGCCATCCTTGCCGACCAGGAATTTCTCGAAGTTCCAGGTGATATCGCCCGGGAATTCGGCACCCTCGCCCGCCAGCAGTTGATACAGCCGGTGACGGCCCGGGCCGTTGACTTCCAGCTTGCTGCTCAGCGGAAAGGTGACGCCGTAATTGAGGCTGCAGAACTGCTGGATGTCCTGCTCGGTGCCCGGCTCCTGCCCGGCGAACTGGTTGCAGGGCAGGCCCAGCACGCTGAAGCCCTTGTCCTTGTAGGTGTTATACAGGTTCTCCAAGGCAGCGTATTGCGGCGTCAGGCCGCACTTGGACGCCACGTTGACCACCAGCACCACCTTGCCCTTGAAGGGCGCCAGGGGCAATTCCCGGCCATCGAGCGCCTGCAGTTTAAGGTCGTGGAAAATACTCATGACGGACTCCCCTATCCATATCCCTGTGGCGCGAAAGCGCTCTGCGAGTGGAACACTAGCAGACAAAAAAGGCGCCCGTCCAAGCCAGATGATCCCCGTGTGGAGATTTCATCCTGCTTGAACGGGCGCCCCTTGGCTAATCGGGCTCAAGCGCTCCGATCAGTGGTGGTGACCACCTTCGCCGTGCACGTGGCCGTGGGCGATTTCTTCCTGGCTGGCGTCACGGATGGCGACGACCTTGACCTGGAAGTTCAGGCGCTGGCCGGCCAGCGGGTGGTTGCCGTCGACGGTGACGTCGTCGCCGTCCAGGTCACGGATGGTGACGATCTGCATCTGGCCGTCCGGCGCGGAAGCGTGGAACTGCATGCCCACTTCCAGCTCGTCGACGCCTTCGAACATGCTGCGGCTCAGGGTGCTGACCAGTTCGGCCGAGTACTCGCCGTAGGCTTCTTCAGGTTCAATGGCAACGGTCAGTTCTTCACCGACGTCCTTGCCTTCCAGGGCCTTTTCCAAGCCAGGAATGATGTTACCTGCGCCTTGCAGGTACACCAGCGGCGCGCCGCCGGCGGAGCTGTCGATGACCTCACCAGCGTCGTTGGTCAGGGTATAGTCGATGGAGACAGCCTTGTTGGCAGCGATCGGCATGGGGCGACACCTTTTTGCATAAGTATGTAGAACGAACAAGTGTAACCAACGCGCCGCCCGAAAGCGAACGCAACCCGGACAGACGGACCCGATGGCAAACACCTTCATCAAAGATTTCATCCGCGACGAGCACGGCCACTGGGTGGCGGTGCTCGCGTGCGGCCATACCCAGCACCTGCGCCACCAGCCGCCCTGGCAGTCACGCCCCTGGGTGCTGGACCCGGCGCAACGCGCGGCCATGATCGGCAAAACCTTTCACTGTGGCTGGTGCGCACAGGGGCTGGATAACGATACCCTTGGCGCTTGATTTCGCCATCGGCCAGCCATAGGCCGAGGCCCTTGCAGTGCTCACTTCGGGAAGCTCGCATGCAGACATTTTTTATCGCGCCCACGGATTTCGGCGTCGGCCTCACCTCCATCAGCCTGGGCCTGGTGCGCACCCTGGAGCGCGCCGGCCTGACCGTGGGCTTCTTCAAGCCCATTGCCCAGCCGCACCCCGGCGATACGGGGCCGGAACGCTCCACCGAATTGATGGCCCGCACCCACGGCCTCAACCCACCCAAGCCCCTGGGGTTGGCCCATGTGGAGCGCATGCTCGGCGACGGCCAGCTCGACGAGCTGCTCGAAGAGATCATCACGCTGTACCAGCAGGCAGCCGTGGGCAAGGACGTGCTGATCGTCGAAGGCATGGTGCCCACCCGCCATGCCAGCTACGCGGCGCGGGTCAACCAACACCTGGCCAAGAGCATGGACGCCGATGTGATTCTGGTGTCGGCGGCCAGCGAGACCGAAGTGCTGGCCGAGCTGTCCGGCCGCGTGGAGTTGCAGGCACAGTTGTTCGGCGGCCCGCGCGACCCCAAGGTGCTGGGCGTGATCCTCAACAAGGTGCGTACCGACGAGAGCCTGGAAACCTTCGCCGCGCGCTTGAAGGAACACTCCCCGCTGCTGCGTGGCGGCGACTTCCGCCTGCTGGGCTGCATTCCCTACCAGGCCGACCTCAACGCGCCGCGCACCCGTGACGTGGCCGAGTTGCTGGGCGCGCAGGTCATCAACGCCGGGGACTACGAAACCCGGCGCATGTCCAAGATCATCATCTGCGCGCGCACCGTGCTCAACACCCTGCAACTGCTCAAGCCGGGCGTACTGGTGGTGACCCCGGGCGACCGCGAGGACATCATTCTGGCCGTGAGCCTGGCGGCCCTCAACGGCGTGCCCCTGGCCGGCCTGCTATTGACCAGCGACACCGTGCCCGACCCGCGTTTGATGGAACTGTGCCGTGGCGCCCTGCAGGCCGGCCTGCCGGTACTGTCGGTGAGCACTGGTTCCTACGACACCGCTACGCGGCTGAACCAGCTGAACAATGAGATTCCCATCGATGACCGCGAACGCGCGGAGATCATCACCGATTTCGTCGCCAGCCACCTGGACGCGCACTGGCTGCACCAGCGCTGCGGCGCACCACGGGAATTGCGCCTGTCGCCGGCGGTGTTCCGCTACCAGTTGATCCAGCGCGCGCAGCAGGCCAACAAGCGCATCGTGCTGCCCGAGGGCGCCGAGCCCATGACCGTGCAGGCCGCCGCCATCTGCCAGGCGCGGGGTATCGCCCGCTGCGTGTTGCTGGCCAAGCCCGAGGACGTCCATGCGGTGGCCAGCGCCCAGGGCATCGTGTTGCCCGAAGGCCTGGAAATCCTCGACCCGGAAGTGATTCGCGAACGCTACGTGGAGCCCATGGTGGCCCTGCGCAAGAGCAAGAGCCTGAATGCCCCCATGGCCGAACAGCAACTGGAAGACCCGGTGGTGATCGGTACCGTGATGCTGGCCCTGGACGAGGTCGACGGCCTGGTCTCGGGGCTGGTGCACTCCACCGCCAATACCATTCGCCCGGCATTGCAATTGATCAAGACCGCACCCGGCTGCAGCCTGGTGTCGTCGGTGTTCTTCATGCTGTTTCCCGACCAGGTGCTGGTGTACGGCGACTGCGTGATGAACCCGCACCCCAGCGCCGAGGAACTGGCGGAAATCGCCCGCCAGAGCGCGGACTCCGCCGAGGCGTTCGGCATACCGGCCCGGGTGGCGATGATCAGCTATTCCAGCGGCAACTCAGCCAGCGGCGAAGAGGTGGAGAAGGTACGCGAGGCCACCCAATTGGCCCGCGAAAGCCAACGGGACCTGCTGATCGATGGGCCGCTGCAGTATGATGCCGCCGCCAATGAAACCATCGCCCGGCAACTGGCGCCCGACAGTGAAGTGGCCGGCCGGGCCACGGTGTTCGTGTTCCCGGACCTCAACACCGGCAACACCACCCACAAGGCGGTGCAGCGCAGTGCCGACTGCGTCAGCCTGGGGCCGATGCTGCAAGGCCTGCGCAAACCGGTCAACGACCTGCCCCGTGGCGCCCAGGTCGACGACATCGTCTACACCATCGCCCTCACTGCCATTCAAGCCCACCGTAGCGTGGCCACTCAGGAAACCCCATGAAGGACTTTTTACCGCCACTGCGAGGCGTGGTCGCCTCGCTGCTGTTGGCGTGCAATACCGTACTGTGTTGCACCCCGCTGTTCATCGTCAGCCTGTTCAAGCTGTGCCTGCCGTTCCCCATGGCGCAGAAAATCTGTGACGAACTGCTGCGGCACATTCACGAGTTGTGGATCACCTTGAACAAGGGCTGGATGAAACTGTTGACCGGCACCCGTTGGCAGGTGACCGGGCTCGAAGGCCTGGACTACCAGCACTCGTACCTGGTGACCAGCAACCACCAGAGCTGGGTGGATATCCTGGCGCTGCAGTACGTGCTGAACCGCCGCATCCGCCCGCTGAAGTTCTTCCTCAAGCAGGCGTTGATCTGGGTACCGGTGATCGGCCTGGCGTGGTGGGCCCTGGGCTTCCCCTTCATGAAGCGCTACTCCAAGGCCTACCTGGCCAAGCACCCGGAAAAACAGGGCAAGGACCTGGAAACCACCCGCCGCACCTGCGCGAAATTCGCTGGCAAACCCACGGCCATCTTCAACTTCGCCGAAGGCACGCGCTTCACCCCGGGCAAACACGCGCAGCAGCAATCCCCGTTCCGCCACCTGCTCAAACCCAAGGCCGGCGGCATTGCCTTTGTGCTGGATGCCATGGGCGAGCAACTGCAGTCGATCGTCAACGTGACGCTCAGCTACCCCGACGGCCGCCCAGGGTTCTGGGACCTGCTGTGCGGGCGTGTGCGCACGGTGGTGGTGCATTTCGAGGAGATCGCCATACCCGCGGCATTCATTGGCCGCAGTTATGACCAGGACGTGCAGTACCGGGCGCAGTTTCAGCAGTGGGTCAATGAGCTGTGGGTGGCCAAGGATAGCCTGCTCGACCGCATGAAGGGCTGACTTGCAGCGGCCAGGAGGCCGCTGCAAAGCGGGGGGTGCTTACTGCTGTTGCTGGTAGGTGGCGCCCGGCAACGGCTTGAGGTTGACCTCGACGCGGCGGTTCTGCGCCCGGCCGTTGGCATCGGCGTTGGAGGCGATCGGCTGGTCAGGGCCGGCGCCGCGTACCGATACGTGGGAAGGGTCCACACCCTGGGACGTCAGGTAGGTAGCCACACTCTGCGCACGGGCCTGGGACAGGTCCATGTTGTGCTGGCGGCTGCCGGTGCTGTCGGTGTAGCCGACGATCTCGATCAGGTTCTGGTTGTACTGCTTGAACGAACCGGCGAGGTTGTTCAGCGGGGTGTAGAAGCTGGGCGCGATGGCCGACGAATCGGTGGCGAAGGTGATGTTGCCCGGCATGATCAGCTTGATCTGGTCACCCTCGCGCTGCACCTGCACACCGGTGTTGGCCATCGACGCACGCAGGGCCTTTTCCTGCTTGTCGGCGTAATAGCCGTAACCGGCACCGCCGGCACCGCCCAATGCCGCGCCGATCAGCGCGCCCTTGCCACGGTTGTTGTGGTCGATGGCGGCACCGGCCACGGCACCTGCCAGGGCGCCGAGGCCACCGTAGGTGGCGGTCTTGTTCACACCAGAGCCCTGGCCCTGGTTGTCATAGGGGTTTTGTGACGCACAGCCGGCCAGCAGGGCAACGGCAGTGGCGGCGATAATCAGACGACGCGACATTCAGGAAACTCCTGTACTTACAGTTGTGAAGCAGCGGCTGTTGGCGAACGGACTGCTGCGACGATTAGACCTCGTCGCAGCCAATAATTCAGTGAAGATACATTCAGTTACGAACGAATGGATTTCACCCACTTCATCACCCAGACGAGTCCCCGGACCATGGCCGGGCACCACGGTGGGGTCTTCATCCAGGCGGTACAACCGTTCCTTGATGCAACCAACGATAGCCCGCCGATCACCGCACCACAAATACAGTTCGATGCAGGCGCTCAAGCGCTATCCGGTGCTGCACGCTCAGCAACGATAGCGTTCGCGCACGCCATCGGCAGCCGGTGCGTTGATGTACAGCAGCCGGCTGCCAAGCCGCGGCTGGTTGCCCCGCACTCCCTCCGGCGGTGTCCAGTGGGCCGACACGTGGATATAGCCCAGCCGCAGGCGCAGGTCTTCCTCGGGGCTGACCCGGTAATCGCCCTGCAGGAAACGCTGGCACAGGGGCTCAAGTTCGGCCGGCACGGCGCAATCCCCCGTGGCGGGCACCGGCCGCATCGGTACCCCCTGGGCCAGCGCCAGCCCGTGCATGACCCGCAGGTAGACCCGCGACAGCTCGCCGCGAACGTCACGCTCCAGTTGCAATGCCGCGTACACCTGCTGTTGCGGGACCTGGGTACGGTCGACTACCAGGGTCGGGGCCGGGGTGAGCACCGTGAGCCAGTGCGCCGGCCACCCGCGCGCCAACCAGAGTTGCCTTTCCTGTTCGGCGGCACGGTAGATGGAGGTGGTCTCCACCTTCGTGCCCTTCACCACTGTCAGGGCCTGCATGGGCCAGACCAGCACCTGCTCGCGCATCTGGCCCAGGTAGCCGCCGCCAATATCCGCATGGGCGCCGGGCAGCTCGATTTCAGTGTGGGACAGGTGCACTTGCGCCAAGGCAAAATTGCGCCGGTACTCGTCGCGTGCCACCAGGTGCACCACCTGCGGGACGTGCGCGGGGTCCAGAGCGAGGTCCAGCTTGCGGGCGCCCGCCACGGCGGCCACGGTGTCGAACAGCCCCACGAAGCCCACCCGCACGCCCGGCAGGGACCGCAGTTGGTTGACGCAATGGCGTGCCGCCGTGGCGCCGCGGCTGAAGCCGAACAGATCGACCGTCACCTCGGCCTTGGAACCGCTGGCACCCATGGCCTGGCGCAGCTGGGCCATCGCGTATTCCACCCGCGCCAGCACCCCGGTACGCCCACGGCCCAGCGCACTGCCCAGCAAACTGTCGGCTTCACCGGCGTCGGTGCCGATGCCTGGGACATAAATGGCCAGCGTGCCCACCGGCCCGCCGTAGAGCTGATACAACTTATGAACATTCGTCAGCGCCGAAGCGTGGCTACCGTCCATGCCTGCAGGCACTACATCGTCGAAAGGCGCGTTGGCGGCGTGGTTGCCGGTACCGTCGAAGAACAACCCGACGCGCAAAACGTCGGGGGCGTGAGAGCGTTGAAGTGTCATATGCATTCCCTTGCCTGGCAAAGGAATGCACTCTAGGTCCGGGCCGCATGGCTGTATGTCAGCCACGCGCCCCTGAGCCGTAAGGCCCAGGAGCGCCGCGTGTAGGCGAGGCGTCAGAGGCTGGACAGTACGCCGCTGTTTTCGGCCTGCCACTGGGCGATGTCGAGACGGATTTTCTTCTTGTCGAGTTTGCCGACGCTGGTCTTGGGGATCTCGCCCACGACGGCGATCTGGCTGGGAATGGCCCACTTGTTGATGTGGCCCAATTCGACGAAAGGCTGCAGGTGGTCCTTGATGCCTCGCGCATCGACGCCCTGCCCGTCACGCGCCACCAGCAGGGCGAAGGGCCGCTCGCCCCACTGCGGGTCGGGGATACCCACCACCGCCACTTCGCGCACGGCCGGGTGACGGCTGATCAGGTCTTCAAGCTCCAGCGACGATACCCACTCGCCGCCGGTCTTGATCACATCCTTGATGCGGTCGCGAATATCGATCGCGCCATTGCCGTCCAGGGTCGCCACGTCGCCGGTGTGCAACCAGCCGCCTTTCCACAGCTCCGCGCCCTTCTCCGGTTCGCGGTAGTAGCCCATGGTAAGCCAGGGCGCACGCAGCACCAGTTCGCCTTGCGTCTCACCGTCGGCGGGCAGGAAGTTGCCGTCGGCGTCGATGATCGCAGGCTCCACCAGCGGCACCGGCACACCCGCCTTGATGCGGTAGGTGGTGCGGTCGTCTTCCAGGCCCGCGAGCAATTCTTCGTTGATGTGGGCAGCAGAAATCAGCGGGCAAGTCTCGGACATGCCGTAGGCGGCCGTCAGCTGAATGCCATGGCCCTTGGCCGCCTCATACAGGGCGCGGTTCAGCGAACTGCCGCCGATGATGATTTTCCAGCCTTTGAAATCCACCCCTTGGGAGTTCTTGCAGTTGAGCAGCATCTGCAGAATGGTCGGCACGCAGTGGGAGAACGAGACTTTCTCGGTTTTCCACAGCTGCACCAGCATGTCGGGTTCGTAGCGACCAGGGTAGACCTGCTTGATACCCAGCATGGTGGCGACATAGGGCACACCCCAGGCATGCACATGGAACATGGGCGTGATGGGCATGTAGACGTCGTTGGTGCCCATGAAGCGCGTGCTGTCGACACTGCCGGTGACAGTGGCCAGGCTCAGGGTGTGCAGCACCAGTTGGCGGTGGGTGAAATACACCCCCTTGGGGTTGCCGGTGGTGCCCGTGGTGTAGAAGGTGGTGGCCACCGAGTTTTCATCGAAATCGGGGAAGTCGTAGGTGGGGCTGGCAGCCGCCAGTAGTTGCTCGTACTCGCCGACCAGGTTCGGCAGCTCCGCCGTCTTCTGCGGCCCGTCGGTGAGCAGCAGGGTCTTCTCGACAGTGGTCAGGTGCGGCGCGATCGCCTGGTACAGGCCGACGAAATCGCTGTTGACCAGCACCAGCTTGTCGTCGGCGTGGTTCATGGTGAACAGGATCTGCTCCGGGGAGAGCCTGACGTTGACCGTGTGCACCACCGCGCCAATCATCGGGATGGCAAACATCGCTTCCAGGTAGCGGTGGCTGTCCCAGTCCATCACGGCCACGGTATCCCCCGCCTTGACCCCGGCTGCGGTGAGCACATTGGCCAGGCGCGCGATGCGCTCGGACAGGGTCGGGTAGGTGTAGCGCAGCTGATCCCGGTAGACAATCTCGCGGGTTTTCTCGTAACGGCTGCCCGACAGCAGCAGCCGCTTGATCAACAGAGGGTATTGATACGCACCTTCGGCCGGCGGAATAACGCGAGTCTGCATCATGAGGATCCCTTTAATGAGTGCAAGAGCATGGCAAATACTTTCACACTTTAGACCCTCTGACGCAGAGCATTCATCGGACAAATGAATGGCGATGTTGCCGGGGAGCGTTACCCCTTGATGCTCAATGCATTTCTGTCAAAGCGATCTTCACGCCCAGGGCAATCAGCACCGCGCCCATGGTGCGATCGAACCAGTGCCCCATGCGCGCGAAGCCTGCGCGCACGCGTTGCTGGCTGAACAGCATGGCCACCAGGCAGAACCAGGCGGCAGTGGCGAACGCCAGGTACACACCGTAGCCAGCCTGTACCCACAGCGGTGTATGGGGGTTGATGACCACGGTGAACAGCGACAGGAAAAACAGCGTGGCCTTGGGGTTCAGGCCATTGGTCATGAAACCGGCCACATAGGCGCCCCTGGCAGTGCGCTCAACCGGTTCAGCCTTCAGGGTTTCAGCCCCCGGTGCCGCCGGTTTCGCGCGAATCGCCTTGAAGCCGATGTACAGCAGGTAGGCGGCGGCCAGCCATTTCAGGGCGTTGAACAGCACGATGGACTGGGAGACGATCAGGCCGATGCCCAGCAGGGAATAGCCCACATGCAGGAAAATCGCCGTGCCCACGCCCAGGGCGGTCCAGGTGCCGGCGCGACGGCCGTGGGCCACGCTTTCGCGCACGACCACGGCGAAGTCCGGGCCGGGGCTGGCCACGGCGAGCAGGTGAATCAAGGCAACGGTCAAGAACTCCGTCCAGTACATGGGGCCTCCCAAGGCATTGTCATAGGCAGTTACAAGACGCCTACCTTACCAAAGCTGCGCGGGGCGTGCGGGGCGCTTCTGCTCGTCCAGCCCGGCAGGCTCAGGTTCACAGGAACCAACGATACTCCCGGGCGCTGATTTCATCGAGGAACGCCAGGTGGTCATGGCGTTTGTTCTCGCAGTAGACCATCACGAACTCGCTTCCCAGCCCCTCGCGCACCGCCGGGTGGCCCTGCATGTGCCGCACGGCGTCGAGCATGTCCTTGGGGAAGTCGATACCGCTGTGGCGGTTTTCGTTGAGCGGGGCGATGGGCTCGAGCTTCGCGTCCAGACCATGCTCCATGCCGCTGAGGATCGCCGCCAGCACCAGGTAGGGGTTGGCGTCGGCCCCGGCCAGGCGGTGCTCGATGCGCACGTTGCGCGGGTCGGACTCGGGGATCCGGATGCAGGCGTCACGGTCTTCGAACCCCCAGCTGGCACGGCTGGCTGCGTTGACCATGGCTCCGTAGCGGCGAAACGCGTTGTGGTTGGGGGCGAAGATCGGCATGCAGTGGGGCAGCAATGCCAGGCAGCCCGCGACGGCGTGCCGCAGCGGCTGCTGGTCGTCGGCGGCCAGCACGTTGTGGCCCGCGGCGTCATACAGGCTGACATGCACATGCATGCCGCTGCCCGGGGCATGCAGGTAGGGCTTGCTCATGAAACTGGCGCGGTGGCCATGCTTGAGCGCCACGCCACGGGTACTGCGGCAGAACAGCGCCGCCCAATCGGCAGCGCGCAGGCCGTCGTCGCAATGGGCAAAATTGATCTCGAACTGGCCCGGCCCCAGCTCTGCGGTGATCACATTGGCTTCCACGCCCTGTTCATTGGCGGCCTCGACCATGTCGTGCAGCACCGGGGCGAAACGCGACAGGCGTTCGATGTGCATGTTGGGCTGGTCATCTTCATCGCCGCTCAAACCGTCACGCGGAAATTGCGGCAAGCCTTTGTCCAGCGCGCGGTCGAACAGGTAGAACTCCAGTTCGAAGGCCACCACCGGGTAGATGCCGCGCCGTGCCAGCCGCTCAAGTACCCGCGCCAGCACTTCACGCGGCTCGAATTCGATGGGCGCCGCGGTGCCATCCGAACTGATCAGCATTTGCCCCAGCGGTTGGCCTTCCCAGCGCACGGGTTTGAGGGTGCCGGGTATCAAGCGCCGCGGCGCGTCCGGGTCGCCGTCGTTGAAGCAGTAATCGCCAATGGGGTGCAGCCCGCCCTGGGCGCCGAGCAGCACGCAGTTTTGCGGCAGTTTGAGGGGACTGCCGGCGGCCACTTTCTCGAGCATCTCCACCGGGTAACGTTTGCCGTAGAAATGCCCGGGAATGTCCAGGGCGATCAGGTCGACGTAACGCACCTGCGGGTGGGCGGCGCGAAAGGCGCGGACCTCACTCAACAGGTCGGGGTGGGCCGAGGAGCTCGAAGACTGCTTGTTCATGGTGTAATCCTGAATGACGACAAAGCGCGCACGCCAACTGACGGGCCATGGCCCGGTGCACCCAATGTAGCACCGGCTGTGAAAGCGGGGACCCCGCGCTCCGGGTGCAGGCCATCGAGGCGGGGCCAAGAAACCTGGACGGACGCCCATACGCCCAAATTTCATGTAGGCTTTTTCGCCAATCACAAGGAGTCTGCCCCGATGACCGATCCGCGCCGCGCCGTGTTTCTCGACTACAGCTCACTGGACCTGGGGGACCTCGACCTGGGCCCGCTGCACCAGGCCTTCAGCCCCCTGGACCTGCACGCCGCCACCCCGCCGCAGCACGTGATCGAGCGCTGCCGCGACGCCCAGGTCATCATCACCAATAAGGTGGTGGTCGACGCCGACACCATCGCGGCCTGCCCGGACCTGCAACTGATCCTGATCACCGCCACCGGCACCAACAACGTCGACCTGGCCGCCGCCCGCAGCCGTGGCATCGCCGTGTGCAATTGCCAGGGTTACGGCACACCGTCGGTGGCCCAGCATACCTTGATGCTGTTGCTGGCCCTGGCCACGCGGCTGCCGGACTACCAGAAGGCCATCGCCGCCGGCCAATGGCAGCGCTCCAGCCAGTTCTGCCTGCTGGACTTCCCCATTGTCGAACTGGAAGGCAAGACCCTGGGCCTGCTGGGTCACGGCGAACTG
The DNA here is from genome assembly GCF_013374995.1 of Pseudomonas eucalypticola. Lineage (NCBI taxonomy): Bacteria > Pseudomonadati > Pseudomonadota > Gammaproteobacteria > Pseudomonadales > Pseudomonadaceae > Pseudomonas > Pseudomonas eucalypticola. Next base: position 1,025,734 of record NZ_CP056030.1, on the reverse strand, counting down.
GGCGGCGCGGTGGCACGGCTGGCCGAAGCCTTCGGCATGCGCGTGCTGTTGGGCCAGATCCCCGGCAGGCCGCCGCGAGAAGATCGTATTGCACTGGCACAGTTGCTGCCCCAGGTCGACGCTCTGACCCTGCACTGCCCGCTCAATGACAGCACCCGCAACATGATTGGCGCCGCTGAACTGGCGCTGCTCAAGCCGGGAGCCTTCCTGGTCAACACCGCCCGCGGCGGCATCGTGGATGAGCAGGCATTGGCCGACGCGCTACGGGCCGGGCACCTGGGCGGCGCCGCCACTGATGTGCTCGGCGTCGAGCCACCGGTGAACGGGAACCCGCTGCTGGCCGATGACATTCCGCGCCTGATCGTCACGCCCCACAGTGCCTGGGGCAGCCGCGAGGCGCGCCAGCGCATCGTCGCCCAGGTGGCCGAAAACGCCCAGGGGCATTTCAGCGGTACGCCGGTACGCCAGGTCAACTGAGGGCCGGAGGCTCTGGTAGAATGGGTGCTTTTTTGACCAGGAGCCCCCACCATGGACCCGCGCAGTGAAGTGCTGCTTCGCCAGGCCGACTTGTTCCAGGGCCGCGTGCTGCTGGCAGGCCTGCCCGCTGACGACCTGCTGGGCACATTGCCCGAAGCCCAGGGCTGGTGCTGGCACGCAGGGGACCAGCAGGCCCTGGCGGCCCGCTTTGGCGAACGCAGCCACTTCGGCACCGAAGCGCCACAGGCGGATTTCGACGCCGCGGTGATCTTCCTGCCAAAGTCCCGTGAGCTGGCCAACTACCTGCTCAATGCCCTGGCCTCACGTTTGGCGGGCAAAAACCTGTACCTGGTAGGCGAGAAGCGCGGCGGCATCGAGGGCGCGGCCAAGCAGCTGCATGCCTTGGGCAAGCCACGCAAACTCGACAGTGCACGGCATTGCCAGCTGTGGCAGGTCACGGTCGAATCTGCCCCAGTCGGCGTGCCGCTGGCAAGCCTGGCCCAGCGCTACGAACTGGCCCTGGCCGATGGCCCAATGACCGTCATCAGCCTGCCGGGCGTGTTCAGCCATGGCCGCCTGGACCGTGGCACCGCGCTGCTGCTGGAACACCTGGACGGCCTGCCCGGCGGCCAGGTCCTGGACTTCGGTTGCGGTGCCGGGGTGGTGGGTGCCAGCCTCAAGCGCCGCTACCCGCAAAGCCAGCTGACCTTGCTCGACGTGGACGCCTTTGCTGCGGCAAGCAGTCGCATGACCCTTGAGGCCAATGGCCTGGAGGCCGAGGTCATCACCGGTGATGGCATCGATGCCGCGCCCCTTCATCTGGATGCCATCGTGAGTAACCCTCCCTTCCATACGGGGGTGCACACCAACTATCAGGCTTCGGAAAATTTGCTGCGAAAAGCGGCTAAACACCTGAGAAAAGGAGGCGAACTGCGAATCGTCGCCAATAGCTTCCTGCGCTACCAGCCATTGATCGAAGAACATCTGGGCGTGTGCGCAATACGCGCCGAGGGGCAGGGTTTCAGAATCTACCGGGCCAAACGCGGCTGAAAAACTTCGCTTGCCCAAACGAAAAACCCTAGGCAGAATCCGCTCCGTCCTAGGGGAGTAGTCTCCCGCCGAGCCCACTTGCTCGCATGGCATGCGTCAACATACTTGGTCCACAGACCATGGCGCATGCGACCCACAGTCCGCATCAGACGGGCTCAGGGTTTGACAAGACCTATGACACGCACACCTTACCCGGGGCGGGGAGGCTGTACGTGTCATAGCCGTGTCGACCCGCCCCCATAGGAAACCCTGATGCTGGAATCACTTCTTGTCCCTACCGCGATCGTTGCCCTGGCGGAGATCGGCGACAAGACCCAATTGCTCGCGCTGATCCTGGCCGCTCGCTTCCGCAAGCCCTGGCCGATCATCGCCGGTATCGTTGCCGCCACCCTCGCCAACCACGCCGCCGCTGGTGCCGTAGGGGCCTGGTTCGGCAGTTTCTTCTCGGACGCGACACTGCACTGGATCCTGGCCGCGAGCTTCACGGCGACGGCGTTGTGGACCCTGGTCCCCGACAAGATGGACGACGACGAAGCCAGCACCAAGCGCAAGTTCGGCCCGTTCCTGACCACCCTGATCGCCTTCTTCCTGGCGGAGATCGGTGACAAGACCCAGGTGGCTACCGTCATGCTGGCTGCGCAATACCCGCACCTGCTGCTGGTGATCCTGGGTACCACCCTGGGCATGCTGCTGGCCAACGTGCCGGTGGTACTGGCGGGCAACTTCGCCGCCGAGAAACTACCGTTGACCCTGATCCGTCGCCTGGCAGCCACGGCGTTCTTCGTGCTGGCGGTGGTGGCCGTCTACAAGGCCATGCAAGTCAGCGGCTGGGTAGGCTGACCGCGTGGGGACACCTGCGACTATGCGACGTCCTGGACGCGGCCGGGTCCGCTGCTACGGGCGTTGGGTCATGCCGGGGTCAGGCATTCCGGGGCGTTGAGCTTCGGATCATTGACCAGGTTGGCCAGCGGCCTTTCACGCAAGGCGACAGGGTTGCTGGCCAGCAAGGACTGCAACACCGGCATGGGCGTCTCGGGGTCCAGCCAGGCCTGCTGGCCGGCCGCATCGAGAATCAGCGGGCGGCGCTGGTTCATGGCCGGCTGGGTGACCACCGCGGTGCTCAGCCACACCTGCTCCTGCACGGGGTAGGCTTCCCACACCGCCGCGAAGAACAGCGAACTGCCCTCCCCCGGCGTCAGCCAGAACGGCCGCTTGCGCACAGTGCCGCGCCATTCATAGAAACCATTCGCCGGCAGCAGGCAACGCCGCAACCGCAGCGCCTCGCGAAACATCGGCTGCTCGGCCACCGTCTCGGCACGGGCATGGGCAGGGGTGCGCGACAGGTCGGTCAACCACGGCGGGGTCAGCCCCCAGCGGGCGCGCGCCAGTTGCAGGCGGCCTTCCAATTGGCGCTGGATGAGCACCGAATCGCCCGGGGAGATATTCCATTGCGCCTGCTGGTCGGCAGGGAAACCAGGCAGCGCGGCAAAAGACGGCGACCAGCGAAACAGCGCATAACGTCCACACATGGGGCAAAAGACTCTTCAGATGACAGGCGCACGGTTCAACACACCAGCACGCCCTGGAAACTCTCCGGTTCTTCGCCCGGCAGCGGCAAGGCGGCATTGTACGCGGCGATGAGCTGGCGTGCGTAATCGGCCTGGTCATTGGCCACGGTCAGGCCCAGCAGCCCGATGGCCGGCAGGTCACCGATGCCGCCCACCAGGTCGCGCCCCACAAGATGGGCCGCCACCCCTTCGCTATCGAGCATGCCGATCAGCATTTCCGCTTCTAGCAGGCTCTCCGGGTCGTAGATTCTTTGCATCAATCGTTCTCGCCTTTCACATCCAACATCCATTCATCGTCGTGCACCTGCAAGATGAAACGGATCGGCTTGCAGCATACGGAACAATCTTCAATGTACTCCTGATCGCCGCCGGACAGGTCCAGCAATACCGGAATCGTTTCACCACAGTATGGGCATTCGATGTCTTCACTTTCCTGAAACAGCATGGCCGTCTCCCCGTGGTGACTTGTGCGTATAATCGCCGGTCTATTTGAAGGGCTATCGTTAGACCCTTACCTTATTACCCTAGCCGTTTCCAACAAGAGAGCATGATGGGCGAATTCGATGCCATCCGACCGTACGACGACGCCGAGGTCCCTGCCGTTCTGGCACGCCTGCTCAGCGACCCGGCGTTCCTCGATATCCTCACCCACTTCCGCTTTCCGCGCATGGCCGGTGCATTCGGCTGGCTGCTCAAACCTCTTATAGCTCATCGGCTGCGCAAAGAGTTCGCCGGCATCCAGAGCGTGGCCACCCTGCAGGACAAGGTGGAGGTCTACGTCGACCACACCATCGACCGTGCCACCGACGGTGTGACCTACACCGGCGTCGAGCAGTTCAAGTCCGGCAGTGCCTACCTGTTCCTGGCCAACCACCGCGACATCGTGATGGACCCGGCCTTCGTCAACTACGCCGTGTACCACGCCGGGTTGCCCACGCCGCGCATCGCCATCGGCGACAACCTGCTGCAGAAGCCCTTCGTCAGCGACCTGATGCGCTTGAACAAGAGCTTCATCGTGCACCGCTCGCTCAGCGGCCGGCGCGAGAAACTGGCCGCCTACCAGTTGCTGTCGGCCTACATCAACCACTCGATCCGCAACGACTGCCAGTCGATCTGGATCGCCCAGGCCGAAGGCCGCGCCAAGGACGGTGACGACCGCACCGACTCGGCCATCCTCAAGATGTTCCACATGAGCCGCAAGGACGAGGCGTTCGGCGAGGTGATCCAGTCACTGAACCTGACCCCGGTGTCGATCAGCTACGAGTACGACCCGTGCGACCTGGCCAAGGCCCGCGAGCTGTACACCCGCGCCACCACGGGCAGCTACACCAAGGCCCCCGGCGAAGACGACATCAGCATCGCCCAGGGCATCACCGGCTATAAGGGCCGGGTGCACATCAACTTCGCCCCGCCGGTAAGCCAGGCGTTCGAGGACACCAAGCAACTGGCGGCCGAGATCGACCGGCAGATCCTGGCCGGTTATCGCCTGTTCCCGGTGCACTACCTGGCCTACGCCCAGTGGGCTGACGCCGACGCGAGCCTGGCGGTGCCTGCGGCCAGCGAAGTGTTCGGCGCCGAGGAGCTGGAAAAGGCCCGCGCCGAATGGACACGCCGCCTGGAAGCCTGCCCACCGGAGCAGCGGCCCTACCTGGTGCTGCAGTACGCCACGCCTGTGCGCAATCAGTACCGCGTAAAGGCCGGCCTCCCACTCTGACAGGCAGCGGTCCTGGCCGTGTCATGAACGCCGCGGCCACGGCCCCTTGCGGCAGGCGCGGGCGTCATACAGCCGTCATCAGAACCGGTCACCCTGTGTTCCCTCGCCCACGACATGGAGCTTGTCATGTTGCATGCACAGAACCAGGACCGCCTTTACCTGATCCCCCGAGTGACGAGCAGGAAGCGCTGATCAACGGGTTGTCTTTCAATGTTCACGACCGCCACTGGTTGGTGTACTGCGCCCTGGCCGGCTGCCCCCACGATGACGGGCCCGAACTGGATGCCGACACCGGCATCAGTTTCCTGGAGTTCTATGTGGAAGCCGCCTGAACCGCGGCCATGAAAAAGCCCGCGGCCCCCATGAGGGAACGCGGGCTTTTTTACGGGCGATCAGTTGCTCAGGGTACGACCGATGCTTGGGTCCTTGAACACACGGGTCAAGGCATCGCTCAACACGTCGCTGACCAGCTTGGTGTTGGTGTCGACGTTCGGCGCCATGCCGAAACGCTGGTTCAGCGAAGCACCGTAGGCACCCGCATAGTGACGGCCGTTGTTGTTCACGTCAGCCTTGAAGTTGGCGCCGATGGTGGCCTCGGTCACGTACATGCCCTCCTTGGGTGACTGGTAGCTGAGGTTGGCCAGGGTCACGGTCAACACCGGGGCACCGCCCGCATTGGCCGACGGCGTGTAGCCCAGCAGGCGCACGGCGGCTTCAGCCTGGGCTTGCAGCTTGGGGATGATGTCATTGGCCTGTACGGTCACCGAGCTGGTCTCGGGGTACAGGCCGCCACGGGTACCCAGCACCGGCGACGGACGGCCATCCACCACGCGCACGACCACTTGCTGGCCCTGGCCGACAGGCGCCAGTTGCGAGGTCAGCACGGGTTGCGGGCTGAGTTGCTGCGGACTGTTGGCACAACCGGCCAGCGTCAGGGTGGTCACAGCGATCAAACCGAACAACAGGCGTTGCAACATGCTCATCTCTCCGGGAATAGGCATTGATAGTGCCGCAGTATAACGGCCCCCGCGTATCGGGAACCAGCGTTCAAACGCAGGGTAAAAAGGCAGGAAGGGTGCGATAATCGGTCACGGCGGCGCCGCTTGACGCCCACCGCAAGAAAACTCCAGGAATAAGGATCTTTTCTGCGCGTTTCATCGTTATAATCTCCCCCCGATTATAAGGACGTCTCCTGATCGGGCCCCGCAACACCGCTGATGCCCTGCATCCAGCCCAGCCAATGCCCACAGAGAGCCGCCCACACAGGCCATTCGAAGCCGGTGTGCCCGCGCTTTCGGCACTTCGCCCTTCGTTGGACCTGCCGCTGCCCGCGTCTTCATGGCAGCCTTTTTGAGGTTCACGACTCCAAAAGAGCGTGAAAAAAAACGGTTTTCACAACTTCACAAGAGTGTGGCGAGCAAATGAACAGTTTTGCATCTGTACATGCATCAACAACGTCCGGTTCAGCACCGTACGGTCGGCCCTGCCGCGCCTGCCAGTCAGGAGCCTGAGGTCGATTGAACTGCAACGCGGGCGCATTGACCTAAGTCGAATTGCCTGCCGGCCCTTGAAATGAGTTCATAGGGACTTGTTGGACCGGTTGGTAGCGTCCGCGCGAGCTTGCGAATTTTGCGAAAAGTCGGACATGGCATTCCTGGCCTGCTGATGGTGTACCGGGAGCCGTGCTGTCAATTTGGTGCTGAAGATTTTGGAGACGCGTTAATGGCGCATAACGAAGCAGTCGACGTGGTATTGGTAGGGGCCGGCATCATGAGTGCCACCCTGGCAGTACTGCTCAAAGAGCTGGACCCGACGATCAAGCTGGAAGTCGTCGAGCTGATGGACTCCGGTGCGGCGGAAAGCTCCAACCCGTGGAACAACGCGGGTACCGGCCACGCGGGCCTCTGCGAGCTGAACTACACGCCGCAGGCCAAGGACGGGTCGGTCGACATCAAGAAAGCCGTGCACATCAACGCCCAGTTCGAGGTGTCCAAGCAGTTCTGGGCCTACCTGGCGAAGAAAGGCACTTTCGGCTCGGCCCGTGCCTTCATCAACCCGGTGCCGCACCTGAGCTACGTCGAAGGCGACAAGGGTATCGACTTCCTGAAGAAGCGCTATGAGATGCTCAAGCAGCACCATGCCTTCGAAACCATGGAGTACACCGAAGACAAGGCGAAGATGAACGAGTGGATGCCGCTGATGATGCCTGGCCGCCCGGCCGACCAGCACATCGCCGCCACCCGCGTCATGCACGGTACCGACGTCAATTTCGGGGCCCTCACCAACAAGCTGCTCAAGCACCTGGCCAGCGGTGCCGACGCCCAGGTCAAGTACTGCAAGCGCGTTACCGACCTGACCCGCAACGGCAGCGGCTGGACCGTGACCATCAAGGACGTCAACAGCGGCAACAGCCGTAAAGTCGACGCCAGGTTCGTTTTCCTGGGCGCCGGCGGCGCGGCCTTGCCGCTGCTGCAGCAGTCGGGCATCGAGGAAGGCAAGGGCTTCGGCGGCTTCCCGGTCAGCGGCCAGTGGCTGCGCTGCGACAACCCTGAGGTGGTCAAGCACCACCAGGCCAAGGTCTACAGCCAGGCCGCCGTGGGCTCGCCGCCCATGTCCGTGCCGCACCTGGACACCCGCGTGGTGGACGGCAAGACGTCCCTGCTGTTCGGCCCTTACGCCGGCTTCACCACCAAGTTCCTCAAGCACGGTTCGTTCCTGGACCTGCCCAAGTCCGTGCGTGCTGGCAACATCGGCCCGATGCTGGCCGTGGCGCGGGACAACATGGACCTCACCAAGTACCTGATGAGCGAAGTGATGCAGTCCATGGAGCAGCGCCTGGAATCCCTGCGCCGCTTCTACCCCGAGGCCAAGGCCGAGGACTGGCGCCTGGAAGTGGCCGGCCAACGGGTGCAGATCATCAAGAAAGACCCGAAGAAAGGCGGCGTGCTGCAGTTCGGCACCGAGCTGGTCTCGGCGGCCGATGGTTCGCTGGCGGCCCTGCTGGGTGCGTCCCCTGGCGCCTCGGTGACCGTGTCGATCATGCTGGAACTGATCGAGCGTTGCTTCCCCGAGCAGTATCGCTCCGAAGCCTGGACCACCAAGCTCAAGGAAATCTTCCCGGCCCGTGAAAAGGCCCTGGAAACCGACGCGGCACTGTACCGCCGGGTGAGCGCGCAGAGTGACGCAGCGCTGGAATTGGCGCCCGCCAACACCGCCGCCGAACACTACGCTTGATCGTGTAGGCGCTGGCCATGAAAAAACGCCCCTCGGGGCGTTTTTTCATGGCCGGGGGCAAATCAGCCGCGGGCTTTCTCGATGATCTCGATGTATTCCGGCGCGTTGCGCTGGTCACGGATCAGGGCGATGAAGTCATTGCCGTGCTCGTCCTTGCCGTTCAGGTCATAGCCGGCCTCGACGAAAAAGCCCACGAAACGCTCGAAGTCATCGACGCGCAGCCCACGATAGGCCTTGATCAGCTTGTGCAGCGACGGCGAAGTAGCGTCGACCGGTTCGAACTCCAGGAACAACTTGACCTGCTCGTCGCCGATTTCATCACCAATCAGCTGCTTCTTGTCTTTACGCATTGCCCACTCCAACTTCGCTGCTATGGGGGTGAGAGCTGGCTGGCCAGCTCCTGGAAAGAGCGCGAGTTTACCCCCGCGGGCCTGACGGCTCAACGCGCGTGTTCGGCACCGGTGTGCAGGTCCGCCCAGATGTGGCCGTTGGGGTAGCTGAGAAATTGCACGTATACAGTGCCATTGCGCAACAGGTCGACGATGGTGCGGTACTGGCCCAGCGGGTAGTTGAGGGTCAGGGTCTTGCTGGCCTCGTCGAACGCGGGCTTCTTCAGGCTCTTGCTCTCGGCATCGAAGGTCAGCAGCACCTGCGCGATGGTCGCGCCCTTGTTCAGCGGCTTGCCCTTGAGGCGCACCAGCAGCGAGGACGTCACCGGAATGGGTTGCTGATTGGACTGGCGCTGGTTGCCCACCACTACCGAATAGTCGGTTACCTGCAGCAGTTGCTGTTGCTCGGGCTGCTCCTTGCGCAGGCCCAGGTCATCGGGCGGCAGGAACTGGGAATGCAGCGGCGCGGCGGCCAGGGGAAGGCTGGTAAGCAGGACAAGTGCGGCGATCATCAAACGCATGGGCGAGCTCCTGGAAGGCAGCCCAGCACTCTAGCAGATACATCCGGGAGCCACCTCTCTGTGTAGCAGCGGACCTGGCCGCGTCGGCGGTGCATGCGGTGGGCCTGGTGCTGCGCGGCGTTCGTGACGCGGCCGGGTCCGCTGCTACCCCGTCCGCGTAGCAGCGGACCTGGCCGCGTCGGCGGTGCACGCGGTGGGCCTGGTGCTGCGCGGCATTCGTGACGCGGCCGGGTCCGCTGCTACCCCGTCCGCGTAGCAGCGGACCTGGCCGCGTCGGCGGTGCGTGCGGTGGGCCTGGTGCTGCGCGGCGTTCGTGACCCGGCCAGGTCCGCTGCTACCCCGTCCGCGTAGCAGCGGACCTGGCCGCGTCGGCGGTGCACGCGGTGGGCCTGATGTTGCGCGGTGTTCGTGACGCGGCCGGGTCCGCTGCTACCCCGTCCGCGTAGCAGCGGACCTGGCCGCGTCGGCGGTGCATGCGGTGGGCGTGATGTTGCGCGGTGTTCGTGACGCGGCCGGGCGGCCGCGACCAGAAGAAACCGGCCGATGCGGTTTTTTACATGCCTTTCACGGCATAGATGCCGGCCGCATTGCGCCAGTAGCCCTTGTAATCCATGCCATAGCCGAAGATGTAGCGGTCGATGCACGGCAGGCCCGAATAGGTGGCCTTGAGGCCCGGGCTGGCCTTGCGCTCGTGTTCCTTGTCGATCAGCACCGCAGTGTGCACGGCACGGGCGCCGGCGTGCTTGCAGAAGTCGATGATGGCGCTCAGGGTGTGGCCTTCGTCGAGGATGTCGTCGATGATCAGCACGTCACGGTCAATGAACGAAACTTCCGGCTTGGCTTTCCAGAACAGGTCGCCGCCGCTGGTTTCGTTGCGGTAGCGGGTGGCGTGCAGGTAGCTGGCTTCCAGCGGGAAACGCAGCTGGGTGAGCAGTTTGCCAGCGAAGATCAGGCCCCCGTTCATCACGCAGAAGACCACCGGGTTGCTGTCGGCCATCTCGGCCGTGATCTGTGCGCCCACACGGACGATGGCCGCCTCGACTTCTGCTTCGGTGTACAGGCAGTCGGCTTCGTCCATGACTTGACGGATATGCTCGAGATCAGCGGACATGACGCTCTCCAAAGGGGGGTGGTCTGAGAAAAGCGGGCAAAGGTACGCATCCGCTCGGTACAGATCAAGCTTTTCTGGACTAACGTCCAGTATGTCTGCACGACAGTGCCACCTGAATAGATTAATCTAGCGCGATTTTTTTGCCCGCCCGGAGTCTTTCCCCATGCCAATCCTCGAGATTCGCCACCCGCTGATCCGCCACAAGCTCGGCCTGATGCGCCGTGCCGACATCAGCACCAAGAACTTTCGCGAACTCGCCCAGGAAGTCGGCGCGTTGTTGACCTATGAAGCCACCAAGGACCTGCCGCTGGAGACCTACGACATCGAAGGCTGGTGCGGTACCGTCCAGGTCGAGAAAATCGCCGGCAAGAAGATTACCGTGGTGCCGATCCTGCGCGCCGGTATCGGCATGCTCGACGGCGTGCTCAGCCTGATCCCGGGCGCCAAGGTCAGCGCCGTGGGCGTGGCCCGCAACGAAGAAACCCTGGAAGCTCACACCTACCTGGAAAAACTGGTGCCCGAGATCGACGAGCGCCTGGCCATGATCATCGACCCGATGCTGGCCACCGGCGGTTCCATGGTCGCCACCATCGACCTGCTGAAGAAAGCCGGCTGCAAGGACATTCGCGCGATGGTCCTGGTCGCCGCCCCCGAAGGCATCGCCGTGGTCGAGAAGGCCCACCCGGATGTACAGATCTACACCGCCTCGGTCGATGAGCGCCTGAACGAACACGGCTACATCATCCCTGGCCTGGGCGATGCCGGCGACAAGATCTTCGGCACCAAGCAGAAGGACGCCTGAGCATGGCCGACGAGTTCAACGACCCGCTCTGGCGCCAGGTGCTGTCCGGCGCGCAAATGCTCTTCGTCGCCTTCGGCGCCCTGGTGCTGATGCCGCTGATCACCGGCCTGGACCCGAACGTCGCCCTGTTTACCGCAGGCCTCGGCACGTTGCTGTTCCAGATCGTCACCGGCCGCAAGGTACCGGTGTTCCTGGCATCGAGCTTTGCCTTCATCACCCCCATCATCCTCGCCAAGGGCCAGTTCGGCCTGGCCGAGACCATGGGCGGGGTGATGGCCGCCGGCTTCGTCTATACGTTCCTGGGCCTGGCCGTGAAGATCAAGGGCACCGGTTTCATCGACAAGCTGCTGCCTCCCGTGGTGATCGGCCCGGTGGTGATCTCCATCGGCCTGGCCATGGCGCCGATCGCGGCCAACATGGCCATGGGCAAGGCCGGTGACGGCACCGAACTGCTGCCGTACAGCACCGCCATGTTCATTTCCATGCCGGCGCTGCTTACCACCTTGATCGTCGCGGTCTTCGGCAAGGGCATCTTCCGCCTGGTGCCGATCATCGCTGGCGTGCTGGTGGGCTTCGCCCTGTCGTTCGCCTTCGGCGTGGTCGACACCGTCAAGATCGCCGCCGCCCCGTGGTTGGCACTGCCGCACTTCACCGCGCCGGCGTTCAACTGGCAAGCCATCCTGTTCATCGTGCCGGTGGCGTTGGCACCGGCCATCGAGCACATCGGCGGTGTCATCGCCGTGGGCACCGTGACCGGCCGCGACTACCTGAAAACCCCAGGGCTGCACCGCACCCTGCTGGGTGATGGCATCGCCACCACCGCCGCCGGCCTGTTCGGCGGCCCGCCCAACACCACCTACGCCGAAGTCACTGGCGCGGTAATGCTGACCAAAGCCTACAACCCGAAAATCATGACCTGGGCGGCGATCTTCGCCATCAGCCTGGCGTTCATCGGCAAGTTCGGCGCCCTGCTGCAAAGCATCCCGGTGCCGGTGATGGGCGGCATCCTGTGCCTGCTGTTCGGCTCCATCGCCGCCGTGGGCATGAACACCCTGATCCGCCACAAGATCGACCTCAGCGAAGCCCGTAACCTGGTGATCATCTCGGTGACACTGGTGTTTGGTATCGGTGGGGTGCTGATCGGCACCGGCACCGGCCCGCACGACTTCGGGCTGAAAGGGATCGCGCTGTGCGCGGTGGTGGCGATTGCGTTGAACCTGCTGCTGCCAGGGAATGGAGAGTGGAAGGAGAAGGTGGGGGAGTGATCTTCTGACCTGATGCTTTGCTGCATTCGACGCCGCTATCCGCACGTGACGGGATAGCGGCGTTTTCATTGGGTGGCAGACGCACCTAAAGTGGCGCGGGCACTCGGCAATCTTGGAGCCTCTGAAGCACGCCTCTACGACGAAAGCGTCATTTTCGTCAGCAAGTAGGGAAGCCTGGACCCAAACCGCGCCCTGCTATCGTTCTTTCGGTGTCACCCTCGACCAACGAGGTACAGGTCGCATACGGTACAAGTCAGAAGACTGAGCCCGTTTATCCGTGCGAGTTTGTCATGGACCCAAGCGACGCAGGCTTCCCCGCAAGCGGGTTAAGTCTCCGAACAAATTTCGATCTGGGCAACCACCATAAAATCCCGTTTGATTCGGACTGGTTCAAACAGACTCCCGGGATTTACGCAGCTACACCACTCCCCAAAATGGGCGTACTGCATCCCAGCTATTTCAAGGCTGCAAAAAAAGCTAACGATGCGGCCGAGTAGTGATTGCATCACTTTTTGCAGAAACTTCTGCTACCAGGGTTAGCCACTCCCGTTAGCCATTTCACCTTGACCTCATCAAGGCTCAGACAAGTCACTTGGAGGTTTCGATTTTTTTGCCCTTGAGGTATCCACTGGCGTCCACTTTGCGCCTTTGACATAACGCCCAAGGGTTCCAGAGTAAATTATGACCTCCGCGTCGACCATATCATCCAGCAACCTCATGACCTCGACCACCCCCAAATTTGGCAAGCGAACTTGCGTTAATAGTCGGTCAAGATGCGGGTAATCAATACCGTTCTCAGCACCCGCGAGCACCTGGACTATTTCCTGTGGGGTAAAAAGGTCTAAATAAGCCAACCTACTCATACCTGGACTCCTTATTGACTTGAAGGCGCGGAGCCAGCCACGCTATCGTCATTTTCGATGAACCGAGAGATATCCACGGGGCTCCAATTCATACCTTTAACATATCGAGCACCAGTCGAATCGTGCTGTATCACACCTCGGTCTACTAACCCCTTCACTAATCTCAAGACTTCGACATTACCTAACTTTGGAGTACGATGCCACGTTAGCATCCGATCAATATGCGGGTAGTTCATTCCAGTTTTCAAACCTGCCAAAAATCTAACGACCTCCTCAGGCGACAAGCCATCCACAACTGCCTTGAAATTCATAATTCGTACCCGTTTTGTTTGGTTTTTCACGGATTGCCGGGAAAGTTAGTGGTGCTTACAAAGATCTGTAGTGAGCAAACAAGGCGGGCGAGGTGATCTCACAGCCATAACTGACCCGAAACAGATGTAGGAATGGCAGGGCGCCAAGCCCTTGCCCGGGAAGCGCCGTGCGGACGGCGCTCGATCTTAACAGCGAGACAACAACATCGCCTGGCGCTTGGTAGCCCTGCTGCAATCTCCAGCCAGAAGCTCCGCTGAACATTCTGTTGGCACGGCTTGAAATCCGCAACAGGGCCACTAGGTGCATGTCTTGGTTTCTCCTGCGCCCTTTAAATCGAGCGCCGCCCGCGCGGCGCTTCCCGGCCAAGGCCGGTCCCACATCTATTTCGGGCCAGTTATGCCTGAGGCATCACCTGGTCCGCTATGTTTGTTCACTGCATATCTGTGGCGGCATCACCAACTTCCCCAGGCTTCCGTGAAGAGCTTTTTGTTTTCCCTTCGGCAAGTGTTGGACGCTTGACAGGTAAAAGCGAGGCTCGCAATTAGCGTTAGCCATTTTACTTGGACCTCTTTAACGCTCAGGCAAGTCGTTCGCAGGGGTTGCGGTTGTTCGCCCTTGAGTATCCGCTGACCTCCACTTTGCGCCTTTAATATATCGACAACGGGTTGCCGAGTAGGTTATGACCTTCGCGCCGCCCCCTATCGCCACCTTCGCTGACCGAGCCATATTTCCGAAACTTCATTTCACACCTTAAAGCCCCGGGCACTCACAATAGTTAATGCTGTAGGGCACGCGCTTTCTCAAAGGTGATTGATTCAACACTATCACTCAAGGTGTATCGCACCATCAGAAATAACACTTCACCGTCTTTCATTGCGTAATGAAACCCATCCCATCCACCCACCATACCTACGGGCTCTGAAAGTTTCACCGGGCCTACCTCCTTCACAGCTTTTCCCAATTTGGCCCTGACCTCGGCTTTATTACAAACACCGTCCAGGTCACCTGGGAGCGCTCCTTGATAGGAAGGCCCTCTTAATTCAGACGCCTGCGTAATCACATGAACCCGTTGAAGAATTTCATCCTCGAGGTCGAATTCCAGCGCCACGCCGGTAACTGGAAAGAGGCAAAGCACCTGCGCGCCCGCATAAAGCCCAACGGGACGCTGATTAGTCAAGGTGCCATTTTCTGCAAGCACGCGCCATCGCTTCCCCAGCCCATTAATATAATCAATTATGGAAACCGTCATTTGACCAGCCCTTTTTTTTCCGCCAACGCCTTGAGTTGTCGACGCGCCCGTTCAGCAGGCCTACCCTACTTCGGACGGCCCGGCACCTTCTTCCACTCATGTATAGCGCTGCAGCACTGACACTTCTGGAATAATAATGGTCTTGATTAAACCATTTGTATGCGCGACGACTCCGATACGGAAGAGGGTCTAATCCGAGTAGGACGTAGGAACCACTTAACTATATCTGTTGAAGTTTCCTACAATGTCAGCTACTTCCCACGCCGACAGAAACTCAACTGCCATGACGTGAGCGCTTGCCGCGCCGAGAACGAGGTGGAGCGTGGGGTCAGGCAGACCGCGCCACCTGACTCTCAACCTTCACCCGCGCCTGCCTGAATGCCAGGGCGTTCGGCCTCAGGCCATGGCGGGTGCGCGTTCGCACAGTAGGTTCAGGGCTTCACCCCACTGCCGGTTGTCATTCAGGCATGGCACCAGGACCAGTTCCTGGCCCCCTGCTTCGACAAATTGCTCCCTGCCGCGATCGCCAATTTCTTCCAGCGTCTCGATGCAGTCCGCCACGAACGCCGGGCACATGACCAGCAGGCGCTTGACCCCCTGCTTGGCCAACTCGTCCAGGCGCGCCTCTGTGTAGGGTTCGATCCATTTGGCACGACCCAGCCGCGATTGGAACGATACCGACCACTTGCCCTCCGGCAGCCCCATTTTCTCGGCGAAGGCTGCAGCGGTGCGCATGCATTGCGCCCGGTAACAGGTGGCAAGCACCGCCGGCGAGGCGTTGCGACAGCAGTCGGCGTCCTTGAAACAGTGGCTGCCGGTGGGATCGAGCTTGGTGAGGTGGCGCTCGGGCAGGCCATGGAAGCTGAGCAGCAGGTGGTCGAACGATTGCTCCAGGTAAGCGGACGTACTGGCCACCAGCGCATCAATGTACTCGGGCTGGTCATAGAACGGCGGCAACAGCTTGAACTGCACCGGCAGCTTTTTCGCCTGCACCACTTTCTTCGCTTCCTCGATCACCGTGGTCACGGTGCTGTCGGCGAATTGCGGGTACAGCGGCGCCAATGTGATGTTGCGCACGCCTTGAGAAGACAAACGCGTGAGGACGGTGTCCAGCGACGGCTCGCCGTAGCGCATGGCGATCTCCACCGGGCCGTGGGCCCACTGTTCGCGCATCACCGCCTGCAAGCGGCGGGTGAGTACTACCAGCGGCGAGCCTTCGTCCCACCAGATGCTGGCGTAAGCGTGGGCCGACTGTTCCGGGCGCTTGATGAGGATCAGCGACACCAGCAGCCGGCGCACCGGCCACGGCAGGTCGATGACATAGGGGTCCATGAGAAACTGGTTCAGGTAGCTGCGTACATCGGCCACCGAGGTGGAAGCCGGGGAGCCCAGGTTGACCAGCAGCAAAGCGTGATCGGTCATGCAACATCCTAATTTCAGAGGCGCCGGGCGAGGTCGTCCAGCGCCGTTTGCAGGTCATTGAAACGGAAGCCGAAGCCTTCCGCCAGTAAACGCACCGGGCGTGCACGTTGGCCGCCCAGCAATAAATCAGACATTTCGCCCAGGGTGGCGCGCAGCACCAGCCCAGGGAGCGGCATGAAGGCCGGGCGATGCAATGCCCGGCCCAGGCGCCGGGCAAACTCGCGATTGCGCACCGGCTCTGGCGCACAGGCATTATAAGGACCGCTGGCGTCGGCCTTGTGCACAAGAAAATCAATCAGGGCGATTTGATCATCGATATGCACCCAGGGCATGAACTGTCGACCATTGCCGATGGGCCCGCCCAGCCCCAGCTTGAAGGGTACTTTCAGACGCTTGAGCATGCCGCCTTCGCTCGCCAGTACCAGGCCGGTGCGCACCAGCACCACGCGGATGCCCAGCGCCTCGGCGCGCTGCGCCGTCTCTTCCCAAGCGATGCACAGGTCACTGGCGAAGTCCTTGCGCACCGGTTGCGACTGCTCCGTGAGTTCGCGTTCGCCGCCGTCGCCGTAATACCCAACCGCCGACCCCGATACCAGCACCGCTGGCCGCTGCTCGCGCTGCTCCAACCAGGCCAGCAACTGCTCGGTGAGGCCTATGCGGCTCTTCCATAGCAACTGGCGACGGGTGTCGGTCCAGGGCCGGTCGGCGATCGGGGCGCCGGCCAGGTTTACGATGGCGTCGACAGGCTCACTGCCCAGGTCCTCCAGCCGGCCAATGCCGCGCACGGCGCGCCCGCACAAGCGGGCAACGCTTGCCGGCTGTCGGCTCCATACGGTCAGCTGATGCCCCTGCGCCAGCCAGTGCTGGCACAGCTTGCGGCCGATGAGGCCTGTACCGCCGGTCAGCAAAATGTGCATGACGGGTTCCTCCTGTGGCGTTGACGGCAAATCGCTAGTCTATTTTTAAGAGAGAGGCACTTTTGCCAACGGACAGCTCTCAGATCAGATACAGAGCAAGCGAAAAAAGGACAGCAACAACTTATACCAATAATGATTATTGTACAGGTTTGTCCTTCAGCGTAGTCTGTGCAAAGAAGTAACGAGGCCACCATGACCGTACCTATTGCCATCATCGGTGCCGGCATCGCCGGACTCTCTGCCGCCCAGGCGCTACTCAAGGCCGGGCACACGCCCCATGTGTTTGACAAGAGCCGCGGCCCAGGCGGGCGCGCGTCCAGCAAACGCAGCGACGCCGGGTCCCTGGACCTTGGCGCGCAATACTTCACCGCCCGCGACCGGCGCTTCGTCGACCAGGTGCAGCGCTGGCAAGCCAGTGGCTGCGTCGAGGAGTGGAAACCGCAACTGTTCAACTCCCATGGCGGGCAGCTCAGCCCCTCCCCCGACGAGCAGACCCGTTGGGTCGGCACGCCACGCATGGGTGCCATCGCCAAGGCCATGCTCGGGGACATGAACGCGGTGTTCGGCTGCCGCATCACCGAGGTGTTTCGTGGCAAGCATCACTGGCACCTGCTGGACGCCGAAGGCTGCAGCCATGGACCGTTCAGCCATGTGATCATCGCCCTGCCCGCCCCCCAGGCGACGGCACTGCTGGCCGCCGCACCCAAGCTGGCTGGAGTAGCCGCCAGCGTGCAGATGGAACCCACGTGGGCCATCGCCCTGGCCTTCGACAAGCCCTTGGAGACCGCCATGCAGGGCTGCTTCGTGCAGGACAGCCCGTTGGACTGGCTGGCCTGCAACCGCAGCAAGCCGGGACGCGAGACGGCCCTGGATACCTGGGTGCTGCACGCCACCAGCAGTTGGAGCAAGCAGCACATCGACCTGCCCAAGGAAGACGTGATCGAGCACTTGCACGGCGCGTTCGCCGAACTGGCCAACTGCGCCATGCCGGCCCCGGTGTTCAGCATTGCCCACCGCTGGCTCTACGCCAGGCCGGCGTCGTCCCATGAGTGGGGCGCCTTGGCGGACGCTGACCTTGGCTTGTACGCCTGCGGTGACTGGTGCCTGTCGGGCCGCGTGGAGGGCGCCTGGCTCAGCGGCCTGGAAGCCTCGCGACGGCTGCTTGAACACCTGGAATGACGACCGCGCCCCACCGCCTCAACCCGCGCAAACTGCTGCTGTCCAAATGGACGGCAGCTCACCCCGTGAACCGCGAAAAGCATTTTCTGGTCACGGCTCTGTTTCGTGACGAAGAAGGCACCGTCATCGATATCGAATTGCAGGCGGTGCTCACCCAACGCACTGAACGCCTGGCCTGGCAGCGCCTGCAGGACGCCGAGACCTGGTTGCTGGGTTGGCGCTGAGCCGCAGGCGCCATAAAATTGTACAAATGGTTTGACTTGTACAAGTTAACTCCTAACATGGAGTGAAGCTGTACAAATATTTCCATACGTACAAGGGCCTGCCCAATGTCCATCACGGCCAAACCCCGTATCGGTATCAGCGCCTGCCTGCTGGGCGCTGAAGTGCGCTACAACGGCGGCCACAAGGAGTCGCGGCTGTGCACCCACAGCTTGGCCGAGCACTTCGAGTTCGTGCCGGTATGCCCCGAAGTCGCCATCGGCATGGGCATACCCCGCCAACCCATTCGCCTGGTTGGCGACGCCAGCCAACCGCAAGCGCTGGGCACCGTGGATCCCGCGCTCAACGTCACCGCCCCGTTGGCTGCCTACGGCCAGCAGATGGCCGATGAACTCCAGGACCTGAGCGGCTACATCTTCATGCATAAGTCGCCGTCCTGTGGGCTGGAACGCGTGAAGGTGTACCGCGACAATGGCGCCCCCCAGCATGAAGGCGGCCGCGGTATCTACGCCCAGGCGTTCTGCGCGGCCCACCCCGACCTGCCCGTGGAAGAAGATGGCCGCCTGTGCGATGCCGTGTTGCGGGAAAACTTCATGGTGCGGGTGTATGCCTACGCCGACTGGCAGGCGCTGCTCGCCGAAGGGCTGAGCCGTGGTGGCCTGATGCGCTTCCACTCGCGCTACAAGTACCAACTGATGGCCAACAACCCCGTGCAGTACAAGGTGATCGGCCACCTGCTGGGGACCATGGGCCGCGGCGATGCCAGTGAGATAGGCCCACGCTATTTCAGCCAGCTGATGGCAGCGTTGAAACGCTGCGCCACCCGCGGCACCCACAGCAACGTGCTGCAACACCTGAGCGGCTACCTGAAACAGTCCCTGAGCAGTGCCGACAAGCAAGAGATACAGCACCTGATCGAACAGTACCGCGAGGGCATCGTGCCCCTGGTCGTTCCCCTGACCTTGCTCAAGCACCACTTTCGCCTGCACCCCGACCCGTATGTAAGCCAGCAGGTCTACCTGCAGCCGCACCCGGAAAACCTCAGCCTTCGAAATGCGATCTGACACCATGCACAACCCGCCTGCCCACGACGACGATGCCATCGAAGCCATGCACGATGGCTGGCTGCCCATTCGCGAAGTGGCACGCCAGACCGGCGTGAACCCTGTGACTCTGCGCGCGTGGGAACGCCGTTATGGGTTGATCGTGCCGCACCGCACCGCCAAGGGCCATCGCTTGTACGGCACGGACCATGTGCAGCGTATCCAGCAGATTCTCACCTGGTTGGGCCGCGGCGTGGCGGTAAGCCAGGTGAAGGCGCTGCTCGATGATGCCCAGGCGCCCCTGGCCGTCAACCTGGGGGGTGGTGACTGGCAGCCGCTGCGCGCCAGCCTGATGCAGGCCATTGGCGAGTTGGCCGAACGCCGGGTGGACGACACCTTCAACCAGGCCATGGCCCTGTACCCGCCCATCACTTTGTGCGAGCACCTGTTGCTGCCCTTGCTGGCCGACCTGGAACGACGCTGGCAAGGGCAGTTCGGCGCACAGATGGAGCGGGTGTTTTTCCTGTCCTGGCTGCGCAGCAAACTCGGGGCGCGCATCTATCACAATAACCGCCAGCTCAACGGCGCGCCGCTGTTGCTGGTGAACCAGAGCGACCTGGCGCTGGAGCCGTGCCTGTGGCTATGTGCCTGGCTGGCCAGCAGTGCCGACTGCCCGGTGGAAGTCTTCGACTGGCCGCTGCCCGGCGGCGAACTGGCGCTGGCCGCCGAGCGCCTCAACGCCCGCGCGGTGCTGTTGTATTCGCGCAAGCCGCTGAACCTGCCGCAGCTGCCGCGCCTGCTGGCGGGCATCACCGCGCCCACCCTGATCGTCGGACCAACGGTATGCATCCACCGAGCTGACTGGGCCGTACATCAACAGGAGACCGAACACTTGCACCTGCTCGACACCCCCTTGGCCGCGCACCAGCGTCTGCAGCAACTGGGGGTGCTCTGACATGACCCGAACAGGAAGCCCCATGCAACTGATCTGGCTACGCAGCGACCTGCGCCTGCATGACAACACCGCCCTCGCCGCCGCGTGCGCCAAGGGGCCGACGCTGGCCGTATGGCTGGTGAGCCCCACCCAGTGGCAGCGGCATGACGACGCCGCCTGCAAGGTCGATTTCTGGTTGCGCAACGTCGATGAGCTGAGCAGGGCCCTGGCCACCAAGCACATTCCCCTGCTGATTCGGCATGCCGAGACCTGGGACCAGGCGGCCGACGTGGTGCTGGACCTGTGCCGAGAGCATCAGGTGCAAGCCGTGCACTGCAACCAGGAATATGGGGTGAACGAGACCCGCCGTGACCAGGCGGTGGCCGCCGCCCTGGAAAAGGCAGGCATCGACTTCCATAGCTGTCTGGACCAGTTGCTCTTTCAGCCCGGCAGTATCCTGACCAAGAGCGGCAATTACTTCCAGGTGTTCAGCCAGTTTCGCAAGGTGTGCTACGAACGCCTGCACCACGGTGTTCCCGCCATTGTCCGCGCGCCTCAGGCCCAGCAACCGCTGCACATCGCTGCCGACAAGGTACCCGGGCACGTCGACAGTTTTCCAGCCCCCAGCGCAGCGCTGCAAGCCTTGTGGCCGGCCGGCGAAGACGAAGCGCGGCGGCGGCTGACGCACTTCGTCGACCAGCCCATCGAGGACTACCACGTAGAACGCGACCTGCCGGCGCGCCCTGGCACCAGCCAACTGTCCGCTTACCTCGCGGCCGGGGTCATATCCCCGCGGCAATGCCTGCATGCCGCGCTCAGCCATAACCACGGCGAATTCGACAGCGGCAATGTCGGCGTTACCACCTGGGTCAACGAACTGCTGTGGCGCGAGTTCTACAAGCACATTCTGGTGGGCTACCCGCAGGTATCCATGCACCGCGCCTTCCGCAGTGAAACCGAGGCCTTGGCGTGGCGCCATGCCCCACGGGAACTGGAAGCCTGGCAGCGAGGCCGTACCGGCATTCCGATCATCGATGCGGCCATGCGCCAACTGGTCGAAACTGGCTGGATGCACAACCGCCTGCGCATGGTCGTGGCGATGTTCCTGACCAAGAACCTGTTGATCGACTGGCGTGAAGGCGAGCGCTTCTTCATGCGCCATCTGATCGATGGCGACCTGGCGGCCAACAACGGCGGCTGGCAGTGGAGCGCTTCCACCGGCACCGACTCGGCGCCTTATTTCCGCATATTCAACCCCCACAGCCAGTCCGAGCGCTTCGACACCCACGGCGTGTTTCTCAAGCAATGGCTGCCGGAACTCAACGGGTTGGGCAGCAAGGAAATCCACAACCCGGCCAAGGCGGGCGGCCTGTTCGGCCCGGCGGGCTACCCCCAGCCTATCGTTGACCTGAGCGAAAGCCGAGCCCGGGCGCTGAGTGCCTTCAAGAACCTGCCCAGCCGGCAGGTCAGCGGTGGCCAGCATGGCTGAAACCCCGCGGCGCATCTGGCTGACCGGCGCCAGCAGTGGCCTGGGCGCGGCCTTGGCCGAGGCATTGCTGCACAGCGGTGCCCACCTGGCCCTGAGCGCGCGCACCGAAGCGCCCCTGGCGCAACTGGCCCTGCGCTTTCCCGGCCAGGTACTGGTGGTGGCCGGCGACCTGACCGACCGCCAGCAGGTGCAGGCCATGGGCGCCGCGATCGAGCAACATTGGGGTGGCGTCGACACCGTGATCCTCAACGCCGGCACCTGTGAGTACGTGGACACCCGGCACTTCGACGCCGAACTGTTCGAACGGGTGATCCGCACCAACCTGTTCGCCACCGGCTACTGCATCGAGGCCGCCCTGCCCTTGCTGCGCCAAGGCGTGCGCCCGCACCTGGTCGGGGTGGCCAGCAGCGTGACCTACCTGCCGCTGCCACGGTCGGAAGCCTATGGCGCGTCCAAGGCCGGTCAGCGCTACCTGTTCGAATCCCTGCGCCTGGACCTGGCCCACGAACATATCGACGTCACGGTAGTGAGCCCGGGCTTCATCGACACCCCACTGACGCGCAAGAACGACTTCCCCATGCCCATGCTGGTCAGCGCCCGTCAGGCGGCAGCCTATATTGCTGCGCGCCTGGAACGCCGCCCGCTGGAAATTGCCTTTCCCACGCTGTTCATCGGCGCGCTGCGCTTGCTGGCCTGGCTGCCCGCCTGGCTGCGCGTGTGGATAGGCAAGCGTCTGGTGCGCCAGGCCACCACGCAGGGGGACGCCTGATGAAAATTGCCATCGTCGGCAGTGGCATCGCTGGCCTTACTTGCGCCTACCTGCTGAACCGCCGCCATGAGATACAGGTGTTTGAGGCCGGCGCCTGGATCGGCGGCCATACCCACACGCTGGACATTGAACACCAGGGCGAACGCCACGCCATCGATACGGGCTTCATCGTGTTCAATGAATGGACCTACCCGAATTTCATCGCCCTGCTCGAACAACTGGGCGTCGCATTCAAGCCTACCGAAATGAGCTTCTCAGTATGCGACCCGGCCAGCGGCCTGGAGTACAACGGCAACAACCTCAACAGCCTGTTCGCCCAGCGCCGCAACCTGTTGTCGGCGGGCTTCTGGGGCATGCTCAAGGACATCCTGCGCTTCAACCGCGAAGCCATCGACGACCTGGCCAACCACCGCATCACCGCGCAGACCACGCTTGGCCAGTACCTGAGGGTGAAGGGTTACGGGCAACGGTTCATCGACCATTACATCGTGCCCATGGGCGCGGCGATCTGGTCGATGTCGCTGCAGGACATGCTGAATTTTCCGCTGCAGTTTTTCGTGCGCTTCTTCAAGAACCACGGGCTGCTCTCGGTCACCCATCGCCCCCAGTGGTATGTGGTTCAAGGCGGTTCCAGCCGCTATATAGCGCCGCTGACCGCCAGTTTCGCCGAGCGCATTCACCTGCACTGCCCGGTCAGCCGCGTCGAGCGGGACGACGACGGCGTGACCGTGCACAGCCCCCGCGGCGCCGAGCGTTTCGACAAGGTGGTGTTTGCCTGCCACAGCGACCAGGCCCTGAGGTTGCTGGCCGAACCCAGCACGGCAGAGAGCCAGATCCTCGGCGCCCTGCCCTATGCCGACAATGACGTGGTGCTGCACACCGACACGCGCCGGTTGCCGCAACGCCGGCTGGCCTGGGCCAGCTGGAACTACCGCTTGACTGAAGGCCAGGCGGCCGCGGTCACCTACGACATGAACATCCTGCAGGGGCTGCGCAGCGATACCACCTTCTGCGTTAGCCTGAACCAGACCGCGCACATCGACCCGGCCAGCATCCTGGCCCGCTACACCTACGCACACCCGCAATACAGCCTGGCGGGCATGGCCGCCCAGGCACGCTGGCAGGAATTGCTGGGGGCACGCCACAGCTATTATTGCGGCGCCTACTGGGCCAACGGCTTCCACGAGGACGGCGTTACCAGCGCCCTGCGGGTAGCGCACGCGTTCGGTGAAGCCCTGTGAACAGTGCCCTGTACAGCGGCTGGGTGAGCCACCGGCGCTTTCTGCCCCGCGGCCACCAGTTCCGCTACCGCATCGGGCTGCTGTACCTGGACCTGGCTGAACAGGCACAGGTGCTGGGCCTGTCACCGTTGTCAGGAACCAGCCGCTGGGCCCCGTTCGCGTTCCGGGAAACGGATTATCTGCGTGAATACACCCGCCAGGGCACGCCCCTGGCCACCGCTGTGCGCCAGTGCGTGGGCAAGGCGCTGGGGGCTGAGCCCCAGGGGGCCGTCCGCCTGCTGACCCAGGCACGCAGCTTCGGCCTGGCGTTCAACCCGGTCAGCTTTTTCTACTGTTTCGATGCCGATGAGCGGCTGGCGGCGATCCTGTGCGAAGTGACCAACACCCCATGGCGCGAACGCTACCACTACGTGCTGCCCGCCCAGGGCGAGGGTTTCGAGCATTTTGCCGTGGCCAAGGCCTTCCACGTTTCACCCTTCCTGCCTCGCGACCTGGAATACCGCATGAGCTTCAGCCCGCCCGGCGAACGCCTCGGCGTGCACATGGCTGACTGGCAGGGTGAAAACAAAGTATTCGACGCCACCCTGAACCTGCAACGCCAGGCCATGAGCGGCGCCAGCCTGCATCGGCAACTGGCGAGTTTCCCCTGGATGACCGCCAAGACCTGCCTGGCCATCTATTGGCAAGCGTTGCGCCTGGCCCTCAAACGAATGCCCCTTTTCGACCATCGCGCGGCGGACGGTTCATATCGCGCAGCCACCGCCCAAGCAAAGGAACGACGCCATGAATAGTTCACCGGCCAAGGCCCTCCCATTCAGCACCCATGGCCTGACCAGCTCGCTATTGCGCCGCGGGGTTCTAAACCAATTGAACTCACTGCGCCATGGGCAATTGCTGATCGTGGAAGGTGATGACCGATTGCAGTTCGGCAACGCCAGCTCGCCACTGGTAGGCGAGATTCATGTGCATGACAGCGCGGCCTGGGGCTTGGTGGCCAGCGGCGGTTCCATCGGCGCGGGCGAGGCGTTCATCCATGGTTACTGGACCAGCCCGGATCTGACGGCGGTGGTTCGGGTATTCGTCAGCAACCTTGACGTGCTCGACGCCATGGAGCGCGGCCTGGCGCGCCTGAATCGGCCGCTGGTGCGGGCCCTGCACTGGCTCAACCGCAATACCCGCAAAGGCTCGCAGAAGAACATCGCCGCCCACTACGATCTGGGCAACGAGCTGTTCGAGCAGTTCCTCGACCCGACCATGATGTACTCGGCCGCGCAGTTCGCCGGTCCCGAAGATAGCCTGGAACAGGCGCAGCTGAACAAACTGGAGCGCATCTGCCAGAAACTGGCGTTGGTGCCCAGCGACCACCTGCTGGAAATCGGCACCGGCTGGGGCAGCATGGCGCTGTACGCGGCCAGCCACTATGGCTGCCGGGTCACAACCACCACGCTGTCGCGCGAGCAGTACGAGTACACCCGCCAGCGCATCGATGCCCAAGGCCTGCAAGACCGTGTCACGCTATTGCTGTCCGACTACCGGGACCTCACGGGCAGCTATGACAAACTGGTGTCCATCGAAATGATCGAGGCCGTGGGCCACCGCTTCCTGCCCACCTATTTCCAGAAATGTGCCGACCTGCTCAAACCCGACGGGGTGATGCTGCTGCAGGCCATCACCATCCGCGAACAACGCTACGAGCAGGCCCGACACAGCGTCGACTTCATTCAGCGCTACATCTTTCCAGGCGGTGCCTTGCCTTCGGTGCAAGCGATGTTGCAGATCGTGGGGCGCGACACCGACATGAACCTGTTGCACATGGAGGACTTTGGCCTGCACTACGCGCGCACCTTGCGGCTATGGCACGACAACTTCCGCCGGGCCCACAACCGTCTGCGGGAACTGGGCTACGACGATTATTTCCTGCGCCTGTGGGAGTTCTACCTGTGCTACTGCGAAGGCGGGTTCCTGGAGCGCACCATCGGCACCGCGCAATTGCTGCTGGCCAAGCCGTCGGCGCAACCGCAGCCATTGCTCGGGCGCTTCGATGCTTGAAAAGGCCGCCAATGCAGTGCTGTTCCAGGCCGGCTGGTTTGCCTGCGTGCTGGGGGGCAATAGCGGCTGGTTGATAGTGCCCGTGGTGATACTGGTCGCCCATTGGATCTGGCACGGTGAGGGCCGCCTGATGGCCGAAGCCTTTTTATTCGGCCTGTTGCTGGACAGTGCACTGATGTGGCTGAACCTGTTCGACTTCAACCCCAACGGCAAATGGGTGCCCCTGTGGCTGGCATTGCTGTGGCCGTTGCTGGCATCCACGTTGCGCCATTGCCTGGCCTGGACGGCACGGCCGTGGTGGCTGGCAGCGGGGCTTGGGGCGGTAGCGGGGCCAATGTCGTACTACGCTGGCGGGCGGTTGGCGGGAGTGGGGTTTCCCCATGGTACGGGGGTCACAGTGGGGGTATTGGCGCTGATCTGGGCGGTGGTGTTCGTATGCTTGCACCGGCGAGCAATGGCCCTGGCAAGCTGAGCAACCCCTGTAGCATCGGGTTACCCCGTGGGATCAGGCCCACGGGGTAAACCTGGGTGTTCAGAAGTTCAGCGGCATCCGGTAGTTCAGCGAGTAGGCCTCGATACCGTCGTTCGGCTCCCTGATACCACCGTTGGAATAGTGGATGCCACGGACCGACACTTCCTGGTTGCCGGCAAAACGCAGGCCGAAGCCGACACGGTCTTCGAAGTTGAAGGAAGTCCCGAGTTTGTTGTCACCCACTTCCAGACTGGAGAAGAACGCCACGCCGATGCCCGCCTCCACGAATGGCTTCACCGAGCCACCATCGAATTCATAGCGAAAGACCGGTGCGAACGACAATGTGTTGTTCGACGGTCCGTGGCTGGACGACCCCCAATAGGTGTAACCACCGTCCCAGTAGCCGGTCAGCCGACCCGTGCTGGACTGCAGCCAGCTTTTGTCCCAGTCCGACTGCAACCCCAGCCGGTACACCATCCCCCCATCACCTGTGGTCCCTACCGACACCGACCCATCCAGCGCATGCGCGGCCATGCTCTGCCCAAACGTTAAGGCTGCAAGCGCAACCAAGCCGACCAGTTTTTTCATCAGGGAACATCCTATGTCTGTAATACCGTTTTTGGTTTTATACGTCTGGAAAAGACACGCTATAGAAATCCGGACATCGGTGATGGTTCATTGCCACCTACGGTTTTTTTACGATTATTTATCGTACAAAGCTACTGACAATGTCGGATTTTTTCCAAAGCATAGGTAGGATTTCACGAAAGTGTTGCGGATCGGCACTGGTCCAGAACTGCGCTGGCCGCGCCGGCCCGCTGGCGAGCAGGTCGCGTTGGGCCAGTAGCCGCTGGAGTTGCCGGGCCACGGCCGCGCCCGTATCGATCAGGATAACGTTGGCCGGGATCATGCCCCTGAGCAGCGGTTTGAGGAAGGGATAATGCGTACAACCGAGGATCAGTGTGTCGCAACCGGCAGCCAGTAGCGGCTCCACGTATCGGCGCAGCAGGGTACGCAATGCGTCGCTGTGCAGGTGCCCGGTCTCGATCAGCTCGACCAGGCCTGGGCACGGCTGGGTGACCACTTTCACGTCATTGGCGAAGCGGTCGAGCAAGGCGGCGAACTTGGCACTCTGCAGGGTACCGGTGGTGGCCAGCACGCCCACCACCCCACTGCGAGTGGCTGCTGCTGCCGGCTTCACCGCGGGTTCCATGCCGACGATGGGCCAGTCGGGGTAACGCTCGCGCAGGTCAGCCACCGCCGCCACGGTCGCGGTGTTGCACGCCAGCACCAGGGCTTTGGCGCCTTGCTCGCGGAAGAACTCGGCGACCGCCACGCAGCGTTCACGGATGAACACCGGGGACTTCTCGCCGTAGGGGATGTGTCCACAGTCGGCTACATAGAGCAGCGACTCCTGGGGTAGCAGGGCGTGTATCTCGCCCAGCACCGACAGGCCACCGACGCCGGAGTCGAAGACGCCGACCGGTGCCTCAGCCATGGGCCGGCCCACAGACACTGCACGCCGGGTCGCGCTTGACGCGCAACTCGCGAAACCGCGTGCCCAAGGCGTCCACCAGCAGCAGGCGGCCCACCAGCGGGTCACCGAAACCGGCCAGCAGCTTCAGCGCCTCCAGGGCCTGCAAGCTGCCCACCAGACCTACCAATGGGCCGACCACACCCGCTTCGCTGCAGGTCAGTTCGGCTTCGCTGCCATGGCCGTACAGGCAGTGGTAGCAGGGGCTCTCGGGGCGGCGCGGGTCAAACACCGACAGCTGCCCTTCCAGGCGAATGGCCGCGCCGCTGACCAGTGGCTTGCCAGCCGCCACGCAGGCAGCGTTGACCGCCTCGCGGGTGCCGAAGTTGTCGGAACAGTCGAGCACCAGGTCCACCGCGGCGACCGCGGCAGCCAGGGAGTCTTCATCCAGCGCTTGGCGGTGGGCCACCAGCTTGACCTGGGGATTGATCGCCGCCAGCCGCTGCAACGCCGAGTCGACCTTGCTCATGCCAACGCTGGCGGTGTCATGCAGCACCTGACGTTGCAGGTTGGTCAGGTCCACGGTGTCGAAGTCTGCCAGGTGCAACTCCCCCACACCGGCTGCCGCCAGGTACAGCGCCACCGGGGACCCCAGGCCCCCGAGGCCGACGATCAGCGCACGGCCGGCCTTGAGTTTCAGTTGGCCGTCGATATCGACCTGCGACAGCAGCACCTGCCGGCTATAGCGCAGCAGCTCCTCGTCGCTCAGCATGTGAGGCGCCCCAGGGTGATGCGCTCATGGCCACCGAGGTCTTCGCGGCTTTCGATCTGTTCGAAGTCGTGCTTGGCCAACAGCTCGCGCACCGCCGCGGCCTGGTCGTAACCATGTTCCAGCAACAACCAGCCGCCCGGCTCCAGGTGCGCCGGCGCCTGGGCGATGATGGTGCGCAGGTCGTCCAGGCCGTCGGTGCCGGCCACCAGGGCACTGGCGGGTTCGAAACGTACATCGCCGGCGACCAGATGCGGGTCGGTGGCCCGGATGTATGGCGGGTTGCTGATTATGATGTGAAAGCGCTCGCCGGCCAGCGCGCCGTACCAATGGCTTTCCAGCACCCGCACGTTGCCCAGGCGCAGGCGTTCGCGGTTGCGCTCGGCCAGGGCCACGGCCTCGGCCACCCGGTCGACCGCGGTCACCTGCCAGCCGCCACGCTCGCTGGCCAACGCCAGGGCGATGGCACCGGTGCCGGTGCCCAGGTCCAGCACCTTGGCAGGCGTGGCGGGTAGCAACTGCAGCGCGGTTTCCACCAGCAATTCGGTTTCCGGGCGCGGGATCAGGGTGTGTGGCGCCACTTCCAGGTCGAGTTTCCAGAATCCCTGCTGGCCCAGGATATAGGCCACCGGCTCGCCACGGCGGCGCCGTTGCAGGTAATCGTCGAAGGTAGCTGCCGCCTCGGTGGTGACGATGCGCTCCGGCCAGGTGTGCAGGTAGCTGCGGTTCTTGCCCAGGGCCGCGGCCAATAGCAATTCGATGTCCAGGCGCGCCGTCGGCGACTCCGGCAGTTCGGCGTTTCTGAGCAGGCTGGCAATGATCGTCATTTACTCACCCAATGCCGCAAGTTGGTCCGCCTGATACTCGGCCAGGAGCGGCTCGATCACCGCTTCCACGCCACCCGCGAGAATGTCGTCCAGGGAATACAGGGTCAGGTTGACGCGATGGTCCGTTACCCGGCCCTGGGGGAAATTGTAGGTGCGAATGCGCTCGGAACGGTCGCCCGAGCCTACGAGCAGCTTGCGCTCGCTGGCGATGGCATTCGCCGCAGCGCTGGTCTGCATGTCGTTGAGCTTGGCCGACAGCCAGGCCATGGCGCGGGCACGGTTCTTGTGCTGCGAGCGTTCTTCCTGGCACTCCACCACCGTGCCAGTCGGCAAGTGGGTGATACGGATGGCCGAGTCGGTGGTGTTGACGTGCTGGCCGCCCGCGCCCGAGGACCGGAAAGTATCGATGCGCAGGTCCGCCGGGTTGATCTCGATGGCCACGCGCTCGTCGGGTTCTGGCAACACGGCGACGGTGCAGGCCGAAGTGTGGATACGGCCCTGGGACTCGGTCTCCGGCACGCGCTGCACGCGGTGGGCGCCGGATTCGAACTTCAGCTTGCCGTACACGTTCTCGCCCTCGACGCGGGCGATCACCTCTTTATAGCCGCCGTGTTCACCTTCGTTTTCCGACAGGATCTCGACCCGCCAGCCACGGCGCTCAGCGTAACGCGAGTACATGCGGAACAGGTCGCCGGAGAAAATCGCCGCCTCGTCGCCACCGGTGCCGGCGCGAATTTCCAGGAACACATTGCGCCCGTCGTTGGGGTCCTTGGGCAGCAGCATGCGCTGCAGGTTGCCCTCCAGCACCACCAACTGATCCTTGGCCTCGCGCACTTCCTCCACGGCCATTTCACGCATGTCCGGGTCGCTGTCCTTGAGCAGTGCCTGGGCACCTTCCAGGTCGGCCTGTACCTTGAGCCACTCCTTGTAACCGGCCACGACCGGCTCGAGTTCGGCGTACTCGCGGGAAAAGGTGCGGAAGCGGGCCTGATCGGAAATGATCTCGGCATCGCCCAACAGGGCGGTCAGTTCCTCGAATCGGTCCTGGATGGTATCCAGTTTATTGAGCAGTGACGCTTTCATTGCGGGGGTTTATCCGTGGAGCCCTCGTTGAGGGCAAAGAGTTCCTGGGCCATGGCCAGCGCATCGACGCGGCCTTCGGCGGACAGCTTCTTGAGCTGCACGCTGGGGGCATGCAGCAATTTGTTGGTCAGGCCGCGGGCCAGTTGCACCAGCACCTCTTCGGCGCTGCTACCGTTGGCCAGCATACGCTGGGCTTTTTGCAATTCCTCGTCGCGCAGGCGTTCGCTCTGCTGCCGGTACGCCTTGAGCACGTCTACCGCCGCCAACTCGCGCAGGCGGGCCATGAAGTCGTCGACACCCCCGCTGACCAGTTGCTCGGCGGCCTGGGCAGCGCCCTGCCGGCTCTTGAGGTTCTCGGCCACTACGTCGTGCAAGTCATCGACGCTATACAGATAGACGTCATCCAGCTCGCCGACTTCCGGCTCGATATCCCGTGGAACAGCGATGTCGACCATGAAGATGGGCTTGTGCTTGCGCAACTTCAAGGCACTTTCCACCGCGCCCTTGCCCAGGATCGGCAACTGGCTAGCGGTGGAACTGATGACGATGTCGCTGTTGACCAGTTCCTGGGGAATGTCGGCCAGCAGTACCGCATGGGCACCGAACTGCTCGGCCAGGATACTGGCGCGTTCCAGGGTGCGGTTGGCCACCACGATACGCTTCACGCCCTGCTCATGCAGGTGGCGGGCGACCAGGGTAATGGTTTCACCCGCGCCGATCAGCAAGGCCTGGCTGCGCTGCAGGTCGCTGAAGATCTGCTTGGCCAGGCTCACGGCGGCGAAGGCCACCGACACCGGGTTTTCGCCGATGGCCGTGTCGGTACGCACCTGCTTGGCGGCGCTGAAAGTGGCCTGGAACAGCCGCCCCAGCAATGGGCCGATGGTGCCGGCCTCGCGGGCCACGGCATAGGCCGATTTCATCTGGCCGAGGATCTGCGGCTCGCCCAGCACCAGCGAGTCGAGGCCCGAGGCCACGCGCATCATGTGGCGCACGGCCGCATCGTCCTCGTGCACGTAGGCACTGGCACGCAATTCCTCGTAACTGAGCTGGTGATAGTCGGCCAGCCAGCGCAGCACGGTCTCCGCGGCCAGGTGGTCCTGTTCTATGTACAGCTCACTACGGTTGCAGGTAGAGAGGATCGCAGCTTCGCGGCTGTCGGTCAGGCGGCAGAGCTGCTGCAAGGCTTCAACCAGCTGTTCAGGGGTGAAGGCCACGCGTTCGCGCACGTCCACCGAAGCAGTCTTATGGTTGATACCGAGGGCAAGGAAGGCCATTCAAGGTCGCTGATGATGTAGATAAGCCGACAATTGTCCTACTTAGTCCGCCCCAGAACAACTACCGCAGTCTATTGTCCTAATAGTCTACCCCCGCAGATGCCATCGCTTATGGGTTTGCCCACAGGCTTGTGTCATGATGATCCGACCGCAGGTAAGTCGCCAAAAGTCCTTATGAATAGATCCTCCGCGTTGTTTCTAGCTTTTGTCTTGCTCAACGGCTGTCAGGCCTGGCCGCCCGGCAAGCACCAAGACACCGTCGCCGTGCAGGACAGCACGCCCAAACCGGCGGAAAAACCGCAGGTGTATGGTTCGTTCAGCGAAGACACGGTGTTCAGCCTGTTGACGGCAGAGCTGGCCGGCCAGCGCAATCGCTTCGACATTGCGCTGGGCAACTACGTGGACCAGGCCAACAAGACCCAGGACCCTGGCGTCTCCGAGCGCGCGTTCCGCATCGCCGAGTACGTGGGCGCCGACCAGGCAGCCCTGGACACGTCGCTGGTGTGGGCGAAAAACGCGCCCAAGGACCTCGACGCCCAGCGCGCCGCCGCCATCCAGCTGGCGCGCAACGGCCGTTACGACGAGGCCATGGTGTACATGGAGAAAGTCCTGCAAGGGCAGGGCGACACCCATTTCGACTTCCTGGCACTGTCGGCGGCCGACACCGACCAGGACACCCGCAACGGCTTGTTGCAAAGTTTTGACCGCCTGTTGGCCAAATACCCGGACAACAACCAGCTGATCTTTGGCAAGGCCCTGCTCCTGCAACAGGACGGCGACAATCAGGGCTCGCTGAAACTGCTGGAAGACCACCCGCCACAAAATGGTGAAATCGCCCCGATCCTGCTGCATGCGCGCTTGCTGCAACTGCTCGACCGTGGCAAGGAAGCGCTGCCGCTGCTGGAAAAAAGCATTCGCCAGAACCCGGATGACAAGCGCCTGCGCCTGACCTACGCCCGCATGCTGGTGGAACAGAACCGCATGGCCGACGCCAAGGTGCAGTTCGCCAGCCTGGTGCAGCAGTACCCCGAGGATGACGAACTGCGCTATTCCCTGGCCCTGGTCTGCCTGGAAGCCAAGGCATGGGACGAAGCGGCCGGCTACCTGCAGGAATTGGTGGACCGCGGCGCCCACGTCGACTCCGCTCACCTGAACCTGGGCCGCATCGCCGAAGAAAAAGGTGACCCACAGGGCGCCCTGGCCGAATACGAGCAAGTAGGTGGCGGCAATGACTACCTGCCCGCGCAGCTGCGCCAAGCCGACATCCTCATGGCCAGCGGCCGTGTCGCCGAAGCGCGCAAGCGCCTGGCAGCCGCCCGCGAGGCCCAGCCCGACTACGCCATCCAGCTGTACCTGGTGGAAGCCGAAACCCTGGCCAACAACGACCAGCAACAAGCCGCTTGGCAACTGCTGGCCAAGGCGCTGACGCTTTACCCCGATGACCTGAACTTGCTCTACACCCGCGCCATGCTGGCCGAAAAGCGCAACGACCTGACGCAGATGGAAGCGGACCTGCGGGCCATCATCAAGCGCGAACCCGACAACGCCATGGCACTCAATGCCCTGGGCTACACGCTGTCGGACCGCACCACGCGCTATGCCGAAGCCAAGGACCTGATCGAACGGGCCCACAAGATCAACCCCGACGACCCGGCCGTGCTCGACAGCCTGGGCTGGGTCAATTACCGCCTGGGTCATCTGAACGAGGCCGAAACCTACCTGCGCAAGGCGCTGGACAGCTTCCCCGACCAGGAAGTGGCAGCCCACCTGGGCGAAGTGCTGTGGGCCAACGGCAAGCAGCGCGAAGCCCGCCAGGTATGGGCCAAGTACCTGAAAGAACAACCCGAGAGCCCTACCCTGCGCAACACCGTGCTGCGCCTGACCGGATCCGAGACTTTATAAGCTTATGTTTTTGCGCCATGTAGTTACGTTCACCCTGATCGCCCTGCTCGCCGGCTGTGCCGGCTTCGGTTCCCGCGAGGCCCTGCAGGGCCAGGGCAACCCCCAGCAATGGAGCGCCCACAAGGCGCAACTCACCCAGCTCGATGGCTGGCAGATAGATGGCAAGGTCGGCATTCGCGCCCCCAAGGACTCCGGGAGTGGCACCCTGTTCTGGCTGCAACGCCAGGACTACTACGACATTCGCCTCTCGGGCCCCTTGGGCCGTGGCGCCGCCCGCCTGACTGGCCGTCCGGGCCAGGTGGTGCTGGAGGTCGCCAATCAGGGTCGTTATGAAGCCCCAAGCCCCGAGCAATTGCTGGGCGAGCAACTGGGCTGGGACCTGCCCGTGTCGCACCTGGTCTGGTGGGTCCGTGGCCTGCCCGCTCCCGACACCAGGAGCAAGCTCACCCTGGACGGCGACAGCCGCCTGGCCAGCCTGGAACAGGACGGCTGGAGCGTGGAATACCTCAGCTATACCGAGCAGAACGGCTACGCCCTGCCCGAGCGCATCAAGCTGCACGGCCACGACCTGGACGTGACCCTGGTGGTCAAGAGCTGGCAACCACGGCAACTGGGGCACTGACATGACCCACCCACGCCTGACCCTGCCCGCCCCGGCCAAGCTCAACCTGATGCTGCACATCCTTGGCCGCCGCGCCGATGGCTACCACGAGCTGCAAACCCTGTTTCAGTTTCTTGACTACGGTGACGAGCTGGATTTCGCCCTGCGCCAGGATGGCGAAATCCGCCTGCACACTGAAATCGAGGGCGTGCCCCACGACAGCAACCTGATCGTGAAAGCGGCGCGCAAACTCCAGGACTTGTCGGGCACCGCCCTGGGGGCCGACATCTGGTTGCGCAAAGTGCTGCCCATGGGCGGCGGCATTGGCGGTGGCAGCTCGGATGCCGCTACCACACTGCTGGGCCTCAACCACCTGTGGAACACGGGCATCGACGTCGACCGCCTGGCCGCACTGGGCTTGGGCCTGGGCGCCGACGTGCCGGTTTTCGTCCGCGGCCACGCGGCTTTCGCCGAGGGCGTGGGGGAAATCCTCACCCCGGTGGAGCCCGAGGAACCCTGGTACCTGGTGCTGATTCCGCAAGTCTCTGTAAGTACAGCAGAAATTTTTTCAGATCCGTTGTTGACACGCGATTCACTTCCCATTAAAGTGCGCCCCGTTCCCAAGGGAAACAGCAGAAATGACTGCGAAGCGGTAGTCTCAAGGCGTTATCCAGAAGTACTTAACGCATTGAATTCATTGAAGAAATTCACTGAAGCAAGACTCACCGGAACTGGAAGTTGTGTGTTTGGGGCCTTCCCAAGCAAAGCGGAAGCTGATAAAGTTTCGCACCTTCTTGCAGAGACCCTTACAGGGTTTGTAGCAAAGGGAAGCAACATTTCGATGTTGCATCGCACGCTGCAAAATCTGTCACAGGAAACGAGTGCCATCCACTCGTAGCAATAGATACAGGGGCGTCGCCAAGCGGTAAGGCAGCAGGTTTTGATCCTGCCATGCGTTGGTTCGAATCCAGCCGCCCCTGCCATTTTCCTTATACTCATCCAGGTATACCCTCAGCCGGCAGGTACTGCGCGTGTCCAAGATGATGGTCTTTACGGGGAACGCTAACCCCGATCTGGCTCGGCGTGTCGTACGTCAGCTGCATATCCCACTGGGTGACGTCTCTGTCGGTAAATTCTCCGACGGTGAAATCAGCACTGAGATTAATGAAAACGTCCGCGGTAAAGACGTCTTTATCATTCAGCCGACTTGCGCTCCGACCAACGATAACCTGATGGAACTGGTAGTGATGGCCGATGCCTTCCGCCGCTCCTCAGCGTCCCGAATCACTGCGGTGATTCCGTACTTTGGTTATGCCCGCCAGGATCGCCGTCCGCGTTCCGCGCGTGTGGCTATCAGCGCGAAAGTCGTCGCTGACATGCTCACCGTGGTGGGGATCGACCGTGTTCTCACGGTGGATCTGCATGCTGACCAAATCCAGGGTTTCTTCGATATTCCAGTAGATAACATCTACGGTTCCCCCGTTCTGGTGGATGACATCGAAGATCAACGCTTCGAGAACCTGATGATCGTGTCCCCGGACATCGGCGGCGTCGTGCGTGCACGTGCTGTTGCCAAGTCCCTGGGCGTCGATCTGGGTATCATCGACAAGCGCCGTGAGAAAGCCAATCACTCCGAAGTGATGCATATCATCGGCGACGTCGAAGGGCGTACCTGTATTCTGGTCGATGACATGGTCGACACCGCCGGCACCCTGTGCCACGCGGCGAAAGCCCTGAAAGAGCATGGCGCTGCCAAGGTCTTTGCCTACTGCACACACCCTGTGCTGTCGGGCCGGGCGATCGAGAACATTGAAAACTCCGTGCTGGACGAGCTGGTGGTGACCAACACCATCCCGCTGTCCGCTGCAGCACAAGCCTGTGTACGTATCCGCCAACTGGATATCGCACCGGTCGTGGCCGAAGCGGTTCGCCGCATCAGCAACGAAGAATCGATCAGCGCGATGTTCCGCTAAGGGCCCTGCCCCGCGAACACCCCGTTGACGAAAAGCGCCCCGCCCCAACAATACCGTTGGGGCGGGGCTTTTTTGCCCACCCCGCTTTGACGCTGGTCGCAAACGTCACCCGGGGATGGCTATTTTGGAGATGTAAAATGACTGATTTCATCCTGAACGCCCAAGCGCGTACCGACCTGGGGAAAGGTGCGAGCCGCCGCCTGCGTCGTCTCGCCTCCCAAGTTCCTGCCGTTATCTACGGTGGCGACAAAGAAGCTGAATCCGTAAGCATCCTGGCCAAGGAAATCGCCAAGCTGTTCGAAAACGAGGCTGCCTACAGCCACATCATCGAACTGAACGTCGACGGCAAGAAGCAGAACGTCGTGGTCAAGGCCATGCAGCGTCACCCAGCCAAGCAGTTCATCCTGCACGCTGACTTCGTACGCGTTGTTGCCGGCCAGAAACTGACCGCTATCGTTCCTGTGCACTTCATCAACGAAGAAGCACCCGTGAAGAAAGGCGGCGAGATCTCCCACGTTGTCAACGAGATCGAAGTTTCCTGCGAAGCCAAGGATCTGCCTGAGTTCATCGAAGTGGACCTGGCTGCCTCCGAGATCGGTTCGATCATTCACCTGTCCGACCTCAAGGCCCCTAAAGGCGTTGAATTCGTAGCCCTGGCTCACGGCAACGACCTGGCTGTCGCCAACGTCCACGCGCCACGTGTAGCTCCAGAAGCTGAAGAAGGCGCTGCCGAGTAATTCACTCGGTACGCCGGAGTTGTAATGACATCGCGGTAGTATGAGCGGACGAGATCGCGAAGTTTACACAACCGACTCGTCCACCCGTGCCACCGGCCCTGCCGGTGGCGATGTTCAATTCGATTCCAAGGAAGAGCCCCTGTCGTGACCGCCATTCAACTGATCGTTGGCCTGGGTAACCCCGGCCAGGAATACGAACAGACCCGGCATAACGCAGGGGCTCTTTTCGTTGAGCGCATTGCTGCCAAACACGGCGTCAGCCTGGTAGCCGATCGCAAGTATTTCGGCCTGACGGCGCGTTTCAGCCATCAGGGCCATGATGTTCGTCTGTTGATCCCCACCACCTACATGAACCGTAGCGGCCAGGCCGTCGCGGCCTTGGCGAATTTCTACCGCATTCCGGTAGACGCCATCCTGGTGGCCCACGACGAACTCGACCTGCCCCCCGGCGTTGCCAAGCTCAAGCTCGGCGGCGGCCATGGCGGGCATAACGGCTTGCGCGACATCATCGCGCAGCTGGGCAACAACAACGGCTTTCACCGTCTGCGGCTTGGCATCGGCCACCCGGGTGTGGCCAGTCAGGTATCCAACTTCGTTCTGGGCCGGGCGCCGCGCGCCGAACAGGACAAGCTGGACGCCAGTATCGATTTTGCCCTCGGCGTGTTGCCGGATATCTTCGCCGGCGAGTGGAATCGCGCGATGAAAAACCTGCACAGCCAAAAGGCCTGACTCCACGAAGAGGGAATCACCATGGGTTTCAATTGCGGTATCGTCGGCCTGCCCAACGTCGGCAAGTCCACACTGTTCAACGCCCTGACCAAATCGGGTATCGCGGCCGAGAACTTCCCCTTCTGCACCATCGAGCCCAACAGCGGTATCGTGCCGATGCCTGACGCCCGCCTGGACGCCCTGGCGGCCATCGTCAACCCCAAGCGCATCCTGCCGACCACCATGGAATTCGTCGACATCGCTGGCCTGGTGGCTGGTGCTTCGAAAGGTGAAGGCCTGGGCAACAAGTTCCTGGCCAACATCCGCGAGACCGACGCCATCGCCCACGTGGTGCGCTGCTTCGAAGACGAGAACGTGATTCACGTCTCCAACAGCGTCGACCCCAAGCGCGACATCGAGATCATCGACCTGGAACTGATCTTCGCCGACCTGGACAGCTGCGAGAAGCAACTGCAGAAGGTCGCGCGTAACGCCAAGGGGGGTGACAAGGACGCCGTGGCCCAGAAAGGCCTGCTGGAAAAGCTGATCGCCCACTTCACCGACGGCAAGCCCGCTCGCAGCCTGATGAAGAACATGGGGGCCGACGAGAAGGCCATCATCCGTGGCTTCCACCTGCTGACCACCAAGCCGGTCATGTACATTGCCAACGTCGCTGAAGACGGCTTCGACAACAACCCGCACCTGGACGTGGTCCGCGCCATCGCCGAAGAAGAAGGCGCCATCGTGGTGCCGGTGTGCAACAAGATCGAAGCCGAAATCGCCGAGCTGGACGATGGCGAGGAAAAGGACATGTTCCTCGAGGCCCTGGGCCTGGAAGAACCTGGCCTGAACCGCGTGATCCGCGCCGGTTACGAGCTGCTGAACCTGCAGACCTACTTCACCGCCGGCGTCGAAGAAGTACGCGCCTGGACCGTGAAGGTCGGCGCCACCGCGCCACAGGCCGCGGGTGTGATCCACACCGACTTCGAAAAAGGCTTCATCCGCGCCGAAGTCATCGCCTACAACGACTTCATCCAGTACAAGGGTGAAGCGGGCACCAAGGAAGCCGGCAAGTGGCGCTTGGAAGGCAAGGAATACATCGTCAAGGACGGCGATGTGATGCACTTCCGATTTAACGTGTAACCACGCACGGCAGTGTCGAAGCCCCGGTCTCGTGAGAGCCGGGGCTTTTTCGTGATGCGGCTCACTGGGGCCTTGTTCGGGGCTCTGGACGGCCAGGTCCGCTGCTACGCGGGTGAGGGCCGGCGAGCACGGGGCACGCCTTGGAATTGCAGATCCATCCACAACCTACCAGACCACGGACATGGCCAAGAAAACCTCCACCTTCGACGATCTCATCTTCATCGCCAGCAAGCTCCCCTGGTGGTCCAGCCTGATACTGGCGGTGGCCTTCGGTGTCTACCTGCATGGTGTGGCGGCAGCCCCCGTTGCAATGATCAATGACGTGCAGCACCTGCAGTCCATGATGATGCACAGCATGTTCAAGACGCTGGCCGCCGTCGGCCAATACCTGGTTCCCCTGATTTTCGTCATTGGGGCCATTACCTCCGTGCTGGGCCGCCGCAAGCGCCAGGCGCTGCTGAACACGGGTCACGCGGTCAACGATTTCACCTGGCAGGAGTTCGAACTGCTGGTAGGCGAAGCGTTGCGCCGCCAGGGCTACAGCATTCAGGAAACCGGCGGCAGCGGCGCCGATGACGGCATCGACCTGATCGCCCGCAAGGACGGTGAGAAGTACCTGGTGCAATGCAAGCATTGGCGCGCGCTGCAGGTGGGCGTGCCGGTGGTGCGTGAGCTGTACGGCGCCATGGCCGCCGAAGGTGCGGTGGGTGGTTTCGTGGTGACCAGTGGGCGCTTCACGGAACCTGCGCGGGAATTCGCCAGTGGGCGCAACCTGAAACTGGTCGATGGCGCCCGCCTTCGCCGGTGGATCGCGGCGGCGAAAAATCCGGCACCCGCCGCCAAAACCCAGGCGCCCATCGCGAAGCCGCAGCCGGAGGCGCCAGCGCCCTCGGAGGCGCCCCAGGCCCCGGCCTGCCCGCACTGTCGCAAGACCATGGTGGTGCGTGTGGCCCGCAGCGGCCGCAACGCCGGTGGCGACTTCTGGGGCTGTGCCGACTACCCCAAGTGCCGTGGCATTCGCCCCATCTTCAGCGCCGCTGCGCGCTCGAAATAAACCAGCGCCTATAAAGGGTCGCGCTCGGCCACAGCGAATGCCTGCGGGAACTCGGCACGCAGTGCATCGCTCAACCACTGCGAAAACCATTGCACATCCGCTGACATCTGCCCCGCGGGCGTCAGCAATTGGTAGCTCTCCAGGGCCACTTCGGCCTCCACGGCGCGCACCAGCGTGCCGGCCTTCAATTCATCGCGAACCAGTACCTCGTTAGCCAGGGCGATGCCCTGCCCGCTCTCGGCCACCGCCAGCGCATGATCATTGCTGACGTAAAGCACGTCACAGGACAGCTGCGAATCAATGCCCAAGGCGTTGAACCACATGTTCCACCATTCGCCATCATCGAAGTGGATCAGGTCCAGGCTCATCAGGTCTTCCAGCCGGCGAACGGGCTTGATGCTCGCCAGATACCTGGGCGTGCACACCGGAAATACCCGGGGGCACATCAGCGTGGCGCGGCTGTTGGCGTACTGCCCCGGCATGCCATAGGCGATCCCCAGGTCCGCGGTACGAGCATCGACCTCGGTGAACGTGGAGTTGGGCTCAATGGCCACCTTCAGCCCGGGGCGCGCCTGGCGCAGCGCTTCGATGTGCGAGGTCAACCAGCGCTTGGCCAACCCGGGCACCACCAGGATGCGCAACCAGCGTTCGCTGGGGATGGGCTGCAACGCCTCACTGGCGTCGGCGATCTGTTGCAGCGCGCGGGAAATCTTGTGGTGGTATTGGCGCCCGGCAGGGGTCAACACCACACCGCGCGGGGTGCGCTCGAACAACTGCACGCCTAGCCAGTCTTCCAGCAGTTTCACGTGCCGGCCCACCGCTGGCTGGGTCACGTGCAAGGCCTTGGCGGCCTCCACGTAGCTGCCCAGGCGCGCTGCAGCATCGAAGGCGCGCACTGCATTCAAGGGAGGCAAACGCAGGTTCGACATCCGTTCCGGGCCTCGCTGGCTATTAAATTTCCTGACAGCTGCCATGTTAAAATTGAAGTTTCGCGCCGGCAATCCCCCGGCTGATAATCCCGGCAGTGCATAACAACAATAGCCCATCGCCCGATGGGGATATCCCAGCCGAAAAGGGTCAGCCATGAATACTCAACCCCTCGACGACGTAGTGCTGCTGCCCGCCCACGAACTGGCGAGCAAGATCCACGGGCGGGAACTGTCGTGCCGTGAAGTGATGCAGGCCTACCTGGCCCATATCGAGCGTTTCAACCCACAGGTGAATGCCCTGATCAGCCTGCAACCGGCCGACGTACTGCTGGCCCAGGCCGACGAGCGCGACAGGCAACTGGCACGGGGGCACTACCTGGGCTGGATGCACGGCCTGCCTCATGCCATCAAGGACCTGTCGCTCACCCGCGGCATACGCACTACCCTGGGCTCGCCCCTTTACCGCGACTTCGTGCCCGAGCATGACGGCATCATGCCGGAGCGGATCAAGGCGGCCGGTGCGATCATCATCGGCAAGACCAACACCCCGGAGTTCGGCCTGGGCTCACAAACCTACAACCCGCTGTTCGGGGCTACCGGCTGTGCCTTCGATCCGTCCCGCACCGCGGGTGGCAGCAGCGGCGGTGCGGCCGCGGCATTGGCCATGCACCTGGTACCGGTGGCTGACGGCAGCGACATGATGGGCTCGCTGCGCAACCCCGCCGCGTTCAACAACATCATCGGCTTTCGCCCGTCCCAGGGTCGCGTACCCTTCGATGACGCCGCCGACCTGTTCTTCGACCAGCTGGGCTACGAAGGCCCCATGGGTCGCACTGTTCAGGACACCGCCCTGCTCCTTTCGGTACAGGCAGGCCACGATCCACGCGCGCCCTTGTCGCTGGCGGGCGACGGCAGCGAATTCACCGCCCCCCTGGGCCGCGACTTCAAGGGTGCACGAATAGGCTGGCTGGGCGACCTGAATGGTTACCTGCCCATGGAAAATGGCGTGCTGGCGTTGTGCGAAAAAGCCTTGGGCGATTTCAAGGCACTGGGCTGCGACGTGGAGCACGCCACCCTGGGGTTTGACCCGGCACGCTTATGGGACTGCTGGCGTACCTTGCGCAACTGGCTGGTGGCCGCGTCATTGGGCAAGCACTACCACACACCCGGCAAACGCGAGCTGCTCAAACCCGAGGCGTGCTGGGAGGTGGAAAATGGCCTGCGCCTCAGCGCCAGCGATATCGCCCAGGCGTCCGCCACCCGCACCGACTGGTACCGCGCCATCCGCAGGCTGTTCGAGCGCTACGACTACCTGCTGCTGCCCAGCGCCCAGGTATTCCCGTTCGACAAAAGCGTGCATTGGCCCACTGAAATCGGCGGCCATGCCATGGACACGTATCACCGCTGGATGGAAGTCGTGATACCTGGCTCGCTCAGCGGTTGCCCGGTGGCCAACGTACAGGCAGGGTTCAATCAACAGGGCCTGCCCATGGGCCTTCAGATTATCGGCCGGCCCCAGGCGGACATGGCGGTGCTGCAGATGGCGCATGCCTACGAACAGGTGAGCCAGTGGTTTGCACGGGTGCGGTCGCCGTTGCTGGTGGCGCGATAGGGGTGGCGAGTGGCGCGATTATGGCGCGATAGGTCCTTGGAGTGGCGCGATTCCAGTAATCGCGCCACAATTGCGCCATCTCCTCACTGAAATCGCGCCACTGCCATGAGTACACTGACCGACCTGCTCGATGAAATCCACGCTTCACCCGCGGGCCTGATGCTGAGCGACTGGCTGGCAAAACACCCGAGTGTGCCGAGGCGCACTGCGCAGCGATGGGCTAGCGAACTAGTCAGGAATGGCCAGGTGATCCCTACCGGCAATGGCCCCTCGCGCCGTTATCACGCCAGTGCCAAAGCCGCCTGGCCTGCACCGCAGGAAATTAGCTTTCCCACCTTCATCCCCTTGTCGGTCGACAGCCGTGACATCCTGGCTTACGTAGATCAGCCTCTCCAGGCGCGTAAACCAGTGGGCTACCAGCGGGAATTTCTGCACGCTTACCAGCCTAACGCTACTTTCTATCTGTCGGCCAGCCAACGGCGCCAGTTGCACAGCATTGGCAAAACCCCTGATGCCCATGCCC
Organism: Pseudomonas eucalypticola; assembly: GCF_013374995.1. Taxonomy (NCBI): domain Bacteria; kingdom Pseudomonadati; phylum Pseudomonadota; class Gammaproteobacteria; order Pseudomonadales; family Pseudomonadaceae; genus Pseudomonas; species Pseudomonas eucalypticola. Next base: position 982,833 of record NZ_CP056030.1, on the reverse strand, counting down.
CGGCCGGCACCTATAGCCGCGCCATTCTCAACCGTCTGTTGATCGACTTGTCCTGGGCATCCAGTCACCTGGAGGGCAACACCTACACCCGGTTGGATACGGTGGAGTTGATTGACTTCGGCAGAGTGGCGCAAGGCAAGGCGACACTCGAGACGCAGATGATCCTGAATCACAAATCGGCTATCGAGTTGCTGGTGGAGAATATCGATAGTGTTGGATTCAATCGCTACACATTGCTGAACTTGCACAGCGCGCTTTCGGAAAACCTGCTGCCCAACAGCGCCGACGAAGGCCGCGTGCGCCAACACGGGGTGGAAATCGGCCAGAGCGTGTACCGCCCACTGGCCGCTCCACAGCAGATCGATGAAGCATTGGATGAAGTGCTGGCCAAGGCTGCCGCTATTGAAGACCCCTTCGAGCAATCGTTTTTCATCATGGTCCACATTCCCTACCTGCAACCCTTTGCAGACATCAACAAACGCACCTCGCGGCTGGCGGCCAACCTGCCTCTGTTTCGCGCCAATCTGTGTCCGCTGACCTTTCTCGACGTACCTGAACAGGCCTATAGCAGGGCGACCCTGGGACTGTACGAACTGACGCGGGTGGAGCTTCTCAGGGATCTCTATGTATGGGCATACGAACGATCCACGCAGGAGTATCTGGCCATTCGCCAGGAACTGGCAGCACCAGATCCGTTGCGGTTGGCGTGGCGCAACTTGATCAAGCAAACCATCCGAGACGTGGTAGTCGCCCCTGGCGAAGATGCTGTGGCAATCATTGAGCGGCATGTCATGGCCAGCGTGCCGACGCCAGAGCAGCCGAATGTGCAAGCCTTGATCATCGAAGAGCTTCGCAGGTTGCATGAAGGCGTGTTGGCACGCTATGGGTTGCGTCTGTCAGAATTCACTGCCTGGAAAGCTGCGCAAGCTGTCTGACAGCAAGCCCGCTTCATGCGGGCTTGCTGTTGGCTTACACCTTGCGAGTATTGGGCAATAGAATCGTCAATATGCCGAACAACGGCAGGAACGAACACAGCCCGTACACGTATTCGATACCGCGAATGTCGGCCAGATGCCCGAGCAGCGCCGCGCCGATACCGCCGAAGCCGAACATCAGCCCGAAGAACACGCCGGCGATCATGCCGACGTTGCCGGGCACCAGTTCCTGGGCATACACGACGATGGCCGAGAACGCCGACGCCAGGATGAACCCGATAACGATGCTCAGCACCGTGGTCCAGAACAGGTCCACGTAAGGCAGCGCCAGGGTGAACGGCGCCACGCCCAGGATCGAGAACCAGATCACTGCCTTGCGGCCGATCTTGTCGCCGATGGGGCCCCCGAAGAACGTGCCTGCCGCGACTGCGCCCAGGAACAGGAACAGATGCATCTGGGAGCTGGCGACCGACAGGTGGAATTTCTCGATCAGGTAGAAGGTGAAGTAGCTGGTGAAGCTGGCCATGTAGAAGTACTTGGAGAACACGAGCAGGCCGAGCACCACCAGTGCCCACGTGACCCGGCGCCGAGACAGGCCATGAGTGGCCTGGCCACCCTTCTTGGCCTTGAACAGGTTCAGGTGTTCCTTGTACCAGCGGCTCAGCCCCCAGGTCACGCCCAGGGCGAACAACGCGAAAATGCCGAACAGCGCCACGTTGCCCTGCCCGAACGGAATGATCAACGCCGCCGCCAGCAGCGGGCCGAACGCCGAGCCGGCGTTGCCGCCTACCTGGAAGGTGGATTGCGCCAGTCCATAACGGCCACCGGAGGCCAGACGGGCGATACGCGAGGTCTCCGGGTGGAAGGTCGAAGAGCCGATGCCTACCAGCGCCGACGCCAGCAGGATCATCGGGAAGCTGCCAACGAACGCCAGCATGACGATGCCCACCAGGGTGCAGATAGTGCCCAGGGGCAACAGGTTGGGCTTGGGATGACGGTCGGTGTAAAAACCCACCCACGGCTGCAACAGCGAGGCAGTGATCTGGAACGTCAGGGTAATCAGGCCAATCTGGGTGAAGCTCAGGCCATAGTTGGCCTTGAGCATCGGGTAGATCGACGGCAGCACCGACTGGATCAGGTCATTGATCAGATGCGCCAGTGCGCAGGCGCCGATGATGCGCATCACCAGCGGGCTGGTCTGGGGCGGCGCTGCGGTAGCCGCGGTAGCGCTGGGTTGAATGTTGGTGAGGGCCATGGAGCAGTCTTCCGGACAACAGGGAGGAACGCTGTTCAGCGTGCCGCATACGGGTGCACGGCCAGCGCAAGGAATCGCTAATGTGCCATTTTTCTATGCGCGATTGCTAACAATGAAACAAATTATGTCTGACCCCGGGGCTGAAGCCACCCTGTCGCACGCGCTCCGGCGGTGGCCATTTGTGCGTTTTGGGCTAAGCTTTTGATCAGGCGTAAAAAAATTTCAAAAAGATGCTTGACGCATCTTCGTTCTGAGGGAATAATGCGCGCCATCTTGGCTACATAGCTCAGTTGGTTAGAGCATAGCATTCATAATGCTGGGGTCCGGGGTTCAAGTCCCTGTGTAGCCACCAAGTGCCGATCCATAGATGTCTACAGCAGTCTATGAATCACCTCAAGAAGCCCGCCTCGTGCGGGCTTTCTTGTGTCTGGACATCCAAACTGATCCACCCACATCCTTTCACATCCTGTATGCCCCCATGCTTCAATAAAAATTGAACGGGAGGCATACACGGATGAAACGCAGCGATGTTCAACGCCGTCCTCTTTCCGATACCGCACTAGGCTCTGTACGAAAACAGCTGTCGCAAACACCGCATGGAACAAGCCAGCGAAACCATAGCGGAATAGCTTTTTGCAAGCTTGTCGAAGCGCGTTACGATCCGGCGGTTCTCTTTCCGCCATTCCGACATGCGCTCGATGATGTTGCGCTGTCGGTACTTGGGCCGATCAAACAGTCTTGGTAAGCCAGGCTTGGCTTTGCGCTTCATCGAGCGCAACGGGATGACGGGTTGCATTCGATATTGGTCGCAGTAGCGGCGTAGCGCTTCGGCGTCGTAACCGTTTTTCTGATGGTGCTAAGGCGCCTTGGTTACTATGGACGACAGACTGGACATGGCTTCCGTCATATTGCAAGCACCGTACTCAACGAGCACGGTTTTCCAGCGGACCACATTGAGGCGCAACTCAGTCATAAGGCTCCAGGCGTTAGAGGCATCTACAAGGCTCAGTACCTGGAGCAACGTACAACGATGATGCAGTGGTACGCCGATCATCTCGACAATTTGGAAACAACAAAGTAACCGCCCCCCATCAAATTGGCGAATCGTCATGACTGCGGATAGAGTCGCTTCTTACCTCTAGGAAGGCACTGCCTTAGTAATCATAAGAGTGGTATGACGAATGGAGATCGACCGTAAGCGTTCGGCGAACTCACTTGGCAACTGAGTGCGCGCTAAGGTTATGCATAACAAGTCTTATACCTATCCAAGCCGTTCTCATATGCTTGCGACTCGGGAAGTATGCCAACTGAAAGCATTGGGATCTGTTCGCAATGCGGAGTACGGGATGCCAGACGGAGGCTACGTTGATTCAAGCTTTTATGGTTGATGTGGATGGTGTCGTCGTTGATGGTCGCCCCTCCGACGGTGAGGGCTGGGATTCATCTCTTGAGGAAGATCTCGGGCTAGCAAGCTCAGATCTCCACAAGGCGCTCTTCGAGCCTTACTGGGATGCTATAGTTACAGGCAAGTTATGCCTGGAGGAGAGGCTTGAGTCAGTGCTGGCAGACATTGCTCCGAAACTTTCTCGGCATAGATTATTGAGTTATTGGTTTGAAAACGATGCTCGGCTCAACCTTGGGTTGCTGTCGGATCTGGCCCGTCATCGTCGTCGTGGTGTGAAAGTATTTCTCGCGTCCAATCAAGAACACCTACGCGCAAATTTTTTAATGAAATCGCTTGGTCTGGAGCACTACTGCGATGGCATCTTTTACTCGGCGGCGCTGTCTTGCCGAAAGCCAAGCCTTGATTTTTATAAAAAAATTACCGAACTGTCCGGATTTCTACCGGAAGAGTTACTCTTGATAGATGATACTAAAGCTAATGTTCAAGCCGCACGTGAGTCAGGGTGGAACGCTATTCATTGGACGAAGTCTAGCGACCTTGAAACGCAGATTAGTGATCTACAAGTAATAGGCAAAGACACACAATGCCCCTCCACGGTATAGCGTGTTGAATAGAGACTGCTCTTAGCAACCTGGACTGCCCCCTACAAAACCGGACACCGCCACCCCGTTAACTTGATGCCGTCTTCATACGCCTGAACTCTCTGGGAGAGCGGTATTTCAGCGCGCTGTGTGGATGCTGCTCGTTGTAATGCTCGAAAGCGATTGCCAGGTTGCGTAACGCCGTTTCGCGGTTCGGGCGAGGCATGGGGGCCACGTAGTCGCGCTTGATGGTCTTCACGGAGCTCTCGGCCATCCCGTTACTCTGCGGGCTGCGAACCGGCGTCGTTACAGACTGCAAGCCGATTTGCTGTGCAAAGAGCCGAGTCTGCTCTGCGACATAGGCCGAGCCATTATCGCTCATCCACTGCACAGGCGTGCTGGGGAGCTGATCACCAAACCGCTTCTCTACGCTTTCCAGCATGAGGTCACGAACATCGTCGCCACTGTAGCCGGTTGGACTGGCCACCCAGCCAATCGCCTCTCGGTCGCAGCAGTCCAAGGCGAAGCTCACACTCAACTTGACGCCGTCGTCGCAGCGAAATTCAAACCCATCGGAACCCCATCGAGTGTTGCTAGTAGCAACAGCGACGCGACCTTCATGCTTGCGAGCAACACCAGGCTGTATTACACGCCGTGCCAGACTGTGTAACCACCAAGTACGAAAAAGAGCTTACCGAAAGGTAGGCTCTTTTTTTTGTGGGTCGAAAACGGAAGCCATCAGGCGCTTTCGGAAATCTCCTACCCTTCTTTCGGGCCTGCCCCATGGCGCAACCTCCATCAGTGAGGCATGGTGCTCGCGCCCGGCCCTCAATGACCCCAGCTCATTGAGCCCCAGGGCCACGGACATCAACCCGCCGCAAAACCGTCACAATCCACTGCTAGCCTCGCCGCCAGAATTATTTTGTTGCACCTGACCAGGGATGCCGTAATGAGCGACAAGACCGACGAGACGAAAGACGCCACCACCCCCCGACTTCCCGACACCAGCCGCCGCCGCTTCCTGGGCGGCGTGGCGGTGCTGGGCGTCGGTGCCGCAGCGCTGAGCGGCTGCGGCAGCGCCAGTGACCAGCCCGGCAAACCGGACGAGCATCCGCTGTCGGCCACCGACCTGGACAAGGCGCTGGCCGACAATGTGAAGACCGTGGTGGTGATCTACGCCGAGAACCGCAGCTTCAACAACCTGTTCGGCAATTTCCCCGGGGTGGAAAAGCCCTTGTCGTCGCTCAAACCCGAGGACTACCAGCAGCGCGACCGCGACGGCAGCCTGCTCAAGACCTTGCCACCGGCCTGGGGCGGCACCCTGCAGATCGGCCCCCAGTCCGTGGATGGAGTGACCTACACCGCCGGCGTGCAGTACCAGGAAAACCTGCCCAATGCACCGTTCGCGCTGAAAGGCCCGAACAAGGAAGACCTGCCGCTGGGTATCATCACCCGCGACCTGTGGCATGTGTTCTACCAGAACCAGATGCAGATCAATGGCGGCAAAAACGATCAGTTCGTTGCCTGGGCCGACTCTGGCGGCCTGACCATGGGCTACTACGACCAGACGCAATATGCCCTGCGCCTGTGGGACGTGGCCCGGGAATTCGTGCTGTGCGACAACTTCTTCCAGGGCGCGTTTGGCGGTTCGTTCCTGAACCATCAGTATCTGATCAGTGCGACGGCGCCGTTCTACCCCAACGCCACCACCTCGGCGGCCAAGGAGCAGATCGCCACGCTGCAGAGCGATGACCCGCTCGACCCACGCCTCAAGCCGCTGGACAAGACCCCAGCCAGTGCCATGACCGGCGCCCCGGCGTTCGGCCCCAGCGCCCTGACCCCGGACGGTTTCGCCGTGAACACCATGGCCCCGCCCTACTGGCCCACCTGGATCCGCGACCCCGAACGCCCGGACTATTCCAAACCGGACCTGCCCAGCGTGCTGGTGCCCCAGAGCCACGAACACATCGGCGACAAGCTGAGCAAGAAGAACGTCGACTGGGCCTGGTATGCCGGCGCCTGGCAGGCCACCCTGGACGAATTCAAGGACTCGGGCGGCATTCCCAAGATCCCGAACTTCCAGTACCACCACCAACCCTTCAACTACTTCAAGCAGCAAGGCCCGGAAAACCCGGCCGAGCGCCAGAAGCGCCTGCGCGACGGCGGGCTGGGGGATGAACCTGGCACCAACAGATTCTTCGCCGATGCCGCGGCGGGCAAGCTGCCGGCGGTAACCTTCTACAAGCCCCAGGGCAACCTGAACATGCACGCCGGGTATGCCGACGTGGCCGCCGGCGACCGCCACATCGCCACAGCCCTCAAGGTGCTGCGCAACAGCCCCCAATGGAAGAACATGGTGGTGGTCGTGACCGTGGACGAGAACGGCGGCTGGTGGGACCACGTGGCGCCCCCCAAGGGCGACCGTTGGGGACCGGGCACACGGATCCCCGCCCTGGTGGTGTCGCCGTTCGCCCGCAAGGGCACGGTGGACCACACGGTGTACGACACCGCTTCGATCCTGAGGTTGATTACCCGGGTGTTCAAGCTGGAGACCCTGGACGGCCTCAAGCAGCGTGACGACGCCATGGTGGCGCGTGGGCAGAAACCCATGGGTGACCTGACCAATGCCCTGAAATTCTAAACCGCGCGACAACAGCCGCGTCTGCCCTCATGCGTTAAGCGTGATACTGGCGAACGAGACGCGGCCTGGCGGCCGCTGCTCGAGTCCGCACATCGCCCCCCTCCCCTGAACGCCTGACATTAAACCAAAGCCGTAGGCTGCGTTCGCGCTTTTTCGGGGATACTGACTGGCGTGCGCCTTCCTTTGCTTTCACAGCCTTGGAGCGTCACTCGCGCGCCCGGATTCAGCCGGCGCTTTATCACTCCTGACATCCCACACGGAGGGCACTCATGAGCGCCACGGTTCTGGTACTGGTCGAAGCCGTCAACGACTACCTGCACATCCTGGAAGACAGTGGTTTTACCCTGATCCGCGCGCCAAGCCGCGAACTGCGCGCCGCCGCCATCCAGGAACATGGCAATAGCATCACTGCCGTGCTGACCCGGGGCCCGCTGGGCTTTTTCGCCGACGAGATGGCGGCCTTGCCGTACCTGAAGATCATTTGCGTGATTGGTGCCGGTTATGAACAGGTTGACCTGGCCGCCGCTCACGCTGCAGGAATCACCGTGACCAACGGTGCGGGTGCCAACGCTTCATCAGTGGCCGACCACGCCATGGCCCTGCTGCTATCACTGGTGCGCGATATTCCCCAGGCCGATGCCTCGGTGCGCCGTGGCGAATGGCGCAAGCTGAGCCGGCCGACCCTGGAGGGCATGCGCCTGGGTATTCTCGGCCTTGGCGCTGTGGGCATGGCCATCGCCAAGCGCGCGGCAGCGGGCTTCGACATGTCCGTCAGCTATCACAACCGTCGCCCGCGCACGGACGTGGACTACCACTACTGCGCCTCGCCCATGGAGCTGGCGGCCAGCTGCGATTACCTGATCATCGCCACCCCAGGCGGCGCCGGTACGCGCCATGTGATCGACAAGACCGCCTTGCAAGCCTTGGGCCCCCACGGCTTCGTGGTCAACATTGCGCGCGCCAGCGTGATCGCCACCGCCGACCTGATCGACGCCTTGCAGCAGGGCACCATCGCCGGGGCCGCCCTGGATGTATTCGACGACGAACCACAGGTGCCCAAAGCCCTGAAGGCCCTGCATAACGTGGTCCTGACCCCGCACGTCGCCGCGCTGTCGCCCCAGGCGTCGGAAGCGACCGTGAGCCTGGTGAACCAGAACCTGCTGGCTTTTTTCGCCGGCCAGCCGGTGCTCACGCCCATTCCCTACCCTTGAGTCTCAGGCCAGGGGGTGCTGGTAACGGTACTCCTGGGTAACCCCCGCGTAACTGTAGGTACCCGCACGGCAATCGATCAGGTGTACGTTGGAGTGCGAGTGCAAATTGCCGATGCGCTCGGCCAGCAGTGCATAGGCTTCACGCTGGAACCGCGCCTTCTGGTCTTTGGTGGTGGTCTCGTCGGTGATCGTCACTTGCAGGCGGAAGGCGTCCTTGCCCAGTTCGGCCAGGCTGCGGTTGTGGATAAACCACTGGGTACGTGGCAAAAAATCAATCAACACCGTGGTGCTTTGCTGCTGTTTGTCGAGCACTGCACAGGTCAGCTCGGTCAACTCCCGCGCCAGCAAAGGGATCAGGTCGAGGTTAGGTTCACCGGAAATCAACAGGGAAAGTCCAGGCATGATGTCGCTCCTTCGTGTGTGGTATGGAGGGCGATGATCACCCTTGCTCAACCATCGTAAAAGCGGGATATTCAGAAGACATCCATCGGAAAATGGCTGGATAATCATGCGTCGTTTCGATCTGGACCTGTTGCATACCCTCACCGTGGTGGCCGAAGCCGGTACTCTGTCGGCTGCCGCTGAGCGCCTGCACCGCTCCCAGTCCGCCGTCAGTGAACAGTTGCAGAAACTGGAGGCTTTCTGCGGGCAGCAGTTGTTCAGCCGCAGCAAGCGTGGCACCCGCCTGACCCCGATGGGCGAACGCTTGCTGGCCCATGCCCGGCAGTTGCTGGACCTCAATGAACAGGCGTTTCACGACATGCGCGGCACGCGCCTGAGCGGTGACCTGCGCTTGCTGATTACCGACTATTTCCGGCCCAACGCTATAGCGCCGCTGCTCAAGCGCTTGACCGACCGTTACCCCGGCCTGCGCCTGCACGTCACTATCCGCAAGAGTGCGATGATCGAGGCCCAGCCTGATGACTTCGACATCGGCCTGTACATGCAGATCGTGCTGGAGGACACACCCGCGCCAGCCGAGGGTGTTGAGGCGGTACGCAACGAAAAGCTGCAGTGGGTGGTGGCCGAGCACTTGCTGCAAGACCGCCCCGCCACCCTGCCGCTGGTGATTCTGCCGGCCACTTGCTCGCTGCAAGGGTTGGCCTTGAATATCCTTCAGCGCGCGCGCCAGCCTTACCTGGTGGCGCATTCGGCATCGGGGGTCGCAGGACTGCAATCGGCCCTCAGCGCCGGGCTGGGGGTGGCGTGCCTGAATGAGTCGTCGATCCCGCCCGGCGTGGTCCCGGTGCCGGCTCACTGGCAACTGCCGGCGCTGCCCAGCGTGCAATTCCGTGCGCGCGTGAACGAACACAGCGGCTCACTGGCCCGGGACGTCCTGAGTATGCTCAGGCCCCATCTGGTCTGACGTCGGCGCCAGGCAATATGACGTCGCCGCGCGGTAGTCATCCCCCCAGGTGCGGTAGCCCGTCGTGTCCAAGTGCACGCGCCCGGAAGGGTAACGGCTCAGGCCGAGGTTCCACTCACCGCCATGCTGTTTCCAGAAGTCGCACAGGCGCTGCGGCTGGGCGCTGGCATCGGGAAACTCCAGGTCCACGGCGAATGCCTGGGTGTGGGCGCTATGGGCAGCGCCGCCCGCGCAAGCGTTCAAACGCGTATTGCGGTAAGCGGAGACCACCTCGAACCGTGTCAGTACGCCCTGTTGGCGCAACGCATCCAGCAGCCGCAATGTCGACTCCACTGCCGGCCAGTGGCTGGGCGGAGGCACCGCAAAGGGCTGGGCGTGACAAGATTGCCAGTCGCTGGCACTGCGCAACAGTTGATAAAGCGGCACCACAGCATCGACCTTGCGCTGCACCAGAAACCGCTCGAAGGCGGCGGTGTCGTGATCGCGAAACCAGTGCACGAACTGCGTTTCATCGCGCTCATCAGCGGCGCCAACCATTGACCATGCGAGTGCCAGCGCCACCCACAGGGTTTTCACGATTGCATGCAAAATTTTTCCCCTCCAGCCATTCCCCGGCCATCCGCACTCGCGCACTATGCACCGGCCAACCCCGCACACAGGGGGCCAACACTGACACGGAGTTATGCATGCAAAAAGCCTCAGCGCTCGCCACCGCCCTTGCCGCCCTGACCCTGGCGGGCACCGCCCACGCCGATATCCAGATCGACCTGGGCAGTACCCAGCGTGTAAGCCAGCTGTTCGCCTACCCCAACAACTGCAACGTTATCTGCTACCGCAACTGGACGCTGGAGCAGACCGTGGAGCACTACCTGACCCAAAGCCTGCAGCGTGACGGTTATGCCCAGGCCAAGGTGACCGTAACCCGCGACAACCAGCAGGTATTCGCGACCCTGAGCGGGGTGCCGGACAACTACGACCAGCCCCTGACGCAACTGCTCAACGCCGGCGACCTGGCCTACAAGGGTGCCAGCCAACTCAATGCCGACAACAAGTGGGCCTACAACTGGTCGCTGTTCCTGCCGCTGGGCATGGCCCTGGAGAACCGCCGCAGCGTCGAGTTGCTGCACTTCCCGCCAGACTATTCGCTGACCCAGTTCCAGGACTACCTGAACTCCAAGACCACCGACCGTTGGGCTACCCTGCTGACCGAGAACGGCGTGCCCGCCGAACAGACGCCCGGCTACCAGACCATCATAGACATTGCCCCGATCGCCGCGCCCGCCACCGCGGGCAGCGACCTGGCCGGTGTCTACGATTACTTCAAGGACTACCAGACCACCATGGTCAAGGAAGTCAGCCAGAACCTGGCGGGGCAGACCTTGCCGATGGTGGCGTTCGGCGCACCGGTGCGCAACTGGATCAAGGCACAGTACGGCCAGAACGTGGCCGTGCTCGGGCTTGCGACCATCAGCCCCAACCCTGGCAAGAATGTCCCGGTACTGGGCGCGAACCACCCGAGCTATATCTGGTACGCGGCAGACCCTGCCAACCACGATGGCAATCAGCAGCAGGCCGACGAAGCCGGTTTGAAAGTGATGGGGCAGGACTTGAGCGCGGCCTGTTGGCAGGCGGGAATGGGCAGCAACCCGAAAGCGGATGCCCAGGCTACCTTGAGTAGCTGCACGCAGAAGTGGCAGGTAGCGCAGAAGCAGCAGACCTGTGAGCTGTTCTACACCAGCGTGCGTGGCGATACCCCAGACAAGGCCAAGCAAGCGTGCGCGGCGGCCCCGGCCAGCCGAGCGTTGAAAAGCCTGGCAGCACCAATGGCGCTGCCGGACTCAAGCCTGTAGCTGTCTGCGGGAGGTTACAGATTAAAGCGGGCGCAAACGGTATTGCGGCGGCAGTTGCTCGAAGCCGCTGATGTTGGCGCCCAGGCTCTTCCAGCGGCCGTCCTTGATGCCATAGATGCAACCATGCACCGACAGGCTCTGACCGCGGTGCCAGGCGTTCTGGACGATGCTGGTGTGGGCAACGTTGGCCACTTGCTGGATCACGTTCAGTTCGCACAGCCGGTCGACCTGCTCCTCCTCGGTTGGCAATTCGGCCAACGCCAGACGGTGCTCGTAATACAGGTCGCGGATTGAACGCAGCCAGCCGTCGATCAAGCCGAACTGGCGGTCCTGCATGGACGCTCGCACGCCGCCGCAGCCGTAGTGGCCAGTGACCAGAATGTGTTTGACCTTGAGCACGTCCACCGCGTACTGGATGACCGACAGGCAGTTGAGGTCGGTGTGCAGCACCACGTTGGCAACGTTGCGGTGTACAAACAGATCGCCCGGCAGCATGCCGACGATTTCATTGGCTGGTACCCGTGCATCGGAACAGCCGATCCAGAGAAACTCGGGCGTCTGCTGGCGGGCCAGCTTGGCGAAGAAGTCGGGATCCTTCTGCTTGATGCCTTCAGCCCAGCGGGCGTTGTTATCAATCAGTTCCTGTAGATCGTTCATGTTCTAGCCTCGATATTGGTGCGCAAGCTATGACTGGCGCCGCGCCTGGCGGGTCACGCGCGGTGGCGATGGCCGATGCAAAACAGGCGGAATCTTCATGAAGGCCACGGGTCCACCCTATTAAGGCCCCAAACATGAGGAATTACCATGACCGAGTCACACCGCCCGATGCACGCCCCGCAACCGGCGCCCATCGATGACAACGAAGACCGCATGGGCTCCATGGAGGAGCTGCATCTGGACGAGGACGAGCCCACGGCAAAGATTGGTGACGAGATCACCCAGGCCGAGATCGATCAGGAGCAGCCGCCCAGCCGGGTGCGAGAAGCCGGCATGACCGGCGCATCGATGGACGACCACAACCCCACCGATGACGACATGAGCCCCGAAACCCTGATCGATGAAGATGGCGCGCGCTCGCCCCACGAAGTCGGCAGTGGCCGGCCGGCGGACCTGGCGCTGAGCATTGTCGACGAGGACGACATAGGCGGCGGCGATGGCCTGGACGAGGCTGAACTGGCGCAGTTGGACCCATTGGACGGTAAACCCGAACGGCGCTGAACATGCTGCTCCTGCGGGACCGAGCGAAGCTCGGGAAGGCCTCACCGCGTTGCGCTTGATACACCGCGGCGACGGCTTCCCGAGCTGGCGCCCGGTCCCACAGAGGATGGCCGCGGAGGTGGGGATTACCCTGTGGGACCGGGCGAAGCTCGGGAAGGCTTCACCGCGTTGCGCCTGATACACCGCAGCGCCCGGTCCTGCGACGGGGCACCCAGGTTATTCGAACAAGGTGCAGGCCATCACCAGCGCATCTTCGCGTCCGCCCGCTATCGGGTAGTAATCCCGGCGCCGGCCGATTTCGTTGAAGCCGAAGCGTTCATACAACCGGTATGCAGAGCGATTGCTGTCGCGCACTTCCAGAAAGCACTCACGCCCATTCATTTCGTAGGCACGACTCATAAGCCGCTCCAGCAGCCGCAACCCCAACCCGCGCCCCTGGCTTTCCGGCTTGACGGTGATGTTGAGCAGGTGCGCTTCATCGATGATCACGTTGATCACCCCGTGCCCCACCTGCTGCTGCCCTTCGAACATCAGCCAGATCTCGTATGACTTCAACCCGTCGAGGAAGATACCCCGCGTCCACGGATGGCTGTAGGCGGCGTATTCGATCTTCAACACGGCTTCAAGGTCCGCCTCGGTCATCCGGCGGAAGGTCACGGCATCAGTCATTCTTCGGTTTCCAGCGCGCCATCAGTCGGCGCATGGCTTTCCAGACGTCCGCCTTGCGTTGCGGCTCGTCCATCAACAATTCCAGGCCCGGCAGGCACCAGGCGTCGCCCAGGCCCTCGACCTGCAAATCACGGTTGTAGTCTTCGGCATTGGCTTCACCGGCAAACCGCACGGCGGGCAACCCCACCAGCCAAAGACAGGCGCATGGGGCTTCTTCCAGGCGCGCCAGGACAAAGCCCTGGACGAAATCGCGCGCAGCTTCCGGGCCCTGGTCCAGGTTGCCGCGCACCAGCAGCGGCCAGCGCACCGGCTCGCCGATGATCTGCGGGGCGTCAGGCAGGCCGGCGGCGCGCAGCATGTCCTTGAGCAGCAGGTAGGCGGGGTCGCGGCTCTGGAACGGTTCGCCAGTGGGCAGTTCGACCAGAACCAGGCAACTGCCGGCGCGCAGCAGTTGCAGGGCAAAGCGCGGCGGCGGTGCCTGCACCACTTTCGGCGCCAAGGGGGCGGCCTCGGGTTCGGGTACCGGCTTGGCGGCCACCTTGGGCGTGGGTCGCGGCACTTCGATTTTCAGCCTTTCCGGTGCACGCGCCACGGGCACGGCGGCGCTGGCCGGCGCTGGCGAGGCGGCCTGTGGCGGCGGTTCCACCGGGGTGGGCGGGGCCAGCAGTTCAGGGCGCGAGGGCGCAGCGAACGGCAATTCGGTACGGGGCAGCCATTGCACCACTTGCATGGCTGCCAGGTAAGCGCGGCGACTGGACTCGATTAACAAAGCGCGGCCATCTGTGGATAAGTTAAACGCCAATTCTACCGCCGTTCTGTGCGCCGTGCCGCAGTTGATCGCGACAAACCGCTGCCAAGTCGATCAGGGGCTCAATGATCGGGTGGCTGATGCAGTACAATCGCCCCTTTTATCTGGCAACGAGTCGGCCATCCAATGATCGAACCCAAGCGCGTCTTGCGCGCACTCGCCGAACACTGGGCATTGCTCGAACCGCTGTGCTCCCATTTCGACCAGGGCACCCTGAGCCTCAGCGAACTGCGCCAGCAGGTCGCTGCCCAGCAATTGGACAGCACGCCGCAGGACATCACCGCCGTGCTCGACGTGTGGATCCGCCTGGATATCCTGGTGCCGGTGGCCAAGAGCCCGAACCGCTTCGAGCTCAACGCCCAGATCCACGACTTCCTCGCTTACCTGCGCCGCGAGCACCGCCTGGGCCTGTGCCTGGAGATCGAAGCCTACCTGCGCCACCTGGAACGTCTGGCCGGGCACATCCAGGACGCGTTCGATATTCGCGACGGCAACGACCTGGCCCGCCAACTGCGCTTGCTGGATATGCGTATCCGCGACGTGCTGAAGAAGCTCGACAACGATGAGCAGGCCCTGGTAGCCGTGGCCGAACGCGCCAAGACCAGCGACCGGCAGATTCCCCTGCGCCAGCGCTACGCCGAAGTGCTGGCCACCTGGGACGAGTACGTCGAGCCGATGATCCAGTTGGTGAACGCCGACGGCGCATTCGAGCAAGGCGTGCGCAAGGTCGAGAACGTGCTGCTGCGCATGCTCACCGAGCAGCAACGCCTGGGCCACCTGGTGGATGACGACATGTTGCTGCGCACCCACGCACGCATCCTCGAAATGCAGACCCGCGCCCAGCTGACCCTGCGCCATGCCCGCGAATTGCTGCTGCCGCTGCGCGAAGAAGCGCGCCGGCACAACGCCGTGACCCGTGGCGCCGCGCTGGCCCTGTCAGCGATTCGCCGCAAGGGCCTGGACGCGGTACCGCAAGCGGCGATGCCAATGTTCACCCGGCCCCAGAGTACGTTTCTCGGCAGTGCCAGCCAGGTGGAAGCCTATGTCTACGCCCTGGCCCGCTTCGAAGCCAAGCCGGCGCAGTTCCCCAAGGCGCACAAGACCCGCCAGGGCGATGCGCCCAAGGCGCCGCGCACGGTCAAGGAAATGCTCGATCGCTGCGAAGACGCCCTGCCGCTGCCCGACCTGATGACCTGGTTGCTGGAACAGGAGCCCGAAGGCGCCACTGACGAACTGCTGTACTGGTTCTCGCGCCTGTCCCGGGACAAACGCTTTGCCCGTGAGCGCCTGGAGCGCCGCGAGTACCACACCCTGGAGCACCGCGTGAGCCTGCGCTCCTTCGCCCTGCTTTCCAGCGCCGCCGCGGCCCAGGCCGCGCCGCTGGAACCCTCTGCGAGCACTGCACATGAATCTTGATCTGTCCGAAATGTCCCAGCTGGCGCCGATCTTTCGCGAGCTGTTCAAAGGTTTCCACATCAGCCGCAGGGACCCGGAGCTGTACGCGCAATTGTCCAACCTGCAGGACCAGTACCGCGGCCTGTTCCGCGCCCTGGGCTTCGACCTGGTATGCGACACCCGTGGCTTCTTCTACTTCGTGCCCGAGCAGGCTGCCGCCCAGGTCAACAAGACCGCCCAACGCCTCTCGCTGTTCACCTTCATTCTGGTGGAACACCTGGCAGACCAGGGCCGCGACCCCATGGCCGTGCTGGACGGCGGCAGCATCGGCCGCGACGAACTGCCTTCGCTGCTGGAGAAATACCGCGACCTGTTCCTGCAGGCCGAAGTGCAGACGCCCGAAGAGCTGGAAGAGAAAATCATGCGCCGCATGACCCAGTTGGGCTTCGCCGGCGAAGAGAACGGTGTGTACCGCTTCCTGCCGCCCATGCATCGCTTCCTCGACGTATGCCTGTCGGTGCAGCAGGACCGCAACCTGGCGGCCAGCCTGCACAGCGACCTGCCGCTGCCAACCCCGGTACTGGTGGACGATGACGACATCGTGGTGATCGAGGACAACGACGAGTCGGAAGAAGAGGCCCTGGCACGCGCCATTGCCGAAGAACAGGAGATCGATGCATGAGCCAGGAACGCTATGGCATCCGCCGCTTCGCCCTGCTGAACACCGCCGGTTACAGCCTGGGCCTGTTCCCGCTGGAAAACCCGCTATCGGTGTACGGCGCCAACAACCTGGGCAAGTCTGCCTCCATCAACGCCCTGCAGTTTCCGATTCTGGCACGCATGTCGGACATGAGCTTCGGCAAATACAGCCTGGAACAGTCGCGGCGCTTCTACTTCGCCAGCGACACCAGCTATATCCTCTGCGAGGTCTCCCTGCCCCACGGCCCCCACGTCATCGGTGTGGTGGGCCGCGGCCCCGGCGGTGGTTTCGGCCACCAGTTCTTCGCCTACAAAGGCGAACTGGACCTGGCTCACTACCAGAAGAACGATACTTGCCTGCGGCAGAAAGAGCTGTTCACCAACCTTGAGCGCAATGGCCTGAAAGCCTACGAGCTCAAGCCTGATGAACTGCGACGCCTGCTGGTTGGCGGCCACACGTCGGTGCCCCTGGACCTGACGCTGATTCCGCTGCGCTCCACCAGTGAGCAGAGCCTGAAGACTTTCCGCGCCCTGTTCATCAATTTGCTGCACATGCGCGAGATCACCGCCGCCAAGCTCAAGCAACTGTTCCTCGATGCCTTCGAGCACAGCCTGCGCTCGGGCAGCGTGGACTACATCGCTGCCTGCGAAGAAGCCTTCCGCGACGTGCGTCGCATGGAGCAGGACTACAACTCGCTGGTGTCCGCCGGGCCGCTGGTGGAAGCCTTGGCGAACGGTGTTCGCCAGCGCGATATCCTGCGCGGCAAGCTGCATCGTATTTCGCCGGTCCTCGACTCGTTGCTTGGCACCTGGCAGGACTATTCCGGCGCGCGCAAGGAAGAGCTGGTCATCCAGGCCGAGCATTACCGCAAGGAACAGGACGCCCTGCAGAACAACCAGCGCGGCGGTACCCAGGAGCTCATGCGCCTGGAGCGCGAGATCACCGGCGTGCAACGCTGGCTGGGCGAGCTGTCGGTGCTCAAGCATCGCTTTGCCCTGGTCAACGACGTGAAAACCCTGGAGCAGCAACTGCTGGCCGCCAAGGACGCTCACGATGAATTGGCCGGCGCCCTGGCCCAATCGCGCCAGTTCAGTGCCGAAGACCTGGAAGAGCGCTTGCGCGACCTGGAAAAACGCCTGAAGTCGGTGAAACAGCAACTCGACCACGCCGACAACAACAGCTACGCCCGCCTGCGCGAAGAATTCTCGCAGCAGGATGTCGAGCGCCTTATGCGTCTGTTCAACAGCGCACTGTTCAGCCTGCCGCTGGGTGAGCAAGGTATCGCCCTGGACGACAGCGACGCGTGGGTCAAATCCCTGGAAGCCATTCTTGACGGCTTCAAGGGCGAGCGCTTCGAAGTGCCGGGCATTTCCATCGACCTGTCGCACATCGACCCGCCGGCCTTGCAGGCCCTGGCCGACCGCGCCGCATTGCGCGAGCAGAAGGAGCGCCTGGAGAAAGAGCTCAAGCAGCTCAAGACTCAACAGGCCGTGGCTTCCGACCGTGCGGCGAGCAAGGAGCAAACCGAAACCCTGTACCAACAGGTGCTCGATGCTCAGAAAGCCTTGGAAGACTTCCGCCGTACCCAGACCCTGAGCGCCGAGGAAGGCGACAAGCTGGAGCAACTGGCGCAGATGGAAGCCGCCCAGGACGAACTCAAGCGTTCCAGTGATGCCTTTACCGAACGCGTCCAGCAACTGTCCGCCAAGCTGCAACTGGTAGGCCGGCAGATCGCCGACATGGAAGCCAAGCAACGCACCCTGGACGATGCCCTGCGCCGTCGCCAACTGCTGCCGGCGGACCTGCCGTTCGGCACGCCGTTCATGGACGCAGTGGATGACTCCATGGACAACCTGCTGCCGCTGCTCAATGACTATCAGGATAGCTGGCAAGGGCTGCAGCGCGTCGACGGCCAGATCGATGCGCTCTATGCCCAGGTACGCCTGAAGGGCGTGGCCAAGTTCGACAGCGAAGACGACATGGAGCGCCGCCTGCAGCTGCTGATCAACGCTTATGACCACCGTACTGACGAAGCCCTGACCTTGGCCAAGGCACGCCGCGCGGCGGTCACCGATATCGCCCGTACCCTGCGCAATATCCGCAGTGACTACGACAGCCTGGAACACCAACTGGCGCTGTTCAACCGCGAGATCAACAAGCGTCAGGTCTCCAACCTGCAAAGCTTCCGTATCGTGCTGGCACCGAACAAGGAAGCGCTCAAGCACATCGACCAGATCATCCACAGCGCCGGCCAGTACGAAGAAGGCGAAACCCTGTCGGTGTTCGACCTCAGCCAGAGTGCCGAGCAGGACAACAAGAACGAAGAGGCCAAGGAATACCTGGCCCGCCTGGTGGCCGCCAACCATAACCAGTTGGGCCTCAAGGACCTGTTCGAGCTGGCGTTCGAGATCACCAAGGTCAATGGCCAGCCGGTCATCCACACCGACATCGACGGCGCGGCGTCCAACGGCACCACCATGACCATCAAGGCGCTGACCAACATGTACTTGTTGCTGCACCTGATGGACCGCGACCTGGCCGGGCGCATTCGCTTGCCGTACTACCTGGACGAAGCGGCAGACATCGACGAGCGCAACCAGTCAGCGCTGCTGGAAACCAGCCAGCAACTAGGCTTCGTGCCGATTCTGGCGAGCGTGAAGCCGCAGGTGTCGGCGCATGTGGCCATCGACCTGGAAGGAGGTAGTGGGCCTGCCGGCATCTACATTGATGAGTCCGACTGGAAGTACATTCGTCGTCATGAGGTAGTGAAGGCGGTGGTAGCAGATGGTGAAGCTGAAGAAGTAACAGCGTGAAAGGGCGCCCCCTTAAATAGCCTTTCGGTTACTTCAAGGGGGCGCCTTTGGCACTAGTGTCTGTCAGGAGCCAAGCGTCACTTTATCAAAGAACGACCCGTCTTCACGCCCCCTGACGACCAGCGACAGCTTTACTGGCTCGCCACGGTTCAGATTCAAATGAACCGTCCCGCCCTCTGTTACACCTTTCACAGTCCGTCCGCGACCGTCCTTCAATACGATATCAACCTGTGATCCTATCTTGAACGCTTTCGGGTCTGCGCCGAGGCTCCATGTCGTCTGCCCCAGCACTGCGCTCTCCAGGTCAACAAATCGTACCCAACCGTCGGCGCCGGCTACCAGTACTGTATCTTGCAACCTTTCAACCCGTTGATCGCCAGTGATCTCATAGTAGTAAACCCCACCGGCGGATCCGCAGGTGAACCGGGCCATTGCGCTGTTGGTTCCAGGGGTGCCAACTGATCCAACCAGATGGCCCGGCGCAGTCGATGATTCATCCATCACGACCATCGTGCGGCTACTGCGGCTGTCCGGGTGCCACTGAATCAACGCGTTGAAGCTGAATTCGGGATGCTCGGTGAATACCATTTCAATTTCTCCTGATGTGGTTTAAAGCATCCACACCATAGCGGCCGCGATGATTCATTTTCAGCGGGAATAACATCGTGGATTGGAGATATGCCGGTACAGCTCAGCGCCTGGACTCGCCAGAAAGACAAAACCCCCAGCTGCTTTCGCAACTGGGGGTTTCGGAATTTAATCTTGACGATGACCTACTCTCACATGGGGAAACCCCACACTACCATCGGCGATGCATCGTTTCACTGCTGAGTTCGGGATGGGATCAGGTGGTTCCAATGCTCTATGGTCGTCAAGAAATTCTGTAGCCAGGATGCCTTGGGAGGCATTCCAGCGAATCGGGTATGTGATGGTATTTGTGAATCTGCAAACTTTCGGTGCATGTCATCTTCACAACACCGCAATCTGGTCATTCGACGCAAATTGCTTGGGTGTTATATGGTCAAGCCTCACGGGCAATTAGTATTGGTTAGCTCAACGCCTCACAGCGCTTACACACCCAACCTATCAACGTCGTAGTCTTCGACGGCCCTTTAGGGAACTCAAGGTTCCAGTGAGATCTCATCTTGAGGCAAGTTTCCCGCTTAGATGCTTTCAGCGGTTATCTTTTCCGAACATAGCTACCCGGCAATGCCACTGGCGTGACAACCGGAACACCAGAGGTTCGTCCACTCCGGTCCTCTCGTACTAGGAGCAGCCCCTCTCAAATCTCAAACGTCCACGGCAGATAGGGACCGAACTGTCTCACGACGTTCTAAACCCAGCTCGCGTACCACTTTAAATGGCGAACAGCCATACCCTTGGGACCGGCTTCAGCCCCAGGATGTGATGAGCCGACATCGAGGTGCCAAACACCGCCGTCGATATGAACTCTTGGGCGGTATCAGCCTGTTATCCCCGGAGTACC